>CAYFKW010000010.1:29797-142437 GCA_964343845.1 uncultured Desulfobacula sp. | reverse complement strand
TGAATAGAGCACGATGGTGGAGACAACTACTTCCGCGAAGCGGTTCAGTTCATGGCATAATTGCTCAGTAGGGATAGTAAAACTGCACTGTTGGCTTCAAGTTCAAGTAGTCATTATTTGATAAATTTAAAAATCAAGATTTCTTGCATCATGGAAGAGTCCACTGAATTTGAAATTTTTATAATGTATTGATTTGGTATTCTTTAGATATTGAATACACGAAAAGTTCTGACAGGGATAATAATCATTGAGACTTTATGGTTACTCTTTTCAGTCTTTTATTTGCGTCTTGTAGGTCCACAAATTTTCAAGTATAGATATATTTGGAAAAAAATTAAAAATGTAGATGGGATCTAATGAAAGCTGTTGTGCAAAATGGATATGGTTCTACAGATAATCTAAAGGTAATCGACGTTGAGAAACCTACGATCAGGGACAATGAGGTGCTTATCAAAGTTATGGCGTCATCCATCAATGCCGGGGACCTCTTCACAATGAAGGGGACACCCTTTATGATCAGAGTCATGGTCGGTCTCAATCCCAAAGATTTCATCCTAGGATGGGATTATGCGGGTGCCATCAAAGAAGTCGGAAGTACAGTTAAAGGCTTCAATGAAGGAGATGAGGTATACGGGTTCACCGATAATGCTTTTGCGGAATTCGTGAAAATCGATGCTGAAAAGGTGGCAATAAAGCCCGCAAATATATCCCATGAAGAAGCCGCTGCCATTCCCACGGGAGCCATAACCGCATTACAACAGCTGAGGGATGGGGGAAATATTAGGAAAGGGCAAAAGGTCCTGGTGACTGGTGCTTCTGGTGGAGTTGGGTCTTTTGCAATTCAGATAGCCAAATCATACGATTGTGAAGTAACTGGTGTTTGTAGCACAGGGAAGATTGAAATGGTCAGATCTATCGGAGCTGATCACGTGATCGATTACACGAAAGAGGATTTCACAACGTCTGGTAAGAAATATGACCTGATACTGGATAATGCTGGAGTATCTAAGATATCCAAAATGAAGAAACTACTTACACAAAAGGGTATGGTTGTACCTAATAGCGGTCATGGCGGAATGAACTATGTCATCAGGTCGTTCATAAGCTCCATGCTATCCTCGAAGGTTGCTGGTATGAAGGTAGCAACTCTCAATTTTGATGATTTTGCTATCCTAAATGATATGATCGAATCAAAGAAAATCAAACCTATAATTGATAGTGTATATGATCTGGAGAAAACTCCTGAGGCCATGACCCATCTCGATAGTGGCAGGGTAAAGGGGAAGATCGTCATCAGGGTATCAAATAATGACTAAGGGGAGCAGATGGGGAATTAAAAATGAGGTGAAAAATTTCAAATTGAATTACATATATTTGGAATAGTTTAGATAAAATCTGACAACCCGCTTTAAAAATGAGGGTTAACTGTTTTAGTAAACGTGTCCAAGTTTAAAATATCAGAACTGGCAACCCTCATGTTGCATGGTAACAGGAAAATATTAAACACTAAGCGGGTCTATTAAATTTACTGTGTTAGAACTCTAAGGCAACACGTCCGAAGAACTCATTTAAATCCCCATCAGTACTGTTAGCTTGTAAATGTTCATATTCAGATTTGGTTGCTGTTTCTAAAACTGAACGATTCGATAAGTTCTACAGCCCTTGAAACACCATTTTCTTTGGCAATCAAATACCCCATTTTGGCGGCAGCAGTTTTGTATGATTCATTCTGAGTAAGATCCATTAGACCTTCTGAAAACTTTTTTGCTTTTAATTTTTTTAAAAATAGTGGTTTTGGCCCTATCCCCAGAGAGCATATCAAACGACCCCAATAAGGTTGATCAAAACTTGAAGGGCAAATGAATGTTGGAAGTCCTGCTCGAAGCCCAGCAGATGTTGTTCCGGCCCCGCCATGGTGAACAACCGCGCTGACATAACTAAATAATGCATCATGAGGTGCTTTTTCAATGAGAAAAATGTTGTCTGGAAGGCTTGTCTTTTTTAGTCCGCCCCAGCCGGTGGCGAGTATCGCCCTTAATCCCGCATCTTGAATTCCCTGGATGATTTCTTTTGTTAATTTCTCTGGATTTCGTCCAGGCATGGAACCAAACCCGATATAAACAGGCTTTTCCCCGGACTTTATAAAATCTAGAAATTTTGAATCTGGCTGCCAGCTTTCTCCTTCTTCCAGAAACCAATATCCGGTTGTGTGGATCATTTTGCTTTCAGTTGCAGGATAGTTAACAACAGAGGGTGACACGGCACAAAGCCTTAATACCTCTTTTGTGCCATCCCCATCAATAGGCATGAACATAGCGCTGTTGTTTAAACCTAACGTCTCCCTGCGCCATTTGTTGATCATTTTAATAAAAAATACACGAGAAAAACTTGTTGGCTTATATGTCAGTTTGTTGAGAAAAGAACCGTAATTACCTTTAAATAAAAAAAAAGGAAACGCTCTGGTTGGGAATATAGGGAATAGAGCCGTACATACAAGATTGGCACCAGTGGTTTCTGCAACGTCAATGGCAGCACCTACTTTTGGATGATAGATTATTGTGTCGGCATTTCGTGCATATTTCCAAGAGATATCAAATGTTTTTTGTATACTTGGCACAATGATTTGCTTCCAGATTTTTATTATCGAAAATATATTCCCGGACAACACTTTTTTACCTTCAGGGGTTTGAACAAAAGCCTGCATGTCAATACCAATAGAGCAACTTTTAAGGCCATGTTCCTCAACCCAGAAACAGAAATTCTCCGGGCAGGCTATCAATACATCATGTCCCCGTTCTTGCAGGGCCTTTCCCAAAGCAATATAGGGTTGAACATCTCCTCTTGTTCCGCTTGTCAGTATTGAAACTTTCATCGTCGAAATTCCTGAACAGGTAATTATTTAACTGGATTAAAAAACTAATTTCAGTAGTTTGATCAAAGCCTACTCTACACTAAAACAGCAGGTTTATGAATACTTTTTAATTTGACTATCCATATATTTAATTTTTCAGACAGACATACTGATATTAAAAAAATTGAAAGAATGAACTTTTTAAAGCCAGTCTCATACTAAAGTATTAAACAATAAAAAAAGGAGACCAAAATGATACCGTTTGTGATTAAAAAAAATCGTACGAATTGCAATTTTACTTATGGCTTGCAATTTTAAACAAATATATTAAAAGTAAACTAGCCTTGATTTGGTAAGCTAATTTTGAAAAGAGGGATAGCACTGATCCTCAATCGTTATTTTTCTGCCCTCACAGCTCGAAACGTACTGGTGAAAGATAAAAAGATATAGAATATGGGTATTGATGAATATGGCGTATTTCACAGATAAAGACCATATCAGCAATAGTGCTGAAAGAATAACAGATACAGTCACGATTGGCCTTATACAGCTCTATTGGGAGTAGAAAGGAGAAATTAAAATGAAACAGGTATTTTGTTTGATAACAGTATGGTGTGTTTTATCGTTAAGTGTCACTGTTCAGGCAGTCGAGAAAAAACAATCCTCATATGTTGAAAAAGAGGCAAAGTCAAAAACCCTTACCGGTAAATCCATTCAGTCAAAAAGCTCAGGCAGTGATACACTTATAGAAAAAAAGATCCAAAAGAGGCCAAGCACACAGATTGCTCCAAAAATAAAGACCTATTTAGAAAGGTTTAACAGATTCATGAACTTTGATCAGTCTGTAACCGCATTTAAGGCGATGAAACTGAACAAAAAAGAAATCAATCAGCTTACAACAGCACTGAAAAGTACGAGATATAAAAATAAAATGCGCAAATTGACTAATACTCCGAAAATTTCAGCTGAAAAATTTGTTGCAAAGTTAATTAAAGCGTCAGAGCAGGGATCTAAAAACAGGAAAGGTGTCTCAAAAAAACCAGGCACACCAAGTCGTAAGAAGGCAATTGAAGCAAAAATAAATTCAACAAAAACAAAGATAAAACGCGACATTGATACAAAGAACCGTCAACGAGTCCAGCAGATAAACAAGAAAGCAAACACGGCATTAGTTGCAGCAAGATCTTTGTCCAGTCAGGCACAAAACAGCCTTAGAATGGAGACATTGCCTCAAAGAGCAACCGTCAGGGCCACCGACCGGGTAAACCGAGAAGAGATGGCCAATATTGATCATACCAATCCTGATAATGCCGTACCCGGCCAGGAAATTGTTCTCTGGGGGAATAACCTTGGGACTTCAGGACAGGCGTTTTTAAGGATAGATGATATGATCATCTCATTAACAGTAAACCGTGGGGTGGAATAAAATGTCAGTGTTGACATTCCTGAAGCATTGGCTTCTTTTGTAACGGATGATGGTATAGAGGCAAGAATTATAGTGGATGCTGAACGAAACAGGGCGATAGCAGGAGTTCTCATTGTACCAAATCCCACAACATTACCTGTGATCAGTGATATTTCCAGTGAAGAAATAACACCCGGTGCCATATTAACTATTACTGGCAGCAATTTTGGTAATACGCCAGGAGAGGTGACATTTACTGTCCGCGGCAGGGAGATTGACGGGAATATTGATGAGTGGACCTCAACATTTGTCAGCGTGTCCATGCCCAGCAGTGTTACTGGCCTCAAGCCGAGTTCAAATTGTGAGGTCACACTTGAAACCAACAGAGGGAATAGCACCACACAAACAATTGATTTTGTTCCAAGGATGAGTTCCTACGCAGTGACCGAGTTTGTTCCGGCAAGATCAGGAGGCACCACTGAAATGACATACAGGATGTTTAATTTTGAACTGTTGAATGGATGGACAACAGGTTTGAGCGGCATTGAATGGGAAGGTTCAGGTATACCGTATATACCCAGCCCTTTCCCTGGCGCCTCTCCACCACCTGGACCGCAATTTGAAGAAAGACCGTCTTATGGCAGTACAAGCCCATATTGCGAGGTGGCAGTGCGCCCCTACACAGATGGAGGTTATCCGGAATTTGAAGTGTATGTTATGATAACAGGCCCAGCTGGCATCGAAAGTGGTGCAGACTAAACAATCAGAAAAAAGGATTAATGCGTTTAGAACCAACCATATAATTTATGGTATAATTACTTATTCGACCAAGCAGAATGGTACTGATGATTTCATATGCCTAAATTATCTTTTAAAAATATGATAAAATGGTATAAGCTCTCGGTATGCGGTTGCTGTTTATTATACTCTCCCAATTTTTTTCCGGTTCTATCTGGTTTGCGGCAAATGTAGCATACCAAGGCCAGGGCCTCTTGCTGTCCGTAGTTCAATTCGGGTTTATATTGGGGACTTTGATATTTGCATTTTTAAACCTGTCCGATCGGTTTTCTCCGGTACGGGTCTTCTTTATTTCTGCATTGTTTGGGGCAATTTTCAATTATTCAAGTGCATTCCTGGACGACCACAGGTCTTTGCTGATACTGTCACGGCTGCTTTGTGGTATGGTGCTCGCGGGAATTTATCCCGTGGGTATGAAAATAGCTGCTTCCTGGTATCCCAAAACTGTATCCAAGGCACTTGGCTGGCTTGTGGGTGCCTTGGTTCTGGCTTCAGGCTTTCCGTACTTAATAAAGGCATTCAACTGGAAAGGGGATGTGGATTTCATTCTTTTGACAACCTCTCTTTGCTGCCTTGCAGGAGGCTTTATTCAACTTTTCCTTGTGAGAGACGGCCCATATCTGCCCAAGGGGTCTAAATTTGATGTTGGTGTGATTAAAAAGGTTTTCCACCATCCTGGTTTTCGTGCCGCATCCTTTGGTTATTTTGGTCATATGTGGGAACTTTATGCGGTTTTTGCCTATATTCCGGTATTGATAAAAACCATCAGTAAAAGCCATGTCGAGCTTTGGTCATTTGGATTTTTTGCAGCAGGTTTTATAGGCTGCGCAATTGGCGGAATCATCGCGCTGAAGACCGGGAGCCGTATCATTGCCTTGGCTGCACTATTTATTTCTGGAATTATCTGCCTGTTTTCTCCTTTTCTCATCAGCCTGCCACCGAATACCGCCCTGTTGATCATTATGATCTGGGGGGTTGCAGTTGTGGCTGACTCACCACAATTTTCAACCTTAAATGCCCAGTTCGCTCCCAGGGCTTATGTGGGGTCTGCACTTACAATTGTCAACTGCATTGGTTTTTTTATCACCATTTTTACGATAGAACTTCTGGGATTCTGGATCGACTGGTTCGGGGTGAGGACGGCATTTATGCTTCTGGTATTTGGTCCGGTATACGGTTGGATTTCCCTAAAAAAATACTCAGAATAGACCACAAAACTTGAAAAAAAAATTTTCAATGCTGTCTGTGAAGAAAATTCGTTCTTGAATCACATGATCCTTGACCAAATTTTCTACTTTTATCATTCGTATCAACTGAATACGAAGGAAGATATCGCCAGTGTTGAGAAGACATGGATCAATAAAAAATAAAAAAAATTGGGTGTCTTTCATTTTCTATTTTAAAGCTAGGGCCGCAAGCGCATCAATTGACAAGATAAAGGTTTCTGATTAAATTATTGTATATTTATTGATTGGGCAGAGCTTGAATTGCTGAAATTTGTCATCACTACGGTCCCATAAAACCAGATAAACTTCATACATAAAGTAGAGGAAAAAATGTTAAGTACCCAAAAGATAACCAAAGCGTTTGAAGCAATATGTGAAGAGGTTGAAAAACTTGAAGGCAAGGATCTTCCTGATGAGGTAAAGCAGGGATTGAAATCCATTCGTTCTATTGCAAAGCATCAGAATGATGTCAGAGGGGCAGAAAAGGGAAGCTGTTCTTCTCACTCATAGTGTGTCCTGCCTGACGATTGTCAGGCCAAAAAATTGTTATCTGATATGCAGCCGGAAGCTGTGGGTTTCAAAGTTCAATTATCCTGGTATTCCTGTATATGGATCGGGGAAAGCTCATAACGGGGAAAACCACAAATTCTCTTTCAACTTTAAATACAAAAAAAATATTATACAGGCTTTACATTCATTTTATTCGCTGATACGAAACTTCATGCCGCTGTTTTACAGTGTGAGGGAGAAAAGGAATGCCGACTAAATTAACGAGTCACAAAAAGGAGACAAACAGATGAAAGTATGTGAATACGCTGTCATCAAGGAGAAAAATGATTTTCCTGGATGAGCATTCACCATCAACTCCGGCAAAAATCCTCATGGCGACAGGTGTTTTAGCAGGCACTCTCACTGCTGCGGCATTAACTACAGGTTATTCAGACTGGCTCATGAATTTATTGAATTTTGAGAAAGTTAATGGAAATATAGCCCGGCAATTAGTCATGCTCCTTTGCTGTCTGATTTACTTTGTCAGGTTCACTATAGGCCTGTTTGTTTTCATACAGCGAAAGATCAGCTGGTTCGAGGGCAGCCTTGTTACTGTATTATTTTTTCTGATGTTTTATTATTTTGGTATCTGTGCAGGAAGTTATTCAGATGCAATCGGAATGCTCGACATTATCGGGATATTTCTATTTTTGTTTGGATCCTGTATAAATTATCTGGCTGATCACCAACGGTTTTCCTGGAAAAGAAAAGCAGAGAATAAAGGGTGTCTATATACAGCAGGACTTTTTAAATATGCCATGCATGTTAACTACTTTGGAGATTCTATGGCCTATTTTGGCTTAGCACTGATAACCCATAATACAGGGTGCATGTTGATATCCCTGGGTTTGGTTGTATATTTTATTGTATTCGAAATTCCCATGCTCGATGCCCACCTCAGCCAAAAATATAAACATGACTTTACCGAATATTCAAAGGTAACCAAAAAGTATATTCCATTTATTTATTAATAATAAAATATCAAACCCAAATAGATAGTAGCCTTCACCCATAAATTTGATCAAGATTTGATCTGGTATCCATGATAGGCTAGACGGTTTAAGACAATTTTAATGATTAAGCAACCTTCACTTTTAGTCGTTTTTGTATATTTTGCCCTTTACAAAAAGCTGCTCCCTATCTAAAGTATCCAATGCTTTTGGAGCAGTATTATTTTTTTAATTCACAAAAATGTGTTTTAATAGCAAAGGTCTCACTAAATAAAATGAACCAGATAAGTAACGTACGATCAAAACCAAAAAATGCTCGAAAATCTTCCAGGGTGCCTATAAAAGCTATAGACGAGATTTCAGCCATAATTTACAACAAATCCTATCCGGTTATCAACCTTAGCCAGAATGGTCTCAATATTTCCAATACAGATCATGCTCCTTTTACGATTGGAGAATTGATTGATGGCTGTAAATTGATTTTATCTGATAGCCATATTAAAGATTTGACTGCTCGCATCATCCATTGCTCATGTGGGTCAGATGGAAAATGGAATAACGGTATCCAGTGGATTGATTTGACCAATGAAGAATCGAAAAAAATAGCAGAGACCGTCTCAAAATTACGTCATAGACTCCAACAAGACTAAAGTCAGTTTTTTTTTTGCACAAAAGAATAGCTGCTCCGATTAGATTTTTTGATAATGTATTATTTTTGTATCCTTAAGATTTTCAATTCTTGAAAAGTCTAAACATGGATAAGAATGTTTGAGTCATGAAACCTGATTTTTTTCCTATAAAAGTGAATGTTTCAGAATGATTTATCCAGTGCGAGGTAGGAATTTCAGTTTAATAATTTTAGACAAATCTCGAGATCCGGAGTTAATCCTAAAAATGAGCTTATTATAGTAAACCATTTTTGAATGCAAAACAGACTAAATCAACAACAGACTTACAATTAAGCTTAATTAAAAGATTCCTCCTATGAGTATCAACTGTATGAGAGCTGATAAACAATGCTTCACCAATTTCCTTGCTGGTTTTACCTGTCGCAAGATTTCTTAATATATCCATCTCACGCACGGTAATATTTTTAACTGTAGATGTGGCATTTGAATAAATTTTGGAAAAAATTGTTTCAGAAATATTATTGTTATATAATTTTATTGAAGATCTTATTGGAATTACCTCTGAATTATCAAGTGTAATTATATTACCAAGTATTAGAGTAACCCTATAATTGGAATCTGTTTCAAGAAAATAGATCTGTTCCATCAGGTTAATATAATCTCCAGATTTCTTTTTAAACCTGTAATTATAATGCATCACAACATTATTAAAATTTTCCTGAACGGTTTCAGCAATAAAATTCATTGCTTCTGGATAGACTTGGTTAAGAATAATATCAACTTCATCAGGATGCAAACAACTGAGAAACAAGTCAATTCCCCCATCAAGGAACTCTTTATTAGAATAGCCGGAAAGACTTTCTTGTTGTTTGCCAAAAAAGTGATATTTTTGAGAAGGTGTTTCAACTATATAAAAAAAGGAAGCTGAGTCCGGTAGAAATTTATCAATGATTGCCTGTTGTTCAATATGTTTTTTTATAGTTTTATCTTTAACAAGTCCAGTCCCAAAGGCTTCCTGGTAAGATTTTACATATTGTCTCATATCACCCCTATTGAAATTTTATGAAAAAATACTCAATTTTGAGTATGGACATAAACTTCATAATTCTGTAATTTTTTTCACAATAAAAGCGAATACCAACATGATTTTGCAACAATGTCAAATAGAAAGAAATTAAGTATGACAGTTTACAATACGCAAAAAGATATAATTTTTTTTACTCCTGGAAAGACAGGGGACTTATTTCATCGCTCTGCAGGACATTATATTTCTGCAGAGTATCTTGTAAAAACACAAGAGAGCCTGATTAAGAAAACTAAGAGACAAGTAATTTACATTGAGGATCGGAGAAGCTTGCCAAGGTCATAATCCATCATATTTTCCTTGTAAATCAGATTTACGCTATATATACCAATATCGAAAATAAAAAGAATTCAGTAAATTTGAACACCACAATAATGGTATAATTGATCGGTGGTTAAAACGAAAAATGCCTTGATGACTTCATTGGATAAAGTATTGTTTTGATATCTTTTAGAATTTCAATCCCTGAAAAGTTCTGACAGGGATAATATTCTTTATCTTTAGAATTTTAGATTATTTTACTCAAATAGCGAGTACTTCAAATTGACTGTGTTGGTTTTAAGATAGAAATTGAAACCCAACGATAATAGAAATAGTCCCCTGGCCTTAAACATAATTATTTAACTAAGTATGTAAAAACTTGAATCCCAATTTTAAATTTTACTATTATATCACATGATTTAGGAAAATTTTTTCTTAATTGTTACATTTTTTTCATATGAAATTTTTTTCCCTAAATAATTGTAAATACTGCAAATTAAGAGCTTTCATGGTGCAGCGAAATGGTATGTTTTTTGCAAATTAAATCATACGGGTTAGAATTAATTTAAAATTTTGGAGGGAATATGAAAAAGTCATTATCAACTTTTCTATTTTCATCCGTGATTAGCTTATTTCTTATTCTACCAACAGTTCCGATAAATGCTCATGCTTTTACACTTGTTCATCAAAATGGTGACCCAGATTTACATGTTGTGCAGATTCTTGATCTTGAAATAGATGGTATTTTTTACAATGTGAATTTTCATACGGATGAAACGTTTTTAAATTTATGGGATGTGGACAATGGAAATGCTCCAGCTTTCTTTTATACGGTGGCACTGCGACAGGATGCATTAAATGCAGCACATGCTGTAATGAACGCACTCGGTGATGATGCAACAACCAATGATGGATATTTTTCAGACTCATTTTTCCTACCCCACCAATTTGTTTCTGGAGGGGGAGTGGATGGTTTTTTTGACCAACGTCGTTTAACAGATGAAGATGAAATTGGTGTCTTCCAGCTTCAAAATAATGATTCTCATAGTGTACCTTATGTTAGTTTTCATACCCCGATTCCAGAGCCCTCTACAATGATACTTTTTTGTATTGGATTGATTGGTTTTACAGGAGTAAGTAGGAAAAAATTTTAATCTAAAGTTAATTGTTGTTATTCAAATTGGCAGATTAAGTTAACATCTTTAATCATACCTATGAGTTTCATATTATATTGGTGATCCTCCCCAAGTATTATAGTGACTTAACTCACGGTGTACAATACTTGGGGAGGATCAGGTATCGGTTTCGATTTACAAAGGTATTATTAATTATTTTCACTGAGGACTATCTAAAAAACAAAAATCTCTATTTGTATGATTAAAAATTCAGATCTATTATTAATAATCCTATTTTTTTGGCACAGGTCTAATAGATAAAATCAACTGGTTTCTTCAATTGAAAAAGGGTTTATAGTAATTTTCTATAAACCCTTGATTTTCCTGGTAGGCACGAGCGGACTTGAACCGCTGACTTCTACCGTGTCGAGGTAGCACTCTACCAACTGAGTTACGCGCCTGAAATTTTAATGTTAATTACCAAAAACTCTGATTTGTGTCAAGGACAACGCAGGCGGTTATTGCGTTAAATCCTGTTCTTCTGGTGCCGGGCTTGTCATGGTTTCAGGATCGTCTCCAAATATAGAGGGTTCCATTTTTTCAATAAATTTAATTGTAACCAGATTTTCAGTTACATCAACAATCTCCAGGCCAAATGAATCAAAGGTCTTTAACATCACCGTATCTGCAAACTGAATGGGTTTTCCTTTATAAAACACCTCTAAAACAGCACTGCTGGATCCCATTTCCTTTGGCTGCATATTTTCAATCCCAGGCATTTGTTTAAATCGCTGTTTCAGTGCGAGAAACCGCGGCAAGAAATTATCCCCTTCTATCATCACTTCAAAAGCATGTTCTTTTCTTAGATTTTCTGTCCAGTAGGTACTGATCTTTTCACTTAAATCCAGGGCTGAAAGGTTTGCGGCTTTTACAATTGCACTGATGTTTCCCTGGTAGTCCATATCACTTTTTGCCACAGCCTGGACCTGTGATGTCACAACTTTTTCACCTGTTTCAAGATTAAATACTTCAAGACTGACCTGGGCATTAAAGGTTTTTTCTTCTCCCATGCGATTAATGGCCTCTGATGAACTTGCTTTTCCAAACACCACCATATCTGCTTTCAATTCCCTGCCAAGGTCTTTGGCTGCAGACGTATCATAAATCGAATTAAACGTGATATCGTAAAAAGAGGGGTCTGGCCGGTCATCACCGCTTCCAGTGATAATAAACCGATCCTGAACCATTTTCTGAAGAATAATTTCTTCTGCAAGGGACTGATAGGGAATTGGATTCTTCCCCCACCAGTACTTGGGCAGGAGATCGGACGGCATTTTCTCTGCAATAAAAAATAGTATGGCTGGTTTATCCTGATTGGCATTTAAGATCCGTGCTTCAGTCATGGTCTTTTCCAAAAGCTTCATATCCACTTTTGATTCAACGCCCACTAAGTAGTGGCCTTTGTTCTCAATACCGCCAAGCACGCGATAAGTGATGATATAATCAGCAGTATGGGTGAGCACCTGGTCGTAAAAAAAATCAAGATTGGCCGCCAGAACCTGTCTTGATACCAGTTCAGAAAACGCATTCTGCAGCGCAATATCCAATGCATCTGATACTGCTTTCTGTTTTGCCTGCTGGATATTATGGTTAATCACTCGTCTTTTGCCTGTTGTGACACCAATTAAAACATCAGAACGGCTGGCAGCAGATACAGGCTCAAATATCAATACAGTTCCAATGCACACAATGAATAAAAGGGCACTTAACTTTTTTAGGATTACCATGCTTACACCTTTCTTTACACTTTTCTTGTGATAGAATAATCTGCTATCAGACATAAAAGCTGTTTTGATTCACAGTCTTTGAAACCATCCAGACAAATTTTTGCTTTATCAACATGATCTTTTGCTCGATTGGTTGTGTATTCAATTCCCTTATACGTATATAATTTTTCTTTTAATTTATCAAACTGGTCCTGATGAAACTGCGTCTGTTTTATGGCATTCTTCATCCATTCCTTATCTTCATCCGAAGCATTTGCAAGGCTGTGTATCAATGGAAGCGTCAACTTTCCTTCCCGCATATCTGCCCCTGGATTTTTCCCAAGCTCTTCTGCACTGGCTGTATAATCCAAAAGGTCATCTGCCATCTGAAAGGCCATGCCAAGATGGTATCCATACTGCGTCAATGCATCCTCTTTTTCTTTTTGAGCGTTTGCCAGGATAGCACCACTTTGACAGGCACCCTGAATCAACACGGCTGTCTTTCTTTCAATGACGCTAAGATACTCTTTTTCAGACAGGTCCAGTTTCCCTTTTTTACTGAGCTGATCTATTTCTCCCTGGGACATGTCCTGGGTGATTTTTGCAATAACAGAAATAATGCCGGGTTCTTTTGTTTTTGCGGCGATATCAAGGGCACGGGCAAGTAAAAAATCTCCTGTCAGCACAACTTTCGGTGCAGACCATTTGGTATGGGCAGCTTGTTTTCCCCGCCGCACATCTGCTTCATCTACAACATCATCGTGCAGCAGGGTTGCAGCATGGAGATATTCAAATATTGTTGAAAACTCTATTTCAAATCCATTAGTGTACCCACAGAGCCTTGCACTGTGAATCATCAAAAGCGGTCTTAACCGTTTCCCGCCGCTGAAAAGAAGATGGGATGCAATATCTTTAACCAGTGCCAGGTTTGGATGTAAATGCTGTTCAAGTGCGAGTTCAACTTTTTCCAGATCAGGGGCCACTTGATCAATGATTTTCTGTTTAATCCCGCTTGTCATGCAATTTCTCCGGCAATATCATATTCAAACGCATCTGTAACTTTTACCTTAACAATGGTGCCAATTTCAAGTCCATCTGCATAAATAAATGTAACACCGTCCACTTCCGGGGCCTGAAACATTGTCCTGCCAATGTACACACCCTGCTCCGGGTTTTCTTCTATGAGTACATCCTGAAGGGTGCCAATATGCTTCTCATTCAGTTTTCCTGAAATTTCTGCCTGGGCTGCCATGAGCATATCATGCCGCTTCTCAGCAATATCTTCCGGCACATGACCTGACAATTTATGGGAGTTCAGATCCTCTGAATCTGAATAGGTAAACACGCCTAAATGATCAAACTTGACCTCTTTTATAAAGGTGAGCAGTTCATCAAAATCGCGGTCGGATTCCCCGGGGAATCCGACAATAATGGTGGTCCGCAGTGCTGCATTCTGATCTGTTTTCCGGACAGTCTTAAAGAGGGTATAAAGATCCTGCCTGGTATATGGACGGCCCATTTTCTTCAGTACATTTGAAGATGCATGCTGAATGGGAACGTCATAATATGAACAGATGTTCCGATTCTTTTCCACGACCTGAATGATTGAATCTGACAATGTTTTAGGATGGGTATATAAAAACCGTATCCAGGTGCCTGTTTCTTTTAAGGCGTCTGATAACTCTTCAAGCACTGTTTCAAACCCTGTGCCGTCATCAAAATCCTGCCCGTAATCTGTTGTATTTTCAGCTGTCAGGATGATTTCCCTAACTCCCTTTGACACAAGGGTTAATGCTTCCCTGCAGATATCGTTTTTCGGTCTGGAGCGCTGTGTCCCCCGGAGCTGGGGAATGATACAATACGTACACTTCCGGTTACACCCTTCTGATACTTTTATATAAGAAAAATGCCGGGTGATAAGTTCTCTTTGGTCGGACAGGTCCTGGAATGGCCGCGTATTTGGGTCAGGAAACAACGTCAGTGCTTTAACTGCCTTGTTTTCAACAACATCCACTATCTGTTCACAGGCAGCAGTTCCCAGGAATGCGTCCACTTCAGGCAGTGTGCTGACAAGGTCTTCATCATCCTTATACCGCTGGGCCAGGCATCCTGTGGCGATGAGTCTTTCGCATTTACCTTCTGACTTGAATCGTGCCATGTCCAGAATAACATCAACAGCCTCGTCAGAGGCTGTTGATATAAATCCGCATGTATTGACAATAATCACCTGGGCGTTTGAAGGGTCATCTGTCAGTGTATGACCGTTTGCTGCAAGTTTTCCCAGCATGATTTCGCTGTCAACCTGGTTCCTTGAACATCCAAGGGTTTCAAGAAAGATGATCATATTGTCTTGGCCATCATATCTCCCAGCTGTTTGGAAAATCTTGCCGGATTATCCAGTTTGCCGCCTTCTGATATGACAGCAATATCAAACAGGAGATCACTGTAATCTTTTAATACCGGGTTGGTCGTATCAGTTTCAAAAAGAGCTTTCATCTTGCCCATTACCGGGTGATTTACATTGACTTCCATCACCCGTTTCTGATCCGGTGTTTTCTGGCCGGATGCCTTCATGATTTTTTCCATGTAAGCGCTCATGCCAAAGTCATCACCAGACAGGCAGGAGACAGAATCTTTCAACCTGTTGGATACCACTACATCCTTGACTTTTTCTTCAAGTTTGCCCTTAAGGAAGGACAAAAGTGCTGAATATTCATTTTTCTTCTCATCATCGACCTTATCAAGCTCAAGATCACCTTTTTCTGCACTTTTAAGTTTCTTCTCCTTGTACTCGGGCAGGGACTGGGTTACCCATTCATCAATTGGATCTATCATGAGAAGGACTTCATAGTCTTTTGCCTTCAGGGACTCAAGCAGCGGTGAGTTGACCAGAGAGGTCAGGCTCTCCCCTGTCAGGTAATAGATCTCTTTTTGATCCTCTTGCATGTTCTCAATATATTCATCCAATGTTACATATTTATCACCTGACTTTGTGGTTTTGTATCTCAGCAGGGAAGCAAGGCGTTCTTTATTTGCAAAATCTGTTGGGATCCCCGCTTTCAGGGCCTGGCCGAATTCACCATAAAATTCTTCATATTTCTCTTTTTCCATTCCCTCCAGAAGAGAGAAAATCTGTTTCACCAGGTTTTTTCGTATATTCCTTACCAGCCGGTCTTCCTGGAGGATCTCGCGGCTCACATTCAGATTCAGGTCAGGTGCATCCACCACACCCTGTACAAACCCTAAATATTCAGGCAGCAGCTCCTTGCAGTCATCCATGATGAACACGCGTTTGCAATACAATTGCATGCCATGTTTTCTTTCCGGCCGGAACAGGTCGAACGGTGCTTTTGAAGGAATATACATCAGCACATCATATTCAGTGACACCCTCAAACTTCTTATGAATAATATCGAGCGGTTTATCCCAGTTGTGGCTGATATGCTTGTAAAATTCTTCATGTTCCTCATCTGTTACGTCTTCCTTGGATTTTGACCAGATCGCTTTTCTGGAGTTCAGGGTTTCATCTTTTCTGACTTTCCTGAATGTATCGCCAATGGGTTTTCCGTCTGAATCCTTGATAATTTCATTCTCTGGGATGGGCTCATTTTTTTCAACATTCATGATCACAGGGTAGGTTACAAAATCAGAGTGCTTTTTCACAATATGCTGGATCGTGTATTCTTCTGTAAACTTTTGTTCCCCTTCTTCAGGTTCTTTCAAGAAAAGAGTGATGGTTGTACCCCGGTTTTCTTTTTCAATGTCCTGCAGGGTGTAAGATCCTTTTCCATCTGACTCCCACCTAATCCCTTTTTCTTCACCCGGTGCCTTTGTGTCGAGCCTTACCTTGTCAGCCACGATAAATGCTGAGTAGAATCCCACACCAAATTGTCCAATCAATTCAGGGGACAGTGTATTTTCTTTTTTTGAATTTTCCAGGGCTTTCATAAAAGCGGCAGTGCCCGACTGAGCAATGGTCCCGATATTATCATTGACTTCATCAAAGGTCATCCCGATGCCATTGTCAGAAATCTGGAAAGTATTATTTTCAGAATCTAAAGAAATACGGATATGATAATCATTATCGTCCGCAAACAAATCCGGTTCTGTCTGTTCTTTGAACCTAGCCTTGTCAATGGCGTCAGATGCATTTGATATCAACTCCCGTACAAATATTTCTCTATTCGAATATAAAGAGTTGATAATAAGGTGTAAAAGCTGCTGCACCTCGGTTTTAAATTTGCGTGTTTTCTTTGTTCCCATGGTTACTCCTGTTTCCAATCCTTTTAAGTGGTTATTAAAATATATTTTTTTTAATAATAATTGTTTCAAAAACCAAAATGTCAAGGCGCATCAAGGGAATAGATTTTAAAGATTTTCTGCTGCTGTTTGAGACAGTTCAATACAACGCTCAACAACGTTAAGAAATAATCAACAGGTATCCCGGCCATCCGAAAGTTAAGCCCCCCTCGGCTTTGATGAAATATGATTATCCATGGTAGAAAAAACCTGGGCCAGATCCGGCCAGCAGCAACCAGGAAAATTTCAGGCTGTGGCCCGACCAGAGGGGCTGCTTCCAGTATGGTTTAATGAATTTTAAATTTGCAGGGAATCCAATTCTATGGTATTTTTAGACTAACCCGTTCTTTCCCCTTAAACTTAAATAAGGATAAAAATATGCAAATCAGGTATAAACTTGGATGTATTGTGGCAGGTCTTTCAATTA
Organism: uncultured Desulfobacula sp.; assembly: GCA_964343845.1. Classification (GTDB taxonomy): domain Bacteria; phylum Desulfobacterota; class Desulfobacteria; order Desulfobacterales; family Desulfobacteraceae; genus Desulfobacula. The sequence goes on along the minus strand of CAYFKW010000010.1, from coordinate 125,077 downwards.
TTATTTTATCTATGTTTTTAGTTACTTGGTATACTGCTTCTGCGCAAAAAGCAGATGGGCTGGTCATCAATCTCGCAGGCCGGCAGCGGATGCTTTCACAGAAGATGTCAAAAGAACTTTTTTCTTATATTTCATTAAAAGACGCAAAAGAAAAAGAAGTCCTGTCTTCAACCGTGATCAATACCATGAAGGTTTTTGATATCACCCTGTCTGCATTGACAGATTCCGGTAAAGCGCCTCTTTCACTTAATCTTGAAGGAGAATACGCCTATTGTCCCAAAGCAGTAGAACCTGCCTATTCCCAGCTTAGCAATGTTAAAACAATATGGGAAAATTTCTCAACGCACCTTAAAAATGCGCTGTCGGAAAACACGGATACCACTTCAAGCATTCATTATGTGAAAAGCAACAATTTAACCCTCTTAAAAGAGATGAACACTGCGGTCGTGATGCTGCAGAAACTGTCTGAAAAAAAGATTAAAAGATTGATTATATTTCAGACCGCTGGGCTGATTATCGGTGTTGTGCTTATGGGCATCAGCATCCTTCAAATTCATGCGATCGTTAAAAATTTAATGCAGTCATCTGATACGGCAAAGCAGATGGGAAAAGGCGATTTAACAAAAAGGTTTGATACGGCAGACAAACCAAAAGAAAAACTGGATGAACTGGATTTCTTGGGTTATAACCTTAACAGTTTCGCCGATTCTCTCCAGGACAATATCCGAAATATCTATCAGGGAGCCCAGAATTTAAACACATCCTCAACCGAGATGAGCTCAATCGCTGAAAAGCTTTCAAATGAAGCAGACTCGTCTGCAGAAAAAACGTCAAGTGTTGCACAGAATGCAGAAACGATGAGTGAAGACATGAATGCTGTGGCCGCTGCAATGGAGGAACTGACAACAAATACGCATCAGATTGCAGAATCAACCTCAAAAATAAATACAACGAGTAAAGATATCGCCCAGAATGCAGAAAAAGCAAGCAATATCTCGCACATTGCTGTTGAAAAAGTTGAATCCGCTTCTTCGAGGGTTGATGACCTTGGCGATGCAGCACGAAAGATCGGACAGGTGTCTGAAACCATTACCGACATTTCTGAACAGACCAATCTTTTGGCATTGAATGCTACAATTGAAGCTGCCAGGGCAGGAGAGGCAGGTAAAGGATTTGCTGTTGTTGCCAATGAAATTAAAAGTCTGGCCAATCAGACATCTGAAGCAACAGATCAAATAAAAGAAAATATCAGCTGGATACAAAATTCAACCTCTTCAACTGTTGAAGATATCAAAGGCATTGCTGAAGTGATTAATGATGTAAACAATATTGTTAAAAATATCTCGGTTTCAGTTGAAGACCAGACCAGGACAATAGAAGAAATCGATATAAATGTATCTCAAGGCGCTGATGCGGTCCAGGAAGTGAGTGCCAATGTTGCAAACACTTCACAGGCATCATCTGAGATTTCTCATGATATTAATGATGTAAATACGTCTATAACCCAGGTTGCCGCAAATGCAACCAACATCGCCGGCAACTCAGAAAAACTTTCAAAACTTGCTGACAAGCTTAATAAAATGGTTGATCATTTTACAGTGGATTAGACTGGCCATACCTGTATGGCGATCTGGCGGCCTGATCTGATTTTCTCTATCAGGTCAGATCATTTAAAGCGCTTAAGAAGCCGGCCGTCAATAAATACAAGTCCGGCAAAAATTAAGATCATACCTGCAAAGGCGTTCCAGCCTGGTGTTTCTCCTAACACCAGCATGCCTAAGATTATGGCACTGATGGGTATTAAAAATGTAACAAGCAAAATATTTGTCGCCCCTGCTTTTGATAACACATAAAAATATATAATATAGGCCAGTGCCGTTGAAACCGCAGCAAGACAGGTAAGGGCTGTCCATGTGACCCAGGTGGGATCAAGTGAAAACGGATTTTCACATATAAATGCTGTGGGAATCATCATCAGTGTAGACCCGGTCAGCATCCCAGCGGATACGACCACAGGGTCAATATCCCTGAACCTGCGCCCAAAAATAGCTGCACATGCGTAAAGAACGGCTGCACACAGGACTGCTATCTGTCCGGCGATTTCCATTCCAATACCATTTAATGATTCAATACCGATTAAAACCGCAACACCGATCCACCCGAATATCACCCCTGCCAGCCTGTTTTTTGTCAAAGGTTCGTCCTGCGTTAAAAAATGTGCCAGGACCACACTGAAAACAGGTGTTGTTGCATTTAATATGGAAGCAAGGCTTGAATCGATATGCTGCTGCCCCCAGGTAATCAAACTGAATGGTATCACATTATTCAGTGCTCCGATCATAAAAAATGCGCCCCAGGTACGGCGGCTTGTTGGAATTTTTCGTCCTGTAAACCGGACAAAACATAATAGTAAAACAGCTGCGAACCCAACCCGGCACATTACAATGGTCAGCGGGGTCATTTTTTTTACACAGATTTCAACAAAGAAAAAAGAGGCTCCCCAGATGATGGAAAGCATGATGATCAGGCACCACAGTTTGAACCCCATTGTTTTATCAACACGCTGCATTTTCAACTATCGCTTTTTAAATCAGTTTACTTTTAATTGTTCACATCCTTTAGATATACTGAAATTTTCAATTTGGCCACCCGATTCTTGCGATTGTTTATGGATAAGGTCCTTGATATTGGAAACGATCAAAGACTGAATCCGGTTTTTCAGGTCAAATCAACATATTGAATTTTCTAATAATACCTGATATTAAAAAACTTTGAAATTTAAGGATTTAAGCGATATGCATTATGAAGGTATGATGATAAGGCCCCCAAGCGAGGCCAATAGTATTTTGTTACAAGTCACCTTAGGGTGTTCTCATAATAAATGTACATTCTGTGGTACATTCAGGGACAAACGGTTTGATATTAAAAATGATGATATCATCTTTGAAGATATTGAATTTGCCAGGGAATACTGCAAACGGCAGAACAGACTGTTTATCTGCGACGGTGATGCCATGATCGTTCCCCAAGAAAGGCTTGTCAGGATTTTGAAGCGAATTAAAGAACGGCTGCCCTGGGTGGAAAGAGTTGGTCTTTATGCCAATACCAAAGGCATCAGTATGAAGACAGATGATCAGTTAAAAGAGCTGTACGATCTTGGCGTCCACATTGCCTATATGGGACTTGAAACAGGAGATGATGCGCTTTTGAAAGAGATCAGAAAAGGCACGACGTCAGATAACATGATCAAAATGGGAAAACGGGTTAAAGATGCCGGCATTAAGCTGTCAATTACGGTGCTTGTTGGCCTGGGTCAAAAAAAGGGATCAAAGCGTCACGCACTGGAAACAGGAAAGGTTTTATCAGCAATTGATCCTGATTATGTCGGTGCTTTAAGCCTGATGCTGGTACCCGGTACAGAACTGGATGACCAGTATAAAAAAGGGGAATTTGAACTTTTAACCCCTGAAGAAATGCTGGAAGAGTTAGGCGTTATGATTGCATCCACCCATCTTACCAATGGCCTTTTTCATGCAAATCATGCGTCAAATTACCTTCCCATCCGGGCAAAACTGCCTGAGGAAAAGGAAAAAACACTTGAACTGATATCACGAGCACTCAAAGGAAAAGTTTCCCTAAAACCTGAATTTATGAGAGCTTTGTAATACCAATTAAATTATACAGGAGATATAAACAATGGCTGAAGCCAACAAGAATCTTGATCAGTTAACCATCAACACCATACGATGTCTGTGCATGGATGCCGTTCAAAAAGCCAATTCAGGACATCCAGGCGCCCCTATGGGACTTGCTCCAGCAGCCTATATTTTATTTAAACGGTTTTTAAAACATAACCCGAAAAATCCGGCATGGATTGACAGGGACCGGTTTGTTCTTTCCGGCGGCCATGCATCGTCACTGCTGTACAGCCTTCTTTACCTGTTCGGTTATGGACTTGAACTGGATGACTTAAAAAATTTCAGACAATGGGGTTCCAGAACACCCGGGCACCCTGAATACGGGGATACCCCTGGTGTTGAAACTACGACCGGCCCATTGGGCCAGGGTATTGCCAATGCCGTTGGCATGGCCATTGCCGAGCGGCACCTGGCTGCCAGGTTCAATAAAGGTAAAACAGACATTATCAATCACTTCACATACGCTATGTGCGGCGATGGTGATCTGATGGAAGGCGTTGCCTTAGAGGCGATTTCTCTTGCCGGTCATCTTGGACTTGGAAAACTGATCCTTCTGTATGATGACAATTCCATCACCATTGAAGGGAAAACTGATATTGCGTTTACCGAGGATGTAAAAGCTAAATTTGAAGCACAGAACTGGCATGTTGTTACAGTTGAAGACGGCAATGATCTTGCAAAAATCCAGAAAGCCATTCAGGCAGGTAAAGATGCTGTTGCAAGACCTTCGCTGGTTCAGATTAAAACCCATATTGCCTACGGCAGTCCCAACAAACAGGATTCGGCTGATGCACATGGTGCACCGCTTGGCGCAGATGAGATTAAACTGGTAAAACAGTTTTATGGTGTGCCTGAAGACAAAGATTTCCATGTTCCTGAAGCGGTATTGGAAAACTGCGGAAAAGCACTGACCTACGGTGAAGGATTTGAACAGACATGGCAGGAAACCTTTGACGACTATAAAGCCCAGTATCCAGATTCAGCTGCAGGCTTTGTGGATGCCGTCAGCGGCTTTTTAACGGAAGGATGGGATGCAGACATCCCTGTATTTCAACCGGATGGAGATCCCATTGCCACCCGTGCAGCCTCTGGTCAGGTGTTAAATGCAATTGCTGAGAACTTACCCTCTTTAATGGGAGGATCTGCTGATCTGGCGCCCTCTAACAAAACCTATCTTAATTGTTCTTCAGAATTTCAAAAGGAAACGCCTGAAGGCCGCAATATCAGGTTTGGTGTTCGTGAACACGCTTTGGGCGCCATTATGTCAGGCATGTTTCTCCATTCAGGCATACGGCCTTATGGTGGAACATTTCTTGTGTTTGCAGATTATATGCGTCCCTCCATTCGGCTGGCCGGGCTGATGAAGCTTCCGATCATTTATGTATTTACACATGACAGTGTTGCCGTTGGTGAAGACGGCCCTACGCATCAGCCTGTTGAACATCTGGCTTCCTTAAGGGCCATTCCCGGCGTAACCGTTGTCAGGCCTGCTGATGCCAATGAGACTGCCCAAGCCTGGAAAAAGGCAATTGAAACATTGGACTCTCCAACCGCCTTGATTCTCAGCCGTCAGAAACTGCCGACGCTGGACACATCTCACCGGGATGGTGAATTCAACTATGGGGCCTATATTGTTAACAATATTATCGAACCGGATATGATTCTTATTGCAACAGGTTCAGAAGTACACATCTGTGTTGAAGCGGCAGCACTGCTCAAAAAAGATCATAATATAAAAGCGGCAGTTGTTTCTATGCCATCCTGGGAACTTTTTGAAAAAGCACCTGCCCCCTACAGGGAAAGGATTTTACCTTCCAGTATTACAAAACGCCTGGCTGTTGAAGCAGGCATTTCAATGGGATGGGACAAATATACCGGCCCTGAAGGCAACGTCATTGGTATTAACAGATTTGGTGCATCCGCACCTGGTGGAACTGTACTGAAACAGTACGGATTCTCACCTGAGAATATTGTTAAACATGCGCTTGAGCTTTTTAATAAATAGTATATTTAAAAGAAACCAGGCATCACTTATCGTGGTGCCTGGTGATGAAAAAAGGAGGCCGACCATGCAGATCAGTGTCAAGACAAATGCAAGAACCCAACTGATTGATATAACGTCCCAAGTACGTGATGCTGTAAAAGAATCGCAAATTAAAAACGGCCTTGTCCATGTCTATTCCATGCATACCACTGCTGCAATTACAATAAACGAAAATGCTGATCCTGCAGTTGAAAAAGACATTTTAAATACCATCAATAAAGTCATCCCATGGGACGATAACTTCAAACACCTGGAAGGGAATTCTGCAGCTCACATTAAAGTCAGCCTTTTTGGGCCTTCAGAAATTATTCCTCTGGAAAAAGGGTCTCTTGTTCTCGGCACCTGGCAGGGCATCTATTTTTGTGAATTTGACGGGCCCAGGAACCGTAGAGTGAATATTACCATTCTTTCTGGTGATTAAACACCAAGAGTGCATTTGCAATTTTTACCAGGAACCAGAACGACAGCAAGGGTAAAATAATCACCTGAATTAAAAACATTCCAACATATAAAAATGTAAGCGTTAACAGGTTTTCAATAATTCCCCCCATATTGCTTACAGTCGTCACCAATGCATTTTGAAACTGTTTTGATTTTTGTTTAAGAAACGAGGTGCTGTTTTCTATGGTTCCGATAACCCCCTCAATTTCTGGAAGTGAAACCTCTTTTAGTTTGTCCAGCTCTGTTGACCCTACAGCCAATTCATTATTTGCCTTGTCAATTTTTTCCAGAAAAAACCGAGTATGTAAAAATTCATTTGCCATTGACGATACAGGCAGGCAGAACCTGGCGACTATAATCAATACTGCCAGCCGCATTACAGTTTTTTGTAACAGTTTTAATCGTTTGTTTTCAACCCATATTAATATGGATAATACCGCGATAAAAACTGACACAACAGGCAGAGCCAATGACACGCAAACTTCATACGCCAGTTTTTGAACCCCTAAGGACGTAATGGCTGTCACCAGAACATCGGATAATCTTTCTGTCATATCATCAATCGGGTCCAATACCTGTCCGACAGCCAGAGAAACCCCGATACCTGCAGGCTCCAATTGCAATGTTGATTCTTTTACAATGGAGACAGAAGCATTGATCACTCTGCAGGTCGCATAGGCAATCCCCGCTTTTGCGATGGCTTCCTGGAAATAGTCATCTGCAGTTGTATCCAGAACCGGCAGTTTTAAACCGGGAGAAACAAACAGCACAACGGCAAGGATGATTCCCAGGGACGATCTGATCAAGTTTTGTCTTTTTTCATTCATACATTTTTTTTTGATGATGCAGATTAAATTTTTTAAAACGGGCGTGTCCTGTTACGGTGTTATTGACACAACCGCCAGCCTGAATAATCCGATTACGCGGCCTGACAATTTATCATTTTTGCCTGTAACATATTCTTTTTCCATTTCCTTGCTGTCCAGGTGTCTTTTCAACGTCAGGCCTCTTTGCTCCAAAAATGAATGTATCTGCTGTTCATCGATAAAAAATTTAAACGGTTCTTTTGTCCGATGTTTCTTCCAGACGTCTACAAACGCTTTAACCCCATAATCATTTTCCATGCTTTCTTTTGTATGGGGAACAGCATAATCAAACACAAGCATACTTTTTGTATGTGAAAACAGCCTGAAAAAGTCAAAGGTTGCATCGACAGCTTCATTTTCCAAATAATAGCTGACACCTTCCCATAAAAACAATGTTTTTTTTTGCGGGTCATACCCTGCATTTTCTAAAGCATTTCGTACAGATTCCTTATTAAAATCAATGGGAACAAATGTGACATTCCCTGGAATTTCTATTTTTGCCTTTTCCAGGCATCTCTTTTTTCGATTTTGTGTTGTTGCAATGTCCAGTTCAAATATTTTTGTTGAATATAATAAATGCTTAAACCGGTATGCCCTTGTGTCATATCCTGCACCAAGCAATACAATCTGCGGGATATTTTTTTGTATCTCATCTTTAAAAACAGCATCAAAAAATGATGTTCTTGCAATCATATATTCATAGAGTCCCGGGGTTCGATTATCGCTTTTCTTTATCCCTCTTGCCCGTATCATTTTAAACCCAATTAAAAACCTGATAAAAAATGGCAGAAAATATTCTGCCAGACTATCTGCAGGTCCTTGTTCACTGCTGATTTCCTTATGGGCAATGGTCCTGTAAAGTGCTGCGATTAATGCGGTTTTCGAATGTTTTTCTTCCACACTTTTTTCAAACATATGTTATCTCTTATATTTTCTGCTTTGGTTAACTGCAAAAGGCATGTCATTCAACAAATGCGATAACCCATTATTATTTTTGTATTTCCTTTTATTCTCTTTTCAATAACTGATCACGGTATATACCAGGAGAAGATCCTTCAATAACGGTCGCTCCAACAGTTTTACCATAAAAATCACTATTACCGCTTGCGCCGATAATGGCATAGGCATATCCTGCTGCTGCCATCGCGTGAAGACAAGAAATCAACAAGGCCTTTCCAATACCCATCTTCTGCTTGATTTTTGTAACACCCATGGGGCCGAAAAAGTCTTTGCACGTACAGTCATAACAGGCAAATCCAATGATCTCTCCATTTGATGTGGCAATAAAACAGGAAACCGGATGGTTGCTGAATGCAACGTCACACTCTCCTGCCCACCCGCTTCCAAATGAATCCTGGACCCATTTTACCACATCATACTTTTCATATGACATCGCTTTTCTGACAATAATTTTCTGATCTTTTAATCGTTTGATAAGGGAAGTTAAATCCGGCATATCATATAATTTTACCAGCATATCAGGCATTTTATCTTTCCCCCTTTGTATTAGGAAACCATGAAAAAAAATGAGGGGTATGGCCGGGATTAATTCAAATCATCTTTTATTTTTTTTGCAACAGGGACCTTAAATACGGGGACGCCTTCCTTTTCAAGAACTTTGTCTTCTTCTTTTGTTGTTGTTCCCCGGATATTTCTGTAATCCTCAGTACCATAATGCATTTTAAGCGCTGTTTTAGAAAAGTCAGACCCAACATCCTCATAATTTTTTTCTACATATTCAGCTACTTTTTCAGTCAGTTCAGCCATGACTTCCTGGCTTGCCTGAAGAGCTTTCTGCGTCTGGGTGTTAGATGATTTTTTAATGGCAATGGGATGAATTTTTTGCACAACTGAGGTGGTATCACATACAGGGCAGGATAAAATACCCTGTTCCTGCTGTTTATCAAGATCTTCTTTGTCTTCAAACCATCCTTCGAACGTATGACCATTCAGACATTCAAGATCAAATACTATCATCTTCTAAATAATTCTGTTCACACCGGTAGCGATGTTGTAACAGTAATCTCCCATCTTTTCATAATTTGATACAAGGGCGATGAAAAGAACACCTGCATCCACAGAACACTCTCCAGCCCTTAACCGTTCTATATGTTGATATCTCATATTTTCACGCATCTGGTCAATCAAATCTTCATTTGCAAGGGCTTTTTGATAAAATCCATCTGTTTTTTCTGTCATTTCGTTTATCACCAGGGAGAAAAAAGTGATCACCTGATCTGAGATGGCAATTAAATCCTGTTTGGCTTTTTCACTGAATTCAATGTTGTTATCATAAATCCGCTCAAGTATTTTTGACACGTTTTCCATGGAATCACCGAGTCGTTCAATATTATTTGTGATGCGCATCATTTCTGATATTTCTTTTGCTTGAGGCTCATTGACTTCACCCTGGTAAATACTTGTCAAATATCGAATCGTCACTTTCTGGGATTCATCCAAATGCTCTTCTACAGCCTCTCTTTCCCCCAAGATGTCATCATCCCGGACTTTTAAGCAGGAGGATGTCTTTTTTAGATTCATAAAGGCAAATTCAGCTGTTTTAATAATTTCACCCTTTACCATGGCCAGTGCACCGATGGATGAATCAATAAAGCGTGAATCAAATTCAGGTAATTTATATCTTGCTGTTGATTTTCTCTCCTTTGGAGACAAGAAAATTGCTGCTTGAATGAGTTTGGGAAGCACTAAAAGAAAAAACATGGCATTGACCACATTAAAAAGGGTATGTCCATTTGCAATATATCTTGCAATATTAACCACTTCTCCATTGACGACCTGATCAACAGGCGCTGCACCCAATGATGAGGTGATAAATTGTACAAAAGTAACAAAGGGTTGAAAAAATATCACCATTATGGACACACCTATCACATTAAAAAGGGTATGGGCCCTTGCGGTCTGATGCGCGGCAATACTGTTTGACCCTATGGTTGCGATCTCTGCTGTAATGGTAGTGCCAATATTTTCCCCCAGCACCAGTGCCATTGCCGTTGGGAATGTCAATAATCCCTGTGATGCTAATGTCATTGTCAAACCAACGGTTGCAGAAGATGATTGAACCATGATGGTTAAAATAGTGCCCATGGAGACACATAAAAGAATACCACCGATGTTATCGGTGGTAAATTTTGTAAAAAAGGAAATAAACTGGGGATCGGATTTTATGGGGGACAGGCCGTGTTTCATGACGGTCATACCATAAAACAGAAGTCCGAACCCTAAAATGATATCACCGATATGCCGATAGCGGCGTTTTTTGGAAAAAAACTTCATTGGCACACCAATGGCAATGGCCGGGAGTGCCAGTTTTGTCAGTTTGAAGGCAATCATCTGTCCTGTTATCGTTGTTCCGACATTTGCTCCCAGTACGACACCAACTGCCTGTTCCAATGACATGATACCGGCACCAACAAACCCTATCAGCATGACAGTTGTTGCAGATGAAGACTGGACCATGGCCGTAACCCCGGCTCCTGTCGCACATCCAATGACTCTATTGGAAGAAATGGCCTCCAGTATCCGCCGGATCTTCTGGCCGGCTGTCGCCTGGAGCCCTTCTGTCATCATTTTCATTCCAAGAATAAACAGCCCAAGTCCACCAAGTGTCTGAATGATTATACCTGTTATATCCAATTTTTTTCCCCGTAATTATATTTTATAGGGCTGGTACGCCGCCACCTAACACAACCCTAACACAGTTCTAACAGAATTCTAACAAACCAAGTGGGTTATAGCTTAAATTTTTAGATTTTTCAATTGAGAAATGCGCTTTAAATCCGGTTCTGACTGAACACATGGGAAAAGTGTATTGTTAGTAAAAACAGGATGTTGGGAAAGATCATATTTTGAGTTTGCCACAGCTTTATTCCACAGGGGTGTATGGGGAATCGGTGTATAATAGGCAAGTACAGGCATTATACCGGCCTTCTGGACAAGCTGCATCGATTTTTCAACTTCATCCAAATTCTGTTCAGGCAGGCCGCATAATAAATAGGCACCGATCTGCGTTTTTTTAAAGCCGGCCTGTTTGAGATTCTCTACGGCTTTAAAAAACTGATCGGCTTTTACCTTGATATCGTGATCCCTTTGGATTGAAAAGTCGGTTGTTTCAAGCCCCAGCCGAATTGTTTTAAATCCTGATTTAAACATTAAATCTGCAGTCTGCAGAGTCACAGCATTGATATGAAGGGCGTTGGGCGTGTGAAAGAAGAGATCCATACCGGATGCAGCAATTTTTTCAAACAAAGGGATGGCATGTTGTTTTGCATTTACAAGGAGGGCATCATCATAAAAGGCAAAATTTTTCACATTATATTGTTGATGCCAATACTGTATTTCTTTAAAAACAGTTTCAGGGGATCGCTGCCGAAGCGTGGGTTCAAGATAGGATGACGCGCAATATTCGCACGAAAAAGGACATCCCCTTGAAGTTAAAACTGGCACATACGCCATATGATGCTGGAGATCCAGTGCCGGATAGGGGAAAGCATCCAGGTCTCCTGGTATATTGGCATCATCCAGTTCAAAACCGGTAAATTCCTTAACAATCCTTTTTAATTGATGCTCGCCCGGTCCCTTTATGACACAATCGGCCAACGTATGGTCTTTTGCATGATCATAACACAGGCTTGCATAAATTCCTCCAAGGACAACCGGCGTCTCTGGAAACACCTGTTTGAGTGTCTCGATCGTTTCTTTTACCCCTGATGCCCAATAGGTCATTAAAGAGGTCACACATATCAAATCAGGGTGTTCTATCTGTTTTAAATCTTTCTCAAACCATTCAGGCTTGATCCCGTACCGGGAAAATTTCTTATCTATATGCTCCAGTCCTTCGGGCAGATCGATCTGTGTCTTTCTAAAAGGGCCTCTGCCGTCCCAGAGCACTTTCGGGGAATCCGGTTCTTCAGGGTGGAACCGGTCAAGGCAGTCTATATATGAGACATTTAATCCCTGATCACGCAAGATCGCTGCCAGCGTTAACAGCCCTAATGGTTTTGCCCAGAAATCATATGCAGCAAAATCATGAATCCAGGGATTGACACAAAGAATGTGGGGAGGATCAATCTTCAAAATATTTCATGGATGTTTTTTTAAGCTCTTCCCTGCTGAACAGGAGCTCATACTCATCTTCGCCAACTGCCTCTGAAATCTTTTTAACAATTGCATAGCATTCATCTTCATTTGACGCATGAACCATGGTGTATAAATTGTATTTCCAGCCCGGTGCCGGATTCCGTCTATAGCAATGTGTGATTTCCTGAAATCCTGCCATGATATTACCGGTTTTTTCCACCCTGTCTTCATCCACTTTCCAGGCCACCATTGCATTGGCTTTAAATCCGGATTTCTGATGTTTTAACGTGGCACCAAATCGTCTGATCATGCCTCTATTGTTTAAATCGTTCAGAACCGTCAGAAATTCATCCTCTGTAATGCCTATTTTTCCGGCCATTTCAAGGAAAGGTCTTTTGACAACCGGGATATCGGTCTGCAGTAAAGCAATTATTTTTTTTTCTAATTGTGTCAGCATCATATATTACGTCTCAGTTTTTTTTAGTGCATTGTCAAGGTCCTGCTTTAAATCTTCAACATCTTCGAGCCCGACAGACAGTCTTAAAAGAGTATCTGTCACCCCGACCCGCTGACGCTCCCGGGCAGTCATTTTAACATGGGATGTCAGGCGTGGAGAACAGATCGTTGATTCTACCCCGCCAAGGCTGACGGCAGGATATATGATTTTCAGATTTTCTACAAATACATTTGGATCTTTATCCTTAATTTCAAAAGACAGCATAGCGCCAAAACCCGTCATCTGATGCCTGGCTATGTCATGGCCGTTAAAGCTTTCAAGGCCTGGATAATGAACAGCGGCAATATCTGGATGGTCTTGTAAAAACCCTGCAACTGCCATGGCATTCTGCGTCTGGGCATTCACTCTTAAGACCAGGGTTTTCAAACTCCTCTCCAGAAGATAACACATCCGCGGATCCAGGCTCGGGCCCAGCACTCTTGCCAGACTTAAGATTTTCTCCATTTTTTTTCTTGAACAGATCACCATGCCACAGCACAGGTCTGAATGGCCGCCCAGATACTTGGTTCCACTGTGGACAACAATGTCAACACCCAAATCCAATGGCGTCTGATTCACAGGGCTTGCAAACGTGTTATCAATGATCGTAACAAGATCATTGTCTCTTGCAAATCGGGCAATTTTCTCAATATCCACTACCTCTAAAAGCGGGTTGGTGGGTGATTCAATCACGATTACTCTGGTTTTTGGCGTCACTGCATCGATCACATCCTGTGCATTTGTTTTTGTAAACGTGCAGTCAATACCAAAATGGGAAAACCATTCGGTCGCAAAATGGTGTGTTCCCCCATACAGTGCATCCAGCATCACAATATGGTCGCCTGTTCCTGCATATGCAAAAATTGACGTAGATATCGCCCCCATGCCTGAGCTGAAGACAAGTGCTGTCTCACCATGCTCAAGTGCTGCTATTTTCTGTGCAACTGCAGCTTGATTGGCCGTATTAAAATATCTTGGATAAGGGGTGTCATCCTGATTAATATATGCATTGGCAGATGATGTATATATGGGAGTATTCACACCGCCGGTTGCTTTATCTTTCAATGTCCCCTGGTGAACTGCAATCGTTTTTTGTTCCATCGTACACCTCTATCTTTTTTTCATCAGGCATTTCCAGCACCTGGCCGGCTCTTCCCTTTTTGAATCAAACCTGTCGGAAACAAGAGACAAAATCTCAAAATACGGTTCAACTGCCAGCACAATATCCAGCGCAGACCTTACCGGAGGCCCCTCTTTTCTCGGCCCTGCATCTGCATTGCCGATAAGGCTGAACCAAAGCCCTTCCTCCTTTAGATGGCAACTGACATTCCTGGCAAAAACACGCCTGTCTTCTGCCTGCTCAATGGAATGGAAACACCCTCTGTCAAAGATAAATTCAAAGTCAGACCCTATTAAATCCTTTGTTAGAAAATCTTTCACAATAAAGGGGATATTAAGGTTTTCTTTTCCGGCTTTTTTTTCTGCTTTTTCAATGGCCAGTTCTGAAAAATCAGTGCCGTGAATATCAAATCCATTTTGCGCCAGCCAGACGGCATTGCTGCCTGTCCCGCATCCGATATCAAGTGCCTTGCACGGATGGATTTTTTTATTCTTTATGACTTCAATCAGGTTGGAATCCGGTCTTTCAAGTTCCCAGGGGGTTATACCGCTTTCATACCTTTTGTCGAAGGACTCTTTTTCAGACATTTTGCCTCGATTCTCTTATGCTGCTTTTTTATACCGTACCCACTAACCGGTTTTTTTCTCAGGGAACAACGACATAATATCCTCTTCCGTTGCCCTGCAAATCCCCCGTTCAGTGATAAATCCTGTCACAAGCCTTGCAGGTGTTACATCAAAGGCATGGTTTGCTGCCGGGCTCTGAGCCGGCGGAACAAGAACTTTTTCAACCCTGCCATTGCAGAGACCCTGGACATATCTGATTTCATCCGGGTCCCGTTCCTCTATCGGGATATCTGCCACCCCGTCTGTTATCCCCCAGTCAAATGTGCTGGACGGCAGTGCAACATAAAACGGGATGTTGTTATCTCTTGCTGCAAGTGCTTTTAGATAGGTACCGATTTTATTTGCCACATCACCTGCCCTGGTAGTCCTGTCCGTTCCAACTATTACAAGATCAACCATCCCGTGCTGCATAATATGGCCGCCGGCATTATCTGTGATAACCGTATGGCTGACACCATGTTTTCCAAGTTCCCAGGCAGTCAGCCGTGACCCTTGATTTAAGGGTCTTGTCTCATCCACCCAGACATGGACATTAATACCGTTGTCAAAGGCAGTATAAATCGGCGCTGTGGCTGTTCCATATTCAATGCAGGCAAGCCAGCCTGCATTGCAGTGGGTTAAGATATTCACCGGTTTACCATTTTTCTGCCTGCTGATTTCTTCAATAACGGTCATACCGTATTCACCGATTTTCCGACAGTTGACGGCCTCTTCTTCAACAACCGCAAGGGCTTCATCAAGCGCTGCTTTAACTCTTGCTTCATACGTATCATGATTTAACGCCACATTCATTACCCTGTCCACACCCCAGAAAAGATTCATCGCAGTGGGCCTGGCATCTTTAAGGCGCCTGCATTCTGATACCAGGTAGTCATTATCCACCCCTTTGCTGCCTTCCTGAACCAGGCTGATATAAACCCCTAGAGCACCTGTTGCGCCAATCAATGGCGCGCCCCTGACAAACATTTCCTTTATGGCATAAATAGTGCGATCAACCGTTTTCAGGTCTTCTATAATCAACTGATGGGGGAGAAACCGCTGATCAATGACCTGGACTGTTTCAGATGGGGTGTCAAACCAGATTGGCCGCATGTCTTTTCCATCTACTTTCATCTTAAATCCTCAATGCAGTTAGAAATTGTTAATGAACTCTTCTGCTTCTTTTATAGACGCATTCATGTCCTGAATAAGTTTGGCCACATCATTTTCAATGGAAACAACCTCACCGCTCAAAGAACCGACTGCTTTTGCATTCAAATTGTGCTTAAGGTACAGAACATAATCTTTCAACTTTGCCAAGACCGGGTACATGCCTTTGGTTGAGTTGTTCATTACCTTTTCAAGTTTTTGATACTTTATCTTTGCGTCCCGAAGTGATCTCTGGCTGCTGCTTTTCAATTTGGCATCATTTATCTGGCCAATCTCAGTTTCCCATTCTTTAAACAGATCCCCGGCTACCTGCTCGACATCATTAATTCTTTTTTCAATTTGACTGGCCCTGGAATCGCAGTCTTCGTAACTGTCTTTCAGGTTGTTATAAAACGTTTCAAGCGCCCCTCCATCAAAGGCATAAAGTTCTTTTATCCGCGTCAGGGCATCCTTGAATTCTTCCTGGGCTTTTGTCTGGCTTTCCTGCACATCCTCAACATTATCAATTAAAATATGGCGTTTTTCTTTGCCTATTTTTTCCATGGCTGCATAATATGTTTTGCTGCAGCCTGAAATAAAAAGAACAACTGCTGATATTATCATAAACCTGGCCATTTTTTTAAACCATGCTTGATTCATAGGATTAATCGCTCCCCCATATAAATTAGTTTTAATTTTAAGCCTAAAACTCCTTATACCAAAACTTGAAATATTTATTAATAATTTTCTTGACTTCCATTTATATTTGTTTCATATTGTCATATAAGACTAATACAATAGTAAATTATAATAATGATATTTTCTATTTTCAGCACGCAAACCCTTTAAAGGAGGAGGGACCCAGTGATAGACTTCATGCTCGATCCTAAAAGCGGCATCCCCTTTTACAGACAGATCATTGACCAGATCCGCTACGGGGTTGCCATCGGAAAGCTTGAAATAGGCGAACAGCTGCCAACGGTAAGGGCTCTTGCTGTTCAGCTTAAGGTGAACCTGAATACGGTCAGCAAGGCCTATAGAGAGCTTGAAATTCAAAATATTCTGGAAACACAGCAGGGAACAGGCACATTTATCGGTAACATTGAACTTAAAATCCCTGGAGAAGAACGCGACCAGAAATTAGCCACCATCTGTACTGAGTTTTTAAGTATTGCGTCCAGTTACGGCTTTTCTGTTGATGATCTTATTTCTGAGCTAAAAAAAAGGTAAAGGAGGTAAACCATGAGTCAATTAAGAGATCAATCCAAAACGATTAAATGGTTCAATGCGGTTTCAATCATCCTGTTCTCTATCCTGGCTGCACTGTGCGGTGTCATGTATTTTACACAGCTTATCAACTTCCATAACGCTGCCGCTCTTGCTGCCGTCTCCCTGATTGCCGCTTCTTCCATCCAGATTGCAGACCAGTGGGAAAAAGCGGTCGTTTTAAGACTGGGCAAATTTATTGGTTTAAAAGGGCCTGGCCTGTTTTTTATTATCCCCGTTATTGATCGAATAGAAACCTATATTGACCAACGGATCAGGGTCACTGATTTTTCGGCTGAAAAAACACTGACCATGGATACGGTTCCCGTCAATGTTGATGCAGTCGTGTACTGGACTGTCTGGGATGCGGAAAAAGCAGCATTAGAAGTGCGGCGCTATGTAAAAGCGGTCACGTATATTGCAAAAACAGGTCTTCGGGACATCATTGGAAAACATGAACTTTCAGACCTGCTGCACAACCGGGATAAAATTGCAGATGCCCTCCAGCAAATTTTAGATGAACACACCAATCCCTGGGGAATTTCCTGTCAAAGTGTTGGCATTAAAGATATTGTGATTCCCGCATCTTTGTCCGATGCCATGAGCAAACAGGCCCAGGCAGAGAGAGAACGCCAGGCCAGAATTATCCTGGGAACCGCTGAAACTGAAATCTCTGAAAAATTTGCCAAGGCCGCTGAAAAATATAAAAACAACCCGATCGCACTGCAGCTCCGGGGAATGAACATGCTGTTTGAAGGGTTAAAAGAAAAAGGATCTTTGATTATTGTGCCCAGCTCTGCATTGGAATCTATGAATCTTGGCACCATTGGCGGTTTATCTGCTTTATCTGATAAAAATGCAGCCACTGCAAAACGGTAGATAAAATAAATTTTACCGGTTCTCAAACAAGGCTGGCAAACAATGCTTTTAATTCAAATGCTGCTGAACAATATCACCTATAAGGAGGGTTTTATGCAGTTAGGCGCGTCATTAATCATTATGTTCATCCCGGCAGTTATCGCAGTTCTGGTCACTGTTTTAAGGGAGAAAAAAGAACAGGTAAACTAAACCATATGCCCAAATACAGGAACGGTCCTAAAACCGATACCCCCTGCTGGTATTGTATGGTGACGGCCAGAATGATTTTCGTTTTGTAACGGTGATGTATCCTGGATGGTTGACCAGTACGCCCCTGTCTATCATCGACTGTATCGGAAACGCCTTCAGCCAGATGCTGTAAAAGGATTATTAAATCTGTCCATTGCTTTTAGATAGAATTTCATTTACTAATGAAGGGAACAATCCGTTTATCACCATCACCAAGGGAGCATTTATGGACAACGACATCAAAGCTGCAGTGCCGGATTTTTTGAATATTTTAGGTATTAATGAAGAACCCATGGGAATGTTCTTCACTGACACAAAACCAGGCAATGGCTATTCTCCCAAACCGTCTGAGCTGCCAACAAAAGAAAAAGAGGAGAAAAATCAGGTCAACTGGCAGGATGTTTTTGGACAGTTCTCATGTGTAATTGGAAATATCTGGCTGGCAAGGAAAAAAAAGACAGCTGCTTTTTTTTCATCTGAACAGTTCGGATGCCCGGGCGGTGCTTTCTGGCTCGGGTTTAACAAACCCCAGGCTGAAACGATTATTCACTATGTCTCTTCCGGGATTTCGGGTCAGATGGAAGGGGAACATTATACAGATTCACCAGACAGTTTAAGAAAAATATTTGATTATATTGACCCTGTACCCGCAGCAAAAGAGTATTGTGTCTTTAAACCCATCAGCCAGTTTTCAGATAATGAAACACCGTTGCTTGTTTCGTTTTTTTCCCGGCCGGAATCTCTAAATGGTCTTCACCAGCTTGCAACCTTTGTAACCAATGACCCTGAAGTTGTCGCCTCTCCCTGGAGTGCGGCTTGTGGAAGTTTAGCCGTATGGCCCTTGCATTATCTTCAAAAAGGCCAGAACAGGGCAGTGATAGGCGGATGGGATCCATCTGCAAGAAAATTTTTTAAACCGGATGAACTCTCTTTTACGGTTCCTTTTGGCATGTTTAAACAGATGCTTCACCAGTATAAAGAATCTTTTCTCATGACCAAGACCTGGGAGAATGTTCACAAAAAAATAAGCAAAAGCAGAAAAACCTGGAACGAGTTATAGAATACTGCGTATAAAATCCCCTGTTGCCTCAGGCCCTTTTTCCTCTACAATTCGAATTGTCTGGGAACCTACCACTGCGATATCTGCCTTGCCTTTCAGATAGGCAATATCCTTTTTTTCTTTAACACCGAACCCGACAGCCAAAGGGAGGTCTGTTGCTTTCCTGCAGCGGGAAAGATATTTTGCAAGATCATCGGAAAAAGAGGTTTCTCTGCCTGTCACCCCTTTTCTTGCCAGGCAGTAGACAAACCCTGAAGCAAAGGATGATATGTAGTTCAGCCTTTCATTACTGGTTTCAGGTGAGAAAATATAGATCGGATCCAGGTTATTTTTATTCATGGCACTGATATAGTCTTTACCCTCCTCAGGCGGCAGATCAGGTACAATAGCACCTTTAAGATTCATCTCTTTCATCTTGTCTGAAAATTGTTCCATGCCATATTTAAAAAGGATATTGGCATAACTCATAAACAAAAACGGAATCTCAAACTCCTCTGAAACCATCTGTGCGAAGTCAAAACATTTCTGAACACTTGACCCTGACTCAATTGCCTTTTGATTGGCCTTTAAAATGACAGGCCCGTCTGCCATTGGTTCTGAAAATGGAATCTGCAGTTCCATCAAATCCACCCCTGCATTTACCATTTGCCTTACAATTTCATAGGCGTCTTCAAACGATGGATATCCCAGAACAATATGGGTCATTAAAAGGATCTCTTTGTCTTTTAACCGGTCTTTTATATATGATTCAATCATTGTATTCTCCCGCCTTTCCAATAATAAACTCTTTCCATTTGGGATCATCAATCGCATCGGCTACAGTAAAAATATCTTTATCGCCTCTTCCGGACTGATTGATGATGATGGCATCTTCTTTTGAGAGAGATGGTGCTTCTTTAAACGCCTGGGCAAACGCATGTGCGGATTCAAGTGCCGGAATAATTCCTTCGCTTTTCATGGTAAGTTTTAATGCTTCAACCACTTCGGTGTCTGTTGCACTTTCAAACCTTGCCTTCCCCTGATCATGCATATCAGAAAGAATGGGTGAAACGCCCACATAATCCAATCCTGCAGAAATCGAGTGGGTTTCTTTCATCTGCCCGTCATCATCCTGCAAAAAGTATGTTTTATATCCTTGCGCAATACCGCAGCTTGCATCGCTTGAATTTAAACGAGAGGCATGCATGCCTGAATTCAAACCTTTTCCCCCGGCTTCAACACCCACCAGCTCGACTGGATCATCAAAAAATCCGGAAAAAAGTCCCATGGCATTGGAACCGCCTCCTACACAGGCATATACACGTCTTGGAAGGCGGTTGTGTGTTTCAAGGATCTGCTGCCTTGCTTCCTTTCCGATAATGGACTGGAAATAGGAGACCATTTCCGGAAACGGATGTGGTCCGCAGGCGGTTCCCAGGACATAGTGCGTTGTGTCCATGTTGGTTACCCAGTCCCTGAAGGCTTCGTTAATGGCATCCTTTAAAATCCGGGTTCCATCTTTTACCGGCACAACCGTTGCACCCAGCTGCTCCATCCAGAAGACATTGGGCCGCTGCCGCAATACATCCACTTCACCCATATAGATGGTGCAGTCAAATCCAAACTTTGCTGCCATTGTAGCGGTTGCAACACCATGCTGACCAGCACCGGTCTCAGCGATAACTCTTTTTTTCCCCATTTGTTTGACCAGAAGCCCTTGACCCATCACATTGTTGGCCTTGTGGGCGCCGGTGTGATTTAAATCCTCTCTTTTTATATAGATGTTTGCGCCACCGAACTTCTTTGTAAGATTGCCTGCAAACGTCAATGGTGTCGGCCTGCAGGAGTAAGTCGACATCAGGGTTTCATACGCTTCCCAAAAAGAGGGGGTCTTTTTAGCTCTTTCAAATGCCGCTTCAAGCTGATCAAATGTCGCAACCAGAATCTCAGGCAGGAATGCCCCGCCATAATCGCCATAATATCCTCTGTTTATCATGTGTCCTGCTCCTGACTTAATGGATCAAATTATTTTTTTCTGTCATGTTTATTACCTATGTATGCTCAAGATTAATGATTTGAGAGAATGCAAATTTCTGAGTTCTGCAGTACAGTTTTGAAAATATGGCGTTTTCTGCGTTTGGAAAGTTGAGTGTCCGCTGTACTTCTAAAATTGGATCTGTTTTTTTAATCCCCAGTACTTTTGAATATTTTTTTGACAAAAAAGCGATTTTAAATGTCTGACGGCCAGATACTGGTTTTAAATAATATTTTTCAGATACAACCTGGGAAAGGGACCTGTTTTCAAGGTTCACTTTGTCCAAACCAGAAAACAGCACCGGGTGAAGATAAAACTTTTCCAATAAAACTGTTTCATTTTGGACCAGTGTTAATCGCGATAAAAAAAACGCATCAGCGCCATAAAAAGGGTTTGTGCTGTCCGCTTTAATTTTACACAACTGAACGGGATCTATGGTTTTTGTATCTGTTTTTATTCCCTTTGTTGAAAATGCCTGTGATGTGCCGGCAAGGGAAAAAATGTCTATTTGATTTTTGGGCTGTTTAACAAACGTTCCTGACCCTCTTCGTCGTTCCACAAGTCCTTTTTGAACTAGTGTATCCATTGCCTGGCGGACGGTTGGTCGGCCTATTTTATATTCCTTTGCCATGCGTGTTTCAGAGGGGATGACATCTCCTGGTTTATATATGTTTGAACGGATCTGCTCTGTGAGGATATCTGCCAGCTGGTGATATAGTGGAATCGGGGATTGTTGGTTGAGCATGGTAACCTCAGAAAATAGTTATTTTATATTTGGCTTACCATACAGACTATCTGTAAAGTTGTCAAGACATATTTACAAATAGTGCTGTTTGTCCTGATCCCCATACACCTGTTGTTATTCTACAGCACGTTATATTTTTGTTGAATGATTTTGAAAAATCCGGATATGATT
This sequence comes from uncultured Desulfobacula sp., assembly GCA_964343845.1. Lineage (GTDB taxonomy): Bacteria > Desulfobacterota > Desulfobacteria > Desulfobacterales > Desulfobacteraceae > Desulfobacula. The sequence continues at coordinate 103,198 of CAYFKW010000010.1, read as the reverse complement.
GGCTGATTCTTTCGTTTATCAAGACAGGCAATCCCCAGGGGGATCTTCAGTTTAAATCCCCTCCATATCGCCGCTGTACCCTGCTCGACCAGCTGACGTGCCTCATCTTTCCGCATCAGGGCAGCCCCTGCCCCTGATTTAACAAGTTCACGGACAATGTTTTCTTCAACTGCATCTGTCACCTGATTCAACCGCAGGTTTTTCTTTTCAATATTTTTTTGAAATGCATCATGAAACGGGCATCCATGCCTGGTCCACACCCAGGGCAGGGTCACCAATCTTTCAATACTGGCATTCATGTTTTCTTTTGCCAGTTCAATTGGCAGTACAATACAAATTGTCTCCCTGGACAACGCCACAGAATATATTGAAATTTCATCCATGCTGCCATAATGGAACCCCACGTCAACTTGTTCATTTTTAAGCATTTTAATCGTCTCAAACGTCTGTGTTTCAATAAAACTTAAATTTACCCCCGGCACAAATTTCTTCATTTTCCTGCTGATATCAGATACCTGGAGGAATTCAGGATCTGTGTTGATGCCGATATTCAGTTCACCTGCAACCCTGTCTTGCAGATCAGCTGCTTTTTGTTTCATTTTTTCAGACATCCGGACAATATGAACGGCATCCTCAAGCAGTTGTCTTCCCTTTTTTGTAAGCTGCATTCCCCTTGCTTTGCGTTTAAACAAAACCATGTTGAGTTCCCCTTCTAAAGCTTTGATCTGGGAACTCATTGCGGATTGACTGATGTTCATCAATTTTGCAGCCCGCGTTAAATTACCTGTTTTCGAAATTGCTATAAAAGAATGAAGCTGATAAATTTCCATTTCCAGACCGCTTTCCTGTACCGTTCAAAAAAATCGAACACACTGTTCCATTTTTACTGATAGAAATAATGTAATTTATTTGATATTTCAATGGGAAAAAATAAAACCGGTAAAGGAAAAAAAATGGAAAAATACATTCAACTGGCAGCAGAGTTGAAAATGCTTCATGCAAAACTTATTGGACCTGAAGACATTGTGTTTGATATCAGAACACTGCTGAAATGTCATTGGGGGTGCGAAAACCATGACGATCAGAGTTTTAAATGCCAGGACAGGAACACCTCTTTTGAAGAGCGGCTGCAGATGATAAAATCATATCATAATATTTTGTTCATCCATTCCAATAACGATAGAGATGTCAGTCGTGCAGCAGTTGAAATAGAACGGCAGGCCTTTTTAGACGGACACCATCTGGCCTTTGCTATTCGATACTGCAACCTTTGCAGACAGTGTGCAGTAGATGATGGTAAACAGTGTATCACCCCTCAAAAGGTCCGCCCCTGTGAGGCAATTTTCGGGGTGGATGTGTATGAAACTGCAAAACGCCACGATTTGCCCTGTTATCCACTGCAGGATAAAACCGAACTGCAAAACAGGTACGGGTTTATTTTAATTTCGTGAAAACTTAAAGGGGGAGCCTCTTGAGACCTCCTTTGTTTAGGATTACCATCTTTGAAAATATCAGCATTAAATAAATGATACCGGTTTTATTTTGAGGTGACAAAAAGGAGCCCTTTGATGAAAAAAAACACAAAGAATATGCTTTCAATTGAAAAGAGAAACTATATCGCCATTCTGACCATTCACAATCCTGAAAAAAGGAATGCACTCTCACCAGCGCTGCTGTCAGATTTGCATACCCATCTAAAGAATTTTTCTAAACTGGATGATATCCGATGCATCGTTATTAAAGGATCTGGAGACAAGGTCTTTTCATCCGGTTATGACATCAGTGCCATTCCTGTTAACACTCTTCCTGATACCAGACAGAAAACACCTGATGTTTTAGTACAGGCGTTAAATGAAATTAAAAACTATCCCTATCCTACCATTGCCATGTTGAACGGCCATGCATTTGGTGCCGGGCTCAATCTTTGTGCCTGCTGCGACATAAGAATCGCTGCTGAAAATGTCAAATTGGGTATGACAGCTGCAAAACTAGGTGTGGCTTATCATCCGGAAGGGCTGCAGCAGTTTATCCAGGCATTTGGAATTGCCAGGACTAAAGAATTATTTTTTACAGCCAGTACGTATGAAGGCCGTGAACTGATTCAAAAGGGATTTGTAGATTATCTGGTTCCAGGAAAACATCTTGAAAAGTTTACCCTTTCTTATGCGGAAAAAATAATTCAGAATGCGCCGCTTTCATTAAAGGCCGTTAAAAAAACCATCGCCATGTTTGAAAAAAAAGCCGGTTTAACTCAAAAAGAATCTGCGCAGACAAATCAAATGATGCAGACCTGTTTTAAAAGTGATGACTTAAAAGAAGGGCAGGCTGCGTTCCTAGAAAAAAGGCAGCCGCAGTTCAAAGGAAAATAAAAAAGGAGTTGTAAATGAAGATCCAGCAGATAAGGAACTCAACTTTAAAGTTTTTAATATCAGGTAAAACCATCCTGACAGATCCTGTTCTATTACCGAGACATGGAATTGAATCCTTTGCAGGGATCGAAAAAAACCCCATAGTGGATCTGCCTTTCCCGGCCCAGGACATCATCAGGGATATTGACATGGTTCTCGTATCACACCTTCATCAGGACCATTTTGATGCGGGTGCCAAAAAAATGCTGCCAAAAGATATCCCCATATTCTGTCAACCCGGAGACGACGACAGGATTAAAAAAAATGGTTTTCTGTATGTAACACCCATAGAGGAATCCATTACCTGGGAAAACATCAGCATATCCCGGACACCGGGCAGGCATGCTGACAATGGAAAGTGGTGCAGCATCCTTGGGAATGTGTCCGGGTTTGTTTTCAGGGCAGAAAATGAACCCGTGATCTACTGGGCCGGGGATACGATTTTAAATGAAGCGGTCAAAACCCTGATTAAAACTGTTAAGCCAGATATTATACTCACCCATTCCTGCGGGGCTGTCCTGGAAGACAGCGGTCCAATTGTAATGGATGCACAACAGACCATAGAAGTGTGCAAACTGGCCCCGGATGCCGTCGTTGTTGCAACACACATGGAAGCACTGGATCATGGAACTGTGTCACGTGAAGCATTAAGGGCATATGCGGATGATAACAAGATTTCTAAAACCCAGCTGCGTATTCCGGATGATGGTCAAACCCTGATATTTTAAACTAGAGGCTTTTCTTTTATGAGATATGCACATACCAATATCGTTGCAAAGGACTGGAAGGCATTATCCGCATTTTATGTCAATGTCTTTGACTGTACCATCAAACCGCCTGAAAGGGATCTGTCAGGGGAGTGGCTGGACAGGGCCACAGGACTTACGAACGCACACTTAAAAGGGATTCATCTTGAATTGCCAGGTTTTAAAGATAATGGCCCTACGCTGGAAATATTCACCTATACGGATATGGATTCATCAGAACCGGTTACTGCCAATCATGCAGGCTTCACCCATATTGCCTTTCAAGTTGATGATGTGGAAGCCACATTTAAGAAAGCCATCAAAGCGGGCGGGACTGCCCTGGGAGAGGTCACCCGAAAAAAAGTTGAAGGTGTTGGGATGTTGACACTGGTCTATTTCAGAGATCCTGAAGGGAACATCATTGAAATCCAGTCGTGGGAATAATTTTACTCTATAAATTTTTATCTGCCGCGTTTAACCCTGGCAGTGATAGACAGGGGATTGGAACTTTTTTTAATGTTTCTGCGCTTTTTTCTTTTTCATCTCAATATACCAGTCCTTCTGTCCATAGAGGCTGTCTGAACACTCGGGACACAACCCGTGACTGAAGGCTGCATCAGAATGCATTTCAATATAAGATTCAATCTGATTCCAGTACCCTCTGTCATCTCTGATTTTTTTGCATTTTGCACACATGGGCAATAATCCGGAGAGCTGGTGAACTTTTGATAATGAATACGTCAGCTCTTCAGATGTGATAAAATTTTTCCTGAAAATCTTTTCAACAAGAAAGCCTATATAAATGTAAATCAAAACCAATCCGTTCAAAAACACATTATACGCCCCGAACAGGTCTTTGGGCATTGAATATACCAAACCAAACATGATGTTAAAACCAATCATTGTAAGGATGAATGCAAAAAGGCTGTATCGGAATCCAAGTCCTGCTGTGCAGAATATCCCTGGAAAAATAAGGAACAGTCCAGTGAAATATATGGAATAGTCTTTTGTTGTGTCCATGAGGATTAGAAAATTACAGAACATACCAAGGGAAAACACAAAAACAAACCCGTTCCAATCCATCAGATGTGAATACTTTTTTACCTTGCTGTAAAAAAGAGCAGTCAGCGCAACAAGAATAATGATGACACGAGCAGCCAGTACAAATTTTGCCGACTCGCCGAAAAACTGCTTATCCAGTATGCTGAAGGCAACAGCAAGGAAAATAACGATTATCCACGAAACCCGGGTAAAAACAATTGCCCGTTCAAGGATAAATTTCCTGTATTGCGATTCAACTGTTGGATCTAAAAAATATAGAAACAATTGATGGGCAGCCCATCTGTCTTTATTCATCCTTCTCCCTGCTCTTCAGTATTTTCTTATACTCAACAGATTACCATATCGCTGTCTTTAAATCCAACGATCGGTATTTTTTAACCTGTGTCAAATCATATTGCCCGGCTCTCTGGATACTGGAAACCCGATTTTTTTAAGATCCCGAAAAAAAATTATCAAGTTGAGTTTTTTATTGAGCATTTTTTAAAAATTGGTGTCATAATATTTGAAAGCTTAAAAAACAACTATCAATTGATTGTTGAATTTTCTTTCAAATTGTTATTGAGTATATATAAAAGGCTGAGGCGCATATGCGGGTTCAAAAAAACAGCAGGCCTTTTTCTTGACCCTGAAAAATGAATGCAGTTTATAGATACAATTATTTTAATACTTAAAGGAGATGTATTATGATTAAAAAACTTATTCTTGTTACCATCATGTGTCTGTTTGCTACCGGAACAATATTCGCCGAAATGGCCCCCCAGTTCAACAAAAGCGCTAAAAATAAAACCAACATGTCTACCACAGCCCCGAAATACGGCAAAGTTCATAAAAAAGATGAGGTCATGGAAAGAAACGTTAATAAAGGTGGCCAGGTCATGGAAAGAAATGTCAACAGGGGGGGTGAAGTGATGGAAAACAACGTTAACAAGCCCGGACAGGTCATGGAGAACACTATCAATAAAGGCAAACAGGTGATGGAGTAGTGTCAGGATTAAACCTGGTCCGCCTGTTAAGTTTATTTGTCTGCTGGGTTTTGACCCTGCCGTTTTCCCCATGCTGGGCGCAGGGAAAAAACCTGCATTTCAAGGTAATCGATATGCATGAGCATATCCAGGACAGGCAGCAGGCTTTAAAATTCTTCACCGCGATAAAAAGCAGCTTGATTTCATCCATTGTGCTTGTTGGAAGCCCGGATCAGGTCCTGTTTGAGCCGGGCAGCGGCCTCACCGGTTTCACTGGATTTAAAAAAAACAATGCCGAGCTTCTTGAAATATCCAGGCAGTACCCTGGACGGTTCTATGCCTTTGCCAGTTTCAGTCCAGATGACAAAAGAATGCTCGAAAAGCTTAAACTCTTTATGGAAAAAGGTGGTAAAGGGCTTAAACTTTATAACGGCCATTACTGGTTTTATGATTTTTACCAGATCCCTCTGAACGCCCCGCACATGATGAAAGTTTTCAAATGGTGTGAAAAAAACAGGGTGCCCGTCATTTTTCATGCCAATGCCCGGTATTACTGGACACAGCTCAAACATATTCTTGACACGTATCCTGAACTTTTCGTCAACCTGCCCCATTTTTGCATGTCCCTGATCGATCTGGACCGGATTGCCACCATTTTCAATTCCTATCCAAATGTTTATTCAGATATCAGCTGCGGGGAAGGGGAGCTGGCTTACACAACGCTGGCCTATCGATCCAGGTATTGGGAGCTGTACCGGGAACTGATCCAGGAGTACCAGGACCGGTTTTTATTCGGCGCGGACATGGTGGTTACGGGAAAGCAGCCGGACAGGCCGCTGGTAAAGGATGAGGCATATGTCGCAAGCGTCATCACCTGCTACCGGCATATGCTTGAAAAATCATCTTATACCGGTGTATTAATCGACAGGTATCTTGAAGACAGAGGCCTTGAAAAAACAGCTCAAAACAGTCGGTTCAACGGCCTTGCCCTGGACGAGAAGACACTTGAACATATCTATGAAATCAATCCGAAACGATTTCTTAATCTCAGGTAATGCGCTTACAGGGGATGTCAACAATATATCCCGTGGAAAGTCATGCCGGCAATCCCTTATCTATTAAACTGTTCTAAGATATATCATCTTCACAAAACGAAAACTTATTGGCAGTCAGTTTAAATGTTTCAGTGCCTGCATTTTTGTTCATCATACTGAACTATATTCACGCTTGTTAATTATCAATGTCAACCAAATAATATACGGAAACCGCCAAACTGATAAATATAACAATATTTTTGCTTGACTATGCAAACCAGATGACGTATAAAATTTTATGCATTTAGTTTACTATGGTGAATTTTTTAAAAAATGCCGCCTTGAACAACAACGCAAACAGGATGACACAGGAAAAAAAATGGAGGAGATAAAAGCAAGACGCGAACAATTACAGATTAATCCTGAAAAATGTACAGCATGTCACAGATGCACCATTGCATGTGCGATGAAACATCACAACATGGTTGATCCCCGGCTTTCCAGGATTCAAATCCATCAGTTTGACGATCAGGGTCTGAATATCCCGGCCATCTGCATGGCCTGTGAAAACGCACCCTGTATAAAAGTGTGCCCCATGAATGCAAGAATAAGGGCCGCAAACGGATCTATTGTAACAGATAAAGATGTTTGCATTGGATGCAAAGCCTGTGTTTATATCTGTCCTGTGGGGGGGCCGGCTTCAAACCCTTATACCGGGCAGACAATGACCTGTGACATGTGTGAAGGAGATGAAAATGGTCCCTGGTGCGTCACTGCCTGCAAAAAAGAGGGCGCGTTAACGCTGTACGGAACCGATGCCCTGATAACAAAAACGGCAAGGACACAGGCAGAAAGGTTTAAAAGGCTGTATGCATGAGAACCTGTCCCAGACCTAATGTAACTGTGAATCAAAAAAACAACCCATTCATTATTACCCAAAAAAGGCAGGTGCCATGAAAGTTGTTATTGTTGGAAATGGAATTGCTGGAAATCAAGTTGCTTTTACATTAAGCCAGAAAAGCCCGGAAAATCAAATCTGTATTATTTCAGCCGAGGATGTTCCGGAATATGATCCATGTTCGCTCCCCTATTATCTTGGTGGCGAAGCTAGGAAAAAAGATGTTTTCAGGAAAAACATAACAGACTATGCGCATCATAATATAGAAATAGTTTTCAACAACAAAGTCATTTCCATTCACCCTGAATCAAAGCAGATAAAAACAGATAAAGGGCGTAACATAAGCTATGACAAGCTTGTTCTGGCCCATGGAGGAAGTTTGTTTATCCCGCCCATCAAGGGAATTGAAACACCGGGAATATTCAGCTGCAAACAATTGTTTGAGACAGAAAAACTGTACTCTCACAAAGGAAGCTGTGCTGTTGTTATCGGATCAGGCGCTATTGGCATTGAAGCGGCAGAAGCCCTGAAAAAAAAGGGATATGACGTGTATGTCATAGAATTATTTGACTGGATTTTGCCGACCCTGTTTGATGCGCCCACATCAAAACGGCTTGAAGCAGCTATGAAAGCGTATGGAATCCATGTTTGCACCGGCGAAAAAGTTTTAGAAATAAAAGGCAGTGACTGTGTGGCAAGTGTCAAGACAGACAAACAGGAAATCAAATGTGACACCGTTGTAATGGCCACAGGCGTGGTGCCTGGCACAGCGCTGGCGCAAACAGCCGGCATTAAGACAAATCGTGGTATCATTGTGAATCAGAAGATGGAAACCAGTGTTCCAGACATCTATGCCTGTGGTGATTGTGTTGAAACCATTGATGCTTATACCGGGGAACCAGCCATGTTCCAGTTGAAACACAATGCCATAGATCAAGGCAGCATCGCTGCGGAAAATATCCTGGGACAAACAACCAGATACAATGGCGCTCATGCATTTGCCCGGGCCCATTTTTTTCAAACGCATGCTGCCACTTTTGGGAAAACGATTCGAGGGATCGAGGGCATGCCAGGCACGCCAGAGGTGATTGAAAAAGAGAGCGGCAAAGACTACCTGCGTGTGATCTTACTCAATGGAAAAGTGATTGGGGGACAAGCCATTGGGAAATATGCTGACAGTATCGGTGTGCTGATCGGAGCGATGTGGCGAAAAGATGATATCAATCATTTGAGACGTAAATTCAAACAAATCGCAAGGACATATGCGATGGATAAATTACCCTTGATCAGACTTGGCAGCATTTTAGAGTTTGGATCGTAACTTAAAAACACAACTTCTTTCCTCTGTCCAGGATTGAGTTTTCGCTGCAGGTCTGCTATTTTTAATTTTTAATTTTGGAGACCAAAGTGAGCAACCATCTTACCGATTTCGTCAACACGATCAGGCGCAACTGCGATATTTCTGATTCTCAAAGTGTTGGTTTATACTCTATCTGCGGATTGGCATTACGGCTTCGCGACCTCTATAAATGGGAAAAAGATCTGCCCCCCTGGATTGAAAAAGATTCCTCTCAGATTTCAGGGTGGATTGATCAAAAAGAACAATTATGGGAAACCATTGCTGAAGATGAATTCAGCCCGCTGCCTCTTTTGGGGAAAACGTATGATTGTTTTGATACAATTGGAATCAATGAGGCACTGTCCCCTCATGACTTGTTCTATGGGGCGGGATATGCCCATTCTTTAAAACCTGCCTTTTTTTTATGCCGGATAAAAAAAAGGCAGACCATTGACAATGTTGCTGTCTTAATGCTGGGTAAAGAGCTGGCGCGCGATCTTTTAACCATCCCCGCACTTCATCAGGATGGATGCATCATTTTCAGGCGTGAAGCAGCAAAAATTTTTCTGTGGGATCAAATGGCCTATCTGAAAAAATCAGGCCGGCCTGCGCTTCTTTATGCTCTCAAGCATTGCGGACTGCCGGATGCCAGGCCAAAAACCCGGCGAAAGTATCTGGACGCCATATTGGATGTCCAGGCTCAAACCTATATCTATCACGAAATTGGTGAACTCAAAGAAAATGTTTTTCGCCTGGATATCTGGCGAAAGCTTATTTCACAATTCCCGCAAACCCCCATAGAGCTCCTGGCCAGAGCGGTGAAAGATCTTCTGGCAGACACCCATCCTTCTGGGACACTTTGCCAGATTATCAAGAAAAAAAATTCTGCTGCAATAGGCTTTTACGCAGCTTTCATAGACGGGATTGCCAAGGTTCTATTCCCGGAGATTCGATCTGCCTTTGAACATTTTGAATCCCATTCAGACTGGCAGAAAATAGAGCAGGCTAGGTGTAAGGGGCTTTCGACTGCAAAACAGTATGCACAGGATATGATCGCTCTCTATCAAAAAGGCAGAGAAAGAAATGATATGGCATGGACAAAAAACCAGATTCAAAAAAAACTAATTGACCCCCATTTGCGTTAGAAGTCTCTTGACTTAGGCATAATTTCGTACGATACTTCATTCAACTCTACAGGCTTTACTTAATCGCACATTTATATAAGGAACATTTTTTTTGCGAAATTCCTTTGGCAAAACATTATGTTATTTTTCAGGATTAGTGACTGTCCTCCTGCTATTCATATCCTGCCAGAACACGTCATCAGACAATACGATCCCAGCAGTTAAAAACGGTGTCATTGATTTAAGATCGTACAAATTCAATGATACCCGTATTGTCCAACTCAATGGACAATGGGCCTTTTACTGGAAGCTGTGGGTGCCGCCTGATGAGCTGAAAACAATTGACAAATACACAGGGTCACCTTCATTCATCAAAGTACCTTCAATCTGGAACAGCCACAGCATCGTTAACCCGCCGGCAGATGGAAAAGGGTTTGCAACGTTTGCTGTAATGGTATTGCTCCCGGCGGATATTGATGCGTGGTCCATTCATATTAAAGAAATCTGCTCTGCCTATACTTTTTATATCAACGGGCAAAAAAAAATAACCGTTGGCATGCCGTCTGAGGCAGAAGCTTTTTCTCTTGGAAAAATCAGGACGGATGTGATTGATTTTGAGACCAGAACCAATCAGCTTTCGCTTGTTTTTCATGTGTCAAACTATCAATATTCAAAAGGCGGCATCTGGGATGCCATTTCCATCGCTCCTGAAGCAAATATCGACAGGTACAGGATACATAAAATTTCTGTATCCCTTTTCCTTTCCGGTACCATACTCATCCTTGGACTTTATCATTTCTGCTTGTTTTTCATTAGAAAAAAAGAACGTGCATATGTCTATTTTTCTTTTTTCTGTATTTTGATGTCACTGAGAATCATTGTTATTGAAGAGCGTTTGATCATGAGCTATTTTCCTGGACTCTCTTTGGATATGCTGTTTAATCTGGAATATCTGACCTTTTACCTGGGTGCCAGCGCATTTTATGCCTATTTTATTAATTTATTTCCAAAGGATTTCAGCAGACAGGTCCATAAAATTTTTCAAATTATCATATTCAGTTTTTCATTCCTCGTCATCCTGTTACCTGCTTTTTATTATTCACAGACACTGAAAGCATTTCAGATTTTTGCAATCTTAAGTATTTTATACGCCGTATCTGTATTGTTCCGGGCGTTTAAAAATAATCGGTTCGGAATCAAAACCTTCCTTTTCGGCCTGCTATTCTTTTTTGGTACCGTTATTAACGATATTCTCGCTGTGATGCGCCTGATAGATTCTGTTGTCCTGTTTCACTTAGGGAGCTTTGTTTTCATTCTCTGCCAGGCTGTCATTCTGATCAAAAAATACTCTAGGGCATTTCAAACGATAGAGAAGCAGGAAAAAAGTCTGAACAAAAGAAACGATGAACTCCTTGATGAACTGCGAAACAGGAAGCAGGTTGAATATGCCCTGAAGCTGTCAGAAGAAAAGTACAGAGAACTGGTTGAGAACCTGAATGAGGTTATCTATTCTGTCGATACACAAGGGTTTTTAACATACATCAGCCCGCAGATTGAACAAATCCTCGGGTATTCTTCCAAAGCAATGATAGGCAGTCATTTTTCAACCTATATTCATCCAGATGATTTATCCGCTGTAAACCAATCTTTTCAGGATATAAAATCAAACCATCTTTACCCAAGCGAATATCGAATCCGTTCAAAAGCGGGCGATTACCGGTGGGTCAGAACTTTCAGCAGAATCTCAAAAGCAGGTGACTCAGACAGCATACAAGGCGTTTTGATAGATATAACTGACAACAAGCTGAATGAAGAGGCCTTAAAGAAAAGCGAGGACAGATTTAAAAGCATTTTTGAAAACGCGAATGACGGTATTCTGATCGTAGACTCAAACCAGAAAATAGTCCAATGCAACAAAAAAATGAGTACATTGTTAGGGTATTCTGAAAATGAAATTTTGTCTTTAAGTATCACCGATATTCATCCCAGGGAACATTTTGATTTTATTGTCGAACAGGTCAATAAAATGGTGAACCGCGAAATCTCATTGATTACAAATATCCCTGTTTTGAAAAAAAATGGCGAAAAGTTTTTTGTTGATATCAGTTCATCTCTAATTGAACTCGAAGGCAACACATATGTGATGGGCCTGTTTAGAGATGTCTCTGAATTAAAAGAAGCGCAGGATGCAAGACAGGAGCTTGAAAACCAGCTTTTACAGGCACAGAAGATGCAGGCTATCGGGACTCTGGCCGGCGGTGTTGCCCATGACTTTAATAACATTCTATCCCCTATCATCGGCCATTCTGAACTGCTTTTACTTGATTTAGAAGAGAACAGTTCTTCAAAAGAAAGCGTTAAAGAAATTTATGGCAGTGCACTGCGCGCAAAAGAGCTGGTTCATCAAATTCTCACCTTTTCCCGGCAGGAAAAAGATGAAACCAAATTGATAAAAATACAACCCATATTAAACGAAGTCATTAAAATGATACGGGCCACCCTTCCAACAACAATCGATATTTCTTCTGAAATTGACCCGGATTGCGGTGCAATTAATGCAAACCCGACACAAATTCATCAGCTTATAATGAACATACTGACCAATGCATATCATGCCATTGGAGACGCTGTTGGCGAAATTAAGATCCGGCTGTCTGCCGCCCAATTGAATGAATCAGATTTGCCCAGAGAGGGAATGCAGCCCGGAGAATACAATTGCCTTTTAATTTCAGATACGGGCGCTGGCATGGACGCTGCGACACAACAGCGGATTTTTGAGCCGTTTTTCACCACAAAGAAAAAAGGGAAAGGGACAGGAATGGGCCTTGCTGTTGTCCATGGCATTGTTGAAAACATGAAAGGGTATATCCATGTTGAGAGTGCGCCTGATAAGGGTACTGAATTTAAATTTTATTTGCCTGTAGCGAAAACCTCTTTTACACACATCGAAGCCAAAGATAACAAAACCCTTGCCGGCGGAAATGAGACCATTTTATTTGTAGATGATGAAAAAGAAATTATCAGGATGAATCAAAAATTTCTGGAAAGAATAGGGTATCAAGTTGATTCCTATGATGATGCACTGGAAGCATTGAAAAATTTCAAAATTGACCGTGAAAAATTCGATCTGGTCATTACAGATTTTGCAATGCCCAGAATCACTGGTGATAAGTTTGCATCTGAAATTAAAAAACTGCGTCCTGACATTCCCGTAATTCTCAGTACAGGGTACAGTGAAAGTGTCACACCTGGGTCTGTCCAAAAATATGGTATTGAAAGGATACTGCAAAAGCCTATCATCATAAAAGAGCTTTCAAAAGTTATCCGGGAGGTTCTGGATAAAAAGGACGCCTCTGCCAGGCCAGAGGCGACTGACAGTATAACCAGCACCCAGCATACTGAAAATTAACAGCAAAAGAGATAGATGGCGCCTTTCACCCCTCTATTCCACCAGCACCGCTTCAAGCTGTTTTACCATAAAATCCATTTCTTCATCATTTATAACAAGCGGCGGTGAAATCCGGATGGTATGACCATGGCTGTCATTGACAATGAGACCCCGCTTCATCAGCTTTCTGCAAAAAACCATTGCATTGCCTTTTTTTACCTCGATACCAATAAAAAGTCCCTTTCCCCTTACCTCTTTAACATGGGGAGACTTTCTGGCAATTTTTTCAATTCTCTGTTTCAGGATTTTACCTTTTTTTGCAGCTTTCTCAGCCAGTTTTTCTTCTTCAAACACTTTTAAAGCAGCTGTGCCGGCTACACATGCAAGCGGGTATCCACCGAACGTTGAGCCATCTGATCCTTTTGAAAAAACCATATCCATGATTGCTGCATTGCAAATAAACACGGACAGGGGAACAAGCCCACCGGAAAGTGCCTTGCCGAGAATCACACCATCCGGAACAATCCCTTCATGTTCAAAACAGAATTTTTTCCCGGTCCGGCCCATCCCCACCTGGATTTCATCACACACCAGCAAAAGATCATGGTCATCGGCAATTTTCCGAAGTCCTTTTAGAAACCCTTTTGGCGGTATTTTCATTCCGCCCTCTCCCTGCATGGGTTCAACAAGGATACCGCATGTGTTTTTAGTAACAGCTTTTTTGACCGCTTCTATATTCCCAAACTCAACAGATACATATCCCGGCGTTAACGGGCCAAAGCCCTGTTTATATTTTTTGCTGGATGAAAAAGAAATCACAGATATGGTTCTGCCGTGAAAATTTTCATTAAACACGATGATCTCCTGGTTCCCATCTTTAATACCTTTGTGTTTATACCCAAAATAGCGCATCGTTTTTATGGCTGTTTCAACTGATTCCACCCCGCCGTTTTTGGGCAGCACCTTATTGCCGTGGTTACCGAATCTTGGCGCCATCTGGGGTGCAAACCTGGCAGCTTCGGACAGGAAAATACCCAAAGGATCTGTAAACACAACATTCGACAGGACTGACGCATAATTACCAATTAAAGCATCCATCACTGCATTGGTAATGGTCGGGTGATGGTGTCCTGGGTTTGCCGCAGAATACGCTGCCAGACAATCCAGATATTTCCTGCCTTTCTCATCTGTCAGCCAGCATCCTTTTGCATGTCTGACAACAAGATTAATTCGATCATAATGGTGGGCACCATAGGCTTCTTCCAAATTGAAAATGGTCTTGTCATTTTCATTTGAAAATCCACTGAAATAATGAATTTTTCTCATTGCAGTCATGTTGCACCTCCCCTAATTGTCCTCTTTAATAATCTTATATATCTTTTTCTCGTCTCTGGTCAGCTCCTGATGCTGTTCCAGTATTTTTTCTAAAAAGCTGTGGTAAAAATCATGGCGAAGACTGTCCCTGTTGGCAACGATAAACCATTTATTCCTTGTCCAGTTAATGGGTGAATGATCTTCATTTCCATTTTCAAACACCCCGACCAGCGCTTCACTTTTATCTGCAATCACTTCTATGGATCTACCCCCTATCTTCTGCTGCAAATGTTCGTGGTCCGGATGCATGACCTGTACCTCAAATTTTTGTTCAATCTTCCCCATAGCAATATATCTGATTCTCACGCCGCGCTCCCCTGCTTCAACCAGATGCCCATCTAAGCGGCTGTTGGCTTCGGGAAACAGCCGGACATAAATCTCCTGTTTTGCTTCCTGTATCATTTCTTTGGCTTTCTGCATGACATTGTCATACCCTGTAATTGTCCAGACATATTCAAAGGCATCTTTTTGAGATACCTTTGAAATCTGTTTTTCAAAGGCATCAATGCTGCTGTCAAAGCCTCTTTTCAGTCTTCTGATCAGTTCATCTGAAGGCAATGGCGCATACTGGCCTGCAGTGACCTCCAGAACATGTCCTTTTGAAATCAGGTTCCTGAGCACATCGTAAATTCTGGACCTTGCAATCCCGGAAAATTTACTCAGCTGGGACCCATTTACAGGGTGATGGCGGACAAGGGCCATATAGCAGGCTGCCTCATACTGTGAAAATCCAAGCTCTTTTAAATTTGAATAGGTGTCCATTTCAGCCTCATAAATGTTGCTACCTCAATAGCAACATAATACAGTGTGCTGAAAAAGTCAATCTAGGGGATCACTTTTCTTCTTCCAGTCAACCAGAAGGTTTCCATTTTGCCTTTACCTTTTACGTAAATTGCATCCCGTGCTTCAAATATGAAAGAATTCTTTAAATTTTCATATATTTCCTTTGTTGCCTGGATTTTTCCGACATCCCCGTGGGATTCCATACGGGATGCTGTATTTACAGTATCCCCCCAAATATCGTAAGAAAATTTATGGGTACCGATAACGCCTGCGATTGCAGGCCCTGTATGGATGCCGATTCGAATATGAACCGGATGTCCATCCGGGTCTGATAAATTACCGGCTGCTTTTAGCATGTCCAATGCGCAGTTTGCTACAACAGAACTATGTTCATTGCAGGTCTCCGGGATCCCTGCGGCCAGCATGTAGGCGTCTCCAATGGTTTTTATCTTTTCAGCACCATATTTTCTTGAAATCGTGTCAAATTTACTGAAAATCTGATTTAACATTTTAACGACAACCTCTGGTGTATGCTTTTCGAACAATTTCGTAAAACCGACAATATCGGCAAATAGGACTGAAACATGATTAAAGCCGTCTGCGATGGTGCCGGGTGTTTCCTTGAGCCGGTTTGCTATCTGCTCCGGAAGGATGTTCAATAACAAAGATTCTGATTCCTGCATGCTCTGAGCCAGCATTTTTGCTGCTCTGAAATTCTGCCTTGCATACTGCTGTATGTAAAGTGATCCTATCCACATAACAAACAGCGTTGTGATTAAAGCCGATACCGTTATTATCACAATAATTAATGAAGGCCGAAACTTTAGGATTGACAATACAAATAAAAAGACGACAACCAGACCGTTCAGTGACGATTGAAGGGTATTTATACGGGCAATCATTGACGCCATTAATATGATCAGAAACCAGACAAAAATAAAAAGGAAATTACCCAGATCATTGTCCAGCAAAAACTCAAACCCGACAGCTTGAACAATTTCCTGAAAATTAAAAAATTGTACGATATAATAGATGCCGCCTTCAATAATGATCAAGGTAAAGATGGCCATCAGTTGATAAATTCTAACTGCATATCTGGAGTATGACAAAGCAAGAACAATTAAAAAAAAGGGGGTGACCACTAAAAATCTAAAATATAAGACACTGGACCTTACAGGTTCCTCCAGGTGCAGATCGAACCATGCAAAGGCAGTCCATAAAAAAATGATAATAAAAAGCGCGATTCTGCCTGGTTTTAACGCCTCACGGTTAAATTCCTGTATAAATTCACGTTCAATTGCCGGATCTGCAAAACAAGGATACCAATTCTTGTTTTTTATATCGTACTTGGCATCTGAAATCATTTATCTGTTATCCTTATCATATTTAAGTAACAGCTGCTGCAATGCAGCCTGGACAGCTCTCAAAAAAAATTGCTGATTTATAAAAACCTGGATATCAGGTCTGCAATCATCTCTGGTTCCTCTTCATGCGGCAGATGTCCGCAGTCTGGGATCCTTTTTGTTTCAACATTCGGGAGTGTGCAAGACAGTTTTTCCAGATTCTGCCTCAGGATAACCGAATCGTTTTCTCCATAAATAAGCAATGATCTATGATGTATCTGTTTAATTTTTTTCAATACCTGCTCTATTTTCTTCGGAATAATATGGTTTGCTGTCTGAATTAAGGCCTGCCGATAGTTTTCGTTGGAAATATTGCCTGTATACCTCAGGATTCTTTCCCGTGTAATTTTCTTTTTGTTCTTAACTATCCTTTTTAATGTCATTTCAATCAGGAACTCAGCACTGAGATTTTTTAATAAGAACCTGCCGATAAAAGGGGTCCTGGGAAGTGCCATAAAAAAAGGCAGTGCCTGAGGATATGAAGCCGGTGCGATTAAAATGAGCTTACTGATACAGCTGCTGCGTTTGGTTTCGATCATTTTATGTAAAAGCATCATCCCCACACCACCACCATAAGAATGCCCGATAAGTACCAGATCCTTAAGACCTTTATGGACGATAAAATCAATCAGGGTATCTGCTTGTGCCTCTATCGTATACGGCCAGTTTTCCGGTGCTGGTGAATCACCAAACCCGATTAGATCCACCATATAAACGATCGCTTCTTTCTCAAGCCTTGGAGAAATATCATACCAGGTTTTCCGGTTCAAACCAAAACCATGGATGAAAAGAACCTGCTTGCTGCCTGTCCCTGTCATTTCATAGAACAACCTGGGCCTGTGTTCTCTTTGTATCGGAATGATACCCCCTTTTATTTCTTATCAGGTATTTAATTATGCCTGGGCACCTTTTCAATCATCATGCAGGGAATTATTTTTTCCTGTATGCCAAACATTTCATATTTAATCAAAATTTTCTTACCCTCCCCTTTTTCAGCCGGGAGAGATAACGATTTGATAGCCACGTTTAATGGTCCCCTCATATTTTTAAATGATCCTGATGGGTTTGAAAGCCCTCTGATCCCTAGCAACCCCCTTTCTCCATTCTCATTCAATCCAATGTCCATCAAGAACAGTTTAAGATAATCATACCGTCCTGTTGCAAACTGGTAATCCTGATGGATAATGGTATCGTTCTTATTGTATCCAACAATAAATTTTGCCTGGCCTGCTATAAGAAAATCCATCTGTACGGGGTCGCCGCTGTTTGATGATTCTGTTGTTATTAAAAAAAGGCCGTGCAGATTAAACTGACGATCCAGTTTTAATAAACTGGCGCTATCCAAAACAATGGCGCTATTATTTTTCTGCTGCAGTATGGGGTGTGTAAAAAGAGTTAATACATCGACCGATTCGCGCACAGCTGACTCAAGTAACGCTTTTACAGCATTATCATCGGGGATGTATAAATTCGTTATATCCAGTTGGTTTGCAATCACCGAGGTGAAGTCCTTAAAAATTTTTTCTGCTCTGGACTCTGACAACTTCCTTAAATCATGGAAAAACATATCCACTTGGTTTGAAAAAGCCGGTTCCCTGGTAATGGGTGCTGGTTTTTCCCCTGCATCAGGATAGACCCGGCAGCTCTTTGCCGGTATTTGAATCAGGTTCAACCCTAAAAACGCTATGAGATACCATATAATCCGGTTAAATTTTTTTTTATTATTGTCAGGGTATAAAAATAATTTCATAGAGAACCTGTAGCCGGTTATTTGCTGCAATAATTTATGGTATTCCGGGCAATATGTATCGTATGAATATGAACTGTGTATTTCCTAATTAATGGAGCGCTTTTGTATACCTGTCTGCTGCGTTGCAATGTGAACCGGAACTATACTTTCAGTTCATATCTTATGTAATTTTTTTGAGCAATAGATAAAGTGTTCATACGGTCAACAAAATTATTTTCAAAAACAGGACCGGTTGAGGATACTTCTTTTTTTTTCAGATAATCCAATGGAAACCCGCCTAAAAAAATATCTCTTTGACACCCGGATTTGAATGAGATAAATATTTTTAAAACAGAGAATTAATTTAATAAATTTATCCAAACAGGAGACAATAAATGGCTGGTCTTAACAAAGTAATGCTCATTGGAAGATTGGGAAGAGACCCGGAAATAAGATATTCTCAGCAGGGGTTGGCAGTTGTGAATTTTTCCATGGCAACAAGTGAGCAGTGGACAGATAAAAATACAGGTGACAGGCAGGAAAAAACAGAATGGCACCGTATTGTGGTTTTTGGCAAACAAGCAGAAATCTGCGAAAAATACCTGTCAAAAGGCAGCCAGGTGTATGTCGAAGGAAGGCTGCAAACCCGGAACTATGAAAAAGACGGGCAAACCCATTACACAACAGAAATTGTTGTGTCCAACTTTCAATTCTTAGGTGGGAAACAGGACAATCAGGGCAGCGGCGGCGGATTCCAGAATGCCGGGCCAGATTCTAACAATCAATTCCAGGGTCAGACAAGCCCGGGTATGACCGGGGGCGGCCAGGAACCTGTTCCAGATGATGATATCCCATTTTAACGGGAGACGGCCTTCACAGAACGAAAAGATTAATGGTAGTCACTATCATTTCAAAAATTTATTGGCGGTTAAACGGCAAAGCCCCATTGAGAATATCTCAATGGGGCTTTTTTGATTTTGTTTGATTAAATTACGTGGCTGTGGACAACTGCTCCTTCATGGTAATGTCATGTTTCATTTCCTGAAGGGTCTTTTTATTGTCTTTTTTGGACTTCTCATCTGTGTGGCTTGCAACGCAAACCTTCCTTAATTTTTCAATATTGTTTTCTAATTCCTGCCTTTCTGACTGGGATAAATCCGTAATACAACTATTATAATTTTGTTGACTTTTTTTCTTGGTTCTAAAATCATGGTGCCTTCTAAGTGCTCTGTCTTTCATCATATGGGCTCCTTAATAATAGCTTAAAATTTATTTCCCATGCTCACCTTAAGACTTATAAAACGCCTCCTTTTGTTTTATTGCTGTTGGCCATAAAAACAATAATCCCAGTGATAATTGATATATTCCCCTGGTTATAATGTTAATTTTCTTTTCGCTGAAACAAAATAGGAAGTTTTTCATAAGCCTCACTTTTACGTTTTCAAAAGTGGCATTTTACTTATGGATAGAATAAACATTAAATAAGAGTTTGGCAAGCCTAAATATATTTAACCAATTATTATTTCCTGGGATTTTCTTTTCGCCACTGTCTCGGGCTTTTATAGGATTTTCCCTGGCCCCACATGCCTTTTCTATTCTGTCTGGCTTTTGCCTCTTCTTTAAGATAAAGGGCAGAATCAAGCGTAACCGGCCGCCTGCCCCTGTAAACTTCCGCAAGCCCTGCTTTGATCATTTCTATATTTACATTCTGACGATCTAGAAAAATTTCAGCTAATTGCCTGTTATATCCTCCCATACCATAGCTTTTTATCTGTATTTTTTTCCGGTTGAGGATTTGTTGCAGAAAGGTCTTTGCCTTTTGACTGTATGGTTGACTTTTCTGACCTTTATATCCGATTTCAGGACAGTCAATCCCTGCCAGCCGGACTTTAAAGGTCAGGTCAAGTCCCTGCACCAGAATCGTGTCGCCATCATATACTTTTAAGACTTTGAAAAGGTGTTTCTCATTTTTTTCAGACGTAATTTTCCGGAAGACTTTTTTGTCTTCTTCAAACGCTTCAACTGTCCCGCTTAACGGATGTGTCACATTTGTATAGTGCCTGGTTCCATCCTCATCTATCCAAAAATAGATATTTCCATACAGGACTGAACTTAACAAGAGGACCAAGACCGTATTGAAAAGTTTTTTTCTCATAAAAACTTAAGTTATCATAGTTTTTTTTCCAGTACAAAGGCAGACCAGTTTTTCCTGTCTTTCTGCCAGACAAGGTCAAATCCAATGTCTGAATAGTGAGAGACAAGCAGCTCCCTTTCCCAGGTTCTCACACCGGACAGGATGACGATTCCATTTTTCTTCAGGCCTGAAAATATCAAATTTGATATCGCTTTCAGCGTAGGGAACCTTAAGTTTGCCGTAATAACACTGACCTGGTTTTCTGATGGTTTTATTTTGTCCTGGATCACCTCTATTTTCATCTCAAAAGAATTCAGCTTCACGTTTTTTTTTGCTTCATTCACTGAAACCGGATCAATTTCATATGCTTTGCATGACATAAGCCCTGCTTTACACATGGCAATAGCAAGCACACCGGATCCTGTTCCGATATCAGCGCCGGCAAAGCCACTGCCTTTATGAACCATCTGTTTTTCAAGCAGACACAGGTCGATCGCCTCCAGGCAAAGCTGTGTTGTGGGATGCTGGCCAGACCCGAATGAGATACCCTGCTCAATGATAATTTCATGATCATTTTTTTTTGGCAGGCTGCTGAAACCCGGCGGTTTGAGAATAAAATGCTTTGAAACACGAACCGGTTTTAGAAAACTCTTTTCAATGTATGTGGACCCATAAAGGTAATGGTAAGACAATTCCTGCTCATCGATGAGCTGCTTGAGTTTTTTTTTGGCTTTCTGGGTTGAAACCGACAGCTTTTTTTTTATTTCCTGTATAAATGCCTGCGCACTGAATTTTGCTTCTGCCTGGCAAAGGATGTCTAAAACAGCGTCTCTATCGTTTTCAAAATCAGAGGCTGTCATGACCTTCTTTTTTTAACAGTTCAACATACCAGCAGGAAAAATCAAACATGCCCTTGATTCTTTCCTCATCATTGACAATGCCCAGACACATTTCAAGCGCGCCTTGTGCATAGGTGTTTGAGTAGTCATCATGATCAATGGCCGACAAAAACTCCCGGATAAGCATCTGGCTGGTCCGTTTGGTTTTATCTTTTCGAATATCAATAGGGTCCTTAGGCTCCTGGAAAGGGTCCCATTTATCATACCCTTTTTTTAAAATCTGTTTTTGACCCCTTTTGCCCATGGCATCAAAAATGGCTTTTTTTTTCTCTTCTATTTCTTCCCTGGTAAAGTTGTTATCCATTCTTCTTTACTCCAAGATAGTCTTCATCAAACTGGGTAACAATGGTCATGGAAACCGGGATCAGCATTTCATGCATTTTTATTTTCTCAGAATTGATATCCTTGACCAATTGAGCTGAAAGTAACTGAAGCTGTGTATAAATCTTATCCATATTTAAGGTCGGATATGGATCGCCCTGTTTAAAATTTGTTCGACCGCAGATATGACTGACCCCCAAAGTGGAGGTTGGAATGCCGTACACCCTGCAGGTAATCGGCCTGTTTTCATACATGACACACAGGTTGTCTTCACCCAGAAGCGGACACCTGACACGTTCCTGGGACATCTGTCCAATAATGTCAAGCTGGTCTGCACCATCTTTAACCTTCTTATAGGCATCCCGCTTCATTTTTATCAGGACCCGGTCTGTTTTATCTGCTATTTCAATGATGTCGTTTTTCTGTTTGCCTTCAAACTTTTTTAAAAATTTATCTTTCAGGTACAATGCTTCAATAAGCGTCATATCAAAGATTGCATAGCAGCAGTCACTGCATTTTTCCCTGCAGAAAACCTCTTTCGGGTATTCATTTTTCACCCGATCAAATACTGCGTCCACCATCTGGACCAATGCTTCATATTTTACAAAGTGCTCTTTTAAATCTAATGCCATAATATGGTTCCTTTATCTGGTATCTATTTTCCAATACAAAAATTGTTAAAAATATTATCTAATATATCTAAAGAGGCAGTTTCGCCTGTAATTGTTCCAAGAGAATCAATACTATTTTTAATATCGATTGCCGTCATTTCTTCCGGTATATGCTGCTCTATTCCTTTTTTTGCCGCTATAAGGCTCTCCACAGTCTGTTCCAGCGCTTTTTTATGTCTTAGATTCGGGATAACTGATGATCTTTCCATGTCCAGCTCAGCAATACTGATATTCACTATTTTCTGTTTTAATTCTTTGATTCCTGTGTTCAGGAGTGCTGAAATTTCAATTTTTGGGATGTGCTGATACTTTTCTGAAAGTGTGGGGAGATTTCCTTCTTCAAGATCAATTTTATTAATAACAAAAATAACCTTTTTACTGAATTCACTGTCCGGTGGTACGACTTTTTCAAATTCTTTATCTGAAAACTGTGTCCCTGGTTCTTTCATAAATAAAACCAGGTCAGAATCCGTTATATGATCTTTGGCTTTTTCAATCCCGATAATTTCAACCAGATCATCTGTCTGATGGATCCCTGCCGTATCGGTAATCACAAATGGAATGCCTTCAATATTCAACCCCTCTTCAATGGGATCTCTTGTTGTGCCCGGAACAGCCGTAACAATGGACCGGTCCTTTTCAAGCAGCCGGTTCATAAGGCTTGATTTCCCTACATTGGGTGCACCGCAGATGGTGATCCGTATCCCGTCTTTTAAGAAGCAGGCATTGTCATGCTGTTTGATGAACTCCTGACATTTTTCCAGCACCTCATCGAGCAAATTTATTTCTTTTGAAGAAACCTGAAAGGGTTCTACATCATCCGGAAAATCAATAGTTACCTCAAGCAGAGATAAGAATCCAATGAGTTTTTCTCTTAAGTCGTTAATTTTGTTTTTTAATGTGCCAAGATTCTGGGAGGCAGCAAATTTTAAGACCCTGGATGACCTGGCATTGATAATATCTGCAACAGCCTCTGCCTGAGTCAGGTCAATCCTGCCATTTAAAAAGGCCCGCTTGGTAAATTCCCCTGGTTCTGAAAGCCTTGCACCATTTGACAATATTTGGTCTAAAATCGTTCTTAAAACAATGGTCCCGGAATGCGCCTGTATTTCTACAACATCCTCTGCCGTATAAGAAGACGGTGCTTTCATAGGGATGAGCAGAACCTCGTCTATCACGTCTTCACTCTGTTTTTCCAGGATAAACCCGTGATAGACTCTGTGTGATTCCAGATTTTCGTGACCTTCAGCTCTTATCTTTTTCCTTGAAAAGAGCGTTGCGGCAATATCAAATGCGTTTGGACCTGATATCCGTATGACACCAATACCGCCACTTCCGTAAGGAGTTGCTATTGCGGCAATTGTATCATTCATTGTTTTTTATCTTCTATACCGTCTTTTCCCCCTAAAAGAATTTTTCTTTTTAGGGAAAATCACAAGTCTTCTATAATATCCATCCCCCATACTCTGGGTTCTGACCTTATTATCATCTTTTAATGCCAGATGAACAATGCGTCTGTCCTGAGCACTCATTTGATTGATGGTTGCCGGACGCCCTGTCTTTTTCGCCTTATCCGCCATTTTATAAGCCAGATGCTTTAAATTGGCTTTACGGGTTTCCATATAGCCTTCAATATCGACCCTGACCCTGACTCTGGCATCACTTTTTCTGTTAATGATTTTATCTGTCAGAAACTGCATGGCATCGAGTGTCTGGCCTTTTCTGCCGATCAGTATGCCTGCGTTTCCGCCTTCGATCTTGAGTGTCAGTCTATCTGATTGAGTCTGTGCATTTACTTTGGCGTCATCTGTAATCAAATCAGCCATTTTCTGCAAAGCTTCGACACCCAGGGCTACAGATGCGTCAGACACATCAACCGGTTCAGGTGGTTCATAAGGCTTTTTCTCTGTCGTTTTTGGTTCCTCAATTCTTGTTTCTTCACCAAAAGCCTCGTCAACAATGGACCGAATCCCCTCCATTTCTGATGATTTATTATTCACTTCAGGAAGGACAACCCTGATTTTGGCATCTTTTCTGCCAACAATCCCAAAAATACCTGAAGCACCTTCTGAAATTACATCATATTCCAATTCACCTTTGGAAATCATTAATTCTGAACAGGCATTTTTAATAGCGATGTCTAGATCTTTTCCGCTGAATTCCTGAGTTTGTGTCATAGTACCTCCTACTTACGAAAATTTCTTTTGAATATAATACTGCTGCCCCATGGATATGATATTGTTCACGAACATATAGAGGACCAATCCTGATGGAAAGTTGATAAACAGCACCGTCATAAATATCGGCATCAGCATCATCATCTTGGCCTGCATGGGGTCTCCTGCAGTTGGAGTCATTTTTTGCTGTAATAAGAATGATGCACCCATTAGAAGCGTTAACATGGGAATACCATAAGGTTCCTGCATCATTGGGATTGAAAAACCAAAATTTAACAACCGGTCTGGCGCAGATAAATCAGATACCCATCCCACAAAAGGAGCATGTCGCAGTTCAATGGCCTGGTACAGCATTCTGTAAAGCGCAAAGAAAATCGGCATCTGTACCAGAATCGGCAAACATCCGCCAGCTGGGTTCACTTTATACGTCTTATAAAGTGCCATAATTTCCTGATTCATTCTCTGCTTGTCATTTTTATATTTTTCCCGAAGCTCCATCATTAACGGCTGAACCTTTTTCATCTCATTCATGGATTTGTAACTCTTGGTTCCAAGGGGCCAGAATAGAAGCTTGATAAGAATGGTTAAAAGAATAATTGCCACCCCGTAATTCGGGATATAATCGTTGATTTTATTCATGACGATTAAAAGGGGTTTGGCAATCACATTAAAAAATCCGAAATTAATCGCATTTTCCAGGCTGTTTTTATACCTGCCCAGAACCTTGAGGCTTTTTGGGCCCATATAAAATGAAAAAGAATAAACAGCCTGTTTGCCGGGGTCCAGCCGATCCATTTTCTGAATATAATCATTGGTCACTTTGTCATTGGCGTAAGTCAGTTTTATCCTGGCGTCCGCCGGTGCGGCGTTTTCATCGTTCTTCGGCATCACTGCGATCATGAAATATCGTTCTGTATACCCGGACCAGCCAATGGTTCCATGATAAATATTTTTTTCTTCGATATCACCTGGCTTAATATCTTCAAATTCATTGTTTATGAATACGACAGGACCTTCAAATGCAAACCTGGATCGTTTTTTAACTTCATCATCAAAATATCCAGGCGTTGAAATCATCAGGGCATCATTTAACGGCATACCGGAACCGTTCTGGAATACAATATCGCAATCGATCATGTAAGAATCTGCCTGAAAGGTAAATATCTTTTTAACAACGATTCCCTGCGGCGTAATCCAGGTAAACTCAATTTTTTTGCTGCCTTGATTTACAGATGTCTCGTATGACGCGACATCTGCCGTATATACGGCATCCTTGAGTCCGGGAATGGACTGCCCTTCAAGATCAAAGAACAATGTTCCTGACGTTAGTTTTTCAGATACCAGTTCTTTTAAAGGAGAGTCTTTTTTATTGGTCTCTTTATAATGTTTTAATTCCAGGCTTCTAACGGAAGCACCTTTCTCTGAAATAGCAATTTCATAAAGCGGCGTGGACACGATAAGGGTTTTATACTCTTTTTTCTGCTGTTCTGCCGGTTGAGGCGCAGCAATCGTCTGGGCTTTATAGTCTGTTACATTGGGGTTGTCCTGTTGAACCTGTGACTGTTGTTGTTGTGTCTGATCCTGAACATTCTGAGGAATTGTATTGGGGTCTGGCGGCTTTACAAATAATTTTTGATACCCGAGAAGGACTATCACGGAAAGCACGACAGCTAATATTAATCGTTTTTGTTCATCCATTTTCTCTCCTAAACCTAAAAATAAGTTTTAAAGGAACCTGTCTTTTCAGTTTAAAGAGGAAATACGTTGGGCGTACAGCATAACTTATGGGACTGGATCATACCCTCCTGCATGGAATGGATGACAACGCATAACTCTTTTAACGGCAAGAGTCGTGCCTTTAAGGCAGCCGTATTTTTCAACCGCTGAAAGGGCATATGCCGAACATGTCGGATAATACCTGCAGTTTCTTCCCATCAACGGTGATATAAAATATTGATAAAATTTAATAAATATTATGAATAGCTTTCTCATTTATGATGCCGTTGCTATTTTTGTAAAAAGTTTATCAAGCTTCTCAATAAGCTGCCTGTTGGATAGCGTAGTCAGACCTTTTCTTGCAATGATATTTATATCCATCGGTCCTGAAATATTGTCTTTTTTATGTCTGTAATATTCTCTGATGATTCTTTTTATCCTGTTACGCTCTACTGCATTCCCTACTTTTTTTGATACTGTAATGCCAATTCGATTGTTTTTAGCAGTTCCTTTTAGCACAATTGCTATAAAGCAGTCTGTATGTACCTTTTTCCCTTTTTTTGAAAGTGTTAAAAATTGAGCTCTCTTTAAGAGCCTTACCTTTTTTGGCAAACAAAAGTTACTCAATAAATTCCTTTATTATACTGTAAGTTTTTTTCTTCCCTTTGCTCTTCTTGCATTAATGATTCGCCTCCCGCCGGGCGTGGACATTCTTTTAAGAAATCCGTGTTTTCTCGTTCTTTTCCGTTTGCTTGGTTGAAATGTACGTTTCATAAATCATTCAATCCTTAACTTAATTTTACCTTAATTCTAAGCGTTAATGCTACACACCACAATAAACATAAGACTTTAACTCTTTTTGCAAAAAATGTCAAGAATGAACCTGCCCCGGCTATACCACGTCTTTGAGCCGCTGTGCCAGTACATCTAAAAACTGCATCGAGTCAAGGATCTCTTTTGCAGGCGGTTCACAGATCGCTGCAAGATCCCCTGTCATATACCCGCTCTCAATGGTATCAATCACTACTTTTTCAAGCTTATCTGAAAAAGATGAAAGTTCAGGCAGCCCGTCTAACTCCCCCCGTTTTTTCAAGGCGCCTGTCCAGGCAAAGATCAGCGCTACTGCATTGGTAGAGGTCTTTTCCCCTTTTAAGTGTTTGTAATAATGCCTTTGGACTGTTCCGTGAGCCGCTTCATATTCATAATACCCGTGAGGGGATACCAGGACAGATGACATCATGGCCAGCGACCCGAAAGCAGATGCCACCATATCGCTCATCACATCACCATCATAATTTTTGCAGGCCCACAGCATGCCGCCTTCAGTTTTCATCATGCGGGCAACCACATCATCTATCAGCGTATAGAAAAAGGAAATTCCAGCGGATTCAAACCTGGCTTTATATTCTTTTTCAAAAATATTTTCAAAAATGAGTTTAAACGTCTGGTCATACTTTTTTGAAATCGTATCTTTTGTTGCAAACCAGCAGTCTATTTTTTCATCCAAGGCATATTCGAAACACGCTTTTGCAAAACTTGAAATTGACTCCTGTGTATTGTGCATCCCCTGAATAATGCCAGGGCCCTTCAGCTCCATTATGGTTTCTCTTGTCTCATTGCCTTTGGCATCGGTAAATACGATTTCTGCTTTTCCACCTGTTTCAGCTTTTATTTCAGCATTTTTATACACATCTCCATACGCATGCCTGCCAACGACAATCGGTTTTTTCCAGGACTTTACAGCAGGTTTGATGTTGCTTACCAGGATGGGTTTTCGAAACACGGTACCGTCCAGCATCGCACGAATGGTTCCATTTGGACTCTTCCACTGTTTTTTCAAACTGTATTCTTCCACCCGCTCCTGGTTTGGAGTGATGGTGGCATTTTTTACCCCTACCCCATATTTTTTTATGGCATTTGCAGCGTCAATCGTGACCTGATCTTCAGTTTCATCTCTTTTTCTGATACCCAGATCATAGTATTCTGTTTTTAAATCAACAAAAGGTTCAATGATCTTTTCCTTGATCATGGGCCACAGGACCCGTGTCATTTCGTCGCCATCAAGTTCGACAAGAGGGGTTTTCATTTGAATTTTTGACATTTATATCTCCTTGCTTGATTTTTTGTTTAACTTTTTTAACTGTTTCCCATGATAACTATTTAACGAGGGATTCAAATATATGATATTCCTCAATATGATAATGGGGTTCAGGATAAATTGCTATGGGCTTTGAAAACTGCTTTTCCAATGATGAAATCAGATGCTTTTCTCTTCCATGAAGCAGTTGGGCAATCTCAGGGTGCACTTTTACTGTAAACCGGTTGCCCATGATATCTCCTGCTTCGCTGACAAGGTCCCGGTAAATTTTATGGCAGATGGATTTTCCAGATAACAGGTGGCCGTCACCATTACAATAGAAACAGGGTTCGCAAAGGGTTCTTGTCAAATTTCGTCTGATTCTTTTCCGTGTCATCTGGACCAGGCCCAACTCAGTTAAAGGCAGAACATTGGTCTGGCTCTTGTCCTTTTTCATGGCCTCATTCATCTGGGCCATGACCTTTTCTTTGTGCTGCTCTTTTTTCATATCAATAAAATCAATGATAATGATACCGCCGATATTTCTAAGACGGATTTGATATGCGATCTCTTTGACAGCCTCAAGGTTGGTTTTTAAAATGGTCTCATCAAAATTATGTTTCCCTACATACCGGCCTGTGTTCACATCTATGGCCACCAGGGCTTCGGTCTGTTCAATGACAATATACCCGCCTGACTTGAGCCACACTTTTTTCTTTAATGCCCTTGCCACATCCCCTTCAATATTTAAAGCGTCAAAAATAGATTCCCGGCCTTCATACAGCTCAACTGACAATTTGATATCCGGCATCAGCTTTTTTAAAAAATTCTGGACATTGTTGTATTCTTCCTTTGAATCGATAATGAGCTTGTCAGCTTCATTGGCCAGAAGATCCCTGACCGCTCTAAAGGTAACGGTTAAATCTTTATACACCAGAGACGGTGCCGCAGCAGTTTTACTTTTAGAAAGAATATCTTCCCAGGTTTTGGTGAGAAAATCGATCTCTTTTTTTATAGTGTCTTCATCTATTCCCTGTGCCTGTGTTCGAAAAATATACCCAAACGTGTTCTTCCGCATGGCAAGCAGAAGCGTTTTTAACCTTGTCCGCTCTGTTTCATTTTCAATACGTTTTGAAATACCAATATGATCAACTGTCGGCATTAAAACCATATACCGGCCTGCAAGAGAAATGTGGGTGGTAACCCTGGGCCCTTTCGTCCCTATGGATGATTTTGCAACCTGAACCAAAACTTCCTGGCCTTCCGTTAACAGCTCCTCAATACTGCATTCCTGATTCAGTGCCGCTTTCCAGGATCGATCATTTTCAGTTAAATCTGTTGTTTTTTCACTGGGCTCATCAGTATCTGCATCTTCGTCAACATCATTGTCCTGCTCAAATTTCTGATACATCTTATGGCTGGCAGTATCTAAAACATCATCCACATAGATAAAGGCTGCCTGATCAAACCCTATATCGACGAACGCTGCCTGCATGCCGGGAAGCACCCTTTGTACCCGCCCTTTATAGATATTACCCGCAATAGAGGTTTCATCTTCCCTTTCGATGAACACTTCAACAATAGTACCATTTTCGAGCAATGCGACCCGGGTTTCGTGCGGTGCTGCATTGACAACAAGCTCTTTTAACATGACGTTATCCTTGTTTTATCTTTCTAATCTGCATTTTTTTTATGCTGTCTTGATCCAAATTAAAATACTGCGTCAATATTTCGCTGGGCCGTATGGTTCTTTCATTGTATTTTTTTAAAACCATTTCAATCGTTTGTACATCAATTATAGATATTTTCTCAACACATTTTCGTAAATCCGTTTTTCTGATTTTGCCTTTCTTGCTTAAATCTTCAACGATAAATTCAGGCAGACTGAAAAATGCATGTACTTTTTCTCTATCAATAACCGGTTCTGCAAAATGTATGCGGTAATGAGATAATCGGTCATCAGTTTTTTCAAATTTATTAAAGGGCTTGCACCCTGTGATAACGATGCCTTCAGGAAGGTTGTTGTTCAATGCATCCATGATAAACCCCGGTGCCAGCGTTCTTTCAAGATAAATAAAAAGCCGCTCCTCTTCACTTTCCATACCAACCGGCAGGGCATTATCAAAAGACAATCGCATGGACGGGTTAAACCCTTGTGAATATTTAACGGTCAGCCCAGCTCTTTTCACAGCTCTTTGAACAATGGTGGCAAGTTCCAGGTGCCCGAAAAATTTAGCTGTTCCCAGCTTTGAAAATGTCATTTCAAATTTTTTAAATGCATCATCTGGTAATCGTTCTGTCGTATTTTCATCCAGGGTGTCGATCGTTTTCACGTGCGGCAGATCATTGTTTAATACGGGCTGGATAGTTTCAAAATCACACACGCCGCACCCTGCACAATCATTTTCCCGGCAGTCTGCTGAAAGCGCCCTGTCTTCAGCCTTTTTAAATTCTTTTTTAAAAAATGCTGAAGAAATACCAGAATCAATCACATCCCAGGGAAGCGGTTCTTCTTCGGACCGCTCACGTATGGTGTAAAACAATGGATCAATTCCTGTTTCTTCAAATGCAGCCTGCCACAACGCGTAGTTAAATTTATCTGTCCATCCGTCAAGGCGGCACCCTTTGTCAAATGCTGACACCAGCAGCCTGGACAGCTTTCTGTCCCCCCTTGCCCAGACACCTTCAAGCATGCTCATCTCTGGATCCTGCCACTTTAACTTCACTTTGGGATGCCGCAAGTTGTCTTTTAAATACTGCAGTTTTTCCTTTGTCTCCTGCAGGGACAATTGTCCGCATCTCTGGAACGGTGTATGCGATTTAGGGATAAAACAGGTGGTACTCACATTGATTGTCTTTTTTCCTTTTGCATACGACGATGCCAGGCGTTTTGACAGGCTGCAGATGGCGTCAATATCATCTGGTGTCTCAAATGGCAGTCCCATCATAAAATACAGTTTAATATTTTTCCAGCCCAGGGTCAGGGCATTTTCCACTGTTGCAGTAATACTGTCTTCAGTTAAATTTTTATTGATAATATCCCTCAGCCGCTGGGATCCGGCTTCAGGTGCAATGGTAAATCCCGTTTTCCGGACTTTTTTAATGATCTTCATCAATTCAGGTGTCAGTTTTTCCGCCCTGACCGACGGGAGCGATATAGCATTGCAATGGCCCTGCCCAAGCGCAAGCAATTGAATCATTAACCGGGATAGATCCGAATAATCCCCTGTGCTTAATGATAACAGTGAGATATCAGAATACCCGGTTGTTCTTAGTGATTCTCTGGTGATCTCAATTAAATCCTCGAGAGGTCTTTCACGAACCGGCCGGTAGATCATGCCGGCCTGACAGAACCGGCACCCCCTTGAACAGCCCCGTGCAATTTCAAGCCTTAACCGGTCATGAACCGGTTTGGCAAAAGGGATAATCGGAGATGTGGGAAAACTTTCCTTTGTCAGCTCGGGTAAAAAGGCGCGTTTTACATTTTTATAGTCTTCATATACCGGCGTTAATGTCTGTATCCCTGTTTCATCATATGATACATCAAAAAAAGAGGGTACATAAACGCCGTCAATTTTTGACAACAGGCGCAGCAGGGTTTTCTTTCTGCCATCCCCCTGTTTTTTGAATTCAATCATTTGCCTGGAAATTTCAAGACAAGCCTGTTCACCATCTCCAATAACAAAGGCGTCAAAAATATCTGCCAGGGGTTCAGGATTAAATGCACACGGCCCTCCGCCGATGACAACCGGGAATGTTTCGTCACGTTGTCCGGCATAGAATGGAATTCCAGACAGGCTTAACAGCGTCAGGATGTTGGTGAAATTAAGCTCATACAAGAGACTGACACCAATAATATCAAAACTTTTCAGAGCTTTTTTAGATTCCATCGAAAGGCAGGGAATCCCCTTTTCTTTCAGATGGGCCTCCATATCAGGCGCTGGAGAAAAAAATCGCTCTGCTGCAATATTTTCCTGGCGGTTTAGAATAGAATACAAAATCTGCAGGCCGAAATGAGAAGTGCCTATTTCATATAAATCAGGGAAGACCAGGGCAAATGTCAGGTCCATACGGTCCAAGTCTTTTTTTACTGCATTTATCTCATTTCCCACATACCGTGTCGGGGTCTGGACCAACGCAAGGATGTCTTGATAATTTTGCCTATGCATGATACTCAATTTTTAAAAATATTACCTTTACTAAAATTTTATATAATCAAATTTTTTAATATATAATTTTTTGCAGGAAAAAGCAATGAAAAGAACTAAAATCAACAAGTTACTTAAAATTGAAAAAAGCCCTGGAAACGTTCTTATCAAAGGATGGGTCAGGACAAAAAGAGAGTCTAAAGCGTTCTCTTTCATGGAAATTAATGACGGCTCAGCCTT
Organism: uncultured Desulfobacula sp.; assembly: GCA_964343845.1. Classification (GTDB taxonomy): domain Bacteria; phylum Desulfobacterota; class Desulfobacteria; order Desulfobacterales; family Desulfobacteraceae; genus Desulfobacula. The sequence goes on along the minus strand of CAYFKW010000010.1, from coordinate 70,565 downwards.
GAAAAACATCCAGGTCATTGCAGCCAGTGATCTGGATAATTATTCAGACATTGAAAAGATCACCACAGGTACGTCTGTCTCTATCGTGGGTAAACTTGTTGAATCGCCTGGTAAAGGGCAGAAATGGGAAATCCAGGCTGAAAAAATTGATATCATAAATATTGCACCGGAATCTTATCCATTACAGAAAAAAAGACACTCTGATGAGTTTTTAAGAACCATTGCCCACCTCCGCCCCCGGACGAACAAATATGGTGCTGCTTTCAGGATCCGTTCTGAAATGGCCTATGCCATTCATAAATTTTATAAAGAAAAGGGATTCCGATACCTCACAGCCCCGCTCATTACCGGTTCTGATGCAGAAGGTGCAGGGGAGATGTTCCGGGTTACCAGCCTTGACCCTGATCTGGTAAAAAAGCTGGGCAGGATGGACTTTAAACAGGATTTCTTTGGCCAGGAATCCAACCTGACTGTTTCAGGGCAGTTATCGGCTGAAATGTTTGCCCTGGCCCTGGGTGATGTCTATACATTCGGTCCCACTTTCAGAGCTGAAAATTCAAATACCAGCAGGCATGCAGCAGAATTCTGGATGCTGGAACCTGAAATGGCGTTCTGCGACCTGGAAGAAAATATGGACCATGGTGAAGAGCTCGTAAAATATCTAACCCGGCATGCAGTGGATGAATGCAGTGATGATATAGCACTTTTCAGCAGTTTTGTAGACAAATCTTTAACACAGCGCATTGACACCATTTTAAACACGGAATTTGCTCGTATTCCTTATACGGACGCCATTGAAATCTTAAAAAAATCCAAAAAGAAGTTTGAATTTAAGGTGGACTTTGGAACAGATCTCCAGTCAGAACATGAACGATACCTGGCCGAAGAATACTGTAAAAAGCCGGTTTTTCTCACAGACTATCCCAAAACCATCAAACCCTTTTACATGCGGATGAATGACGATAACAAAACCGTCGCCGCTGTAGACCTTCTTGTCCCAGGCATTGGCGAACTGATTGGCGGAAGCCAGAGGGAAGAGCGGTTATCGGTTCTGGAAAAACGGATGAATGAAATGGGTCTGCCTGAAGAAGATTACTGGTGGTACCTGGATTCAAGAAGATTCGGCTCTGTTCCCCATTCAGGTTTTGGCTTGGGTTTTGAAAGGTTCCTGATGCTCATCACAGGCATCAGCAATATCAGGGATGTCATCCCCTTCCCAAGAACACCCGGCAGTATTGATTTTTAAACGGCGCATGAAAGATCTGATAATTTTTACCTACAATTGTTACATTTATTACTTATTTACTAACATTTTTTTCTTAGGTAAAAACACCTATATCCTTTATTAACAGGTGCTTACGCAAATTTTCATTTGGCTTATTTTTTGCATAAATATTCACCTGATATGAGAGCATGATGTTTGTGAAAAATATAAAGGAACATGTTCATGAATAAAAAAAGCGTTGGTCTCGGTTTAATCATTTTACTATTTTTTGGATCCATGGAGATAACGCATGCAGACATTGTCGATTTTGAAAATCTTTACGACCCCTCTGTAGAAGATGTCTTTTTTATGCCGTCACCCTATGAAGGGTTTAACTGGAATTCAATGCTGGCCTATCCTGATCTATGGGAGAGCCCCAGTTACCAGCCGATAATTGTAGGCACTGTGAGCGGTATTGTCACACAGTACGGTGGAGGGTTTTCAGTTCCTGAAGGGGGGTCCTTTGATTTACAAAGTGTTATCATCGTCTCTGTTTACAGTGATGTTCAAAATGTTGTCGTGTCCGGATATAGAGATGGTGATCAGCTATACAATATTGAATTAGACAATGTTTACAGAGATTCTGATCCAGATGTTACAGGATACCAAAATGTTTCATACAGCCTGAATTTTACAGGTGTAGACCGGGTGACGTTTGGTGGATCAAATACTGCTCATCTTGTGATAGACCAGATCATATATGAAAACTTAACCGGTCCAACGGTTCCTGTTCCTTCGGCAATCCTGCTTTTAGCTTCCGGCATTACAGGGCTTGTCGGGCTGCGGCGAAGGCAGTATTTAAAAAAACGCCTTAATATCAGGATGATAAACAAATGGTAAGGTATAAATTTTATTAGAGAGGCTCTTTATGAAATGGGTTAAACTTATTTTATGCTCAGCAGTTCTTTTCCTCGGATTCACCACTGCGTCTGCTGCTTCCACGGCCACTGCAAATTCTTCCTTCAATATTAACAGTTTTACCTGGAGCATCACTGGCGATGCCGTAATTGAAATTGTACTTTCAAGTGGTGAACCTGCTGTTCCAAATGCTTTTTCTGAGAATAATTTTGAATATGACGAAGATGACCCGCGCAACAGGAGTACCCCCAACAGTTCCTGGTGGGGCAGACCGGATTCATCTGCACAGTCATCTGTACTAAACTCGACAGGTTCCTCTACTTCAACCAGCGGACTGATTACCACATCTGCACAAGCTGCTGCAAATACCGTTGACACTATATGGGCCTTAAGCGAAGGCACGATGTTATACGGATTACTGGGCTTTAACGTTCTTTCAGGATCAGGCACGTTTACAGCCTCTTTGGATTATGCCTATTCCCAATCCCTGGAAACCAGCCCGCTGATACAATCCTATGCTTCGGCTGAGTCGGATTTTCGTTTATGGTATGTTGACCAGAGTGTTGATCACTGGGAAAACGGCGACTTAGATGAATATGAAAACGGCATTTTTAATGGGGACCCCATTTTTACTGTGGACAGTACCGGCACACTGAGTCTTGAATTTAATATTACCTCCGGAGACTGGATCCATTTAAATGCATGGTCAAAAAGCGAAGCTTTTTCATTTGAATCACCAGCAGTCCCTGTACCAGGGGCTTTTTTACTTTTTGGATCAGGCCTTTTAAGTCTTCTTGGGGTAAGACGGAAACAGCAGTCTAGATCAAAAACATAAACTGCCGTTTTTTTTCCGCTTTCAAACAGGCAGTGATGGATGCAAATTTCTTGCGTCATATCCAGACATTATCGTATCCTTTTCTGCTGCTGACGCTGTGGCAGCAGACACCTGCTGATGGTCCGCAGCTCCGTCTGCCGGCTGAAAAGCTTAATACTGCATAGTAAAGAATATCTTTTATTTTTTTTCCAGGGATGTTAAAAACAAATTGATTCCCAGATAACTGATCACTGAAATTTATTTTAAAAATAGGGGTTTCTTCTTATTGAAAACATATGCGTCTTATAGGTATACAATTACAGGATGAAAGCGGTTTTATCATCTGCTTGCCCCGCATGTGCAGACTTATTTGAAAAAGAGGAATATGGCGTTAGAAAAAGAAAACAGGAGTATCGGCAGAAGGGAAGCCGATTTTTCAATCAGAAAACAAAACGAACGGTATTCCAAATTATGTGAAGTGGGTAAAACCATTACCGCTGAAATCGATCTTGAAGAACTGTTTCCATTGATAATGGATCAGACAAACAAAATTATGGGAACACAGCGAAGTTCCGTGTTTCTGTATGATAAAAAAACAGACGAGCTCTGGTCTCTGGTGGCAACCGGAATGGAGGGCAATGAAATAAGAATCCCGGCCGATTCAGGTATTGCCGGCTGGGTGTACTCCCAGAAGCAAGCACTTGTTGTTAATGATGCCTATAATGACGCACGATTTAATGTAGATATTGACTGCCGATCCGGTTTCAGGACAAAAAATATATTGTGTGTGCCGCTGATCAACAGCCGGGGGCAGTGTATTGGTGTGCTCCAGGCGCTAAATTCTCAAAATGGAAAATTCTCGCATGCAGACAATACATTCCTGTCTGCCATTTCAGATTACGTTGCCATTGCCCTTGACAATGCAAAGCTTTACAGCGATGTGAAAAAGTATTCCCAAGATCTCCAGGAACAGATTATTATCAATGAATCCCTTGTAAAGATGAAAGACAGCCTGACAAAATTTGTCCCGGAAAGTGTGGCAAATCTTGCTGAAACCAACCCGGATGAACTGGCCGGTGAAAAAGTGCCGATGATGGTATCTGTATTGTTTGTTGATTTACAAAATTTTTCCAGTATTTCTGAAAATCACGAGCAGAGAGTGGTCAACCACATGGTGGAGAATCATTTTTCAAGTTATTTAAAGTGCATTCATGCCTGTGGCGGTGAGTTAAACGAAACATCAGGGGATGGCATCATGGTGATTTTCAAAGATGATACCATCGAAGATGCAACCCTGAATTCTGTTAAGGCCGCATTAGATATCATTGAGGAAAACAAGAGAATTAACAGGGAATTTAACTATCCGTGGGGCACAATTGATCTGCACATAGGTATCAGTGCCGGGGAAGCCTATGTCGGTATTACAAGGATGAAAAGCAGAATTGGAGAACGCTGGACATATACTGCTTCAGGGTTTGTCACGATTCTGGCATCAAGGATCGGTTCCCTGTCTGAAAAAAGCAGGCTCTATATTGGAAAAGATACGCATGCGTTAATCTGCGATAAAATAGAATCAAAGCCGGTTGGATCCTTTAAACTTAAAAATGTTTCAGAACAGATGTCAATTTATCATGTCACCAGGATGATGCCTCAACATACCTGACGGTATGGACGCAGTATAATATATTAACGGTCATTCCAGCCTTGCCATATCATTAAATTTAAAAAATCATCGCACTGCAGATTAGAAAAATACTATAAATTCAACATATTATAAAAAATAGGGGTTTTTACCTAAGGGTTTTTGCCGATTTACAATGACAGATTGATTTCATATAGGATACATCAAGCAATTTAAATTTTTAGTTTTAAGATATTTTCAGTACTGTTTTACGATAATTTTCTGCTGAGAATGATGTGTCATTGATAAAGGATATTTTCGATGAATGTAAAAATCTCTAAAATAGTCAAGCATCCGCCCATTAATTGTATAATAGATCAGGGCGCTTCATATTGGGTTACAGTGGATCTGTTAAATGAAGAAGAACGATCCGAGAGACTGAGTATCGATGTTCTTGTGGATGATAAAGAAAATTTCTTTTTAACAAAAGATATTGAATCCATGGCGCTTCATAAAGCCAGATTGCTTCTTGACAGTGCTATTTCAAGTATCGAGGCGACACAGTCAAGCTAGGATAGTTTTTAGCCGGCCTGTTTCATTTTATCACACATTTTTCTTATTATTCGTTAGTGTAAACATAGAATTTGTACTTTATTCCTTTTAAGGAATCCAGTCCGTGTAAAACCCGTCACCCTAACCTTTTTTCACAAATATTTAGCTGTATCTAATTTCGAAAAAACCGCCTTTGCAGGGTTAATCACTCTCCCGGCTGATCAGTGGGTGTTACCCTCGCTGAAGTTCAAAACTGCTCTATTGTTTTGCTCATCTCCTTCCGTTACTTCCTTATCAATGTCGGCAATGATCATTGTGCGATAGCTTGGTCCAACATTCAATTTTTCAGTGCGTCGAATAATATACGATTTACCACCATCTAATTCAGGGATGTTGAAAATTTTACCATAGGTTTCACCGCCAACCCGGATCATTACTTTTGACACGCCTGCCCTGGCTGCGCCGGCATTGTAGATATGGGCTGAAAACACTGTATTTTTATCTTTTGTAAGGTCCTGTATGATTCCGATCCGGATGACCTGCAGATCAGCGAGTTTCACTAAAAAAAGCAGTGTAAAAAATACCACACTGCCTTTTAGTCTATGTAATAGAAAAAATTATCTTTTATTTTTTTTAACACCTACTATTCCAAGCAACCCCGATGCAAGCAGCAAAAATGCTGATGGTACAGGTACTTGCCCGTCGTCATAGTATGTCCTGAATGTCATGTCCCATCCCATTGATTCAGCATACACATAACCGGACATATCGTAAACTTGACCCTCCGTATAAAGGCCTGTGTTAAAATTCGTTAGTAATCCTAATGTTGACTGAGCCAACAAGTAATATTCATTGCCTATTGTGAGGGCAGTCTGGGTAAAATAGACTTCGGCCCAGCTGTTTTCACTGGCTGTGACGCTGCCGGAGGCAATGGGAGCACTGCCTATTGAGTCATATATTGATATGGTTAAAGTATCGTTAAATATATCGTTGTTCCAATCTGCCAAGAAAAATCCAGCACCAACTATATTGTCATAAGAAGTTGTGAAACTCTGATAATATGGATTCAGATGTGTATAATGAAAAGCATCGGTTCGGTCAGTCAGCACAGAGTTATGATTCCCTAAAGTGGTGGCACTAAAAGATGTATTTATCGGCAGGCAGATCAACATAAGTATTAATAAAGCCATTCGCCGTTTTTGATACATGCCTTCTCCTTTTTAAAACAAATAAGGTTTTAAAAAACCAAATACCAAACTGAACATACACATTTATTTGCAAGAAGACAATTCCCATCATTCAATTTGCACATCTTTGCTAAATCTTTTACCAAAGTTGAGATCATTTGTATCAAAGGGAATCAGCTTCTATTAAAAACCTTAATAAAGTATTGATTTGGTATGTTTGACATTTTAGTGCTGTAACAAATTTCGATAATTATCCTTGACCCCAAAACACATTAATATGATATATGCTGAGTCTCGATGACGCAAAAAATTTAGGACGATTACCCTGCTTTTTATTTATTTAAGTGAGCAGAAAAAGGATCAAGATGTTTAAGCAATGTAACAAATGTGGCTACCAATGGGAAACAAGGGATGAATTTTTATCCGACAAATCGATTAATGTTGTTGGATATCAGGTTTTTTTTGAAGATCTGAAATTTGGTTTATTTTTATTTAACCACTCTTGCAATACGACTATAGCCATTGAAACTAATTTGCTATTGGATTTGTATGACGGGCCTTTTTTTTCAGACAGAAAGCCTAATAACAGGAAATGCCCTGGGCGTTGTTTGAATGAAAACGTATTGAAACCCTGTTCGAGTGAATGCAGATGCGCATTTATTAGTAAAATAATGCAGGCGATTAAAAATTGGACATAAGATAATCCTTAGAGACAAGGTGAATGGAAAATCCCTACTCATCACTTTTAACGCATCCAGGAATTTGGATAACTATTTCAAGCCGCCATTTTTACATGGATAATTAATCTTGACTCTGAATGAACCATAATACGGTTTATATATTAAAATAGTTAATATAAAAGGGCAAAATCATTTCTGATCCTGCCCTTAAAAACTGTTTTTATCCTGACTTTTTCCTATTTTTTCCTACTAACTCCTGCAAGGCCCAAAAGACCAATCCCAAAGAGCATCATTGTTGCTGGTTCAGGGACAGGTGATGCATCGTAGACCAAATACGTACCCATCGAATCCCATGGAATCGTCGTATCAGGCGGTTGGCTACCTTGGTCAAAGTTAAAGTTCGTTAAACCGTATTGTATATCATTCCTTATCCATTGCATTAATCCTATAGATAACATAGCATTTGGGAAATTGTTGCTGTAATCTGATGTATAACCTTGTGTGGTCTGTCTTAGTAGGGTTCCATTGTTAAAAACTTCAACGTACGTGTATTCGAACCTATCAAACAATATCTGATAATCTCCATAATCTCCTACTGATATTGCTGACGGGGCGCTAGACAAATCCGCTGTGATATAATTGTCATACAGTGTTAACACCTCAGTGCCTGACGCTACTCGGTATCCCTCGTTTGCCCCTCCTGCCAGAGTTGATGCCAATGCCTCATTATAAGACAATCCATCAGTGTAGGACATTTTTCGCCATTGTAATCCTGTTATGTCGTCGGTGAAAAAACCATTCCCATCAATCAAAGTTGCGTTAACTGAAATTGGCGTAAAAAGCCCTATTAGTGCAATTAAAATAAACTTTTTCATGTCTCCTCCCAATGGCTTACTATAAAATAAATATAATTTTGATATTAAATAGCACTGAAAAAATACCATTAGCTCAAAGCGGTGTTACCTTTTTTTCTTCTGCTAATACCGGCAAGACCTAATAATCCAATTGCGAATAATAGAATTGTCCCTGGCTCCGGGACTGGATTCAGATTAGGGGAAGAAATAGTAAAAGAATTGATGTTCCAACGTATCTGTGAGTCAAAGATGATAGCATCAGACATCATGTCGAATTGCATCCAGTGCCAACTAGGTGCATTAATATCTGCAAGACTTACACCTGCCCAATCGGTAATATCAGGTAAAAAGTCATCTGCCCAAAGGTGACCTGAGACATTTTCTTTTCGTAACCCAAACTGAAAAGCGCTGATACTCCTTCCATTAAGAGTATCACCAGTTACTGAGTTAGCTTGAGTTGTCATACCGTCTGCGGGGAGAGTTGCTGATCCATTCTGTTGGTCATTCTGTACTCTAATAGTTGTATCTAAAGAAGTGGCAGAAAAGCTTGTTCCAAGCGTTACACCAAATGCCAGAGCATCGTAGGTCCCATATCCAGTATTTGAAGGCTGAGAATCGGGTTCTATAGTATCGTATAAAAAAATACCTGAAACACTGTCCCCTACACTAACATCATCACCAATTAAGCTTGTGCCTACAGAGTATATAGTTCCAGTAAATTCGACAGTGATTGGCACTGCTTGGGATGTTTTCAACAATCCACACATTAATGTCAGAACAGTTAAAAAAAATAGTGTTCTTTTCACAGCAGTATCCTCCTTAAATTTGAATTTATTACATATTGTCAATTCCATAGGTGATCGGATCAATATACAAAGAGAACTAAACTGATTTGGAATACAAATAATTAAGCAAAATATATGCCAAATCACAAAGACTCTGTTATGGCCAAATAACAATATTTATGAGTATTTTGGGTATTTTTTTTCTCTATAAAAAAATTCATAAATTATGTAATTAATGTGTTAATCATGTAAAAAAGGTAAGGATCATTGCAAAAGCATCAAGTTTATAGTGGGAGTAACCCCAACATTATCTTGTATTAACTCAAACTGTGATTCTACATCTATTCAATTATACATTGTTTTGGTATCTTTCATGTTTCCAAAACCAGAAAGATATAGACAAGGATAATAATGTTTGAGTCAAAATTGTTTAAATTTTTATCTAAATTTGGTGAGTGCTTCTACGACAAATTATCTGTGGTAAGTTAGGAATACAGACCAAAAAATGATAGACCTAATATACTGCTGAGGTAAAAATCAATAATCAATTTAACCATTGTAAAAACTGACTGTTGATTTTTCTGATAAAGGGTGATTATTTCCTTTAATATAGGCGGTACGATGTGATTAAAAATAGAAAGATATAAGGACAACCATATACTTTCTTTTTAAAAATAATATCCAGCTTAGGATGAACGATTGGTAGGGAAATTAAACAAATATTTTATTTTTAATTTTACCAGTATTTTATTTATTTTTTTCTATTGTAACCCTTTAATGGCAATTTCAATTGATAGCTCAAATTTCGTCTCCAAAACAACGATCGGATCTAAACACATTTCTTACGGGAACTATCCTGCATCTTTTTCAACCCTACCACTTATTGCAGGAATTGATCATTCTGATTCTAAAAAAGACAATTATAGAATTGTAGAATTCACTCTGAAAGAAAATAGCATTATTCGCATATATGCAAGGGGTAAAGGCGATGTTTCCAGGATGTTGGACTATGGTGCAATCGAGAATAGCCGAACTGGACAAATTTTATGGATAATGCGTTTTCTTTCGACTAAACATGCTGGTGGAACTCAAAAAAACAGAAAAGTAGATAGGGTTCTACCCCTGAGAGCCGGAACCTATCGACTGCACTTTAAGACAAGTTCAGCCAAGCCTGACTCATTTACCAAGGGTATGTGGTTGTTTAATGAAACAGAGAACCATAAAAACCTTTTAGGAAGCTTTTGGGAAAAAGCATCTGATATTGAAGAACTAGGATGGTCGAATACAAAATTAAACAATTTAGTTCCTGAATTAATCAAACTTGGAACAGACGCATTAATGGTTATTACAGACAGCAAAATCGTTTTTGAATACGGGAACACGGCCAATATTATTCGCTCCCATTCAACACGCAAAAGCCTTTTAAGTGCGTTATATGGAATTTACATCGCTGATGGGAAAATTGACTTAAATGCCACACTTGGACAGCTTAGGATAGTTGATTCCACACCCCTGACCGATAGTGAAAAACAGGCGACTGTTATGGATCTACTCAAAGCCAGGTCAGGAGTTTACATCCCAGCAGCGGCAGAAGCTGAATCCATGAGAAAAGCACGACCCAAAAGGGGTGAGCATAAACCTGGATCTTTCTGGTACTATAACAACTGGGATTTCAATGTGCTTGGAACAATATTTCGACAGGAAACCAACCAGGATATTTACATGGCCTTTAAGCAGCGTATTTCAGATCCAATCGGCTTTCAGGATTTTATCCTTGACAGACAGTCATACAGTTATCAAAAAAAGTATTCTCTGCATCCATCATACCCATTTCTAATTTCAACTCGAGACATGGCTAAGTTTGGACAACTCTTTTTACAGCGGGGCCAATGGAATAAAAAGCAGATTATATCTGAACATTGGATTACAAACAGCACAAGATCATACTCGAAAACTAAAAGGTCGGGTATAGGCTATGGTTATATGTGGTGGATACTTACTCAAGATATACACGGTTTGCAAAAAGGCTGCTATTTTGCTGACGGGTATGGAGGACAAAGATTGTATGTTATTCCTCACATTAATTCAGTTGTAGCTCATCGTATTAACATCAAAGTGCCAGGTACAAATGACGTAATTGCCGAACTTGCCCCTGATGCAGTAATCAAAAGAATTATGAAGGCCTATACAGGCAACGAAGACATGCACAAAAAATCGATATCCAAAGAAATAAAAACATTTAAAACTGAAAAAATTTTGTTAAAAAATTATGGACGGTCATCAGATTATTATGGGAAAACATTCCATAGGTTCAGAATATTTTTTTGGATTTGTGCAGCTGTACTAACCAGCGGTTTTGTTATCTGGACAATGATTTATTTCTTTAGGAGATTCTTCTATCGAATTAAAGCCATAGAAAACCATACGGGAAAAGGCCATCGGTTTGGAAACACATTAAAATGGATAGCTGCAATCGGGGGGCTTCTTTGCTCTATATATATTTTTATCATTCTCTCTATTCCTTATGCTTTAGAATACGTCGCAATAATCGGTATGCCTTCAGACCTAAATATACATCAAAATATTTTAATGCATGTACCGAAATTAGGAGTGTTTTTTGCTTTTACACTACTTATTGCCAATATTTTAATTTGGATAAAAAAATTCTGGACAATTTTCGAAAGAATTCATTTTGTATTGATAACAATTGCTTCAGTGGTTTTTGTATCACTGGCCTATAATCTCAATTTAGTTATTCTGATGTAATATAAATTATTATTGTGCAGTCATTTGTTTTGAATTTTTTTTGGTTAAGTAAGATTATGAATATAGAAAAATACCTTTATCAATTTAACCTGAGTATTTTTTTCGGTTAGGATAATGATCATTGACTATTGATGCCAAAATACAATTTTTCCCCTAACTATGAACTTTTTTTCTTATTATAAATAGGTCTTTTAGAAATAATGTGAAATAAATGTAATAATCATAGATTCCCATCAGCAGGCTTAAAATAGCTAACGCCCTTAACTGTCAATTAGATCGAATACTTTCAGTATAGCCAATGTAGGCGGTATAGTTATTGCTTGTGTATCTGATGATGAATTGTATTTTGGAACCGACTTATGAATGGGAATTGTATAATGAAATCTAACATGAATTTTACACTTTTAGTATTTATTATTTTATTTTTAATGCCTCAGGCCTCGAAAGCAGATTTTGAAGGTAATTATTCTTCACATCAATGGTATGAATCAAATATCCAGGATGGTCTTGGTAGTTTGACTACCTTGCCAATGACTATCAACGCGACAGAGAATATTGCAGGGGACAGATTGTCGGTAACTTATGAAGACCCAACAACTGGTGGCCCTGTTCTCCTACCTGAATTTCATATTCAGGGAAGTATGGCAGCACCTCCTCTAAGAAATGTTGATTATGGGTTTGGTGCTAGAAATGTAGACATGCTGTTTATATCTGATGGAGCACATATGGCATTTGCATCAGTAGATCAAGAGTTTGCTAATCCACTTGATATTTCTTTCAGTACAGGAGCCTGGCAGAGAAACCTAACGAATCCAAACCCTGGCATAAATAGCCTTTTAGGATCGTGGGATGTAACTATCTTTTCTGACCCGAATCTAAGAGATACGACCAATGGTTTTACGACAGAATTAAGGAATATAAACATCACACAAGCTTCATCAGATACAATTTTAGTCCCGTTTCAATCAGACCTTGTAACCTTGCAGGTTGGCGGATCCAGAGCATGGTTACCTGGAGGTCCAGTTAGTTTAGACGATGGCATTCTCCATGCTATGGATGTAGCCTTTGATGAGACCGGTTTTTCATTTACTTTTATTATGACGGAATTATATGATGAAAGTGATGTCTCAATTACAATGGGTTATACATCTTCTGTACCTGTTCCAGGTGCGTTGATATTATTCGGTAGTGGACTTTTGGGGCTTATAGGAATCAACAGAAAGAAAAAATAGAAAAGATATTATATAAAAAGTCATAAGTAGAACCAATTACTAAGCCTGATTATATATTGTTTTGGTATCTTTCAGGTTATTGATCTTTGAATACTCATGACATGGATAATAAATCTTGAGTCAAAATTTTTGAAATTTATTTCTAACTTGGTAGGTAATTCCATAATAAATGATAGTTTAAGTTAGGAAACTGAACCCTATACTTTATAGATATATTCAAAATATCTGGACAGTGCTCTTTAAAATTTTTTAAAAAGCACTGTCCTTTAAGCCTAAAACATATCATCTTTCAGGTACAAACTGGGGTGTTCTGGTTGTATTGTTGCTGGTATCAGGGTCATGATAAATTTCTGTGTTCTGCAGCTCAAAGTTGATATAATACTTTGAAATAGGATGTTTAAAATTATCTTGCTCTCCCGCTTCCCTTAAACTAAATTCAAATTCAATTTGACATGTCGTCCATTCACCGGGATTCAGGCTTTCAAAAGGTCCCACTTCAAATGATTCACTATAGCCAGATCTTACCCACCTATTTTCACTTTCCCTAAAACCATATTTGTAAGGCTTACATATCAGATACGGTATGACCGGCACTGTTTCGCCCGGGCGGGCCTGGCTGTTGTTTCTTAACTTTAAGGTAACATACATTTTGTAGTGATCATACAAATGAGCTGCGCCGCCACCTGTACCATAAGAAATACGTTCTATACGAAAATCTGATGGATAGATGGGGCCCAATTCAAAATCATGGCCAAACGGTGGTGGCTCTTCTCCTGGTCCCAATGTGCTCGACTGGGTTTCAAAGTCTGGTTGGGGTGACGCATAGTCCGGTCGTTCCCTGATGGTGAAAATATGACTCTCTGCCCTTACTTGATTATCCGTGAACATAGCGATTTTGAAATCAGCTCTCTTGAGTCCCCCGTCTGCAGGGGTGTCCAGTAAATGGGATATGACAGGCTCCTGAATCCGGTGCCATCTATAATCATTTTCCCCTGGGCGACAGTCGATTCTTTTTGCAATCGGGTGGTACTGGCTCGACCCCACCTTTCCCAATAGAATAGTGACTTTTGTCGGTCTTCCTATAGCATGAAGGTATTTCCATTTCACAGGAAGAGGGTATCCCAAATTATAGGTATCATCCTTTCTTGGCCACGAAATTTCTATTTTTGGTTCATTTATTTTATACAGCGCAAACGCCCGGTCACTGAAATCTTCAATTCTCTTGTCTGCAAGTGAATAGATTTGAACCCTGTAATTTTTTGCATTTTCAACAGGGCGGCCCTGAAACAATCCTGCTTTCCACACATATTTACTTGGTTTGGCTGGTAACCGGTCTGCGATATTCCCAATTATTCTATTTCCTGAATATAATACCAGGCGGACATGGCCGTTAATATTTCTGCCTGTCCATTGAATGGTAACATCTCTACCGATTCTAATGTTTTCTCTTCCGTTAGGAGAAAGGATTTTAAGATACGATCCTTTTATCTTTTCCTTTCCGGTTTTAGAGATAGTTTTTACCTTTTTTTCTTTTTCCTTGGTTGCTGCTGAGACAGCAGGGCCCGCGTTGAAAGCAAAAGCAAGAATGAGTAAAATTAATAAAATTGGTGTTCGACAATTTTTAGTTCTGGTGATAGGTGTCATGGTTACGCTCCATTTAATCAAGGGTTATGGCAATAATTTTATTGTTTCGATTAAATTGTAGTCTCTCCAGATTTTTTATAAGGCATCGTAACGATAATCTTGTTGTATTACATCTATAAAAAAATGCAAGTTGTTTCATCTTGTTAAACCTTCAAAGCCTCAAATGTTGGCATCCTTTTAACTCCATTGTGAATGAATGATTCTTTATCTTTAATTACTATGTCTGAAAAAGGCTGAAAAAGGTTCAAATAAAAATGAAGATCCGAAAATATAATATCCTAAAAAATAAAAAAACTCTCACTGAAGACTTATATAGGGATAGTATGAATGCAGAGTTGACTTGAAATACAAGTAGTCAATATCATAAAAAATCTAAAAGTCATGCTTACTTGCATAATCATAAATTCGTTTAATGCTCAAGGATTCGAAAGGTATCTTTCGCTCAAAAATCAGGATCGATAATCTGAAATAGTTTAGATAAAAGCTGACACCTTCTGTCAGATTAAATTCAGGTTTTTACACATAGATACGCGGGCAGGTGTCCTGTCACAATCGTTCCATTTCAAACTTAAACACTGTTCTCATGTTGTGATCCTTGCCGCTGCCGCCAGGATACCCCCCCATATTCATCCTGGTTCGCGCTTTTTCAGTCAGTTCCAGCCACATGCCCTGCTCAAGGTCAAAAACAGCCTCTCCCCTGCCTGCCATTTTTGTTTTGGTATCCATACCCATGGCCATGTTCCCCTTGGTTATGGACCGGTCCTCCACGCTGAAATATGCAAACCCTTTGCTGACCTCTTCCAATATAAACACCTGTTTATTTAAAGTCTGCATCTGAAAAGGCGTCCCTGCCCCCATCACCATTTTCCGTTCAAATTCGAATTCATCCCCTTCCTGCAGTTTTTCTTCCGGTACTTCAGGGAACCAGAACACCATATTTTTCCAGGCATCAGGCACCATTTTGAACGACTGCTTTATCATCGCAAGTGTCTCAGGTGGCATCTGGGCGGCCTGTTCTCCTAAATCAGGCATAGCATCACCTGTATAATTTACATTCCGAATTTCTCCACTTTGATGAACATCAGCAGAATACACCACCCTGCTTAAATCAATTTTGCCTGCTTTTTTTCCCATGGAAACAATTCTGGCATTCAGTGTTACCCAGTTTTTCTTCGGGCCTTTCAGTACGGTATATTCAATCCTGGTTTTTGACCGGGTTACATTATCTTTTTCCATAAACCTGGATTCACTCTGGCTGGACATATATCCCATCCATTTCTGGCCAGGTTTTAATTTATATGTCAGTTTACACCCACCCGCAGTCGAGATACTGCACAATGACAGGGATAATATAAAAAAAATTGAGGGTAGAACGAATTTTTTCATCTGTCTGCCTTTCTTCTGCATGTTTTAATTTTCCTTTGAATCCGCCGTTTATCATCTGCATCCGGGCTCAATTTTAAATATGTCTGAAAGGATCTGGCTGCTGCTTCATACCGGTCCCAGTCTTCATAGAGTTCTCCAAGCCCTTTATATGCCGCTGCATATTTCGGGTCCATTTGAATGGCTTTTTTATATTCTTTTTCTGCCTCTCTTTTTTCAGATTCTGTGGCACCAAATGCAAAATCACCCAGTTTTGACTTTGCCTTGCCATAGGCAATGGGTGCGGTATGAATCCCTTTGTCCCAGAGCGACGTATACCTCATATAGGCTTTTTCGTAATTTTCATCTTCCATTTCCTTGTTGGCACGCGGTACAACAGACTGTTTTAAAAAACGCTGATAACTTAGTGTCTCTTTTTTCGGACTGACGGTTTTTTCTGCTTCCTTAACCTCGCTGAGTTTGACCAGACCAGCCACCAGTTTAGACCGGGTGGCAGGGATATCGCTCCGGGTTTGCACAAGACCGGTAATACCCAATGTCTGCCGCATCCGGTCTAGATTTGCCTGCATCAGTGTACGGGTCTGCCGGAGCTGTTCAGCCCATGGTCCAAAAGCTGCTTCCTGCTCTTTTAAAATTTTTTGTTTTATCCTGTAGAGGTTTTCCCATCCTTTTGCAGCTTCACGGCAGTCATATCCGGCTAATGCAGTATAGTGCATGCCCTGGGCATCTGCGACAGGTTCAAGCCTTAACCTGGGATCAATCCACTGACCTTTTTCATCTTTCTTAGGGGTGCTTTCCATCACATCCTTAATACTGAAATACGCTGCTTTTGCTGCATACAACCCTGCCAGTTTGTGATGCGTATGCTTATACGTCTCATCACCTGTATACCAGTCATCTGAAATCTCATATGCAGCGATATCCACGGCAAAATCAACTGCAACATCCATTAATGAACTCATTAAAGCGGTGGCCATTGCCTTTCTTCTTTCATTCCGTTCTGCAGCTTTGATTTCCTGGTACATGCTGATGTAATACCCTTCTGTGACATTGGCCACTTCATGTGCCAGGACACCAGCCAGCTGTGCTTCATTTTCCACAGCCATAAGCGTTCCCATGGTCACTACAATCTGGCCGCTGGTATATGAGTACAGCTCCGGCTGGGGTGAATCCAGCACTGTCACATGAAGCGTTACCCCTTCGGGCAAAACACGGTTGGCTGGTTTAAGGCGGTTTACAATCTGTTCCGCATACCCGATGACAGCCTTGTCCGTCATCACAGGCCGGTCATTCATATCTTTTCTGTAGGTCTGCTCAGACTCCAAAATCAAATCTTTTCCATCATTATTCACCACAAGTGCCTGCGTGGGCGGACTTGCGATAAACACGAGGAACATACTTATAAAAATCTGAAGTTTCAAAAAATTCAAGTTCCAAAATGCTTTCATGGACGCTGTCTCCTTTCTGCATTAAAATTCAGATAATTTACGGTATAAATTAATATTTTCTTTGTGAAAATTTTACCAGACCAGACGCTTTTAATGTTTTCAGCACCAGTGAGCTGTCTTCCGTACCTTTAATTAAAAGAACATACAATCCATTTTCAGATGGTCCGCTGATGATATCAGCATTGAGGTCATTTAAAACCTGGCGGATATTTTTTTCAACAGCAGTCTCATGAAACACCACATTGATCTGGATGCCTTTTTCAATGTTTGTTCCATTCTGGCTTAATGTCTGAAATCTGGTTTCCTCAGGTGCTGAAAACAGAAAGAAGCAGATCACGACCGTCTGGACAACGGCAACTGACCAAGCCAGTCTGGGTGCTGACAGGTACTGTTGAACAATTTCAATGACGGTATCGAAAATCGACAGTTTTTCCAACTGTGTTTCAGGTTCTTTTTGCACGTCTGGTTGAACATTCTCCATGATTCTTGAAAACAGGTCAGGAGAAGGTTCAGGTATCTGTTCTTTTAGGTCTGAATAACTTTCCCTGATCATTTGGAACTCTTTTAACTCTTGTTTCAGATGATCATCCTTTTCAATCCGATTTTCAAACTCCTGTTTTTGTTGTGACGCCAATTGTCCGGTCACGTATAAAGGGATCATTTCCTGAAATTTGTCTATCTTTTCATTCATTTAATTCACCCCTCCATTCTCATAATTTTCTCTTTTAAGGCAGCTTTTGCATAATAGACTCTTGTTTTGACTGTATTTTCAGGAATTTCAAGAATATCAGCAATTTCTGAATATGCTGTTTCATGAAAAAAGACAAGATCCAGGATTTCCCTGTGTTTTTCAGAAAGTTTTGACAGTGCTTTTTGAACCAGTTCCCGATTTTCAAATCTTTTGACTGCCCTGTCACTGTTTTTGTCTTTAATCCGTTCATCCAGCAGTTCAGTCCCTTTTATCTTTCTTTTCCTGAGCTCGTTAAAGGCCAGGTTTCTTGCGATCCCAAACACCCAGGTTTTCACCCTGGATTTGCCTTTAAAATTTGCTGCACTTTTCCATACAGCTGAAAACACTTCAACCAAAACATCTTCAGCTGTTTCCTTCACCTGAAGCAATCTGTACAGATAATTAAAAACAGC
The DNA here is from genome assembly GCA_964343845.1 of uncultured Desulfobacula sp. Taxonomy (GTDB): domain Bacteria; phylum Desulfobacterota; class Desulfobacteria; order Desulfobacterales; family Desulfobacteraceae; genus Desulfobacula. The sequence goes on along the minus strand of CAYFKW010000010.1, from coordinate 52,334 downwards.
CTGAGAAAGCAACCTGTACAATTCCTCAAATGCATTCACATCTTTTCCGGCCACTTTCGCCAGAAGATGCGCTTCTTTTTCTCTTTCTCTATCCATTCAGTAGCGCCAATCATGAAAATAGTTCATTTTTTTCTTTTACCAGCAATATTTTGGCATTACAAGGCGAGAATGGGACTTCTCTGAATTTCAGGAAGGATCCGTTTTTTTTACAAAAGCAATGGGTACACCACCTGTTCTTGACACTATGAATAATTCCAATCACCCCAATATATTATGATTGCCGGCAAGCTTCTGGTTTTGTAAAAATGATGTATCTTGGATAACTGGCAATTCTTTGACAGGCTTAACTGTTCCCTGCATTTTAAAAAGTCTACCTGCAGCGGCCAACCGTACCTTTGGGACCCTTGATCACAAACACTTCATAGCAGGTAGCAGTTGAAAATGCATCTGCCCAGACATCTATAATGGAAACCGCTGCTATGCTTCCGGGGCCTGGCTGCTGGACATAATATGCCCCGGCATTAGGGCCGTGATCCGTGGTTTCAAGCCATGATGTCTCAACTTTCCATCCATTTCTAAGGGTCCAGTTATGCTGGGTAAATTGATTTATCTCTCCTGCCCAGCAGAAAATTCTGGGGTGCCACGGGCTGCAGAACGCCTGCATGGCATCTGAACGGATCTCCACCAGTTCTTCCAGAGGGATAAATGTAACGTCGCGCTCTATTGTGTGCCCGAGTACGGTTCGTACTTCAACCCTTCCCGGCATTTCAACCCACCCCTCTATATGATCGGGTATCATCAGGCTGATATAGGTATCTGTAATCTCTTCTATATCAAATTCATAAATCCTGTGTCCGCCAAAATAAAAAACGATTTCAGGATACCGGCCACCAGGTGCCAGGTTCGTTCCGCTAAAGGCAAACCGCTGTCCCGGACGCACTTCAGTGGAGGACATGGATGAAATGGTTGGCCTGAACCGGTCCGGGTCCAGCGCAATGGTAAACTCCGTGCAATTACCAGGTACATTTCCCGCGGGGAAAACACACAGATAGGTCCGCTCGCCACTGCCTGAAAAGCGACCGCTGCTGTCAAATTCAACATGGTTTTCAAAATCCAGGGGGATGGTAAATTCAATCCGATTGTTTGTCCACTCTCGTATGCTGCCATAATATGCCGCACGATTTCCCGGGTCTGCAATCGCAATCGAGACCTGCCCCCTGGCATCCCCAATCAAACCGACGCTAGGGGATATGTCGGTAATTTCGACATCAGATTGAGGTATCACTGTGGTGGCACGGGCCAGAATGTTCTGCGGCACCTGAATGGCCCTGGATGCAGCAGCAACTGTTCTTTGTGCTGATACAGAATTCTGCCGGGCATGCACCAGAAAATTTGACGCGGCCCTGTTATGCGATGCCAGGACGGTTTTCTGACTTTGCCTTAACCGCATATTCATCTGTTTTACACCTTTTTTTTTCGATGTCATCTTCCGGCGTTTGTCAGACTTGGATTTTCTTGCCAAATCAGACTTCATTCTATCCAGTTTAGTTGAGTAGGGCGGTTTTTTTATTTTATCCTCCAGCTTTTTGAGATCGGTTTGATTAAATTGGGCTTTTTTGAAACTCTTTGAAATTTGATCAAAATTTTTGGCTGTTTCAATTATTTTTAAAAAATCATTTATCTTATCTTTTTTTGGAGAAACACTTTTATGCGGTGTGTCCAAAGGTTGTCCGGCACCTTTTTGAGAAGATAAAATTTCCCCTGTAGATTCTACCGCAAAAAGGGATCCTGAAAATAAAAAACACATGCTGGTAAAAATCACTAAAACGTATCTCATCGTTAACACCCTCCTGAACGTGTTATTTAATCTCAAACACATGAATGACCGGTTTTGTATTATCTGCAAACGGTTCCAGGACAAAAAGCCTGTTGTTATTTCGGTCGTAGGCAATACTGCCAATCCTCCCAATTCTCTGGTTTCCTTTTCCCAGCATGCCCTCTTCCACTCCTTCTTGAAGAATTAAATACCTGTCAATATGCAGGGTCGCGTAAGGCTGGGGATCTGAGGGTTTTTTCGACCCTTTTGAGACCCTGGCCAGATCATCAGGATCATAAAATATAACAGCGGCATTAAATTTTGAACTCCACCACCCCCTGTAATCGTCATGATTATTACACCCGGAAAAATCTGCTTCAGGGCAGGGCGATCCATCAGAATTCCTGCAGGTGGTAAATTGGTGTACAAAAGCTGTTTCCACACAGGGATACTGTTCTCCACCAGGGTGACGCCATCCATACCAGTATTTTGCCCCTGTGCCTTTTGTACCGGCAAAAATGACAGCAGATCTATTATCCTGTAAAGAAAGCCAGGCCCCGCCTGCCCAGTCATCTGCATGCTGATAATTTTTTATATTGTCCTTGATATGGGAACTGGTTTTGCTGTTTTCATAAAGCAATAACGCTTTTTCGTTTAATCGTGTCCCCGGTGGCGGCGGATTCCCGGACAACCAGGGTGCGTAAGCAAATATCACCGGACCCATTCCAGACCACCCCCCGTCCCTGTAGCGGCCCGTGGCCAGATACCGGCCCCCGAGATACTGATCTGCAAACTGTTTTTCAATTTCAAACAAATACGCATTGGTGCTGTACCAGGACCTTGAGCCGATCAACCATCCCCCTTTAATATCTGAATTTGACAGGTCTGTATTAAACCATGCATGGGTTGGCACCTTTTCTTCCGGCGCTTCATGAAAATGCTGTCCCCAGCATACATGAATTTTTCTCCCTGTTTCTGGCGTCTCCAAATAGGCCAGACCAGCCACAGGAATTTCAGCATATGGCTGAAACAAGTGCCCGCGGATATCTGCGAAACCCTGTATAAAGGACGCTGTCGGCAGCTGGTTAACCTTCTTGGACCGGACAGGATCCGGAATCGTGATCTGGGCCACCTGGTTACCATTGTCAAACTCTCCATAGGCAAGCCTTGGATGCCCCATGACAAATAGAGATCCTCCATTTACAGGCGCATATGTCATGGCATATCCCCCATATGAAAAAGATTGATCCCTTCCTTCATTTCCCGGCAGTTTAAATGCCCCTGTATACTTGAGATTTTCCGGGTAAATTAGTGATTGTTTTTTACCCGCGTCTGCCAGGCCGCACAGGAAAAACATGACCATCAGCACGCCGGTAAACAGAACAGCTTTCCTGCTATTCAGCATATGAACCATTGAATGATTTTGCCTGCACATCATCTTATTTTTTTTCACCTGCTTTATTGATCTTGTTTTGTGTCATTGAGAACCAGGTCATGCCATCATAAGGCAGAAGTGCCATTTTGCCGATGCCCTCTGCTTTTAATGACCCAGCAAATGGCAGGTTTTCCGCCTGGGCAACCAACACTTTCTCAATGGCAGAAACACGGATCGAAATCCCTTGCTTTGAAAACACATCTGACAACTCAGAATAGATACTAAACTGATTTGCCAGGACTGTGGAAACTGTATTTTCGTGGCCTGAAAAGGGTTTCCCCAGTTCATTGTTCCAGAGGTCAGACACATGCGCCGCCAGTGCAAGCCTTTTTGACAACTGCAGGTTTTTGCGGCCAAATGCAGTTGCCATACGGCCAATATAAAAGGTTTTAAAATGGTTATCCTTTTCGTTTGACAACACTGTTTTTAATAAAGCTGACAGCAGTTGAAGCTGCTCTTTAAATGGTGCGCCGGAATCAGATCTGAAATCCAGAATTTCTTTATTCAGCTCAGTTTGGTACGTGGTCAGGGCAATTTCTTTTTGATCGCCTGCCAGGATTTTATAGACAGTTTCCCTGTATTCAGGCCTCTTTTCAACGGTTACCTGACCATTTTGACCATACACGCTGCTGATCATGAAGAACCCGAAGATAAACCCAGACAGTATTAATTTCAATTCATTATTTACCATCCATTGATTCCTTCAGCTTTTGTATCAATACCCGACCCTGTTTCCGGCTGCATCTTTTTTTATCCACTCTGGCAGGCGGCTGATAAGGCGGCAGTTTAGTCAATCAAATCAAGATCCAGTGAATAGCCTGCTGCATTGGTGTAACAGCCCGGACCTGTCCCTGTACCGTACGGCCTGGCATTGGATTCACTGTGCGTGGTAACCAGAATTCTCCATTCACCTGCCGGAAACTGCGGCCAGCTTGAATCATAGTCTCCTCTTAAATCATATTCAAGTGTTGCACTACCGGCACTGCCGGTTTCTGTCGTGTGATGCACATTATCTTTATCATACAGTGAAATGGAAATACTGCGCCCTGATTCAAGCCCTGCATTGGCAATATTGACACGGATAAGTTTTTCCTGTGTCAGATTAAACTTATAATAGTCTTTAATGCCGACATATGCGCCTGTCCGGGAAAACAGGTTGCATAAAATTTTATTGCCGGCAGTTGTGTGCGCTTTTGCGGCTGCAAAGCTGTCATTGGGCTCCATCGCATCGAAAAGAGGCTTGATCTCTACATCCACTTCATATTCTGCAGAAGATGCTGACGCAGGTTCGACCTGAACATAAAACGTTGTATTGGGCTCAACTGCAATCCATACACTGTCCCTGTCCCAGTCCAGGTACCTTTTGCCGGGATCGTACAGGTGGAGGTTAATATCGCCCCTGACCCTGGAAATTCTGAAATAGGTTCCATATCCAGACGGACTGGTCCGGATATAAAAGTAATCTGCTGGATCATCCCCGCCCACAGTTCCTGTAAGGTTTCCGGAGATCGTATTTAAGGCCCCGTTGATATCGTTATTTGCGGGCTCACCTCTATCCAGGTCTCTGAGAGTTTCAAATATACTTCTGTGCATGACAACCGTCGACAGCAGAAAAGTAATTTCGCCTTCAAACGGAACAAGATTACCTGGTCTTTTACCCGGTTTTACATGCGGTGAATCAGCAAGCATATAGGTCAGCTTCAGCTCTTTGCCCTTTCCATCTTTTATGCTTTTTGTAATATCAAATTGCATCCCTTTATCAAACTTCTGGATCAGTTTCCCCTTATCATCACGGATAACCAAATTTTTAACTGCCTCAGGAAACTTGAGTATGGCCCTTTTATTTTGCCGGACCATTCTGGGTTCAACTTTTTTATTTCTCTGCCCATGTGTTAATGTCTTTCTATTCTTAATTGCCGGAAGCGTATCTGTTTTTTCCAGTTTGCCGCAGGTCCTGGCAATGATCTTTTTTGTCCTGTCATTGTTATATGTGGTATCTGTCTGCTGCCGCAAGGCAAGAACAGCGCACAATGTATTACCTTTTTTAATGATGTTGACTGCATAATATCCACAATTGGAAAATTTACCCAGTGTTCCAATTTTTTTCCAGGATGATGTTTTCTCAAATTTAACAGACACCTCATTCCGGTCTGCCCTCACCTGCTTAAACCCGGTTGAACAACCATCACTGCAGCGGGAAAGGTTTTTATAAAATTCAACAGTACCTACCCTGATTCTGAATATTTTCATCCCGGAATTATTAACGACCTGAGTTTTAGGGCTGTCGCTGCAAGGGCGCACTGTTTTCGTTTCTTTTAAAGTGCCTGAAGATTTTGTTTGTGTCATTTTCTTTTGTGTGCCGGCAGATACTGCCACTAAACCAATTGATAACAACAATACAATGGCGGATAGAATGGTCAAACATTTATTTTTCATTTTAGATCTCCCATTAAATAGCTGGTTCATTCCTTTCTGGCGCATTTTTTTTACGGCTTTTAATACGTTAGTCTGAGGAATCTTAATAAAGGTTCAAAAAACATACATATTGACGGTTTTTTTTATTTTTGTTTTTTGAAAACTATATATCCCAGGCACTGACACCGGATGCCTCTTTCAATGACTGACCAGCCTACCGGTCAATAAAAAACGCACCGCTTTCATAACCATTGCTTCTTTCTACCGGCCCTTCAGGATCTCCTCTTTCATGAACGATTAATCTGACCTTGTACAGCCCTGTAGAAAAATCATCCGGTACAGTCCATCGAAAGGTCTGGGTATAGATGCTGTCCACCCTGTCACTTTCAGATGTGTAGCTGGCAGCAAGCCCGGTCCTGACAGGTGTTACAACAATTTCACTGGGCGGCTGCTTAACCAATAAAATGTCATAACTTTCCGCTGCACACCCAATAATATTCCAGGTAATTGTAAGACGGCTTCCCCGAAAGAAATGTACCCCTCTGACCGGATTTACCAATTGATATTCTGAACGGTGCAGCCAGACATTATCTGAGATCACCTCAAGCGCTTCTCCCCCGATCTGTGTGACACTGAATCGATAATGGCCCAGCAAACCGTTATCTCCTGCATCCGGCGGTATCCGATAAAAAATTGTGTATTGGTTCTGCCCGTCTACAACTTTGCCGATCCCTGCGTTGTATGTTTCACTGTAAAGCGTCCCCAGCCTGTCAGACGGGCCTGTTAAAAGGCTTACCCTTACGCGGGATAAAGAGACATTGGTCCGTAATGTTATGCGTTCCGTGCACCCTGCCTTCCATGAAATCAGCCCTGCAGGTTCCGCCAGCCTGATGAAAGGCGCAATTTCAATTGATCCTCTGTCATCAGGGCCGGAAGCACCAAGGCTCAGCCCGATGCTGAACAGACCTGCAATACCATACCAGGAAGGATCTTCCACACCCTGAACCAGAATACGGTAATCATCGCCTGACGCCGTACCATCAGGGATGGTCAGCTCAAGATCTGTTCCGCTGCCTTCATATAGATGAACAGGAGAACCGCTCATTCTGTAGAGTAACACTCTAAATGCAGAAGGTCTTGTACCCGGAGACGGGTGAACAAATTCTGTACTGATGGAAAATCTTACCGGTATGGTCCGGCCCGGCATAAACCGCTGCCCGGCCCGGGGAGATGTAATCCTAATACCTTCATCCCTTGATCTGTCCCTTATACGGTCTGTGACAGAAGCGGACATGGCTCGATGGTCAACAGAAAAACGATCGCTGATACCAAATATGGTTTCACCTGACGGGCGCTGCGCTGTAACTGTAACTGTGTAGCCGTCGGCTGCTGCTGCAGTAAGAGGGATTGTTATCCCGATTTCATTTGTACCGGTCCGAATATCCGGCAGCCTGCCGGCATCGCCCAGTGTTGCCACTTCAATCCCGTCCAGATACAAAAACACACCAGCCACCCTTATCGGCTCCAGTCCAAGCGCTTCTGATTGATCCTGCAGCCTGTATCGTATGTTGATTGTGCTGCCTGAAAAAAAACGCCGGCCCTCTTCCGGAGAAACGATCCTGATGCCTCTTTCAAGGCTGGCAGGAATTTGACTGCCCGGACCCTGCGGCGTTGGGATACTGGAATCTGCTGCCATCATACGTTTTTCAGTCACAGGCTTTTTTAGTGCCTGGACCGTATCTTTTTTTGATTTATGTTTATATGCCTTGTTCCTGTCTGGTTTTTTCAGGCACCTGGAGATCAACTTGACATCTTTTTTATTATTGCTTTCATTGATTTCTTTTACGATGTGATATGGATCAACCGCTGCCGAAAAAGCTTTTGTTTCCTCAGCTGTAATGTCAGTCTTCCATACCAGTGTCCTGCCTGGATACCGCAATGTCATTTTTCTATCCATCATCACCATTTTCTTATCCAGCCTGACATCACCGTAAACAGCTTTTATGTTTACTTTTTTGTAAACCGATGCGGGTATGGTATCGTTTCCCATATTTTTAAATTCAACCAGAATCCGGCATTTTTTGTCCAGCCAGATACGGTTGACTGACAGGTCATAGCTTGTTGTTTTTTTAGAAATTGGTGATTTAGGTGTTGCAGCACCCGGTGTTAATGATTTTAATGTGCCGGCAGGCTTATTACTGGCCGGTGATTCTTTTTTTGACGCTGGAAAAGCACTTGAGGCTGTACCTGTAATTAACAGTAAAGACAATAGTGTCATTATGGTCTTGGTTTTAAAAATTTTCATTTTCTCCCCTCCATGAAACACCGTAAAATAACCTGCGGTTAATTTTTTAAAACACTTCTTCCCATTCTGTTCTAGTTGTTGGTTTTCAACTGCAAAAGGTTCATTTTTAATTCAAAAACAGATGAACAGACAATAAAAAACAAGTCCGGTCCAACACCTGATCTTAACCTGATTCAGGCAGTTTCAAATTCAATTTTCAGCAGCCTATTTTTCTTTTTTTGATAAACTCTGCACCCAGTCATCCAGGTCCCCGTTAAATTTCTGGAGAGCTTTTATGCTGAATGAAGGGTCAGCTTCCAGCGAGAGTGCGATGATTCCGGATACGATGCCGGACGACATGGACGTTCCGCTCAGAAAATTATGGTCATTGCCTGGAATTGTCGTCAGTAAATTTTTACACGGTGCACAGATATCTGCCTTCATCCCAGTTTTTGTATCAGGGTAATACGAACCATCTGCATTAAACCCTGCTACAGCAATCACCTGGGGGTGGGATGCCGGGAAACTGATCCCCTTCATCCCCGGCCTGTTGCCAACCGGTGCGACAAATAAAATACCTTTTTCAGCCCCGCTGGATATGAGCTTGTATAAAAGATCATCCTCTACCATGGCCCCCAGGCTCATGTTCACTATATTCACCTTTTTCTGGATGGCATCATCCACTGCTTTGGTCATTGCATTGGTATAGCACTCTCCCTGTGGTGAGCCGACGGATATCTGCCGGCACGCACGAAGGGCAAAAATACTGGCTTCAGGTGCAACTCCATTGATGCCGTAATCATTTATCCTTGCGCCAATTAACCCGGCAATACCCGTGCCGTGAATTTCGCCTGTATACCGGGTATTTGGAATATAATTAGCTGAATAGGTTATGGCATTTTCAAGGTCTTTATGGTTTAAGTCCACCCCTGTATCAACAACCGCAACAGATATACCTTTTCCCTTGAAATCTGTTTTCAGGTTACTTAGATGAAGCATCTTTTCAATTCCCTGAAGCGCGCTCATGGGTTCTGAAATATTGGTGTAAATATAGTTGGGCTGAATTAAATGGACCCCTTTTAATGGTCTGATTCTATCAATAATTTCGAAAATATCATCTGGCGTATAAAACAGGATGGCATTCAACCCTAATGTTTTAATTTGATATTGATCCAGCACCTGGACATCATATGTCTTTTTCACATCCTCAACAACCTGATCTCCCTGCTCGGAAGCTTCAGATATCAGGAGGATATTTCCCGGCACCCACGTGGCAGCAGGACTAAATTTAAACCATCGCTTTTCACTCTGTGCAACTGCTTTGTCCTGGTTGTTAAATCCTGTGACCTGCCAGTGATACTTTTTATCATCCAGCATTCTGGATTTTACCGTCTTTGCCTTGAGTTCATATTCTCCTTTTGGTGTAAAAGCAGCATATACCGCTTCCTTATTTTCTTCTGAAAAAAGCGCTAACTGATAAAAATCAGCTCTTTTAACCGGCTGCCACTCAAAGCGTACAGGTGCATACGGCAATGTCGTCCTGTCTTCGGGTGACACAAGCCTGATGGGATACCTTGAGATATCCTCCTCATTTGTCACATAGTAAAAGGCCCGCGGGAAAGTTATGTTCATCGATGGATGGGTGATAATAAACCGGACACGATGGTTTCCCGGCCTGTAGGTCGGCAGGGGTGGAATTTTTGGATATTTTATTCTTGCAATGGGGCCAACCGTTAAATGTTTGAACACATAACTTTTCTTAAACCCGTCCACTTCCCAGTATCCCTTTAAAAAACCGGATCCGCTGTATTTAATTTTGGCGTACAGGCCTGGTACTGGTGAATTTTTATTAACGGTAATTTCAGATCGATTATTTTCAAATCTAAGTTCAATCCGGTCTATATTAAAATCCGTTACTCTCAAACTATAAAAAACAGGATTGGGAGAGGCAGGAGTACAGCCTGCGCTTTGGACTTGAATATTATATACCCCTGCCTGGGTATAGGTATGGGAAATGGTAAACGTACTCGGGAAAGTCATGGAACCGCCTGAGTTTATAACACCATCTCCCCAAATAACAAAATAGGAACAACCCGTATCTCCAAAATCAATCGTGAGGGTGACTGTGGTGTTGACCGGTGCAGGATTCTGGCTGGCCGTCACTGTTATGGCATGACTTTGTATAGTGGAGACTGCCACTATAACCAAGGCAATCGTTAAGCTGAATAGTATCTTTATTGATTCTTTCACCATTATACCCTCCGTTTTTAAAAGGATAAATCCAGATCTGCTGATATAAGAAGAAATATTAACGTCTCTTTACTGTCTGTATCGGAAATTTCGTCACAATTATTCACATAAGACCCGTGAAGGCTGATGCTGGGAGTCAACAGGCCTTTGATCGGGCTTTCAAACGTGTAGCTGAGCTGAACATCTGCATTCCAGTCATCCTGATCCAATTCGTCGTTACTGTCGTATTGTTTGGTATAGTTTCCATTCCCCTCAAAATTGAATCCCCCGATAATATTCAAGAACCAGGAAAGGCTGTAGGTATATGTATAGGTCCTGATCCCGGTTGTATAGTCCTTAAAACGATTGCCTGTTACAGACGGGGAGATAGAAAAGCGATCATTTGCATAGGTGTAAAAAAGCGTTAAAGAATGTGCATCTGTATCATAATTTTCAGCGGTTTTGTCATCCATGGCCGTAAACTCGGGTGCCAGTCCTAGTTCCCATGCATCCTGCCGGTATGATATGGTGCTGGAAAGGGTATCTGTATAACTTTTTATTTCTGTGGACCCTGCAGGTTCTTTTGTACTGTTGCGCATGGCCTGGTTCCAGGAAAAACTCATGGGCAGCCAGGAAATGGCATCCAAAGTGTAATCAATTCCGATTTCACGGGAATCCGTAACCGGTCTTGAAGGGTCATCATCAATATTGTCATTGTGCATGGCATAGGTCACCATAATTGACTGTGTTTCAAAGGCAAGCCCCGGGCTGATCGTGTAGCCTTCCCAGTCTTCCTGGATACTGTCATTGCCTGGCACTTGATATCGCGGCCCGGTTCGCTCATAAGAAGCGTCATAACTAAATATATCAATGGTACCGCCAATTTCCGCATACCATGCATTATCAGACTGGGTTACGATATCATCTGATGTATCAGAATCAAATTTAGATTCGTCCCATTCAAACTTTGTTGTAAATTTCTGGTCAAAAAAATCGCTGCGCACCTGAATGCCATGCGTCTCTCCAACGTTTCCCCCGGGCTGCGGCCATATGCCGTAGGATTCATCTTCGCCTAGCTCTCCGCCGGTTACAGTAATCGCTTTTAAATCCAGTCTGTCATCAAATAATTCTAATCCGGCAGCCCCCCCGTAAATATGATCTCTATCTTCAAATTCCAGGCCATAATCGCCGTCCCAGCCATATGGCATATCACTTCGTACAACAAAACCAGACCCGTAGACAGGTCCCACCTGCGCACTGATACTTCCCCCACGCCTGGAAAGATTATTTACAGTGTTCCGCGACTCGTCAATCAGCACATCGCCAAGGGCTGCATTCACCAGGACAGTGTCCTGCTCATACTGGCCGGTAAACAAAAAATCCATAAATTCCCAGCCGCTTTCTTCAGGTTTCACAAATTCATGGTCCTGATCCTGGTAACGGAGGTTGGTTTCAAAACCAAATTCCCAGGGGCCTTCGCCGATAATATTCCGGCTGTTGATATTGGCGTCCATTGTCCAGTCATTGACATCTCTGTCCTTTGCATCTTCCTGCCTGTTGATGAGCGTATTGTAATTGGCGGTGATTTTATTTTTAGAGTACATGGTTTCAAATGTTTTTGTATGACGGGTAGAAAACTGGAACTCCTTGACGATCTCCTCCCCATTTTCATTCGCAAAACTGACGATTAAATTGTGGTCCCCTGGATCCACCACCTGGACCGGCCTGACAACAAAGCCTGTGTCCGTAATCTTTGCCAGCCCTGTTAAATCCGTGTAGTTAAACTCTATGCTGAGCGTTTCCTTATCAAACGGTATTAAAATTTTACACTCTATTTCCGGCTTTTTTGAATACACCATACCACCTTCTGCCGGCCGGATTAGTTGAACTGTCTCCGTGTCCTGCGCATATGAATTACCGGCAATTGTTATCGCTAAAATAAAGACAGGAAGCGTTAAAGCACCATATAAACAAGATGCGATGCTTTTCAAAAGAGCGGGTGCTATCGAATTTAAGATATGCTTCATGCATAACCTCCATCCAGATAAATAGTCGGACTAAATAATAATTTTACTCATGATGATACGTTGCTTTCCAACTGTAGTATAAATTCTTAAATTAAAAGTAAACATTTTTTTTCCAGTCTTAAGCTAATCCATTCTCACTTTAATGATTTAGTGACGGTTCAAACAAAAAAGGTTCATAAGATTTAATTTTAAGCGGACACGTCACCCCATTAATTAAGAGGGACACTTGACATCTTGCTATTTTTAAACCACCATATTGCTCAAATTTATATGTTCTCTTCCTATCATTTGGAAACTCTTGGAGGTAGATATGATAACCGTTTCCTTTCGGATATTAAAATGGCTGATCATTCCGGTCCTTGCCGTAATGTCTGTTTGCGCCTGCAGTGACGGCACAAAAAATGATGACATTATACTGACCATTAATAATTTTTCCCTGACAAAAAATGAATTTGAAAAACTGAATGCAGCTGAAATGGAATACAAGAATGCATACAAAACTAGCAAAGAAGCAAAACAAAATCTTCTGGAGAAAATTATTAAAAAAGAGCTTTTAATCCAGGAAGCCCAGAAACAGGGAATTGATAAAGATGAAAAATTTATGGCGGCCATTGAAAAATACTGGGAAGCAACGCTGATAAAACATCTAATGGAAAGAAAAAATCAACGCATCCATGATTCCACAACCGTCACCAATAAAGAAATCAAAAAAAGATATGCTTTATACAAACAAAAAAATGATACCATACCCGCGCTTGAAAATATTGAAAAAGAGATTGCCCAGGAAATTCTGGAAGAAAAAAAGACCCTGCGTGTTGAAAAATGGCTGAATGATTTACATGAAAATGCCAGGATAAAAATTGAAACAACCTACTTTAATGAATAAAACGAGGTGCCTTAATGCCAGATACTTCACGGAACTATAAACGCAAAACTGTGTATATTAAACAAGATTTTCAATTTAAATTTATTTTAAAATTTTGTCTTCTCCTTGTGGCCGGTGTTGTCATTTCCACAGGCCTGCTTTTTCTTTTTTCACAAGGAACATTAACATCTTCATTTGAAAATTCGCGGCTTGTTATCAGGGATACCGGCACTGCCATACTGCCGGCCATTCTAATGACCAACCTTATTACCCTGGGTATCATCTGCGTTGCCGCGATTTTTGTGACACTTTATATTTCGCACAGGATAGCAGGCCCCATGTTCCGATTTGAAACAGACCTTAAAAAGATTGAAAGCGGTGATCTCTGCCTGAAAATAAATTTAAGGCAAAAGGATCAGTTCTCGGAAATGGCTGCGGCCTTGAATAATATGACCAAAGGACTCCACCGGAAAATAAGCAGGCTGGACGCTGAACTGGATAACGCTTTATCAACACTTGATGAAAAAAAAGACACCATTGTCTGCAGAGAATCTCTTATCAATTTAAAACAGATGCTTAAGAACGAATTTTCGTTATAGCGATTTGCTTTCGCATATGCTCACAAAGTTATCATATCCAATTATCTTAATTGCAGCCCTGCTGATTTTCCCCTGCAATGTAACCTGCTACGCCTCAGAAGACAGTGAGGCATGGCAATCTTTTGAAACCAACCATACCATCATAAATTATCAGTCGATTCATATACTTGAACAGTTTAATAAAGCCATCCATTTTGGCAGTGGATGGTGGGCCAAGACATCCTCATTTGCAGTTTTAACAGAAGGTGAAAATAAAAAAATCGCTGCACTGAAGACTGATGCCTTATTTGAACGGGTACAGGACATCCTGGACATGAGGAAAAAATTTAATAAAATTAAAATCAATATTTATCCGGACAAATCCTCTCTGGAAACTGCTTTTGTGGTGACATATAAACAAGACTGTCCCTTCAGGGCCTGGTATGAATATAAAACCAATACCATCAGCATAAATGTTAAAGATCTGCACGAAGGAATGCTTGCCCATGAGATTGCCCATGGTATTATTGATCATTTTTTCAAGGTCCGGCCGCCAAAAAATACTGCAGAAATTTTAGCCATGTATGTAGACCGGCATTTATAGATTCTCAAAATCAGTTTTATTTTGATTTCAGATATAACCAGCTGTTTGTGAACAGGAAACAGGGTGAAGGTTTTCACGGACGGGATTCTCTGCTACTTCTTTGTATGAACAAACACACCATCCCAGTCTTCTTGAATCGGGTTTTCTAAATAGTCTGCACATCTTTTTTCATAGATGGCATACAGTTTCTGGTCTGGATACGTATGCGACAGCTGCTTGAAATACGTTTCTGCCTCATTAAAAGATTTCTTCCTGAACAGCGCCAGCCCCTTTTTATATGCATTTATCTCTATGATACGCTGATTATAATTATCAAACGTTGGTGAATAAATTGTATGGATGCGAACAGGCTTGTCCTTTCCTTTGACCCGGACAATATCAACCTCCTGCGTCAACAGATCTGCAGGGCAGGTTTTAAGCATGGTCTCATCTACAAGGAGGGGAAGGCCATAATATTTTGTCAGGTTTTCCAGCCGCGATGTCAGATTCACGCTATCGCCGATAATCGTATAGTCAAAAATATCATCAGATCCCATATTACCGACCCTGCAGATGCCTGAATGGAGGCCGATGCCGATTTTCAGCTCAATATTGAACTGTTTTTCAAACTTTTTATTGAGATCATGAAGTGAATCCAGAATTTCTATTGCCGCTTTAATCGCAGACTGTTCATGATCTTTCACATCAAGCGGCGCATTCCAGAAACACATGATGGCATCGCCGATATACTTATCATGGGTGCCGTGGTTATTGATGATAATCTGTGTGATCGGGGTAAAATAATCATGAAGCAATTCTGTTACCTGTGTTGGAGAAAGATGCTCAGAAAGCGTGGTAAATCCCCTGATATCTGCAAATAAGATACTCACCTTTTTTTCTTCACCATCCAGGCTTAATTTCTCAGGGTCATCTGTCAGCTGGTCAACAACCGCTTTGGAAACGTATTTGCTGAACGCACTCCGGAAGAATTTCTTCTGCCGTTCTGACAGCCAGAATTTCTGCATATTCAACACGGAAAAATTTAAAACAAGAACGACCATTGGAAAGAACGGGGAGATCCAGATATGAAGTTTGTCAAAACTCCAGAATCCCCCAAATACTGCACTTAACCCCAGAATAAAAGTGACGGGCAGTGTCAAAGCAGAACTTGACCATCCAATTAACAGGGTCGTAATACACCCCCATAACAGGATACATATAAATTCCAGGCCGGGCACCCAATCAGGCCGATGAATAAAATCCCTGCTTAAAATATTATCCACGACAGTGGCATGTACCTCTACGCCCGGGTAAACCTGATCCAAGGGAGATACCCTGATATCTTTTAACCCGGATGCTGAAGTACCCAAGAAAATAATTTTGCCTTTAAGCTGATCCGGATTGATTTTATCTTCCAGAATCTTTCCTGCTGAAATATACGGAAAGGTGTTACCAGGGCCTCTGTAATTTATAACCATGGCACCATTTTTTTGCAGGGGGACAATTGAATCGCCAATTTTAATGGATTTAATACCCTGTCTGGTGACTTTCACCACTGGTGCCGGTATCTTATCTTTGAAGGCATACAGGAGCGTTGCCAGAGAAAGCTGCGGATACATTTTATCCTGCCAGGAAATGATCAACGGCGTTCTTCTCACAACGCCGTCATCATCTGTTAAGGTGTTCATAAACCCCGCAGACCCATCCTTTTGTATAAACATGGCCATGGGCGGGATGATATTTTTGGCTTTAAACAGGTGATGGTGGCCTGGTGCCGCACCAGACTGCCTTATTTCAACTGCATTTAACGGCGAAGGGGAAAACACATCTGATGTGATTTCGCCTTTGCTGAACACAAATGAATATCCCAAGACAAATGGACCTTTTTTTAACACATCTGCAAGGATCAGATCATTATCTAAAAGGCCCTGAGGCAATCCTGCGAACTGGATATCCACATTCAGATCCTTTTTCAGCGCTTTCTGCATTACAACAGGAGAGGTGCCGTCTGGTTCTGCAAACAGTATATCTGACCCAACTGCAAGGGCACCTGCCACATTAATTTTCTGTAGCAGAAGAGCAACGCGGTACCGGGGCCACGGCCATTGCCCGAATTGCTTCAAACTGTACTCATCAATATCAACAACAGCAACAGAATCGATCCTGGTGTCTGAATATACTTTCTGGAAATAAAAATCATACAGTTTATATTCTAACAGTTTTATAAAAGAAGGCTTGAAAACATATACCCCGGCCATGAGCAGTGTAACGATGATACCGGAAACCAGGATTGAAAAACGAAATTTTTCCAGAAGCTTTGATACTTTTTTCGGAATTTTTAGCACTTATTTTACTTATTTCCTTTTTAAACACAGGTTTTTTATGTTTGAAGCCCGGAAAACTTAACATAATCCTTGACAAACGGAACTCGCTATACTCTATACTATTTTTATCCCGATTTTATTTCAATAGAAAAAATTAATAATGAAACGTAAACAATAGCAAGGGGATAACATGAGTAGATTATTATTAAAACACTGTTTTATTTTCGTTTTCATATTGACCCTGTCAATGACTGCTGATGGTAGTGATATAAAACCTATATCCACTATTTCTACTGAGCTGCCAAAACTGGATATCCAGAATTTAATGCAGCGGGTTCTAGAAAATCATGAAGAAATAAAGAGCCTTCAAAGCAAACTTGATGAAGCAAAAGAGGATTATTTAAAGGCAAAGGGAGACTGGTATCCAACGCTTGACCTTACGGCTGATGGCGGAAGGGAAGAAATTAATAAAGAATTCAGCGCCAGGACGGATGAGAACCGGTACGAAGCCAAATTACGGGCTGAGCAATTGCTGGCTGATTTTGGGAAAACCAGTAATTCCATAGAAAGATCGGGTCTCCTTGTGGAACAGGCAGAAGTGCAGTTGGACTCGACCCGTCAATCCCTTATGCTGGAAGGCATAAAAGCCTATATCAATATCATTCGTGCCAGAGAAAGGTTAAAATATGCCCGCCAGTCTGAAGCCCGGATTAAAGAAGTGACCGGGGTTGAAAAAACGCTGGTTGAAAAGGGTGCCGGTCTTACCTCTGATGTGCTTCAGGCAAAGTCACAACTGGCAGGCGCCATGGCACGACGGGTAGAGGCCCAGGGAGAGCTTTGGACGGCCAAAAATAAATTCCAGTCAATTTTTTCCTATCAATTGAAGAATTCAGAAATTGATAATTTCAAGAATATTGAATTTCCGAGAAGAAAATTGCCAATCACGGTTGATGAAGCCATTGATATCGCCAACAGGCAGAACCCGGAGCTTTTAATTACCCGATACAATACCAGACTTGCCTCAAAAGACATCGATATTGCCAAGACCTCATTTTATCCAAAATTCAACCTATTTGCTGAAGGCGTAAGAAAAGATAATGATTACGGCGTGATAGGATACAGCAATGAGTGGTCAGCCGGCCTGGAACTCAATTACAATCTTTTCAACGGCGGTAAAGACAAAGCCGCATTGAGATCGGCATTATCAAGCCAGAAAGCTGCATCCTATCATACAGGATATGTTGAAGATATTATCAGGGAACAGGTCCAGAACAGCTGGGACCAGCTATCTATTTTACGGCAGCGAAGTGAATTTCTAGACCAGCAGGCTGATATTGTTCAAAATTTTGTGGTACTGGCCAAAAAAGAACGAAGAATGGGGACAAGGTCTCTTCTTGATGTGTTGAGTGGTGAAGTGAATTTTATTAATGCCATGGCCTCATCCATAGCAGCACGGCAGGACACAAAGATTGCTGCATATAACCTTTTGTATGCCATGGGCCAGATCAATATCCAGTTATTTGAATAAGAATATTCGATAATATGATTGAGCTTTTCCGCCGCTTTTTTTGTACGCCGTTACTGGCAGTAGAAATTTTGGTTGCTACTTTTTTTATTGCCTTAATGACGCTGGCAATGCCCCTTTATGTTATCCAGATATTGAACCGTTATGTCAGCTATGGCTTCCATGGAACACTTATTACGCTGACATCAGGGATGCTGATTGCCATCGCCATACAATTCGGGTTCAGAATCATCAGAACAAAGATGGCAAGCCTGGTGAATCAGGACCCCAATGAAAAATTATCCCTGGATACCTTGTCAACCATCAGCCGGGCAAAAGCAGAGCCGTTTGAACAATTTTCAAAAACCAGGGCACAGGAAGCACTGAATAAGGTTCAAATCATCCAGAACGTGTATACCGCACAAACCCTGAACACGGTGATGGATGCCCCTTTTTCCCTGCTCTTTATTGCAGGAACCTATCTTTTAAATCCCGTGCTTGCATGGGTTGCAGTCATTGGAATCCTGGCCGGGCTGATTGCCGGATGGCTGGGCATTCGAAAGTCTAAACAGCACTCAGATCAGCTTTTGGTAGAAAGTGCCAAACATCGCAGCCTGAATTTTTCAGCTGTAAACAGCCTTGATACCGTCCGTGCGTTTAGCGCAGTTGCGTTCCTCCATAATTTGTGGAAAGAACAGATTTCAAATATCAGCATCCTGCAAAAAAAATAATTGATAACAAAGAATTATCACAGACCATCACGTTAACAGGCAGTTCTCTGACAAGTTTATTTCTTTATGCTGTCGGTGCAACGCTTGTCGTAAAAGGCGAACTGTCTGTCGGCGCACTGATCGGGGCCAACATTCTGGCGGGCAGGGCCTATCAGAACATTACAAAACTGGTTCAGGTCAACTATCTTCTCGAAAAAGCCAAAGATGCATTTAAAGATCTGGCAATGCTCCAGCGTTTACCATTAGAATCTGTCAAAGGAACTGCCTTAAGGCAGTATCAGGGCCGGCTTACATTTAACGATATGGGATTTGCCTATCCAAATTCCCCTAATCCGATTTTTGAATCTGTAACAATGCATGTTGATCCAGGACAGGTACTGGTTGTCTGCGGTCAGAATGGCGCCGGGAAAACAACCTTTGCCAAACACCTTGTCGGTCTTCTGGAACCCAGGAGAGGGCATATCCTAGCCGACAATGTCAATCTTCAGCAACTGGCTTCTCCCTGGTGGCGGCAGCAAATCATCTATATGCCGCAGGAACCGACCTTTATCAACGGCACCATCAGAGAGAACCTTTTATTGTTAAACCCGGACCTGGATGATGCACAGCTCAATACGATTTTAAGGGCAGCAGATTTAAAGCTTTTTCTTGACCAGACACCCAGCGGTGTGGAGACACTGATCATTGATAATGGAAAAAACTTACCCCTGGGGATCAGACGGCGGCTGTCACTGGCCAGGGGGCTTGTGACAGATGGTGCCCTTGCTGTATTGGATGAGCCCACTGAAGCCATGGACAGTAAAGGCATCAAAGCTGTATATACGATGTTAAACAACCTGACACAAAAAAATAAAACCCTTGTTATCTGTTCAAATGATCCAAAAATCAAAAAAGGTGCCACCATGATTCTTGATCTGGACCACAAACCCAAACCCAGGCTGAATGTCCAGGACATGACAGGTTAAAAACGGAGAAACAGTTTCATGCCAGATAGTGCTCAAAAAAAAATAACCCGCCTCTCCCACCTGATGTTTGTATTGATGGCGCTGATGAGTTCAGGGTTTGTCTATTGGTCCTATCATGGTGAACTTGATATTGTCAGCGTTGCTGACGGGCAGGTGGTGCCCAGCGGTAAAATTAAGCATATCCAGCATTTTGAAGGCGGCATCATCCATAAAATAAACATAAAAGAAGGGGATAAAATAAAAAAAGGGCAGCCGCTGGTTGAACTTGAACAAATTACCAGCGGTGCAAGTTTAGAAGAGATACAGATGAGAATCGATGCATTAACCGTGGATATCATCCGGTATGAAGCAGAACTGGATGATAAAGACACTGTTTCGTTCCCTTCGCACATTCAAAAAAAGTATCCGCAATTAATTATAGATGCAAAAGACCTGTTTCATACCCATAAAATCGGGGTTCAGGCCAAGGAGAAAAAGCTATTAAAAATAGCCGATCAAAAAAGGCAGCGGATAAAGACAATTGAAGCGCGCCTGAAAAATACGCAGCAGCAGATCCCCCTCCTGGAAGAGCAGCTGGCCCTGTCTGATGACCTGTTAAAAGAAAATCTGACCACACGGACCAAACACCTTGAAATCATGCGTAAATTAAAAGAACTTGAAGGGGAACTGCAAAATGACAGATCTGCGTTAAAAGAGGCAAAACATGCCCTGGATGAGACCAAAGCCAATCAAAAAGAATTCATTTTTTCCATTAAAGAAGAAACTGCTGAAAAATTAAAAGAGGCAAAACAGGATCTGAATGAATTTTCCGTCCGGCTGAAAAAATTCGAAGACAGTTTAAAAAGGACAATCATACGTTCGCCCATAAACGGCATCGTAAAAAAGCTTTACATGGTAACAAAAGGCGGTGTGATAAAACCGGGCGGTATCATCGCAGATATTGTCCCTTCAGAAGAACGGCTGCTCATTGAAGCCAATTTGCCCATATCCGACATCGGGTATGTTCAGAAAGATCAGGTCGCATTGCTGCAGCTTCCCACGTCTGATGCACGCAAGTATGACAAGCTGAACGGCCGTGTGATTAATATCAGCCCTGATACATTTACAGATGAAAACGGGCGGACATTTTATATCGTCCTTATTGAATCAGATAAAAACTATTTTCTTTCCGGCAACCAGAAATATAAACTCTATCCTGGTATGGTCTTAATTGCGCATATCCATATCGGCAAGCGCACAGTGCTCGAATATCTCATTGACCCGTTTATCAACACCTTAAGCTTTTCCCTGCAGGAACGGTAACAATGAATTTTCTATTTATCCTTCCTGATGTCAAGGGTGAATGCGGGTATCTGGCAGAAGCCATGGCCAGGGATAAAAAAAACAAGGTGTTTTTCATTACCTCAGCACAAGACAATGACCAGATACCAGGGGTTAAAAAAATTGTGCTGCCCCCAGGGAAAGGCCGGGTATCCATTACTTTTTACGGGCAGGCTGTTGCAGAAATCCTCACGGGTATAAAAAAAGAATTCACACCGGATATCATCATCGGCCAGTCAGGTGACGGGTTGACCTTATATGCGAAAGATGTATTTCCCTGCACACCGTTATTATGTTTTTTTGAATGGTTTCACAGCGCTGAGCATCTGCCTGATCCCTCACAAATGATGAATGACAGCGACCTGGCCGTTCGCATGGATTTCAGGACTAAAAATTTAACCATTCTTTCTGACCTTTATGCCTGCGACCAGGGTATCTGCCGGACAAAATGGCAGAAACACCAGTTTCCAAAAGAATTCCAGCAAAAATTGAGTGTTGTACCAAAGGGCGTTCCTGCAAAAACATTTCATCCAGTCAAAAAAAAGACATTTACAACAGAGACGCTTGATCTGTCCAGTGCCGGACAGGTGGTCACTTATACGGTTAACGTACTGGCCCCTTACCCGGGATTCCAGCAGTTTATGGAATCCATTCCCGTGGTGTTAAACCGAAAACCAGGTGTCCATTTTGTGATTGCCGGGGAGGATCGTCTGCCTGTCAAGGATGCGTCCGGCAATAAAAAATCGTATAAACAACTGCTGCTTGACCGCATTGATTTAAACCCGGAACAGGTTCATTTTATCGAGGGCTTACGGTTTGAACAATACATCGCTCTGCTGCACAGTTCCAGTGTTCATGTCTGCATTGATTCACCCCTGGTAATCTCCCGGTCTCTGCTTGAAGCCATGGCCTGCGGATGCATTACCCTTTCGCCAGACAACGGACCTGTTAAAGAAGTGATCAAAGACGGCATCAACGGCATCACAATGGATGTTTCATCCCCTGAAACCATATCAAAGAAGATTATCGCGTGCCTGGATTACCCCTCTTTTATGGAGGGGCTTAAACAAAAAGCTAGGCAGACGATCATGGACACGTATGATATTAAAAAAGTAGCACATCAGCAGTTTTCCATCATGAAAGACATGATAAAAAATAACAAAGCCAAACCGTCAGAAAAACGGTTTGGCTGAAGAGGGTTTAATTAAATTTAGGATGGAATTTGGAAATTTTCTTCGCCCAGCGACAGGATATCGTCAAAATCTTCCAGATTTCCCAGTAATGTCAATTCAGTATCATCCACCTGATCTGGCACTGAGCCTGAATCCGGATCCGGATTGGTATCACCTTCCCAGAAGTAGACCCTTGAATCGTCTCCATTGCTTACGACAAAATAGGTGCCGTCATCAGACCCGTTTCCTGCGCCTGCATTGACAGCGCCATTTAAAACCGACGCCACAT
>CAYFKW010000010.1:1391-29787 GCA_964343845.1 uncultured Desulfobacula sp. | reverse complement strand
TGTTTAACGATTTAAAAATAACGTTCCCAAAGACTGCTTCATCTGTCACCCCGACAAACTGGTTTACGGTTGGGTCGGCAATATTTCCAGTTCCTGCTGCTGCATATGCAGAGGTCGAAGGGTCATTGTCTCCCTGGGAACTGAATCCAAGATAGAATTCATTAAAGCTTAAGGTATCATTGGCTGAAAAGTCTGCTATGTCAAGGGGCTGATTTGAATCTATAAAATCAAATGTATGGGGATCTCTTATCGTAACCGTTGCCGTATTCGTACCGGGTCGTGCGCCGTAGCCGTCACTGACTGTATAGTCAAAGCTGTCAAACCCTTCATAATCGGCACCTGGAATATATGTAAAACTGTCCCCGCCGTCCCAGATAATGGTACCGCCGTTATCTGAAAGCCTCACATTTGGATCAGCACTATCAGGATCGTCAACACCAATACTTGTGATGGATAATTCCTGGTAATTGGGATCTGAATCATTTGCCAGAAGCTCTGCCGTTGTAATGGTAATGCCGCTGCCGGAATATAAATCCCCGGTATAGTCCGGGTTGCTGTCATCTTCTGCAACCGGCCGCAGATTACGCCCGTCTACCGTGATCGTTACCGTACCTGTATCGCTGCCGCCGTCTAAATCACTGACTGTATAGTCAAAACTGTCCTGGCCGATAAAATTGGTAAACGGGGTATAAAGGATCGTTGTACCATTCCAGATAATCGTCCCAAAATTAGTGTTTGTATCATCCACACTTGAAACATATAGTAATGCATCATCCCCACCAGGGTCTGTATCGTTTGCCACAAGATCATCTGCCTGAAGAAGCAATCCTGATCCTGGATCGCCGGTCAGGACTGTAGAGTCATCCACGGCAACCGGCGGCCCGTTAACGAAAATTGTCACAGTACCTGTATCCGTACCACCGTCTGAATCACTTACAGTATACTCAAAACTGTCCTCACCGAAAAAATTGGGGTCTGGTGTATAGTGAATCGGAAGGCCTAACTCCCAATCAATTGCCCCACCATTAACACTTATTTCATCCACATCTGAGACAAATAATAATGTATCGTCCCCATCCGGATCTGAGTCGTTTGCTAGAAGAACATCTTCCGGTATACTCAGTCCTAACTCTGGATCATCAGCCAGCTCTAGACTATCATCTCCAGCAACCGGATCTACATTTGGTACCGGAGTCGTTGTCACTGTCTCTAAAATTTCAGCGGGTACGGGATCTTCCGTCGGTCCTGGGTCAGCCGGCGGATCTTCAGGCGGATCCTCTGGCGGATCTTCAACTGTAATAAATACAGGTTCGGTTGGGGTAGTGTAGTCAATAACCCCTAAAACGGTGTAGCCTTCCAGGGGATCAGGTGTACTGCCTGTACTGCCTGGGTCGCCCTGGTTCCCGCCGGGTTCCGGTTCTGTAAAACCTTCCGGGAGCGGTTCGCCGCCGCCGCCAGGCTCTGATCCCACATCGCCGGACAGGCTTAAGGGTGCTGTGTTCTGAAAATAGTTCAGCTCCTCGGTAGACATGGGTCTTGGCGGGTTAATGGACTGGCCCTTGAAAAAATCAACAATCAGTTTAGGGTCTTCGATGAATTGAATTGAACCGTCCGGGGCCTGCAGCACCAGTACATGACCTTGGCCAATCTCTTCCACGCCCCATCTTTCTGCGTCTTCAAGCACCTCACCCACAACAGTTGTGCCGCGGATCCCGATCAGGGCCATGGGAGATTTCAAGTTAAAATTATCAGGATTCTGTTTGGCAATCTCACCGGTCACTGTCCTGAACACACCCTGGGTCATTTGCAGGAGCAGGTTTGAGTTGGTGCCGTGCTCCGGGTCATACACATAGGTGTCAAGAACCAGTTCGCTGTTTTCCGCCTGGGATACCATGGTATCATCTTCAAACTGGATTTCAACTTTTCCGTCTTCACCGGTAACAATTGTTTCGCCCTGAAAGATTTCACTGCCTGATTCAAGTTCTCGGCTGCCTGAATCTGAAACAGCATATGCTTCACCTTGACTGTTTACGACAAATCCTATACTTTCGCCCATGACTGATCCTAAAATTATGTGATTATTTATTTAATTGTATTTTATTGTTCTGTGGTTTTTCTTTTCAGCCCAACGATTCCCAGCAATCCCATACTGATAAGAACAAGTGAGGAAGGGATGGGTACGACTGCAGGATCCCCCTCGAGCCTGACTGCAATATCAGCATCATAGTAATCAGGCGCCCAGTTCCCTGGAGAACTTGTGTAGGCCTCATTTCCCAATGGATAAGGTGCTGCTGCTGCAATATCTCCGTCATAATCAGAAGAGACTTCAAAGGCCACCCAGTATGTGCCGGCAGGGAGAAACCAGTCCAGTTCGTTCAACCCTACCCAGATAAAATCAGTCCCGTTAAAGCCGGCGGTAAATTCAGCGCTTGCCCCTGGTACGGGCGTGCCCGGCACTAATCCGCCGGCACTGTCATCGTTGTACAGTACAGCCCACACCTGTGTGCTTGCACCACTAAAATATCTTAACTGGGTCTCAATGTCTGTAATGGTAAAATCAACATCTATGGTAAATTCTGCTGCAGACCATGAACCAGCGTTTAAATATACCCCTTCGTCAGATCCATCTCCGGTATCATGTATAATGTCTGCATTGACTGATGCTGCAGAAAACATTATGAACAAACTGCTCAAAATCACTGCAAATATTCTCTTCATTTCTGCTTCTCCACGGTTCGCAGGCGGTTAAATCAGTATTGACCTGCGTATATATTGCGCATCTGTATTTCTATTTTTCTTCATACTATATTGCAAATCTTGTACCATGCTTTGGTATAAAAATCTAAAAATCCTTAAAGCCTCATTTGATAAGTATCATGGGGCGCTATACCTGAAATGTCATAATGATTCACTGTCTTCAAATCTGTTGAGGTAAATTATATTGGGTAAAAAAAGTTATACTTTAAGAAAATTATTTCACAATTTTTCTTTTTTCACCCATTCGCTCAACATGATACCCCATAACACAAAAAACAGACAGAAACACAGCCAGGCAATATTTGAATACTTAATAAGATCAGCAGCCTTTGTCAAGCAGCGAGTTACTTCGGCCAGCGCCGCCTGCAGGACGGCAAAACAGAAGCTCCCGCACTGTCTGCCATACCGTCAATGATGATCTGTTTCATGATGCAGGATTTCAGGGTTATCACAATATTTTACTTGATTTTTTTCATGGTTTTTGTTTGGAATACAACATATCTTACAAGATTAGCCGGCTATGGGATGTGAACACAGGGAGGTTATCATGCCCACTCTTGAAGAAAGATCAAAAGAAACCCAGGAAGAACGCAACCAGAGAGTTGAAGCAAAAACACTTGAAATGGGAATCACTTATACGTTTGCGCAGTACCTTGAACAGCTGGAAACATATCTGCTCCAGCTTGAGAAACGGGTCAAGACACTGGAAGCCAGGAATGGGATTAACTCCAGTGATAGTGAATAACTGACTGCAGCGAATCTATTTAACATCATGGATAGCTTCTGGATATAATACCGGGTTCCAGAAGCTATTTGTATTTTCAGTATGACAATTAAAAAAACATATTATTTTCACTCTGCTGTTGTGAACAATATCCTTACAGCAGTTAAAAAAGGGAAAACATCCATTTGCCTGTCTTTAGATTTGAACCTGTCAGAAAGAAAATGGCCCATTCAAAACAACACATTGTTGCTGGATCAGGATACCGGTATCGACATCAAAACACTGTTGCCCGTGTCTTCATCAAAAAATAAAATTTTTATGTATCAGAATAAAGCGTTGCACCCCATTGAAATCAGGAGTGACGGCTATTATAAACTCGTACCCACAGCCAGTGCCCCGACCCTTGAAATCAACGGCATTAAAATGCACCGGTCAAAGGACATTGACCCGCTGACTGATGCAAAATTAAAGACGCAGCTTGTGGTTAAAAACAATGATACGGTTCTGGACACCTGCGGCGGCCTTGGATATTCTGCCGCATTCTGCCTTAAAGCAGGGGCCAAAAAGGTGATCTCAACTGAAAAGAGCCTTTCGGTCATTAAGATCCGCAATTTAAACCCGTGGTTTGATGCATTGGAAGACAACCGTCTGGAGATGGTACATGCAGATATCACGCGTGAAATAGAAACCTTTGAAAAAAACAGGTTTGACAGCGTCATTCATGATCCGCCGCGATTTACTTCTGCCACGGGCGACCTGTACGGCAGAAAATTTTATGGTAATCTTTATTCTGTTATGGCACAGGATTCACACCTGTTCCACTATACAGGCAGCCCCAGAAAAATAAAACAGCAGGATACATTTATAAAAAACACCATAAAGCGGCTTGAACAATCCAGGTTTAAAGACATCGTGTTCAACGAAACGCTAAAAATTAAAGAACCCAAAAAGGCAGTGAACAAAAATGATTTTATGAACCATTTTTCACCCTGCCTGCCCCAAGATCCGGGCCGGCTTCCGATAATCTCAATTGTGGTCGCGGATAAAACACGGCTTTGTGGCTATAGAACCTATCTGCCCTGGATCATGGAGACACTGCATAAAAAAGGTGTTCACCCTCACCAGGTTCAATTTTTTATCGCCTACGGCACCCATGCAAAACAAAGTGATGAAACATGTTTAAATGTGTATGGGGATATCTATAAAACATATCCGTTCATTCATCATGACTGCAGAGACAAACGCCTTTTCACCTCTTTGGGCACCACCAGAAGAGGAACAGAAATCCTGGTCAGGAAGGACCTTCTTGAAAGTGACCTGATCATTACCTTTGGCGCTTTATCCCATCACTATTTTGCCGGATTCGGCGGCGGCAGAAAGCTTTTATTCCCTGGATTGGGATATCAATCCAGTATCTACCAGAATCACGGGCTTTTTCTGGATAGAAAAATCAAGAAACTGGCAAAAGGGTGTGCGCCTGGAAAACTTGAAAAGAACCCTGTTGCAGCAGATTTAAAAGAAATAGATGATGCTGTTAAAAATCAACGGATCTCCGTTCACGGGATTCTTGATTCCAAAGGAACAGTCTGCGACCTTATTGTGGGCAGGTCATACGCTGACTTTTTAAAGGCCTGCAGCAGACTGGATTCCTTTTACACCGCACCGGACAAGAACCAGTATGAGCTCGTCCTTGCATCCTGCGGCGGGTTTCCCAAAGACATCAATTTTATCCAGGCACATAAAGCCATCAACAATGCTGCCATGTTTGTCAAGGACAAAGGATCTTTGATTGTGCTGGCAGAATGTATGGACGGTATCGGTTCTGATACCTTTATTGAATATTTCAGCAGCCAAGGTTTTAACAACGCATTTGATGTGTTAAAAGAAAACTACAGGGGCAATGGCGGGACCGCACTGTCCATGATGACAAAAACAGGCAGGATAAATATCTTTCTAAAAACAGCACTGGATGTTAAAACCTGCAATAAAATCGGTGTTAAAAAAATCGATACGGATGAGATTATTCAACACATTAAGGTGTCCGGGCCTGATATTGCTTGCATTAAAAATGCAAGTCTATTAATAAAGTAGCCCTGATGTTGTTACAGGGTATAACATATCAGCGTTAACATGGGTCCTTTGTTGTTGCTGTTCCTTAAGGGAAAACCACGAGAAATTAAAGGGAACCTTAAACGAAAATTTTTAACGATACCTGTTTTAAAAGAGTAGAGATTACTTATGATTACATTACTTGATTATGGTGCCGGCAATGTTCGAAGCGTTGCCAATGCAGTTGAAAAACTGGGCGGGAAAATAAAGCCTGTCACCAGACCCTCTGATATCCTGGATGCTGAAAAACTTTTATTCCCTGGTGTAGGGAACTATGAAAGCATGATCAGAATCTTGAATGAAAAAGGCTATATCAAACCGTTGCGCGACTACCTGAAATCCGACCGGCCGTTCTTTGGTATCTGCCTGGGCATGCAGGCGCTTTTCGAAGGAAGCGAAGAAGATTTTTCAGGAAACGAAAGCCTCTGCATTTTCAAGGGACGTGTTAAACGGTTTACCACCAGGCTCGCTGTTCCCCATATCGGGTGGAACGGGGTGAACCTGAAAAAAAAATCCCCTGTGTTTGACGGGGTTGAACCGGATACAAAATTTTATTTTGTCCACTCTTACCATGTTGTTCCCGAGGACGAGTCCGTTATTTTAACCACCACAAATTATGACCATGAATTTGTCAGCAGCGTTCAAAAAGGAAACATCATCGGTACCCAGTTTCACCCTGAAAAAAGCGGGAGCTATGGCATAAAACTCCTTGAAAACTTTATATATCAAACTGATTTAAGGCCTGGGGAAACTGTTGATATTAAAGGGAAGGGCCTGTCAAAACGTATCATTGCATGCCTGGATGTCAGGACAAATGACCAGGGGGACCTGGTGGTCACCAAAGGGGACCAGTACGATGTAAGGGAAAAAGGAAACGTAAGGAATTTAGGCAAACCAGTCGAACTTGCCAAACGATACTATGAAGAAGGCGCCGATGAAATTACGTTTTTGAATATCACCGGATTCAGGGACTTTCCCTTAAAAGATATGCCAATGATTGATGTGCTCAAGAAAACCAGCAGAAAAGTGTTTGTCCCCCTTACAATCGGGGGCGGCATCAGGGACTACACAGACAGTAATGGGAAGACATATACCTCGCTTGATGTTGCGGCTGAATACTTCAGATCCGGGGCAGACAAAATTTCCATTGGCAGCGATGCGGTTTATATTGTCGAAGACTATTTAAAAACTAAAATCAAAACAGGCAAAAGCTCTATTGAACAGATCTCAAGAGTATACGGCAACCAGGCAGTAGTGATCTCGGTTGACCCGAAAAGGGTGTATGTTCAGTCGCCAGATGATGCTAAAAAGCACACGGTGATCAAAACTAAATTTCCAGGGCCGAACAATGAAAATTACTGCTGGTATCAATGTACGGTTCAGGGCGGAAGAACAGCAAGGGACCTGGATGCTGTTGCACTGGCAAAAACATGTGAAACACTTGGTGCAGGAGAGATCCTGCTCAATTGCATTGACAAGGATGGGACAAACTCCGGGTTTGACCTTGAATTGATTAATGCGGTTAAAGCTGCTGTTTCCATCCCTGTGATTGCATCAAGCGGTGCCGGCTGTGAAGCGCATTTTGCGCAGGTGTTCGAAGAAACGCCTGCAGAAGCGGCGCTGGCGGCTGGAATCTTTCATAGAAAAGAAGTGCCGATCCAGAACGTTAAGGCATTTCTCAAAAAGAAAGGCATAGAAGTCCGCGCTATAATGTAGCGTTTTTGTATTTTTTTTCTTGTAATTCTTTTTAATCAAGTTTAGGATACTCCAATAAGGGACTAGGGGAAAACACCTAGTCTTTTATTGGGGTCTTTTTTTTGTGGTGTCTGTTTGGTTACCAGCCTTTTCCCTGACAAAGGCCTGTCATGACGTCTTAAAACAAGGAGAAAAAAATGGCATCTGTCGGATTTGATAAAAAGCTTTATATCGGTTCTTTTGGCATCATTATCCTCACCATCCTGATTATTACGGTTGTAAATTATACGCAAAGCAGAACGTCTTTTCTGTCAAAAGGGCAGACCAGCATTCAAAATGTATCAGATGTGCTTTTAAAAACCATTGAACTGAAATACAATCTGCAGAAAGAAAAGATAGACGCAGACATGGCTGCACTAAAGGCTGAGAGCTTAAACGATGACACCATCATGATTGTTGAAGGCCAGACAGTCGAACTGGATGTGTATGACATCAACGCTAAGGCAAAGCAGAAAATATCTCTGCCCAAAATAGTTTTTGGTCTTGATTTTGTGACGGCAAGTTTTGGAACTGTGGATAAAATCGGCAGGTCCAGCACATTTGACATTGCCATTTATCAGCTTCACGATAATAAATTGATCAAGGTTTCTTCAAGTATCAAAAACAAAGATGACACAAGACCTATTGGGGAGTATTACACAGACAGCTCTGATGTTTACAAGGCTGTAACAGGGGACAAGCCGTTTTCCCTGCTGACAAACAAAGGTATCCACATGTCAATGCAGGTACTTCACCCCATAAAGGAAACGCTTGAAGGGAAAATCATCGGCGCATATTCTATCTCAAGCCAGATTCTGACAGAAGACCTTGTCGAATTGATTAAGAAAGTCAATGTCGGCGGATTCGGATATACATTTGTTACCAATGCCAACGGCAGTATTCTTATCCATCCGGACAAAACCTACCTTGCATTAAATGTAAAGGATTTTGAAAACGGCAGCCATTTAATAAAGGGCAAGTCTGGTTCTGCTGTGTATGGACATGATAAAAAATCGTTTTATGCCTATGCAAACTATTTCAAACAATGGGACCTTTATTTCACTGTTGCCGTATCTGAAAACGACCTGATGGCCGGCATTAACAAGCAGATTATGACCAGTGCCGCCATCAGCGGTATTCTCGCGTTAATTGTCGGGGCGCTGATCATCGGATTTATGAACAGGCAGCTGATGAAGAATATGAATGGTATGGCAAACCTGGCAAAGGAAGTTGCCAATGGCAATTTCAACTATTCCTTTTCTTACACGGCCAATGATGCCATCAAAGAAACCGTTGATTCAATGAATGAAATGGTCAATGGCCTGGCGCACATGATCAAGGAACTTAATTCCGGTGTACAGACCCTGAGTTCTGCCTCTGGAGAATTAAATCAGATTTCCGATAAAATGAGTGAAAGTTCTGAGACCACTGTTTCAAAGGTGAATACTGTTTCCGCTGCAGCCGAGGAGATGAGCGTTAACATGGATTCAGTTGCGGCGGCCATGGAACAGGCCAGTACGAATATAGAAGTTGTTGTCACAGGAACGACAGACATGAGTGCCAGCATTGAAAAGGTAGCGCAGAATTCCAATCATACAAAAGACATTACCAATAAGGCGGTTGAGCAGGCCCAGCAGGCATCTGACAGGGTCAGTGAGCTTGGCCGTGCCGCTGAAGAAATCAACAAAGTAACAGACACGATTAATGGCATTTCCTCCCAGACCAACCTGCTGGCGTTAAACGCGACCATTGAAGCTGCACGTGCCGGAGAGGCGGGCAAGGGCTTTGCCGTGGTCGCAAATGAGATTAAGGAACTGGCCGGCCAGACTGCAGGAGCCACTGAAGATATCGCTAAGAACATTAAAGAAATTCAAAACCAGATTAAAGGTGCTGTCACTGAAATTCAGGAAATTTCACAAATCATCAACCAGATCAATGATTTTGTAAATGACGCTGCTGAAGCCATTGGCCGCCAGTCTGAAACCACGAGTGAAATTACCGAAAATATATCCCAGGTTTCCTCAGGGATTCAGGAGGTCAATGTTAATGTCAACCAGAGCTCCCAGGTATCCGGCCAGGTGGCTGAAGAAATCAGCACAGTATTGACCGCTTCACAGGAGATCAATACATTTTCTTCTACTGTGAAAGAAAAAGCCAAAGTATTGAATGATGTAATGGTTCAATTACAGGCCATGACTGAAAAATTTAAAATTTAATAAAACAATCCGATCCTGGTACATAAATTTTAACTGAAAATCAGTTGCCCCGGAAAAGTGCCTTTTTCTTTTTAAACCTTATATGGGTAAAAGCCGCTTTGAGATCGAGACTGCTGATTTTTTCCTTTTCATCTTTATTGACGTTTATCCAGAAATTTCCAACATCTTTGGATATGCACCGGAACACGTCTCTTCTAACTGGAACCATTTCAAATTTTCCCTCAAATATGATGGTCTGACCATACAGCTTTTTATTCTCAATAAATATCTTAAGGGGTAATTTTGCTTTCTTCCACCGATACCTGCCGGTGACAGAACGGTATTGTTCTGCATCAAATACAGGGGGTGTTTTCTTAGTACCGACATTTAAAATTGCAGGTACCAGGTAATTTTCCATTATGTTTGCAGCCCTGAAATCCCCTGCATCATTTTTTTTCCACTCGCTGGTGGTAACGAGGACCACATCAAGTTCTGGAACCTGGACAATATACTGGCCCCCGTGACCTGCGGCATAAAATGTGCTGATATCATCAGCATTCACCTTAAGCGTACCGCTCCACCATTGATATCCATATCCAGTACCTGAGACCATGTCTTTTTCTCCTTTAACATGGGGATAGGTCGACTTTCTGACCCAGTCTTCCGAGACAATCTGCCTGCCCTGCCAGGTGCCGTTGCTTAAAAACAGGTACCCCAGCTTTGCCATATCCCTGGGTCTCAGGTACAGTGCTGCTCCTGTTGAAATAGATCCATCCGCTGTTGTACCCCAGTAATAATCTATAATTTCAAGTTGATTAAACAGATGCTTCTGGGCATATTGCAGTGCATTCATACTGGTTACGTTTTTCAGAACCCGTCCCAGTATTGTTGACAATCCAGTGCTGTAGTGAAACCGTTCACCCGGTTCATTAACCAGCTTCTGATCTATCACATATTTAATGGCATCCCGGCTCAGGATCATTTCATACAGGCTGGTTGGCATATGCATTTCATTCCATTCAAGTCCGGCCCGCATAGTCAAAACATGCTCAAGCGTTATTCCGGATTTATCATTATTTGAAATCAGATCTCTGTATTCCGGGAGATAGGAATCAAGCCTTTTGTTGAGCATTATTTTTCCTTCCCGGTCCTTTGCCATACCGATAAGGATTGACGTGACGCTTTTTGTAACAGATTGGACAGACTGCTTCAGGTTACGATGATAGCCTGCAAAATACTCTTCAAATACCAGCCGCCCGTTCTTTATCACCAGAATGCTGTGGATGTTTTTCAGATTATTGGTTAAAATCTGGTTCATCATCGCCTGTATGGTGACCAGGTTTACCTTTTGTTCTTCTAAAGAAGATACTTCCCAGCTTCCCTCTACTTTTTCCGGAGTACGATACTGGTATTCACAAATATCCATCTGGCCGGCTGTTGAAAATCTTACCCATTTGGACTGAGACCGGTTGTCCAGGGCCTGCCAGTCCTGACCGTCTGCTATCCGGACCCGCCACTGATACACCTGATCCGGTTTTAATACATCTGACGGCAGCCGTACAGATGACATATCATGGACGTATTCTGTTCTGTAAACATGTTTACGATTGCTGTCCCGGATTTCTATTTGATAGAAAAGCGGTATATCACTTTCTAGTTTCACCCAGGAGAAAACAGGCGGTTTACAGGAAAGAGAATCACCCATCGACGGTTTAAAACTACCCGTATCCGGGAAATCAATATTGTTGAACCTTGAATACACAGCCGTAGACTGACCAATTGACTTCCTGCCGGTTATGCTGAAAGTATAGCTTCCTGTCCTGGGAAGACCGGGCAAAATGCAATAAAACGCCTGCCATAAAGGACTGTATTTAAAATCTTTTTTTTCAAGCCTTAAAAAGCCGTCCGGTCCTGTGACTGAAATTGAATCAATACTGTCCGGCAGCCTGCCGGCCGACTGTTTTCCAATGACAATGTCCACATATGTATAAAGACGGCCGTCAGACCGTTTAACTGCGTAAACCGCTGACTTGAACGGGATGTTTTCATCTGCTGACGCCTGGCCTGCGCATCCTGCACTGAAGAGGAAGATCACAAGAACTTTTGAGAATAGATGAAGCATGTCTTTTTTATATGTTAAATGCATAGCCATCTGTGTCATCAAGCTGCTTTAATATTGATAGACCATCGATTTTAACCTGATTATATCTGCACTATCAGACCCTTGTAAGAAAAGCAATAATTGACATTCACCAAACGATTATGGTATTTGCTAAGGCCATCTATTACGTTAAAAAAGGATGTTTTTTGTTTACAAAATCGTTAGAGATTGTGCCAACTTGTTGCTGATAAAAAGTTTATCAAATTAGCGGTTGGTTGATTCCAACTGATACTGGATAAGATTGATACTGATTGTTCCTAAAAAATCTTTATCCATTTTCTCTGTGGCTGTTATTGCTCCTGTTCAAAGCCGCACCTTTACAAAGAGACATGATGACATGAAAAGCTGCCGTTAAATTGATGAAACAATATCGGGTTTATTGGATATGAAGTGTCGGTAAAATTTGTAAAAACAGTCAGCGGAGATCAATAATGCACAAAAACAGAAAAAAGACAAGCAGTGTTTCCAGATCCCTTTTACCCTTGGGGTGGAATCCTCATTTTCAACTGCATTTCGATAAAGTTAACAATGGCAGTGTTATCCCGGCCAGGGTAGTTGGTGTACATAAAAACAGTTTTCTTATTCACACCGGAGACAGGGAAGAACTCGTCACAGTTTCCGGAAGGGTTCAATACGAAAAAAAAGTATTCCCGGTGATAGGTGACTGGGTCCTGGTTAATGACAAAATTATTTCAGATGTGCTGCCACGTAAAAATGTCCTGTCAAGAGGGGCTGCCGGCGCCCATGGGAAACAGGATTTGCAGCCGAATAAAGAACAGGTCATGGCAGCCAATCTTGATTATGTGTTCATTGTAAGTGGAACAGACCGGGATTTCAACGTTCGCCGGATAGAACGATACCTTACGCTGGTTTATAATTGTGGCTTGAATCCTGTCATTATTTTAACAAAAGCAGACCTGCATGAACATCCGGAACGGTTTGTTAACGATGTTGAAGATGTCGTATTCGGTGCCCCTGTACATTTGATATCTGCAAAAGAATCGCATGAATTAACTTCCTTGGAACCGTATATATCAAAGGGGCAGACAATTACCATGATTGGATCTTCAGGCGCTGGCAAATCCACTCTTGTAAACCGTCTATATGGCAGAGAAGTTCAACGTACCAGTCCGATAAGTACGTCTGTGGGCAAAGGAAAACATACCACAACCAACCGAAGTCTTTTTTTACTGCCGCAAGGGGGTATGGTAATCGACAATCCAGGGATCAGAGAAATTGGTTTTTGGGATGACGGCGGTGGTTTGGATGCTGCTTTCCCTGAGATTGAAAAACTTTCTGAAGAATGTCGTTTCAATGACTGCAGCCATACACATGAACCAGGCTGTAAAGTGCTTCATGGAATATCTGCCGGAGATATTCAACAGAACAGATTGGACAACTACTTAAAAATGAAGCGGGAGCTTGCCTATTTAATCGACCGGCAGAAGAAGAGTGCGGACCGGATAGAAAAAGAACGCTGGAAAGATGTCTCCTTAAAGATTAAAGCGATAAATAAAAAGAAATTTAAACGGTAAGTCTTCCTTGCCTGCCGGTAAAGATTTTAACTGGACCGGTTTCAGTATCGGGGTAGCCAGAATAGAAGCAGGACCTAGTCTGTAGTTATCGAAACGGGTATGGATTTCAGAACCGGTGTTGCTGACCTTGAGACACAACCCGGTTACATAGACATCAGCTAATATGGCCTTAAAACTTTTGGACAGTGTGCCTTGTAAAACAACAACCTCCCAGCCGTTTGCATTTGCCTCTGCATCGGTCCAGTCCGGATCGAAATCGGCCCAGATGTGCTACCGCTGATTCAAGTGATGACAAGATGTGGCTGGGAATGGTTCGCTAAGTTTATCAATAAGTTATGACCTAAACACACCTATAACATTTGCCGGAAAAATTATCCGACACAGCCAATGATTGACAGGGGTATCCGTGTCATTAAATGTTAACGACCGTTGTGTTCATTAAAAAGCTGACATCGCCATTTTACATACGAATCCGATATCACCTGAGAGGCTATTTCTCAGGTGATATCAATTTCAGACCCAGCCATGAAAAATCGAGAAGCTGATTCGGCAGTTCCTGCATTTTTATCTATGATATCCATTAGCTGTCCCTGCAGGGTAACTGCAATGCAGCTAACTGGAACAATCAAAATAAATTCACAGTAGGACTACCTATGTTTTAATCCGGCTGCCCATCTTCTGATCAATTGCTTTTTTTAAAGACAAATCGGCAATCATGGTATCCTGAACTCCTGTACCGGAAAGATCACAGATGGTAATCTGGTCGGGAGAGGTTCTGCCTGTTTTCTGCCCTGATATTATTTCTCCCAGTTCCACAACATCCTTCTGACTGATTTTGATACCGTCATTTACGGCATTGAACAACTCTCCCTGTTTAAAGCTCTGTGAACGTGTATCGCAGGCAATAAGATCTGCTGCTTTAAATACATCTGAACAGATTTCCTGCTTCTCTGGCAGGTCTGCACCCATGGCTGTAATATGGATACCAGGATGCAGATACTCTTTCCGGATGTAAGCTTTTTTTGAGGGCGTACAGGTGACAACGCATTGTGAATTGGCCAACAGCTCTTCAACACTATTTGCGGATGTAACCTCTATGCCCAGCTCTTTAGACATCTGCGCCACATATTGGCAGGCCAGTTCCTCATTCAGGTCAAAGACCATCAAGCGTTCAAAGTTCCGGACTTGTTTTAAGGCCAGCATCTGGTAACACCCCTGAGCCCCGGCTCCCACAACACCTGCACAGTCAACAGCTTTCGGCGCCAGGTGATCGGCTGCTACAGCCCCGGCTGCTGCGGTGCGGACATCGGTCAAATAGGCATTATCTAAAAGAATCGCCTCAACCATGCCGGTCCTGGCGCTGATCACCACCATCATGGCGGGACTGGATGGCAGTCCCAGTTTATAGTTTTGAAAAAAACCTGCTCCGATTTTAACGGCAAACCGGTCCAATCCTTTGACATAGGCTGATTTGATGTCCACATCTCCTTCAGACTCTGGAATCTCAATATGCATGATCGGGGGCATGGCCACCCTGCCTTTTGAAAGCAGATCAAATCCTTTTGACACAGCCTCAATGGTCTCATGATCAACGCCGACAATTCCCTGTAGTTCTTTTTCAGTCAATATCAATACGCTCATTGAAAATTATCCTTATACTTGGATGTGTTACATAAACCCCTTGTACGATTGTTTCACCACTGCATTGAATACGAAATTGATCATTGTCATATAATCAAACACCGGCAGTCCGGTTATTTCCGCCACTTTCTTTGAATAGGGCGGCAGTATCGAGCACTCCAGCAATATGGCCCTGATATCCTTATATTTATTAAGCAGTGCCTGCGCTGTATCCAGGACTTCGGATTCAATAATACCCGAATTCAGGCTCCCTTTTTCATCCAGGACCGCAGACCTGAATTCTGGACAGTCCTCAAGCCCTGTCAATGCCAGTCCTGTCGTATCCTGAATACCGATTTTCTTTAAAAACTGTTCTGAAAAATTTACCTGGCTGGCAGTAATAATGCCTATTTTTGAGGCATCAGGAAGCAACTGACGGATAAAATGTATCTGCAGAAGGCTGGATAAAAAGACAGGTATATCCAGATCATTTTTTAACCGGTTCTGATGCAGTGACATAAACCCGCAATCCCCGGTAATGGCCCTCACTCCATTGTTTTTCAGATCTCGGCCAGCACTAAGAAGCTGAGCGTAAATCCCTTCATCCCCCTCAAGAGCCCTTTTAACAGTAAAACCATCCACTTTTTTATAACGAACCGGGAAATCATAAGAGGTGGCATTGGCCACATCCCCTGGGATAAAGGGGACTGGTGAGTCAAGCAATAGTATTCCGATGGCTTCACCATAAGACACCTGGAAGGATTTACGATGATACAGCATGAAATCTCCTTATTGTTTTACAAACAATTGGCGCGGCACCCTTGCAAAGGTATCACAACCGGTTTCAGTGATATAAACAGCTTCACTGCATTCAAATCCAAGGGTGTCGGTCCATATCCCCGGCATTACATGAATCGTCATTCCAGGTACCAGAACAGTTGTATCTCCCGGGCGCAGGCTGATAGTGTGTTCTCCCCAGTCAGGGGGGTAGTTCAGGCCAAAAGCATACCCGATCCTGGACTCTTTAACCACCCGGGAACCGGCAATAGATTGGCGCCACTTGGCCTCTATCTCCTGGGCCTGAACCCCGGGTTTGATAAAATCCACTACCGTG
The DNA here is from genome assembly GCA_964343845.1 of uncultured Desulfobacula sp. GTDB lineage: Bacteria > Desulfobacterota > Desulfobacteria > Desulfobacterales > Desulfobacteraceae > Desulfobacula. The sequence continues at coordinate 13,838 of CAYFKW010000010.1, read as the reverse complement.
TTAAGCCCATCAATCACTGTTTTTGAAATCTCATCCAGTTCCTGCGGCGGCTTTCCCGTTATTACCGTGCGTGACAGGGGGGCATGGTAGCGGTGCTTGCAGCCGGATAATTCGAGCAATACAGTTTCGTCCTTTTTGTATCTACGATCTGTCCAGGACAGATGGGCGGTGGTGGTTCGTTTTCCCGACGGCATTATTGGCATGATAGCAGAATAATCTCCGGTATAATCTGGTGTGCCCGCAATCATGGCCTTGTAGACTTCAGCGGCAGCATCTCCTTCCCGGACACCGGGTTCAATCATGCGAACCGCCGTATCCATAACATTTTCCAGGATTTTACCGGCCATTTTCATGATCGCAATCTCGTTGTCTGACTTAACCGCCCTGACCCAGTTGATAATAAGCTCACCATCCCTGATACTGGCGTTTGGCAGCCCCTTATGAAGATGCTCAAGACATCTGGCCGTAAAATAATAATTATCTTTTTCCACACCGATGATTTTATTCTGGTATTGGTACTCCCTGATCAGGTCGGCAACAAAGTCATAGGTATGGCATGTATCTGACTGGACATAGTGATCCTTGTAACCGTGGATATTGTCATGATCCATCCAGGTGGTGATCCTGGCACCGTTACTGTCCTGCTCGCGTCCAAACCAGACCGGCTGATCCTTTTCATTAAAGATGATCAGTCCCTGGTGAACGTAAAATGACCATCCGTCATACCCGGATATATAATTCATATTGGCCGGATCTGTGATAATGAGGACATCCAGGCCCTCCTCTTCCATGGCTTGTTTGGTCTTTGCCAGCCGCTGTCTGTACTCTTCAGTTTCAAAAACGGGCATGATGATTTTTCCTGTATTAATCTTTGCGAATCTGTTTTGCCAGAATAGATGAAAAAAGGGCGGCATCCATATTGCCACCGGACAGAATACCCAAAACATGGTCTCCCATGCGATCGGTTTGGTTTTTCAGCAGAAAAGCCAGCGTGACGGCCGCAGCTCCCTCAATAAGCATACCGTGGTTCAAAAAGCAGTGGACAATGCCCTGTTCGATCTCCTGTTCCGAGACCAGTTCAATGGTATCCACGTATTTTTCCACCATGGGGTACGAGTACTGGTTATCAAGTCCGATCCCCCCCAAAAGTGCATCGGCCAGAGAGTCTTTCTCCTCCACTTCTACAGGTTTGCCCGCCTGAATGGAGTGGTACATGGCAGGCGCACAATCCATGGAGACGCCAATGACCCTGACGGATGGATCCGCGGTTTTCAACACCTTGGCCACACCAGCGGCAAGCCCTCCCCCGGATACCGGCACCACCAGGGTATCAACATCCGGCACCTGGTCCAGTATTTCCAGACCGATGGTTCCCTGGCCTGCGATGACAAAAGGATCATCAAAGGGTTTGACCATGATCAGATGTTCATCTCTTTCCAGTTTTTTGGCGACCTCATATGCATCATCCTGGCTGTCGCCTTCCTGGACCACCTGGGCGCCAAAACGTTTCATGGCATCCACCCGGAATGCCGGCACTCGATTCGACAGGCAGATCATGCAGCGGATCCCCATCTGCTGTGCCACAAAGGCAACAGCCCGGCCATGGTTGCCGGTGGAAAAGGCCAGGACCCCGTTCCCTTTTTGCTCCGCTGACAGGCTTAACAGGGCATGGGCTGCTCCCCGCAGTTTAAAAGAACCGGTTTTTTGAAGATTTTCCAATTTCAAATGGACCTGTCTGCCCAATTGGCCGGCAAGCACAGGTGATTCGATTACAGGTGTTTTGCGGATCATTGAAGCGATTTTATCTTTCGCCTGAAATACCTGTTTCAATGTGATCTCAGTTTGCGTCATCTCCAACCATTCCTAATTTTGTTCATTTGTTTTATATTTTATTGGTTATCCTGCTTTTACTATTACCTATCGAAATGCAACATCCCGTAAAAACAGAGCGATCTCCGGGAAAAAAATCAATGCGACCGCTACACTTAACAGAATTAATATAAACGGTGGGGTCCCTTTTACCACTTCAAAATAAGGGCGTTTAAAGATGGCAATTGCCGTAAAGATATCACAACCGAAAGGTGGGGTGGCAGACCCGATGGCTACCTGAAGCGTGATGATAGTTCCCACCAGCACAGGATCAAGTCCGACATTATTCACAACCGGGGCAAAAATGGGGACCAGTATCAGTATCACCACAATGGGATCAACAAACATGCATCCGGTGAAAAAAGCGATAGAGATGACAAACAGTACACCATATTTTCCCATTTCATCAATACCGATCATGCCCAGAACCTGCTGGGGAACCTGAGCATAGGACAATACCCATGCAAATGCCGCCCCGGCACCAACCAGGATAAATACCACAGCGGTTACAAGACCGGTGGACAGCGCAGTGGCATAAAAATCACGCAGTTTCATGGTTCTGAAAACAAACCCTTCCAGCACAATGGCATATCCCACACTAACTGCCGCCGCTTCTGTGGGACTGAAAACTCCGCCAAAAATACCGCCGATAATTATGGCCGGGAACCCTAGCGGCCAAATAGCATGCAGAAGTGCTTTTCTGCGTTCTTTCCACGATGCTCTCGGTTCGGTGGGAATATCATTTACAATGGCGTAAATCACGCTGTAAATTGAAAACAACAACAGAATCAGCAGCCCCGGCCCGATACCAGCAATAAATAGTTCCGGGATGGAAGTTTTCGCAACAATACCATAAATAATCATTCCGATACTGGGAGGAATCAAAAACGCTATATCACTGGAGTTCACAATAAGAGCAAGGATAAAGGAGTCCTTGTACCCCCCCTGCTGAAGCCTGGGACGCAAAGGGGCCCCGATGGCCACCACCGTCGCCTGGGTGGATCCGGATACCGCTCCGAAAACTGTACATGCACCAGCCGTACTCACGGCAAGACCGCCTTTGATATGCCCCACAAAAGCCATAACCAGATCGATCAGCTTCTCTGCGGATTTACCACGGGTCATGATATCAGCCGAGAGAATAAACATGGGCACAGCAATAAGGGCTGCCGGACGAATTCCACCCATCATCTGCTGGATCATGAATTGGGTCTGTGACAGATCCCCTTTATAAAGTAACCAGACACCCAGTGTCGCACCGGCGATTAACGGAATTTTCATTGGAAACCCCAGCAGCAGCAGAACAATCATCAACAAAAATATGGAAATTGCAAAATGTCTGTTCATAAATTCCATCAGGCTGAAACTGGTATCCAGGACAGCTTCGGAGTCAGTTTGCACAATAATATTTTCCCGGTCGTCCTTTACCACTGCCTTTATGGTGATGATGCCGTCAGTAAAGGTGCTGATGTCAACTGCTTCCATTTCCCAATTGCCGATTTTATTAATCTTGGGAGTCTGCTCTATAATGGCACCCGCCTCATCAGTTAAGGTGATGGTGACCGTTTCCCATGGTTCAACTCCTTCTGCATAGCCATAAACGGAAAGCAGGGTTTTTTGTTCAATGCCGGTTTCTTCAATCACCACAAACGCCTTTGACGCAGAAACAGAAGGAACCCACAAGCAACTGATAATAAGTATCAATAATATTTTTTTTATCTGGTATTGTTTCATATTTACTTAAATCTCAATTTCAGTGTCAGCATATCCGTCTTTGACATTGGTGGATAAATATACTGCGCTGTGTGTTATATTCTTTACTGCTGTAAATGCGTATTGCAACCCTGTCATGACAAACCCCACCGGCACCCACAGATAGATATAGAACACCGGCAGCCCCAGTGCCGGAAGGATCCTGCCGCTCTCATAAACTTCAACAATGTAATAGTATGAATAATAGGAAAGAAAAAACATAAACACGGCTGTCACCGATGTCATCAGGATCATCAACATTTTACGCATCTTTTCCGGCATGGCGTCATAGATGGCTGACATTCTTATATGGCGGCCGTTCCGGGCGGCGTAGCTCAACCCCGCGTAGGTTACCACAACGATAAAAATAACGTTTAACTCATCAGTGACGGTAATGGCACTATTGAAGACAAACCTGCTGATCACGGCCGCAATTGTGTTGACCGCCATGGCGATTACCCCGACTGCCAGCATAACGCCTTCCAGTCTGCTGATCTGTCGATCAATGAAATCCACTGCCTTTATCAAAGGCTTCCCCCAATTTTGTGCTGCATCATCCATGGTGTCTCCTGAACAGCAAAATAGATCGCGCTCAACCTTCGGCTCAATCTATTTTGCTGTTGTTCAGTTGATTAAAGGATTATTTTGTTTTTGCTTCTGCTTCTTTCAGGTCTGCCATCATCCGATCCATTACTTTCTTATTTGATGCACTCTTTGATGCAAAAGACGCCTGTACGGATTCTGCAGCTTTTTTAAATGGTGCACGCTCAGCATTGGTTAGGGTTACAATTTTATATTCCGGATTGGTTCTGACGATACGGCCGATGCCGTATGCATCCAGCTTCTGTGCTTCGCTGAGAATTACCTGATGGGCATGAGCCGCCGCCATACGGACCAGTTTTTTATCCCTGTTGCTCAGGGCATCAAAAAACTTCTTATTGGCGGATGCAGACGCATTGAAGTGTCCATGACCCGTATAGGTCAACACTTTTGTCAAATGATCCAGATCATAGGCTTCAATCCATACAGTGGGATTTTCCTGACCATCCACCATGTTGGTTTTAAGTGCTCCAATTAAATCGCCCCAACTCATGGGAACCGGCGAGGCACCAAATGCTTTGTAGGTTTCAACCAGGATAGGAGATCCCGGCATGACACGCATTTTCTTCCCTTTCAGGTCAGCTGGTGAGTGAAACGGTTCAAACGTGGTCACAGCCATCTCGCCTTCCGGAAAAATTGAAAGCAGTTCAAGCCCGTGTTTGTTGAAAATCGGGGGAAGCATCTGATTAATAACCTTGGAGTTTTTAAAGAAATAATCCAGCTGTTTTATGTCTGTCGGCATTACATACGGAAGCGTAAACAGATCCATCTCCGGGATCGTTCCTCCCATATATCCGGTTGACTGGCCTAGGAACTGAAGGATCCCGGCTTTGGTCTGTTCCAACAGATCGGTTTCTTCGCCAAGACTTCCCACCGGGTAAATTTTAATGGTATGCCTGGAATTCTCTTCTATAAAATTCTTAAATGCTACCGCATAGATGCCCTGGGGATCACTTTCACCCTCTCCCATTGCATATTTCCATTCCTCGGCATACACATTCATGGTCATTGATGCCATCAACAGAAGGCTTGTGAATAATACTGTCAAACTCATTCTTTTTTTCATTGTCCAACTCCTTTTTCCTTGGTTAAAATTTAGGTTTATCGGTGAGGAACGCGTGAAATCATTGTTCTCTTAAAAATTCCAAAGCGCCTTTTACATGCAATTCAACTCCTTTTGTTAAAACGTCCTCGTCAATATTAAATTTGGGATTGTGCAGCGGTATATGGGTCTGCTTATCTTTATCTGCACATCCTAAAAAAACAAACACCCCGGGAATGCGGGAGGAATATTCGCTAAAATCCTCACTGGCGATATATTGACCGGCATCAATGATATCCGGGCTGCCGAACACATCTGCGGCCACTTTTTTTGCCAAATCAGCCATATTTTCATCATTGACAAGCGGGATATTTTCATGCTCGATGTTGATTTCATAATCGCATTGATGGGCCCGGCAGATAGATTCACAGATACGAATGAAACGGTTGGTTGGATTTTGCGGATCATCCGCATCAGTATCGGTGAGAAAACGAATGGTTCCCTCCAGGTAAACTTCCTCAGGGATGATATTGGATTTTTTACCTGCAGCCAGTTTGCCAAACATGATAATCGTAGGATTTTGGGCATCTATTTCCCTTGTTTGAACGGCCTGGACCGATTGGATAATACTGGCCGCTGCAATTACCGGGTCCACCGCTTCATGGGGATAGCCGGTATGGCCGCCTCTGCCTTTGACTTTCATTTTAAACACATCCATGCCGCCCATCACCACACCCGATGATATGGAAACCCGGCCCGAGGGTATCAGGCTCCAGATATGAAGCCCCATTACTGCGTCCACTTTCGGATTTTCGAGTACACCCTGCGATACCATTTTAACGGCACCGGCGACCTCCTCATCCGGCTGAAAAACAAATTTGATTTTACCGGTCAGGCGTTCCTGGTTTTCTTTAAGTACTTTTGCAGCTGCCAGCAGCATGGCCATATGGGAATCATGGCCGCAGGCATGCATCACACCATCGTTTTTGGATTTGTACGACACATCATTTTCCTCAGTGATTGGAAGGGCATCCATATCTGCCCGCAACATCAGACAGGGCCCGGGGTGACCGCTGTCAAGTACCGTCACAACGCCTGTTTCAGCCAGTCTTTTAGTTGTATAACCCAGGTTTTGAAGGTAATTCTCTATTTTAGCTGCAGTTTCAAATTCATCAAACCCAAGTTCAGGATACATGTGAAAATCCCGGCGCAGGTCAATGACCTCATATCTCAGTTCATGGATGCGTTTTTGAATATAGTCCATAACCTAATTTTCCCTATTCAATGATGAAAAGCTTGCGCTCGCATTCGGCAAAAGTTTCAGCCCCTGTGCCCGTTACCCTGAAGGTTTCGGAGCATTCAAACCCATAATCGTCCATCCACATCCCTAAAATCATGTGAAAGGTCATGTTGGGTTTTAAAATGGTAGTATCCCCAGGCCGCAGGCTGGCGGTGTGCTCTCCCCAGTCCGGTGGATAATTTAATCCTGTGGGATAGCCGATTCTGGATTCTTTTTTAAAACCGTTTTTTGCAATATGCTCCCGCCAGACCTGTTCAACACCTTGGGCTTCCATGCCCGGTTTGATGGACGCCAGGGTCAGGTTCAACCCTTCTACGGTAATGTCAGCCAGTTTTTTTAATTTTTCCGGTGGATTTGAACCAATAAAAGCGGTTCGTGCAATGGGGCAATGATATCGATGGCGGCAGGCAGCCAGCTCCAGGTTGACAGCCTGACCGGCTTTATAAGGCTCATCAGTCCAGGTCAAATGGGGAGCTTTTCTCCTGTGGGCATCATGGGTACAATGGCAGGATAATCACCTCCAAATTCCGGCATTCCGGTCATCTGGGACTGGTATACTGCAGCCACAGCATCACACTCCCGGACACCTGGTGCCAATTTTGACAGCGCTGTTGCCATAACTTTCCCAGCAATTTTACCGGCCTGCTTCATCAGATCGATCTCCGCATCAGATTTAACAAGGCGCACCCAGTTAACCAACAGATTTCCATCAAGCAGGTTATCTTTTTTCAGTGTCTTTTTCAGCTCTTTATCACTCCTGGCGGTGTAGTAATAGGCATCGGATTCAACACCGACTGTCTTGCTGTTCCAGCCTTTTCGAATGATAACATCTGCCATATAATTCATGGGATGCTTGTCATCCGTCTGAATATGATCTTCCGGATACCCGATCATGTTCTCATCTTTAAGAAAAGCGGTATGCCGTGCACCATTTAAATCCATCATTCTGCCGATCCATACCGGTTCTTCCTGATCGTCAACCAACAGGACCGCCTGGGGTACATAGAACGACCAGCCGTCATATCCTGTCAGATAGTTCATGTTGGCCGGATCACAAACCACCAGTATCTCAATGCCTTTTTGGGACATGGCGGTCTTGGTTTTTTTGATTCGGTCTAGATATTCGCTTCTGCTGAACAGAGCCATGGTTCCTCCTGATAATGCCGGCCGGCCCTTTCTTAATGAAACATACCGGCCATGCAGTTTTTAAATCACAATTGGGAGACTCCTTTCTGTATTCTTCCCAGGGCCTCTTCAAGGTTTTTAGAACTTGTGGCAAATGAAATCCGGACAAACCCTTCTCCATTTTCTCCAAATACAGTCCCCGGAACGACAGCCACTTTGTGCTCTTTCACCATGTACTTGGCAAAATCCCAGGACGACATGCCAAAGGATGAAATATTGGGAAAGGCGTAAAATGTTGATTCAGGTTTAAGACAGGTAATGCCGTCAATACTGTTCAATCCCTGATATACAATCTCACGGCGTTCCGCATATCGCTCAACCATCTGTGCCACACATTCCTGGGAGCCCTCTATCGCGGCGAGGGCGGCCCTTTGGGCTACAGCCGTAACACCGGAGACCATGTGCTCCATCAATTTTTCCATCTCATCGATGACGGCTTTATTGGCCACCACATACCCAACTCGCCAACCGGTCATGGCATATGACTTGGACAGTGTATAAATGGATACGGTAAGATCTTTCATCCCTTCAAAAGAGCCGATGGAAAGGTGTTGATTGCCGTCAAACATGATGTGTTCATAGGGTTCGTCCGAGATCACCATAATACCGTGCGCCTTGCATATCGCTGCCACCTTTTCAAGAATATCCCGGTCAAATACCGCTCCTGTCGGATTGGACGGGGTATTGAGAATAATGGCTTTGGTCTTGGATGTGACAGCTGACTTTATATCTTCCGGATCCAGCTTAAATGAGTTTTCCTCTTTAACCGGTACCCGGACCGGCACACCGCCGAACAGGCGAATCTGCGAGTAATAGTCATATCCCGGATCAACTACAATGACTTCATCCCCCTGATTCACCAGGTGAAGCATGACATTGAAGATTCCCTGCATGGCACCAACACTGATAAAAATTTCAGAGTCCGGATCGGCCAACAGCCCGTTTTCTTTTTCTACTTTTCGGGCCACTGCCTGCCTTAAATCCTCGAAGCCGGAGGCAGGTGGATACCGGGTAAATCCCTGGTCCAGACCATCTTTTGCTGCATCACGAATATGGACAGGGGTATCAAAATCGGGCTGTCCTATCCCTAAATTCACCACCCCGTCGATCTGATCTGCCAGGGCAAACATGATGCGGATGCCAGACCACTCAACACCGGCGTTCCGCTGTGCAAAATATTTTTTTATTTCCATGATAGTTATCTTTGTCTCAGTGATTACGGTTTGGTCAACACAAGATCTTCAGCTCCTTTGGGTGAGGTTTTCATCTCAGGTGCATGTTTTTCCATGATTTCCATGACAATGGATGCAATCTTAACTTTTTCTTTAATAAAGCCTTCATGCCACTCCTCGGAGATCCATGGCATGTAAATCTCGTCTTCTGCCGTGCCTGGTTCGAATTTAAAATAGCAGGGGGAGGCAACTTTTGCAATTTCAGGTGCTTCCCATGCCCTGAAGTTCCCGCCGAAAGAGTTAACCACAATCGTATATACATCCAGCGGTATATTGACGGCTTTTCGAATGGAGGCCAGGATCGGTCGGGATACATCTGAAATAGGATTCATTGAATTCGCACCCATACTTTCAATAACCTTGGCACCGGCTGCACTGCAGTACCCGCCAAAGACTGAGAATTTAAAAATAGTTTCAGAAGGGATCAGACCCTCGTCCCTCATTTTATTGAGAATGAACAGCACCCCTTCATCATACACCAGGAACCCTCGGAAACCAGCGTCAATGCTGCGCATAATGTCAGCAATATGATAGGAGATATTGTCAGAGCCCCGTAACCTGAATCCCTGCATCTGTCCTTCGCGTGTACCGGATTCTTTTGCGCTGACATCCCAGCCTTTGCGATGGCCGACGGTCATGATTGTTTCTATCTTGGCCTCTTTTGCCATCTGGGCCATGGCCACAAGCTCCCCTTCATCACAATAAGTGGATCCCCCAACAGCTGCAATTGCTCTGTGGATCACAACATTTCTTTTTTCAGCTTCTCTGATCATTGCCTCCATGGTGCTGGCCCGCTCAACCCCGGCAATTTCGATTCTGAAATTGGCACCATCGGGAAAGGATTTTCCGGACGGAGCCAAATCATATCCATCCCGGCCCGGGATTCCCTGCTTTTCCATGAAGTCACGAATTGTATCTATGGTGGTTGTCATTTTATTACCCTTTCTTTAGTCTAATTAAATTCTTTGTTATTTCATGAGATCAAGGAACCTGGCTTCTTCTCCTTGAACCATGTGGTAGCAATACTTGTCCTCATCCGGAAATTTTACAGCTTTGACTTCAGCCACATATTCTTTCATGGCATTGGTGACGATTTCTGCTACGTTACAGTATTTTTTCACAAACTTTGGAGTAAACGCCTGAAACTGGCCGATGAGATCTGACACAATCAGCAGCTGGCCGTCACAGTGGGGGCCGGCACCAATGGACATCACCGGGATATCAAGGGTTTCCCAGATAACCTTTGTCACTTCAGGGGGAACGCCCTCCACCAGCAGCATTGTGGCCCCGGCCTCCTGTACGGACAACGCATCTTCGACCACCAGCTTCGCAGTTTCAGCGGTCCGACCCTGTGCCTTATGGCCGCCAAGTTGTCCTGAGCTCTGCGGGGTCAGGCCGATATGTCCGATGACGTTGACGCCTGCATCGGTAATCGCCCGGATCCTGGATGCAACTCGAACGCCGCCCTCTAGTTTAATGGCATCCACATCTGCTTCTTTGAGGAACCGAATGGCATTGATAACAGCCTCTTTATCAGATGCCTGGTAGGATCCCAGCGGCATGTCGCCCACGACAAAACAGTCCGGCGCCCCCCTTCTGACTGCTTCCGAATGGATAATGCACTGGTCCATGGTCACAGGCAGGGTACCGTTATATCCATATACGCACATCCCCAATGAATCTCCCACCAATATCATCTCCATACCGGCAGCCTGGGCAAACTGGGCAGTAGGGAAATCATAGGAGGTCAACCAGGTGATTTTTTCACCTTTCTCTTTCATTTGGTACAGGTCAAAAACACTTATTCTTTTAGCCATAATTCCTGAGTCCTTATGATTACATTTTATTTTGTCTCATTATTTGTGACGCATGTTTTATATGCGTGACAACCACACATTTAAAAAAAACCAATGTCTTTGTCAAGGAATATTTTCTACGATTTGTTTAGAATTAATAAAAAGGTTGTCTTTTGGGACTTACGGTGTTCCCATCATGTGGGATAATTCATTGGAAGCTTCAATGATCAAAGGTTTGATATCTTCTATTACCCTGTGCGTTAAGCGCATGGAAGGTCCGGATATACTTAATGCGTATTTGGGGTATGAGTTGTGATCAAATATGGGGACGCCAATACAGCGCAAACCAACGGTCATTTCCTCATCATCAATAGCATAGCGGTGTTGTCGAATCCGTTCCAATTCAATTATAAATTCATCCTGATCAACAATTGTATTCGGTGCTTTTCGTTCAAACGCCACATTTTCAAGATAGTGCTGAATTTCATGATCAGGCAAAAAGGCCAGAATAGCTTTGCCAAGCCCTGTGCAATAGGCAGGTGCAATATCCCCCAGGGCCGAATCCATCCGGAGGACCTCCAGGCTGTCAATCTTGTCGATGTGAACTATTTCATTGTTCTTGAAAAATCCCAGATTCACCGTTTCCTTAAACATCATGGAAAGCCTGTGCATATAAGGACGTGCGATCCGTCTAATTTCGAATCGATTGGCCACTTTCATGGCAAGCTTCATGATTTTCAGTGTGGGCTGATATTTGTTGTTGTTGTTTTTTTCTACATATCCAAGATCTTTTAAAGTCGAGATAAACCGATGGCTTCCGGCTCTGTTCGTATCCATGAGCCTGGCGGCTTCAGTGACGCTGAGCTCGCCATGTTTGGCAAGAAGTTCAAAAATTTTAATTCCTTTTTCCAGAGATGCAATCCTGTAATATTTTTTTTCAGTCATCTATTCAATTTCTCCTATGTGTCACACTATTTGAGATAGTTGCTATAATTAAGTGACAAATATTATGGACAATTTTATTTTTAAGTCAAGAGAATATTATCGTGATTATTTGAAATCACCGGAACAATAGTTTTGAATACGATAAAAAAATATAACAAAAGAAAGGGCCGGAAAATCCCCGGCCCTTTTTTATTATCTTGGACAGGTCAGGTTGCCATTGTTATTGGAAATGTCTCCTCTGCAGCCATTTGGATCAGGCAGTGCTGTGCTTTGCTGTGTCCCGGATGCAGTTCTGCATATGGCCATGAGCGTTGAACCATTATAGTTCAAGTTGGCGTTTGTACAGGAATCGCGGTACGAGCCTGCCGGTGCATTGCTGTGCTGGCAGAACAACTCCCCGTTGAAGTTTGTGGGACCGTTGGTGCATCGATCATACCGCTCCAATTGAACCTGTACTTTATTTCCATTTCTTCTTGTGCACCTGGCATGGAGGGTAGTGCCGGTTGTATAGATGTTGTCACAGCTTGATTCATATGAGCCATGGGGCCTGTTACGCGCATTGCTGCTGCAGACCAGGTTGCCGTTATAGTTAACAATGTCCCGGCAGCCGGGGTCGTTGTAATTTTCAAGTATTCTGGATAATTTTTTGTCTCCTTTCAAATCCCTGCAGACAGCTAGGAGGCCTCTATCTGTGATGTGCGCATTATCACAGGACTCTGTATAAGA
>CAYFKW010000010.1:0-1381 GCA_964343845.1 uncultured Desulfobacula sp. | reverse complement strand
GAGCCGACTGGTGCGTTTTCATGCTGACACACTAAATAAGAGTATTTACCAGCGACATTTATGCCACCTCTGCAATTCTGCCAGTTTTCAAGTTTGCGCTCGCTTTTAAGTTTTCCACATTTTGCATACAGCGTTGTCCCATCCACCCGGATGTTTTCGCAGGAGTTGATATAGGATCCCGGCGGAATATTTGCGGAAGAACATTGCAATTGTCCATTAATGTTTTTGATATCCCCGGCACATGATGTTGTTTGTATAGATGCAAACTGATACGGATTTTTAGGTTTAGCATAATCTCTTCGATCCCTTCTACAGAGCGCTTTTAAAACTGTTCCATCCATGTAAGGATTGATACACGAATCCTGATAGGATCCCTTAGGTACCGGCGGTCCGCTTTTGGGACAGGTCAGCCGACCGTGCACATTAGTAACGGGCCCAGTGCAGCGGTTTGTGTCTTTGAGTGTCGAATTAAACCAGCCCTTTTGAGAACCGGTCGAATGTTTCATATAAGAGCATCTGGCTTTTAATGTAGTGCCTGAGAATTCTATGTTCTCACAGGATTGAAGGTAGGTCCCGTTGGGGATGGTCTCTCCACCCTTTTCAGTACTTTTTGAAACCGCACCAGACTTGGGTGCACCTGATTTGCCGGCACCTTTCTTTTTCTTTGCATTTGCCTGATCCCGGCACTGAGGGTGGAGTGTCCTGGTTCTGGTATTGTTCTTTTCATTGGATTCAGTGACAGAGCGTTTGCTGTCCACTTCAACTGTGACCTGGCTGCTTTTTTTCAGGGTGATGTTTGTGTTGAGGGTGACACTTGCTCCCGGTCGCAAGGCAGTGGTACCGCGGGCCAGTCTGGACAACAGCAACTCTGCTGGTTTTGATCCTTTTAATGTAAGTTTGATCCTGGTTTGCTTAAATGCATCAGGCGTGACCACGCCCGTGTCTTTATTTTTGATCATGATGTTTAATTTGCAGGCTTTGTCCAAGCCGATGTCTGTGATCACCAGATCAGGCAGAGATCCTTTCTGAATCCCGCCGGCATTGTCTGGCCGGCATTCTTTTCGTGCCCTGAATTGCTCCCCGGCCGGATAAAACGTCCCTCCCTTTTTTATACAGACATTGCGGGGTATATTTTTGTACAGCGTTCCATCCCTGCAACAATACACAGTCTTTTTATCTGACCCCTTCTGCTTACTGTCGGAAAAGGCAGTGTCCGTCCAGAAGAACAGGAAAAAGGGTACCAAAAACGACACGGTTAAGTAAATTTTGATCTTCATAACACTTTCCCCTTATCAGTTTAATTGATAGTTAGTGCCAATCATATAGATTCACTTATATTTGTTTGTTTTAATTTTTAAGTCACACTAACGCTATAAAAGGT
>CAYFKW010000009.1:130288-151037 GCA_964343845.1 uncultured Desulfobacula sp. | reverse complement strand
ATGACCATATTTCAAATATTAACTCGGGTGTCCAGTTTTATAGGGGCAACTACATTCAGAAGTAGCTCTAAAAGACGAAGCCTGTTATCATAAACAGAACACGCTTTTTTGGCATTTTTAACCTCACGAAGATATCTAATATTACTGTACCAAAAGTAAAATTTATAATATTTTGTCAAGCCAAAAAGGTAAGCCTGCCAAACTGAAGCTCCATAGATAAATTCTTCTCCATAGTGCAACCTTACAAAAAGGCCTTTAAATAAATCCGGATTTTTTTTGAAATCAAAAACTTTGATTGATCCTTCTCCTATTTTTGCGGCTTCATACTTCAAAAAGCCTATTCTTTCAGTCAGCAAGGCCGTTTTTACCATTCTTTTTTCTTCTCCGGTAGGCTCTTCAAAATATATAAAAAAACCAAAATTTTTCTTGGCCCCAACATCAGTACCAACTTCTTCATATTTATCTTTCGTTTCAGGCTTAAGGGGGAGTTTATTGTCAAGAAGGTATTTTAAAGCTATATCTCTAAGGTGATTCATCATTTTTCTTCTCCTTTAAAGCCTATTACTAAACTAAATATAATTCTAAGTAAAAGACAACCCCCTCCAATATTCATTAAAAAAATCGCTGCATTTGGAATTAATAAAATTAAATTGCGGTAATATGTTCACATTTTTAAAGCGTTGCTCTATTTCATTCTTTATTAGTTTACTATTGTATTCAGAAACGTTCTTTACTGTGCCAAAAAATGGGATATTTCGAAGACTTGAGTCTTTTGGAGCGGTGGGTACTAATAAATCCATGTTTAAAGTATGAAATGCGAATCCTAAAAATATAATTCTTCCTGCATTTAATACGGCTTCTCTTAAAGCAATAATATCGCTTGAAGCAGTGTTTGTGCCTTCTGTAAACGTCTTAATATTTTTTGCAATTTGTAATAATTTTCCTGGCACAGGTTCTTCACCGAAATTGACGAAAGAGGCCCCTCCATCTAGAGGAAAAAAATCTCCGACAACACCATATGGGTGATATATTTCTATCTCATTGGTTATGTCAGTTATCTCCTGGGCCGTGAGCTTGTAATAATTTGCCAATGCAACGGCTATAAAATGCTCGAAGCATCTGTCATAATTAAAAATTATGAAAGCTACTGATTTCAGGCGATCCGAAATTTTATCCTTGCTACAGTTCTCAAAAAGCAATTTAAAGAAATTGCCATACCAAGTTGATTCGAGCTCATGGAAACTTTAATTTTTTATTTCAGGATTGTTAATATCAATGTATAAAGCGCTATTACGTTCAGCCATCAGTATGGAACGGGCTATTGCAAGCTTCCCCACGAGCTCAATATATCTATTGCCGCTCTGAGTATCCATAAAATTGTCTATTGATATCGCTTGGGGTAATGCCTCTCTGATATGGTTTGCAGCGAGGATGTATTCTGGCATTGCATAGACTGCTCTCATTTCATCGCCAATGTTTGTCATAAGCGCATTATAGATATGACGATCACCGTCTATTAGATCTTGGAAGTTGTTTAAAGAAAAATTTAAAAGTTCAGAAATTTTTTCCTTCAGTCCTGCACCAGTTGGCAAATTGACTTCGGCACTTGCTCCAGCACCTATCACATAAACAGTTTTTTTATTGGACATAATCTTATCCTGCTGCTTTTATGTTAAGAGTGATATACCAATCGCAGATATCACTTTCACAGGTTATCATTTGCCCTCCCTATTTTCAGAACCAATTCTTCCATGCTTTTTAGGTTTGATTAATATACTTGATATATCCTCTTTGACCATTAATTTGATTTGTTCTGGTTTTAAGAGTTTTCTCATCCAAAGTGTCACTTTCATAATTTTCAAAAACGAATTCATCCATTCGCCATTTGCGTCTTAATTCCCTTGGTATTAGTGGTTTTTTCCTATTTACGGTTAAACCAACCACTGATTGAAATTCATGATGGGCAACTGTCATTTCCTTGTCAAGATTAAGAGGGAAACCACATTCAGCAATTATATTCTTTACCTTCGACTTGAATTGCTCTGAGAAAGATTTTCCAGAGAATGTCAGATCATCACAATGACGTGTATAGGAAACCCTATGTTTGGAACAGAGGCCACCTAAGCGGGCATCTAATTTTCGACATACCAAATTGGCAATATCCATACTCATAGAACCGCCTTGCGGCACGCCACCTCTAACTGTACTTAGTCGTGTCAATATTTTTGCAACAGGCGGTGAACAACCCAATTCATTAAAAAATAGGCCATAGACTCTGTTGTGTTTTATACTCGGGAAAAAATCTTTGAAATCAAGACTATATATCATTCCTTTATGGCAATGGTTTCTTGCATTTGTCAAATTTGATTTTTTCTGGATGCCGCAGTGGGCATGATCTGAAACAGATATTTCTCTTAGGAGCCTATGGATAGACTCCTGAATACTCTTTAGCAGCGGATAGGGCTCTGAAATCTTTCGGAAGCCTTTTCCATTTTTTTTGGGAATGTTTCTAAATTTATAGGATTTTTCTGCTTTTTCTACTGTTTTTTCCAACACATCGATTGGGAACCCTATACGGTGGGCAAGGTGATTCAATGTTTTGATATTCAGTTTTTTACTAGAATATGCCTTAGGCATTTGGAATCATTTCTCCAGTAATATCAAGAAGCAGTAAAGACATGATATTGCTTTGTAACTCTCTGTACTTTTTTTTGTCCTCTAATGACAATTCTTCCGGCGGTTGTGATGCAACAAAGACGAGAGCATCTTTCGAGACTTTGAGTGTCTTAGCAAAGGATGAAAGCCGGTCAGCAGAAGGGACTTTACTGTTGCTTTCGATTAAGGACAAATAGTTTTGAGAGATGCCAATATGATCTGCCATTTGTTTTTGGGTCATACTCTTATTTGTCCTGATTAATTTCAATATTTTTCCTAAACCCATATATTGTTACCTCTTCATGAGGATTGATGTTTATTTTATGAGTTAGCTATTCACCAGATGAATGCTAATACAATCGATGCAATTTTTTTTAAAGCTGTTTTACAAAACAGACTGAGTAGCCTGAATTCAAACTGACGCTTTTTGGTCTCAATGTATTTCTCAAGACCGTCCTGCACCGCACTCAGTTCTGATGAACAAGAACTGATGGAAACTTTCAAACCCATGACCAATTTTTCACTGTCACGAACCATTGCCAATACTGCTTTTACCTCTACTTCGTCCAACTTTCTCATATATTGCTCCTTTTCAAGAACAGTTAAGAGCAGCGTTTGTTCCCCAACGGAACAGGTTTCATCGCTGCCCAAGAATAGCGCTCTTAAGTTCTTTGTCACTTACTCATAAATAAAAAGAAAAAAAGCAGTCTTGCTTTGATTCATTTCCAGCAAACCATGACCTATGTGGCAGCGTGGATCCATGGGCATTGGCCATTGCGCCATGCGTGGAGGATGCCATGCCAACGTACATGTGGCTGGAAATACCCACAACTAAGGTGGGAGCCAGTATAATAACCGGCTGTAATCCCGAAGGAAGGCTGAAAATCAGCCTGTGAAAAGGAGCTAATCACACAATATATGAGCGAAGAGCTTGAAGTTTCCAATCATGTCAAAGAGCAAACCGGCGACTCGCCGGACTATCGACTATTAAAATAGGTCGTAACTATCTGTTGTCAATGGTATTATTTCTAAATTAATAAAAAATATCAATAATAGTGATACCCTATTTTGTAATCAATACGGCTTAAGTCTATAGAAAAAGATACATGCATTAAGATGATCCCAATTTATAACGGAAAATTATTTTGACTTGTACCGGTGTTTTTCTAAATTTTAAACCATAGACTATGCCCATGATTTTTCTCTTAAAAGCCTGATCCAAAGCCCAGACTATTATTAATAGTGTAGGGTTTTGGATACGTAAACAATGATGATATGAAATGTAAAAAAAATCCTTAAGGTTCACCTTACAATTTGTCAAACAAATGTTTTTTGGATGTTTTTTGACACAAAAAAGAGGCGTTTATCGGACGTCTAAAAAGGTATACCTTTTGGACAAATATGGATACTGAACCTTTACACCACAGTTGATTAGGACAGAAAAATCAACAGGGGATAGAATATATATGTGAACGTTATATATAGACTTTTACTTTTTTTCGATTAAATTATAAGAAAAAAAAGCAGAATCCCTTGATTTAAGGACTCCTGCTTCTTGGAGTAACTTCTGTGCTATACTAATTTTTTCTTCTGTGTGTTGACAATTTTGATTAAAAACAAAGTTTATGATAATAGAGATACCATCGACTGGATGATTTATTCTAAGGAGGTCTTATGCCTGGTGTTTATGAGATTTATGTAAAAGACCATTTTTCAGCTGCCCATGCATTGAAGGGATATGATGGGAATTGTTCCAATATACACGGACATAATTGGATTGTTGAGGCAAATATTCAATGCACCAAGCTAAATAAACTGGGCATTGGCGTTGATTTCAAAGATGTAAAAAGTGTTGTAACTGATGTGCTTGGAAAGCTCGATCATACAAACCTTAACGAAGTTGCAGAATTCGGAAATATTAATCCGACATCAGAAAACCTGTCAAAATTTTTATATAATGAGCTGTCCCGCCGCCTGAATACAGATTCTGTCAAGGTCAGCAAGGTCATGGTGTTTGAAAGTCCTGGCTGCGGTTCTTCCTACCAGGAGATATAATTGCGCCTGAATGTCTGCGAGATTTTCTTCAGCCTCCAGGGAGAATCCACCTTTACAGGTCTGCCCTGTGTTTTCATAAGATTGTCCGGGTGCAACCTGGACTGCCAGTGGTGCGACACACCATATGCAGCCCGGGAATCCGAGACAATGACAGTTGACCAGATTTTAAAAAAAATCACATCTTTTCACTGCAGCCTGGTTGAAATCACCGGGGGTGAACCTCTTTTACAGGAAAATACCTTCGGGCTGATACAGACACTTATTGATAGAAACTACCAGGTCCTTCTTGAAACCAATGGCAGCAGAAGTATTCAGGATGTGCATCCGGACTGCATAAAAATTGTGGATATCAAATGTCCTTCCAGTAATGAGGCAAACAGTTTTTTAACAAAAAATATTAACTGGCTGACGCAAAAAGATGAGATTAAGTTTGTTATTGGATCTAAAGAGGACTATGATTACGCTAAATTAATTATTTTTTCGAAATTACAGAAAATATCAAAGCAGAATATACATCTGTCTCCTGTTTTTGGAAAAATTTCTCCAAAAAAAATCGCTGCCTGGATGATTGAAGACCGTCTCCCAGCCAGGTTGTCTTTACAACAGCATAAAATCATTTGGGATCCTGATAAAAGAGGAGTTTAATTATAATTATGTCTGATAAAACCGTCGTACTTTCCAGTGGTGGAATTGATTCGACAACTGCCATGGCCATTGCAAAGTCAGAGGGCAAGAAAATCTATAGCTTAAGCTTCAGTTACGGCCAGCGCCATTCAATTGAGCTTGAAGCATCCAAAAAGGTTGCTGCTTCAATTGGTGTTGAAGCACATAAAATTGTTGATATCGATTTAAGGCAGTTTGGAGGGTCTTCTTTAACCGATGACATCCATGTCCCTAAACATGACACATTAAATGACATAGAGACGAATGATATTCCCATCACCTATGTGCCGGCAAGAAACACCATTTTTCTGTCTTATGCCATGGCCTGGGCCGAGGTTTTAAAAGCGGCATCTATCTATATCGGCGTTACAGCCATTGATTATTCAGGCTATCCTGACTGCAGGCCTGAATTTATCGCAGCCTTTGAAAAAATGGCCAACCTTGCGACCAAAACAGGGGTGACCAAAGAAACTGTTTTAGCAATTAAAACACCTTTAATTAATCTTTCAAAAGCACAGATTATAAAAACCGGGGTCCGGCTGGGTGTTGATTATTCTCTCACCATGTCCTGTTACGACCCTGATCCAAAAGGAAAATCCTGCGGAAAATGCGACAGCTGTCTTCATCGGAAAAAAGGATTTAAAGAGGCAGGTATCAGTGATCCTACAATTTATTACTAGCGGTTAATGCGTCTGCATATATTTCAACTGGATGTCTGACCAGAATATGCTGCTTTTTCTCTGCCAGCATATCTGACAGCTGCATCATACAGGCCGGGCAGGAAGTGGCAACAGTTGAACACCCCGTATTGATTATATTCTCAGCTTTTTTTGATCCGATAACAGAAGACAGGTCATAATGCTGAAGATTAAAACTACCTCCCATGCCGCAGCAGGTATCACTTTCCAGCATTTCAACCAATGTATTGCCGGCGCCAAGAATGACCTGGCGGGGCTCTTGAGATATACCCAGGGATTTTTTGAGATGACATGGGTCATGGTATGTTATTTCTGCACCCTTTTTTTTGTCTTCTGCTGCAGGGATAGATAAATCAAAACGCCTGGCCATTAACCAGCTGATATCAACTGTTTTTTCTGCCAGCTCACTGATCTTTCTCATCTGCCTTGTATCTGATGTTTTTGCCAGGGATGTCCACAATTTAATAATCGTGGAGGAACAGGTGGCGCAGGCTGTCACCAAATAATCAAATTTTTCTTTTGAAAAAAGATCCACATTGAGATTTACAAGGGTTTTAAACGTTGGCAGATCTCCATTTGCTATGGCAGGAATCCCGCAGCATCCCTGATCTGAGGGAATAAATACCTGTGCATTAAAATACCTTAAAACATCTACAACGCTATGGGCAATATTCGGAAACGCCTTATCAATAAGACATCCAACAAAAAAAGCGACTTTAACACCTTTTCCCCCTACCCGGAAATCTTTATTCAGCAGTGTTTTATTGAATGGCTGTGTCTTTAAAGGAATAATATGCCGATCCTTCAGCAATGGCGATATCATCCGGGCACAAGATGTGCCTTGGGCATTTTTTTCTGTTTTAAAAAAAATTTTCTGAAAAGGAACAGCCATCTTGAGGATAAAATTGAAGCGTCTTGGATTTGATAAAATTTTTTTAAACACAAGCTTTTTGGAAAATGGCAAGCCCAGATATTGCGCAATAATGGCCCGGGCTTTAAGAAAAATTTCCAATGCATTAACGCTGCTGGGGCAGCCATGGGAACAGGACCCGCATAACAGGCATCGCTGCAGCCGCTCATTGACCCCTTGTGCATCATCAAACACCTGTTCGATCAGCCCATTAATCAGGGCCAGTTTTCCTCTTGATACATCGGCTTCTTTTCTGGTGTGAGCAAATAACGGGCAATTGGCCTGGCACATCCCGCAATGCGTGCAGACAGCCAGCTGGCTTTCCAGCTCTTTTACATCACGGGCAAGCTGTTGTATTTTGTTCATATTAAAAAATTGTGGTCTGTTTGACCTCTTTTTTTATCTCTCTTTCATGAATACCGATCAGGTACAGCAGGCTGTCAAGCCCGATGTTTGAAATGGTATTAGATGCTCTCTGCTTAACAACAGGCTTTGCATTAAAAGCGACGCCTAAACCAGCGATACTGATCATTGGAAGATCATTTGCTCCATCTCCCACTGCGATGGTCTGTTCCAGGACGATATTTTCTTTTTTCGCAATTTCTTTCAGTAACTGGGCTTTCTTTTCTCCATCAACAATATCACCGATCACTTTACCTGTGACCATACCATCTTTGATATCCAGTTCATTTGAATACATGTAGTCAAACCCGAGCCTTTCTTTCAAATATTCTCCGACAAACGTAAATCCACCGGACAATATTCCCAATTTATATCCAAGGCTTTTCAAGGTTTTGGCAACCAGGTCTGCGCCCTCAGTCAAGGGAAGATTTTTATTTATTTGCGGCAGCTGGTCTGCTTTTATCCCCTTTAGAAGCGCTACCCGCCTTTTGAAACTCTCTTTAAAATCTATTTCACCCCTCATGGCAGATTCAGTAATTCTATTCACCTCTTCGCCAACCCCCCCCAGTTTGGCCAGTTCAACAATGACTTCCGTCTGTATAAGGGTTGAATCCATATCAAACACGACCAGTTTCCTGTTTTTCCGATAGATATTATCTACTTGGAACGAAATATCAATGCCTGCCTTTTGCGAAATCTCAACAAACCGTTTCCTCATTTCAAGCAAGTTCAATGGTTTGCCGCTGACTGACATCTGAACGCTTGCTTTGGGATTATCCTGGGATTTTAACAAAGAAATTCTTCCTGTCAGCCGCGTAATACTGTCTATATTTAAACCGTTTTCTGCGATAATGGCCGCCACTGAAGAAATCTGACGGGCAGACAGTGTCCTGCCAAGCAGCGTGATAATCCGTCTTTCCTTGCCCTGGGCATGGACCCATTTTTCATAATCGTCAGAATCAACAGGTTTGATATCAATTTTAAGCCCCATGTTGTGACCTTCGAACAGCATATCTTTAAATATCGGGGAAAAATCTTCAGATCGCGGGATCTCTGCAAGTATCCCGAAAGAAATATAATCATGGATGACTGCCTGGCCAATATCAAGGATGTTAACATTATACTCTGCTAAAATTCCTGTAAATTTTGCATCAAGACCTTTTCTGTCCTTTCCGGTTATATTTATCAATACAACATCACTCATTGCCTGCATCCTTTGGTTCACATTTTAAAACTAAATCATTCATCATCAATCCGGCAGAATACAGCAAACACATTCCACCGTCGTCATCATTTGCTAAGGCACTTATATTATTGGTTGGTAATGGTTTGCAAGTAATTTAAAATGATTCTTCAAATTTTGAAAAATTTTTTTTATGGATTCGCAAGAATCTGTTGTGTTTCGATTTTAGATATAGCCGGCTGTTTGTGAAAAGCTTCTGGTTTCGTCGATAAAACAGCAGGCTTTCTTTGCTGCCGAATTCTCATGATTGCGCCAATCAACAGGCTGTTGTTATTCAAGGTATCTGTGGTGAAGTTTTAAATAGAACCCGTCCTGTTTCATTTCCATCAAAGTCTGATTGATCTGATGAATCATCTGTTCTTTGTTTTTGATGGCTGTGGCGTTTTTCGATAACACCACATAGGCATTGCGAAGATCTGAAATCGATTTCTGTGTATGATGAATCATATTTTTATACGGGGCAAGCCTTTCCACATGTTTTATTTTGTATTTGGTAACATCATAATTGTTTGTAAAACCATCGATTCTGCCATTGGCAGTTAAAAAAATATTTTCATCTACCTCATTCTCAATATTGACCCTTATTTTACCTTGTTTGACAGCCTGATCAAATTCCCTGCTGATTGAAAATCCCCTGTTTATGCCTATGGTTTTACCGTAAAGATCTTCAATCGTATTAAATTGAATGCTTTTATCGGTTTTATAAAAAAGGGGGAACCGGCTCACGTGTATTGGTTGAGAAAAGGCGTAAAGAGCATATTTCTCACGTTCCCTGGTGTGAAATAATGAAAAACTGCCGTCGCACTGACCATTTTTTGTCATGATGATCAGCCGCTGCCATGGTACCAGTTTAATGGTGATATCAAGTGTCATCCGGCTGGCCATTTCTTCGATGATTTCAATATCAATCCCCACAAGTCTGCCATTTTCTTTGTAGCTGTAGGGTGGAAAGTCATCATCGCCGACAAACAAAAGAGTGTCTGCAGACAATAACGGCTGGCTCAATATTAATAAAAGAAGTGCGATCCCAATGTTAAAATAAAGGTTTTTCATACAGTTTTTTAAATATTGTCTTTTGTATAAAAAATTTACTGTTCAAGCGTGTTGAAACAACTTGATACTGCGTTCCAACCACTTTGTGTTTATTGATTTACAATACGTTGTATGGATATTCTTATCTGTATTAAATTCCAGAAATATTTACAACCCAATTTTATAAAAATACAATTTGCCATACTGCCAAAAGTTTGCCATACTCTGCTAAATTTTTTAAAAAGACAATTTTCAAATGTGTGACTTAATAAACAAAATAACTGCTTTTTTTATTATCGTCAGCCTTGCGGCTTTTCCTGTACATGCCAGTGATTCATTGACAATCGTGAGAGGCCAGGATTATCCACCTTACCATTATCTCGACGAAAATGGCATTGAGCAGGGGTTTGTCATTGAGATCGTCAAGGGCGCTGCCCAGCTTATGGACATTCCGATCACCATCAAACAGTATCCGTGGTCCAGATGTATAAACATGATGAAAAAAGGGTATGCGGATGCAATGATGAATCTTTTTAAAACCGACGAAAGAGAAACATTTATGTACTTCAGCGATACGATTCTCGGATACGAAACCAATTCGCTTTTTATTTTAAACACATTTGACTTTGAATATACAGGCAGCTTGGACGCTCTTTTATCATTAAAGATCGGGGTGATTCGAAATTACAGCTATGGAAAAGAATTTGATGCAACACAATTTCCTCTGAAATATGAATTTGATACTGAAAAAGAACTCATCAACAGCCTTTTGAATAAAAGATGCCAGATCATTGTGGGGAATCGGTTAACCCTTCAAATCCTGTTCAGCAACATAGGAATAAAGGATAAAATCAGAATTTTAGATCCAGATATTTCCAAAGACCCTTTGTATATAAGCTTTTCAAAAAAAAGAGGTCATAAAAAGCTTTCAAAAGCTTTCTCTATAGAGCTTGAGCGATTTAAAACATCAGAAGCGTACAAAAAATTGATGCAAAAATATTCGATAACACTCCCGTAAAAGTCTTATTTCCAAAACAGGTTAACCGGGATACATATGCCTGCTGTCATTTTTTAACTATCCCTCTTAAAATATTGACTTATTTCTAATTTACACATACTCTTGGGTCATGAATCTAAAAAATATTATGAGATTATTCTGCATAAACTTTTTTATTTTTTCAATTCTATCCATCATGCTCGCTTTCAAAGCGCATGCCACTGAGCCGGGAGTAAGCGACAAATTTATCCTGCTTGGACAGTCCTGCGCACTGTCAGGACCTTCGGAAGATTTAGGCATAGAAATGAAAGCCGGACTTATTGCCGCATTTGAACAATCAAATGTAAACGGCGGTGTGAAAGGCCGCCAGATTAAACTGGTCAGTCAAGATGACTATTATGAGCCGGGACAGGCAATTAAAAATACAAATGATCTTATTTTCAACCATAAAGTGTTTGCGTTGATCGGTGAAGTTGGAACGCCCACTTCAAGAGTTGTGGTGCCCATTGCTGAAGCGCAGAAGGTTCCGTTTATCGCCCCCTTTACAGGCGCCCGTTTCTTACGAACACCTTTTAAAAACAACGTTATTAATGTCAGAGCAGGATATGATGAAGAGACCCAGAAACTTGTGACCTATTTAATTGAAGAAAAAAAGCTGAACAAAATTGCGTGTTTCTACCAGAATGACAGTTACGGGCTGGCTGGGTTGAACGGTGTCAAGTCAGCTCTTGAAAAACATGACATTGAATTGATTGCCGCAGAAACTTACCAGAGAAATACGGTGGCTGTCATGGGGGGGTTCTTGAGAATAAAAAAAGCATCCCCTCAAGCCGTTATCCTTGTGGGTTCATACCAGCCTTGTGCAGAATTTATAAAACTTGGCAAAGCAAAGGGCATGGAACATGTTATCTTTTGCAACCTTTCATTTGTCGGGTCAAATGCATTGAAAAGAGCATTACGAAATGCCACTGAAAATGTTATCATATCTCAAGTCTTTCCCTCGCCTTTTGATGAGCGCCTGAATATCGTACGGGATTATTTTAATGCGATGAAACAATTTCACCCGGATCAGGAATTATCCTATATCAGTTTTGAAGGATATGTCGCAGGACAATTTTTTCTTGCAGTCGTAAAAGGGATGGACACCCCTTTAACAAGACAGAACTTTATTCAATATATTGAGCGCAAAAAAATATTTAATCTTGGCGGTATCGCACTCGAATTCGGATCAAATGATCACCAGGGTCTGGACCATACGTTTTTGACCGAGATTAAGGATGATAAAATTGTTCCTTTATTGGAAACAAGGACCAATAAATGAAATTTAAAAACATCATCAACCCTCGATCACTATCAGGCACAGGTTTTTTAAGTGTCCTGGTCACCATTCTTATTATTGCCCCGACAATCGGCAGTTTCTGGATTTTCTCAGAATACAACCAGAACATAAAAGAACTGGCTAAAATCAAAGAGCAATACACAAAATTTTACAAAACAAAACTGACAAATGATATCAACAATGTGGTCAATTTCATTGACTATAAAAAATCAAATACCGAAGCAAGGGTTAAGGCCATTGTAAAAGAACGGGTCCAGCATGCCTATTCACTTGCATCTCACATTTACAGCCTGAACAAATATTCAGATTCAAGTGATGCCATTAAATCGCAGATTATTGAAACAATACGGCCGATCAGGTGGAACAACGGCAAAGGGTATTTCTTCATCCTTGATTACAATGAGTTTACTGTTCTGAATGCAGATATCCCTGCCATGGAAGGCCAGGATGGGAAAACGCTCAAAGATATTGATGGGAAATTCATCATCAAAGACCTGGTTACACTTGCCAGAGAAAATGATTCCGGATTCTATAAATACCGCTGGACCAAGCCAGGGACAGCAGGAGCCGGTCATATAAAAATTACTTATGTAAAAAATTTTATCCCGTTTAACTGGGTCATTTGTGCTGGATTTTATGTTGAAGATATGGAAGCCAATATCAAGCAGGAGATTCTCAACAGGGTGGCGCAGATGACAGACCATAGAGACCAGTACATATTTGTTTTACAGAAGAATGGTTTTTGTTTAAGCCATGCTCTGGAAAAATTTCATCGTAAAAATATTCTTGATCACACCGCCCCTGATGGCAGAAAAGTCATCAGGGAACTGCTCGAAACCGGATCAAAACAGGGGGGAGGATTTATTGAGTACCCCTGGGAAAAGCCGACAACAGGAAAGATTGTAACCAAACTGAGCTATGCTGTACCGGTCAAAGATTGGGACTGGACAATTGGAACAGGCATTTACCTTGATGAGGTGGAAAAAACCATTGCAACTGAAAAAAGATTATTTAAAAAAGAACTTAAAAATAATATTCTCATTATCATCTGGTTTTCATTCCTTGTCGTTCTTCTGGCGCTCAGCTTAGGGTTTTTCATTACAAACAGACTCTATCAGGGGATCAATATTTTTACTGAATTTTTTCAAAAAGCCGCTGATTCTGACATTAAAATCAATGAAAAAGAATTAATATTCTCAGAATTTAAGCTGCTTGGAACCCTTGCAAACCAGATGATTGAAGACAGGATTGAAAAAGAACAGGCTTTGCGGAAGGCCATGCGGGAAACGGTTAATATCCAAAATCTGTTAAAAAATATCACCGATTCAATGCCGTCATCCCTTATTGCCATCGACCAGGACATGAAGGTGATTCAGTGGAATAAAAAAGTAGAAAAAACAACATCAATCGATGCAAGGAATGCAGAAGGAAAACTTATTACAGATATTTTTCCCCTGGCAGAACAAGAAATTGACCTGATAAACAAGACACTTAAAAAGGGGGTTCCCAGCACCAGAAACAGGGTATTAAAGACCTTGGAAAATACTAAAAGATATGAAGACTTTACAATTTATCCATTGATTACGAATCACATTAAAGGCGCCGTTATAAGGATTGACGATACAACAGAAAAAGTCAAAATTGAAGAAATGATGATTCAGTCTGAAAAAATGCTTTCCATTGGCGGCCTTGCCGCTGGAATGGCCCATGAGATAAATAACCCGTTGTCAGGTATTATCGGGAATACAGATGTCTTAAAAAACCGGCTGTCACTGGAGCTGCCGGCCAATATAAAGGCTGCCGAAACTGTAGGGACTTCATTTAACTGCATCAAAGAATATGCCGTCAACAGGGGTATCCCGCCTATTCTTGAAAATATCCGGCAGGCCGGCAGCAGGGCAGCGACCATTGTCAGTGATATGCTGTCTTTTTCCAGGATGAGCACATCTGCCTTTTCAACATGTGATCTGGCAGAACTTCTCGATAAAACCATTGAACTTGCCTCTACAAGTTATGACTTAAAAAAGAAATTTGATTTTAGAAAAATTAAAATCCATAGATTCTACAATCAAGATATGCCCATGGTCATGTGTGAAAGCGGCAAACTCCAGCAGGTCTTTTTAAACATCCTTTCCAATGGCGCCCATGCCATGGCTGAAATGTCTGGTGAATTTGCACCTGAATTTACGTTGAAACTTGATTTTGACGAAAGATATGCCCTCATCCAAATCAGCGATAACGGCCCTGGGATACCCGATGATATAAGAAAAAGGATATTTGAGCCTTTTTTCACAACCAAAGAAGTGGGTATCGGAACAGGACTTGGCCTGTCAGTGTCTTATTTTATCATAACAGATCACCATAAAGGAACCATGGAAGTAAATTCTGAGGTGGGAAAGGGCACAAGCTTCTTAATCCGGATTCCTGTTCAGCAATAAACCCGATTTTTTCATTCCATTTCAAAAAAAGACAACAGGTTTTCAAAGGATACCACAAACAGCGGTTCAGGCGACCGGTTTTACCCGTGAAATCAGAATAGCTGAAACAAAATAAAACAGAGCAAACAGGCTGAACACGATTTGAAAATTTGATTGTGTTGCATCAAGAATGATTCCTGAAAACCAAGGGCCTAGAAAGCCTGCAAAAAAACCATATGCTGTAAAAACAAGGCCCAGGACTTTTCCAAAATTTTCCAGACCAAACACGTCGGTAACCAGGGGGGCTGACACTGTAAAAAGGCCGCCAAACGCAAGACCGATAAAGCAGGCCAAAAAACTGAGGATATACAGATGGGAAAACACAGGCATTAAAACGTAAGCTGCCGACGCCATCAGAAAAATGGTCATTAATATCTTCTGTTTGGAATATTTATCTGCAAGCCTTCCGCACAAAAGCCGGCCAACACCGTTTAACAGGTTAAAACACATCAAAATATAAACATATTGGGAGATACTGTATCCCAAAGACTCGCCAAACGAAGAACAGAGAACAATAAGAGACACCCCTGCTGCACCTGCCAGGGCCCACACACACCAGAGAAACCAGAAAGAGGACAGGCTTACGGTTTTCTTGAATGTCAGCGTAGATAATGGTTGTTTTACAGGCACTTTCTTATGTCCGGGAATCCGTATCCAAAAAGCAAACGATGTGCCGAAAAGAATTGATATGACAACGGCAAAATTTGCTGTAAATACATACCCGTTTGATACAAGAAAATGTGTGTATATCGGAGACATAATGGCAGATGATCCTCCAAAGGTAAGGTTAATGATCCCTGTGATTAATCCCTTATTTTCAGGAAATATTCTTTGAAAAATTGTCAGGCTGGGGATATAGACAAAGCCACAGAAAAACCCCTCAAAAAAGGCCCACATATAAATGTGCGCTATTGTTGTTGCCTGACTCACAATGATCATCGCAAGAGAACAAGCGAAACTGCCGATAAAAATAATCACATGGCTGGGTATTGTTTCCTGTAATTTTCCGGCCAGGTACATGGAAAACCCTGTTCCTGCCAATATAAAAAACATGATCTGGCCAATCTGCTCTTTATCCACCTGGAAGAGGGAGAGCCATTCAGATGCCATAACCCCGGGAAACCCAAATACAAATGAGCCCGGGAAAAAAATGACACAACATCCCATAACAAGGATTACTTTTTTATTTTCAAGGAGAGACATATTTTTTTCAACTCATCATATGTGTTCAAATCAGGGTTATCCAATACTGTTTCAAACAATGTGTTTTTAATTCTGCCAATTTCAGGCCCGGGACGCATGCCCAGCAACTGAATAATATCATTTCCTGTAATTTTTAAATGATCTTTCTTTAAAACAGATGGGGCTTTTAATTCATTTATTAATTTATTTAATCTGACTTTAATTTCAGAAATTTTATAGGGCTTTTTCGCCAGATTCCCTTTTTTATCTGCGATTCTCATCCGCATGAAATCTCTATAATCAAGACCCAGGGTCTCTAACTTTGCAAGAAGCCTCCGTGCCGCCTTTGGACTTGTTTCATCTGTCA
Source organism: uncultured Desulfobacula sp. (assembly GCA_964343845.1). Taxonomy (GTDB): domain Bacteria; phylum Desulfobacterota; class Desulfobacteria; order Desulfobacterales; family Desulfobacteraceae; genus Desulfobacula. The sequence continues at coordinate 135,017 of CAYFKW010000009.1, read as the reverse complement.
AAGGACGCATATGTACGTTTATCAAAGAACGAATATATCGGATGTCCTTAACGGAAAACCTTAAGGTGTTCAGATCGTTTACAACTTCCTGATCAAATTTTTCATGCCCATGGAAATACAAATTCCCGTCTTCTACCTTTGCGGCATCAAATTTACCTGCATCATGTAAATATCCTGCCAGTCTCAACATTGGTTTTGACGCAGGCAATGCATCCCCGACAATCATACAGTGATCAAACACTGTTTCATCGTGGTAAGGGCCTCCTTCAAGGGAATAGCAGCGGTCTATACTCGGGAATACTTTTGACAATAATCCTGTCTTTTTCAATGCCCTGAAAAACAGAGACGGTTTTTTCAAATCAAGCGCCTTTACAATTTCCTGCTGAATTCTTTCTTTTGCCACAGTGTCATCCAGTAAATCCCTGTATTTCAGAATCGCTTCAAGTGAAGACAGGGAAAAAACGCCTTCGATCATGGCTAAAAACCGGCACGCCCGGATCATTCTAACCGGGTCTTCTTTTATCCTCTTTTCCGGATCTTTTGTGAACCTGACAGTTGAATCTTGTAAATCTTTTCTCCCATTAAACGGGTCTAATATCGTTTTTAAATCCGGATCATAGGCCATAGCATTTATGGTAAAATCTCTTCCGGACAGATCTGATTCCGGGAAATCTTCAGCATTATACTCTGATCGTCCGGTTGAAACTTCAACATCATTAACCATGCAGACAGGAAATGCCCTGCCTGTTTTTTTTACCTGGTGCTCTGAAAAAATTGATTCAATCTGCTCGATAGAGGCGTGGGTCAACAGATCAATATCGTTTGGTGTTCTGTCCAGCATGATGTCCCTGACAGCCCCCCCCACAATATACGTTTTAAATCCATTTTTCTGAAGCTTATCTAAAATGCAGCGAATTTTCGTTTTAATATTCTTTTGTATCAAGATTTCCACCTTGACATGAGATGATGGCTTATCTGAAGATGGTCCAGCACTCTTGCAACGACTGTATCAACGAGCGCTTCAATTGTTTTTGGAAATGTGTAGAAAGAGGGGTTGGGCGGCAGTATCACCGCACCGGCCTGGCAGAGTCTTGCCATATTTTCAATATGAATAAGATGATAAGGTGTCTCCCTTGGGACAAGGATCAACGGTCTTTTCTCTTTTAAACAGACATCTGCAGACCTTGTAATCAGGTTATCTGCAAACCCCTGTGAAACTGCCGCCAGTGTTTTCATTGAACAGGGTGAGACGACCATTCCGGAATGAACATAGGATCCGCTGGCCGGTGCCGCTGCAATATCGGTTTGAAACAATATTTCAAGATCTGCTTCTTTACTTGTTTTAATGCCGTAAGCAGTTAAAAAATCTTTAATAGACTGCTCTTTTTTATATCCCATTTCGTGCTCAAGCACTTTAATCCCTGCATCTGAAAAAATACCGATGACAGAGGTATGGGTATCCAGCAGGGCTTTAATCAATCTTATCCCGTAAATAGAGCCAGATGCGCCACTGACAGCCACAACAATTGTTTTGTGTTTCATTTTAAAACACCCTGTGTCAAAACACCCAGAAAGAGCAAAACCGATATGACAGAATTCATATGAAAAAATGCGATATTTATATGCGTTAAATCGTCTGGCTTTATCAGCTTATGCTCAACAATAAGAAGAATACCGATCATCAATAAAAAACATAAAAAAACCGGATGCATGTCAAACGTTATATACATTGCAAGAAGAAACAGTATGGTAAACACATGAAGTAAAGATGATATCAACATGGCTTTTTTTGCACCAAAACGTGACGGCAGCGAGAACAGTCCTTCTTCTTTATCAAAATCTATATCCTGACACGCATAAAGGATGTCAAACCCGGCAATATAGGACATCAGCCCGAGGCTCAAAAAAGCAATTCCCCATGACAAGGTTCCTGTAATGGCGATCCAGGCGCCAATAGGTGCAAGGCTTATGGCAGCTCCAAGGTACAGGTGACAATACGGTGTGAATCGTTTTGTGTATGAGTAAAATAATAAAAAAAACAGCACAGGAAGAGATAGAAAAAGGCAGACGCGTGACAGCATGGCAGATGAAAAAATGAATACGGCAGAGGAAATGACAACAAAAAAAACAGATTCTTTTTTTGATAATAAGCCAGAAGGGATCTCTCTTATGGATGTCCGCTCATTCTTTAGATCAATATCTGCATCTACGATCCGGTTAAACCCCATTGCAGCAGATCTTGCCCCTACCATTGCCAGAAGGATCCATACAAAATCCCAGAATGACGGCGGATGTTTCTCCCAGGCCATGACCACTGCCGACAATGCAAAAGGAAGGGCAAAAATGGTATGGGAAAATTTAATCATTCTCCCATAAATCTGTATTTTATTTTTCAGTGCTGATCCCATTTAGTATTTTTCTTTTATCTCCCTGTAATGTGACAACGTTAATATATACCCCAGGCAGTTGAATTGCATTCAGGGCATTTCCCGCCTTTTTTCAAATAACTTTTCACCTGGTAACCGGTCCGTTCGACCAAAAGTGTATGACACGAGTGACAATACGTATTTTCAGATGATCTGCCAGCAACATTGCCAATATAAACATATTTCAGGCCTGCAGTTTTTCCAGCATCATACACCTTTTCCAATGATGATACCGGCGTTGGAGGCCGGTCCATCATTTTATAGCTGGGATGAAATCTTGAAATATGCCATGGTGTGTCACGCCCCAGCGTTTTGGCAATAAATTCTGACATAGCGGTGATACCTTTCATGTCATCATTCAAACCTGGAATCAACAGTGTGGTGATCTCCAACAGGATATCACGGGCCTTCATCTGTTTAAGCGTCTCTTTTACAGGTGCAAGCGTTGCTTTACAATATGTTTTGTAAAAATCATCATCAAATGACTTCAGATCTACATTGGCTGCATCAAGGTATGGAGATATCATTTCAAGCGCTTTTTCACTCATGTATCCATTGGTAACAAAAATATTGAGCAGGCCCTTTTTTTTTGCCGCCCTGGCGGTTTCAAGGGCGAATTCAAAAAAAACAGTGGGCTCTGTATACGTATATGAGATACTGTCGCATCCCGTTTTTAAAGCGTTCTCAACGATCTGTTCCGGACTTGCATCTCTGCCTTGAATGATACCATTAAAATCAGATGGCATTTGAGCAATATTCGAATTTTGACAGAAATCGCACTTAAAGTTACATCCGACAGTGGCAATGGAATATGAAAATGATCCTGGTTTTAAATGAAAAATTGGTTTTTTTTCTATCGGGTCCACGCTTGTTGCTATAACTTTTCCATACACCAGGGACTGCAGTTTTCCATTTTCATTTTTCCGAACCTGGCATATGCCGCTCTTCCCCTCCCCAATCACACAGGAATGGCTGCAGATTAAGCATTTTACACGTTTATCACTCAGCGGTTCATACAGGATGGTTTCCATATCAGCCTCTCATTCGTGTGGCCAGCCCTGTTGCAGGTTTATATGATTTTGTTTTTTCCACTTTTAAAGTTATGGGCCGGCTTCTAAATTTTGGAACCGGTTTGATCCTCATACCAATGAGCGTCCCAAAAAAAGATTTTTGAACGAATCTATTATTCTCTATAAAGGAAATGATTCGTCCGTTTGCAAATGGGAATTGCAGTGTTGTTCTCCATTTCACCGGCACATTGCCTAAAATGGCAAATAATATCTGCTTAAGCTCCCAGATACTGAAAAAATGAGCATGATTATAGATGGTGGGTACAAAAAAACTTTTAAACCGGCGCACGACATTCAGCGGCGCATACCGGTTTAATACACAGAGGATGACCGTATCTTTTGCAACCCTGCACGCTTCTTCTATTGCCTTTGCAGGTCTTTCTGTGAATTCCAGGCTCGTAAAAATGAACGCACTGTCAAACTCATTGTCATCAAATGGGAGATCTTCTGCTGAACCTCTGTGCAGATCTACACGATTCCCCAGGCGTTTTGATGCAATATCCAGCATATAGGGGGATGGATCCAGACCGGTCAGGTTCAGTTTTTTATCCATCAATGGTTCAAGGCTGATTCCGGTTCCGCAACCGATATCAAGAATCCTCTGGCCTTTTTCAGGAGATAGGAGGTTCATCATTAACTTGATTTCCAGATCCAGGCAATACCTGTTTTTGGCCTGTTCAAACCAGGCATCATAAGCGCCAGCATCCTTAAAATCAAAAATATACCCCATAATCAATCCATAATCTCTTTAACCTTCTCCATCATCCGGTTGATAGCATATACCGCCGGTGAATCATCATCCAGTTCCAGAAGTGACCGCTGCGCCATATCAAATTCAAGCAGGTTATTGTCATCTGGTATGGTACTCAAAATGGGTACCCCTATTTTCTCAACTTCATCCAAAAAAGGTTTGCTCAATTCTTCCGGCGCCCGATTGACAATCAAGCCTTTATGTTCCACATCCAGCTTAAGGTCGCCCAGCATATCATTAATTCTTCCGACGGCTCTAAGCCCTCTTAAGGCATAATCGGTCACCAGCAGCAGGATATCTACTTTTCCACTGGTTCTCCTGCTTAAATGCTCCATCCCTGCTTCATTGTCCACTAGAAGGTATTTATAATTACTTTCCAGTTCTTCAGCAAATCGATTTAAAATATTATTTACCATACAATAACACCCCTGACCTTCCTGACGTCCCATCACCAGAAGATCAAACGCATTTTGTTCAATCAA
>CAYFKW010000009.1:96940-130278 GCA_964343845.1 uncultured Desulfobacula sp. | reverse complement strand
CCTGATTCATTAACATTTCAAGATAGAGGACTTTATCCATGCCTGACGGCACACCTTGAGGATCTTTCATAAAATCTTCTCGAATGTCCCCTACTGTTTTTTCAATTCTGAGGCCGAGAGTTTCACCCAGGTTGCTGTTCGGGTCTGCATCAATAGCAAGCAGCGGATCATTCTGATATTTTGCGAAATAACGCGTTACCAGTGCTGAAACCGTTGTTTTTCCAACACCGCCCTTGCCGGCCATTGCAATTACTTTACTCATATTTACTCCAACACAATTAATTATTTTTCATGTTTCAATAACATAACGCAATCTTTAAAAAAAGCAATTAAAGTTGTATTGAAACGTATTATTATAACAATTTTCAAAAAGATTTTCTAACCCTGATATGTCATGAAATACCAGGACGGATTCCAGGTGGTGTGCCGGCTGGGTGTAAGCTGCTATAAACGCTGCACGATTTTGTGCAGTAAGAAGGATGGAAGCGTTCGGATAATTCGCAATTTGAATTTCAGTATGACAGACCAGAAAAACACATTCATTTTTTCTGTCGGAACCAGTCTTTATCCCCATATAAGTCAGTTAAACAGTCAGGACAGATTCCGTGCGTGAATGTGATCAAAGAATTTCTCTCAATATAGGAATCTACCCGCTGCCAGAATCCATCGTCATCCCTTATCTTTTTACATTTTGAACACATGGGAATCAGTCCCCTTAAAATTTTTAATTCAATTTGAGTTCTGATCCTTGCAAGCAATTCAGGAGAATTAAACGGTTTTGTCACATAGTCGACACCCCCCACATCAAAGCCTTTTACTATATCTTCAGGGTCTGTCTTTGCTGTAAGAAAAATAATTGGAATGTGTCTGGCACTAAAGTCATCTTTTAATTGTCTGCAGACATCATAGCCATCTATGTCAGGCATCATAATATCCAGTAAAATCAAATCTGGTTCATTCGTCTTTACAAAATTGATGGCCTGCTGACCATTCTGGGCCATGCCGACTTCATACCCGTTGTCAGATAAGAGTTTCCCCAAAAATTGTAAATTCTGCGGTTTGTCATCTACAGCCAGGACCAACGGTTTTTTATCGCTCATTTCGCTACTCCAGATTATGATTGAATATCAGACACCTTCATACGGCTATCTTCATTTTCCTTTATGCTGAAAACAAACTAAGGGCAAACGCAATTGTTCCTGCAAAGTTCATAGCACGCTGTTTAAATTTTCTGTATTCACTTAAAGATACTGGTATTAAAAATCTTTATCAAGCGTTATTCACCGGTTTACAAAATTTTTAAGGTTATCTTTTTCACCCCCATGCCCTATTTTCCGTATCTCATGGACAGTTCATGATATTTTCTAAGTTTTTCCTGCGCCCTTCCAAAAACCGATTCCTCCGGGTACAGATAATTAACATCAGATTCCCCTGCCTCTACACCGGTTAAAACTTCGATGCCTTCTTCAATGGTATTCACCTTATACAAGTGAAACTGATTACTTTCGATAGCGTTCACCACATCTTTTCGCAACACCAGATTTTTAACATTTGAGGCTGGAATCATAACGCCTTGTTTTTTTGTGAGCCCTTTTTTTACACAAACATCGTAAAATCCTTCAATCTTTTCGTTCACACCGCCAATGGCCTGAATTTCGCCTTTTTGATTGACTGAACCTGTGACAGCAATATCCTGACTGACAGGGATTCCCGATAGACTTGAAAGGACAGCATATAGTTCAGTAGAAGATGCACTGTCACCGTCCACCCCGTCATAGCTTTGTTCAAATGTAATACTGATACTCACGCTTAATGGATAATTCTGGGCAAACATTCTGCCCAGATAGCCTGCGATAATCATGATGCCTTTATCATGCGTTTCCCCTGACATATGAGATTCATGCTCTACATTCACGATGCCTGGATTCCCCATATAGGATTCGGCTGTAATCCGGGTCGGCCGACCGAATGCAATTTCTCCCATATCATAAACCGCCAAAGCATTCACCTGGCCGACAACTTTTCCTGTTACATCAATTAAAACTGATTGATCGTCAAACTGATCCAACACCTTTTCCTCGTAAAGGTTGTGGCGGAACCTGTATTGGCTTATCGCCTTAATCACATATGCCTGGGTCACTTTCTGAGCGTTTTCTTTTCTTGCCCAGTAGTCAGCCTCTTTTAAGACACCCAGAATGTGCCCAAACCGCAAGGATAATTTTTGTCGATCAGACACCATCCTGTTCCCGTATTCAACAACTGCCCAGACACCATCTTTTGTGAAGTTCAACAGGTTTTCCTCATTGCAGATCCGGGCAATAAACCGGGCATAACTATAAACATTTTTATCTGTATGATCCGCCTCATAGTCAAAATCGGCTCTGACCTTGAATATTTTATTAAATTTCGAATCTGTACTCTGTAAAATTTTAAACGGTTCATAACCGCCCAGCAGAACTACTTTAACCCGCAGGGGTATGGGGGCCGGCTTCAATGACGGCATTCCGTAATCTGCCTGATCCGGCATATCTTCTATCTGAAGTTCTGAGTCCTGCAGCGTTCTTTTTAAAGATTCCCATACCGGAGGGTTCATTAAAAGCGGTTCAATGTTGATAACAAGATAGCCTTTGTTGGCTTTTAACAGGGAACCTGCCTGAACCATTGTAAAATCTGTTTCAATGGATCCCATCACCGGTTTCTTTTCAATCTTGCCAAAAAGATTGTGAAAGCTTGGATTGGGTTCAAATACAACAGGAGCCCCTTTTTCCCTCCTCCGGTCCACCAGTACATTCACCTGATATCTTTTGATAAGCGATCCAGTCATTTCGAAAACTTTTTTATCCTCAGAATCTTCCTGGGAATGGACGCCGAGGAACATGGCAATATTATCAATGATATCTTCTTTCACTTTTTTCAGATAGACTTGAATATCCTTACATTCCCTAAAATAATATCGAACCGGATCAATCTGCTCTGAAATCAACTGATCTGTTTTTGAGGCGACCAGTGATTTTAAAGCTGTTTTCATTTCCTCATCTAATTTATTGATGTCACTTAAGCAGTCATTGAGCCTATCCTCCACCTGCATGACGGTTGCCTCTATTTTATCAATAGCTGCCTTATCCATTGTATCAAGTTCTTCTTGTGACACTGGTTTTCCATTTTGAATTGGGATGACATGGTAGTCATTTTCTATTCTGGCGACGGATAATCCCTGATCCCGGGCAAATTGTTCTATTTCACTGAACAACTCTTTCTGCCTGTTGGTAATTTCCTTATGGATGCTTGTCTGTTTATCCTGAAATGACGGGGTCTCAAAAAATTCAGGTATTTTGGTCTTTATCACTTCAATAAACTGAGTCATGCTTCTTGAAAAATAGACGGCAGATCCTGCAGGCATTTCGATAACAACCGGACAATAAACATCATCAAAATTATTCACCAGACAAAGGTCCTCAGATGTTTCGTACTGTTCAGCATGATCCCTCAGAAGTTTTTTAACAATCGTTGATTTTCCAGTACCCTCAAGCCCTGTTACGAAAATATTGTACTCTGAGCCCTTCATGTTCAAGCCGAAATCTATCGCCTCAACAGCCCGCTCCTGCCCTATCACACTATCCAGTGGATCCAGTTCGGATGTATCTTCAAAATCAAACAAACGAGAAGGATATTTTTTACGCAAATCTTTTAACCAGACCTTATGAGTTTTTCCCATCTATTCCTCCTTTGTCACATTTTCAGGTCATCAGAACCATTTGAGCATCTGCATATAGGGTTGAATTATCAAAAATATTAAAATAATACACGCCGTTATCTTTTTTCCATCCAATTCGAACAATCTCTTTATTTGAATCAATTTCACGGAGGAATCTTATTTTTATATTTTTTATCGGCATCTGACGGTTATGAATTATTCTATGGTACACCGTTTCTATAAAGCCTAAATAAACGGTGTTGTTTACGTGCCCATTCACATCAAAGTCTGAATATCTTAAAGCTATGTCCACTGATTTTTCCGGGTTGATCTTCCCGCAGAATTCATGATCATTTATTTCTTTTTCAAACCATTGTTCACTTTCAAACTCATACAGGTTTGAGATTTCGGCCCGAACTTTTGAGATCCGTTTCCGTTTTGTATCAAAAAAAAGCCAGACACTGGATCCTCTTGCAACATCACCCTGGGAAGATTCAACATGGAATTCTCTGAATCCTTTAAACCCTTTAAACCCCCTTGACCATGTCTTAAGGACCAGGTCTTCGCCCAGAACAGGATAGCGTATAAATTCAATATCCAGTCGGTGTAAAAACCAGACAACGCCCATTTTAAACAACACTTCAGGGCCTGCACCAATTTTTGTTGAGTGATAGGTTGCCATCTCCTGAAAAAAGCGGGCAGCAGTTTGAACTTTTAACCTGAAATCAGCATCAACATCAAATAAGCCTAATGTCTTGTTCATTTTAATTTTCATGGATTTCCTTCATCTAATCAGGTTCACTCATTAATTAGAATCAAAACCAAATAAAATAAAGAGTTTTATTTAACATTTTTACATTTTGTACAATTTCATTAAAAATATTGTTGCCATGTGGTCAAGACCTCCCGCCAACTGCTGCCGGGCAGATCGGTGAAAACTCTGACCGCATAGGGTTCACAGCCCAACCTGTTTTTTAAACCCAAACCATATTTACATTCTGAAATAAAAAAACTAAAATGATACCGAGTTTTTTTCCAGGTGGCAGAATGGCAGATATTAAACAAATTAGAATTGGGAACCAGATGACAGGCATTGTTGGCCTTGAAAAAGCATTGTCCGAGGTGGCTGCATCAGGTGCCGGCTTAGATGATGATGCGCTTATGAATCGCCTGATTAAACGGCTGGACAAACAGAACTATATCCCGCCAGCCGCTATTGAAAAGTATAAAGGCGCTTTTCTCCGTGAATTTAAAAAATTCATGGGAGAACCTGTTGAGGAGCTTTCCAACTGTGTACTGGATATAAAAGTACTTGGGGCAGGATGCCCCAGCTGTGATCAGCTCACGCAGGATGTGATGACCGTCATTGCTGAGACAGGCCTGGAGGCCGGTCTGGAACATGTACGTGACCCCGTAGAAATCAGCAGATACCCTGCATTGGGATTACCGGCACTGGTTATCAACGGTAAAGTTGTTTCTTCAGGTCCTGTCCTGTCCAGGGCTGACATCAAACAGATCATCCAGAAAATTTAACCCCCATGCGTTAATGACTTGAAAAGAAACTTTTTTTAAATATATATGGATATATATGAAAAAAGAACTCGAACAATTTTTAAAACAAACCCTTGTTATTGACACCCGTTCTTCAATGATTTACATCGGTACGCTTGAAGAAATCACTGATCACTGCATTGTACTTTCTGGTGTAGATGTCCATGACAACGCTGACACACCGACGTCAAAGGAACGTTATATCTTTGATACCAAAACCACCGGCCTGCAGTCCAACAGGAATCTGGTCTACATTAATTTAGATATTGTTCTGAGCTTTTCACTACTGAAAGATATCAAAGAGTTTTGATTTATAAAAACAGTTTGACACTGTTTTTCCTGGAAAAAGCATTGGTACTGCCTTCTGGTATGCAATATAGTCCTGCCCGAAAAAATCTACCAGTTCTTTTTCTTCAAGAATGCTGCCAAAAACGATCCATGCCGACCACAGCAGATTAAACAATAAACGGTCAAGCGTAAAAGATGTTGTGGCCCAGATTTGTATAAGCGCGAAAAAATACAGGGGGTGTCTCATATATTTATAAGGCCCTGCAATTTTCAGTTTCACCTTTTTTTTGTCTTCATTTTTCTTTAATCGAATACCAAAAGGATCAAATGCACCTGATGATAAGGATGAAACCCCCCAGTAGAAACCGCATAATGCACCAACAAATAAAACACCGGATACAGATGAAACCCAAAAAGGCAGATGAACCAGTTTTTCTCCTGCGGGCTGCCAAAAAGCAATAACAAGCAAAAGCGTTATTCCGGAAGTTATTGAATAAATCCTTGGCACAAAATACTCAGGGATATAGGCTGACACCCATTTTTTAAATTGATGTCTTACCATGACACTGTGCTGTACAAAGAAAAGAAGGCTGAGACAAAAATCTATTGCCAGCGCCTTATGTACACCCATATTCAGCTGGATGGACAGGGCCGCACCAAAAATTAAAAACAGTGTAAAATAGACGATTGCCCCACCGCCTAGAAAAATGGACATCCATTTTGTAACAGTTGAAAATCTATGGTTTGTCTGCAGCGCTTCTTTTTCTTGGAACACCTGCTGTGATCTGATCTCAATATCAAGAAATTCATCTCTAAGGTCACGGAATTCCAAAAATATATTGAGCCTGTCGTTAAAATCACTTGACCTGTATTTCTTTAAAACAGAATTATATTTTTCCATCATTACCACCCTTAACGATTTTAATGGGTCTACAATAAATTTATTCATAACTGATTTTTAAAAACAAAACATCACCCATTCAGGCGATACAGTCATTTTTTATAAAAAAAATATTTAAGGAACAAATACATGATGGTGCCAGCGGTATGAATAAAACAAGAAAATGCTTGATCAAAGTCATGGTTCATATTACAAATATATCTAAGAATTTAATGGCGTTATAGCGTTTATCAAAAAAAAAATTAATACACACTATACTTCTGACAGCCACGAAAACATGATATTTGAAGATAAAAAATTTTTGAAGAGCATTAGAGATCCCTTGATTATTTTAGACAAAGAATACACCATCCTCTATATCAACAAAAACGGGGCAGCTGTTTACGGTAAAATAGATGATAATATCATCGGAGAAAAATGCCATGAACAATTCCAAAATGAATCATCTCCCTGTATTTCCTGCCCTGTGGCACCAGTATTTATCACCCGCAAAACAAATATTTCAGAAAAATGGATCACCCTGCCGGATGGTGAGCGCAAATGCGGTGAGATCAGATCATATCCTGTGTTTGACAACGCAAATAAGGTTATTGCAGTCACCTCGATTATTGTAGATATTACAGAATTTAAACATGAAGAATTGTCACAAACTGGCTCCCCAGACGATATAGAATACGGTTTATCAAAAAGGGAACTTCAGATCCTTGGCCTGATTTCAGAAGGATATACCAACATCGATATTTCTGAAGAACTCGGCATCAGCATCAATACTGTCAAATCTCATATCGTCCATATTTTTAACAAGATAGGTGTTAATGACCGAACTCAGGCTGCAATTATTGCTTTAAAATCAGATCTTATCTAATCGCAGCAGCCAGAACTGCAATCACACCCGGATCCGCATTGATGGTCATCAGGTTCTAATCCTGTTTCAACAATTGTAATATCGAATTCAAGGGTTTTGCCGGCCAGGTAATGATTGATATCCATTTTAATGGAATCTTCTCCGATCTCGGAAATAAAAGCAGGGACAGGTCTGCCATTCGGATCCTGAAGCTCTAACTGCAACCCCACGTCCAAGGGGATGTCATCTGGAAACTGTGCTTTTGGAATATCCACAAACATCTTTTCATTTCGAAGGCCATACCCCTCTTCAGGTTCTATAACAACTGTTTTTCTTTCGCCGGTTTTCATGCCGATCACTGCTTTATCAAACCCTTTAATCAGCATTCCCGAGCCGACTGTAAATTTTAAAGGGACTTTGCCTTCTGATGAATCAAATACTTTTCCTGATTGCAGCTTTCCTGTGTAATCAACCGATATGGTATCACCTTTTTTAATTGTGCTTTCCATTATATTCTTTCCTAACAGGGAACTCCCCTTTTTATTAAAGCAAGTTAAAAAATCAAAGCAGACAACATAATAAGACATAACTTGATAATGTCCACTTTATAATTATTATCGATAGTGATTGCCAGATAAGCTTTGCGTTCTGCATAGGGTATATATTTTAGATGACTGGCAGGGGTATGGTTGGAATGGTGTTAAATAACAGGTATACCCCTGCCCGATCATCGACTGTATAGCAAAATTCTTCGGCAAATGTTATAAATAGGTATTTGTCGGACTTTAGAAATGAATTGGGGGAGAACTTATGGAACTGATTAAAATAATTATCGCAATTATCCTGCCGCCGTTGGGAGTCTTTTTACAAGTCGGTATTGGCAAACATTTCTGGCTGAATATTTTGCTGACAATTCTAGGGTATATCCCTGGAATTATTCATGCGATCTGGGTGATTGCAAAGAAGAAATAAGATAGCCGTTACTGTTTGTGACCCTGTTCCTTCCATCTTCTTTGGATTGATAAAGGGCTTTATCCGCTTTTGATATTAAATATTCCATTTTTTCATCTTTGTTTGGAATCTGGGTTGCGACACCCAGGCTGATGGTGGCCTGGATTGTCTGGCCCTTAAACTCCATATGAAATACTTCTGTCATTAATCGGATAGATTCTGCCAGTTTGCATGCGTTTTCAGAAAATTCATTTGGCATTAAAACAACAAACTCTTCACCACCGTAACGCGCTGTGACATCTGTTTTCCGCCTGAAAACCCTTTTCAGTAGCTGCGCCACTTCCCTGAGATATTCATCTCCAGCCAGATGTCCATATTGATCATTAATCTGTTTAAAATGATCAATATCGCAAAGAATAATGGATATTGGCGTGCTGCTCCGTATTGACCGATACCATTCTGATGAAAAAGCTTCATCAAAATATCGTCTGTTATACAGACCTGTGAGGCTGTCCACTTGACTCATCTTTTCAAGGTCTTTTGATTTCTCTTCAAGTAAATATTCATTTTCAAGGGCATCCCAATACTCTTTATTCCCTCTTTTTGCGATAAACCCAAGATAAACAAAAAAAAGAAACACGGAAAAGGCAAGTGGTAAATTGATTTGATTTACAACCATCAGTACCAGTGCGGGTATGAGCATCAGAAAATTAAATATAATGGATAACCGAAGGTCTGGAATAAAGGCAACAACACCGCCTGAAACAAGCCCGGCAGTGCACATGACCATTAAAAGCTGGGCCTTTGGCTCGCCATTTTGAAGCAGGAACCTTGCAAATCCTGCTCCCCATATCATGGCAGTTAAAATAACGCTGCACAAAAAAACAGTATTGTTGATTCTTTCAAACTTTTCATGTGTCCACCTGGCAACAGGCAAATGAAGAATTCTAATCAGGCAGATCCCTGTAATTAACGATAAAAACAGGGTGGAAAATTCAGGGTTTCGATCATAATAGTTATCTGAAAACAGGATAATACACGCTATCATGACATAAAAGACAATACCAATAGTGGATCGCTTTTTCAGGTCATTGATAACTCTTGTATTTAATCTGTATCTTTTAAATCCCAATTGGTCCTTGATAAACTGCTGATCTAATTTTTTTTAGAAAAGATAGCTCAACCTGTACATCATCATAACAGAAAACATACAAGGTTTTAAGTCATTTTAAGCTGAATTCCACTATTCTGTCATAAATGGGTATGTATAGGTTTCCGGCGGGATAAAGTTTTCTTTTATGGTTCTGGCAGACGTCCACCTTAAAAGGTTTAAAAAACTGCCGGCTTTATCGTTTGTACCACTCCCTCTTGCCCCGCCAAAAGGCTGCTGACCAACGACAGCTCCTGTGGGTTTGTCATTGATATAAAAGTTACCTGCCGAGTGAGTAAGCATGTCCATCATCATATTGACGGCATACCGGTCTGATGCAAATATAGCCCCTGTTAAGGCATAAATTGATGTCTGATCAACAATCTCAAGTGTCTGTTCAAGCGCAGCATCTTCGTAAACGTAAACAGTCAGGATCGGAGCAAAAATTTCTTCTACCATGGATTCGTAATACGGATCTTCTGTGACAATAATGGTTGGGTGTATAAAATACCCTTTTGACCTGTCAGCGGTTCCGCCAACCATAACCTGCGCGCTGCCAGACGCTTTCGCCCGTTCAATATACGCCAGGGCATGCTCATAGGCTTTTTCATCTATGACAGCATTTACAAAATTTTTAAATTCCATGACACTGCCGGTCTTGATTTCTTTTGTTTTTGCTAAAATTTTTTGACTCAGTTCATCCCATTTTGACTGCGGGACATACATTCTTGAGCAGGCACTGCATTTCTGCCCCTGGTATTCAAATGCACCCCGTATCGCTGCAGCGACCACTTGATCTGTATTTGCAGACGGATGCATGAAAATATAATCTTTGCCGCCGGTTTCGCCCACAATTCTGGGGTAGGATTTATAGGTATCTATGGCCTGGCCCACTTTTTTCCACAGCGTTTTAAATACGCGTGTTGATCCGGTAAAATGGATGCCGGCAAGCGCTTCATGGTGCAATACGATGTCTCCTATCATCGATCCCGGCCCGGGGATGAAATTAATCACACCGTCGGGCAGCCCTGCCTCTTTAAAAATTTTCATTAGATAATATCCGGACAATACTGCTGTAGAAGATGGTTTCCATACAATGGTATTTCCCATCATTGCAGGCGCTGCACAGATATTACCGGAGATTGCTGTAAAATTGAACGGAGTGAGTGCAAAGACGAACCCTTCCAGAGGCCTGTATTCTGTTCGATTCAAAACACCTTTTTCTGATGCAGGCTGTTTGGCATAAATCTCTTCCATAAACTTCACATTAAACCTTAAAAAATCAACCAATTCACATGTGGCATCGATTTCAGCCTGAAACACATTCTTGGATTGACCCAGCATTGTGGCGGCATTTAAAAGATAGGTATATTTTTGAGAAATCAGATCAGCTGCTTTCAGAAAAATAGACGCCCTTTCCTGCCAGGGCATTTTTTCCCACTTCTTTTTGGCATCAAGGGCCGCGTGAATCGCCAGTGCTGCTGTATCCCTGTCTGCATAGCTGTATCTGCCGATAACCTTATGATGGTCATGGGGACATACAACCGTGCGCTGATCCGATGTTCTGATATGCTCACCGTTAATAATGAGAGGGATATCAACAAGTTCCTCCATCTGCCGGTTGAGCTCTTCCGTTATGGCCTGTCTCTCGGTAGAACCGGGCAGGTATTGTTTAATCGGCTCATTATAAGCCTCAGGAATTTTAATGATGCTGTTATTCATTTTTAGCTCTCCACGTTAATGAATATGGACACAATAGAAATCATAGGAAATTTGAAGATAAAATTTTTTTGAATTCTAAACGGTTTAAGACCTGGCCTGCCAATTCTTAAACCGCTATGCTACAGGTATATCAAACATTCTCTTGACCGTTTACCACTCTGTTTTGCAGCTTTTTTATAACACGCATGCCGTTCTTCCAGACTTTCCGTACAATAGTCGCACGCCAGCAGCATATCCATTAAATATTGTTTCTCTGCAGAACAGCATGCTTTTGTTTTTATACTCATTGACTTGCCCATGCGTCCTCCTCATGGTTAAATGTTTCATTCACTGTAAACCAATTATTTTTGAGCGGCTGTGCCTTATTCTTAAAATAAGACACACCGTTTAAAATTCAATTTATTTTTTTTGAAGTCCTTAAAAAAACTTTTGAATATTATTTTGTTTGGCTTGACTAACAACAGCACTGTATTATTTTTGGGTATGGTCAGGCACATTTCGGGAAACACATTGAATTCCCTTTTTATAAAGACGATAAAACCAAGAGGTACTTAAAATGAAATTTATGCCATCTAGAGACATCACAGGTTTCTGTGATGGAGAATGCAAAGATCTGGTAAGGGAAGGCGAAAAAAAACGTCAGAAAGAAATTAACTTTTATGCATATAGCGCAAAATCATCCCCAAGTGTCCCATGGGCAAATGAAAGAAATGAATCTCCAGGGTTCTTTGGGGGGCACGTATAACCCATAAAAAAAGACTCTCAGACCACTTATCAGAATGCCCTTGCCATAAGGGCATTCTGATATACTGCATCACAAGGAAATCTTTTCACCAGGCTTGGGGATAACCGTATCATACCCTTTTTGCTGTAAATGTCTTGCAAAAGCAGCGCTCTGGGACTCTTCTCCGTGAACGATCCCTATCTTCTTCACTCTTAAATTGGAACCTGTTATAATTTTATCAAGTTCATGCTTATCTCCATGAGCACTGAATCCACCTATTTTTTCAACATTTGCAAGCAATGGGTAACTTTTTCCTAAAATTTTAACCTCAGGAGCATGCCGGTCATCCTTTTTTTCTAAGCCCAGTTCCTCAATCCGTCTGCCCAATGTATGCTCTGCCATGTATCCCACGAGAAGAATCGTATTTTTTGAATCGTGTATTTTGTATCGAAGATGGTGAAGAATCCTTCCTGCTTCACACATTCCTGACGCAGATATAACGATATGGGAAGAATTTTTATCCTGGGTAAGCTGCATGGATTCCTGAACGGTTTGGACAAACTTTATTTTGTCAAAGAAAAACGGATTTTTCCCTTTTTCAAGAAATGTTTCATGTGTTTCTTTATCATAGACTTCCGGATGGTCACCAAAGACTTTTGTAATATTTGAGGCCAGTGGGCTGTCCACATAAATTGGTCGTTTAGGAACTGCGCCTTTATCGTAAAGCTCATGAAGGATATAGATCAACTCCTGGGTTCTGCCAAACGCAAACGAAGGAATGATAACAGATCCGCCCCTGTCAAAGGTTTCATTCAACACTTTCTTTAAGCTGGATTCAAGGTCTTCAACTGGTTCATGCTCCCTGTCACCATAGGTACTTTCAATGATTAAAAGGTCAATGGCCCTGTCTTCATCATCAAATGTTAGTGTCGGGTCCTTCAGTATAGGCTTTCCAAACCTTCCTACATCCCCGGTATAAAGGATTCGATATGAAGTTGAGTCTCTTTTAATTGTTATAACAGAAAATGCAGACCCGAGGATATGACCTGCCACATAAAATTTAACAGTCGTATCCTGCCCTATCGTAACCGGGTATTGAAAGGGATATCCATCAATATAGCTCAAAGACTGCTTTGCTTCATCCATTGTATAAAGCGGTGTGACAATTTCAAGATCATGCTGTTTCTGGAGTTTGTAAATGGCATCATTGTCCAGCTCATATGCATTTTTTTTCAGCATCGCCTTAATGGCGCTTTTCTCTTTGCTGGTGACCTTCTTCTTGACGTTATTTTGCTCCAGCTGATATAAAAACGACCGTAAAGATTTATAGTTAAGGTACTGGGCATCAGATTCCTGTATGTGTCCGCTGTCCAGCAGCATGTAATTCAGAGCATCTGCAGTTGGCCGCGTGGTGATCACTCTGCCTGAAAACCCTTGGCTTGGCAGCATGGGAATCCGCCCTGAATGATCAATATGCGCATGGGACAAAATCATATTCGTAATGGCTGCCCGGTCAATGGGAAATATTTTATTTTTTTCTTTACTTTCTTTTCTTCTGCCCTGGAATAATCCGCAATCAAACAGTATTCGATCTTTACCTGTATCCAGAAGATGCATAGAGCCGGTCACTTCACCTGCTGCACCATAGAATGTAACATCCATAAGCACTTCAATCCTTTTTCGGGGTTAGTATTATGATTACCTGTTAAACACTTTTTTCAGCAATTCTGTTGTTCTTTTGGCTGGATTCTGACGAATAGCGGCTTCTTCTTTTGCAATATAGTAGAAAATACCATCCATTCCTTTTTCAACCACATGCGCTGTCAAGTCTGCTTTTACATCCGGGACAAACGGAAGAGATTTATATTCTTTCATCATATTGTCATATGAATTGACAGCACCCACTTCTGAAAGACTGTCCTCAATCACCGGTTTTATTTCCATTGCCAGTTCAGGGGACATCTTCTTTTTAAAGTATTGGGTTGCTGCATCATCAGGCCCGTTGTAAATTCCTTTCACATCCTCCAGCGTCATCTGTGATATGGCACCCCAAAACAATTTTTTTGCTTTTGGCGTCGCAACTTCAGCCGCCCTGTTCAGCTTCAACTCAAGGTCTTCAAACAGCGAAGACATACCGACTTTGCTTAGCATGGTTTTAACTTTATTCAGATTGTCCGGTAAAGGGATGTGGATATTTGAATCTTTGTTAAATCCATCAGTGGCCCCCAGCTGGTTCACCACATTCTGTGAACCAACCCTTAATGCCTCTTTAAGCCCAGCACCAATTTCTTCAACAGTCAGTTCCTTTGCTTTTTCGCCCCCCCCAAATGACTTAAGGAGTTCACTGCCTTTATCAAACCATGAATTGCCTGAAAATACAGGGTTAGATAACACCAGAACAAACAGAATTAAAACGTAAGCAACACCAGCATATTTCACTTTTACACAGTTCATTTCTTTCTCCAATATTTAAGATATACCTGACGTTTATTGGCACCAAAGATGCTTCTCAAGAACGAAAAATAATCGTTTAGCCGCTTCCCGTAATTCTGGCAGCATCCATGGCTGACAAAATGGTTTCAGCTATTTGATCATCGTTGTTCCAAATCTCCTGAAACATGACGGTTTTAATCTGAAAACCCTTTGAAAAGGCCCTTGATTTTTTTTCCGGCATCCTCTTTAATCGATTCGACTTTTTCTTTTTGTTCTGTTTCAGACCCCAGCACTTTCTCTTTTAATGCCTTTGTATCAACGGCTTTCCCATCAACCCCCAGCATCCCTTTCAGGTCAGGCCGAATCTTTGGTGATGCAAATGTTCCTGTCACCAGGACAGGAACCATCACGCCTGACCTTTCTTTTGTATCTCCCTGCCCTTTAAGCGTTGCCACAAATTTTGGATCCACTCTTAAATCAAGCAGTTCTTTAACAAGATTGATATCACCGGTTGTCACCACTCGAATTAACGGAGATACCAGGCTGCTCCCCTTTGTATTGACAAGACCGTTTTTAGCGGTAAATGGAATTTTTAATTCGGCAAAATCTGTCTTTGGCTTCTCTTTTGGTTTTTCCTGACCACCCAGTTTAGATTTAACATTCCTTACCGTATCCGCAATATCAATACCAATGACAGCCCCATCATTAAACAGGAGTTCACCCTTTCCTGTTAATGTCTGCCGAATCATTTCAGGTGTTTCTCCGGCCATGGAAAGCTGTATATCACTTGTCAGCGTTCCTTCAATGATCTCTTTTTGTGTGGTGTCTTTGATCAGTGGTCCTGCCTGAATACCTTTGGCAGTTAATACAATACCTGTTTTGGGAGCTTTGTCCTGAACATTTATGGTTAAGGTTGATTCAACATTGCCGCTATAAAGGTCCAGCCCGAAAGGATCAATGGAAATAATCCCATTCTTTGCCAGAATGTGAACAACCATATTCTCTACTGTTGCACCGCTGGCCTTTACTTTCCCTGCTTTAATCTTACCGTCCAGCACCAATTTTCTCAGCAATGAGTAATCTGTTTTCTTCTCAGTGACGGGCGGCTTTGTTTTAGTTTTCTCACCTGACTGCTGATCTTCTTTTTTAGATTCAGGCAGGTATCGATCCAGGTCTATGCCATCCAATTGAAGATCAAATTTGAGATTGGGTTTATTAAATTCTTTTGCCGCTGCCGTAAATTTGAGATTTGAATCATCCACTTTCAGCAGTCCATCCGAGAAAGATACATTATCAGGCGTGCCCTTTATCTTTGTTTTTAAAGAGACTGACTCTAAAACGCTGGGGTCTTTTGACTGTATAGGAAATTTTTGATCAAGGGTCTTCATCAACTTCTTTGGTGAAAAGGAGGCCACATCCACATTTAGATCCATAGACAGATTGCCTGCAGGGTTCACAATATTTCCATCCAGTTTAGCCTCAAGCGCTCCCAGTGCTTTTAAGACAAACTCAAGCCCAATGGTTCCTTTACCGGGTTCTCTGCCGATGGGACCGGCTTTTCCTTCAAGAGAAATCGGCTGGCCGTCAACGTTGGCACCAAATGAGATGTTAACCGGGTTATCAAAACTGATATTGGATAACCTTAAATTCAAATCAGATATCTCTTTTTTGACATTCGTGGTTTTATCAACATACAGCAACTGCCCATTTGTGATAGAAAAATTTCCAACCTGCAGGGATTGAATAGGTATCGCCTGGTCTTTATCAGGTGTTTTACTCTTTTTTTCTTCCGCTTTTTTGGTCTCTTTCTGTGATCCAATCCCCTGCCAGTTTGCTGTATTGGGTTTTTGTTTTTCCAGATAGATTTTAGGCGTATCTAAAACAAAAGTTTTAACCTCTATTTTTTTTGACAATAAGGGCAGTACTTTAAGCCGGACCTCAAAATTCTTGATTGAAATCATGTCTTTTTCAGCATACCCTTCGGGATTTCCCAAATGAAGATCTGTCAGTTTAGCCCCGATCCATGGAAAGACAGACACATCCATATCCCCCCCAAGTGTAAACGAACGCCCTGTCGCCTGCGTTACTTTCTGCTCAATAACGGGTTTATATTTCTGGATATCTACAAATCTGGGGATAATAAAAGCGGCTGCAATGATGAAAACACCTAAAACGCAGCCTGCAATGAATAACCACTTTAAAATGTTTTTCATAACACCTCTCCACATGATTGGGTTAACAACTATACAACACCAAAACCATACGAATTGATTTGATTTAACGGTTTTTCTATTAATTTATAATGCTGAAAGCGCAGCGCTATAATCTGGCTCATGTGTAATATCGTCTACTAACTGACCGTATAAAACCTTGTTGTTTTCGTCAAGGACAATTACTGCTCTTGCGGATAATCCTTTTAAAGGGCCGTCTTCAATCAGCACACCATAATCTGTTCCAAAATCACAATTACGGAATAGAGAGCCTGTTTCCACATTTTCAATACCTTCTGCACCGCAAAATCTTTTTTGAGCAAATGGCAGATCAAAAGACAAACAAATAACCACCGTATTTTCAAGTTCGGCAGCTTTTGTGTTAAACGTCCTGACAGATGTTGCACAGACATCTGTATCGATACTGGGGAAGATATTTAAAATTTTTCGTTTTCCTTTAAAATCATCCAGAGAAAATTCTGATAAATCCTGCCGCACTGCTGTAAAATTTTTAACGTTGATATCATTATTGGGGAATTCGCCTGCCAGGTTAACAGGATTTCCTGCAAGTTTTGTATTGGCCATCGGAGGTCTCCTTTTTTAAGGGTTTTCTTTTTTTTATCATTCTTTTTTTTAGATCTAGCTTTTCAATATTGTAAGTGCTGGATTTATTTTTTCAAGATCGCCTGCTAAAGGAAACAGGCTTTTATAAATATTAAATTCCTGGTGACGAATTGATTACACTTTCATTGACAAAGAAATGCGCTTTCGATTTACATCAACATCAATTACCGTTACAGATACGGCCTGACGAACCGTCACAATTTCCTTGGGGTCTTTTACAAACCGGTTGGCCATTTGACTGATATGAACCAGTCCGTCCTGATGGACGCCAATATCTACAAATGCCCCGAAAGCTGTAACATTGGTGACAATCCCCGGTACTTTCATCCCAGGTGCAAGATCTTTAATGTCATGGATCGTGTCGTCAAATGGAAAAGATTTAAACTCTTTCCTGGGATCTCTTCCCGGGCTTATCAATTCTTTAATAATATCCTTTAATGTCGGGATGCCGATTGTCTCTGACACATAGTCGCTGACGCGGATCTCTTTAATTTTTTGATGATCTGTCATTAACGATTCAAAACTCAATCCGGCATCTTTGACCATTTTTTCCGCCACAGGATAGGATTCAGGGTGAATACCGCTTCTATCCAATGGATGTGCTGCCTGATGAATTCTTAAAAACCCTGCAGCCTGCTCAAAGGCTTTTGGGCCAAGCCGTGGAACCTTTAAAAAATCTTTCCGCGATAAAAATGGTCCATTCTCATTTCGATATTGAACCATATTAGATGCAATCGTATCATTGAGGCCGGATACCCTGGAAAGCAGTTCCCTGCTCGCTGTATTGGCTTCAACGCCCACTTGATTCACACAGGAGACGACCACATCATCCAATGCTTTTTTTAACAGCTTTTGATCCACATCATGCTGATATTGGCCCACACCAATTGATTTGGGATCCAGTTTTACCAGTTCTGCCAGCGGATCCATGAGCCGTCGACCGATAGAAACGGCCCCCCGAACGGTGATGTCATGGTCAGGAAACTCCTGCCTTGCTGCGGCAGAAGCAGAATAAATCGATGCCCCGCTTTCATCAACCATAATAATTTGAATGGCTGGATCAAGTCCGATTTTTTTTATAAAAATCTCAGTTTCCCGGCCTGCCGTTCCATTTCCGATTGCAACGGCTTCAATTTCATATTTTTTCACCAGTTTTAACACACTCTGGACTGCTTTTTGACTGTTTTCCTGATGGGGGAATATGGTATCATGGTGCAGCAGACTTCCCTGGGCATCCAGGCATACAATTTTGCATCCCGTTCGGAAGCCCGGATCAATGGCAAGGATGCTTTTCTGGCCAAGGGGAGGCGACAGCAAAAGTGATTTTAAATTTTCAGCAAACACATTGATGGCAGTCGCATCTGCCCCGGCTTTCAATTTATTCATATATTCTTTTTCAATGGATCTGGACAACAGTCTTTTATAGCTGTCTTTAATGGCTGATTTGATCAGGCTTGCCGACGCAGACCGGTTTTTAACATAACGTTTTTCAATCAGAGCCAGGGCTCTGTTCTCATCTGGAAGGATATGCACAGACAAAATAGATTCATTCTGACCTCTCAGCATGGCAAGCAGCCGATGAGAAGGTGTTTTGGCAGCAATTTCCGACCAGTCGAAATAGTCTTTGAATTTCAGCCCTTCCTTTTGCTTTGATTTCTTTACGCTGGATTGAATTTGGGCGGTATCGTTAAATAATTTCCTGACATCTTCTCTAACAGCTACATCCTCGTTTATGATTTCAGCTATAATATCTGTTGCACCATTGATCGCCTCATGTTCTGATGCTGCTTTATTTTTTCCATCTGTATATTTTCCTGCCTCGACAACAGGATCTGCCGGGCCCTGTTTTAAAATAAAGGCTGCCAGGGGTTCCAGGCCTTTTTCCTTTGCCATCTGGGCACGGGTCCTTTTTTTGGGACGAAATTTTTCATACAAATCTTCAAGCGTTGTCATTGACGCGGCTTTCTGGATATCATCATCCAGGGATTGCGTTAAAAGATCTCTTTCTTTTAATGATTTCACAATGGCACATTTTCTGTCATTTAACGCATCCAGCTGCTCTTTCCGGTCTCTAATGCCGGTAAGTGCCACTTCATCCAAAGATCCGGTGACCTCTTTTCGATACCTGGCAATAAAAGGGATGCTTGCCCCCTGATCCAGCAGTTGAATTGCCGCAGCCACATTTTTTTCAGGCAGCATCATTTCTTTACTGATAGTTTGTATCATTTATTTTTCAGGCCCTTTTAGATGTTGAAAAACATTTCAGCACTTTTATGGAGCACCCATTCAAGATCTTCTGATGAAAGGCTGTACTGACGTAACCATTTCAGTTCTCTGTCCCAGGCATATGGGATATTGGGGAAATCAGAGCCATACATAATTCGATCTGTTCTATAGTGTTCAAGACCAATTCTGTTATCAAGCGGAAAGTAATCTGTTAATACCATTGTTGTATCCAGCCAGAGCGTATCGTATTTTTCAATCAGGCGTTTATATTCATTTATCTCATCAAACCCCAGATGCGGGACACAAAGATGTAATTTAGGAAAATTCTTCAAGATGGGCTCTAACTTTTCTGCATTGCATATTTCATATGGGTCACAAGCATATTTCTCGCTTTTAGGCTCTCTTCCCACATGCATCACCATCGGCTTTTGTTCTTTTTCACATATATCATATATACTGTCCATTTCCTGGCTGTTCATATCAAAACACTGGACATGGGCATGCAGTTTTACCCCTTTCAATCCATTTGAAAATGCACGGATTAATATCTGGTCCGCATCTGGTTCTCCAGGAAAAACGGTTGCCATTCCTGAAACCTTTCCCTTAAACTCATTGCACTTTTTAGCCATATACATATTCAGTTTGTCTGCAATGCCAGGCTTGTGGGCATATTGTAACGCCACAACATGATGAATCCCATGGTCTAAAAGGAATTGAATCAAACTGGACGTATCCATCTGATACCTTATCTTCCAGGCATTTCGGTCAAACCATGACCAGATGGAGCAAAAAATTTTAAAAGGGAAAATGTGAACATGGGCATCGATTACCCTTGGAAACCCTTTTGGGATAAATTCCCCTTCTTTGTCATCTAGAATCGGAAGATCTGTATGCAGCATCTGCCCTTCCTTTTGTTAAGTCATCAAGTGGGACATCAAAATCCGGGCGCCAATAATCAATAAAATAATACCCCCGAAAATCTCCATTCGCCGGCCAAACATCACCCCCAGTTTAATGCCGATTTTTATGGCCATAAAAGACATAATCATCGTAATAATACCAATCATAACACTTGGATACCAAATAGTCACATCCAGCACTGCCAGGCTTAACCCGATGGCCAGAGCATCAATACTGGTGGCAATGCTGAGCATCACCATTGTCATGCCTCTGGAAGGATCTTTTTTCCTTTTTTCAGTGGCTGTTTCCAGTCCTTCCAAAATCATCCTGATCCCAACAAATGCCAAAAGAAAAAAAGCAATCCAGTGATCAACAGCCCTAAGATATGAGACAAAACTGATCCCAAGAAACCAGCCCGCCACAGGCATTAGAAACTGAAACAGACCAAAATGAAAAGACAATCGAAAGACAGCCCTTGCATTGTCTGCATAACCTGCGGCAGCCGCGGCAAGTGATACAGCTGATGCATCCATTGCAAGGCCTATGGCAATAATAATAATTTCAAACGTCGTCATAATTATTCATTTTTTTAAACTCAATTGCTGCAACCTATAAAAATTTTTTTATTTTTGCAAATTGAAACACCGGTTTTCATCTGTTTCTGCTGAGCCTGTCTTAAAAAGTGTTGTTCAATTCCATTGTCCATGCTATTTTAAAGAATACTTTCAAATCAAATATACGTTAACTTAAATTCTCTGACATATAACCTTGCATCATCCATTGTTATGATTGCAATTAAAGGATCAATAAAAATGAAACGAATGATTCACCTGACACTCTTTGTTTTATTAATTTTATTCTCGATGTTTCCCCCTGCCCATGGGAACCAAAAAATGCAGCAGCCCATAAAGATATATGCAGAAGAACTGCCGCCATATAATTTTTTAAAAGAAAAACTGGTACATGGGATATCCACTGACCTCTTAATTCGTATGATGGCTGAAGCAAACAATCCGGTTGATCGATCAATGATTCGTATTGTGCCCTGGGCAAGAGGGTATCGGACTGTTCAAACCGAAGCTGACACAATGCTTTACAGTACCGCCCGCACTGAACAAAGAGAAAAATTGTTTCAGTGGGTGGGTCCCATAATGAGCCTTACGATAGGGTTGATTTCTCTCAAAGACAATAAGATAAAAATTCAATCGCCAGAAGATTTAACCCGATACAAAATCG
Organism: uncultured Desulfobacula sp.; assembly: GCA_964343845.1. Classification (GTDB taxonomy): domain Bacteria; phylum Desulfobacterota; class Desulfobacteria; order Desulfobacterales; family Desulfobacteraceae; genus Desulfobacula. Next base: position 108,824 of record CAYFKW010000009.1, on the reverse strand, counting down.
GTACTGTTCGCGATGGGGCACCTGAACAACTGGTTGTGAAATCAGGCATAAGGGAAAAAGACTTAAAAAGGCTTTCATCCCCTGTTCAATGCATTAAAATGCTCACTTCCGATCGGATAGATATGTTTGCGTTTAACATTCCAACCACGATATACCTTTTGATAGAAATGGGATTGGATCCTGGAAAATACGAAACCATCTATATCCTAAAACAGGCAGATCTATATTACGCGTTCCATAAAGAAACAAAAAAAGAATTAATCATAAAATTAAATGCGATCCTGAAGCAGCTGAAAACTGCGGACACTTCTGGTAAAAGTGAATTTGATATGATTCTGGAAACCTACCTTGGAGACAGCGGGAAATAACCTGTCCGTTCAATACAATTTGTGGTTATCCGCATAATACATAAAAAACCGTATCCATTTTTTTAATCTGGAAATTCAGGTGGTTTACCTTCCATAAATGCTGTAATGCCATGCAAACACTCACCTGATACAATGAGTTTGGCAGCCAGGTCTGTTTCTAAATCGAGCGCTTTTTCCAACGGTAACTCAAGGCTTTTTCGAATAACTTTCAACGCATGTTGAACAGCTCTGGGACCATTCTGAGCAATCTGTTCACCAAGGGACAGGGCTTCATGTTTTGCCTGACCTTTTTTTACAACCCGATTCACCAACCCTATGTCCAAGGCTTCCCGGCTGTTTATGGGCCTGGCAGTTAAGATGAGATCCGATGCAGCACCACTCCCGATAAGTCTTGTTAAACTGGGTCCGCCTCCCCAATCCGGCATTAATCCAAGCCGGACTTCTGAAAAACAGAGCTGTGCTGTTTCATCCATTACCCTTAAATCACATCGAGTTGCCAATTCTGCCCCGCCCCCGTATGCAGCACCATTAATGGCAGCAATAAGGGGGACAGGAAGAGCCGTAAACCTGTCCACCGCCTTTCGTATCTGTTGAATTAAGTTTTTAGACGCGGTGTTGTCCCTGCTGTCCAGTACACTTAAAAACTTATCAACCATTGGATTATCAGGGCCTACATCAAACCCTGAGGAAAATGCTTCATCGCCTGCCCCTGTCAAAACGACTGCCCTGGGCAGCTCTTTTTTCAGCGCCTCACTCACCTGTTCCAAAGCGCTGAACATATCTGCGTCAAATGCATTTTTTTTATGCAGATGATTCATTGTCACCACTGCCACTTTATGTATTCTTTTCAGCTGTATCCTTGCCTCACCCATATGGCCTCACTTTCCATTTTAAGAAACGCATCTCGCAAACATTTCATCGTTTCAAGCTGTGGTATCGTCACCAAGCTCTGTCACAATACGTTATTTGATATTCAGCTCTTTCTTTGGCATTTACTCATTAAATTCGCCGACTCTTTCTTGATATTCCATGTAACATCATGTACCCTTGTTTTACAATCTAAACCTTTCAACCTGAAACAGGAGTACAAAATGGACAAATCCAATACACTAACCATTCTAAAAAATGCCTTTCTCATTGAAAGAAAAGGGAAAAGCCTTTACCAGAAAGCCATGGATCATGCAGATGATGAGGATGTTAAAGCATTTTTTAATGACCTTGCTGCAGATGAACAGGAACATATGGATATCCTTGAAAAACAGTTTAAGGCGTATATGAAGGATGGCAAGTTCATGGCGGGCGGATTTGAAAATGACGCGTCTAAAGTGGCGGCGCCAGACATTCTTGACACCACGTTAAAAGACAAAATCAATGCTGCCAGTTTTGAAGCGACTGCTATCACTGCTGCCATCAGTTTTGAGGAAAAAGCCGTTAAAATGTATGGTGACAGGGCAAAAGAGGCAAATGATCCAGAAGAGAAAAAGATGTATGCCTGGCTGTCTGCCTGGGAGAAAACACACCTTAAAAAATTATTATCTCTAGAAGCATCCTTAATTGAAAACGTATGGCACGACAATAACTTCTGGCCATTTTAGATTTTCTTCCGGGCCTTTGCCATCTCTACAACAGGTAAAGGCTCAAATGGATCCCCTGGTATCAGGCTTAACACCTTTTGCGGCATACTCCGATACAATAATCGGGCAAGGATAGTCATATTTTTATCCGGCACAAACGGTAAGGTTATGGTTTGTCTGACACTCTGTTTTGCCTTTATCCTGTTATCTTTGAGTACCTGTCTTGCCTTTGCGATATTAATGACGGCTTTTCCATTTCCATCACCAAAAACAGTCCTGTAAATTACTGCATCCCCTGGTAATTCATTCTTTTTATTCAGGACACCAGACTGGAATCTTTTTTTGTTGTCCTTATCCATGACTGTAATTTCAAGCCAAACCTGACGCAAATCTGCAACACCGGTCGGGATTGAATGTCCCGCTCCTGTGTTTTCAACAATAATATCTATTCTTTTTTGATTTATGTTTGATATATCAATTGAAAGGGTTGCAGCATTCTGCAGCCGTTCGACAGCCATTTTTGTTTTTTCTTCACGTCCAAATTTACCTGTATCGGCTGCATTGCCACCAACAAAATAGTGTGTAAAAATATGCGGTCTTTCTTCACTGTAATCCGTAGCTGATCCAGGATTTTCAGGCCTGGGGGTGGATCCGGTCGCCGGCACACCAGGTCTTTGATACATATGGCACCCCTGACACGTTACTCTTTTTTGGGGATCCGGATCATTATACGGGCTGTTTTTCCACTCTGTGTAGGTGGTTTCAATTTCGGTTCCGAACGCCACATGTTTCACATCATGGCAGGTCCCACATATTTTAGATTCTGTATGGAGCTTTGAATACTGCGCTTCATGAAAATCGGGCTCAGCATCATCAAACGGACCATATTTTATGCCGGGGTCATCATCTCCATTACCTGGATTCAACACAAGGCCATTGTTATACATTTTTTCTACCGCCTTAACAGAATGGCAGTAATCGCACTGGATGCCATGGGTTGCAATTTCAGGTGTTTTAGACAAATCATCTGACAGCTTGTTCGGAAACCCGGTTGCTTTCCCAACCGGTGTATGACATTTCACACAGGACTCAGCCTCTTCAATTTCTCCCGCATCTGTAAGTCCTTTTCTTAAAAATTTTGAAACCCTTGAATAAACAGGGTCTTTATGGGCCAGATGGTGCATGGAATTCTCCCATTGTTCAAAAATCTGCCCATGACACCCGCTGCAGGTTTCCGGATGTATAAATCTTTCAAGTTTGAATTTCTGCTCAGCTGTTGAAATATTTGAAGCAAACAACACTAAGAAACCTGCCCATATCAAGTTTTTCACTATAAGGACGCCTCTGCTTTTCTTCGATTTTTCCCTCCTATTTTACAAACCCGCCTGGGTATTCCTTTACATCTCCTTCCAATGTCAACACTGTCCAGTTGCCGTTCTCCTCTTTTGCTGCAACAAGGCAGTCCAACCGGGTACCATCATTAAAGGTGATACAGCACTCCCCGGTTTCATTTAAAGTATTCACCAGGATAAATTTTTTATCTTTTGAAATCTCTTGAAATGTTTCAACTGCTCTTTCGATGGCAATAATTTTATTATATTCTTTTTCATCAATTCTTTTAATTTCGAGCCGTAAATCATTTATCTGCTGTTTGTAATCCGCAATTTTTTTGATGACGTTTTCCATTTCTGCTGTGTCATCAGATGGTATTGAAGCAAGGATCTGTTTGTGCAGATCCATGTCTGTTTCAATAAAATTTATTTTTTGTAGCAATCCTTTTACTTTGTCGCTCATATGTCTCTCTCTATTGATTTTAACCGCCAGGCCGGCTGTCTATTTTTTAACTTGTCAGGATTTACACAAGCTGCCTTTCCGGGCTTCCTGTTTACTCCCTTTTGATATCCAGTCCAGCAAACGGTGTATGATATTCTTTTTTTTATGCTCGGCATCTGCCATTTTTTTAACGTGCCTGTCACTGCAATTTGTTTTTAACTTTAAATTTTGCCAAGCTAATAATAATTCATAAATAATGTCAAGGGGTGCATTGTTTTAAGCAGGCTCATCACCACGGTTGATGAGCAGGAATCATAAGCGTTCCTGTCACAGGGAATAGATGCCTGAAAGTGGTTGGCAAACGCTTCAACTGCTGAAACCAAAAAAAAGGCCAGCCCTTTTAATCTGTTATGATTCCAGGGCCGGCCCTTTAATAGCTTAAAAAGGAGACTTAACGATCCGTTAAGGCTTTATGACTTTCTATCAGACTTCCAACAACCTCTGGATCTGCCAGCGTTGAGATATCACCCAGGCTGTCAAACTCATCTGTTGCTATTTTTCTTAAAATACGCCGCATAATCTTGCCTGATCTTGTTTTGGGCAGCAATGGTGCAAAATGGATAATATCAGGCGTTGCAATGGGTCCAATCTCTTTTCTGACATGAACTTTCAGTTCTTTTAACAGATCATCGCTCGGTACGGCACTGACTTTTAAAGTAACAAAGGCGTAAATTCCCTGCCCTTTAATATCATGAGGATATCCAATAACGGCGGCCTCTGCTACCTCGGAATGGCTTACCAGAGCACTTTCCACTTCTGCGGTCCCCATTCTGTGACCAGAAACATTGATGACATCATCCACACGGCCTGTAATCCAATAATAGCCGTCTTCATCTCTTCGGCACCCATCTCCGGCAAAATAATATCCATCAAACATTTGAAAATAGACTTTTTCAAATCTGTCATGGTTATTGTAAACCGTTCTCATCTGTCCGGGCCAGGGCGCTTTCAGTGCTAAAATTCCATCACATGCACCTTCAAGTTCCTTTCCTTCTTCGTTTAAAAGTACTGGATTTACTGAAAAGAATGGTAAACTTGCAGATCCTGGTTTCTGATCAATGGCATAGGGAAGTGCTGTGATCATAATGCCGCCTGTTTCAGTCTGCCACCAGGTATCCACTATCGGACATCTTTCTTTGCCCACATATTTAAAATACCATTTCCATGCTTCAGGGTTAATCGGTTCTCCAACAGATCCCAAAAGCCTTAATGAGGATAGGTCATATTTTTCAACCCATTCTTCGCCCTGTGCCATCAATGCCCTGATAGCAGTCGGCGCTGTATAGAATTGATTGACCTTCCATTTATCAACAATGGACCAGAATCTTCCGGGATCGGGATAGTTTGGAACCCCTTCAAACATGAGACTGGTAGCCCCCTGTGACAGGGGGCCGTAAACAATGTAGCTGTGCCCGGTCACCCAGCCGATATCGGCTGTACACCAGTAAATGTCATTTTCATGATAATCAAATATATATCGGAAGGTGATACCTGTGTATACCATGTACCCACCTACATTGTGTTGCACGCCTTTGGGTTTTCCAGTAGACCCGGATGTATATAAAATAAACAGCGGATCTTCTGCATCCATCCACTCAACAGGACAGTCTGTGCTCTGTTTTCTTGCCTCATCATGCCACCACAGGTCCCTTCCCTCTTTCATATGAACATCGGTGCATGTTCTTTTTACGACAAAACAGCATTCAACTGAATGGCCCTGTTTTTCACACAACGCCAATGCAGTGTCTGCATTTGTTTTCAGCGGAACTTTTTTGGGGCCTCTCATCACACCGTCTGTCGTGACCAATACCTTGCAATGGCTGTCCAGTATGCGATCGGAAAGTGCATCTGCGGAAAACCCGCCAAACACTATGCTGTGAATCGCACCAATCCGGGCACACGCCAGCATCGTGACGGCCAGCTCAGGTATCATCGGCATATAGATGGCAACTCTGTCTCCTTTTTGAACCCCTTTTGATTTCAGGGCATTGGCAAATTGGCAGACCTTTTCATGGAGCTGGTTGTATGAAATTTCCAGCGATTCATCTATGTCATTGCCTTCCCAGATAAATGCCGTCTGATTACCCCTCTTTTTTAAATGCCTGTCCAGGCAGTTATAAGCGATGTTTGTTTTACCGCCTTTAAACCATTCAATAAGAATCGGGCCTTTTGACATATGATAATTATAGTTGCAGGCTGTTTCCCATTTTGTTTCCCAATAAAATTGATCTGCCATCTCAGCCCAGAACTTCCCGGGGTCCGCAATGGAACGATGATACATCTCTTTATAGTCATCAATTGTTTTTACCCAGGCATTCCGGCGATACTCATCTGGTGCGTGAAATATAAAGTCGCTGTCACTCATCTTCTCTCCTTTCAGGCAAAAAAGTTATTTTTTCTTTTATTTAATACTTTTCAGCTCCTGCATGGCATATGCTCTTATATTCTCAGGTACCGGGGTCGTAATAACGTCTGTTTCTTTCTCTTCTTCCTCAACAGCCGGTGATTTGGTCATCATAGCGATCACTGCACCTGTAAGCAGAAGACCTGCTGCAAGGATATATGCCATTTTAGGACTATTGGTCTGCGCAACAATCATTTGGGAAACCCGGGGGAATATAAAACCGCCTACGCCCCAGGCGCTGAATACCAGCCCATAGTTGACACCAAAATTCTGTAATCCAAAATAGTCTTTTGTTGCAGAAGGAAACAGCGACAGGTTCGTCCCATAGTTAAATCCGATTAATGTGGCAGCAATGACCAGAAGCATCACCTGAACCGGTGAAATGAATAATAGTGAAAAAATAACAATGGCTTGAAAAACCAGCATGATAAAAAGTGTATTTGCCCGCCCGATTCGATCGGATAAAATCCCCGCAACAACACGACCGGAAGCGTTACCGACAGCCATCAGGGCAACGACAATCCACGCCATTGAACCCATTCCCTGTTTTGCCATTCCAGCGACACCGCCGATAATCATCAGACCAGCACCAGAAGCGATACAGAAAATTATCCACAACTTATAAAAAGCCGAGGTTTTAAGCATTTCTTTTGGACTGTAATTGATGGATTGACCTGCCACTGAATTATTGTTCTGCAAGGTGTCCGGATGGACATATCCATCGGGTGGATTGACTAGAAATTGAGATAGCAGGCAGACAATAATCAGGAATGAAATTCCAAAAACAAGCATTGCTTGAGACAGACCAAGCTTTCCGATTAAAAATATGGCAAGGGGTGCGATATATACAGACGCCAGGCCAAAACCAGCCACAACAATACCCGCGATCATGCCTGTTTTCGCCGGAGGAAACCATTTAATGGCAGGAGGGGTGGCAGAGGCATAACCAAACCCGAGTCCCATCCCTGTGAGAAGCCCAAAACCGATAATCCAGCTGATCCATGCAGTTGAGCTGGCAATGAGCATCAACCCTAACCCAACCAGAACACCACCTATGGCCGCTGTAATTCTTGGACTGAGCCGGTCTTGGATGCGGCCTGCAAAAATCATAGCAAATGCAAACACAAGGCAGCAGACAGCATACGGATCGTTTAAAGAGGCAAGGCTCCAATTATAAAGACCGTCGCCGGAAACGATTGATTCTTTAATTGTCATTTTAAAAATGCTCCAGGTATAAAGTATACCCAACGCCAAATTTATACCCAATCCTGCCAGTGTTACGCGCCAACCAAGGTTTTTGATCTGATTCATTTTTGGATTCTCCCATGCTTAATAATTGATATTCATCCACCTTAGGAGCAATCTGCGTGCCGAACAGGTTAAAAATGATATATCTATTTGTTATTATTGAATATATTTTAAAACATCGCCTGTTTAAAAATTTTTCATCCTACAACAAAAGTTGTAGCAGAATACAGTTCTGCTGCCATTGGCTGGCAGTATTTTTCAGAAACATGTTCCTTTTCGATTCAGGATTAATTTGAGAGCAGCAATGCTGAGGACCGGGGTATGATAAAAGGGGCTAAGCCCCTTTCAGGGGCTGGAGACCGCATGAAAAGCAATTTTTCCGGAAGGATGCCAGTGACAATTTTCAAAGACGGTTGAAGGTGTCTGCCTGACCCTGTGCTGACATCAGAATTATCATTGAAACATTCATATAAAAACGGTCATGGTAAAAAGAATGGAACAAAAAACTGCTACAACTTTTGTTGTGAATACAACTTTTGTTGTGGACTAATGATCAGATTTTTCTGCTTTTAATTTCTGCAGTCGTTTGCTTAATGCCTGCTGGGAAATACCAAGAATTTCCGCTGCAGCAGATTGATTGCCCCCTGTCTGCTTCATTGCTTTCTCAACCAGGTCTCTTGACGCTTCTTTAAGGGTTGGCAGAGAAGAAGGCACGTTTTCATTTTCATCTGTATCAGGTTTATGAACATTGAGACTTTTAAACAAATCAGATGTAATCGGGCCCTTCCTGTATCGTGACACTGCGTCATAAACCATGGATTTCAGCTCCCTGATATTCCCTTTAAAAGGATAAGCCTCCATTTGTTCAATCAATATTTTAGGAATGTCAGGGATGGGTTTGTCTAATTCATCCGCAGCCTGACATATGAACCTGTCCAGCAGCAGCGGAAGATCTACCAGGCGCTCTCTTAATGGTGGAATCGTAAGGGTGTGGGTAGAAAGACGATAGATCAGGTCTTTTCTGAAAACGCCTTTTTTTTCCAACGCCCACAGGTCCAGATTGGTCGAGGCTATAATCCGTGCGTCTGAATGCCTTATTTTATCAGATCCCAATGGCAGATATTCTCCTTCCTGAAGCAGTCGGAGCAGTTTAATCTGAGACGTCAGTGCCAGGTCTCCAATTTCATCTAAGAGAAGTGTTCCCCCTGCTGCCTGCTCGATTAACCCCTGCCTTGGTTTATCCGCTCCGGTAAATGCACCTGAAATATGCCCGAAAAGGGTATCGGAAAAGACATTATCATCTAAACCCGCCACATTCACCACGATAAAATTTCCTTTTCGCTGGCTTAAGGTATGGATGGATGTTCCGATCAGCTCTTTGCCAACACCTGTTTCACCTAAAATAAGCACAGGTTGAGAAGAGGGGCCAACAGCTTCCAAATATCGAAAAATCGAATGCATCTTCTTATCCTGGGTAATAATATGCTCAAACGCTTTGGGGTTTTTTATCTGAGCATACAGCTCACTTGCCCGGGAGTGCTTTGCCTCGTTTTCTATATCTGCATAGTCCAATGCCTGTTTAACCGCTGCAATGAGGCGATCTTCCTCTACAGGCTTGACCACATAATCCATGGCACCGATTTTCATACATTTGACAGCTGTTTCCACATCAATTGCCCCTGTTAAAATAATTACAGGGATTTTTGGATATGTTTTTCTAACAATTTTTAACAGGCGCTCGCCGTTAATATGAGGCATATTCAGATCAAGAATAATCAAACATGGTACCTGACGTTCCATCTGCCGGATTACATCTCTGGAGTCACTGATGGTAATAATATTATCCATTCCTGCCATCCTCAATGTCGTATCCACGGCAAGCAGGATTTGAGGTTCATCATCAACAATCAGTATAGGGCGATCCATTGTCTGCTGGCTGTTCATCATTTTTTTTATAGTTTAATCAACCTTTGTTTTGTCACCTAAAATGGGTAACAGTATTCTAACAGTTAACCCTTGTCCCAATCTGGACTCAAACTCCATTATCCCCATGTGATCATAAACAATTTTTTCTGAAATAGAAAGTCCAAGCCCGGTTCCCCCGTCATCTCTCTTGGTGGTAAAAAACGGCTCTTTAAGTTTGTTAAGGTGATCAGGTGATACGCCCGGCCCTGTGTCCATCACCTCAATCATAATAAAATGGGCTGTTTTGCGCTTTGATGTTCTTACATGAATGGACTGATCCCTGGTTTCAAGCGCCTGGCAGGCATTCACAAGCAGATTAATAATCACCTGCTGCAATTTCTGTGAATTTCCTTTTATAGTGGGCATATTTTCAGAAAACTCAGCTGTAAAATGCCGGGTGGCTTTTTTTATCATTGACCGGGTCAGATCGATTGATTTTTTTACCACTTGATTCATATCAACCTGATCTTCTGCTTCTGCACTTGTCGGGCGGGAAAAATCTTTCAGCTCTGCAATAATCTTTTTTATTCTGGCAGAACTGTCTTCAATTGCGTTCAGCATCATATTAATGCGTTCACTGAGCTTTTCATACGGCATATGACAGACAAGCGCATCCTTTTTTAAGGCAAAATGTTCATCCAGAACCGGTGTAAATTCTTTCCATGCTTTTTTAAGATTTGGTGCGTTGAGCATCAGGGATGTAGCAGGATTATTGATTTCATGCGCCACCCCTGCCACCAGTATGCCCAAAGAGGTCATTTTATCTGCCTGAAGGAGCTGTTTCTCTCTCAGCTTGGATTGTTCAATTGCCTTTTTGCGGTCTTTTTCAACTTTGGCCCCCTGCCAGATAATGTAGCCGGATAGAATTAAAAATAAAATCATAATGCCTGAACAGGTAAAAGTCAGCTTGTGGGTTATGGCCAGTATTTCCATTCGAACATCTTCAACATAAATACCTGTTCCAATAATCCATCCCCACGGTTCAAATCCTTTGACATAGGAAATTTTTGGAACAATTTTATTTTCATCCCCTTTCCACTGCCATAAATAATCAACAAAACCTGACCCGTTTTTTTTAACAGTCTTTACCATCTCAACAAACATCCGCTTGCCAGCCGAATCTTCAAATGTAGAAACATTTTTACCTTCAAGGTCTCTGCGGTAAGGGTGCATAATCATATTTGGCGTCATATCATTGATCCAGAAATAATCTTCCAGCTCAGGCCCGTATCTCAATTCTTTTAAATGCCCTATGGCCTGCTGCTTTGCTTTTTCATCTGAAAGATGTCCCTTTACCGCCTTTGTATGAAAAAGGTGTAACGTACTCCAGGCACTTTCCGTCAAGTGCATGATCCCCTCTCTTTTTACATCCATCATATTTTTTTCTAAAAGGGGAATAATCAATAGAAAAATCGTTAAAATGAATAATAAAATGGTTAACGCAACCGGAAGAATGATTCTTACCGGAATCGTTTTTAACAGCAGCGGAGTGTTATTTTCAGATATAGACATGCAAATTTCAATAATCAACGCAGCCAGTTGTGTCAAGAAATTATTATATCTGGCGGGAATGGATTCAGACCCTGCTCAGGCAGCAGCTTAATTGTCTAATATATCCCTTATTTTCTGTGAAAGGACATCCCTTAAAATCGGTTTTCGAATAAATCCCTCAATTCCAAGCGCCTTGGATTTTTTATCGTCAATCAAATCGCTGAATCCAGTGCAGAGAATAATAGGGATATCCGGCCTGATCTCCTTTATTTTCTGGATCAGTTTTGTTCCCATCATTCCAGGCATTGTCATGTCTGTAATCACGATGTCAAACACATGAGAATGTTTTTGAAAGGTCTGAAAAGCGTCCTGGCTGCTTGTTTTACCAGTGACAGTATACCCTAATTTCTCCAGATATAACACGCCGATGTTCACGATAGCTTCTTCATCATCCACAAAAAGGACATGTTCATTTCCAGAGGACAGTACTGTCTTTTTGAGGTCCTGGATTTCTAGTTTTTCTCTCTTTGCTGCCGGCAGGTAAATGTAAAACGTGGTGCCTTTGCCTAATTCGCTTTCAACGTTTATTGCGCCGCCATAATCTTCTACAATGCCATGAATAACAGCCAGGCCCAGACCAGAGCCTTTCCCAATTTTTTTTGTTGTAAAATAGGGTTCAAAAATTTGGTCCACTATATTTTTGGGAATGCCCTGACCCGTATCACTCACACTTAAAATACAATACCTGCCCGGTGCCAGATTTAAATATTTCTGATCTGGCTCATTTATTTCCGCTTCTGTGAATGTGACCGTTAAGCGCCCGCCTGATTCTTCCATTGCATGGTAGGCATTTGTGCACAGATTCATTATAATTTCAAAAAGTTCTGTTGGGTCGCCCATGATGGGATTGACGGTCTGTGGTATATCCTGATGTATCTCTATATTTTTGGGAATGGTTGATCTGAGTAATTTAAGCACCTCTTTGGCAATGGGTTGAACTT
>CAYFKW010000009.1:88131-96930 GCA_964343845.1 uncultured Desulfobacula sp. | reverse complement strand
TTTAACGCCTGCTTCTGCCTGCTGAACTTAAGAATCTGCTCCACCAGTTCTTTTGCCCGGATGGCACCTTTCAGGATCTGCTGCAGGTTTTCCTGGATATGGCTGTTTTTAGGCTGCTCCTCCATTGCCAGTTCAGTATACCCGATGATGGGATATAAAATATTATTAAAATCGTGGGCAATACCACCTGCCAGCGTACCAATGGCTTCCATCTTCTGCGCCTGTTGGAGTCTTTCCTGCAGCTTCTCTCTTTCTTTTTCCAACTGGTTTGCCTGTGTCTGGTCTTCTCCTGAGCTTAAGGTTGCGATGATGTTGCCTTCATCATCCCGCAGCACATTGTTGTGCCAGGATATCATTCGTTCTTCATTGCTTCTGGTAACAATTAAGTTGTTAAAAAATTCAACCGGCTCTGTATCACCATTTACCAATTTGTTGAAAGTCTGCTTTGTCATCTCTCTGTCATTTTCAGGGATAAAATTCTCAAACCAGTTCTGCCCGATGATATTCTCTTTTTTATCCTTTAACAGCCTGCACCCTGCCGCATTTATCTGTGACACTGTTTGGTCTGTATTTAAGACCACCAGTATGGAACCTGCTATATCAAAATATTGAAGCGCTTTATCTTTTTCTTTTACAAGATCCTTTTGCGTTTCCCTGTGTTTTTTTATTTCCTGTTCCAGCCCCATTGTTCTTTCTTTTACCAGTTCTTCGAGCTGTTCCTGATAGTGTGAAAGGTTGTCAAAACTCTGCTTCAGCTGTCTTGTCATCTTATTGAAAATATTTCCCAGCTCTCCGATTTCATCCTGGGTCATTACCTTCACCCTGGTGTCTAAATCACCCGACAGAATCTTTGACGCTGACTCTTTTAAATCATTAATCGGAGTTGTGATGAGCTTTGATAAAAAAAGTGTGGCAAAAATTCCTAATAAAATGGCAATCAATGAGACAACAACCACTAACTGCTCGATACGGATAATATTGACTTTTCTTTTTAAGATGACCAGATCAAGATAGGCTTCTAATTCTTTCTCAAATGTATTAACAGCACTGTCTATATTTAATATGGACTGTTGTTTTTTTTCATATGACGCTACAAATTGTTTAAATATTGATTGATAGACAGTTGCGATGTTCCCGATACGAAAAGCATAAAGTCCTATTGACCTGTCTTCCTGTGTCTTTTTAATGCCATTGGCGATCCGGACAATCCACTGGGACTTTTCCAACACCATCTGTTCAGATTCTTTTTCTCCTGTAAGGATATATTTTTTTTCAGACAGAATCATCTCATTCATCAGTTTTAAAATTCGAAGTGCTTCCCCGCCAATTTTCTCGATGGCCCCGGCATTGGTAATGAGCCTTTTTGATTCGTGAAGCATGCGGCTTTCCATGGTTTCCATATCAATCGCAGCCTGGACAAGATTGGAAAAACTGGTTTCATAATTTGAGAGTGCCTTAAGAACATTTTCTATTCGTATTTTTTGTTCCTGATCTTTAATCGTGTTTAGTGCCGAATCAATACTTGATTTCATCTGCTCAATTAAAGAGAGTACAGCCCTTGAACTCTTAATGTCCCCTTCTTCAACAAACATCTCCTGATTATGAACAATGGTATGAATCTTTTCTTCAAGTGTCTGTGTAAAGGTATACAGGTTTCTTTGACGTTCTAACGCTCTATTGATACCATATATGCTTGTCAGAGAAACAATTATGGTGATGGATAAAATAGTTCCAAAGGCCAGGCCGAGTTTTCTTCGAAACCGCATCTATCTGTCCTGTATATTAGTCATTTTTTTTATTATTAACAGCATCAAACACCATGCGTGATTCTGCTTCAACATTCTCAAGTATTTTTTCATACTGCTCCGGGAATGCAATGAGTTCTTGAAAACTGTTCATCCCTATTTCAGCAATTTCTGGCGGCGTGGCCAGGTCATAATTAAATGCCCATGCTGCTGCAGATTTCATTTCCTCAAATATCCTTTTTTTGAATGGAGAATAAAACGAAAGAGGAACATCCAGGCTTGGTGCGTGAGCCCCCGATCCCAGGCTCAATCTTTCTTGAGGCTTCTGCCCTGCAAAATAGGATAAGGTTGTTTTAGCAAATTCATGATTCTGTGAGTTCCTTGAAAGGACAATACCATCGATGGGACCCAGTGCTATCTTTGGAATATCTTTTTTCATAATGGGAAATATAAAGAAATCAAAATTGTCCTCCATTCCCCTGCAGTGTTCATTGTTCTCAAACAGTTGAATCGCCCAGCTGCCCATCAGTGTCATGGCTGCCTTTTGTTCACAGAGCAGTTGGGTGGCCTGTGCCCAGTCCAGATCATTGGCGTTTTTATTGAAATATTGTTTCTGTAAAAGGTCACTCCATATATGATACACCTTCTTTACCTGGGGGTCTGTATATTTTGCTGATCCGTTCATCAGCTTATTTCGGTAGTCAAGACCCTGCGTTCTTAATAACAAATAATCCAACCAGAATTGTGCCGGCCACCGTTCCCGTGATCCCAAGGCTAATGGTATAATATTTTTTTGTTCCAATGTCTGGCAGAGACTTAAAAATTCTTCCCAGGATGCCGGCGGTGACAGATGATGTGTATCAAACAATTGTTTATTGTAAAAAAAAAGAACGATAAATTGATCGATTGGAACCAGATATTTGTGTCCATTATACGTGCAGGCAGCATCAATAACTGATTTTGGAAATCGTTTGTCAAAATTTTCATTTTGCCATAAATCATCAATTGAGGCCAATTTATTCTGGTCCACCAGATTCTGCACCCTGGCACCAGCCCAGTATGAAAAAATCTCAGGCGGATTTCCTTTATCAAGCATGGTATGAATCATACTTTTAAAGGCCTCGTGATCAAGTGCCTGTGCTGAGACATTAAACTGCGTTTGTCCCCGATTGACTTCATCGACCATTTCTGCAATGCCGCCGCTCAGCGGTCCGGAATAATAATGGTAAAACCCAATCTGTTTTTTTACAGGCATTGTTTTCTTTTGTTCAGGTTTATGCAGCGTCTCGTTTAAAATAAGGAAGAATACCATACAAATGATGATGGCCATGGCAACAATGACATTCTTTTTCATAGCGCCTCGCTTAGTTGAAAAAAATCCCACTTAAAAATAGTGCGATAGGAGTTTATTTTGCTGTGGTCTCGATACCCTGTTAAGATATGTATAAAATATCTGGATTTCGCTGCCGTGTCAACTGAAAGATTAGTAAAAAAAATAATAATTTCAATATACTATCACTTGGAAATCATTGTATTAAGGATATGCTGATCAGTCTCAATCATGCCCTTTGTGGCCAGTTCTCCTATATTTCTGACTGTTTGCTCTACATCTTCTGAAATAATACCATCTGTGCTGGTCGCACTGATACCTTCCATGGCCAGAAGGGAGCAATATACGGCTGAACTCACCCCTGCAGACACTTTTAGTGCGCATCCCTGCTTTGCACCATCACAGATCATACCCGTGATACTGGCGGCCATATTGTTAATGGTGCTGCTGATTTGATTGAGGTTGCCGCCTAAAAGATAACAGATACCGCAAGCAGCGCCGGTTGCTGCGGTCAAAACCCCGCATAAGGCAGTCAGCTGACCGATAAACTGCTTAATATAAATCGCCATCAGGTTGCTTAAAATGAGCGCTCTGATCAATTTTTCTTCAGCAGCGTTTGTTTTTTGAGCCACGGCTACCACTGGCAGTATTGTTGTAATGCCCTGATTCCCGCTTCCGGAATTGCTCATTACCGGCAGGGTGCATCCTCCCATACGCGCATCAGAAGCAGCAGCAGTCAATGACATGGCATGGGATGCCAGGTCATCTTGAATATATTTTCTGGTGATATTGTTTTGTATAGTTAATCCTGTCTTCAAGCCGAATTTTCCTGTCATGCCCTGTTCTGAAATAGCGGTATTCAGTTTTGCCCCTTCAAGGATAAATGCTAATTCATTTAACGGTGTCTGGTCTGCAAATTCATAAATCCTTGCCACTGAAAGCCTGATTTTATCTTCAGGTTTCTTTTCTGCCTGATGGACATCAGGACCGCGGAAAACCGGCTTCCCATTTTTTTCAACATACAGTATATTGGTATGGCGGTGGGAAATAATGGTTCTGCATGTAGAACCATTTGCCGTTAAAATACTTTCAACATATAATTTATCTGTCCCTTCTTTTACAATAATATCGATTCTTTCCTCGGTTAACATCTTTTGTGCGGTCCGAATACTATCATTGTTAACTGTTTTAAAAATTTCAAGTCCGTCTTCTGACTTTCCGCAGACAGCACCCAAGGCTGCCGATATGGGCAGACCAATCATCCCTGTCCCGGGGATACCCACCCCCATACCATTTTTATAGATATTTGCACTGACGTAGACCTTAATTCTGTCTGGAAATTCTCCCAATACTTCTTTTGATTTGGCTGTGGCCAAAGCAACCGCAACAGGTTCTGTACACCCCAATGCCGGAACAACCTCACGGTTGATCAGGGCTATTATCTTCTGTCTTTCATCCGGGGACAGCATAAGGTCTCCTTTAATAACAATTATGTGATCACTTTATATTTTATGAGAACATGACCTTTATCAATTTCGCCAACGCTTATTAATTCAAGGCAGACATCCAGCGGCTGATTAAACAGTGCAAGTCCTTTACCAAATATTCTTGGGACGATTGTTATATGGATTTCATGTACCAGATCGCCCTTTAAAAATACCGTATTCACAACAGAGCCGCCGATGAGTGTGACAGATTCAAACCCCTGGGTTTCCAGGTCAGCAATAATCCGGGCAGGTGCCTGATCTGTATAAATCAAATTCTTATCGCTGCTTACCCTGGTTTTATCTCTTGTCATGACGATATTCTTACGGCCTGGCAATACCCTGCCAATAGTATCAAATGTTTTTGAGCCCATAATCATAGCACCGGCCTGTCGTGTAACAGCTACAAAATATTTTTTGTCTGCTTTTCCTGTCCAGTCAACCAGCTGCATTGAATCCCTTGCAATCATTCCATCGGCAGTCGTTGCCATCAAAAGGATTACTTTCATACGTGATTACCTTTCCTTGAATTTACCCTTACATTACAGAAACCAGTTGATATATTTTCCAGGCGGCTTTTGGGATTACTCACTGGGCCATTCCATCTCTTTTTCTTCCAGAAAATAACAAAACCTGTCCCAGTTCACCTCTTTTTTTGAAATAGGGCATCTCAATTTAACCTTGTAGTCACTAATGCCGACCACTTCCCAGTCTCCAGCACGGTTTGATCCCTCAATCCTTATTTTCTGGCCTGTTTTAAAAGGATACTGCTTGAACAGGGTCACATGATGATCCATTGTTTTTTCCTCCACAACACGTTGAATTCGTATTTTATACTTTGATTAAAGTATATGCTCTTTTTTTATACAAGGCAAATATTGACAACAATAAAAAATGAGTTAGATTTATATTTAAAAGTAAGGAGAGGCTAACTAAATACAATAATGTGTTAAAAAAGGAGATTCAACCCATGAAAAAAAACACCTTTAAATATAGAGACGGTCGCTGCAATACATTAAAAGAAAGAAAACTGGTTGAAGAAATGAATGTCTGTGATGCTACCATGAAAGACCATGACAGCAAATATAACTGCTATCGAAAAGTAACAAAAGAAAGCCGAAAAGACGATTCCTGCCTGCGGTCATAAATTTTTACTGACATACGAAAAACCGGTCACTTATCATGATAAGTGACCGGTTTTTATGTTGATTCCATTTTCCCCAATATCGTCTCATAGAAGGTTGCAGACGCTTTTTCTATTGTACTGGCTCCCGGGGCTGATTGAAGACAAAACACCTTTTTCTTTAGTGACGCTATTCTCTCTTTAATATGTGTTCCCCGTGAAAGGAACATTTTCCTGAACAATTCCATTAAAGGGCCTTTCACCCCTCTTTGAAATGTCAGCAGGAATGCGAGTTCTTCTTCCATAGACATGGTATGGCGGTATTGATCATCCTGATGGTGCGGACCGTCAAACACGCAAAAATGAATTTTCTTGTCTCTGGACAGCATTGATGCCTCAAATCCCATTTCATACGGATCAATTCCCATTGCGGAAAAAAATATAAATGCTCTGGCACACCGGTAACAGTCATGACACCACCTTTTAAAATCCGTCATTTCCATATGGCAGGAGACCCGGAACTCTCCGAATGGCGTGAAATGTTCATGCAGTAATCGGTGGATGGCAAAATTATCAATCACATCAATTAAATTGGCAACTTTGATCTGACCGCGAGTAAAATCCTGCATGATACCTGAATATTCATTTACTGCTTCACGGCTTTGCATATATCGATGACGGCACAAATAATTGTCTTTATGCAATTGCATAAGATTATGATGGAACTCATTGTTGAATACGATCAAAGGCGCATGATAATAATAACAAAATGGGAGCATGGCCCAAAGATATACAAAATATATATGGACTTGATGCAGCCGTGTCTCTGGCTGGTGCAATACTTGATAATCGCAGAGGAGATGGACTTCATTTTCGACTGTATGGCACACTAAACCCAATTTCGCTTTCAACCGGGATTCCATTTTCTTTTTAATTGCTTTAGCCCGCGGCAGGACCCTTTCATCTATCGTTACCAGCACCACTTCATATCCGAATTCTATCAGCGTTGCTAAGGTTAAAAGGCTGTCCTTACCAAAGCTGAAAGGCAATACCACCTTTTTCTTATCCCAGTTGTTTGTGACCGGCAGCCGTTCAGTGGACACACTGCCATTAAACTGCCTGTGCGTATGATTGAACCGCTGATAAATGATATCTGCATTTTCTGATGGAACCGGTTCAACAAGGTTGGGGACAGCCTGATTAAAACAGTGGTGATAGAAATCAAAATATTTTGGCTGCGCTGTATTATACTCCATCACAGGATATTTTAATATCACAGGTGTGGGCAGTGTACAGATATAGGACAATTCATCTATCAGCGTTCTTTTACCCGGAAAAGCCTTCCAGATATGTTCTGGAAATCTGAATTCACAGGCATCGGCTTGATAAGCACCTGTCAGTGAAACAGAAAACCCTCTCTTTGTCTGTTCTGCCCTGGAATACAATGATAAAATCGCAACTTAAGCTACTGGACCAGGGCCTGTTCTTTTTTGAAGCATCTTTTTTTTATTCAGGCCGATGATTTTACCTTTCTGGACCTTATATGCATTGCCCTGTTCATCATAAAGGACTTGGCCTTTAATCTGTTTTAAATCCCTGATATTGACCATCTTCCCTTTTTCATCATAAAAAGCCTTTTGTGCCGGTTTATCCGTTGGATCCCACTTTTTTGAACCTGCTTTCACCGGTTCTTTTGCAAAAGATGTGGTGAGCCCTAAAGAAAACAACACCGTCATTGCCATGTTAATAATTTTCTTCAACATAGATTCCTCCCATGAATAATTTGCTCCTTTTTTTATCTCTAACACATTCCAAAAAGCGAAAGAATAAAATTCTTTGAAATTCACTGCAGGATCATTTAAGCCCTTTAATTGATCCTACCATCTTTTTCGGGTCTACCCATTTATCAAATTCATCCTCTGATACCACACCCAGTTCAAGGGCTGCCTCTTTTAACGTCTTATTCTCCATGTGTGCCTTTTTTGCTACTCTGGCTGCATTTTCATAGCCGATGTGAGGATTCAATGACGTTACCAGCATTAAGGATTCCTTTAAATGTTTATCAATTCGTTCTAAATCCGGTTCAATCCCATCCACACAATTTGTTTTAAAGGAGGCGGCTGCATCCCCTAACAACCTTGCCGATTCCAGATAATTATAGATAATCACAGGTTTAAACACATTCAGCTCAAAATGCCCGTTCGACCCGCCGATATTAATGGTTACATCATTCCCCAGGATTTGGGCACACACCATGGTAAGTGCTTCTGTTTGGGTGGGATTTACCTTTCCCGGCATAATCGAAGATCCTGGTTCATTTGCCGGCAGTTTGAGTTCGCCGATACCGCATCGTGGACCAGACCCGAGAAGTCTGACATCATTAGCAATTTTCATAAGACTGACCGCTACAGTTTTTAAAGCCCCGTGAGACCCGACAATCGCATCATGTGCTGCCAGCGACTCAAACTTATTGCCTGCTGTCTTAAATGGGTACCCTGTCAATTTAGAGATGACTTTCGCCACTTTCCTGTCAAACCCGTCCGGCGCGTTCAATCCTGTTCCCACAGCGGTTCCGCCCAATGCCAGTTCAGACAGATGCGTCAGTGTATGCGAAAGTGCCTTTATCCCATGATCCAGCATGGCGGCATATCCTGAAAACTCCTGTCCCAGGGTCAGGGGCGTCGCATCCATCAAATGTGTCCGTCCGATTTTTACAATGGTATTCCATTTTTCAGCTTTATCCTCCAAACATGTTTTTAACTCTTTTAGCTGCGGAATGGTTATTTCAGACAGCATATGAAATGCAGCCATGTTCATCGCTGTTGGAAAAGTATCATTTGAAGATTGCGATCTGTTCACATCGTCATTGGGATGGACAAGCAGTCTCCCTTTCCCGAGTTTGTTGCCAGTCAGAACATGGGCACGGTTTGCAATAACTTCGTTTACATTCATATTGGACTGAGTCCCGGACCCTGTCTGCCAGACTATCAAAGGGAAATGATCATCCAGTTTCCCACTGATGATTTCATCGCAGACCTGTAAAATCATCTCTTTTTTTTCATTCGATAAAATGCCAAGTTCATAGTTCACCAGGGCAGCGGCTTTTTTTAAAATACC
>CAYFKW010000009.1:13359-88119 GCA_964343845.1 uncultured Desulfobacula sp. | reverse complement strand
TGCACGGATGACTTCTACCGGCATCTTGTGACGTCCAATCTTAAAAAGATTCAGCGACCTCTGGGTTTGTGCGCCCCAATACTTATCCAGGGGGACTTTAATTTCGCCCATGGTATCTGTTTCTATTCTTGTTGCCATGAAACTCTCCAAACGTTTATGTGTTAAGACTTCACATCCACTGTTCTGTATTTACATTGACATAGTTAGAAAATCGATTGTATCTACTTTATTATAGATTAAAGCATAGTATTCAACATCGTACCATATAATTTTTATTTAACCGGAAAATAAATGATATCCAGTGTAAGATCAACTTTATGAGCAAAAACGTGCCATTAAAAAAAATTTTGTACTTTCTGCATGGTGGATTCACTATCTTCATCCTTGTTATTCTGTTTCCCCTGTCAGCCCCTGGTTCGAATTTAAAAGTATTATTAACCGGATTTGAGGGGCCGGACAATGACAAGGCAAACCCGTCCCAGGCTCTGGTTGAAGCCATTAACACAGCACCTTCAAAGCTGAATATAAATGGGATAAAAATCAAAGCCGTGACGCTGCCTGCCATTTATCACGCAAGCTGGGAACACCTGAAAAAAGAAATCATCCTTTACCAGCCTGATATTGTACTTTCCCTTGGCTGGGCAGAAGGAACCGATAAAATCAGACTGGGTACAATCGCAGAAAATGTGAAAAAAACGCTTCCGGACAGTACAGGATATTCTATCCCGGATACCATTATTCCCCAAAATAAACCCTATTATAAATCGCAGCTTCCTGTCAGAAAAATAGAACAGGTATTACGGTTCAATCAAATACCTGTTGAGATTTCAAAAGAGGCAGAAAATGGTCTTTATAATTATCTTTTTTATCATCTGATGAACTATTCATATCCAAAACCAGACATCAAGACTGGATTTATTCACCTCCCGGACCGGCAGATTTCAGGCGGGACAGGTCTGTTTTCTGCTCTCAAGTTAATTTTAGAAACCCTGTCTGACGTTTCTGTTAAAGTTGGTGTCTTTGAGTTTGAACCCAGAAAAGATAATATAAATCAGAATATTAATATGATTGAAAAGATCATTAGCGACACAAGAACAATGGCGATTGAGTTCTATATTTTCCCGGAAATGGCACTCTCCGGTCTTATCTATTCTTCCCCTGAAGACCTCATATCAAAAAACCCTTTATATCGTTCAGGAAAGGCCATCCAACAGCTTAAATTGATTTCAAAAAAAAATCGTATATATATGGCTGTCGGGCTGGTAGAAAAAAAAGGACCTGATCTTTTTAACAGCTACGTGGTTTTTGGCCCTTCAGGAGGCATAGTTCTGAACTATAGAAAGAACCATCTTTTCGGATCTGATCTTGATTGGGCAAAATCCGGGGATGGGCAGTATCCTTATTTTGAATCCCGGTTTGGTAAAATCGGGGTGCTCATCTGTCATGATGTCGTGTACAGGGAATCATTTGTCAATTATGAAACAAATAAGGTTAATTTTGTCATCATTGGGACAAACTGGATCGGTTCCGCCCCGATCCATCGATATATTCGTCAAGCCGGTTTAGGAGATGCCGTCTTTTTTATCAGTGATCGCAAAGGGCATGAACATGGGATACCCTTTAATGGAAACACATCTGTTTTAACCAAAGATAGGATTTTTTCCCCATATCACATCACAGGCAGACACAAGGGCATTGTTTATCTGTATATGGCGGATTAGATTTAGTCTGGGTGGTATGTCGCTTTTTTGGTGCAAAAAACAACCCTGTCAATTTTTCGGTAGTGACATCTCCCTGCTTATGCTAAAAATCAAACATGACCGCATCTGTGAATCATTTATAATTTAGGATTTGTATGAAAAAATTAACAACTCAAGAAAAATATGATGCCATTGGGGAAAAAGGGCTTCTTTATGAAGGCATATTCATTACTGCGGTGAAAACGACAGGCATATTCTGCCGGCCCTCCTGCAGGGCAAGAAAACCAAAGCCTGAAAATGTAATTTTTTATAATACGGTCCAAGAAGCTCTCCAGAATGGGTTCAGGCCCTGTAAGATATGCAGACCCATGGAAAAACTGGATAAAACCCCTGAATATGTCAAAAAAATTATCCAGGAACTTCAGCAGAACCCATATTTGAGAATTAAAGATCATGATTTGCGGCAAAGAAATATTAACCCCAGCCAGATAAGAAGATGGTTTAAAAAACATCATCATATGACATTTCATGCTTACCAGAGAATGCTGCGTATCAACACAGCTTTTCAGAGTATTAAAAACGGGAGCACAATTACAAGCTCTGCTTTTGACAGCGGGTATGACTCTTTAAGCGGTTTCAATGACAGTTTCCGTTCCATCTTTGGCGGCTCTCCGACGCAATCCAATAAAAAATCTGTCATCAATATTGTCCGATTCACAACACCCATAGGCCCCATGTTTGCCTGTGCCAGTGATAAAGGGCTTTGTCTGCTGGAATTTACCGATCGAAGAATGCTTGAGACAGAGTTCAAAGATTTATGTAAAAGATTAAATGCGGTTATCCTGCCTGGAGAAAATCCATACTTGGAACAGGTTCAGCTGGAAATGAAAGAGTATTTTTCCGGGGAAAGAAAAAAATTCACCATTGACCTGCACACCCCAGGTACTGATTTCCAGCAGTCTGTCTGGAAAATTTTACAAGACATCCCATATGGCAAAACACGCTCTTATAAAGAACAGGCAGTGGTGCTGGGAAACCCAAAAGCAGTTAGGGCAGTTGCATCGGCAAACGGACATAATCGAATCAGTATTATTATCCCCTGCCATAGAGTTATTGGGTCTGACGGCAGTTTAGTGGGTTACGGCGGCGGGCTGCACCGGAAAATGTGGCTGCTTGATTTCGAAAAAGATAATTTACAATAGCGCATCAATTGCCCAAAAACACCTTGTCGATATTTCTGTGTACAATGCTTTCAGCGGCTTTACGTGTCCTTTGAATCTGACTTTAAACACAATAGAAACGTAAAAGAGATGGAACTGACAACCAGTAATACCCAGAAAGCCAGGTGATAACTTTGGGTTGTATCAAACAGATAACCTGTCAATATCGGTCCCAAAGCCCCGCCGGTCGTTCCAAAAAAAACCACCAGTCCGAATAATGAGCCATGGGCTTTAATGCCAAACAATTCCACCATTATAGGGGAAATGGCAGTAAAAAAACCGCCATGCGCAATGCCATAGATACATGCAAATCCGTAGAGCTCCCATAAAACATCTGCCTTAATTAGCCATAAAAAACTGGTGACCAAAATGATAAAACAAATGAACATGATCTGTTTGCTGCCCAATCGATCAATGGCAAGGCCTGATATGAAACGTCCCACCATGCTGACAGCACCGATTGTTGAAAGCACACCGGCTGCTTTGTGGGCAGAGACACCTATGTCCCGGGCATGAGGGACAATATGGACCAGGACACTCATCAAACAAAAAACCAGTAGTAAATTTGTCAGGCATATCAACCATAATTCACGAGTCCTCAGTGCTTTTGAAAATGATACCCCCTGGTCTTGTGTTGTTGGTTCCCTGATTAAATCCTTAACAGATGAACGGTGAACAGACTCTGGATCACGGGCAAGAAGCTGGGCTATCGTAAAAAGAAAGAAAAAGGAGAAAATACCGATGATAATAAACGCATTCTGCCAGCCAAATTTTTCAATTAAAAAACTTGCTAAAATAGGGAATGTGAACTGGCCCGCACCTGTGCCCACCTTGACAAGGCCTGTCATTTTGCCTCTTTTTTCTGAAAACCACCTGGCAATGGTTGTAAGTGCTATGACATCTACTGAACTGAGTCCGATTCCGAAAACAAGTCCGAAAATAAAATACAGGTGCCAGAGAGTGTTGATCTGAGATACACCACAAAACCCCAGGCCGAAAAAAACAGCGGCAATACTCATTAATAATTTTGGTCCGAATTTATCGTTGAGCCTGCCAATAAGGATACCGAACAATCCCATAAAGAAAAACGCGACTGAGGAGGCGCCGGATATCGCTGCTCTTGACCAGCCGAATTCATCCATCAACGAATTGAAAAAAACCCCGTAGGAAATATAAATACCAACCCCAACAGCCTGAATACAAAAACAGGATACAGTTATGATGGTGCTGTAGGGAATCGCTTTTTGATTTTCATCGTCTTTCATATAAAATGATTTTCTTACAATTTCTTTAATTGATTATTCAATATTTTGAATACTGCTCTGTGTGTCTATAGTTTCATCCCCCCATCCTATTCAGTTGAACCGGGGTACCTGATTTTTTTATAATACGAGGTGGAATGATAAACAGCAGCAAGGGGGTTATGCCCGGTGACGCGATCTTTAACCGCCAGTACTGTCGTAGGGATATCGGTATTTTTAAAGAATAAAGAATCATGTCCGACGCACAATCCAAGCAGGACATTAAACTCCACATTCTCATTTGTCAGGACTTCTGCTTGAAATATTGGATTGCACATCGCTTCATCTGTCCCCTTGTAAACCTTATCATCATCTGAAATTCCAATAATGTCTTTTGAGGTGTTGCCGGCTTTACAGCATACTGAAATCACCTCAAACCCGTATCCGGAAATAATGTCTTCAACTATTTTAGCCTCCATGCTCAATCCAATGCAAAACGCCAGCCCAATGCGGCTGTATCCCATTTTCTCTGCAAACTCACAGGTCTCAACAAGCCTTGTTTTAGATGGCTGCATAATATAGGGTTTCTGGTCTCGATTCCTGTAACACTCTGCTTCTTGTCGTGATGCAGTATGGGCAAACGTCTTTGTATCTTCCTTTTCATATTTTTTATTGGCTTCTGCTAACAGTTCTTTCCGGGTAACGGTCGGACACCCTTTATATCCCCTGCCTTCACTGGTAAAACAAACTTTTTCAGGGATATCTGATGTGCAGGATGCACATGAAGGAAAACCAGCTTTCTTTGGTTTCATATTTGACTCCTTTTTTCTGGATGTCTGGTCAAATGAAATATATTAAAACCCCGGCAGGAGTCCATGACGTCAAACCGGGGTAAAAATAAAGACCATCCAACTAGAGCACTATAGCAAATCAGCAAAGAAATCATTCCCTTTATCATCAACAATGATGAATGCAGGGAAATTTTCTACTGTAATCATATACACCGCTTCCATACCAAGTTCTTCGTATTCTACCAACTCAACCTTTTTGATAAAATCTTTCCCAAGCCGGGCTGCCGGACCGCCTGGCGATCCAAG
This sequence comes from uncultured Desulfobacula sp., assembly GCA_964343845.1. Lineage (GTDB taxonomy): Bacteria > Desulfobacterota > Desulfobacteria > Desulfobacterales > Desulfobacteraceae > Desulfobacula. The sequence goes on along the minus strand of CAYFKW010000009.1, from coordinate 82,861 downwards.
ATAAAATCCGCCATTTTCTCTACAGGCGTCAGTTACCTGCTTTGTTCTGTTCCCTTTGGCCAGCATAATCATTGAAGCCCCTTCTTTCTGGAAAACAGGCACATACGGGTCCATTCTTCCGGCCGTTGTAGGACCGAAAGATCCTGATGCCTCTCCATCAGGTGTCTTTGCAGGTCCTGCATAATAAATAATATGATGTTTCAAATACTCTGGCAGACCCTCCCCTGCTTCATACCGTTCCATGAATTTTGCATGGGCAATGTCTCTTGCAACAATAATCTTACCCGTCAGGGACAGTCGCGTGGCCACAGGATATCTGGAAAGCTCCGCCCGGATCTCATCCATAGGTCTGTCCAGATCAATTTGTACGGCTGCCTCCATTTCCGGTTCTTTTTCAGGAAGGTACTGGCCTGGATTTTCTTCCAATTGTTCCAGAAAAATACCCTCTCTAGTTATTTTTCCCTTGATCTGACGGTCTGCTGAACAGGAAACACCAAGGCCTATTGGACAGGAGGCCCCATGCCTTGGCAGCCGGATAACCCGAATATCCAGGGCAAAATGCTTGCCCCCAAATTGAGCCCCCAGGCCAAGATCCTGTGATCTTTTCAACACCTTATCTTCAAGGTCTTTATCCCTGAAAGCATGGGCTGTTTCACTGCCTTCAGCAGGTAAGGAATCCAAATATCGGGCAGATGCCAGTTTGACAGCTTTCAAATTCTGCTCCGCAGAGGTTCCCCCAATGACAAATGCGATATGATAGGGCGGACATGCCGCAGTACCAAGCCCCCTCATCTTCTCCAGCATGAAATTGATCAAAGTTTCTTCAGAATTTAATACTGCTTTGGTCATCTGAAACAGGGAGGTTTTATTTGCAGAGCCGCCGCCTTTTGCCATAAACAAAAACTTATACGCCTCGCCTTGTATCGAAGCAATATCAACCTGAGCCGGCAGATTGGTTTTTGTATTCATCTCCTTGTACATGGTTAAAGGGGCATTCTGGGAATATCGCAGATAGTTTTCCGTATAGGCTTTAAATGCGCCTTTTGATAATTCCGCTTCATCGTCTGTCCAGGTCCAGACCTGCTGGCCTTTTTTACCCATGACAATAGCGGTACCTGTATCCTGACACATGGGGTAGACTTTTTGAGATGCAATGGCTGCATTTTTCAACAGCTCCAATGCCACATAACGGTCATTGTCGCTGCTCTCAGGATCATCAATGATGTTTCGAAGCTTTTCAAGGTGCGCTGACCGATAGAGGTGGGCCACATCTTTAAATGCCTGACTTGCAAGCAATGTCAAGCCTTCCGGCTCAATCATCAGCACTTCTTTGCCCTCAAACTCTTTTACGCGAACGTGCTCCTTAGTTAAAAGCCGATACTCGGTGGTATCCTCTCCCAACGGGAACATGGTTTCAAATTTAAACTCACTCATATAGTTTACCTTTCATAAACCAACAGGCAGTGAACATTTATAACCCACTGCCTATCAATTTTTAATTCTTGCTTTCCATACCCATCACTAAAATTGCACAACTTGTTTGGACTAAGATTTATCCATATACAAGACGCAAAGGAATTTAAGACCGCAGTGTACTTTAAGTACATGAGGATCTTAAATTCCTGCAGTAACGCAGTAGATGGGTGAATATTTGTTCAAACACCATCAAATCAGTGCCATTTTACGACGCAAATATGCAATCTGGGTTTGATGCGGCAGATCTTTGGGACAATAATCTTCACACCCCAACAGCGTCATGCAGCCAAATACACCGTCATCATCTCCCATGATTTCATAGAACTCTTCATCTGTTCTCTTATCCCTGGGATCCAATGCATATCTTGCCAGTCGCATAAATCCGACGGCAGACAGAAAATCAGGTCTCATTCTTTTTGTTGCGCAGGCAGACACACAGCATCCACATTCCACACAACGCTCAAGCTCATAAATCTCTTCTGCAACATCCGGATCCATCCGCTCCTCAAGTCTGTCAAAATTAACCTCGTCAGCATAGGTATCATGAATCCAGGATTCAACTCTTTCTGACATGGCCCGCATGAATTTTCCCGTGTTAACAGACAAATCGCCAATCAGTTCAAACCCAGGCAACGGTAAAAGTTTAATTTCACCATCTTCATAATTAGACGTCAGCGTCCTGCATGCAAGTGTTGGCTGTCCGTTGACAACCATGGCACAGGAGCCGCAGATCCCGGCACGACAAACAAAGTCAAACTGAATTGACGGATCCTGAGTCTCACGGATCTCGTTTAACGCAATAAATATTGTCATCCCAGGGGCTTCTGTTACCTCATACGTCACCATACGAGGTTTGTCCCCCTTGTTCTGGGGATTGTATCGAAAAATTTGAAATTTTAAGACTCTTTCTTGATCACTCATTATTTAAACCCCCTGCCTATACGCTCATTTCTACCTTTAAATTTTTCTGGAATCGGTGTTGGATTCAGCAATTCCTGTAACTCAAATCGATCTGCACCTGGATTGGCCTGTTTGATTTCTTCAATCTCCTGTTCCCGTTTGGGTGTATCAGGATGATGGATCGTATTGTCTACACCATATCCCCTTGATCCGGGCGGCATTTCCATTTTCATGACATCCAGCTCTTCATAGGATATTTCAGGCAGATCTGATGATTCATCTTTCCAGGTTGTCAGCGTCCGCTTTAACCAATCCCTGTCATTTCTTTCCGGGTAATCCTCTCTGGCATGGGCACCACGGCTCTCTGTTCTCAACATAGCGCCATATGCCACGCACTGGGCAAGCTTGATCATCTTTGGAACTCGAATGGCTTCAACCAGTTCTGGGTTTGAAGAGCTGATTCTGTTTCTCAAAGCAATTTTTCTCGCTCTTTGATTCAACACTTTCAATTCTTCAACTGCTTGTTCCAGATCTTCCCCGTTTCTAAAGATACCAACTTTGTCCATCATAATTTTCTGCATTTCTGCTTTTAACTGGAATGGGTTTTCACCAAAATCCCTGACCAGAAGGTCTGTTATTTTCTTTTCTTCCTGTTTCAAGAAATGCTGGATAGTTGTCGTGCTGACATTTAATGAATTCTCTTCGCAATAATCTGCAACAAACTCACCCACAATCATTCCTGCAACAACTGTCTCTGCAACGGAGTTGCCGCCCAGACGGTTAAATCCGTGCATATCCCAGCACGCAGCTTCACCTGCAGAGAAAAGGCCTTTAAGTGTTGGACTTTCTCCAGTTGCATTGGTTCTGATTCCGCCCATGGAATAATGCTGGGTTGGCCGGACCGGAATATACTCCTCCACCGGATCAATTCCCAGAAAGTATTCACAGATTTCTTTTACTTCTCTTAAATTCTTTTCAATATGCTGACGGCCCAGGAGGGTAATATCAAGCCAGAGGTGGTCCCCATAACGCGAAGGAACCCCTTTGCCCTTCCTCATGTGTTCTGTCATTCTTCGGGATACAACATCCCTTGATGCCAGTTCCTTTTTATCGGGTTCATAATCCGGCATAAACCGGTATCCGTCTTTATCTAAAAGCAGACCGCCATCCCCACGGCACCCTTCTGTTGTTAGAATACCCACGGGAACAATTGCCGTAGGATGAAACTGAACCGCTTCCATATTTCCTAAGGTTGCTATCCCGGTTTCAAGCGCTATGGCGTTTCCAATGCCTTCAGAAATGACTGCATTTGTTGATACGGAATACAGTCTTCCATAACCACCTGTTGCTATGGTCGTTGCCTTTGCTACATATGCAATGAGTTCACCTGTGATAAGATCTCTTACAACAGCGCCATAACAGACTCCGTCCTCATGAATTAAGGCAATGGCCTCTTTTCTTTCATGAACAGGAATACCCATTTGAATCGCTTTATTGTCCATTGCATAAAGCATGGTATGGCCTGTTCCATCTGATGTAAAACAGGTCCGCCATTTTTTTGTACCGCCAAAATCTCTGGCAGTGATCAAGCCGTGGGCCTCATCTTTTTCTGTAATAGTGACTTTTTCACCGTTAATAATAACATCTCTATTACCGCCCCTGACCCTTGACCAGGGAACTCCCCATGCAGAAAGCTGCCGTATTGCCTTGGGAGATGTGTTTACAAACATCCTGGCAACATCCTGATCACATCCCCAGTCACTTCCTTTGACTGTGTCTCCAAAGTGGACGTCTTCATCATCTCCTTCACCCTTTATGCACGCACCTAAGCTTGCCTGCATGCCGCCCTGGGCTGCTGCAGAGTGAGATCTTTTGGCAGGGATCAAAGAAAGGACAATGGTATCAAAGCCTCTCTGCATTGATGCAATAGCAACCCTAAGCCCTGCCAAACCGCCGCCAATTACAAGTGAATCCGTATATATGACTTTCATTTAGGTTACCTCTTATTCATGTGTTTTTTCAGCGCCCTGGGTTTCTTCTACCGCCTGAACCTGCTCAACAGCCGCGCTATGTTTTACATATTTTTCGCCAACTTTATCCCTGTGTTTGATGCCGATAACGACAAACACCAGCAAAGCAAGAATACCGATAGATAGAAAGAACAGGGTTGCCCTGTTTTTAAATTTTTTAAGGGTCTGTCTTGATTTTCTGGGATCTTTTCCGGAAAACCATCCCCATTTCATACAGAGCCGATAAAGTCCGATACTCGCGTGAAGTTCCACACAAATCAAAAGAATCAGGTACAACGGCCACATATTGCCAGACACTATTCTGTCTGCTGACATAAACGGTCCGATGCTACCGGGATTTGTCAGCATAATGTATAAATGAACAGAGCCGGCAAAGAACATGATAAAACCCGTAATCCATTGAATATACCATAAATTGGTATCTGTATGATTCATCATCTGCATCTGGTCTCTGATGATTCTATGCTGTTTCCATGAAATGGGAAACTTTCTAACCCCTAACAATGCATGGATGATAAACAGTGTAAATATTGTAAGGACGGCAAAAAACACAGCGATTGGGAATCCATGCCCATCATCTGACAAAAAAGCAAGTTCCATGGTTTTCGCCACGAAATTAAATGTGCCCTTCCCCAGAATAATACTGCCCACAAGCATCATGTGAACCCACATGAACAGCCCGAGTATCAGGCCTGTCGCACTCTGTGCAAAATCAAGCCTTGCAGGTATTCTGCTCTTTTTTTTGTTTGATTCGATAATATAACTATCCAATTTATCTAACCTCCTTTAGGTTATGCTAATGCCTTCATTTGAAGACGTCTTTACAAACCTGGCCAATCTGCCCTAAATTTTCGCACACATGAACGCCATTGTCCCTGAACGCTTTAATTTTTGCTGCACCTGTACCGCTGGAACCTGAAATAATAGCCCCGGCATGCCCCATCCTTCTGCCGGGAGGAGCGGTAAGGCCTGCGATAAAGCCGACAACCGGTTTGGTTAAGTTTTCTTTAATATATACTGCTGCTTCTTCTTCTGCACTTCCGCCTATTTCACCGACCATGACAATACCTTCAGTTTCATCATCGTTTTGAAAGGCTTCAAGCACATCTATAAAATTGGTTCCATTCACAGGGTCGCCGCCGATACCGATGCAAGTAGTTTGTCCCATTTCAAGCTTTGTCAGCTGATCCACTACTTCATAGGTAAGGGTACCTGATCGTGAAACCACTCCTATATTCCCTTTTTTATGAATCCAGCCCGGCATGATACCAATTTTACATTCTTCCGGTGTAATAATACCGGGGCAGTTGGGCCCGATTAATCTGCAATTCTTTGTCGCAAGGAAATTCTTCACTTTAACCATATCCAGAATGGGAATCCCCTCTGTAATTGCTACGATGAGATCTACACCACTATCGGCTGCCTCTATGATGGCATCCGCTCCGAACGGCGGGGGTACAAAGATCAGGGATGCCGTAGCACCGGCTTCTTCCACTGCCTGTTTTACCGTATTAAATACGGGAACATCATCCATTTTCTGACCACCTTTACCCGGTGTTACACCTGCGACAACATTGGTACCATATTCTATACATTGTCTTGCATGGAAACTTCCCTCATTGCCGGTAATTCCCTGTACAACAACTTTTGTATTCTTATTTATAAATATACTCACGGCTCTTTATCTCCTTTATTTCACTGCTGCTGCTATTTTTTGTGCTGCATCTGAAAGGTCCGAGGCACTGATTAATGTCAGCCCTGAATCGGCTAAAATCTTTTTTCCTTCTTCCACATTTGTGCCTTCCATACGAACAACCACAGGGATGCTGATATTGGTCTTTTTTGCTGCATCAACCACACCCCGGGCAAAGATATCGCACCGCAATATACCGCCAAAGATATTGACCAGAACAGCTTTGACCTTTTCATCTGCCAGAATAATTCTGAATGCGTTTTCAACCTGTTCAGAACTGGCACCGCCGCCCACATCCATAAAATTGGCAGGTGTAGCGCCCGCATTTTTGATAATATCCATTGTGGCCATGGCAAGACCTGCGCCATTGACGATGTTGCCCACATTTCCATCAAGGTTGATATAGTTTAAGTTAAAGCCGGACGCTTCAACTTCCAGCGGATCTTCTTCATCAAGGTCTCTTAGTCCCATGAGCTCTTTATGGCGATGAAGCGCATTTGAATCAAAATCAACTTTTGCATCCAGGGCCAGCACTTTATTGGTTGATGTCAAAATCAACGGATTGATTTCAACAAGAGAGCAGTCTTTATCAATAAACAGCTTGAACAGGTTAGAAAGGAGGAGTCCGAATTGTTTCATGGCAACCGGCGGCAGTTTAATCCCGAAGGCAACCTGCCGGATATGAAATCCCTGCAGGCCCAGTGATGGATCAACATGGACTTTTATAATTCTTTCAGGTGTTTTTTCTGCGACGGTTTCAATATCCATTCCACCGTCCCGGCTTGCCATAATCACCACAGATGATGTGGCGCGGTCCACCAGAAGACTTAAATAGAATTCTTTTTGAATTTCCTGGCCGGCTTCTATCAGAAGTTTTTTCACCAGCTTCCCATCAGGACCCGTCTGATGCGTTACAAGGGTCATACCGAGGATCTCATTGGCAACTGCCTGCACTTCATCCATTGAAGATGCCAGTTTAACACCTCCGCCTTTCCCTCTCCCGCCGGCATGGATCTGCGCTTTTACGACCACAGGAAAACTACCGATATTCTGGGTGGCTTCTTTTGCTTCACCCACTGAAAAGGCAACATTTCCTTCTGGAACAGGAATATTGTATTTTCTAAATAATTCCTTTGCCTGATATTCATGTATTTTCATTTATTTATTCCTCAAAAAAATAATTTATAAGTAAGACAACAGAACTTCAGCTGCAGCTGAAGGTGAAATTTTATCCTCTTTTACCTGCTGTGAAATTTTCGGTATTTCTTTATTAATTTTTTCATTGTGTTTAAATCGTTGTTTTAAACCATCTTCAACAAGGGTCCACATCCATTCCAACGACTGTGATTTCCTGCGTTGGTTAAATTCCCCGGATGCTTTGAATTTTTTATTGTGCTCAAGGACGGTCTTCCAGACATCTTTTGTACCGCCTTCTATAACAGATGAACAGGTCATGACAGGCGTAGACCAGGTAGGGGACTCAGGGCTGATCAGATGCATGGCGATTTCAAGATCCCCTTTGGCTTTTTCAACTGCTTCTATATTATCTCCATCTGCCTTATTGATAGCAATGCCGTCGGCAAGCTCCAGGACGCCTTTTTTAATACCTTGAAGTTCATCACCGGCGCCTGCGATCATTAAGACCAGAAAAAAATCCACCATTGAGGCCACACTGGTTTCTGACTGGCCGACCCCTACTGTTTCAACAAGAATGACATCAAAGCCGGCAGCTTCACAAATCAGCATGATCTCTCGGGTTTTAGCAGCTACGCCCCCTAATGTTTCTCCTGCTGGGGAGGGTCGGATAAAGGCATTTTCATGGGCAGACAGTTTTTCCATCCGGGTTTTATCACCTAAAATCGATCCACCGCTTCTCTGGCTGGATGGATCCACGGCAAGCACTGCCACCTTGTGGCCTTTTTCTGCTAAAAAAACACCCAAATTTTCAATAAAAGTACTTTTCCCGACACCAGGCACCCCAGTGATGCCTAACCGGATACTCTTACCTGTGTTAGGCAGAATGTCTTCCATAACCGCGAAAGCCTTCTTTTGATGGTCTTTAAGACTGCTTTCAATTAATGTTATTGTTTTAGCGATTATCCGCCGGTTGCCGTCTAAAATACCCTGGATAAATGGTTCAGGGTCGGTTTGGATCATCCTAAAGCCTCTATGATATTCAATGTCCTGTTTGCAGAATCCGTCACCACTGTTCCAGGACCAAAAATCTCAGCTGCACCTGCTGTTCTCAAAAAGTCATAATCCCCAGGTGGGATTATACCGCCCACAACGACTTTAATATCAGAAGCGCCCTGGTTTTTCAACTCATCAATAACCTGTGGAACCAGTGCTTTATGCCCTGCAGCAAGGCTGGATACACCAACCACATGGACATCGTTTTCAATGGCCATTCTGGCTGCTTCTTCCGGTGTCTGGAACATGGGGCCCAAATCTACATCAAAACCGAAATCTGCATATGCTGTGGCAATGACCTTTACCCCTCTGTCATGCCCATCCTGTCCCATTTTTGACAACAGGATTCTGGGCCTTCTACCGGTTTTCTTTTCAAAATCAGCTGTCCGTTTTCTTAGAGATTCAACAATTTCAGAGTCAGCACTTTCTGCAGCATACACACCTGAAATACATTGGGTGGTAGCGACAAAACGCGTAAAGACTTTTTCCATGGCATCTGAAATTTCACCGACGGTCGCTCTTGCCCTGACAGCAGGCAGACAGGCTGCCAAAAGGTTTTCACCAGACTCACACGCTTTTGTAATATCATCCAGTGCTTTTTGAACAGCAGCGTTGTCACGGTCTTGTTTAATCTGGTTCAGCCGCGCTACCTGTTCATCTCTTACAGCTTCAGATACTTCACGCACCGGGATAGGTGTTTCATCTTCTATCTGGTATTTGTTGACGCCGACAATCACATCCTTGCCCTGGTCAATTCTGGCCTGGCGGCGGGCAGCCACTTCTTCGATTCTCATTTTTGGCATGCCGGATTCAATGGCTTTTGCCATCCCGCCCAGCTCATCAATTTCAGCCAGAATCTTTCTGACTTCGTCAACAATATTCTGGGTCAGTGTTTCTACATAATAGGATCCTCCCAATGGATCAACCACATCACATATATGTGATTCTTCCTGAACCAGAATTTGAGTGTTTCGTGAAATTCTGGCAGATAATTCAGTTGGCAGGCCGACTGCTTCATCAAAGGAATTGGTATGAAGGCTCTGGGTTCCGCCGAGAACCGCTGACAGGCATTCCAGGGTTGTTCTGATCACATTGTTGTAGGGATCCTGCTGTGTCAGACTCCAGCCCGATGTCTGGCAGTGTGTTCTCAGCATTTTTGATTTTGGATTTTTGGGATTAAACTGGCTCATAATCTCTGCCCACAAAAATCTGGCTGCCCTGAGCATTGCAATATCCATGAAAAAATTCATGCCGATCCCAAAGAAAAATGACAGCCGCGGTGCAAACTTATCAATATCAAGACCGGTCGCAAGTGCTGCTTTCACATATTCAAGCCCATCCGCTAAGGTAAATGCTGTCTGGAGCACAGAATCTGCACCTGCTTCCATGATATGATATCCGGATATGCTGATGGTATTAAATTTTGGCATGTTGTCAGAGCAGAATGCAATGATATCGGAAATAATGCGCATGGACGGTGTGGGTGGATAAATATAGGTATTCCGGGTTAAATATTCTTTTAGAATATCATTTTGAATGGTTCCCATCAGCTGTTCATGCTTCACACCCTGTTCTTCGGCTGCAACTATATATCCTGCAAGGATGGGAAGGACTGCCCCATTCATGGTCATGGAGACTGACATTTGATCCAGGGGAATCTGATCAAACAAAATTTTCATATCTTCTACAGAGTCAATGGCAACCCCTGCTTTTCCGACATCCCCTGACACCCTTGGATGATCAGAGTCATACCCTCTGTGGGTTGCCAGATCAAATGCAACAGACAACCCTTTCTGTCCTGCTGCTAAATTCTTGCGATAAAACGCATTGGATTCTTTTGCAGTGGAAAATCCTGCATATTGTCGTATTGTCCAGGGCCGTCCCGCATACATTGTTGCCATCGGGCCTCGTACATAAGGTTCAAACCCTGGCAAATTATTAATAAATTCTACGTTCTCAAGATCTTTGGCAGTATATAACGGTTTTACATCTATCCCTTCCGGGGTTTTTTTCGTTAATGATTCAAGGGGCCTGCCTCTCAATTGTTTTTCGGCAAGTTCTTCCCATTTATTCATATCAGACATTTGAGACATGGTTATCCTCCGGTCTAATTAAAATTTAAAATAAAGGTACTTGATGACAAACTTGAAACTTTTTCAGATAATAGGCTTGCAATCGTTTTAACATATAAAATACATGGCGTATTATATGATCTAAAAGTAGAACCAAACACAGCAGCCGGAAAAAGTCATTGTTTTCAATCGAGCACAAACTATCTCTCACACAATTCGACAAGAACTCCGGATGTGGCTTTGGGGTGTAAGAACGCAATTTTTGCACCACCTGCACCAATACGGGGGGTTTGATCTATAAGTGCGATTCCTTTTTCTTTGAGTTCTGCAAGGGCTTCTTCTATATTTTCAACCCTGAAAGCCACATGCTGAATACCTTCGCCTTTTTTTTCAATATATTTGGCGACAGGACCGTCTTCAGATGTGGATTCCAACAGCTCAACTTCGCTTTCTCCCACCGGCAGGAATGCCGTGGTCACTTTTTGTGCTTCAACTGTTTCTGTCCCCTCGAGCGTCAGTCCCATTGCATCTGTCCAGAAATTCTTTTTTTCATCGATGCTGGAAACTGCAATCCCAAGGTGATCAATCTTAAGTATATTCATATATATAATCTCCAAAGTATCTTATTAAATTCACAATAGTATTTATAGATGGTTCAGATAATGAAAGTCAACTAGAAACTACTGTTTTGCTTGAAAAGTAACACAAATTTATGATCTGTTTCTCATAGTAAATCGATATGAAAACGGTCTGCAAATTTAATTTTATTTCAGCAGGATTATAAATTGTGTCTTTTGCCGGCTGTTAAAAAAAAACACAAAGGGAAAGCCCCTGGTTCTTACAAAGCTTCCCCTTAAAGGTGTTTACCAAATTTAAAAATTAACTTACTTCTTTAATTATACGCCACAGACGGCAGCCACAACGCCAATGCCGGAAACAGTGCAATCAGTGCCAATCCCACAAGCTGTAATATAATAAATGGCACAACCCCTTTATAAATATCAGTCAATGACACTTCAGGCGGACAAACGCCTTTTAAATAAAATAAAGCAAATCCAACGGGTGGTGAGAGAAAAGAGGTTTGCAATGTAACAGCTATTAGAATCACAAACCAGATCAGTATCGGTTTGTCAATTGCCCCAAACTGTTGAATCTGAATCGATAAATTCTCCACGACAGGTGCAACAAGTGGCAGTATGATAAGTGTAATTTCTACCCAATCTAAAAAAAATCCAAGCATGAATACACAAAAAAGGATAAATGCAAGAATTCCCCAGTCTCCCAATGGAAGAGACATTAAAACCTTTTCAATGAATTCATCACCACCAAGGTTTCTTAAAACAAGAGCAAAACAAGTAGCTCCAATCAGAATCCCATAAATATAAGCGGTTGTATTAAAACACGATTGGGTAACCTCTTTGAAAACTTTGAAAGAAAATCGTTTATTTATCATTGTTAATAAAACTGCACCGGCAGCACCAATGCCGCTCGCTTCTGTCGGTGTTGTAATACCGGCAAAAATCGATCCCAGGACTGCCAGGATTAAAAAGGCTGCCGGTAGAATATTCTTTAATACATCAAACAGTAAAGACCATTCAAATGGTTTCCTGTCCGGACTTAGCGGGACAGCATTGGGTTTGGCAAGACCCAGCAGAAGGATATAACCGATATATAGCCCGCCCAGTACAATGCCTGGAAAAACAGCGCCCATGAACAGGTCCCCTACGGACAATGCCAACTGGTCCGCCATGATGACCAGCATGATACTTGGTGGAATCAGAATACCCAATGTCCCGGCACCGGCCACCGTCCCCACAGCAAATGTTCTGGAATATCCCTGTTTCATCATAGCAGGAATGGATAAAATGCCCAGCAGGACAACAGATGCGCCGACAATTCCTGTTGATGCCGCAAGAATTATCCCGATCATCGTAACCGTAACCGCAAGCCCTCCCCTGACTTTACCGAACAAATCCTGCATGGATAACATCATTTTTTCAGCAATACCCGATTTATCCAGCATAAAGCCCATAAAAATAAACATGGGCAAAGCAATGAGTACCTGGTTCTCTCCCAATTTGTAAATCCGGTTAATTGTTGCTTTGAACACAATAAAGTTCGCTTCATAAAATCCACCCAAAGGTATGCCAAAATACTCAAGTATTGACCCAACTGCTGTGAACAAAACAGATGTTCCCGCAAGGACCCATGCAATGGGATAACCGGTAAACAGCAGTACAATAAATGTACTGAACATTGTTACAACAAGAATTTCATTAAGCGCCATGTTTACCACCTTCTCTGTTCAACAGTGAAATATTCCGCATCAGACGGGACAAGGCGGAAACGATCAACAAACCAAAGGACAACGGGATAACAGATTTAATCAGCCACCTGTACGGCAGCCCCATATCATTATTTGATCGTTCATTAATTACCCATGAGTCATGAACAAATTCAAAGCTCTGATAAAAAACAATACATGCAAATGGCAGTAGTAGAAAAACAGTGCCAAGAATATCAAACCAGAGCTGGGTGGGCTTAGACAGTTTATCTTTAACCAGATCCATGCCCATGTGAGAATCAGTGGTTACTGCATAGGACAGGCCAATCATGAATCCAGCCATATAAAAGTGCCACTGAAGTTCACCAATTTCTATGGTGCGAAGCTTTAATGCATATCTTACAAAAACAGCAAGCAGGATTAAAAAGATCAGCACAACATTTGACCACATGAAAAAACGGCCGATCTTCTGCAGAACATTATCTATCCGATCCGGCAGGGTTGGATTCTTTACTTGGGTGTTCATCTTTGGCTTATTCCAAACAAATTTATTATTATTATTAAAAAGCAGCTTCTATAAGGAGGATAATTTTTAGAAGCTGCCTTCATTCTAATCATTTTTTTCTGTTATCGTTATCTTGGGAGGAATCCGTAGTCGCTCCACTCTTTATAATCTTTTCTGAATGCAGAAAGATCGTCCCACACTTTTTTAAAATAAGGATCTTTCACAGATTCATCTTCAATCACTTCTTTCCAGGCCGCTTTGAATGCATCAAGCATTTCATTGGACCATTTCATATTTTTCACACCATGCTTTGCCACATTTTCTTTCATGACAGGTGCCTGTATGGCTTCACAGAAAGCCAGGTTCGCAATGGTCGCAGCTTTACAGAGTTCTTCCACAATTGCCTGCTGTTTGGGTGACATGGCATTCCAGGTGTCCTTGTTGATCAGCAGTTCAAGGAAAGTGGCCTGCTGATGCCAGCCGGGGAAATAATTGTATTTTGCCACTTTGTAAAATCCCAATTTTGTATCAATGGCAGGCATTGAAAATTCTGCACCTTCAATAACCCCTTTTTCTAGTGCACCGAAAATTTCACCACCCGGAATCTGCTGCACAGACGCGCCCATTTTTGTAAGAATTTGACCGCCAAGGCCAAAAAATCGAATGGGCATACCTTTAAGATCTTCAGGTTTGTTCATTTCTTTTGAGTACCATCCAGATGTTTCAGGCGCCATAATACCGCAGGGAAGTACTTTTACATTAAATCCCTTTCTGTCATAGGCTTCCTGCCATAATTTCAAACCATTCCCATTATAGATCCATGCCAGATATTCAGGTGCTTCCGGCCCAAATGGAATCGCTGTAAAAAAGGACAATACATTGCCGGCTTTTCCTGCCCAGTATCCAGATGTTCCATAGCAGGAATCAACTATCTTTTTATTGACAGCATCCAGCATTTCAAAAGGCGGGATCAATTTTCTGGGCTCATAAATTTTAAGGTTTACAGTACCATCGCTTAAGATCGGCGCTTTTTCAACAAGGTACTTAATACTGGTTCCAAGTCCGGGGAGACCGGATGGATATGCCAGCGGTACTTTCAGATAAACCGGTTTTTCCTTGGCGGCAAGTACGATACCCGCGCTAAACACGTATACAATTGAAATGACGAGTGCTAAAAAAAATTTTCTATACTGCTGCTTCATGTCTTACTCCTTCACATAAGTTTGGTTAATAAATACTATTTTTATTCCTGTTTTGGCGCCTTGCCTGCTCTGCAGTATTTATATTGCTGGTAACGGACTGTTGCCAAATGTGTGCCAACTGGGTCGCCAAAATGATATTTTTAATATTAAGTATCTGATATATATTGGTTTTTTTAAAACCAAAGTTTTGTAAAACAACTGGTTTCAATCAAATAAAACCATGTTAATAAGTGCTTCATCAAGATATTGTAGCAATTTTACTACACGTTGATTTTTGCCTGTACAATAAAGATTGTAGCTTTGCTGCTGTCACCAAAATAAATCGCAGGATGTATCAATTTTACTACACGTTGCAAAATTGATACAGTATTAAGGATTTTGCCTTTCCAAGACTGATGGCTGCAAACCGGAAATCAACGATCAAACCCTGTCATTTGAATAATAAAAATACTTTGTAATATCGGATAGTTAGTACTGAAAATTACGAACATTAACGATGTTTTATCGTTTGTGTATTGCCACCCGGGTTCCAGCAAGAGGGATAAAATTTAATGGCATGCTTTTTGATATACCTCATTTCGACATTGATGAAACACTATACTTATTGTGATCGGAGTTACAAAATGGAGCAGAACGCAAGCAAGATCATATCCGCCCAGGAAGCAGTCTCACTGATTAAAACAGGAGATACGGTTGCGTCTGAGGGCTTTGTCGGAAATAATTTTCCTGAATACCTTGCAATTGCCCTTGAAGAACGCTTCTTAGAGACGGGCAGCCCAAGGGATCTGACATTTGTATATGTCGCTGGTCAGGGAGATGGCGCACACAAAGGAATGAACCACTTTGCCCATGAAGGGCTGGTTAAAAGGTTGATTGGCGGCCACACCGGACTGGCCCCAAAACTTGGAGAGATGGCGCTGAATAATAAAATAGAAGCTTATAATTTCCCGCAGGGTGCGATCTCACATTTGATTCGGGATATCGCGGCAAACAGGCCTGGATCCATTTCAAAAGTAGGATTAAAAACTTTTGTAGACCCGCGGATGGAAGGGGGGAAAGTCAATTCTATTACGACAGAAGACCTTGTAGAATTGATTACAATTGATAATGAAGAGTATCTTCGATATAAACCTTTTCCCATAGATGTTGCCATCATCAGGGGTACGACGGCTGACACAAAAGGAAACATTTCCTATGAAAAGGAATGCCTGATTCTGGAAAACCTTGCCGCTGCCATGGCAGTAAAAAATTCAGGCGGAATTGTCATTGTCCAGGTCGAACGAATCGCTGAATTTGGTAACATTCCTGCCCGCCAGGTAGTGATTCCAGGAATCCTTGTGGATCACATTGTACTTGCACCACAGGAATACCACATGCAGACTTTTGGAGAACAGTACAGCCCTGCATACGCCGGCCGGCTCAGAGTTCCGGTATGCCAGCTTGAACCGCTTGAACTGGATACGACCAAAGTGATTGGCCGGCGGGCGGCACAGGAGATTAATAAAGGAGCGATAGGAAACCTGGGTATTGGATATCCAGAGGCCGTACCCCGAGTGGCGTCAGAAGAAGGGATACTAGACTATATTACTTTTACGGTTGAGCCCGGTCCTATTGGTGGAATGCCTGTTGGCGGGCTGAGTTTTGGTGCAACAGTGAATATGGAGTGCCTGATCGAAGAACCGCAGATGTTTGATTTTTATGATGGCGGCGGTTTGGATATTACATTCCTGGGTATGGCCCAAATCGATGAAAAAGGAAACAACAATGTAAGCCGGTTTGGGAAAAAATTCCCTGGGTGCGGGGGGTTTATCAATATTTCCCAAAATTCTCAAAAGGTTGTTTTTATGGGTTCATTTACCACAAATGGCCTGAAAACAAAAATTGATGACGGCATCCTCATAATTGAACAAGAAGGAAAAACAAAAAAATTTATTAAATCGGTTGAACAGGTTACTTTCAGTGGTGAGTTAGGTGCCCAAAAACAACAGGACGTCATTTATATCACAGAAAGAGCTGTTTTCAGACTTGTCCCCAATGGTATTGAACTGATTGAAATCGCCCCTGGGGTTGATCTTGAATCAGATATCCTGGCTCATATGGAATTCACACCCCTAATCAATGAAAATCTAAAACAAATGAACCCAAAATACTTTATGCCGGAAATCGTAGGTTTTAAATCAGGAGAACAACATGCTTGAAATTAAAGATTCTGTTGCTGTCATTACTGGTGGTGCAAGTGGTATTGGGTACAGCCTTGCAGAATATTGGATACAGAAAGGTGGAAAAGCGGTTCTGGCGGATGTTGATGAAAAAAGTCTTGCCGCGGCCACCCGGAAATTAGAAATGAATGTCACAACATTCAGATGCGATGTAACCCGGGAAGAAGAATGTGCTGCTCTTGCCAGGCACGCCATTGATACATTTGGTGCGATTAATCTGGTTGCCCCTTGTGCGGGAATCATTAAAGACGGACTAATGGTCAACATCGATAAAAAAACAGGCCAGGTAAAAAGTAAAATGAATCTGGATCAATTTACGTCTGTTATTAATATCAATTTAACAGGTGTATTTTTAACGGTCAGGGAATGCATGGAACAAATGATAAACCATCACTGCCAGGGTTTGATCTGCTTGATTTCCTCAACCGGATCTCTTGGAACCGCAGGTCAGATAAACTATTCTTCGACAAAGGCTGCTGTCTCTGTTATGCCCAAAGTTATTACAGCTGAGCTTTTCAGAAGGAAAATGGCAGACCAGATCCGATGTGTGGCTATTGCACCGGGATATGTAAAAACACCCATTCTAGAAGGGATGAATCAACATGCACTGGATTATATTTTAAAAAAAGTGCCGATTAACCGGTTGATAGATCCTGAAGAAATTGCATCCCTGGCTGGGGAGCTGTTTCGAAACCAGGCCCTTACCGGGGATGTGTTTTTTATTCATGGCGGCCTGAGGCTGGATTCAAAAGGCTAAAAAACTGAAAAATTGCATCACCCGGCTATGGTAACGAAAAATAAACCTTTAGCACAACAGGAAAAATAATCATGAGTAAAACATCCGTAATTGGAGCATACAACACAAAATTCGGTGCCTTTGTTGAAAAAAACAAGGATACCGGAGAGATCAATGATACAAAATCATTTTATGACCTTTTAGAAGAGGCTGGCAGAGGGGCTATTGAAGATGCAGGACTATCACCCAAAGATATAGACGGCATATGGATCGGGTCATGCTCCCCTTCAAAATTTATCAACCAGGAGCATGTCGCTCCATTAGGTCTTGAGGTCGCCCCGGACGATTTAATGTTTGTGCCGACGACCCGCACAGAAGGTGCTTGTGCATCGTCCTCTGTTGCGCTGTACAATGCAGTATTTGCAATTGAATCCGGCCGGTTTAACAGGGTCCTGGTTATTGGGGTTGAAAAAATGAACCTGTTGACAACACCTGATGTAACCCATGTCCTTGCATGTTCATCATACTGGCCGGATGAAGGTGCCCTGGGTATGACGTTTCCAGGATTGTTTGCCGAATTGGCCAAAGGCTATATGACACATTACAACTATTCCATTGAACAGATAAGAAAAATGTTTGCCCATGTTTCAGCACTATCCTACAGGAACGGGTTTGAAAACCCTTTGGCGCATTTCAGCAAAGGAGCCCCTCCCCATCGTCTGGGCCTTGACAACCCCGATGCTATCTTAAGTCTTCCGGATTCAGGTAAAGGCAGTAACCCTATGATCACCTATCCTTTGCGGCTCCATGATTGTTCTCTTGTTTCAGATGGTGCTGCAGCCCTTGTACTTGCACCAAGTTCAGACGTTATTCACTCCAACTCCCGTGCAGTTGAAATTACCGGGATTGGTATGGCAAGTGACCGGTTATCTGAGAAAAAAAGAGATAACCTCCATGAACTCAGTGCCGGAAAGGTTGCAGTGGAACGGTCTTTTAATGAAGCAGGCATTACCATTGATGACGTAGATTTTGCTGAAGTACATGACTGCTTTTCCATTAATCAGCTGCTGACGACAGAAGCGCTGAAGCTTTCAAAAGATGGTCAGGCAGGGTTTGATTACATGGACGGCAGATTCGGGCCGGATGACCCATGCCCTGTCAATCTGTCCGGTGGGTTGAAAGCCAAGGGGCATCCTGTTGGTGCGACAGGTGCTTCAATGCATGCGCTTGCCTACAAACAGCTCGTTGGTGAGCCCATCGGTATGACCCCTGCCAACAAGGCACCCGAAATAGGTGTTGTTTTTAACGTTGGTGGTTCAGGAGCAACCAATTGTGTTACAACAATGAAACGGATAAAGTAAAAATTGCTGCCCATGATGCCCCGGGATAAAAAAATTTATACTTGTAAATTGCAAAAATCAGCCCCCCGTATTAAACTGTATCAAAAACGATACAGCTTACCAAAGGGGGCATCATGGGCCATCAGGCTGCAGCCATGCATATTTTAGAGGAAAAAGATTTTTTCAAATCCATTCTTGACGTTATGCAAATCGGCGTCGTTGTCTCAGATGCAAATGGTTATGTCATTTATAGCAATGAAACCTATGCCCAGTTCCTGAATACTGAACGTGATTATATTATTGGTAAATATGCCACTGATGTGGTTGAAAATTCAAGACTTCACGTTGTTGCAAAAACCGGACAGACAGAAATAAACTATCCTCACCGGCACAAAGGTGTGGGATATCTGGTTCATAGAATCCCCATCAAAAAGGAGGGAAAAGTAATTGCTGTTTTGGGACTTATTCTTTTTGACAGTGCCACAACCGCTGTAAAATTGTCTGAAAAATGTTCCTTTCTTGAATCAAAACTTAAAAATTTCCAGGAAGAGCTGGGTTCCATCCATAGAACAATGTATGATTTTGACAGCATCATTGGAAAAAGCCCGGCCATGAAACTTGCAAGAGATGAAGCAATTCAGGCAGCGACCAATGACCTCCCAGTATTGATAACAGGTGAATCTGGAACAGGTAAAGAATTATTTGCACAGTCTATTCATCAGGCCAGTGCGAGAAAAACGTTTCCATTTGTCCAGGTCAATTGTGCAGCCATCCCAAAAGACCTTCTTGAATCTGAACTTTTCGGTTATGCGAAAGGTTCATTTACAGGTGCAGATAAAAAAGGGAAACCCGGTAAATTTGAATTGGCAAATATGGGAACAATTTTTTTGGATGAAATTGGTGATATGCCCTTGGAAATGCAGCCCAAAATTTTAAGGGTTCTTGAAATGAAGGAAGTGGAACGGATTGGCAGTCACACTGTCACTCCTTCTGATTTCAGGGTAATCGCCGCCACAAATCAGGACATGGAAAGCCTTATGAAAAGTGGGTTATTCAGGCGTGACCTTTATTTTAGACTAAACGTTGTCCCTATTCAGATCAAACCGTTGAGAGAACGCATGGAAGACATATTACCCATGGCTTACCATTTTATAGAAAAAACAATAAAAGGACCTGCCGGGAAAGGGATTAGAATACTTTCAGAAGCCGAAAAAGCACTTTTAAATTATAATTGGCCTGGAAATGGCAGAGAGCTGCTCCATACAATAGAAAGAATTCTTGTTACCACTGGAACCCGTTCCATAGATATTTCAGATCTTCCAGAATATTTTCATTACTCGGAAACCATCCCCATCAGGGATAAAGGTGCCATGTTGAATGACTATTTAAAAAAAGCAGAACGGTATGCAATCAAACAAGCCCTTCTTGAATCAGGCAACAATAAAACAAAAGCAGCAGATGTTCTGGGCATTCATCGAACAATTCTTTATCGGAAATTAAAGAAGCTAAACATTTCTCTTCACTAATTCATTTATAGAATTTGCCAGAAATATTTTCAGATACATTCGACAGTTGAAAGGGGTGCACTTGTCATTAAATTTTAACGAACGTCGTGTTCGTTAAAAAGCGGAAAACAGCATTTTCAGGCTTCCTGCAAAAATGCTGTTTTGACGCCACGCCAACCACACTCCCTTTCAACTGTCTGTGATCTATGCACTCTTCACAAAACGAAAAACTTTATGACAATCGTTATAATCAGGTACAAACAAAAATCTCATGTGGGGTTGTGCTCAGAAACTGTGCACCATTTTGTGTGATGTGAATAACGCTTTCAACTCCGGCAGCAAACTGATGTTTAAAATTAAACTTTGGTTCTACGGCAAACACCATGCCCGGCTCAAGAATATTTTCATTTCCTATAGACAGGATTGGGTTTTCCACAAGCTCTATACCAATGCAATGACCGATAAAAACACATTTTATTCCCCTGGGTCCTAGAAACTGATCTTTATATCCTAATTTCTCAGCGTACAGGAGGGATGCTTCAAAAACGTCACCCATTCGAACACCTGGTTTCATGATGGAGTATAAATAATATAAAATTTCAATAGACGCTTTTGACGCTTCCATTGCTTTTTTAGGCATACTCCCTATAACAAACATGCGGGTTTCATCAATATGGTATCCATCTAAAATGGTTCCGAAATCAATCAGAATGGGTTCATTTTTTTGTATCATTTTTGTGCTGGCCCCAAATGGATGCGCAGGTGATGTGCCAACCCCACAACAGGGGGTATCAACTGCGCCAGGGACACCACCGCTTTTCCCGCTTAACAGGTGAAAAACATATCCTTCAGATCGGTAGTACCGGTTTAAAAGAAGGCCTGAATGACCGAACTTACGGGCAAACGTTTCATACATGCCGCAAAATTCCATTTCAGATATACCGGGTCTAATATGCTGCTGAATATAGCTGAACGTTTTTCTAGATAATTCAGCAGCTTTCTTCATTTGGCTGATTTCATA
Organism: uncultured Desulfobacula sp.; assembly: GCA_964343845.1. GTDB lineage: Bacteria > Desulfobacterota > Desulfobacteria > Desulfobacterales > Desulfobacteraceae > Desulfobacula. Next base: position 61,688 of record CAYFKW010000009.1, on the reverse strand, counting down.
AGAAGATTTAATCTGTCTACAGGCATTAATGGCCAAGGCAGCATCAGAAAACCGGGTCGAATGAAACAGTTCCTGATAAAAAAAATAGTCTCTTACCGGGACCACATCAAAGGCAAGTCCCATAACCTCTGGCAGATTTTTTTGCAAATCCTGAATTGTTTCAGGAATTTTTTTTACAGATGAAATGTGAAGGATCTGGTTAAGCGGGCTCTCGATTTCAGCTCTTGGAAAATATCTTTTAACAAAAAGGACAGGGTCATAATCTATATGGACGTATAGGTAACAATCCTGGGCTGTTCCGGAAAAGTAAAAAATATCTGGTTTATGGGTTAAGAAAACAGATTCAATGTTACAAGTTTTCATCTCTCTTTTAAGGGCAGCAATCCTGTTGCTTATTTCCTGTTCAGGTGTTCTTTTAAATTCAAGTGTCATGTTTAAAATAAAATTGTTTGTTTTATACTGAAATTCATGCGGTGAAAATACACGAAATCTCACCGGGCTTCAATACAATAAGCAAAATTTAAATTTCAATTACTCCCAACACACTCCCAACACAGCCGTTGACCGGCGATAATTTATCTGCTACTATTCTTACATACTGGAATATTTATTAATTTCATCATTTCAAACACTTTTTGTCTTTTTACTAATTTTAAAGGGCGCTGCCTTGAACGACATACATCAGCCAAACATCCTTGTGGTGGATGACTCAGAATTTATCAGGTCGACCGTTCGAAAAGCACTTGTTGAAGAAGGGTTTAATGTTCATACTGCAGATGATGGAAAATCAGCACTTGATTTCCTGGAGAAAAAAGCAAATCCAGACATCGACCTTGTGCTCACTGACCTGAACATGCCCATTATAGACGGCGAAAAACTGTGCATTAAAATAAAAGCAGATAAAAAATTAAGATCCATCCCCGTTATATTTTTAACATCTCAGGCCAACCAGAAAACAGAAACGATGATATTCAAGGCCGGCGCCAGTGATTTTATTGCCAAACCGTTTATTCGTGAATTGTTGATTGCCAGAATATCGGTTCACCTTCAAAGCCAGGTCTCAAAAAAATATCTTCAAAATCAAATCGATGAACAAACCATCTATTTAAAACAGGCAAAAGAGGAAGCAGAGGCAGCCAATATTGCAAAAAGTGCCTTCCTGGCAAACATGAGCCATGAAATCCGTACCCCGATGAATGGTGTTCTTGGAATGGCAGACCTGCTTCTTGAAACCAGGCTGGGAAAAGAACAGACAGATTATGCAGAGTCTATTCGGCAAAGTGCGGATTCGCTTTTAAACATTATCAATGATATCCTGGATTTTTCCAAAATTGAAGCCGGTAAAATGGAGCTTGAAGTTATTGATATTGACCTTGGAAAGACGCTTCATGATATCAGCCAGATAATGGCGACAAAGGCCCAGGAAAAAAATATTGAATATATCTGTCTGATTGAAGAAAATGTGCCTGATTTTCTTAAAGGCGATCCCACCCGGCTGCGCCAGATCATCATCAACCTTTCCGGGAATGCCATCAAATTCGTAGAAAGGGGAGAAGTCTTATTAAGGGTCTCATTTGTAAGTAAAAAAAAGAATATTGTAACACTTCGATTTGAAGTCATTGATACAGGTATCGGCATCTCAGAAGAAAAAATCGGCCGTCTTTTTAAATCGTTCTCACAGGTCGATGCATCCACCACCCGGAAATATGGCGGAACCGGTTTAGGGTTAACCATCTCCAAACAGCTCTCAGAATTAATGGGCGGTGAAATAGGCGTTGAGAGCACTGAAGGAGAAGGATCCACTTTCTGGTTTACTGCAAATTTTGAAAAACAGTCAGGAATTAAAGCCAAAACCCCTGAAATTCCTCCAAAGATCAAGGCTTTAAAATGCCTGGTGATTGACGACACTGATTCCTGCAGGAAATCTATGGCATTGCATCTTTCTTCTTTTGGTTGTGAGGCACAAAGCGCACAGAACACGACCATGGCGCTGGAAAAAATTATGGACTCACAAATGAGCAAGGCATTTGATGTCATCTTTATTGATATGGAAATGCCTGAACTGGATGACGGGATAAAATTCGCGCAGGAGCTTAAGAAACATCCGGAAATAAAAAATAAAGATGTTGCGTTGATTTTAATGACCTATACCGGAAAAAGGCTGGACAAAACCACATTAACAAAACTGGGATTTTCCGCGCAGATTGCCAAACCAGTCTATCGAGGCCACGTGCTTGATTGTTTGAAAGAAATATATGGGATTCAATCAGAAAAGAAAGGGGTTGAAACACGATTTGGAATTGAAGAACCCAAGGCAAAAGCCTCTGATATACCAAGCAGCCTGAAAATTCTGCTCGCTGAAGACAACAAGATGAACCAGAAGGTAGCCATTACAATGCTTAAAAAATTAGGGCACACCATAACCATTGCGCAAAATGGGAAAGAAGCATTTGAGTTATACCAGAAAAAGAAATTTCATTTAATTCTGATGGATGGTCAAATGCCGGTAATGGATGGTCTCGAAGCCACACAGGCGATTCGGAAATTTGAGGAGAAACAAGGCGGTTCGACGCATATTCCCATCATCGCCTTAACAGCGAATGCCATGAAAGGGGATAGAGAACGGTTCATCAATTCCGGTATGGATGATTATATTACAAAACCAATTAAACGAAAAGCGCTGGAAGATGCAATCGTTAACAGTTCACAAAAAGCCAAAGCCAATGAAAAGGCTTTCAAAAAAGCCATGACAGATGCTGGAAAGAAGGAAAAAGAGATACCTGCCTTCAAAGGCGACATTATTGATCTTGATGAATTGTTCAAGACAATGAATGGCGATAAAAACCTGGTTAAAGCGTGTTTTGATGATTTTTATGAAAATCACAGTGCCATGCTAAATGCCATAAGACAGGGGATTGATAAAAACAACAGGGAAAAGGTTAAAGATGCTTTATTAACCTTTAGGGATTCTGTAAAAAATCTTTCATGCAAAATGATTATGGATGCTGCTTTCTCCCTTGACCGTGCATATGAAAGCAAAAAGAAAACCAAGGTCGAAAAAGAATTTGAAAATCTTTATAAATCCTGTGAAAAATTAAAAAATTTTATTGTCCGATATGCTGTTAAAAATTTATTTATGAAATTTTTAATTGTTGATGATGAATTCGTATCAAGGAAAAAGGGGCAGAAAATCTTATCGCAGTATGGTGAATGCGATATCGCAGTCAATGGTCTTGAAGCATTAAATGCCGTTGTAAGGGCTCATAAAGATAACGATGCTTATAATTTGATTTTCCTGGATATAGATATGCCGGATCTTGACGGGAAACAAGTTCTTCAGAAAATCAGGCAATGGGAAAAGTCCAGGGACATTCCAACATCTGATATATCTAAAATTATCATGATGTCAGCAGATGATTCAAAAGACACCATCAAAGACGTGTTAAAAGCAGGTAGTGAAGCCTATATTGTAAAACCGCTTAACAGGGATAAACTCGCCAGGGCTTTCAAAGAAGTTGATTATATATAGCGTGTTAATACCCTGACAGTAGACAGCAGCAGGTTTCATCAAGCAGCGGTTGGCGGATTTTCAAGTTTGAATGGCTTCTTTATCTCGTTCACTCAACATGAAATTCATTAAATCAACGGTTTCAAAATCTCCAATTGTCTCTCGAATCTTTAAAAACGCTTCAAAATTCTCCATAAACAGATCTGTTATATGAGGATCAAAATGTTTTCCTTTTTCATTCCGGATAATATCAAATGCCATCTCCGGTGGATAAGGATCCTTGTACGGCCGCTTTGACGTGAGTGCATCAAATGTATCTGCAAGGGCCACAATTCTTCCTGAAACGGGTATATCTTCACCAGACACTTTGTTCGGATATCCCTGGCCATTATATTTTTCATGGTGAAACAGTGCGATTTCCTGTGCCATTTTTAATATGCCCGATTTTGATCTGGACAATAGCTTTGCACCAATGGTGGTATGCGTTTTCATTATTTCAAACTCTTCATGTGTTAATTTTCCGGGTTTTAACATAATCCTGTCAGGAATGCCTATTTTACCAACATCATGCATTGGGGCTGCATAATAAATGATCTCTATTTTTTTTGACGGCAACCCCAGTTTTTCTGCCATCAACCGGCTGTACTCACCTATTCTTACGATGTGATCACCCGTATCCTCATCCTTGAATTCCGAAGCCATCACAAGCCGATGAATAGAATCTATATACGCCTGCCGCAATTCTTCATGGCTTTCTTTGGCTTCCTTTTTTAATCGCCGTTCTTTTAAGACCCGATTTACCCTCAGGACGAGTTCCTGCATGGAGAATGGTTTTTCAACAAAATCACTGGCACCAAGATTTATCATTTCATCATATTGATAGCTTTCAACTTTGCCTGTCATAACAATCACATCTGATGAATAGGTCCCCAGTACTATCTGGGCAAGCTCTATCCCGCTCATCCCCGGCATGTTGATATCTGTAATCATAACATCGACATCAGTGGCGGCCAGAAACTTCAATGCCTGGTCAGCGTTCTCTTTTGCAGTGCAGTTGTATCCCGCATTTGTCATGGTTTTTTTGAATAAGCTTCTGATGGTTTGCTCATCATCAACAATGAGTATGCTTGGCTTTTTAATATTTTCGACAGTTAAATCACCCATCTGTCTGTGCCTTGATAAAATGAATAGAATATCGATTTGTGCACTTCAAATTTTGATAGACTTCACCCTCAAAGTCAAGGGAAAATCATTTAACAACCATATGTTTTGCCTGAACCAGACCTCACAAAATATAAAATCGTATGACAGGAACAATTATCTTCAAGATTGATTATGAAATATCTGGATTCAGCGTCCACTTAATAAACCAGTTGCCATCTTCGTTATCAAGGCTTACAATGCCGGAATTTTGAAACTGATATACTTTCAAGGCTTCAGAACCTGTTGTTAAATACGATACCAGTCGCTGCATAAATGGAAGATGTCCTACAACCATTACATTTAAAGCAGGATCCATACGGTCACCAAATGCTTTGACATTATCAAGAGGATTTATGCCGTCAATCCTTTCAATGGGATTTTTAAGACCCAGTTTTTCATTAAAGATATGAGCTGTCTGCTCCGCCCGCTTCTTTCCGCTGTGGAGAATCTTCCTCACTGGAATGGCATAAGTATCTGCCACCTGGGCAATTTTTTGGGTATCGTCAAACCCTTTTTCTGAAAGCCCTTTTTCAGGATCCTGGTCTTTTGATAAACTGATGCCGTGTTGTACTAGAAATATTGCCATCGCCACCGCCTTTCTTTACATACACCTATTCTTAAACTAAAAAATTAAAGATGCTCAACTATATTGACAAAAAATCTTTACTTTCATTAAGATTAACACCTGATTTATCATAAGAACATTTTTAAATCTAAAAAATATTTTTTTATATATCAAAATTTAGTAACACAGGTACTCAGGAGTAATACCATGGACATTCGACATCCAACAGAAGCTGATCATCTTAAAATTATCTCTGTCATGAAAGACTGGTGGGGTGGAAGAGACTTGAGGCAGAGCGTGCCCCGGCTTTTTTTAATTCACTTTACATCGACATCATTTATTGCTGAAAAAAATGGGGAACTGGTTGGTTTCCTGATCGGGTTTTTCTCACCAGACCATGAAACTGTCGGCTATATTCATTTTGCAGGTATTCATCCTGATTTTCAACGCAAGGGGCTGGGAAAAAAACTATATCACCTGTTTTTTGAAACGTGTAAAAAAAAAGGCAGACACATCATTCAATCCTGCACAGCGCCAGTGAACAAAAACTCTATCGCATTTCATACCAAATTAGGATTTCAGATTCTGCCGTCTGAAAACAAAACTGACGGTATATTTATTCACCTTGATTATAACAGACCGGGTGATGAAAAGGTCTTATTTGAAAAAACACTAAGACAGTATGCCGGCAGGATCCAAAAAGCAGGACCGGCAGATGCCCGGCTTTTATCTGATTTGATCAGTGCGTCTTATCTGGATGTGGCGCAGACCTTTAACCTGACGCCGGGAAATTGTCCCAAGCACCCTTCGAACTGCACAAAAAATTGGGTAGAAAGAGATTTTAACCGCGGGGTCCTGTACTATATTCTGTATAAAGATGGTTTGCCTGCAGGCTGCGCAGGATTGGAAACAATTGAAAATAAAACAGCCTATCTTGAACGATTGGCTGTTTTACCTGAGTATCGCCACAATGGATTGGGCAGGCAGTTAATTGATCATATATTTGCTTCAGCAAAACAGATGGGAGTGAAAACCATCCGTATCGGCATCATTTCCGAACAGGACAATTTGAAAGAATGGTACAGAACCATTGGATTCATCTATGTAGATACAAAAAAATTTGATCACCTTCCGTTTCAAGTCGGGTATATGAAAATAGATTTATAATTTGCAAATAAGAAAACAATGTCTATTTTAAACCGTATTAAAAACTTAACTTAAGCAGACGATTTTGAAACTCATATATCCATATATCAAGAAAAATCTGTATAAAATTATCCTGGGTATTTTATGCATGATTATTGTTGATGCGACCCAATTGGTCATTCCCCAGATCGTCAAACAGGCGATTGATACGTTGAATTTTGATTCTTTTAACCGGGAAAATCTGCTTAATCAATGCCTGTTTATTATCTTTTTAGGCCTTGTTATGGCAGCATTAAGGTATGGCTGGCGAAATCTTTTAATGGGCAGTGCACGACACGTTGAAAAAGGAATAAGAGATGATCTTTTCAAGCACATCCTCCATCTTGATATGGCCTATTTTGACAGGGTTAAAACAGGGGATATCATGGCCCATGCCGTCAGTGACATCAACCACATCAGAATGGCATTTGGTTTTGGGCTGATCGTGCTTGTGGATACCATTTTACTTGGAGGGACAACGCTTGCCATAATGCTTTGGACCCATCCAAAGCTCACGGCACTCGCCATGATACCCATGCCATTTTTGGTGGCTGCAACCAGAACACTCGGCCGAAAAATGCATATCTTTCATAAAACAGCCCAGGAATCGTATTCCCAACTTACTGAACTTGTAAGAGAAAGCTTTTTCGGTATCCGGATTATCAAAGTATTCAACTTTGAAAACTTTATTGGTGAAAAGGTTGAAACCGCCTCAACTGATTATTTCAAGAAAAACCTGAAACGAGCTTTTGTCACTGCTTTATTAAAACCTCTTTTGGGATTTTTCTTCAATCTGTCCACTATTATCGTTATATTTTATGGTGGTTTCCTCGTCCTGCAGAAAACATTGAGTCCAGGTGAGCTTGTCGCTTTTATCCAGTATTTAGGGATCCTTGCATGGCCGGTAATCGCCATTGGATGGATGACAAATCTCTTCCAGAGGGGTATGGCATCCTTAAAACGAATTAATGCCCTCTTAGACTCCAAAGCCAAAGTCAGGCCACCGGATCACCCAGTTGAGTTAAAAAAAATAAAAGGGGATATTGAATTCAGGGATGTAAGCTTCACCTATGACGGCCATGCACCTGTTCTCTCAAATATCAATTTAACAATACCGTCAGGTTCTTCTATTGGTATCAGCGGTCCGCCTGGTTCCGGAAAAACAAGCCTGACGCAAATGATTCCAAGACTTTACAATGCACAAAAAGGCCGAGTGACCATCGATAATATTGATGTGAACAGGATCGATCTTGATGATTTAAGGTCCCATATTGCATTGATGCCCCAGGAATCTTTTCTTTTTTCAGGCACGATCAGGGAAAATATTCTAATGGGACAGGATATAGATGAAAGCAGACTAAACCTGATTATCAACACCTGCTGTTTAAAGGATACCATCCGGGAAATGCCTGACGGCCTTGATACCATTGTGGGCGAACGGGGAATTACCCTGTCTGGCGGCCAGAAACAAAGAATTGCCCTTGCACGGACACTGATGATAAAAAAGCCCATTATTATTTTAGATGATCCCATCAGTCAGATGGATACCCATACGGCATCAAGGGTAATAAAACAGATAAATCAACTGGACCTTCAAGCGACGCTGATCATCATCTCACATAGGATTTCAGCACTGGCATCCTGTGATACCATCTATATTTTAAAAAATGGCACTATCGATCATGCCGGCACTCACACCCATCTTGTCCGGACAGATCCTTTTTATAGAGAATCCTTCCTGGTTCAACAATTTGAGGAGGAATATGGTGCCTGATCGTCCGACAGAAGAGAAAGAGATTAAACTTGAAGACCTGAAGGTCATCAGGGCACTGTGGCCGTATATCAAACCCTATATCTGGATGTTATGCTTTTCAACGCTGTTTGTTTTTATGGTCACCTTCCTTGAACTGCTCATGCCCATTTTAACCCAAAAAGCATTTGATGGATTTATTGTTCCCGTGAGTCCTGTACCGGGTGCGGCTCTTTTTGGTTATAAACTTCATTCTTTCCAGTTTTTCTGCCTGATTTTTGCCCTGTTTATTTTATCATCATTTATAATTGATTTCTTTCAGTCCCTTTTTATGGAATACACCGGGCAAAAAATCATATTAAACCTGCGATGTGCGTTATTCTCACACATGACTGATTTACCTGTCTCATTTTATGATAAAAACTCAAGCGGAAGAATGGTGTCCCGGGTTGCAGGCGATGTTGAAAATATGAACGAAATGTTTACAAGCATTCTCATTTTTATTTTTAAAGATCTTATCATGATGACAGGAATACTTGTCATCCTGTTCACGATAAACACAAAGCTTGCATTCTGTTTATCCGGTCTGGTGCCCATCATCATCATTTGTATCATCCTGTTTTCAAAATTTTCAAGGAATGCTTTTCGAACCATCCGCCAAAAAATTGCGGAGATCAACCACAGCTTTTCCGAAGCCGTTACCGGCATTAAAATCATACAGACGACATCCAGCCGCAATAATTTTATACAACGGTTTAAACGCCTGAATTTTGAACATTTTACTGCCACTCTTTTTCAAATAAAAATATTCTCCATATTCATGCCTTTTATAAGCTTTTTAGGCGTCTTAAGCATTGCAATTATTATTTGGGCAGGCAGTTTTGAAGTGTTGGATGCATCATTGACATTAGGGGAACTTGTGGCATTTTTAACCTACATGAAATTATTTTTCAGACCTTTAAGAGAGCTGTCTGAAAAATTTAACCTGCTGCAGAGTGCACTGGCTTCAGGTGAGAGAATTATCAGTATACTCAACACCCGTAAAGCCAAACAGCGGATAACAAAAAAGAGACAGCATGTAGCCGGAATTTCAAGTGTCACATTTGATCATGTCAATTTTTCATATAAAAAAAATAAAGCCGTTTTAAAAGATATCAGTTTTCATCTACCAGAAGGAAACTCTATTGGGATCGTCGGCCAGACCGGTTCAGGAAAAAGCTCTATTATCAATCTATTGACAGGGTTCTATACACAGGATAGTGGTGATATTTTTATAAACCAGACAAATTCGAACGCCATTAACATAAAGGATATCAGAAAAAAGACCGCACTTGTCATGCAGGATTCGATTTTGTTTTCAGGCACGATTAAAGAAAATATTACGCCGCCTGGCATAGTATTGGATAATCGCGATCTTGAAAAAGCGCTGTATAATGCAAACTGCGACTTCCTTTTTGAAAAATTCAAAGGGCTGGAGACAATCATAACAGAAGGCGGCCGTCCCTTATCCAGTGGTGAAAAGCAGCTGGTTTGTATTGCCCGTGCTTTTGCCGTGAATCCGGATTTAATCATTTTTGACGAAGCCACTTCTTATATGGATTCTCAATCTGAACAAAAAGTTCATGATGCCATGAAAAAACTAATGCACGGTCGGTTGTCCATCATCATCGCCCATAGATTGTCTACAGTGAAAGAGTGCCATACCATTGTCCTTTTAAGAAACGGGAGTATCAGAGAAAAAGGGTCTCACCAGGACCTTGTTAATTTAAAAGGTGAGTATTACCATCTTCTCAAAAAAGAAAAAATTTAGCTCCCAGCTATCTTTCTTACAACCGGTTAAAAAAACCGGATCGAGAAACCACGGTTATGGCTGATATAGCATTGTCAGAAAAAAAGTCATGATTCCAGTCAACGATCCGTCTGTCACCTTGATTGTGTATAAGGGTCTATATTTATTGTAGATTAATTACACTTAATCTGTTACAGTAACGGCTGAATCACTTATATTTTTACGAAAAAATGAAACTACTTGAAAAAATCAAATCATTGACGATACCTCTCAATAGCTCCCCAGACCACGGGATTGCCTATTTCAGGGAAAAATTATTATTCTATTTATTGTTAAGTTCCTTGATACTTGGCTTAATCGCTTACTTACCCAGCATATATTTTGCTTATAAGTTTCAATTATACAGCATTATCTTCATCGATACGGCTGCTTTTTTCATCATTGGATTTCTATTTTTAAATAAAAAACTGTCTTTTCATTGGAAAGCTGCGGGCCTTCTTACCATATTCTATCTTTTGGGAGTCTGGCTGCTGATCGAAGTCGGACCTATGGGGGCAGGTTTTTTATGGCTTTTCATGGCATCTGTCATGACCGGTGTGCTCCTGGGGACAAAGCCTGTTCTGTTTTCATTAGGACTGAATACGTTATTTTACTGCCTGCTCAGCATCTTTGTTTACCTGAGAAAATTTTCCTGGATGAGTACCTTTCCACATCCAGCCTCTCTATGGATAATCTTAGGTGCAAATTTTATCTGCATAAATGCACTTGTTTCAATTTCCGTTGCCATTCTTTTAGATAAGCTGGATGAAATTTTCACCAGGGAAAAATCAAACAGCAGCAAATTGAAAGTTGAGATACAAAACCGGATTCAAATGGAAAAAGAAAATGAGCAGCTTGTGGATCAACTTCTTCATTCTCAAAAAATGGAGGCCATGGGAACACTTGCAGGCGGTGTGGCACATGATTTTAACAATATCCTGAGCGCGATCATGGGGTATGCTGAGTTGTCTTTGTTAGATCGTAAAGAGAAAGACGAACTTTACGAAAACCTTGAAAACATCTGTATGGCAAGTGAACGCGCGAAAAGCATCATCCATCAAATCCTTACATTCAGCCGGCAGACCAGGGCACAGAAAGAGCACTGCAGCTTGAAAACCATATTAAAGGAATGTTCGAATTTTTTTAAGATCGGTGTTCCGTCAACCATTGAATTTTCCTGCCGGTTTTACACTGAAGACGATAGAATTTTCGCAGACCAGGCCCAGATCCATCAAGTTATAATGAACTTGTGCACAAATGCAATGCATGCGATCGGTAATCAGAACGGGAAAATTATCGTAACCCTGAATAAAGAAATCATAACACCAGAAAATGACCTGAGCAAGATTTTAGATCCGGACAATTACCTTGTACTGCGAATAGAAGATACTGGCCACGGGATTGAGAAAAATAAAATTTCAAAAGTCTTCGAACCCTATTTTACCACAAAAAAAACAGGGAAGGGAACCGGTATGGGGCTTGCCATCGCTCACGGAATCATTAAAGACCATAACGGTGAAATCCTGGTCTCAAGCACACCTGGAAAAGGAAGTGAATTTTCTGTTTATCTCCCGATCTCTGCGGCATCTGATCCTTCTTTATCTTTAGATAAAACCATTTCCGCTAAAGGAAACGAAACAATTTTATATGTAGATGACGAAAAAAACCTTCTGGACATCAATAAACGCTATCTAGAGCGACTGGGATATTGTGTTGAAGTCGAATATAATCCAATGGATGCTTTTCAAACATTCAAGGAAGCCCCTGATAGATTTCATCTTGTTGTTACAGATAAAAAAATGCCCAGGATGACCGGAGATATCTTAAAAAACAAGATAAAAGAAATCAAACCTGATATGCCTGTGGTTCTCTGCTCAGGATTTGCTGATTCTGATGTGGATCAAGGCTTTGATGAAATTCTTGTAAAACCGGTAAAATGTCATCTCCTGGCGCAGACGATACGGTCTGTTTTAGACAGGCAATTACAGTAATAATCAACATAAATTTCAGATCAAAGTGCAGTACAGGTATATTCCGGCGTACCGGGATATCTGACATAACCACACCCTGACGCTTAAAACCAAGCATACATAATAGTATTGAAAAAACTTTGCTCTTGGCGTAATATACTTTTAATAATCACTATAAAGTTTGGTTGACTTAACTCATTAATTTGACTAAAAATAATTGTATTCTTCAATCTTTATTTTAATTTTAACATTCGTCTAACATGATGATTCGAAAGGAGATTGGCAATGAATAGCGCTCGAAAATCCAAAAAATCTGACCACCCTACCAATAAAAATTCCATACCAGGTGCCGGAGGCGATATGGCGGATGCCGGGAATATGGATAAAATTCGTGATATTCTTTTTGGGAACCAGGCCAAAGATTATGATAAACGGTTTGCCCGGATGGAAAACCAGTTAACCACGGAAGCAGCAGAACTTAAAGAAGAATTGATTAAAAGAATTGATGCGCTGGAACAATATGTCAAACAAGAAATTAAGGATATCAATCATCGGATTAAAAATGAATCCAATGAGCGGGTAGATTCAGATAAAACCATTCAAAAAGAGCTGAAAGAAACCGCAGAATCCTTAAATAAAAAAATATTGAATGAAGAAGAAAGCCTGTCCAAAAAATCAACTGAACTCAGGGATCAAATTCTGGAGCAGTCAAAACAATTATCTGCAGAAATCCTGTCAAAATATGATCTTGCGTCAAATAATTTAAGACAAACCGCTGAAGAACTGGATGATATAAAAGTGAACCGATCCGATTTATCCGGCTTCTTTCTTGAAATTGCGATGCGGTTATCCGGGGACGATGCAAAAAGGGATCTTGAAAGCTAATATGTAATTATATTTTTACTGGACAAAGGCGCCTAATATGAGCTCAAAAACTGGTGAAAGCAAAACGCTTGATGCCCTGAAGGATTTGATGCTGGAACCTGAAAAAAAACAAATCCAGCAGATAGAAAACCGTCTGAACGATCCCATGTTAAGAGCCGAGGAAATCAGTAAAGCATTACCAGAGGCCATTTCATTCTCTGTAATGCGTGACAGAAAACTATCACGAGTCATCCAGCCTGTTATTGATGACTCCTTAAAAGAATCTGTTAAAAAAAATCCAAAAGCCATTGCAGATGCGATCTTCCCTGCACTGGGGCCAGGAATTCGAAAAGCGATATCTTCGACCATCATGGGAATGATTCAATCCCTTAACCAGATTTTAAATCACAGTTTTTCTATCCAGGGGTTAAAATGGCGGTTTGAAGCATTTAAAACAAGAAAACAATTTGCCGAAGTTGTCCTGCTCCATACACTTTTGTACCAGGTTGAACAAATTTTTTTAATTCACCGGGATACAGGTATTGTTTTAGAGCATGTCGTAACGGAAAATACGATAACACAGGACCCGGATTTAGTATCAGGAATGCTGGCGGCTATCCAGGAGTTTGTAAAAGATTCTTTCCATACCGAGAGTGAAGATGACCTTGAAACCTTAAGAATCGGTTCCAGCAGGAGTGTGTGGATAGAAAATGGGGAGCACGCATTAATTGCAGCAGTCATACGCGGCACACCGCCACTGGATTTACGGATCAAATTTCGAGAATTGATAGAAGAAATCCATCTGAAATCCGGGAATGCCTTAAAGGATTTCGATGGCGATACACACCCTTTCTCCATTTTTCGCGAACAATTGAAAGACAGCCTGCATTTCCAGGAAAAAGAAAAGAAAAATAAAATTTCATTTCTCACTTGGCTTTTGCTGCTCGGTTCCCTTTCTCTTTTAACGATGTGGGGAATCAGTTCGGTCAACGATCACCTGGCATGGTCAGGCTATTTAGACAGGGTTAAAAGCCATAAAGGATTAATCATTCTCTCAACCCAGAAAAAACAAGGTGTCTATCACATTTTTGGTCTGCGGGACCCGCTGGCCAGCGACCCCATGCACCTGTTTCAAAAGGAGGAGGCAGCCCGCATAAAAGTATCTGCGCATTGGAAACCCTTTTACAGCCTTGACCCTGAGTTTGTTATGACCAGAGCAATGAATATTCTGAAACCGCCGGAAACCATATCTTTAAAACTAAATAATACGACACTCATTGCTCAAGGAAAAGCTCCTCACAGCTGGATTGAAACGTTTCAGGCAAAAGCCCTTGCGATACCCGGCATTGATCTGGTTGAACAGGAACAAGTTCAAAACAGTGATAAAGAAAAATTAGATATGGCCATTAAGGATCTTCTAACAGCCAAAGTTTATTTTAAAAACAACAGCATTGATTTAATCGACAACCAGGAAGTGCAACTAGACCGGGTCTTTCTTACAATTCAGACAATCCTGCAGATTCAGCACACATTGAAAACGCCCTCTCGTATTGTTATAAAGGGGCATACAGACTCTTCTGGACCGGAAAAATTAAATTTAAAACTCAGCCGAAGCCGGGCTGAAACCATATTCAAATCTTTAACGGATCGTGGCATACCCCCTGATTTTATGATCGTCCAGGGGGTTGCGAATAAGCACCCGTTAAAAAAAGAGGAGAATGTCAATGATCGACAATACAACAGGGCTGTCTCTTTTAAACCATTTCACCTGTTCTCATCAAAAGGTAACTGAACCATGAAAAAAAAGATCTGCATGCTGGGTGCATTTGCCGTTGGAAAAACAAGTCTTGTACAAAGATATGTTCATAGCATCTTTTCAGACAAGTACCATACCACTGTCGGCGTGAAAATTGAAAAAACCCAAGTGACCTTGAATGAAAAAACCATAGACCTCATCATCTGGGATTTACATGGCGAAGATGAATTTCAACATGTCCAGTTTTCTTATTTAAAGGGATCTTCAGGATTAATATACGTCGCAGACGGCACCCGGAAAGCAACACTCGCAACCGCGCTGAATTTAAAAGACATATCAGAAAGAACCTTAGGCAAAGTTCCATTTGTTCTTGTCTTGAATAAAAATGATCTGCAGGATCTGTGGGAAATAGATTCACAAACCATAAAAGATATCGAAAATAGAGGAATTTCAGTTATTCAAACGAGTGCAAAAACAGGTGAAAAAGTTGAACAGACATTTCACTTATTGACCAGAGAAATGTTGGGCGGGTAACATGCAGAAAACATTTACAACGTTTTTAGAAAAATTATGTTTTAATGTCTTTAAAGATAATTACCTTGCCTTTTTTGTGCTAAACAAACTTGGCAGGATCACTCAATGGGGCGGGAATCTTTCTGGCTTAAATATGACAGAGCCAAGTGAAAACGACGACATCTCTGATGTGGCAATATTCATGGAAGGAATATTGCCGTTAAAAAGCGATTCAATGGAATTTTCCTGTATAAAAATGTCAAATAACGCCTGCATTGACGCACTCCTTTTTAAAATTGGGATCGGTTACGGTCTCATTATCTGGGATGCAACACAAAAAAACAGATATTTAACCGAAACGCAGCAAAAATGTAATGAACTCAGCTTGTTAATTGAGGCACAAAAAAACCGTATCGTTCGTTCACCCCATGCGCAGGGGAGCAGCGAGAGCCTTTTAGACGGCCTTTTTCAGGCGTTAAATTTAGCCGTATTGGAGATGGATGACAATGGCCATTTTATTTTGATTGGATCCCCGCCAAAATGGATTGAACAAATACCTCAGTCAAGTCAGATCTTAACTGGACAGGCCTATAAAGAAGATGCATTTACATTTCTTGGAAATTTTATTCAAACCGCAAAGAACCTCTGGGCAAAGAATCACCAGGGAAGCTATAACTCAGGTGTTTGGATTGAAAGAGATGAGACTGGACAGGAATATCTGTTTGAGGCAACTGCTGTCGACATCCAGGGTCGAAAATTATTAATCATTTCACATGACAGGTGTTATCCATATGAGAAACAGTCCATTATTCAAAAAGGAAGAGACCTGGCACTGAACTATGACAGGCTCAAACGATCTGACAAAGAACTTAAAGACATGCATGATGAACTGGAACAGAGTGTCAAAGAACGAACCATTGATTTGCAGGAAGCGAACCGAAAGTTAGCCAACGAGCTTCAGGAAAGAAAAAAGGTAGAAAAAGAGAGAGAAGAAGTATCCAGGCAGCTGCGTCAGTCTCAGAAGATGGAAGCCATCGGAACCCTGGCAGGCGGCATTGCTCACGATTTTAACAATATCCTCTCAGCGATTATTGGTTTTTCGGAATTATCTCTTGTGGAAACAGGCGAAAACGCTAAATTAAAATCAATGCTTGAAAAAATTCTCCATGCATCCGATCGGGCAAAAGACCTGGTTCGTCAGATTCTAACCTTCAGCCATCAAACTGAATTTGAGAAAAAACCGCTGAAATTAAATCTGGTTGTTGTGGAAGTACTTAACCTGCTCAGAGCATCTCTGCCATCATTTATTGAGATAAAAAAAGACTTGAACAGTAATGCCTTTATTCTTGCTGATCAAACCCAGATCCACCAGGTCATCATGAATCTTTGTACGAACGCATGGCATGCGATGAAGGAAAATGGCGGAACTTTGACAGTGGGACTTAAAGAAATCCATTTAACAAAAGAGAACCTCTCTCCCAACACCGATCTGCCCCCAGGGCAATATATCGAATTAATGATCAAGGATACAGGCAGCGGCATCCGGCCGGAAATAATTGAAAGAATATTTGATCCCTATTTCACAACCAAAGACCCAGACAAGGGTACTGGTTTAGGACTATCAGTTGTTCATGGGATTATTACCAGTTGTAAGGGAAGTATTAAGGTATCATCTCAGATAAGAGAAGGCAGTACTTTTACCATTTATCTGCCCATATTTGATGCACCTGTTTTATCCAAATCAACCCCTGAGACCCTCCATTTTGGAAATAATGAAAAAATCCTATTTGTGGATGATGAACCTTTCCAGACCGAATTGGGTGAAGAGCTCCTTCAGCACATGGGATATCAAGTAACGACAAGCAATGACAGCATTCATGCGCTGCAGCTGTTTTTGGAAAATAAAGATGATTTTGACCTTGTGATTACAGATTCAATCATGCCAAAGATGACGGGCAGCGTGCTTGCTGAAAAAATTCTCGATGTTAAGCCGGATATGCCTGTAATTTTGTGCTCTGGATACAGTGAGCTTATCGATTCAGATTCCTTTAGCCAAACTGGCATAACCCAATATTTAATGAAGCCCATCAGCATGAATGATCTTTCAACTGCAGTAAAACAGGCATTGGGAAAAAACAGGAAATGACTTAATTTTTCAGTTTAAAGGCTAATGACTTTGCCTGGTGTGTCCGGAGAAGCGACCTGTAAAGATATATTCGAAGAATTCAACCCTTTCAGTATTTCTTTCTTTGCTTTTTCAGGACAATTATTTTCTTCACTCAGATGGGCTAGAATAACGTGTTTTAATTGATCTGTCTTGAGTTCAGAGATCAGTATTTTCGCATCCATGTTAGACAGATGCCCTGTCCTTCCCTTTATTCTCTGCTTCAAATGCCAGGGATAAGATCCGTTGATCAACATATCCGGATCATGATTAGATTCTATATAAAGGATATGACTGTTCTTTAAATGTTCTTTAACAAGACCGGTTACAATACCAAGATCAGTCGCAATGCCCATTTTGTAATCATTATATTCCAGGGTCAACCCTACAGGATCCTCTGCATCATGAGAAATAGAAAACGGACTGATTTTAACCTGATCAATTTTAAAGGGCCTGCCACATTCAAAAAAGTACAGGTCATTTATTTTTCCTAAGCCTTGTGATGCCTGGAACGTCTTTTGTGATATATAAAGGGGAAGGTTAAACCGCCGGCTCAGGATGCCGGCGCCTTTAATATGGTCTGAATGTTCATGGGTAATAAGAATGGCCGAAAGCGTTCCGGGATCAATATTTACTTTAGCTAATCGCCGTTCAATCTCAATGCCTGAGAGCCCTGCATCAATTAAAAAGTTATGAGTTCCGCAGGAGACAAAAAGGCTGTTCCCCCTGCTTCCGCTTGCAAGGGGACAGACTTTAATTGATCTATTTTTCATCGTTTTTGACTGCTTTATAACTCAGCTTTATCTTTCCATCCCTGGTAACATCTAATACTTTGACTGGAATGATTTCTCCTTCTTTAATCACATCCGTCACTTTTTTAACCCTGTAATTTGCAAGTTCTGAAATATGAACCAGCCCATCTGTACCCTGTTTAATGTTCACAAAAGCACCAAAATCAGTAATCTTAACTACTTTTCCTTCATAGATTTCACCAATTTCAGGATCAAGAGCAATATCTTTAACCATTTTTAGTGCAAGGGCAGAATCCTGTTCATTTTCTGCTGCGATTTTGACCAAACCGGAATCATCAACTTCAATCACTGTATTGGTATCTGCCTGAAGTGCCCGGATAACTTTCCCGCCAGGGCCGATAATATCTCTGATTTTATCAGATTTAATTTGAATACTGACAATTTTCGGTGCATGGGGAGATACTTCTTCTCTTGCATTTTTAAGGGTTTCAAGCATTTTATTCAAGATATGGATTCTACCGCCTTTTGCCTGATTCAAAGCTGTTTCCATGATATCCTTTGACAGCTCTTTGATCTTGATATCCATCTGAAGCGCAGTGATGCCTTCAGAGGTTCCTGCCACTTTAAAATCCATATCACCAAAATGATCTTCATCGCCCAGGATATCTGAAAGCACAACCGTTTTGGTCTCATCTTTTACAAGCCCCATGGCAATACCTGACACCGGAGCCTTGATCGGCACGCCGCCATCCATTAACGCCAGTGCACCAGAACAAACTGTTCCCATGGATGAGCTTCCATTTGATTCCAGCACCTCACCAACCAAGCGGATGGTATATTCAAAGTCTTCTTTGTTTGGAATAATTCTTTCAAGTGCCCGCGTCGCAAGGTTTCCATGACCTATATCCCTGCGGCTCGGACCGCCGGGCCGCCTGACTTCGCCGACTGAAAACGCTGGGAAATTATAATGCAGCATAAAAGAACGGGTTTCATTTCCTGACAGGGTTTCAACTCTCTGCTCATCCATGCCGGATCCTAACGTCAACACACCTAAAACCTGAGTTTCTCCTCGTGTGAAAAGAGCAGAACCATGGGGTCTGGGGAGGTTCCCGACCTGGCAGGTAATTTGCCGGATTTCATCAAACGCTCTGCCGTCAATCCGTTTATCTTCTTTTAACACAATGTCACGGCTCACGGTTTTAACACACTTTGAAAATGTCTCCTTGATGGTTTTGGTGTCTTCAGGATACGCTTCAATGAAATGGTCAACCACCTCTTCTTTTAATTTACCAAGCGCATTCTGGCGTTCAACTTTTGTTTTGATCTGAACAGTTTTATGAATATTGTCTTTTGCATGTTCAATCACCTTCTTGATCAGCTCTCCATCTTTTTCCGGGGGTATGAATTCTCGTTTTTCTTTTCCCAGGGCCTCTTTCAATTGAACCTGAAGATCAATAATTGGCTGCAGTGCTTCATGTCCGAAAAAGATAGCATCCAGCATCTCTTTTTCTGAAACAATATCCGCACCACCTTCAACCATCACAACCCCTGTTTTTGAGCCTGCCACGACCAGTTCAATATCGCTTTCTTCCATTTGATCAATCGTTGGATTTGCAACAAACTGCCCGTCTATCCGACCCACTTTTATACCTGCAATCGGTCCGTCAAAAGGAATATCAGAAATTTCCAATGCAGCAGATGCACCCACCATAGCCAGGGTGTCTGGCTCATTCACTTTGTCCATTGACAGGACAGTACAAATGACCTGGGTTTCAAAATTATACTCATCTTCAAAAAGCGGGCGGATGGGTCTGTCAATTAACCTGGCCGTTAATGTCTCTTTTTCCGAAGGTCTGCCAATCTCCCGCCTGAAATAATTGCCTGGAATTCTTCCTGCTGAATATATTTTTTCCTGATATTCAACTGAAAGAGGTAAAAAGCTGATGTCTGCCTTTGGCTCCTTAGCGGCGACGGCTGTAACAAGTACAACTGTTTCTCCATATTGAACGACCACTGCACCTGGCGCCTGTTTTGCCATCACTCCACTACTGATAGAAAATTCTCTACCATTAATGGTTGTTGTAAATTTTTTTTCCATAAATTTCTCCTGTAATAAGAAAGGCGGCAGGTGAAAGGATCTTTTTTAAAAATAATAAACCCGCATGTTTGCCATTAAATTTCCACTTAATAGCAAACATGCGAACTTATTTAAAAAATTTCCTGATAACTGCCGCCACAATAAAAATAAGAAACCGGTTTCTGACCTGTCACGTGTCAAAAACCGGTCATTTGTCATTCTATCTTCTAAGTCCGAGTCTTTCAATTAAAGAACGGTATCTGTTCACATCTTTTTTCTTGACATAATCCAAAAGACTTCTTCGTCTGCCAACCAGGATTAATAATCCCCGTCTTGAATGATGGTCTTTTTTGTGAACTTTAAGATGCTCTGTAAGATAGGTAATACGGTGAGTCAGAATAGCAACCTGCACCTCTGGTGAGCCAGTATCAGACTCGTGGAGCTTGAAATTTTCAATCATCTCCTCTTTGTTTTCTGCTAATAAAACCACGTTACAACTCCTTTGTTTGGAATAAATAAAATATGGTATGCCTTATTGAACTGTTTTCCCATGATATCTCATCCGATATTCCATTCAGAAAAAGAAATACAAAACAGCACTTCATACCTTTACAAATCTAACCTGGTATAAATATCAATTAACTTAAAAAAACGCAAGTATAATTATACTCTTGACTGTCTTCATTCAATTGAATGATTGCCAGAAGATCATCGTTTTTATCAACAACCCTGACAAACACACCTGGATCTTCAGAAAAATACGGCATGTCTTCTTTTTTCAGTTTCTGACCAAATTTAATCCTCTGTGCAATCGATGCATCAACCCCAACTTTCGGCATAAAGGCCAGACATCGGGTTAAGGGTATTATTTTTTTGTAGAGGCTGTCTCGATCAAGGGTTTCCATCTCATCCAGTTGAATTGCCTGTTCTAATTTAAATGCACTGGACTGTGTCCTTTTCAGCTTGACCAGGTGAGCCCCGCATCCAAGTTTTTTCCCAATATCAACGGCCAGGCTCCTGATATATGTTCCAGAAGAACAATGAACAGTGATTTCAACATATGGCAGGTTTACATCAGCAAGTGTGATATCAAAAATCTCTATCTGCCTTGGCGGCTTTTGAATTTTCCTGCCCTGCCGCGCCAGTTTGTATAAGGGCTGGCCTTCATGTTTTAATGCAGAGAACACAGGAGGAACCTGATATTGAATGCCCATAAAAGATTCCATTACATTTAGAATATCTTCTTTTTTAATGGTGTCTTCCCAATTTTTCCGGGCTTCAAAAACCATGTTTCCTGTCAGGTCAAATGTATCCGTTTCAACGCCCAGGCAAAGCGTGGCCGCATATTTCTTATGACCGCCGAGAAAGAATCGTGAAATTCGTGTCCCCTGGTTAATGGCACAAAGCAGCAGTCCTGTAGCAAATGGATCAAGCGTGCCGGTATGCCCTACTTTTTTTGCACCCAGTTTTTTTTTCACAAGGGCTACCACACGCGCAGACGAAATACCTTCCGGCTTATCAATTGCTAATATACCACTTTTCATTTGATCTATGTCAGATGACTATTTGTCTGATGGTTTATGATGTGTCGCAGACTTGATTAATGCATCCATTTTTGCAGCTTTATCAAAAGAATCGTCTCGTACAAATCTTAAATCCGGCATATATTTCAGCCCCAATTTAGGCGCAATACTCTTTTTAATGAACCCTTTGGATTTTTTAAATCCCTCCAAAACGTCTTTGATTCTTTTTTTATCACCGAATACGGTGACATACACATCTGCGACTCTAAGATCAGGTGACACTTTCACGCCACTGATCGTTGCCATTTCAACCCTGGGATCCTGCATTTTTTTACTTAAAAGCTCTGTAATGGCATACTGAATCTTACCACTGATTCTTTCAGCTCTTGTATAGGGTTTCATGTTTTACTTAATCAGCCTTGTACTTTCTTTCTTCAACTTCATAACACTCAATTGCGTCACCGACTTTAATATCATTATACTTTTCAAGACCGATACCGCATTCATACCCCTGCTCAACTTCTTTTACATCATCTTTAAACCGTCTCAATGAAGACAATTCAGTATCACATTTTATAACACCATCTCTTAACAATCTTACTTTCTTTCCACGAACAACTTTTCCTTCAACAATATGACACCCTGCTATCGTCCCCATTTTTGGGACGACAAAAGTGTCACGGACATCAGCACGCCCAATGATAATCTCGTGGAAAGTAGACGGCATCATACCATCCAGTGCAGCTTTTATATCATTAATGACATCATAAATGATATCATAAAATCTCATATCCACATTTTCATCTTTTGCCATTTTCCGGATCTGGGGCGTTGGCCGGACATTAAATCCCACAATAATCGCATCAGAGACTGCTGCAAGTGCCACATCTGATTCATTGATTGTTCCGGCACCAGAATGGACAATTTTGATTTCCACTTCTTCTTTGGCCAGCTCTTTTAAAGAATCGTTCAATGCTTCAATGGAACCCTGAACATCAGCTTTTACAATCAGTTTAAGCTCTTTGACTTCAGCAGATCCCAGGTTTTCAAACATCTTTTCAAGATTTGCACGACTCTTCTTTGCCAGTTCCTTTGCCCGTTGTTTCTGCATCCTATGACCAGATATCTGTTTGGCATCTTTATCCGTGCTGACAGCAATAAATTCATCTCCGGCATCTGGTACACCATTCAACCCTACAATTTCAGCTGGTGTACTCGGGCCGGCTTTGTCGATTCTGGCCCCGGAATCATCAATCATTGCCCGTATTCTACCGGAATGCAATCCGCAAACGATGGGATCACCATCTTTTAATGTTCCTTGTTTTACAAGGACCGTTGCAACAGCGCCGCGCCCCTTGTCCAGACGGGATTCAACAACATAACCCGTTGCTTTCCTGTCCGGGTTTGCTTTAAGCTCCAAAACTTCCGACTGCAGGAGGACCATTTCCAGAAGCTCGTCTATACCCATTCCTGTTTTTGCAGACACTTTTACAAAAATAACATCACCACCCCACTCTTCTGCCAGAAGATCAAATTCAGAAAGCTCCCGCATAATCCTGTCCGGATCAGCCCCGTCCTTATCCATCTTGTTAACAGCAACCACAACCGGCACATTTGCTGCTTTTGAATGGTTTATGGCTTCTATGGTCTGGGGCATTACCCCGTCATCTGCTGCAACAACAAGAATAACGATATCAGTGACCTGCGCGCCCCTGGACCGCATAGCGGTAAATGCAGCATGGCCGGGGGTATCCAGGAAAGTCACCCTGCCGCCATTGGGTGTTTGAACGTTGTAGGCTCCGATATGCTGTGTAATTCCGCCGGCCTCACCACTGGTTATTTTTGATTCACGGATCACATCCAGAAGAGATGTTTTTCCATGGTCAACATGTCCCATAATGGTAACAACAGGTGCTCTTTCAATCATTTTATCTTCATCATCTTCTTCCGTTTGGAAACTCAGTAGTGTTTCCTCTTCAAATGATGCTTTTTCAACCTCAAAATCAAACTCGGTTGCAACCAGTGCTGCCGTGTCAAAATCAATGGTCTGATTTACAGTTGCCATAACACCTAATGTCATGAGTTTGGCGATCATTTCATTGGCCTTGATTCCCATCCGTTTTGCAAGTTCCGCAAGCTCAATTGCTTCATCAATTTTAATCCGCCGTTTAATTGCCTTAGGTGTTGTGATCTGGGTTTTCTGGAAATTGCCTTTTTTGGCCCTTACATCCTTTTTACCACGTTTCTTTCTACCACGACTGCTTTTATAGAGTGCATCCCCTTCAATAACAGATTTTTTCTTGCGATGTTTCCGTTTCCCTGCCGGAGGTTTATCAGGTCCAAAATCAGCCCTTCTCTTATCTTTCCTTCGTTTTCCTTTTTCTTCAGACGGCACCGGAATATCCATTTCAGGAATATTTATATCCGGGATTTCCGGAGAAGAAGGTTTGGTTTTCTTTTTAAACGGCCGCTTGCCTTCCGTATCTTTTCTATTGTCTGTTTTCTTTAAAGGCCGCTTCTTATCATCCCCGGGTGTTGATTTTTTCAAATTTTCAAGTACTGACGGGTCTGCAATTTTTACAATTTTTGCTGGTGTTGATTTCTTCTTTTTCTTCTTCTTTTTTGCTTTTTTCTCTTTTTCCGCTGCAGCAGGTTCTTTTTCCTCAGCCGCTTTTTGTTTCTTTGCCTTTTTCGTTTCAGGCTTTTCTTCTTTTTTTACCGCCTTTGGCTTTTCTGGTTTCTCTGTTGCCTTTTTAAGCTCTTCAGTATCTTTTTGAGGCGCGCTTTCTTTGGGTTCTTCTTCAACGGGCGGCTTAATAATTTTAGCTGGGGTTGCTTTTTTAATTTTTGGCTTTGCCTTATCTGTCTTAGGCGCAGCTTCTTTCTTCTCTGGTGTCTTTTTGACTTTTACGTCTTTGGACTCTTTCCTGTCTGCTGCGTCACCCGGGGCAATCGGCTCTTCTTCAGTAGGGGCCTTCTTTTTCAGAACAACCTTTTTTTCAGCTTCTTCTTTGCCTTCACTTTCAGGTATGATAATTTCTTCGACCTTTTTTTTCCGCCTACGGATAACAGAGGGTTTAATCTTTACATCGATACTCTGTTTATTTTTACCTAAAAGGCTTCTTTTGATTGCGCTAACAGCACTATCTTCCAAAGAACTCATATGGCTTTTAACTTCAATCTTCAACTCTTTCATTTTATTAAGAAGCGCTCTATTCGTCATATTCAGATCTTTAGCTAACTCATATACCCTGACCTTCGCCATTCGTTGCCCCCAAGTCGTCCTTACTTTTATTTGTTCTTTATTCGCCTGATGCCTGTTTGTTTACAGCTTCTTTAGCTATCCTGGTCTTCCTGTTCTTCCTGGTCTTCCTGTTCTTCCTGATCGTCCTGCTCTTCCTGATCAGTTTCTTCTTCCGGGTCCATATCTTCCTGGTTTAATTCTTCCTCTAAAAGGACTTTTGCTTCTTCAACCATTTCTTCAATTTTTGATTCATCTAGTTCAGTTATGGACACAAGATCATCTATTTCAGCCTCTGATATGTCCAGGAGAGAAGAATATCCGCCTTTAAACAATGCTTCTGCCATTGACAAACCGACACCTGTCAGTTTCATCAAGCTGTCATAGCCTTGTTTAACTTCACGGCTGTATTCTTCTTCACTGGTTACTTCTAAATGCCAGCCTGTTATCTCACAGGCAAGTGAAACATTCTGCCCGCCTTTACCAATTGCAATTGATAGATATTCATCATTTACAATCACTTCCATTGACTGATTGTCTTCATCAATAATAACCCTTGCAATTTCAGCAGGCGATAAAGCATTGCATACAAATCTGGCAATATCCGGGTTCCATTGAACAATATCAATTTTTTCACCCCGAAGTTCCTGGACAATATTCTGGACCCGGTTTCCTTTCATACCGACACAGGCGCCGACAGGATCAACATCTGAATCCATTGATGACACCGCAATTTTGGCCCTTATTCCAGGCACCCTTGCTGCTCCCCGAAGGGTAACAATACCTTCTGAAACTTCAGGAACCTCGGTCTTAAACAACTCAATCAAGAAGTCAGGATGCGTTCTAGATAAAATAATCTGTGCCCCTTTTGATTCTTCCAGAACGTCCAGGACATAGGCTCTTATCCTATCTCCACGCTTATAATTTTCTCTGGGCATCTGATCCCTTGGCCTTAAGACAGCTTCAGCCTGTCCCAAATTCACGATAATGCTGCCCCTGTCAAACCGCTGAACAATGCCGTTAATGATTTTTCCCTTTTTATGAATAAAATTTTCATACACAGCATTTCTTTCCGCTTCGCGCATTTTTTGGATAATAACCTGCTTGGCTGACTGCGCTGCAATCCGCCCAAACTCTTCTGTATCAATTCTGATACCTAAACTGTCCCCTATCTCACATTCAGGATCATACTCATACCCTTCTTCAAGGGTTAACTCACTGTCATGGTACTCAACTTCTTCTACGACCTCTTTAAAATGGAAAACCTCTACTTCACCACTTTTTTCATCATAGTGGACCTCGATATCAGCCCTGGGTCCGATTTTTTTTCTTGCCGCAGAAATAATGGCTTCTTTAAGGGTGTTAATGAGAACTTCCGGTTCAATACCCTTTTCGCGACTTACCTGATCTATAACCCTTTTAATATCTGTGATAAACATTCTTTAAGCGTTCTCCATGTTACTGACCTGCAAGTATTGCTTTGCTGATCAAATGATCTGATATTTCAACTTTTTTACCATCAACAGCAATCACAACAGAATCATCGTTAATTGTCTCAAGAATTCCTGTAAACTTTTTTCGATTTTCTATTAATTCATTTATTTCAATTTTGACTCTCTCACCCTTGAATCGATAAAAATCCTCTTTCTTTTTCAACGGGCGATTGGGACCGGGTGAAGAAACCTCAAGCCTGTAGCTGTCCATATTTTCGATATAAACATCTATCAAATCTCCCAACTGCCGGCTGACATAAACGCAATCATCCAGAGTAATTCCGCCTGGCCTATCCAAAAATACCCTGACAATATTTTCCCGATGGCTGTTCACATATTCCAAATGAACAAGCTCAAAGTTTTCTGCCTGACATAATGGCTGAACAACATCTTCAATTTTTTTAATTAATATGCTGTTATCTTTTTTCACCCTGATCCTTTAAAAACAGCCGTTCTTTTTTATCTTCTTTAAATACAAAAACGGGCAGATGCCCGTTCCTAGTACAACTTTAACAAAATCATCACCAAAAAATTCAGCGGTTCAGATCATATCTTAACTCCAATAAATGGAACAAATCTGCCATCCTTCTCTTTAAAAGATGGAGCGGGCAACGAGGCTCGAACTCGCGACATCAAGCTTGGGAAGCTTGCACTCTACCAGCTGAGTTATGCCCGCATTAGCGGCACAATATACCAAGGCCCATCCGCTTTGTCAATACTACTTTTAGCCTGTCAAACCTGTCATCGAAATGAATGGAACCTTTTATCCCCTATTTTGTTTCCTGGTAAAACAATTCACGATGATGGAATTAAAAAAAATCAAGAAACATTCATACCCGGATAAAAATTTTCTCCAAAGAAATTTGCAAGAAGCTCCTATTTATGCAGGCAGATCCGCATCAAAAACATCAAGAATCGAATCTGAAATATTCACATGAAGTTTTTTAATGTTTTTTTCTTTCAGTGTCTTGTTTGACGACCGGTATACAATCCTGAAAGACAGGGATTTTTTGCCCTCCGGCAAGGGCTGGCCTTCAAATGAATCAAATAGAGACACAGACTCAATCAATGACTCTTTATTTGAAATCGATTCTATCTGCTTTAAAATAGACCCTACGGCTACAGAATGATCAACAATAATGGTAATATCCCTTGAAATAGAAGGGAATTTTGGCAGGAGTTCTGCTGTAACTGCCTCAGGCATTCTATCCAGGATAGCCCTCAGCCTGAAATTAAAAACATACGCATCCTGCTTTAAACCAAAATTTTTCAATACCCTGTCATCAATTTTCCCAAGCGAACCGACCACAGAATTCCCGGATTTAACAAAGGCTGCATATCCGTTTTTATAATATGGATAGCGGTCATTTTGAATTTTTTCAAACTCAGTATCTTTGATCATCAATGCACTGAATAATCCTTCAACGACTCCCTTTAAATCAAAAAAATCAATCTTTGACTTTTTAGAATACCAGGACTGTTCAGACCGGTTCCCCGTCATCAGCCCTGACAATGTTTCTTTTTCTTCTGGTAAAGATCCTTTTTCAGTGGCATAAAAAATTTTACCAATCTCAAAAAATTTCAATGAATCAGACTGCTGAGCAATATTTTTTTTCATCGTTTCAAGAAGACCGGGTATCAAAGAGCTTCTCAGAACAGACATCTGTTCTGAAATCGGATTTAAAATGGTTTCAACCTGGCGGTGTTTGTCATCTGTCTGCAGGTTTAACCTGTCGCAAGAATTTTCATTGATAAAATTATAATTGATTGCCTCACTAAAAGAGAATCCTGTCAGTATACTCCTGATTTTTTCCCTCAAAAGGATCTTTGGGTCTAAAAGTTTACCTTTGGCAGGTACCAGAGGATAGCTTGTCTCAATTTTATTGTATCCCCAGAGTCTTGCCACTTCTTCGGAAAGATCTTCCGGTCGTGTTACATCAACTCTGAAGGAAGGAACACCAACCTTAAGCTGGGTATTGCTGATTTTCTCAACCTTAAATTCGACAGATTCAGGGATATCTTTCATTCCATCTGCATCAAAATGGGTTCCCAGCCTTGTATTCAAGGCCTGTGTGTTCAAATTAATCTCAACAGGAACCGATTGATTCGGATACTCGTCTATGATATCCCTGGCAATGGTTGCATCGCAGACTTGAGCAATCAATGCGATGGCCCGGTTTAATGCATTAACAGTCCCTTCAGGATCAATCCCCCGTTCAAATCTATGAGATGCATCTGTGGCAATCCCTGTTTTTTTTGCAGTCCTTCGAATGGATATCGGGTTAAAATAAGCACTTTCAACTAAGACCCGTGTTGTCCCATCAGAAATCTCAGAATTTTCGCCCCCCATCACACCGGCAAGTGCAACTGGTCTTTTACCGTCACAGATCATGAGCATGTCTGATTCAAGCTTGTGATCTTTACTGTCTAACGTGGTAAAATCAAGGTCATTACCTGCTCTTCTGACTATAATTTTTCCTTCTGCAACCTCATCAAAATCAAATGCATGAAGCGGTTGTCCTGTCTCCATCATTACAAAATTTGTAATATCAACCACATTATTGATTGGTGTAAGTCCGACAGATTCAAGTTTCTCCTGCAGCCAGAAGGGAGAGGGTTCAATTTTCACATCAAACAGCAGCCCTGCTGAATATCTTGGACACAGGTCTGGATCGATAATCTCAACAGACGCATGGTCATGGATGGAAACCGTATTGATCTTTTCCTGAGGCAGTGTAAAATCCGGCAGTTTAACGGTTTGTTTTGGTGTGGTGAATGCACCTATTTCACGGGCAACCCCGATCATACTTAAGCAGTCTGGTCTGTTCGGTGTTAAATCAATTTCAAAAACTGTATCAGACACGTTTAATGCTTGATCAAGCGGTGTGCCCGCAACAAAATTCCCTTCTAAATCCATTATCCCTGATGCATCGGCATTGAGTCTTAACTCAGCAGCACTGCAGAGCATGCCTTCAGAAACTTCTCCCCGAAGTTTTCCTTTTTTAATTTTGAAGTCACCCGGAAGCACTGCACCTGGAAGCGCACAAGGGACATACATCCCCTGGCGGACATTTGGCGCACCACAGATCACCTGAATGGGGTCTTCACCAGCATCAACCTTACAAACAGTTAATTTGTCTGCATTTGGATGCGGGTTCACCTCCTCAACTCTGGCAACAACAACACGATCAAAGTAATCATATCTGTCTTCAACAGCATCAACTTCAAGACCTGCCATTGTTAATTCATCAGAAATCACAGAAGGGTCGAGATCAACAGAAATATAGTCTTTTAACCAGCTTAAACTGACTTTCATATCAAAACTGCCTTAAGAAACGGATATCGTTTTCAAAAAATTTTCTTATATCATCAATACCATACTTGAGCATTGCAAGACGTTCAATTCCCATACCAAAAGCAAAACCTGTATATTTGTCTGTATCATACTCAACATTTTCAAAAACAGCCGGATGTACCATTCCAGATCCTAAAACTTCAAGCCATCCTGTTTTTGAACAGATTCGACAGCCCTCTCCCCTGCACATAACACATTGGATATCTACTTCTGCGCTGGGTTCAGTAAACGGAAAAAAACTTGGCCGGAATCTTAATGAGGTTTCTTTATCAAAAAACTGATGAACAAATGTGGTTAAAATACCCTTTAAATCACCAAAAGATATATTTTCATCAACCATTAGTCCTTCAACCTGATGAAACATTGGTGTATGGGTGATATCAGAATCACATCTAAACACCTTCCCGGGTGCAATGATCCGCACAGGTGGCTTTGTTTTTTCCATTACACGGGGCTGTGACGGGGAGGTATGTGTTCGCAAAACAATATTTTCTGACACGTAAAATGTATCCTGCATATCCCGTGCAGGATGATACTTTGGAATATTCAGCGCTTCAAAATTATAGTAGTCGGTTTCTACTTCAGGCCCTTCTGCAATATCAAACCCGAGTCGCAAAAAAATATCGCAGACGTCTTTTGTCACCTGGGTAATTGGATGGAGAGACCCTCTTTGTGCAGGTCTGCCTGGAAGTGTTATATCAATCCCGTCAAAATCTTTATCACTGGCAGCTTCTAATTTTGAAAAAGCCGACTTAAAAGCATTTTCAAGCTTTCCCTTTAAAATATTTGCATTTTTCCCTGCACTGGGCCGCTCCGCCACAGGTAAAGAGGAAATATTTCTTAAAAATCTGGTGAGCACTCCCTTTCTGCCAAGATATTTAATGGAAAGCTGTTCAAGCTCATCAGAGTTCTGTACCTGTTCAATACTTTCAAAAGCTTCTTTCTCAATATCAACAATACTGTTTTGCAAAATACCCCCACAAAAAGTTAATTCTATGTTACGCTTTTGCAGTGGCAATGGATGCCAGCTGAGAAAAACCTGCCGGATCAGAAACAGCAAGGTCAGCCAGCACCTTACGATCCAGTTCACTACCCGCCTGTTTAAGTCCATTCATAAATTTGCTGTAGGAAATGTCATTCATCCTTGCTGCAGCGTTTATTCTGACAATCCAGAGTTTTCTAAAATCTCTTTTACGTGCTCTTCTGTCCCTGTATGCATACATCAACGCTTTATCTACAGCATCTGCCGCTGTACGGTAGAGTTTGCTTCTGCCGCCTCTGAATCCTTTTGCAAGCTTTAATACCTTATTCCTGCGTCTTCTTGCTTTATATCCTCTTTTGACTCTCATTTTGCCGAACTCCTCAATTCTATATAGTCTATTGGCCCAATAGGTTTTTCATGGATTAAGTTTTAATCTTATCCATTGGGCAATAGTCGTTTAACTTCTTTCATATTATCCTGGTCAACCATATTATCTAATCTAAAAGATCTTTTTCTCTTTGTTGTTTTTTTAGTTAATATATGGCTGGCGTGGGATTTCCTGAATTTATATTTTCCTGAACCCGTTTTTTTGAACCGCTTGGCCGCCGCTCTGCATGTCTTAATTTTAGGCATTTCTTTCTCTCCTGTATTGCAATTTCAAAAAAGAGATGGTGGTATAAAGCGTTTATGCACAATATACCACCATACATCTACTATGTATTATTAACAGTCTTAAGCTATCCGAATAAAGTAAATTAGATTATTTAGGTCCCAAAAGCATTGTAATGACACGGCCTTCAAACTTTGGATGTTGCTCGACCTGCGCAAAGTCTTCTGTCATGGTAACCATTTTTTCCAGGATCGTATTTGCCTGTTCTTTGAGCATATACTCCCTTCCTCTAAATACCAGCGTGACCTTTACTTTATCATTTTTACCAATAAACTTCTCTATATGTCTGACCTTGGTTTCAAGGTCATGATCATTTGTTTTTGGCCGTACCTTTATTTCCTTAATCTGAGTACTTTTCTGTTTACGTTTAGCCTCCTGCTTTTTCTTTGTCTGCTCGTACTTATACTTTCCATAATCCATTATTTTGCAGACAGGCGGGTTTGCATCTGGCGAAACCTCAACCAGATCGAGGGCTTCATCATTGGCAATCCTTAAAGCCTCTTCAATCGGAACGATCCCTATCTGCTTGCCTTCCGAGCCAATCACACGAACCTGGCTGGCCCGAATTCCCTTATTCACACTTGTCTGATCCTGTCTTCCTCGTTTAGATATTCTACACCTCCTGCAACTACACGATTCAATATTTGTTTCGATAGAACAAGTATAACCTTATGAATATAATGATCTGCATTAAAAAATGCAAGCATTATTTATCTTGAACCCTTTGTGTTTTTAATTTCTGCTCAAGGGTATAAACTTCCAAATAACTGTCTTTCCAATACAAATTATCCTCTTTATTAAAAAAATTATAAAAAAGATCAAGACTTTTTTGACGTAATACATTAGGGATAATATCAATTTCATGATTTTTATACAGGGGAGACAATGTTTTTAAGTCACAGCCTGTACCACCCCCCATTGGGTCTTCGTAGGCATAGATTATTTTTTTAATACCGGCTAAAATAATTGCCCCAAAGCACATCAAACAGGGTTCCATAGTACAAAAAAGAGCCAGTTTTTCAGGGTTAATATCAATATTGACTGTCTCAAGCTTTTTCAAAGCCCGTACCTCTGCATGATCAATTTCACTGAAAAAAGGATACTTTTTCGCTGTGCCTTTTCTTGCCCCTGTTGCAACCACTTTTTCATTTTGTACAATCACACACCCAACAGGAAATTCTCCCTTGTCAAAAGCATCTTGAGCCTGTTCCAATGCCAGTCTCATGAAATATTCGTTATTCAATTTCAACCATCCTCTTTTATATGCATTAAAACTGATTCTGCCCTATGATCCATTTCGCCTGTATTGCTTTCAGCTTGCTTTTTTTAATAAAATCTGTATTTTATAAAACCTAATCAATATTTATACAATATTCAATATGAATGTATGGAAGCGAAAAAGAAAACATACTCAGATCAGGACCTGCAAAATCAGGGGTTAAGTATCCGGGAAAGATTTCAGATAAGAGAAGAAAGCTTTCTGTCAAAATACGGTACACTCAGCACGACGACACACAGACGCAAACAAGAAGACCATGCCTGTAATATAAGAACCCCTTTTCAACTTGACCGGGACAGGATTGTCTATTCAAACTCCTTCAGGCGGTTAAAATATAAAACACAGGTTTTTCTTTCTCCTTTGGGAGACCATTATCGGACCCGGTTGACGCACACCCTGGAAGTAGCTGAAATTTCGAGAAATATTGCCAGGGCCATGCGCCTGAATGAAGACCTTGCCGAAGCGATTGCCCTGGGTCATGATCTTGGGCATACCCCTTTTGGCCATGGGGGCGAGATGGCCCTTATTGAAGTGTATTCATCTCATTTTTCTCATTCTGATCAGAGTTTAAGAGTAGTGGATTCCCTTGAAAATAGAGGCAGGGGCCTTAATTTGACCCGTGAAGTCAGGGACGGTATACTAAAGCACTCCAAAGGATTTGGAAATATTATCCCTGCTACACCCGGCGAAACCGCCATCACAGTAGAAGGTCGAATTGTCAGGGTAGCGGATATCATTGCCTATTTGAACCATGACCTTGATGATGCACTCAGAGGAAAAGTCATAAAAGATACAGATGTTCCTGATATCTGCATAAAAAAATTAGGAAAAACCCACTCTCAACGGGCCAGTCTCATGATTGAACAACTGGTGTATAACAGCGGTCCCCAGAATGGTAAATTTATCCTTGATATGGGCAGCGATACATTCCATGCGATGATTATACTGCGCAAGTTCTTATATGACAAAGTCTACCGGTCCCGTGCCGTTCATGATGAATTCGTGAAAGCTAAAAAAGTGATCATGGGATTGTATAACTATTTTATAGAAAACCCTGACGAGATGCAAAAAGAGTTAGAAAAAATGGAAATGGCTGCCTGGGATGAGTCTAAGAATCCTTTAAAGCGATCTGTGTGTGACGTCATCGCAAGCATGACAGACCGCTATGCCCTTGATCTTTATTCTAAAATTTTCTTTCCAAAACCTTTGGTTTGATACATCAAAATGACAGACAGCGTGTTTAAATCTATCAAAAAGCTCTACCATTCAATGGATACAGCCTGGGAAAAAGCAGCCCTTTCTTATGGGTTTGAATGTAATGGATGTAAAGACAACTGCTGCCGGTCCCTGTTTTTTCACCACACGTATATTGAAAAGGCCTATCTGCGCCATGGATTTAACCAGCTGAAACAGCCACAAAAAAACAGTGTTCTTAAACGGGCGGGAACCTATTGTAAAGAAACAGTTGATCAAACAGCATCTGAAAGTAAAAAAATTATGTGCCCTGTCAATGAGAAAGGCCGGTGCCTGTTGTATCCGTACAGGCCTATGATTTGCAGGCTTCATGGCTTGCCTCATGAACTTTGCAGACCAGGGCAGGATCCCATGAAAAGCCCAGGCTGCGAGGCAGGAAATTTCAATGAAAAACACTATGTAACATTTGATCGAACACCGTTCTACCGGCAGATGGCACAAATAGAGCTTTCATTTCGGCAGGCAGAAAAATTAGACGGAAAAATAAAACAAACCATTGCCCAGATGATATCCGGGTGAATCATTTTTACTTTTAATTGTTTCTTTGTTATACGATTTTTAAAAAGGCTATAGATAAGATGGCAATTTACCAGGTGCAGAATTCTTGCGACGAAACAGGGAGGAACATGGAAACGGTTGAAAAACAGATTGTGACGATTGGCGGGGGAAGTGGTCAATTCATCTTATTGTCCGGTTTAAGAGATTTAGAAGACACGCAAATAACGGCGATCGTTTCCATGGTGGATTCCGGCGGCAGTACAGGAAGATTAAGAGATGAACTTGGTATCCTTCCGCCGGGTGATATTTTAAAATGCATCCTGGCCCTGTCGCCCCATCAAAATGCCTCCCGCTCCATTCTGCTCAAGCGATTTAAAAAGGATAGAAGACTGGCGGGACACAGTGCCGGCAATATGCTGTTAACAATGCTGTCCAGGTATACGGGAAATTTTCCTACCGGCGTGGCCGCGCTTGCAGAAATACTTGATGTAAATGGGACGATTCTTCCGGTCACCATTGACAGGGCAACGCTTGTTGCCGAACTGACAGACGGGAACAGAATTTATGGAGAAGAAGCCATTGACCTGCCCAGAGGGGGTCAGCGGGAACGAATCAAAGATGTCTTTCTCGTTCCTCACCATCAGGAATCAATTTCTGTATATCCACCGGTTTTAGATGCAATTGAAAGTGCTGACTATATCTTTCTCGGCCCGGGCGACCTGTTTACCAGTATCATCCCCAACCTTATTGTTCCCGGGGTAAAAAAGGCAATTCAATCCACCAGGGCAAAAATCTTTTTTACCATAAATATCATGACCAAATTTGGAGAAACCCATTCTTTTATGGGAAAAGATTTTGTTATAAAGCTTGAAGAGTGTCTCGGACGGCAGATAGATGGTTTCATTGGGAACAACCTTGAACCTACAGAAGCAGTCTGTGATATTTACAAAAAACAAAAGTCAGATTTTGTTCATATTGACCAGACCGATCCATTCTGGACCAATCGTGATCTTATCCTTACCGACGTTCTGGACACCAGTGCAACAATCGTCCGGCACGATCCTGTTAAATTGACAAACATTATCCGGAAAATCATTGCAGGCGCCCATTAAAGAGTGATCAGTTATACAGGCCTTACCATCTTTGTAAACCATTCAACTGGCCGGCGCAATGATACTGGATCAGGATATTTATGAACATACCCCACCCTCAGCATGAATTGAGGAATCATACTTGAAGGGTGATTCTCCCGGATATTCTCCTGGCCATGCTGCTCTTCTAATGTTTGTGTCATTGGGTGAAGTGCTATCATCTTTTCTCTGGCCGTTAACGCCATCCTCTGAAACCGCCTGCCTGTTTCAATCAGGTCTTTTACAGTGGTTCCGTCACTGGTAATCACCAGCCAGCCGGCCCCCTGACTTACCTGCTGTTTAATTTTCTTAATCCCCTGCGCTATAAATGTATCACTCATCACATCTTTTGAATCCATGAAATGACGGACATAGAAACCTGGAGCTCCTGTTATTTCCATTCCATCTACTGTCAGCCCATCCCGATATTTTCTGGCCTCTTTATCTTTAAAACGAGTCCACACAGCCAATTCCTCCATAACTTGTTTGTTTTTCATTTGAATGACAAAATTATCTACCGCTTCTTCTGCCATAAGCCGGCTGTGTTTTGTTCCCGACGGGAAATAGAACAAACGGCCGTCTGCAGATGTTGAGAAATCAGAGATATCCGAGGATGTCAACTCGGCTGAAAGCAGATGGCTTTTTACGGTTCTTCTCATTTCCATCTGCTTTAATGCCCCTTGTGTTGTTGATTTTGATTTATGTAAAGACAGGTTGATCACTTCTGCATCAAAATTATTTTTTGCCACAACAACGGGTTTAACTTCATACCCCAGAGCACTGGCTGCCTGGACCAGATTTTCAACAAAAGCACCAATAGACAGCATTACTTCCCTGTTTGATCCATCAACATGGGGGAGCCATCTATGTTTGTCTGAGCCGATAATCCACTCTGATGGACTGAGAATTTTTACAAACCAGGGTTGACTGTTATGGCCGCTGGGTGCCAGTGAAGCATAGTGTAACATACGATAGCTGTCTCTATTCAATTGGTTTGACAGTTGATGCTGCATCTCTGGTGCCATTAACTCTGCCCGCAGGTTTGCTCTGCAGGATGACAGTACCAGCCCTGAACCAGCCATAAGGGAAACCGCTGCAGCACTTTTTTTTAAAAAATCTCTTCTGTTCATTGTCATACCTCCATCTTCTACGATTAGTCACCAATTGGTGACTAATGACATAAAATTTTTTTGGAATTCACACCGATCTCAGCACTTGCTTAATAACCCTGTGCAGTCCACTTTCAAGTTCAGCCCACCCCTCTTCTGAACCGATATCCAGCCCCCCGTATAAGTCGATGTGTTTAGAGCGCAGCACCAGGTAGGTTATAGCTGCCCCCAATACCGGTAAAAGGAATTGAACCTTTTTGTTTGTGGCATCATCTGCAAGGAAGAACATCTGGAAAAATTCCATGATACTCTGTTCTCTGATCCGTTCCAGATCCTCTGTCAAGTCGTTTGGCTCAATGATTTCCCATGCCATGATCGCCTGGGTCATCGGTCGTTTTCGAAGGGCCTTAACAAATGCAGAACCAAAAATGGTCAGCTTTTCCTCTAATGGCAGCTGTGAAAATTTCCGCAAATCTCCTCCGGCCAGCTCCAGGGGGCCTGGCCAGAAATCTCCCTCTTTCCCAAATGCTGCTATCAATCCCTGAAGCCCGCCGAAATAGCGATAAATTAACACCTTATCAACCCCTGCTTCCCTTGCGACAGCATTGACACCGATACCTTTAAATCCTTTTTTTGCCAACAGGCTGCCGACCGAGCTGATGAGTCTGCGCTGAGTGATTTGTTTATCCCTGATCTTCACCTGTGGTTCCTCTCCTATATCTCCTTTTTAACTGTACACATATTATCACCGATTGGTGACATAAGTCAACAGGCTTCTTCAAGTTTTTATAACATACTGAAATAAAATAATATTTTTTTATTTAATCTATTACCTGATATCCGCAAAGCAATCTTTTCTCTGCCGCACTTGACATCAAAACTGTAATCAGTTATTATAAAGTACTTTGTGATATAAAGTACTTTGGTTTTTTAAGGAGAACACAAATGAAACCTGTTGGAGAACAACAAGTCAAAAAACTGTTGGAAGATATTTCTGAAATGAAATCAGTCATTAATAAAAACAAGCCGTTGATTCAAAAGATATTGCTGCCGAGTCATTTCCGACTGGTGTCTCTGATATGGGGATTCGGAATTATCCTATATTCTCTTGGGATTCAATATCTGATCCATGTCCATGGCAGTTTTCACCAGGTCCCTTCCCAGATAAAAACCGGACTGTATATAAGCATGGCTGTTTCTGCCGTCATCTTAAGTGTCTTGAAGCAGCGGATTCTGGTTCATTCCCTTCAAAAAGAATATCCCCGTATCACGATATTTAAAATATGGAAAGAATTTTTCTCCTATCACTTCAGGCACATGTATTTACCCATAATTCTGCTCACCATTTTTTTAAGTTTTATTTTTATTCAACACCACCAGTACACCTATATTGTACCCACGATTTCCATATATGCAGGTCTTGTATTTAACTATTTCGGGAGCATTACCAGAATAAAGCCCTACCTCATCGGGGGATACTGGTATCTCATTTCCGGCGGAATCTGTATCTATCTTAACTCAATCCCCATCGTTATCAGTCTTGCCGTCACATTGGGACTGGGATCTCTCGTATTTGCTTTTGTTCAAAAAAAGGAGGGGAAATGATGGTACCGTTATATTGGTATTTTATCGCAGACAGCCTCTATTTTTATTTAACCCCTGTTTTTATTGGTCTGGCCGGATTCCTGATTTTAGGTTCAGTCGTGTTCGGCCTGATGCAGCAGGCTGAGGAGTAACCCTGTGGCGGCTATTAATAAAATTATTCATGAACGTGTCCGGCTCCTGATTGTCACCCATCTGGCCAGCAGTGAAAAACCTTCTGTCAGTTTTAATGAATTACAGACGACCCTGGAACTGACCTCCGGGAACCTTTCCACGCAATTAAAAAAGCTGAAGCAGGCAGGGTATATTACCATCCGGAAAACCTTTAAAGACAACAAACCCTACACGACCATGATGATTACTGAAAAAGGACGGCTTCATCTTAATGACTATATCAAAGAAATGGAAAAAATCATCAGCAGGTTAAAATAATAAAAGGGGATCAAACAATACCCTTTGGCATCGGTGGTATCATTTCTCCAGCCAGGATATATCCGCCATCAAGCCGTAAAACGCTTCCGGTCATATAAGGCGCATCTTTAATAATATACAGACACGCACTGACAGCATCTTTTATTTTTCCCGTTCGATTCAGCAGGGTATGATCAATTAATGATTTTTTTTCATCCTCAGTCAACACCTCCCGCCAGCCCCGGGTCTCCTGTGCATGCCGTGTTTCAAAAATGCCGAGCATTAACTCATTGACCCGGATCGTTGGGGCTCCGAGCCTGGCCCAGGTTTCGGTAAAAGAAGAGACGGCCCTGTTTGCGGCTGCATATCCATCATTAAAGACCAGTGCAGCAGGACCTGATCTCCCCATGATACCCGCAATGGAAGAGATATTGATCACCACAGCATCGTTTGATTTTTTTAATAAAGGGAAGACCGCATCAAACACCCATCGTTTGGCTTTAAGGGTTGTTTCAATCTCCAGGTCCCATTGATCTTCTGTATACGCGCCATGGACTGTTGGCCAGCCTCCCCTTTCTATATTATTAATAAGGATATCCAGACGGCCGTAATCTTCTTTTATTTTTAATGCCATTTGATGGATATTTTTTATATTGCGGAGGTCTGCATCGATAATAATATGGTCAGCACCTGATGCTGAGAAATCTTGTTCCATGCTGTCAAATGAATCTGCCCAGTCATGCCGTGTTAATACAAGACAGGCCCCTTCCTGTGCCAGGGCCAGGCCGATGGCCTTGCCGATTCCTTTGACTGCCCCTAAAACGAGCGCCACTTTACCCTTCAGTTTCATTCCCTTATTCCCCAAGCACTATCTCTATTCCGAACAACATATATTTTACCCATTGAATTC
Source organism: uncultured Desulfobacula sp. (assembly GCA_964343845.1). Classification (GTDB taxonomy): domain Bacteria; phylum Desulfobacterota; class Desulfobacteria; order Desulfobacterales; family Desulfobacteraceae; genus Desulfobacula. The sequence goes on along the minus strand of CAYFKW010000009.1, from coordinate 22,096 downwards.
CCAGATTCAGCAGTGCCTCATCGTCTGTTTTTATCTTTTCAATGAGTGGTTCCGGCAAATCAAGTTCACTGATCAGCCCTTTTGACAAAATCTGATCCCTGAATTCATCCAAATCATAAAGGGCCAGATAAAATTGATCTGCCTGGACGCCTTCAAGTTTACCAGGCAGTCTTGTGTTTTTAAGACTGATCAGTTCCATGAGCTTGTCATTCTGTTCATTATGTTTTTTTACATCCTGACCTTCAAGCCATTGCGTCACTGTCTGCCTGGTCTCCCTTCCAAACCCTTTGCAATGCGGTTCCTCTATGAGTGCAAAATATTCTGCAATTTCACCTGTCTGTCTTGATCTTGCAATCGCCCTTGCCAGCGGATACATCCGACATGATCCAGGTCTGTCTTCATAGACCGAACACCCTTTTTCAGTGACAAACGGGCATTCGTGTCCGGTTTGCGGATTGGGCTTGAATTCGACAACCGGCAGTCCAGATTCCGGACCATAGTGAAGTGATGTATACTTTTTTAAGAACGTCTGGGATGATATGCCAAGATTATTTTTTAATCTTAAGACATCATATGGTGTCAGCGCCTGGTTCAAATCGCGGCAGCATTCATTAAAACACTCATTTCCGGAATTACAATCAAATTTCATTAAATCATGAGGGTGAACCGGTATCATTTCTTCTGACATTTTGCTTTCCTTTTTTCAGTTTTGGCCTATTTTTTTTGTTCCTTTAAACTATCACTGTTTTTTTCGGATTTCCAGTCTCTTTTTCGACAATGATGAGCACTACATCTTGTACCTAAACCCATAGAAACACAATACATATTGTAATTCCGTAAATCGTTGAAAAACATTGAAAACTAAAGGGAATCTTTTTTGAAAAATTCTTGACAAAAAGCGTACTAGAGTGATATTCCGATAACGTTTATGTAAAGCTTGGATCAATAGTTGATTTGACTTTTTTGATCTGACTTTGAAAAAGGATTACCAGGCCGGACTTGTAAAGATTACGGCCTACCTTGTTTATAACAATAGTAGCACAACGGTTTTGTGCGATTTGATTAACTTAAATTATGGAGGTATTTTAAATGCCATCTTATGTAATTGCAGAAAAATGTGACGGCTGCAAAGGTGGGGACAAAACAGCATGTATGTACATCTGTCCCAATGACCTGATGGTTCTTGAACCTAATGAAATGAAAGCATACAACCAGGAACCCGATCAGTGCTGGGAATGTTTTTCATGCGTAAAGATCTGTCCTTCTCAGGCCATTGAAGTGAGAGGTTATTCTGACTTTGTACCCATGGGAGGTTCTACTGTTCCTATGATGGGTACTGAGGATGTTATGTGGACATGTAAGTTCAGAAACGGCGTTGTAAAACGCTTCAAATTCCCGATCAGAACGACTCCTGAAGGCGGCGCAAACGCGTACGAAGACCTTAAAGGTAAAGACCTTGACAGTGGACTTCTTTCTACTCAGGAAGCTGATGGTTACACACTTGTAAGCCCAACAGAGCTTGCATAATTTAACTGTCATCCATGTAAATTGATTTTTTATACTTAAAAATTTTGGAGGTATATAATGGCATTACCTAACAAACCTGTTGGAGAACTTAAATGCGTAAGAGACCCAGAGGTTGATAAAAGAGAAGTTGATATTCTGATCGTTGGTGGTGGTATGGCTGCCTGTGGTACGGCATTTGAAGTAAAAAAATGGGCCAGCGACGACACAAAAATTCTGCTTTGTGACAAAGCCGCTCTTGAAAGATCTGGTGCAGTTGCCCAGGGTCTTTCTGCAATTAACACTTACATCGGTGAGAACAAACCAGAAGATTACGTTCGCATGGTAAGAAACGACCTTATGGGTATTGTTCGTGAAGACTTGATCTTTGACCTTGGTCGTCATGTTGATGATTCCGTACATCTTTTTGAAGAATGGGGACTCCCAGTATGGAAAAAAACCGATGATGGTAAAAACCTCAATGGTAAACAAGGTCTGAAAGCTGGTTCTCTTAAAGGCGGCGCCACTCCGGTTCGTACTGGTAAATGGCAGATCATGATCAACGGTGAATCTTACAAAAGAATCGTTGCTGAAGCCGGTAAAAAAGCATTGGGCGAAGACAACATCATTGAAAGATGCTTTATTGTTGAACTGATGAATGACCAGAATGATCCTACAAAAATTGCTGGCGCAGTTGGTTTTTCTGTTCGTGAAAACAAAGTGTATATCATTAAAGCAAAAGCGATCATGGTTGCCTGCGGTGGCGCAGTAAACGTTTACCAGCCCCGTTCAGTTGGTGAAGGTAAAGGTCGTGCATGGTATCCGGTATGGAATGCAGGTTCCACTTATACAATGGCGCTTAGAGCAGGTGCTGAACTTTCCATGATGGAAAACCGTTTCACCCCGGCTCGTTTTAAAGATGGTTACGGACCTGTTGGTGCATGGTTCCTCCTTTTTAAAGCCCAGACCGTTAATGGTATTGGTGAAAACTATGCAGGTTCTGACGATGCAAAAGCTGAACTTGAAAAATATGCGCCTTATGGAACTGCTGCTGTTACTCCGACTTGCCTGAGAAACCATCTCATGATGAAAGAATACAAAGAAGGCCGCGGCCCGATCATCATGAAGACTTCTGATGCACTTCAGAAACTCGGCGAAACCATGAGCAAAAAAGAGATGAAACATCTCGAGTCAGAAGCTTGGGAAGATTTCCTTGATATGTCAGTTGGCCAGGCAGGCCTCTGGTGTGCAACCAATACTGAGCCTGAGAAAAAAGACTCAGAAATTATGCCGACCGAACCGTATCTTCTTGGTTCTCACTCTGGATGCTGCGGCATCTGGTGCTCAGGCCCGGAAGAAGATTGGGTACCTGCTGAGTACAAATGGGGCTACAACAGAATGACAACCGTTAAAGGTCTGTTTACTGCTGGTGACGGTGTTGGATGTTCCGGTCACAAATTCTCCTCTGGTTCTCATGCTGAAGGTCGTATTGTTGCCAAAGCAATGGTTAAATATATCAGAGATAATACAGAAGACGTAAGTTTCAAAGAAACTGACCAGGAATTGGTTGACCTGGTTTACAAACCCGTTAGAAATTATCTGGATAACTGTGAATATACAACTGATGAAACAGTTAACCCGCATTACTGCAAACCAGCTGGTATGGCTATGCGTCTGATGAAGATGACCAATGAGTATGGTGGTGGAACTGCTACTTACTACATGACATCCGGTAAAAACCTTGAAATCCTCATGGACCTGTTTGAAATGTTCCGTGAAGACCTTGAAAACATTGGTGCTGGTGACCTGCACGAACTGATGAGAGCATGGGAAATTACCCATCGTCTGTACACAGTTCAGGCTCATACACGTCACATCCAGTATCGTGAAGAATCAAGATATCCTGGTTTCTACTACAGAGGTGACTTCATGGGTCAGAATGATGAAGAATGGTTCTGCTTTACCAACTCATCATACAACAAAGAGACCAATGAATGGACTCTGAAAAAAGTCCCGTACCAGAAGATTATTGCTGACTAGTGTTAACAGTAGATCTTAACGTACGTTCTTAAATAATTAACCTCCAGGTGCTGGATTTCTAGTGCCTGGGGGTTTTTTCAGATTATGCAGGTTTGGTTTTTCTTCCTGTCTCCTCTTTTGCAAGGATAAAATGATCTGATTTTATCTTTTCAAAATAGGAGAGAGGATGCCAAATAAAACAAAAAATTTTAAGGCAGATAAACTTAAAATTTTGGCATAAAAATAAATAGGTAACCCTAAAATAACCCAAATGCACGGAGGGACAGCATGACAACAGATAATTCAGCCCCAGTTAGTGGAAGCATTATGGTAGTTGGCGGTGGTATCAGCGGCCTGACAACTGCCCTGGAAGCTGCCGAAGTGGGGTATGAGGTCTTCCTTGTAGAAAAGGAAGCATCCCTTGGTGGAAGAGTATCTCAATTAAAACACTACTTCCCCAAACTTTGCCCGCCCAGTTGTGGTCTTGAGATTAATTACAAAAGACTCAAGGACAACAAAAACATTAAAGTATTCACCATGACAGAGATACAAAGTGTTTCAGGATCTGCAGGTGATTATACAGTGACAGTAAAAACTACACCCAGATATGTAAATGAAAATTGTACGGTTTGCGGTGAATGTGAAAAAGTGTGTGACACTGAAATCTCAAATGAGTTCAACTTTGGCATGGACCGGAGAAAAGCAGCTTATCTGCCCAGCAACATGGCATTTCCCCAACGATATGTCATAGACCCTGCGATGAGTACAGATGACCGTGATAAAGTCAAAGAGGCTTGTAAATACGATGCCGTTGATTTTGACATGGAAGAAAAAACCATTGATTTAAAGGTTGGTGCAGTGGTCTGGAACACAGGCTGGACACCGTATGATGCAACGAAAATAGACAACCTGGGTTTTGGCCGTTACCAGAACATCGTGACCAATATGATGCTGGAAAGACTGGCATCCAGCAACGGTCCGACAGGCGGTAAAATCGTCCGTCCTTCAGACGACAAAGCGCCTGAAACCATTGCATTTGCACAATGCGCAGGATCAAGAGACGAAAACCATCTGTCTTATTGCTCTTACATCTGCTGCATGGCTTCCTTAAAACATGCCACATACCTGAGAGCGCAATATCCAGATGCAAAGATTTACATCTATTATATCGATCTTAGAACACCTGGCCGTAAATATGAAAACTTCTACGCAAAACTCAAAGAAGATGAAAATGTTTTCTTTGTAAAAGGAAAAGTTGCGGAAGTTAGCGAAGAAGCAGGTTCCGGAAACATTAACCTCGTTGCTGAAGATACCATTTCCGGTGAAAAAGTCAGACAGACAGTAGACATGCTTGTGCTTGCAACCGGTATGCAGCCCTCATGCGCTATTGACAAACCCAATGCCGATCTGACTTACAACGAAGAAGGCTTTATTGTAAATGACTTTAAAGCTGGCGGTATGTTTGCTGCCGGCTGTGCCAATAAGCCTGCGGACGTTGTAACATCTAACCAGAATGCCACAGGTATGGCCCTTAAAGCCATTCAGACTCTAAGGAGGTAGATCTAAAATCATGGATAAAAAATATGGCGTATATATCTGCACAGGCTGTGGAATCGGTGAAGGTCTCGACATGGAAGCCCTGACAGAGGTTCCTGATGAAGAGGGCATCAATTGTTCGACTCACCCGTTTCTCTGCAGCAAAGAAGGTGTAGAAATAATTAAAAAAGATATTGATGAAGAAAAAGTTAACACTATGGTGATTGCTGCCTGTTCAAGACGTGTTAATTTTGATGTATTCAATTTTGATGGATGCATCGTTGAAAGAGTGAATTTAAGAGAAGGCGTTGTATGGCCGCACTCAAGAGAAACATATCCCATGCTGACCCAAGAGCAGAAGGATGATGAAGAGCATTTTGATCAAGTGCAGATGAAAGCAGAAGATTATCTCAAAATGGGTATGATTCGTCTTGAAAAAGTTGAACTGCCTGAAGCATATCAGCTGGAATCTTTCACTAAAAAAATCCTGGTGATGGGCGGTGGCGTGACAGGTATGTCAGCAGCACTTGATGCAGCTAAAGCCGGTTATGAAGTCACCATCGTTGAAAAAAAGGATAAGCTGGGTGGATATGCAGCGAACATGAGAAGTCAAATGCCGGTTGCAGAGCCTTTTGAATCTTTACAGGCGCCGATCGCTGCTGACCTGATTGCTGAAGTTGAAAGCACAGATCTCATAGATATCAAGACCAACACGGAAGTTGCCCGTATTGCGGGCCAGCCTGGTGATTTTACAGTAACCTTTAAAACACCTGGTGAAAAAATACCGTTTGATGTTCCTTTTCCTCTTCCAGCAGAAGAACTGGTAGATGAAAGCGGCAATGAGCTGACTGCTGAAGATGCTCATAAAAAATATCTTGAGTTCAATGAAGGAAAAGAAGACATCCTCCAGATGGATCCGGAAGGCCGGTCATATGGTGCTGTTATCCTTGCTGCCGGATGGCGCCCCACTGAACTTGAAGGTGAAGCCTATGAACACCTTGGTATTAATTTGCCGAATGTTGTCACCAATGAAGTGTTTGAAAAAATTGCCGGCAAAGGTAAAATTATCAGGCCATCTGATGGAAAAGAAGCTAAAAACGTTGTCTTTATCCAGTCTCCAGGAAAAGGAGATGATGATGCAGATTTTGATTATGCCGGATCTGTTACCAGCCAGGTAGCACTGAAACAGGCAAGCTATGTTCGAAGCGACTATGAAGATGGTAAAGCGTATATCATCTATCAGCACATGAGAACGCCCGGACTCCAGGAGCTGTATTACAAAAGCATGCAGCAGGATGATGGTATTTTCATGACCAAAGGGTCTGTGACTGAAGTGACTGAACAAGGCGGCGGCCTGGCCGTCACTGCCGTTGATACCCTTTTGGGTGAAAATCTTGCAATCAAAGCGGACATGGTTGTCCTGGCTGCAGGTATGGTGCCTGTTACGGCTGATGACCCAGTTGTAAATCTTGCGTACAGGCAGGGACCCGGGTTCAGGGATAATGATATTTTCGGCCAGTATGCAGACTCGAACTACATCTGTTTCCCGTATGAAACTCAAAGAACAGGTATCTATGCAGCCGGCGCGATTCGACGTGCCATGACCATTGAAGAATCTATGGAAGATGCCACTGGTGCAGCGCTCAAGGCGATTCAATGTATTGAAAGTGCAAACAAGGGGGTGGCTGTTCACCCACGATCAGGTGATATGACCTATCCTGACTTCTTTTTTCAACGGTGTACACAGTGTAAACGGTGTACAGTTGAATGTCCTTTTGGTGCACTGGATGATGATGAAAAGGGCACACCAAAAGCCAATCCAACCCGATGCAGAAGATGTGGAACCTGCATGGGGGCCTGCCCTGAAAGAATTATTTCTTTCTCTGACTACAGCATTGATTCAATTGGGTCTCAGGTCAAAGCCATTGGTGTTCCATCAGAAGATGATTATGATGAACCGCCCTTGAGATACCTGGCACTGATTTGTGAAAATGATGCATTTCCAGCGCTGGATATGGTGGGTATGAACCGGATGGATTATTCTCCGGATGTTCGCTTCATCCCGTTGAGATGTCTTGGGTCCATGAATACCATTTGGATTAAAGATGCATTGGCTCAAGGTCTGGACGGTGTTATCGTTATTGGTTGTAAACATGGTGATGATTATCAATGTCACTTTGTAAAAGGATCTGAACTGGCTGAAATTCGCTGCGGTAAGATCGGAGACGCCCTTCAAAGTCTTGCACTTGAAGAAGAACGTGTGGCGTTTGCAGAAATTGCCATTGATGAATATGACAAGCTGCCTCAAATCATTAATGACTTTGTTGAAGAAGTTGACGCCCTTGGTCCGAACCCATTCAAAGGATTCTAAATTAGCTATTTATTTAAATAGTTAGGAGGTATCATAATATGACTGAAAAATATCTTGCTCAACCGGATCTTGACTTTATTGCTCAAGTAAGAGGTCTTGGCGGAGATACATTAAAAAAATGTTACCAATGCGCCACATGTTCAGTTGCTTGTCCGATAGCGCCTGAAGACAGCCCATTCCCCAGAAAGGAAATGATTGCGGCATCTTGGGGCCTAAAAGACAGACTGATTGGAAACGGTGACATCTGGCTGTGCCATCAATGCGGTGACTGTACAGATCTTTGTCCCAGGGGTGCAGCGCCTGGAGACGTATTGTCTGCTGTCAGGTCCGCGGCTATCACTGAATATGCAAAACCAAAAGCATTGGCAGATGCAGTAAATGATCCTAAAAAGCTGCCATTTCTCCTTGGTATCCCTGCCATCTGGTTTGCTATTTTTGCTTACATTACCGTAGCACATAAAGACACCATGACAAAAATCTTTGATGCTATTTTTGGTAATTTCCTTAATGGCCGTTTCCATTGGTCCCACGCACATGAGGGTGCAGAGCATGTGATTGCCCAGGCAGAGTTCTTTTCCACCTGGTTTGTGGACATGACCTTTGTGCCGATCTTCACATTGGCCGTGATTATTTTTGCGGTTAATCTGAAAAGCTTTTTAACAGACATTCATAACAATGCGGTTCTTGAAGGAAAAACAGATAAAACATCTCTTGATTTTAAAGCATTGGGACAGGCATTTGTCAATATCCTGCCCACGATTCTCAAGCATGATAAGTTTAATGAATGCGAGGCCAATAAAGATCGTGCAACCCCTCATATGATGGTATTGTTTTCTTTTATTGGTCTATTCATTGTAACCGGTATTTTCTTTATTGTGCTGTATGTATTCCAGACAGCTGGTCCATATTCACAGCTGAACCCCGTAAAATGGCTTGCCAATATCGCTGGTGTTGCGCTGGTGATTGGGAGTGCATTGATGATTAAAAACAGATTGGACAAAAAAGATGAGCAGATCACATCTTATAAAGACTGGTATCTTTTAGGTCTTGTTTTTGCACTGGGTGCAACAGGTATGTTAACTGAGATGGCCCGCCTGGCTCACATGGCATGGGTTTCTTATTTCTTTTACTATCTGCATCTGATTGCAATTTTCAACCTGTTTTTATTTTTGCCATTCTCAAAAATGGCACATTTTGTTTACAGGACCGCAGCGATGACATATGCGGAATACAGCAATCGAAAATAGCTGAATTAAACAAATAATTGTTCAAAGGGGGGTGATTTTTTTATCAGCCCCCTTTTTTTTG
>CAYFKW010000009.1:3735-13349 GCA_964343845.1 uncultured Desulfobacula sp. | reverse complement strand
TGCTTGCATTTTTTAAAATGAAGTAATAATCCATTATTACGATGGCCCAAAATAATAGGGAACTGCTCTGCTTGAAAGTGTTTTTCCAGGGCAATTTTTTCAGAAGTATGCAGGTTTAATACTAAGGAAGGAGGGAAAATTTTGGTGGAAGGAACAATCAAATGGTTTAATTCGAAAAAAGGTTTTGGTTTTATTGAGCAAGAATCTGGTGACGATGTGTTTGTTCATTATTCAGCCATTGAAATGTCTGGTTTTAAAACTCTTTCAGAAGGAGAACGCGTTCAATTCGAAGTTGAAGAAAACGACAAAGGACTGTCTGCAAAAAAAGTTCTTAAAGTTTAAATATATACCCTGCCAAGGCAGGATGCTGCGCCTGCCTTGGTTTAATTAATCTAATATACACGCCTATCAAAACTTCTATTTAATAGTAGGAATGATCTAACACTTTTATTTTCTCCCGTCTTGTTAACAACCGCAACAAATCTCTAGTTTTCTATCTCATATTGATCCAGTATATATAAACTTTTTTTATATAAACTAAATTTTTTTATTGCATAATAAATAAATTTATATATTATTAGGAATGATATGATATTTTAACGTATGAGGAGATACAAATGGGAAAAACATACAAAATTGCAGTGATTCCCGGAGATGGCACCGGGCCGGAAGTTGTCGACGAAGCTCGAAAGGCGTTGAAGGCTGCAGCGGATAAATTTGATTTCAAACTGGAAATGACTGATTTTGATTATGGTGGTGATCGTTACCTTCGCACTGGTGAAATCCTGCCTGACTCAGCAGCCGATGAGCTGAGACAATTTGATTCAATCCTTCTTGGTGCCATTGGTCACCCTGATGTTAAGCCTGGTATTCTGGAAAAAGGCATTTTGCTGCGCTTGCGCTTCGAGCTGGATCAATACATTAATCTACGTCCTGTACGCCTCTATCCCGGCGTAGATACACCACTGAAGGATAAAGGTCCCGATGAGATCAATTATGCCGTAGTCCGTGAAAATTCAGGTGGTATTTATACCGGCACCGGCGGCATATCTATGAAAGGCACAGACCAGGAAGTGGCTGTTCAGAGTATGGTTTACAACCGTTATCAGGTAGAGCGTTGTCTGCGATATGCGTTTGAATATACGCGCAAGTTTGGTAAAAAAGCTCAAGGGATAGGCGATAAAAACACCCTTGGTCTTGTTGGTAAAACAAATGTCCTCACATATGTATTTGATTTGTGGGAACGTGTTTTCCATGAGATCGGTGAAAAAGATTACCCGGATGTTACTCGTGATTATTACCATGTTGATGCCACGTGTATGTGGATGGTCAAAAGCCCTGAATGGTTTGACGTGCTGGTAACATCTAATATGTTTGGTGACATTATTACTGACCTTGGTGCTGAAACTCAGGGTGGGATGGGTATCGCTGCCGGTGGGAATATCAACCCCAACGGTGTCAGCATGTTTGAGCCTATTGGCGGATCAGCCCCTAAATATACTGGCATGAATATTATCAACCCGCTGGCAGCCATATGTGCCGGTGCCATGATGTTGGAAACACTCGGCGAAGTGGCCGCCGCCAACGCTATTGAAAATTCGGTCAAAAAGGTAACCGGCACCAGGATCAAAAGCCTTTCTGCCGGCAAAATGGGTTACAGTACCAGTGAAGTGGGAGATTTAGTCGCAGAAGGGATATAAACTCAGGTTCTTCATCTAAGGACTTATCATTTATAACGATTGCCATAAAGTTTTTCGTTTTGTGAAGAGTGCATAGATCACAGACAGTTGAAAGGGGGTGTGGTTGGAGTGGCGTTAATGACAAGTACACCCCCTTTCAACTGTCGAATGTATCTGAAAATATTTCTGGCAAATTCTATAGATTGATTTTTTTCTCAATAGGCTGGTGGTTGCTTATTATTCATCATTTTGTAATCATGAAATACAGAAAAGCCTTTCAGGATATCCTGAAAGGCTTTTCTTATTGTGGCGGGAGTGACGAGACTCGAACTCGCGACCTCTTGCGTGACAGGCAAGCGTTCTAACCAAACTGAACTACACCCCCGAAACTTCCTGTCTGGTGGGCGATGCAGGGCTTGAACCTGCGACTTCAACCTTGTAAGGGTTGCACTCTCCCAACTGAGTTAATCGCCCGAAAAACAAGAGGACTTATATCAATATTAAAATTAGGTGTCAAGCAAAAACTATCGATAAATCTATGGATTCAAACGTTATTTTATTCAATGCAAAAATATTGCCCGCCCCTTGCTTGCAAGCAGGTTTTAAAAATGATATAAATAGGATAATAATTATACAGCAATTCAATTTTTCACCCATAAAACTTGAATTTGTGTTTTAAATATCGTATCCCGCATATGATACGTTAATGGGATACTGAGGATCAATCGCGAGTTCGTAAATTAATCCTGAATTTCACATAAGGAGTCTGTAAATGGAACCTGTGCAAGGATATCTTGAAATTATGGATAAGGGGTTTGGATTTTTAAGAAATATTGAAGAAAATTTCCAGCCCAAGCCCGAAAATCCCTATGTTCCAAATAGTCTAATCAGAAAGCTGAACCTGAAAGAAGGAAGTTTTATTGAAGGATTTGGCGAGCAGAAGAGCCCGAACAACCCGAATCTTGCTTTAATCAGGATTGAAACCATCAACAAGCTCCCGTTTGATGAATTCATTAATACCCCTCTTTTACAGGATCAAGTCAGCATCAACCCGTTTGAACGCTATTATCTGACGCAGAATGATGAGGATATCACCGGAAAAGCACTTGATTTGATTACCCCTATTGGTATGGGCCAGCGCGGGCTTATCATTGCACCTCCCAAATCCGGGAAAACAACCATATTAAGACATATGGCCAACTCTGTTGTGATGAACCATCCAGATGCAAAAGTGTTTGTTCTGCTGGTGGACGAAAGACCGGAAGAAGTTACAGACTTCCAGAGAGGACTGACAGATGCGCATGTTTTATATTCATCTGCAGATCAGCAGATCGGTCAGCACATGCGCATGACCCGTATTGCCATGCACACAGCCATCAGGTGTGCTGAAATTGGACAAAACTCCGTTGTTTTCATTGATTCTCTGACCCGGATGACACGGGCGTTTAACAATGATACAGACAGCTTCGGCAAAACAATGACTGGCGGGTTGGGGGCCAATGCCATGGAGTTTCCAAGAAAAATATTCGGTGCTGCCAGGAAACTTGAAAACGGCGGATCCTTAACGATTATTGCCACGATCCTTGTTGACACAGGCAGTCGAATGGATGATATCATTTTCCAGGAATTCAAAGGCACAGGAAATATGGACCTGTTTCTTTCAAGAGAGTGCGCAGAACATCGAATCTGGCCAGCCATTAATATTAACAAATCCGGGACACGAAAAGAAGACTTGTTAATGGACAAGGATGAGCACAAAAAAATTATTAAAATCAGGAGAAGCATCGCCACTAAAGACGAAAAGGATGCAATGACGGAATTTATTTCATACCTTTAATCAAATGACACAATTATAACAAAGCGTTTTCAAGTACCTGAGACATATCGTCAGCAAAGATAATTTTTAATTGCTTTTGTATCGATTTAGGGATTTCCTTGATATCTTTTCTGTTTTCTGCTGAAACAATGACAGTTTTAATACCATTGGCATGGGCTGCCAGCAGTTTTTCCTTTAACCCCCCAACAGGCAGAACCCTTCCACGCAGGGTAATTTCACCTGTCATGGCCACTTTTCTTGAGACCGGTTTTCCTGTTAGAATAGAGACAACTGCCGTACACATGGATATTCCTGCTGAGGGACCATCCTTTGGAATTGCCCCTTCAGGCACATGAATATGAATATCCAGCTTTTTATAAAAATCCTCTTTAATATCCAGTTCTCTGCTCCGGGATCTGACAAAACTGACAGCCGCCTGGGAAGATTCCTTCATGACATCACCAAGCTTTCCGGTAACAAGAACATTTCCTTTGCCCGGCATGGTGACCGCCTCTATGGTTAACAGTTCTCCCCCTGCCTGTGTCCAGGCAAGCCCTGTCACGATGCCGACCCGGTCTTCTTTTTCCAACACACTGTCCCTGAACCGATGCGGCCCAAGGTATTTTAAAATCATGGTTGTTGAAATTCTATGCAGTTTTCTGTCATCAGTCTGAACGATCTCTTTTGCAATTTTTCTTAATACAGAAGAAATTTCTCTCTCCAGGTTTCTTACCCCTGCTTCTTTGGTATATCGTTTGATTACGGCATGGATGGCATTTTTTGAAAACACTGCATCTTCTTCAGACAGGCCATTTTCTTTTAACTGCTTGGGAATTAAATATCCTGTTGCAATTTTCTGTTTTTCATATTCTGTATACCCTGGAATCTGGATGATTTCCATTCTGTCCCTCAATGGCGCAGGGATATCATATAAGGTATTGGCAGTGGTGATAAATAGAATTTGTGATAAATCATAATCCACTTCAAGATAATGATCATTAAAATTTTTGTTCTGTTCCGGATCCAGCGCTTCAAGTAATGCAGATGACGGGTCCCCCCTGAAATCAGCTGTCATTTTATCGATCTCATCCAGACAAAAAACCGGATTGTTAAATCCTGTCTTTTTCAGCGTCTGAATAATTTTACCCGGCATTGCACCGACATATGTCCGCCTGTGTCCCCGGATTTCAGCTTCATCCCGAACACCGCCAAGCGATATCCTTGCAAAAGATCTGCCAGTAGCCCTGGCAACTGATCTTGCCAGAGAAGTTTTCCCGACACCAGGCGGCCCCACTAAACACAAGATAGGACCCTTTATTTTTTTAACAAGAATTTGTACGGCCAGGTATTCAAGGATTCTTTCTTTGGGTTTCTCAAGCCCATAATGATCCTGATCTAAAATCTGTTCTGCTTTTTTAAGATCATTCCTTGAACGGTTCTTTCTATACCAGGGCAGGGAGATCAACCAGTCAATGTAGTTCCTGACAACGGTAGCTTCAGATGACATGGGAGACATCATTTTGAGTTTTTCCAGTTCTCTTCTGACAACCGATGCCGCCTCTTTGGACATTCTTTTCCGTTTTATTTTATTTTCAAGTTCCTGGAACTCACCAGCACTGCCGTCTTCTGCCATTTCTTTTTTTATGGCACGCATCTGCTCATTCAAATAATGTTTTTTCTGCAGTGTTTCCATTTGTTCCTTTACCCGTCCTTTGATCTTCTGGGACATGGAAAACACTTCAGTCTCTTTTTGAATCAGCTTTAACAATAAAAAAAATCTATTTTCGATATTACCGCATTCAAGCAGCTTTTGTTTGTCAGTCACTTTAAACGGCATCTGGCTTGCAATTGTATCTGCATACCTTGATTCATCTGCTGCAAGTGAATCAAGGTTTTTAAAAAAGCTTTGTGCCACTGCACCGGACAATTTAGCATAATGTTCAAATGCTTCTGTCACAGTTCTGATAGCCGCTTCTTTTGCTTTTTCAGGCATTGGTTCTTCAGGTACTTCTATATATTCGACATTCAGGTACCCTTCTTCATCTACCAGCTTGACAATTTTACCTCTTTCACATCCTTCAACCAGTGCCTTAACCGTTCCATCAGGCAATCTTAAGAGCTGCGTAATTTTTGCTTCTGTGCCAATCTGGAAAATATCTTTAATATTGGGTTTTAAAACATCCGGATCTTTTTGAGTGGTCAGAAAAATCTTCTTGTCTTTTGCCATGGATTCAGACAGGGCTTTGATTGATTTATCCCTTCCGACAAAAACAGATGTCGTAATACAGGGAAACAATACCATATCTCTCAACGGCACCAGTGGAAGCTGCTTTTTTATGCTCTCAGAACCATCCTGATGAAAGAACTTGGGGATCTTGATCATTAAATTTTAGAACTCTCTTTATTTTCAGGCCTGTTTTTTAGGCTGCTCATATAGTAAGATCGGATCTTCATTTTTTAAGACCACTTCTTCTCCAACCACACACTCCATTACATTCTCTTTTGAAGGAATTTCATACATGATATCCAGCATGATTTCTTCCATAATCGCCCGAAGGCCCCTGGCACCGGATTTTCTTTGTACCGCTTCTTTTGCCATTGCTTCAAGGGCTTCATCTGTGTATTGAAGTTTGACGTTTTCAATCTTAAACAATTCCTGATATTGTTTTACCAATGCATTTTTTGGCTCTGTTAAGATTTTTACCAGTGATTTTTCATTTAACTCGCCAATGGATGTTATAATGGGCAGCCGTCCTAGAAATTCAGGGATAAGACCAAATTTAATCAAATCCTCGGGTTTGAGCTGCTCAAGCAGTTCTCCGATATTTTTGTCCTTTTTGCCTGCAATCTTGGCACCAAACCCCATAGTTTTTTTGGTAATTCTTCTTTCGATCACCTTTTCAAGCCCTGTAAAGGTACCGCCGCAGATAAACAGAATATTGGACGTGTCTACTTTTACATAATCCTGCTGCGGATGCTTTCTTCCTCCCTTGGGCGGGATGCTGGCAACAGTCCCTTCAATAATTTTCAGCAGTGCCTGCTGAACCCCTTCACCAGAGACATCTCTCGTAATGGAAGGATTATCACCCCGCTGGGATATTTTATCGATTTCATCTATGTAAATAATCCCTTTTTGAGCCTTTTCAACATCATAATCTGCATTCTGGACAAGGGACAAAACAATATTTTCTACGTCTTCGCCAACATACCCTGCTTCAGTTAAAGCCGTCGCATCTGCGATGGCAAAAGGTACATCAAGAAATCTGGCCAAAGTCTGTGCAAGCAGTGTTTTACCGCAACCGGTCGGACCGATAATCAGAATGTTGCTTTTCTGAATTTCAACATCATCATTTTTCTTTTCCACGGTTGAACTCAACCGTTTATAATGGTTGTATACAGCAACAGAAAGAACCTTTTTCGCCCGATCCTGCTCTATAACATATGTATCTAAGAGTTCTTTTATCTCCTTCGGTGTTAGGAAATCCTTTAGTCCGTCTTTTCCGGCCAGTTTTTCTTTTTCTTCATCATCTATGATCTCGCCGCACAGCTTGATACATTCATTGCAGATATAAACGCTGGGGCCTGCAATCAGTTTTTTTACCTCTTTTTGATTTTTTCCGCAAAAAGAACAGAAAAACTGGTCATTGCCTTCATCTTTGTCAGCCATCGTTTGCTACTCCTTTGAAGAATCGTCTGTTTCTTCTTCTAACTCACTTCTGTCAGCTACAACCCTGTCTACGATACCATATTCCAAAGATTCCGCTGCTGACATAAAAAAATCTCTTTCAGTATCTTCTGCTATTTTTTCAATATCCTGGCCGGTATGCGTTGATAAGATATGATTCAGGGTATCTTTCATCCTTAAAATTTCATTGGCCTGGATTTTAATATCAGTGGCCTGTCCCTGGGCACCGCCAAGCGGTTGATGAATCATAATTCGAGAATTCGGCAGTGCAAATCTCTTTCCTTTTGTACCTGCAGTCAGAAGAAGTGCTCCCATGCTGGCTGCCTGCCCGATACATACGGTTGCGACATCTGGTTTGATGTATTGAATGGTATCGTAGATAGCCATGCCGGCTGTCACCACGCCACCGGGTGAATTGATATAAAAACTGATATCTTTTTCTGGATCTTCTGATTCCAAGAACAATAATTGTGCAACAATAAGATTGGCTATTTCATTATCAATCGCAGATCCTATAAAAATGATTCTATCCTTTAAAAGGCGTGAATAAATATCATACGCACGCTCCCCTCTGTTGCTTTGCTCAACCACCATTGGAATTAGAGGCACGATTTAGGCTCCTTTAGTTTTCTGTTTGTTTCCTGAGAATTGACACCTACTCTTTTTTTTCTGCAGGTGTATCTTCTTTTTCCGCTTTTTTGTCATCCTGTGCTGCTTCCGGGTCAACTTCAGTTATACTACCTTTATCTATTATAATATCAATGGCCTTTTTTTCAAGCTGTGTGTGTTTATAATACTCAAGTTGCTTTGGATCCTGATTAAAATAATTTTTAACCGCATCCACAGGTGCATTCATCCCGACAGCCATCTCTTCAAAACTTTTTTCAAGCTCTTCATCTGTGAGCTCCAGTTTTTCCTGGGAGATTACTTTATCAAGAATCAAATGCCTTCTGGCCTGTTTCTCTGCGACATCCCTGTACTGTGTGCGTAACATATCCTTGTTCAGCCCTGCTTCCTCAAGGGATGTATTATTGGCTGCATATGCCTGCTCAGCCTCCATAGTAATCCCATTGAGTTCGCCTTCAATCATTGCTTCTGGGACTTCAAACTCATATTTTTCCAGCAGGTTTTGAAATACCTGTTCAGACATTTCATGCTTTATTCTCTGCTCGTAGCCTTTTTCAAGATTTTCTCTAATGGAGGCCCTGACTTCGTCCAAGGTTTTAAATTTCCCTAAATCCTTTACAAGGTCGTCATTTATCTCAGGCAGTACTTCTTCTTGTATCTCTTTTAATTTTACCTTGTAAACTATGGTTTTCCCTTTAAGATTTTCATCATGGTAGTCCTCTGCATACGGCACTTCAATCTCAAGGTCCTGTACAGGAATCACACCCATCAATTTTTCTGAAAATTCTTTTGGCATGACGCCTGCGCCTATTCCCATGACGTAATTTTCAATTTTCGGGGTTTTGTCAAAGGCTTCGCCATTCAGGAACCCTTCATAATCAATCAAAACAAAATCATCCTCTTTTACAGGCCGTTCCTCTTCAACGGTTTCTTTTTTGGCCATTGTTTTCTGGATCATATGGATCTGGCTTTCAATTTCACCTTCAGACACTTCATATTTTGTTTTTTCAAGTGCAATCCCTTCAAACTCAACATCTTCCAGTTCAGGCTTAACCTCCACTGTAATGTCAAATGCATACGCTTTTTCCGGATCTAATTCCGGCGGGTCCATCTGCGGGCCGCCAACGATATTCAAATCATGCTCTCTAATGGCTTCTATAAATGCTTCCTGGATCAAGCGCGGTGCAACATCAGCATGGACATCCTTTGAAAATCTGTTTTCCAAAACTTTGCGGGGAATTTTACCCTTCCGAAATCCCTTTACATCTGCTTTCTTTTTAAGGTCGTTATATGCTTTATTAAGTTCTTTTGTAACATCCTCTTTGGGAATTTCAAATGAGAGTACCTTTTTTACACTGCTTTTATCTTCAACTGTTACCTGCATGTCTTTGTCCTGCCTTCATTCTATTAAAATTTACAAATCTATTAAACACTTCTTCAAATAATTAAAAAAATGTAATATATACAAAATAATATTACATTAGAAGTACTTTTACACAAAGTTTACTAAGATAACTCTTATATATAAAGGTGTCAAGAAAATTGGCCAAAGAAAACCTTGCAAAATTTTTAATCATTTTGATGATATTAAGCTGTCCAACCTATGGATATGCAAGCAAAAAAATTCAGACTGCCCAACTCACAATTGTACTGGATCCAGGCCATGGCGGTACAAGGACCGGGGTATCCTCTCACTCTGATTTAACAGAAAAAGATATTGTTCTGAACCTTGCTCAAAAAACTGCCCGGCATCTTGAAATCAAATACAACGTGATTCTGACCCGGACAACAGATATTGATATTTCAG
>CAYFKW010000009.1:0-3724 GCA_964343845.1 uncultured Desulfobacula sp. | reverse complement strand
ATGTTCATTGCAAATAAAAACCGTGCTGATTTATATTTAAGTCTTCATTTGCACCAGTCAAACAATCCATCTGTCTTTATGTATTATTTTAATCCGCCCCAATTGTATCAATCCGAATCTTCCAACCCGGAAAACGCGTGGAAATCACAGCCCATGGCCTACATGCCGGACGCTAAAAAAGCGATTAATTCATTTAAAAAAATATTTTCAGCCAATAAAAAAGACCTCCAGTTTCATTCTAACGGGTCTCCTGTGCTGCTTCTGGAAGGCGCTACAATGCCGGCCCTGTTGATTGAACCCTTTTCTATCACCACGCTGCCGCAAAGCACTAAAGAGATAGAAAAAATTTTAGATGATTATGCCCTTATGATTTCAAAAAGTATTGAACATTACCTTAGAAAAAAATAGTCAATTTCCATAAATTTACTTGAAATTATAAGCTGAAAATGATATCTGACGTGATTGTGTTAAAAATTGGCATCGGGGCGTAGCGCAGTCTGGTAGCGCGCCTGCTTTGGGAGCAGGATGTCGGGAGTTCAAATCTCTCCGCCCCGACCAAATATCCAATAGAATCAGTTACCTGAAAAGCCACCTGCGGGGGTTTTTTTTGTTTTTTCGAAGGAATTGGTGTTTTTGTACCAAATTTGTACCAAAACCATCAGTTTACTTATGAATAGCTGTGCTGATCTATGATACATTTGAATAGTGTGTCTGTAGGAGCTTTTGTTGGTTTGCCTTATGATCCATTGTCAAATGTGTATAACGATCAGTCATGGATATGTCACTGTGGCCAATCATATCTTTAACCTCTTTGATATCTGCTCCAGCCATTATCAAATTTGAACAAAATGTGTGCCGAAGATCATGGAAATGAAAATTTTCAATTCTCGCTTTCCTCAATGCAGCCATCCATGACCTACTGAAACTTTTGAGTTGTTCACCAGTGTTGATCCGACAAAAGATGTAATCAAATTTAGCACCCACTATTCGTTTTCTCCGTCTCATGAACAGGACATGTTTTTTCCAATCAAGCAATGCTTCCTTTGTCCTCTGCATCAAAAGCTCAGTCCGCTCCTTACCATTCTTTGTCCGATAAAACCTGATCATTCCAGTGTCATTGTAGTTGAAATCAATATCCGACCATCTTAAAGACAAGGCTTCCTGTTTTGAAGCACCGTGCTCAGCACCCAAGTAGATTAATGCGGGTAGGTAATGCTTCCCTCTTACCTTTTGAGCCGCTGAAACAAGATGATCAAGTTCCCTTGGCAAAAGAAACCTATTCCTGACATGTTTTTTTTCACTACGATATGGAATAGTATTGGTAAAGTCAGAGGCTACCACGCTCAGCTTAACTGCGTGCTGAAACATCTTCTTAAAGATGGATAAATACTTATTTGATGTGACATTTGAAAATTTTACAGCCTTAAGATCACAAAACTCAGACACATCATTTTTCCTGATCATATTCATTGGTGTTTTACCAAATTCTTTCGTCAAAACATTTAACCAAATCGTATATTCTTGATGAGTTTTCTTTGATAGTTCACCAAGTGCCAATCGCTTACCCCATTCATCTTTCAATGAATTTGATACCTGTAAAAAAGATCTTCCTTTTATCTTTTTAGGGGGTTGCTCATTAGATAGGTTACCTTTTTCAAGCATTAACCTTAGATCAGTTTCAGCGGATTTTGCATCAGCGTAAGTCTTGAATGACTTGTAATGTCGTTTGTTTCCAATTTCAGGATCATAATATCTCAAGGCATAAGTTGTACACTTTTTCCCTATACGTTTTTGAATCACTACTGTTGACATAAGCACCTCTTTCAAAAACGTATATCCGCCACCAGATTGTCAAAGATCAATAAAACAACTTCATATTACATTATTAATCATAATATATCATGTTTATGAATATATGATACCAATAATATCAATATATTTAAAATTTGTACCACACATTTTGTTCAAATTTGATAATGGCTGGAGCAGATATCAAAGAGGTTAAAGATATGATTGGCCACAGTGACATATCCATGACTGATCGTTATACACATTTGACAATGGATCATAAGGCAAACCAACAAAAGCTCCTACAGACACACTATTCAAATGTATCATAGATCAGCACAGCTATTCATAAGTAAACTGATGGTTTTGGTACAAATTTGGTACAAAAACACCAATTCCTTCGAAAAAACAAAAAAAACCCCCGCAGGTGGCTTTTCAGGTAACTGATTCTATTGGATATTTGGTCGGGGCGGAGAGATTTGAACTCCCGACATCCTGCTCCCAAAGGTGGGTATCACAAGAACACAACAACACTTAACACATTAATATTAAAACGTATCTCCGCTAATCAGATGTCATTTATCATAAAACCACTTATTTCTAAAATCCTTTATTAAAGAGGGTTTCAGAGAATATCAATTTTCAAGTCCTAAAATTTTGGTACAAAATTGGTACAAGAAGTTGAGCCTGCTATTTTATACTGTGTCGTCAGTATGCCATCACCTGTATAACAGCCTTAACACTGGTTTATATCCGCATTCAAACATATCTTATGGTATTCCATGGCCGTTCTGTGAAAGGCCTAAAATACCCCTTCCAAGGGGGGTGTATACCCCACCTTTTTTTATTTTTCGTAAAACAATAATGTTTTCTGCTAGCATTCATCCAAGACTGTGATCATGGTTTCATTAGAACCTAATATGAGCCTGGAAATTGCCTTATTTGGATGATGCTCCATATACCCATAGAAGAAAAACCATCCCTGCCCCATGCTAAATCACTTATGATATCCCCGATATCATCATGTCACATCGGCACCAAATCAAATGGATATCCACATATTACATCATATAACTTAATATGTCTTATTCTGTAAAAAGGTTACAAGGTTACAACGTTTTTTTATCTGAAAGATTTTAAAAAAATCTGTTTCGTTTTTTTAATATTATTTTTCAAAAAAAACCTGTAACCTTGTAACCTTGTATTGTTAAATAAAATACCCTGCGTGGTATCGCGAATGATAGAATCAATCTTAATGTCACAAGTGCCGGGGTCTTAGACCCAATGCTTCGCAATAAAAAAAGGATACATATTGATAACATATCCTTTTTCTTCAACACTAATTTTAATCTACAAATTTACAAATCTTCACCAAAGACATCCGCGGTGATTTTTTCACTTTTGCAGCTGTCAAATCCTGAATCTTCCTTTACAGCTCCACAAATCTCATCCAAGACATCAATAACATTGTCATTTGATCCGGCGCTAGGGAATAAGCTGCCTGTCGTCTTACCCCAATTGTCTTCACAATTCTTTCTTATGATTGCATTAGATTTTTCTGCTTCTTTATAGGTAAAGGTCTTCAAACGATAAACTTTTCCTTGGATTTTTATTTGAGATTGAACCACATCATTCGTGTATTTTCTCAAATTGGCTGTGAACTGTCTATTGTTCTTGATATCTTCATAATCATACCAACTTGCCAGTACCTGCACGGATGTTTTTTTAATTCCTTAAAGAAAGTCTCGATTTCATTTTTTTCAGAATTAATCAACAGTGTTTTGGTAACGGTTTTTGGTGCGTCACTCTTTATATCTGTCTTAATTTTATGATGTTTCAAATAATGATATAATCCGTGTAAATGTTTGTCCTTTTGATAATAATCGGCCAGGTTTTTGAAATAGCCATTCTTTTTTCTAATATCAGTTTGATCATG
>CAYFKW010000008.1:70124-155416 GCA_964343845.1 uncultured Desulfobacula sp. | reverse complement strand
AATTTTCGACGCTGTTTTTCTTATAAAGGGGTCATTATTGCACGCTGATCAACACGGACCATGCAAAAATTGACACTCAGCATAAAAAGGTTTTTCAACATCTTGGCAATCGTATTAAAATACTATAATATCCATATGAGCTTCAGCTTTCTATTCAAAGATGAGATTTTAAACGATCTTATCAAACTTTTTCATACATGCATATTGTAAGGATAAAAATGAATAGCATTCTAATTATCGATGACGATCCTGCTTTTTTAGACAGTTTAAGACGAATGCTCAGGAATCATCAGGAAGTCTGGTCTTTAAAATTTGCAAAAAGCGTTAATGAGGCGCTAACGATAATAAAGGACCATGATATAGAATTGATAATCAGCGATATTTTCATGCCTGAAAAATCAGGTATGGACCTTCTTGCGCATCTTAAAAAAGAAGAAACTGAAAAGAAGATTCCTATAATTTTAATAACCGGCAGACTTGAGCAGGACCTGAAGTTGAAGGCATTGGAATTGGGAGCGACGGAACTATTAAGCAAACCTTTTGATAAAGCTGAGCTGATTTTTAGAATCAAAAACTGTTTAAGGTTAAAAAATTATCAGGACCAGATTATAAAACAAAATTTAATCCTTGAAGAAGAGATAAAATACAGAAAAAGATGTTCTCTTCTGTCTGCTAAAGTAAATTCTGCTCTAGTTGAAGAGGAAAAACTCAGCGATTTATTACAAAAAAGCTGCCAGTCAATGGTTGATTGCCTTGAAGCGGCTTTTGCAAGGATCTGGTTATTTCAGGATGAAAAAAGCCGGCTTAAACTCGCAGCCAGTGCCGGCATGTATACACATATTGATGGGAAGCATCAATACATACCTGTTGGAAAATTTAAAATAGGCCTTATTGCAGAGAACAGACACCCGCATTTTACAAATAAAGTAATCGGTGATCCTAACGTCAGCGATCAAGAATGGGCGATAAAAGAAAAAATGGTTGGCTTTGCCGGTTATCCATTAGTTGTTAAAGGAAGACTGGTTGGTGTAATCGCAATGTTTTCAAAAAATGAGCTAAAAGACTCTATCCTGGAAACATTGGCCTCTATTGCAGATGGGATAGCCCTTGGAATTGTTAAAAAAAAATCAGATGACCAAGCACATTTTTATTCTTTTTATGATAGTTTGACCCGTTTGCCTAATCGTAAATTTTTCAATGTGTTAATTGGGAAGATGATCAGTTATTCAAATCGTTACCTAAAACGATTTGCCCTTCTTATAATTGATATTGATGATTTTAACAGGATAAATGAAAGTTTGGGCCATGCTGCAGGGGACAGTTGCCTAAAAACAATTGCAGACCGATTGTTAAATGCGCTCCGCAACAGTGATAGCGTTGTAAGACTTTCTGGAGAAGAGACTCCCATGGCCAGGTTAGGTGGTGACGAATTTGCGATTCTGCTCCAGGAGACATCAGATATTCAACAGCTGAACTCTGTATTGAATCGTATCCTAAAAGCCTTATCAGAACCTATATTGACACAAGGAAGAGAATTGCCCTTGTCTGTCAGTATCGGGGTGTCAGTGTATCCTGATGATGGCAACTCTATTTCAGATCTATTTAAAAATGCTGAAACAGCCCTTTATCAGGCAAAAAGGAAGGGGAAAAGTCACTTTGTTTTTTATTCGGAAGTGATGAATGAGGCTTCTTTAGAGATGCTTGATCTTGAAATAAGCCTGCGAAATGCCATTGATAAAAAAGCATTACAACTTTACTATCAGCCCAAGGTAAATGTGATTACAAACGAATTAATTGGCGCTGAAGCCTTAAGTCGCTGGACAAACACAAATGGAGACGATATCTCTCCAGCAAAGTTTATACCGTTGGCCGAAAAGACAGGTATGATTGTTCCAATAAGTGATTGGGTGTTACAAACGACCTGTCAAGACAACATATCCTGGCAGTCAACAGGACTGGCTAAAATTCCGATAGCCGTTAATATCTCAGGACTTGAATTCGGACAAAAAGATTTTATTAAAAAGACAACAGAAATTACACAATCTTGTGACCTTTCAACAAAATACCTTGAACTGGAGATTACAGAGACAACAATAATGAAAAGTCCAGAAAAGGCTATTCAGAACCTAAAGGAATTAAAAAATAATGGCTTTAAAATATCTTTGGATGATTTTGGTACTGGATATTCATCCTTAGCTTATCTTCAGAAGCTACCCATAGATCAGGTTAAAATAGATAGATCGTTCATTAAAAACATTTTGTGTAACCCAAATGATGCTGTCATGGTAAAATCCATTATTTCTATGGCACATAATCTGGGTCTCAGTGTTGTTGCAGAAGGTGTGGAAGATAAAGGTCAGTTAGAATTTTTGAAACAGTTGAAGTGTGATACTGTCCAGGGCTATTTGTTCAGCCGTCCAGTACCCGCCTCAAAATTTAAAAAGTTTTTAAAAAAAGGATATAAATTCAGTGTATGAATTTAGAAAACTATATGTACTGTACATAATTAGAGTAAATTAAAAGAGCTGTTTTGTACAATATATGCCATGTTTGTCTTCTGTACATTGTGTAAGCTTTTTGTGTAAAAGACCCATGTCAGCCCATTAAAAACCCTGTACTCTCGGTAACTTACTGAAAGTACAGGGCATTGTATGATCGTGGTAGCGACGCAGGGATTTGAACCCCGGACTCTGCGGATATGAGCCGCATGCTCTGACCAACTGAGCTACGTCGCCAAAAAACCCAGAGAAGGTATCATAAGGAAGCTTAAATTGTCAATATCTAATTTGCCTTATCAAATGCTGTTACCTTGACTGTAAAATTCTGTAATTTTTCAGGAAGGTCTGAAAATACGACCATAAAAGGGATACTGGCTCCTGGTTTAATATTGACATTTGAATTATGACTGCCTGTTTTTACGACAAGCAGTTTGTTAATGTCTGAAATATTACCTGTTTTAAGCATTTCTTCTGTAATAATATTCCCACAGTATGCATTTTTTGTTTTTGCTTCAATATCTCCTTTTGTAATCAGCGCTCCTTGAATTTGAATATGACTGTAAGCAAGGCCAGATGGATTCTCAACTCTCCCAGTAATCACAAACAAGGTTCCTGCAGTCGAGTTTGTAACAAATCTGCCATTCACACTTTTTTGATTTGGGATCGGCTTAACATTTACAGCTGCCGGCGGTTCTTTTTTAAGATATTGTTCAATAAAAGGGATCTTTACATCAGATAGATAAGGTATTTTATACCCTGTCATGACACTGGCAATATAGGCACCGATGACAAGCAGGCAGAGCAATAAAAGAATCAGGATAGGCGCGCCCACCAGCGGTTTCTTTTTCCGCCTCCGCGTCCTGGGATCAGGTTCGGGCATCGGCTCTGTTTTTTCAGCCATCGGCTTTTCTTCATCTTTGCTGTCATCTATCTCAATGGTGTCATCCTCTATAGAATCATCATCCGGCTCAGTCTCCTGATCCAGGACTTCATCATATTCACTAAAATCCTCTTCAGGGGCGATGACCGGGGGTTCGTTTTCATCAGAAAGCCCGGTGTCATCTTCAGATTCAACTGCCATCCCGATAGACGTATCTTTTATTTCTTCATCAACTATATCTGAGGCATCATCATCTGTATCATCATCAACATCAAATTCGAGTTCAAATTCTTCTTCATCTGAAGCAGCATCTTCAACACCTGTTTGAGGTGAGCTTAAGTCCCCGTCAGCGGATTCAGCCTCTTTTTCATCATCCAACTGAAGAGACGGTTCCCCATCCTCAACTTCCAGTGAAATTGTTTCAGGGATGTGGTCTTCTACTTCCAGAGCCAGTGACTCATCATCGTCATCATCCAGGGGCTCAAACTCAATACCATCAAAGTCTGCTGTTTCACTGTATTCAGAGTCAATTGCATCTGCTTCACTTTCCTGCGGGACACTATCCTCGAATTCAAAATCAGTGTCCAGGGTGTCGTCCTCTACCTCAAGCGAAAGATCACTGCCCGTCATCTCAATTTCCTGAGATGCCGCATCGCCTTCAAATTCAGTGTTGTCATCCTCAGCGTCACTGTCCTGGTCTGCGTCATCTTCGAATTCAAAGTCACTGTCATCAAGGTCGGTTTCCTGGGATTCAGCCTCACCTTCAAGTGAAAGGTCACTGTCCTCCACTTCAACTTCCTGTGTTTCATCATCTTCTTCAAATTCGATGCCGTCATCCTCAGTGTCACTGTCCTGGTCTGTGTCATCTTCGAATTCAAAGTCACTGTCATCAAAATCGGTTTCCTGGGATTCATCCTCATCTTCAAACGACAGATCTTCATCGTCCATTTCAATTTCCTGCGGTGCTTCGTCCATCCGGAGTTCTAAACCAGTGTCTTCCGCTTCATCGTCCTGTGCCTCATCTTCATCCTCTAATGCGATGTCACCGCTTTCTTCTTCATCCAATGTAAATTCATCCTCCTCAAAGGAGAAATCATCATTTTCATCAAGACCTTGTGCATCAGCGTTCAGGTCAGGTCCTTCAATTTCAAGATCAGAACTTTCTATTTCCGGTTCAGGGTCTTCCAGAGAAAAATCGCTGTCTTCCATTTCAAATTCAGAAGATTCTTTAACTGACTCACTGTCATCTGAATCAGAATCAAGGATCAGATCAGGTGATTCTTCACCCTCCTGTTCTGTTTCCTGGGGCAATGGATAAGCTGTGAAAATATGCTTGCAAACACTGCAACGGACTTTTGATCCGCCTTCATTGACTAAAAAATCGTCAAGGTTGAAACTTGTTGAGCATTTATTACAGGTAATAATCATTGGATTCCCCTTATTGCTATAGTTTCAGATCATAGATGGCAGGAAGGTGCCTATATTTTTCATTATAGTCCAATCCATACCCAACAATAAATCCTTTATCAAGTGAAAAACATGAATATTCAACATCAATTTTTACCTCACGTCGCTCATGTTTGTCAATTAAAGTACAAATTTTAACTGAATTTGGATTTAATAATTCTACGAATTCTATAATTTTATAAAGTGTGCGGCCTGTATCTACAATATCTTCGACTAAAAGAATATCTCTTCCTTTAAGCTCCAGATCCGGTTGTTTGGTAAAAACGATCTGACCTGAAGAAGAGGTTCCTTCATAGGATGCAGCACCGATAAGATCAATTTCATGATCAATTGAAATTTGTCTGGTAAGATCTGATAAAAAAATAAAAGATCCTTTCAGGACCCCAACAAGGACCAGGTCTTTTGACATATAATCTTTTGAAATGGTTTGGGCGATTTCCTTTACTTTATCTTGTATCTGCTGCTCAGAGAATACGGATATGAAGTCAGGCATAATATGATTTATAATCCTGTTTCTTTTAATTGTTGAATGAGTTTTTTTTGTTTAGCTGTTAATTTTTTGGGCATACTTATATTAACCACAACAAAGAGGTCTCCGCAACCATTTCCTTTCATATGGGGGATTCCGTGTCCGGGGATTCTCATTTTCGCTTTGTGGTTCGTACCAGCAGGGAGTTTAAGGTTAATGTTTGTGCCGTGAGGTGTCTGAATTTCTATTGTGTCCCCAAGAAGTGCCTGGGTGAGAGAAACGTTTTTTGAAAACAGCACATCATTGCCTTCAATCGTAAATTCACCCGAAGATACAGGCCTGGATTTTATATAAAGGTTTCCTGCAGGACCGCCATGGGGGCTCATCTCACCTTTACCTGCCAACCTGATCTTTTTCCCCTGCGTGAGCCCTTTAGGAATTTTGACTTCAATGGCCTTGGCTGTGCCGCCCTGGTTAATCGATATGGTTTTTTTAGTCCCATTAATAATTTCGTTGAGTGTTAATGGCAGTTCATATTCAATATCTTTTCCCTTTACCGGCTGCTGGCGCTGTCCAAAACCATTGCCGCCCATATTGTGAAAAAACTGGTTACCGCCCATACCGGAAAAACCACCGCGCTGTCTCCCCCTGCCAAATGCAGAGGAGAAGCCGCCGCCGGCTGATCCGCCAAATCCGAATTCTTTTAAAATATCGCCAAGGTTGAAGTTTCTGAAAATATCTTCCTGCGAGAACCGCTGCTGAAAATCTGCTGACCCATAAGTGTCGTATTGATTCTTTTTTTCAGGGTCACTCAACACAGCATAGGCTTCGCTGATTTTTTTAAATTTGTCTTCTAATGTTTTGTCTCCCTTTGTTTTGTCAGGGTGATATTTTAATGCAAGTTTCCGGTATGCTTTCTTTATTTCAGCAGCACTGGCTTTTTTATCTATACCCAGTATCCTGTAATAATCATCAGACATTTACTTTTTCCTTTTTTTACAGCTAAATTCAATCATTTTAATTGGTTGTGTCTACAATAGTACGTATCAATTTATCCAAGTCAAGCCTTGTTTTTTTGGGTCTTAAATGCCGAGATTGCAACCATTAATACTGAAATTGCCGCCGGCGTCATTCCATCAATTCGAGATGCCTGCCCTAGAGATTTGGGAAGGATTTGACAAAGCTTTTCTTTAAGTTCATTTGAAAGACCATGGGCAGTGGTATAGTTGAAATTTTCCGGAATATTTATTTTTTCCAGATCTTTGTATTTCTTGATTTCTTTGAGCTGGCGTAAAATGTACCCTTCATATTTTATTTCAATTTCAACCTGCTCTTCTGCCCGGTTCGAAATAGAGGCTGGCTGAGGACAAATCTGTTTCAGCGACTGATAATCAATTTCAGCTCTTTTTAAAAGCTGCTCAAGCTTTACACCATTCTTTATAGGGTTTGTGCCTTTTTTCGTCAGAAACTCATTTACTGTTTGTGTTGGTTTTATAATTGTTTTTTTAACCCGCTGGATTTCTTTTTGAGTCTGATCTGAAATTTCTTTACAGAAATGGACGGTATCATCATCCACAAGGCCAAGATCATTCCCTATCTGGGATAACCTTAAATCGGCATTGTCTTCCCTGAGCAATAACCTGTATTCTGCCCTGGAGGTGAACATCCGATAAGGCTCCGTCGTTCCTTTGGTGATGAGGTCATCCACCATTACCCCCATGTAACCTTGGGATCGGTCCAGAACAAATGGTGCTCTTCCCTGGACAAGGCATGCTGCATTGATACCTGCCCATAATCCCTGTGCACCTGCTTCTTCATATCCGGATGTACCATTGATTTGACCTGCCAGGAAAAGGCCTTTTATTTTTTTGGTTTCAAGCGAAATGGACAGTTCAAGCGGATTTATATAATCATATTCAATGGCATAGGCAGGCCGCATGATTTTTGCTGCCTCAAGCCCTTTTACCGATCGGACAACGTGATATTGGATCTCCAGAGGCAGGCTGTTGCCAAGGCCTGATGCATAAATTTCTTTTGAGTCTATCCCTTCGTATTCAAGAATGACATGATGACTGTCGCGGTCTGGAAATTTAACAATTTTATCTTCAAAAGAAGGGCAGTATCTGGCAGATTTCCCTTTGATGTGACCACCGTAAAGCGCTGAATATTTCAGGTTTTTTCTGACGATTTCATGCGTGTCAGGGTTTGTGTTTCCCATAAAACTTGGCAGCATCGGATTGGTTACACCACGGGTTGAAAAGGAAAAAGGTTTTGGCGCTGAATCTGAATTATGGATCTTGAATTGTGAAAAATCGATTGTATCTGCATGAAGTCTCGGCGGTGTCCCGGTTTTCATTCTTCCGATGCTGAATCCCAGGTGTGATAAGTTTTCAGCAAGCTTTATCGATGCAAATTCTCCGGCCCTGCCTGCCTCAAATTTGGCAGAGCCGATATGAACCATTCCTTTTAAAAAGGTTCCGGTGGCAATAACAACTGCTTTTGCCGCATATTCAAACCCTGTATTGTCAATCAAACCTTGAATAACATTTTTATCGATCACAAGTTCCCGGGCCATGGCCTGTTTTAAATCAAGATGATCTGTTTTCTCGATAACCGCCTTCATGCTTCTTGAGTATAAGGCTTTATCATTCTGTGTCCTGGTGGAATGAACAGCCGGGCCTTTCCTGGTGTTTAACGTCCGATATTGAATGGCTGATGAATCTGATATTTTTGCCATCTGGCCGCCCAGGGCATCTATTTCCTTGACCAGTTGTCCTTTTGCCATACCGCCGATGGAAGGGCTGCAGGGCATTGATGCGACCTTGTCCATGTCAATGGTTAATAAAAGGGTGCTGCACCCCATGCGTGCAGATGCAAGAGCTGCCTCACAGCCGGCGTGCCCCGCACCAATGACAATAACATCATATGCTTTAAAATTTGAAATCATAAGGTGTTAATATAATCCTGGTATAGACATTGGTCAATGCCGGCTGAGAAAAAACCACTGTAGTTAAAGGGTGAAATTTATTCGCTGGTTGCATCTGTCTGAAATAGGGGTTAAGAATAATACACAATAAATGTGTAAAAGCGGATAATAACGATCAAGGAAAAGAGAACATGGGTGATTCATACCAACAGGCAGTTGATACATTTAAATCAGGGTTTTATTGTGCGGAAAGTGTGCTGGCTGTTATTGCTGAAGAACAGGGGATTTCATCAGCCTATTTCCCGCGCATCGCCACAGGGTTCTGCAGCGGAATGGCAAGAACAAGTAATATGTGCGGGGCAGTGGCAGGCGCCATTATGGCATTGGGACTGGTCTATGGCAGATGCAGCCCGGATGAATCTGTAGAAAAAACCTACCAAGCGGTCCAGGAATTTATTTCCCGGTTTGAAGCGGAATTCGGAACATCAAATTGTAAAGCGTTGTTAACGGTTGATTTAGGGACAGAAGAGGGCCAGCAGGCATTTGCAGATAAGAACATGATCGTGCAATGCCTGGAATACACAGGAAAAGCTGCCCAGATAACAAGGGACATTATAGACAGCAGTCCAGGGTAAAATAATGGCCGGTAAAAAAAAGAACTTGACATATGCATGTATGTGCACTAATGTCTGTTTATGCAGATGATTTATACAAAACAACAGGCCAAGATAGCAAATCAATTGGTTGATGTGCTGGATTCAAAGTTTTTCAAATCCCTGAGTGAACCGGTCAGGGTTCAGATTATTCGATACCTTCTGCTGAACGGCAGGGCAGATATCGGGACGATTGCCCAGGATCTGCCCCAGGACCGATCTGTTATTTCAAGACACTTGAACTTGATGCAGGCAGTAGGCATCCTGACCTGTGAAAAGGAAAGCCGCCACATGTATTACAGTATTAATGCTGCTGAGTTTTTGAATCGGTTTTCTACGATTACGCGTCTTGTTGAAACATGTATAAAAGAGTGCGGGCCTTTGTGCTGCAAGTAAAAAAAATTTTAACCAAATATATGCAAAAGTGTGCATATAAGCTTATTTTAGAAGGAGGAAACAATGCAGGCAAATGAAAAAATAAGGCAGTCGGTCAGACAAACATACGGTAATGCTGCAAAACAGGGCAGATTTATTCATAGCGAGTCTGAACCGTTATTGTGCTGCAATGGACAACAAAACAAGAAAGGAAATCAAAAGAACAGTTGCGGTTGCGGATCGAAACAGATGGGGCCTGATCAGATTTCAGCCATTTTAGGGTACTCAGAAAAAGATCTGGCCTCAGTGCCTGAAGGGTCAAATTTAGGTCTTGGGTGCGGCAGCCCCAAAAGCATCGCATCTATCAAGGCAGGTGAAACAATTATAGACCTGGGTTCCGGCGGGGGGTTTGACTGTTTTCTGGCTGCAAAGGAAACAGGTGAAACAGGCTTTGTCATCGGGGTGGATATGACACCGGAAATGATTACGCGGGCAAGGGAGAATATAGAAAAAGTAAAGGCGGAAAATATAGAATTCCGCCTGGGTGAGATCGAACATTTACCAGTACAAGATGGGGTGGCTGACCTTATCATATCAAATTGCGTTATCAATTTGTCCCCTGAAAAGCAGCAGGTTTTTAACGAGGGGTTCCGGGTGCTGAAACCGGGCGGGAGAATCGCGGTTTCAGATATTGTGGCACTTAAAGTTCTCCCTGACACTGTAAAAAAGGATTTAGCCCTGGTTTCTGCGTGCATCGGGGGAGCTGCAACCGTGAAGGAAATAAACAAAATGCTGGCACAGGCAGGGTTCGAAGATATTCGAATAATCCCTAGAGAAGTCAGCCAGGATCTTATTGATGAATGGCTGCCGGGAAGCAGCATAGGACAATATGTTGCACCCGCCGAAATAACAGCAAGAAAGCCGAATTGAAAAACCGGAGGCAGACGATGAAACGAATTGAGTGGATTGAATCAATTTATAACATGATGGATGCAGGTGTTTTTATGCAGACATTTCAGAATGCACTAAAGAAAAAAATCGAAATGAACCCATTGTCTTTTATAAAGCGCCTGATATTGGGAGAGGGATATCAGTCTGTTACACCACCGCAATTGACCCGTGAACTCAGTATCCCGAATAAAAATGTTCTGGTTATTGATTTGAGAGATAAGCGTGACTTTATCAAAGGGCACATTGATGGCGCGGTATGGCACCCGTTTGATGATTTTCTAGGTGATATTGTTATGAATAATGGTTATGCTGACTGTCGGCAAAAACCCATTGTACTTGTGTGTGATACAGGCCTTAAAAGTAAGGTTGCAGCAAGTGTCCTGGCAGATGAAGGGTTCTCCGGTGTCTTGAGTTTAAAGCGGGGGATGCGGAGATGGAACCGATGGGAAGCCCTGTTACACTTCTGTAAAAACTCCCAGGATAAATCGTTTTTTATCTGCAGATATGTGTTTAAATGAATGTCATTTTCACAAGGTATTTGCCGGTGTTGTCAGACAGGATTTTTTTGCAGGACAACCCGTGAAAATTTGCATAGTAATGTAAGGTGTCAAAGTCAATATAAAGCCATTCAAAGGGAACACTTTCAATGGCTTTATACGTCATCGTAAATTGAGTTTCTCCATAGTAGGTTTCATTGTTAAGGGCAATATTTTCTGCATCATACAGTGATGAAAGATCAGTTGAGTCTGCGATAAGCTGTCCTTTTGGGTCTAATATGGTGCGGATAAACTGAAAAAAGAGGTGAAGCCCGTCAATTGAACCGCAAATACCCAGACCGTTCATCAGCATCAACAGCGTGTGATACTGCCTGTTTTTCAGTGAAAAAACACTGTCGTGGAATACAGAGGTCAATTTTCTTTTTTTCATGACTGAAACACAGCCAGGGGAGATATCAATTGAATCGACTTTTTGATTGCGTTTCTGCAGGTAAAGGCTGTGGCATCCACTGCCCGCTCCGATATCCAATATTCTTCCTTTACAAAGGCTGAGCGCTTTTCGTTCAATCCGGTTCATCTGTTTAAAGGGCCTGAACATAACGCGGCCGCTCATTTTCCACATATCCAGAGTGGTAGAGGTGACCTCAACATAGGCGTTATGGTCACCATTGAGATAGTCGAGCATCATGGTGCCCAACGGGTCTTTTTTCTCAGAAATGATTTTGTGTCTCATTTCGACCGCTTCGTCACCATCGTCCTCTTTTTTTGCTGAAAGATCAGATGGCAAATTTAATATTTATCGTACAGGATGAAGTTATCAATAATCTGCTCTATTTCACCGGTGCGGTTCATGTTCCTTATTTGAAAATTAATTTTTTCAATGATACGGGTATGCTTTCCTTTGGTGAATCCAATGTGGCCATCCATCACTTTTAATGGATGTGCCAGTATTTTAAATTCATCCATGAACCCTTCTTTTCTGGCAATATAAATTCCAACCATTTTATCGCACGGATAGGCATCAAGTCGTCCAAATAACACCTTTCTGAAATTGTGTACATGCTCAGAAGCTGAATCTTTAATAAAGTGGTCAGCTTCATCAAATTCTTTGCCATAAGTATAGCCGATCATTACACCGATTTTTTTTCCTGCAAGATCATCAATAGATTCATATGGCATTGCCGCATCTCTCCGCACAAAGAAAACCAGAGGGTTTTTAATAATGGGGATGGAATAATCAAAATAAGGCAGTCGTTTGTCTATTTTATAGAAATTAAAGATGCCGTCAAACCTGCCTTCTTTAACGAGATCATATCCCCTTTTAAACGGTAAAAAAGTAAGGTTGTATTCAATATCAGCTCTTTTAAAAGCCAATTCGACAATCTGGACAAGGATACCTGCAGGCTGGCCGTCGACGCTGTCTTCATAGGGCGGGAAACTGACATAAACCAATTCGATTTTCCCGGCATGCAGGTGTGAACTGAGAAAAGCAGACACCAAAAAAAATGTGAAAAGAATTATTTTTTTCTTCATGCACTCCCTCTAAAATATATAGGTCTTGTCAAACAAATATAAAGGTGACATCTATCTGTTAATTCTAAATGATTTTGTAAAAAAATAAATAAAAAAAGCAGTTACATATAGAAAATTTCCATGGTTATTCAGGTGTCATCCCATCTTGTTTTGATTTTTGACTGGCGTTGATGGTACAACCATAATACATAAGAGGAAATAAGAGTGATCAATGCTGAATAAAATTGGCTGATTGAGAGTTGGGATACAGTGAATGGATAAAACAAAGCGATATACAGATTATAACAGCTATTTGAGGAACCTTTACGGCCAGAGGGTACAGAAAATCAGTATAGATGCCGGGTTATCGTGCCCCAATAGAGATGGTTTGTTATCTGAAAAAGGCTGTATATATTGTAATGCAAAAGGTTCTGGTTCTGGGTTGTTTAAAAAAGGCCTTTCAATAAAACAACAGATTGAGACCGGGAAGATCGGCGCAATAAAAAAATATAAAGCGAAAAAGTTCCTGGCATATTTTCAATCTTTTTCAAACACTTACACCACATGTGAGCATATCGGGCAAATGGTTGATGAGGCGTTATCCTGTGAAGGAGTGGTTGGCATCGCCATGGGAACGCGGCCGGATTGCATTGATGAAAAGAAACTCGATCTTCTGGAATCCTATACCCGGGACTATTTGATATGGCTGGAATATGGTCTTCAATCTGTCCATGACACAACCCTGACACTAATTAACAGGGGACATACATATGCTGATTTTGTCAATGCTGTTGAATTAACCAGAGGAAGGGGAATAAATATCTGCACCCATATTATTTTAGGGCTCCCGGGAGAGGATAAAAAGATGATGCTGGAAAGTGCAAAAATATTATCTGATACACCTATCAATGGTATAAAAATTCATTTGTTATATGTCATAAAGGGGACAAACCTTGAGACCATGTGGCAGAAAGGTGAATATACCCCAATGGAACAGGAAGCCTATGTTGAAACTGTATGTGATTTTTTAGAATTACTGCCAAAAGATATTATTATTCAACGGATTACGGGAGACCCGCATTCAGATGAACTGCAGGCGCCTATGTGGGCCGGCAGATACAGAGAGACCTTTAATATGATTCAGCATACACTTGAGAAACGAAATTCTTATCAAGGCATACGCTTTAATAAGTAGGTTAGACAGATTTTATCATCATCACATCGATGCGTTTCTTCCAGCATGAGAATGGGTGTTATTTTGCAACCAGGGTATGAAAATTTTTTGAATAGTGGCCAGTAAACTTTTCACCGTTCTTTTGAATGATAAGGCATTCTGTTCCTTCTATCTGATTCACAAGGGAGAGCCCTTTTTGTATGTCCATTACCATCAGAGCCGTCGCAAGTCCGTCAGCAAAGGTACACGCTTTGGAAACCACAGAAGCGGAAACAATATTGTTGTCCACTGGAAACCCTGTTTTCGGATGAATAATGTGGGAATAGGTTTTCCCATTAAGTTCAAAGAAATTTCTGTAATTCCCGCTTGTAGCAATGGCGCTGTTTTTCAATTGAATGATTTTGTACAAATCCTGGTTAGCAAAGAACTTATCTGGTTTGCTGATTCCCACTGACCAGTTCTTCCCTTTTTTATTTTTACCGGATGCTCTTAATTCTCCCCCGATTTCTACTAAAAAATGTTTGATCCTGGATGTTGACAATAGATCAGCAATGGTATCGACGCCATATCCTTTGGCGATAGACCCAAGATCCAGGGTAATGGCCTTTAATTTAAGAATGACACGCGGCTGTTTTATCTGTATGTGATTAAATCCAGTGTTTAACAGTGCTGTATTGATTTGTTGGGAATCAGGGATAATATTCTTCCTTTTCTTTATTCCAAACCCCCATAAATCAACAAGGGGTTTTACAGTGCCATCCCAGGATCCCTGGGTAAGGTGGTACAGTTTTTCTGCAGATAAAATGATGGTAAAAAAGTCTGAAGAGATGTTAAAAGGTGTTCCCACTTCAATTTGATTGAACTCAGAGAGCTCACTTTCAGTGTCGTACATAGAAAGCTTTTTGTTGACTTCTTTGAGACGCATGTCCACCTTCTGCTTCAAGGATGAAACGGAAACCGCTTTATTTGAGATTAATTTTATGGTGTAATAGGTACCCATTGTTTTGCCGGAGATGGTATACTGTTTTCCAATTTGCGATGCATGGTTCGTTGAATAGAGGCAAAAAAGAATCACTGTATTGAAAAAAGCAATAGTTTGAATTATTTTCATTTTGAAGAACTCCTGTGTTTGATAGATTAATATAGGCAAACAGGCTGTAATGCAAGACGCTTTAACTAAAATTGCTGTACAAAACCGACGATGAGACATGAAAAGTGGAAAAACGAATTGTTAAAATAAAATCAGCACCAGTCGAGCTTTATAAAATTTTAAAGTTTGAAAATATTGCTTCAAGCGGTGGAGAAGCAAAGTATTTGATAGCTGATGGTTTCGTAAAGGTTAATAATGGTATAGAAACACGGAAAAGAAAAAAAATCTATCCAGGAGACGTAATTGAATTTGAGGGTATTGTTATTGAAATACAGCAATCATAAAATATAAAAAAGAATAAAACCGTTAAAAGGCGGGCACTGGCGGATGGATGCCGTTCAGACATGTGTCTTTTTTAAATGTGAAAAAACGCGACACCCTAAACGGTTGGTATTTCATCACTGTTTAAAAAATCTGAGCCCTTATATCAATGTGGCTGTTTGCTTAAAAGCCGATAAATGTGATAATAATAAAACAGATCCAATCACTGTAACCTGAAACGATAGTTAAACTAATAATGAAAATGCAGACCGTTAAAAAAACTTCGATTCTGACCTGTTTGATGATTTTAATGTGCGCTGTAATATTGACTGATAAAAAAACATATGCAGATCCTGAAAGGCCATTGAAAAAATTAATCGTTCCTGCCTACGTCTGGCCGCCATTCAATATTTTAAAGGAAGATGGAACGTGGGCAGGTGCAGATGTTGACATTACAAGAGACATTTTAAAAAAAATGGGATATGAGGCTGTCTTTACAAAGATCCCTTTCAAAAGAATTCTTAAAGAAATGAAATCAGGAAAATATCTTTGCATGGTTCCCTGTGTTGAAGGCGGTGGAAGAGAAGAATATCTGTTATTTTCTGACCCGGTGTCTACCATTTTTTCAGTTCTCTGGAAACGGCAGGAGAATCGTACATGCTGGTCAACTTATGATGATTTAAAGAATAAAACAATTAGTGCGTCACCGTATCATTATGGCGCTGGTTTTTTTGAGGCTGCTGAAGCTGGAAAATTCAATATCCAGATTGTGCCCCATGAATCCCCTGAGTTAATTCATTTTAAGAAACTGAAAGCCAGAAGGGTTGATATGTTTATCTGTGAGCTCAGTGTTGGATTATACATAAAAAGTCATTTTGCGCCTGAGTTCGATAACATAGACTTTTGTGAAAAAGGGATCGGTCCGACAAGACCTTTTTCATTTGCAGTATCGCGGAAATATTTTGAAGGGCGCGAAAAAGAGATGACTGCATTTATTGAAATGTTTAATCAAGCGCTTCAACGTTACAGTTTAGATGGCAAAAGAAAAAAAGTCTTTGAAAAATACAACATGCTGATCGAACTTGACCATAAAGGGAAAGTGATTTTTCAGAAAGATTATATAGACACACCATAAACAATACGCCTTCATTTCGAACCTGTTTTAAGGATTTTGAAAACTGAAAAATCCGACACACCTCTTGATCATTAACTTTCCAGTCCCTTTTTGAATAATTACATCAAGGAATCCGGGAAACTGGTCTGCGAATAACCCAGTTTCATCTTTCTGATTTTCTGGATTCTGGAAGGTACCCTGTGTGTTGTTGCGTTTGACAATTGATTTTTATGGGGATATTATTGGCAGACATCATATATTCACATTGTTATTAATAGAAAAACATAGGAGATACTATGAAAAAAATCTTTGGTGTTTTAATAACGATTGGTATCTTTGTTTTAAACTTTGTAAATTTGACATTTGCTAAGACAGAAAAGCTCTCTAAACCACCCCGTTTTACGAAAAGCAAGGCATCGGACAGGGTTAATCTGAGGGAAGGAAAACCTATCCCGGCAAATGAGGCAGGTTACAAGGAACAAGTCTATCCAAAAGTTGAGACAACTCTCAAAGGGGAAGTCTATCCAAAAGTTGAGATGCATAACAAATATGATGAAAGTGGTGTTAAAAAGAACCTGAAAATGGATTGATGACGTATTCGTGGTGCCTGCATGATGGAAAACCAAAAACAGTCTTTTCTATGGGCTTTTTATTTCTTTTAAGATATCGATGTTAATAATATTTCCTAAGAAACCAATCTCTTCAGACAGAACGTCACAGCTGCTGTGATTTTTATTGCATTTCATGTTGCAGGGGAAAAATGTATTCACTGTTGTATCATAAATACCAAGGCTGCCGTTATTATCAATTTTAAGCGGGTATTTCCAGCAGTTTATCGGTTTATAAAACCATGGATGCTTTCCTTCTAATTCAGATATTTTCTGCAGGGAACAATCTCCATTTGGCAGGGAGAAAACACATGTATATGAAAAACTCCTGAACAAAGTTATATCAAAAATAGAAACGCTTTCAGAACTGGAAAGTATTTTCAGGACAATGTTCAACAGCTGCTTAAACCCCCGATGCTTTTTATAAATAAAGAAAATGCCGCTTTTGGTATCTGCTGCAATTATTTTTTTGGGCAGTTTTAAATTTACAGCATCAAAAAGATGCCGTTTGCTTTTAACAAGGTCCTCATATACTTCTTTTTCATGAGAGGTTATTCCGACATACAGGCTGCAGCACATACCATAGCATTGATGAAATAATTCTGCACAGGATCCTATCTTTGTTTCACTGAATGCTTTTGAATGAATATGTTTAATTTTTGATTTTAAGACGTCTTCGATTTGTGGGAATGCTGTGGCGCTCATGGCATGTCATTGTACACCAACAGTTTATTAAGCGCAAATCTGGATTTTTCAGGCATTGGAAATTTTAAAGATATTAAAAAAAACAGAATATAAAGTGTCAGCAGGGACTGGTCGCTTCTGCTTATAAGTAAACACTAAAAATTTATTATTTTGATTTTCTATATACTTTGCGATATTCTTAAAGGACACAGCACTGTTGATGCCGCAGCAGATGCAGTAGCGTAACAGGACAGCAGATAAAACAAACTTATCCTGCGAAGGAATATTCCAAGTTATGAAACCAGATCATGAATCCATGAATGATACTTCGGGATATCAGCTCAAAGACATTTCTCTTTCAGATCTCCTTGACATTCCAGTGTTTCAGGACCTGTCCGATAGTTATTATCAATTAACCGGGATGCCTGTTGCCATATTGGATTTAAAAGGAGAAATCTTAATCGCAAGCGGGTGGCAGAAAATCTGTACAAACTTTCACAGGAAAAACAAGCTCACTGCCGCAAGATGCCTGGAAAGCGATACTAAATTGGCAAGTCAGCTGACCAAAGGGCTGAAATTTAACATTTATCAGTGTAAAAATGGGTTAATTGATGTCGCAGCCCCTATCGTGATTGAGAATATTCATTTTGGAAACCTGTATACCGGGCAGTTCCTCTTTGAGAAGCCTGATATCGATTTTTTTTCCAAACAGGCGGATGCATTTGGTTTTGACAAAACCGAATACCTTAATGCATTAAAGGAGGTCCCTGTTCTTTCAAAAGATCAAATTAAGAAAACCATGGCGTATTTTACGAATCTGACTGTCGTCATCGGAAGTGCCGGTATCGATAAGATTAAACTGCTGGACTTGAATAAGAACCTGGAAAAACAGGTTCGCGAAAGGACCATGACTTTAGAAAGAGAGAAAAAATTTTCAGACTCCCTTATTAGCAGCCTGCCCGGCATTATGTATGTGTTCGATCAATTCGGACACATGAAGAACTGGAACCAGAATTTCGAAAACGTAACAGGATATTGCAAAAATGAGATTCTAAAAATGAACCCACTGGATTTCATCGCACAGATGGATAAAGTTCCTGTCAAAAAGGCGATCGATGAAGTTTTTCAAAAAGGGCAGGCATCCATTGAAGCCGAATTTTTTACGCATTCAGGAAAGCGCATCCCTTATTTACTAACCGGTTTTAAATACACACAAGATCGTATTGATTATCTGATTGGCGTTGGACTCGATATTTCATCAAGGGTCCAGACTGAAAATGAAAAAGCAGATCTTATACAGACATTACAGGAAACTTTGTCAGAGGTAAAAAAATTAAGCGGGCTTTTACCGATTTGTGCCTCCTGTAAAAAAGTCAGAGATGATAAAGGGTACTGGGGCCAGATTGAATCCTATATACAAAAACATTCGGAAGCTGAATTCAGTCATGGAATGTGTCCGGAATGTTCTGATAAACTGTATGGCAGCCAGGACTGGTATATTGAGATGAAGAAAAAAAAGAACATCAAGTAATCCTTTTTTCACTAAACAAAAAAGATCGGCTGAATATAAAAATCATAATAAATCCGGCTTTTTACAAACTATTCATTTGGTTAAGGTCCGGACGATATCGAAACAGATAATTGAAACTGCACTGGCAACATTTATGGAGTTCTTTTTACCCTGCATGGGGATGTGGACAATGTCATCACATGTGTTTAAGACATGGGATGAAATACCGTATTCTTCATTCCCAAATACAATGATTGTTTTTTCTTTCCAGGAAAAATCGAAATAAGAAACTGAATCTTTGATGGTTTCTATCCCGACAATCTGAAAGCCATTTTTCTTTTTTCTGATAAGGGTCTGGGCGAGATCAGAAGTGATTTCTTCTTTGACCCATTCATGGGCTCCCATGGATGTTTTCTGTATGCCTGGGTGGTCTTTTCCAGGGATGTTTCCAAGGATAATTGAGTTGAACCCCGCGGCATCGCATGTTCTGAAAATAGACCCTACGTTGAAGAGGCTTCTTATGCCGTCCAGTGCAATGTGGCAGTTTAGATTAATTTTTGAATCATGAATCTGCAAATCCCCTGTTTTAACTTTTTCCAACAGATCATAGTCGCGGGAAGTGGGGGTTATGGCAGACCTGTGGTAATGTATCCTGTCTGATATGACTTCGATCCAGATTCTAATGTTATCAGATTCCGGTCTGATAAACGGTTTCATCACAGCCCACTGGAGCACCCTGCTGTACTGGTCCGAGAACAAATCAAAAGAGGCGTTCGTGATACGATTGGTTGTTAATTTCTGGTAAAATTCAGAAAGCCAGTTAATGATATGCCTGTGCTGTGTTTGAATAGAGAGGGATGTAAATTTTTTCTTTGTAAATTCAAAGGTATCCATCTTAATTATCTTTAAAAATTCTATACAGCGATTCTTTCGTATTTAATGATGGTGGAATATAACAGATTTTTTTAAGAAAAGGGTGAATATTTTATTAATATTTTTTGTCTAACTGCCGATAGATAGTCTAACCAAGGATGAAAATTGCTTTTTATCGAGGAGAACAGCGATGAGCAGTATACAAAGCCAGGGATTGGCTGCAGGTCTTATGCCCCAAAAAAATGCATTGTCAGACGCACAGTTTTCAAGCTATATCAGAAAACAGTCATTCAGTGCCTATGAGAGCCTTGATGCCGGATTAACCATTAAAACTAAAGATGGTGATCTTGTTACATTAACATCCAATTCGTTTTCAGAACTTGATGCGTTTATGTATAACAGCAAAGGAGTTCTCCAGACGGAATCCGGAAAGGCGGTGGTGACTCAGAATTATAGAGAGATTACATTAAATTCCGGGGACAGTTTTACGTTTTCCGTAGTAGGGGATTTAAGCGAAGAAGAGCTTGAGGATATAGAAGCCATTGTAAAAGGAATTGATGAAATAATTTCAGAAATGGCTGAAGGGGATATGGATGAAGCGGTAGATAAAGCACTCTCTATGGGAGGATATGATACCGTCGCCATGTATGCTGCGGATCTTACCTATCAAAAATCATATGCAGTCGCTTCAGAGGTGCAGGCGCAAACAATAGAAACCAAACCTGAACTGGAAATACTGCCAGAAGAAGAATCGCCAATCCCGGAGACAAGGAAGCCGTTCCCTGAAAATGGCGCTCCCAGACGCCGTAGAAAAAATTCAATAAAAAATATTAACAAATTTGTAGAGAGAATGGCTGAAAAGCTTGAAGAAAAAGAAGATCGACTGGTTGAAAAAGCACAGAAACCCATTGATAAACTTTTCAAAAAATACTTAAAAGAAATGGATGATGACAATGATCGTCCAAGATACAATGCAATAGAAAATGCAAGAAAAAAGGTAGAAAATGTAATAGAAAATATGGCCAAAAAGGTGTTTAAAAATTATTTTTCAGCTTTTTTAGATGACTAGTTAGATCGCCATTAAAAGAAACGGGGTGATATCTGTTAAAAATATCACCCCGTTTCTTTTTGGTATATCACACAAACAGATTATTTGGCAGGCGGCGTAAATGTCCTCTGCGCCAATTCATTATCGATCATTAAAAGACCTTGTCCTTCTCCTCCAATGAGGATTAATTTATTTAAAATGGACTCCATGGAGGCTTCTTCTTCTACCTGTTCCTCAACAAACCAGTTGAGATGGTTTTTGGCTGCATGATCATTCTCTTTGATGGCCAGATCCATTAAATCATTAATCAGTCCTGAAACAAGCTTTTCATGTTCATAGGCAAGTTCAAAAATTTCAACAGGAGAGCTGAATTCAGTTTTAGGGGTCTCAATGGCCTGCAGTGTAACCCTGCCGCCGCGTTCATTTAGAAAGTTGTATAATTTCATGGCATGAAATCTTTCTTCCTCTACCTGTACAAGAAAAAAATTTTCAAACCCGTTCAGGCCGATCGAATTCAGATAAGATGCCATAGAAAGGTAATAGTATTCTGAATATAACTCTCGATTGATCTGATAGTTAATCGCTTTTTCAAGTTTTTTTGAAATCATGATCCGGCCCTCCTTATGTTTATAAAGAATAATAATTTTTTAAACGCACATATAAAACCAATAACAATGAATTTGAATTTTACAAGAACAAAGATGATTTTTATAAGGCAGGGCATAATATGGGTGACGGGATTGAAACATCAATCCCGTCACTGTTGAGCTTGTTTATTCAGCGTATAATCTAGTAACGCTCTCAGGCAGCTTCCCGTTTGTTAACATAAAGGAACGGCACTTCATATACTCCCGGCCAAATTTTTTCTGCTGCGCAGTAAACCTGTCCAGCACGTCTGTCTTGAAATTTTTTCCAAGGGTTATCATCATGTCCTGGTTGATACCGGTATCAACCCCTAATTCATGGAACATGGTCACCATATC
Source organism: uncultured Desulfobacula sp. (assembly GCA_964343845.1). Taxonomy (GTDB): domain Bacteria; phylum Desulfobacterota; class Desulfobacteria; order Desulfobacterales; family Desulfobacteraceae; genus Desulfobacula. Next base: position 133,783 of record CAYFKW010000008.1, on the reverse strand, counting down.
TTCGGTTGAAATCAGTCCGTGGTTAAAGTGATCGCTGTAGTAGTCACCTTCCCGCCCTTCTATTGTAACACCGTCCACTGTATTGGCAGGCTGGCCGCCGATGCCTGACATGCAGGATTCAAACCGAATGATGCCGGCTTTGAGTGCGGCTGCAGCATTTCTAAGCGCCGATGCCATGTTTTTGGTGTGAAAGTGTGCAATGTAAAGCTTGGGATCGGCGTAGTCCCGGCCATCCGGACCGGTGCCCATTTCCTCCGGGTCCAGTACGCGGCTGAAAAACTCATAGGATTTGTGATAATCTGTCACTGAGCCATCATGGTCAGCAAGTTCAATGTCATCGGCCCCGCAATCCAGGTATCGTTTTACAAAAGAGATCGCAATATTCAGTTTCTCTGCCATACTGTATTGTTTATTGTATGCTTCAAAAGGACTGCCCCAGATCGTGCTCACAGTTCCGTTTACAACCATTCCGCGGCTGTGTGCAGCTTTAATGGTCTGTTCGGTCATTTCAAAGTACTGGTCATGGGTCTTGCCTGAATTGGCCTTCTGATGTTCCGGACAGGTTGAGGTCATCTGCAGGATGCGGTCCGGGCCATGCCCGGCATCAAAATCTTTAAACGCCCTTTCAGCGCCGCTTTCATGGATGGTCACTGCTGTCAGTTCAACATCGCCGCCGTTGCGCTTCATCATTTCCCCTATGGTTCTGCCGTCCGGTGCCTTGGTTTCACTGTTCAACAGCCGCTTTAACACTTCTGTGGCATCAGGGAAAAAGGGAACAAATTTGGGGTGACCGTAATTGGTGGCCTCCATCCGTTTGAACCCTGCCAGAATCAATCCTTCCAGATATTTGACCTTGGTATCGGTATCGACAACGGTCTCCAGCGACTGAAGGCCGTCCCTGATGCTGATATCACTGAGCTCCACTTTTTTTCCTGCCAATTGATTTTTGGCTATATAAAGGTCTGACATTTTTGTTTTCCTTTCTTGTTAATCCATTGAATACATAACCTCATTTAATCTGGTCAAAGGTAGAAAAGCATGGCAAAAAGCCGTACTGAAAGACAATTCACCATGCTTTTTTACACTAACCAAACCAAGGTTAAGATTTAAGTTCTTCTATGTTTCCAAAAAAATCTAGTGCTTCCGGGTTTTTTAACGCATCTTTGTTTTTAACTTCTTTTCCTTCAACCATTTTTTTAACTGCCAGCTCCACTTTTTTCATATTCAATGTATAGGGAACATCCGGGCATTCAATGATTTTGGCCGGCACATGTCTTGGAGAGGCATTGGCCCGGATATCGCTTTTAATTTTATTCTGGAGGTCATCTGTCAACTCAAATCCCGGAGCCATTTTAACAAACAGGATTACTCTGACATCATTGTTCCAGGACTGTCCAATGACGACGGAATCTTCAAGCTCTTCCATGGCATCCAGCCGCCTGTATATTTCAGCAGTACCGATTCTTACACCGCCCGGATTCAGGGTTGCATCGGATCGGCCAAACATGATCACGCCACCGCGTTCAGTGACCATGATGAAGTCACCATGGGTCCAGATCCCCGGATATTCATCAAAGTAGGCAGAATGATATTTTGATCCATCATCATCCCCCCAGAAAAAGATCGGCATTGAAGGGAAGGGGGCTGTACAGACAAGTTCTGCCTGCTGGCCCACCACGGGAGTTGCGGTTTCATCGTAAGCATAGACTTTCATACCAAGGCCACGGCACTGCAGTTCTCCTGTATACACAGGTCCCATTGGATTGCCAAGGGCAAAACAGCCGTTAAGGTCTGATCCGCCGGATATGGAAGCCAGTTGAATGTCCTGTTTGATTTCATTATAAATAAACTCAAAGTTTTCATCAGACAAAGGTGAACCGGTTGATAAAACAGATTTGAGATGTGTTAAATCAAATTGTTCTTTAGGCTTTACACCTGCATTTTTCAAGGCTTCGATATAACCGGCGCTGGTGCCGAAAACCGTAATTTTTTCGTCTTCAGCCATTTTCCACAACGCCTCAGGGCCAGGATGGAAAGGATTACCATCATACAGGACAAGGGTAGCCCCCACACTTAAGGAGCAGGTAAGCCAGTTCCACATCATCCAGCCGCAGGTTGTAAAATAGAAAATTGTGTCATCTTCCTTCAGGTCTGTATGCAGTACCAATTCTTTTTTCTGGTGCAGAAGAACACCGCCCTGACTCTGGACCATGCATTTGGGTAGTCCTGTTGTTCCCGAAGAGTACATAATATAAAGGGGATCGTCAAAGTCCATGGGTTCGAATTCAATTTCAGCTGCATCAGGGTCTTTAAAATCTTTGAATGGTGCAGCGTTGGGAAGAATGCTGATATCCGGTTCTTCTTTTGTGTAAGGAATGACAACGATTTTTTGAATGGAGGGAATTTCTTTTACAATACCTGCAATTCTTTCAAGACTGTCAAGCGGTTTGCCTTTGAAAAAATAGCCATCTGCGGTAAACAGGACTTTTGGCTGTGTCTGGCCAAACCGGTCCAGCACCCCTTTAATACCGAAATCAGGGGAACACGAGGACCAGATGGCGCCCAGGCTCGTCGCCGCCAGCATGGCGATGATGCTTTCCGGCATATTGGGAACAAACCCTACAACCCGATCGCCTTTTTGAATGCCAAGTTTTTTTAATGAAGATGCTGTTTTTGCCACTTCATCGTATAATTGATTATATGTCAGTGTCCGTCTGACAGAATCTTCTCCTCTGAAAACAAGTGCCAGGTTATCATTCCTGAATTTTAATAGGTTTTCTGCAAAATTAAGTTTGCAGTTTACAAAAAACTTTGCACCCGGCATTTTGGTTGGGTCATCAATTGCTTTTTCATAAGGCTTTGAGGCTGTAATATCGATAAAATCCCATGTGGTTGCCCAGAAATCTTCGATATTGTCTACAGACCATTCCCACAACTGGGCATAGTCTTTAAAATTTTTATTAAATTTATCGTTTACAACATTCATGAAACGATACATATTGGTATTTTTTATTCTCTCTTCAGATGGCTGCCACAAAAGTTTTGACATGGTTGTATACCCTCCTTATTCATACAGAACAGCAAGTATGGTGGCTTTTTCGGTTTTTGCCGTAATAAAATGGGAAGTGGTAGACAAATAATACGCACTGTCACCAGGTTCAAGGTCATAGGTATCTTTTCCAATGGTTAGATTTACAACACCTTCTAGAACAAAAACAAATTCTTCCCCATTATGAACAGATATCTCTTTGTCTTCACTTTTTTCCAATTGTACAATTAAGGCTTCCATATGGCGGCCTTGGACTTCAGGTGCCAGACTCATATAGGAATAAACATTTTGTTTGCCTGTTTTTGAACTGGATCGAGAGATTTGCTTTCTTTCATTCTTTCTCGTAATGGAATAAAGCTTTGTTCCCATACCAGAAACCAGTCTGCCGACAGCAGAATCCAGGGCTTTAGAAAGCTTCATCACTGTTCCGAGCTGAGGTTTTTCCCGGCCGCTTTCAATGGCCTGGAGCCTTTCAATATCAAAGCCTGTAAGGTTGGAAAGGTCTTCAATAGAAATGCCTCTTTCTTCTCTGAGCTGTTTGATGCGTTTCCCCACTTCATCGACATCACTTTTCTCTCCGCCGGCAATATCACCAGTGAGATCCTCGAAATAGTCTACATTGATATGAGGGATTTTTTCATTTTTTTCCATAGCATCTCCTTGTTATCATTATTTGGGAAAGATTTTTAAATAATTATATTCTGTCATTTTGTTATATCGTATATTTAAAATCTGAAATTACCAAACGTTGGATCTTCAATGGGTTTAATCAGGCTGACTTCAAAAGCCATGGCAAGCCATTCTCTAATTTCTGAGAATTTTATTACACCGTCATTCAGCAGTCTGGATGCACAGAAAAATGGATGCGCTTCACCGTCATATTTTTCAATCATTTTTCCCTGAAACTCATTAATTTCTTCGGGGGTCATTGGGTTCCCCTGAGCGTTTCGTTTCGCCTGTTCAATGCTTAAAAGAACGCCGCCCGCACTCTTTCCACTCATCACACCGGTTCTGGCCCGCATGGTGGAGAAAAGGAAGTGAGGCCGATACGCTCTGCCGCACATGCCATAGTTAGCTGCACCGTTGTCCGGACCGATCACAAGTTGAATTCTTGGTACCTGGGCACAGGAAACGGCACGAACCATATCAGCACCGAATTTTCCGATACCCGCATGCTCTGAGTCAGATCCAATCATATAACCAGGTGAACTCTGGATAAAGAGTAAAGGTATTTTTTCATAAGAGCAGCGAACCACCCATTCTGCCACTTTCTTTGCAGCTTCATGGAAAATAATACCCGCAGAATTGGAACAGATCACACCCACAGGAAATCCTTTAATCCTTATTTTACCGGTTAAAATATTGGTACCCCTTCCCGGTGCAAAATTCTTTTTGCTTTCAATAAAGTCTGAATCATCCGCAATGGCCTCAATGACGGCTCTCCCATTTATACCCTGATGGGGAGACATGGGCAATGTGTCATATAAAGTTTCAGGCGCAACCTTGGGTTCCTTCGACTCGTAGGTATGAAGGTTGATCTTCTGGGGCCTGGTTAAAGAGAGAAGTTCTCTAACTCTGCCAATGGCTTCAGTTTGGTCAGAACATAAATGATCTGCTCCGCCTGAAATCTGTGTGTGTACTTTTGCTCCGCCTAAATTTTCAGCTGAAATCTCTTCACCTGTGGCCATTTTTACAAGCGGTGGTCCGCCAAGAAAAGAAAAGGATTGTTTGTCGATCATGATAGATTCGCATGCCATAAATACGATATAAGCACCGCCAGCCGTATTTCCACCTGTACTTAATGTGACCTGGCGAAGCCCCATGGCAGACATGCGGGCCATATTATAAAATATGGATCCAAAATGCTGATCATCTGGAAATACATCTGCCTGCATGGGTAAGAAAACACCAGCAGAGTCTGCGATATAGATACAGTTAAGGCCGCATTTTTCTGCAATGGCCTGAGCCCGCATATGCTTTTTTAGTGTAATGGGGAAATAGGCACCTGCCTTTACACGGCTGTCATTTCCCATTATCATGGTCCAGTTACCATGCACTTTTCCGATGCCGGTAACGATGCCGGCACACGGCACATCATCAACCCCGGGATATCCCATTCCAAACCCTGCTAACGTTGAGAGTTCGAAAAATTTTGTGCCTGGATCAATGAGGTCGGCAATCAGTTCTCTGACTGGGCGTTTATTTCGTTTGGCAAGGGTCTGGATTGCCTTTTCTCCGCCTGTATTAATAGATGCCAAACGCCGTTCTTCAAGTTTTTGTTCTTCCGCTTCCCAGAAAGCTCTGTTCTCAGTCATGGGTTTTATTTATCTCCCTTTATAAACGGGTTTTCTTTTTTCTTTAAATGCAGTTAATCCTTCTATCCTGTCCTCAGTGGGAATGGTGACACGATATGCATTGGATTCAATGGCAAGTCCGGTCGCAAGGTCAGTCTCGATACCTTTATCAATGGCATATTTGGCCATCTCAACTGCAATAGGACCTGTCTGGGCAATCATATCTGCCATCTTCAATGATTCTTCCAGCAGGGCTTCAGGCGCTGCAACAGCATTCACAAGCCCGATGTCTAAAGCCTCTTTTGCGTCCACACGGCGGCCGGTGAAAATAAGTTCTTTTGCCTTAGCCACGCCTACAATCCTTGGCAGCCGCTGTGTTCCGCCGCCTCCTGGAATGATAGCAAGTCTTGCTTCAGTCAATCCCATACTGGCTGTTTCAGAAGCAATGCGGATGTCAGAGGCAAGTGCTACTTCAGTCCCGCCGCCCAGCGCTACACCATTAACAGCTGAGATAACCGGAATGGGCAGGTTCTGAATGGATGTCAAAAGGTTTCTGATGGTAATAATGAATTTTTTGACTTCATCCGGTGTGAGGGTTGCCCTCTCTTTTAAATCCGCACCAGCGCAAAAGGATTTTTCTCCTGCCCCGGTAATGATAACGGTTCTAATATCGGTCCGGTATTGGAGTGCATCCACTTGATCCCTGATGGCATAAAGCAGATCAAAATTAAGGCAGTTCATTACCTTAGGTCTGTTCATGGTCAGAATGACTGCCTGGTCTTTTTCTTCAATGAGTAAAAGGTCATTTGTCGTCATATTATTGCCTCCTGAATAAAACCAAGCGTTTTAACAGCCAATATACCTGGAAATAACAATGCGTTGAACCTCAGAAGTTCCTTCTCCGATTTCCAGAAGTTTCTGATCCCTGTAAAATCTTTCCACATTATATTCTTTCATTAACCCATATCCGCCATGGATTTGAACGGCATGGTCAACAACGCGTGACATAACTTCAGAACAATACAGTTTTCCCATGGCAGCCTCTTTTTCATAGGCGCGCTTGTTGCTTTTCAACCAGCAGGCTTTGTAAAGAAGGTTCCTTGCACATTCAATTTCCATTGCACAGTCAGCCAGTTTAAAGGCAACTGCTTGAAATTTAGAAATAGACTGTCCAAACTGCTCTCTGTCTTTGGCATATTTTAATGCAAGGTCATAAGCTCCCTGTGCACCGCCAAGCCCCATGGCACCGATGGAAAGCCTTCCGCCATCTAAGGTGGCCAGCATCTGATGGAAGCCATCCCCTTTTTTCCCCAGGATGTTTTCTTTTGGAACGCGGACATTGTCGAAATAAAGTTCTGCTGTATTAGAAGACCGCCACATCATTTTATTGTGCATGGGAACAGCTTTAAATCCAGGTGTGCCAGCCTCTACAAGAATGCAGGAATATTCAGGTTTGCCATTGTCTCTTTCTCCTGTGATTGCCTGGACAGTCACCCCCATTGTCAAATCACATGCTGCATTGGTGATAAATATTTTAGATCCATTGATGACCCATTCATCACCATCCAAAACAGCGGTTGTCTTGCTGCCCCCGGCATCAGATCCTGCTGTCGGTTCTGTCAGGCCAAACCCCCACAGGCCTTCACCAGCACAAAGTTTTGGTAAGTATTTTTGTTTTTGTTCTTCTGTCCCGAAATAGTAAATTGGTCCAATACCGAGGGAATTACCGGCTGCAATGGTGGCCGCTTGAGAGCCGTCAATTCTTGCAATTTCCTCAACACCGATAATGTATGAAATATAGTCCATTTCCTGGCCTTCATACTTTTCAGAAACAAACATGCCGAAAAGACCAATTTCTCCCATTTTTCGGGTAAGCTCTTCAGAAAATTCTTCTTTTTCGTCAAGCTCTCCCGCAATAGGAGCGATTTCTTTCTGGGCAAACTTTCTAACTTCCTTACGGATCATCTGCTGCTCTTTGGTAAGGTCAAAATCCACCCTGTGCCTCCTTCATCTCTATTGGTTAATTGTTTTAGCATCTTTATGAAAGCTCGATATGTCAAAAAACTGATCGAGCGCTCAGTCTATTTTCAATATACTATATTTAACGCAATTAATTTGTCAAATGTTTTTTTACAATTTCGCTACAAAATGGCTAAATTTTATTCAGCTGAAAAGGCGGTAAGCGGGTGTGATTTTTTTGAGATTCCATTTTCTGATCACAGCTCAGGTGCTCCTGGATAAGATTTTGTTCCCAACTGTTTAAAGGTTGAAAAAATACAGAGGGTATTGAAACTTAATCCTATATTATTTATTATTAGATTTAGAAACCATTGATGCCTTTGAAAAAATTAACTAAAATATATAGAAATGTCATCCCCTGTACAGGATTCTTCAGACGGTGTTTTAAACTGTAGACAGGGGTATAACCGCGGCAGTATCCCATATTGACATAAACATATGCAGAGAAAGCAGGACCACATGATAACTCTCCAAGGAATATCCATTTTAATTGTTGATGATATCAAAAGTATGCGCCGGGTTCTGGGGAATATGCTCCAGAGAATGGGGATAGGGAAGAAATTGTATTTTGCCAAAGATGGCCGGGAAGGGTTTAAACTGCTGAATGAAGTAAAACCGGACATTGCTATCATTGATTGGAAAATGCCCGTAATGAACGGCACTGAACTGCTTGAAAAAATAAGAAGTAGTAAAGATTTCAGGGATATGCCGGTTATAATGATAACCGGGGCTGCTGAAAAAGATATTGTAGCTGAAGTTGCTGAGACAGCTATTGATGCCTATTTAATAAAACCATTAACACCAAAGCTTCTGGAAAAGAAAATTAAAACGATTATTGAATATATAAATGATCCCCATCCTGCTACACCGCATGTCTTGAAAGCACGTGAATATGAGGAGGCCGGAGACATTCAAATGGCGATAAAGGAAATGGTATCAGCGCTGAAACATAAGCCTAACGCCTCTAGAATCCTTCGGAGACTGGGGTCTTTATACTTGAAAACGAATGCAGAAAAGTCAGCACTTAAATGTCTGAAGAAAGCCGCATCAGTTAACCCGGATGATGCCATGAGCCAGGCAATTATGGGAGACATTTGTCTTCAGAAAAACCAGTATGAGGAAGCTGCCCAATATTACCAGCAAATGATGGCGATTAGTGCTAAATATGTAGAAAAAGTTGTAGAATTTGGTGAGACACTCATGGAGAAGGGCAGATCGAATCTTGCAGTTGAACTTTTTGATAAAGCATGGAAGAGAGAAGCCAAACAAAACTTTATCAAAGAAAGAATTATTGAAATTTGTATGAAAAACCGTGAAATGAATTATGTTAAAAAATTGATTAAACTCTATTTGAAGGAAAATCCAGCGGATTACGAGATGATATATAAAGCAGGTGTTATTTTTAACGCCACAGGGGATGCCAAAACAGCATTCACCTATTTCATGAAAGCAGATAAGAAACTTGAAGGTCACATTGATGTAAAAATTCAGCTTGCCAATATTTATTTTCAAAAAGGGAAACCAATTCTTGCAGATTCCTACCTTAATCAGGTGTTGCGTTTAGATCCGGAGAATATAGCAGCGCTTTCATTGAAAAGACAAATGTAATGGATCAACTTTCCTGTAAAATCAAATATATGATACAATAAGCCTGCTGCCCGGTGTCTGATCATAACAATTTAAAGTTTCACAAGATTTTTCAAAGATATTCCCTTGACAAGCTACTGAATAAATGCAAAAAATAGGGCATGACTGAGCGCTCGTTCACGCAGCATAATAATAATGCTTTAAATCGAAAAGGAGTGATCATTTGGGAAAACTTAAAGCATCCAAAACATCAGTAGTTGATGGTGAAGTTCCGACTCAAATTAAAAATCCTGAGCTGGTTAGAGAAAGACGGCGCCAAATTATAGATTCAACAGTTAAGCTTTTTATTGAGCATGGGTATCATAAAACAACCACTCGGATGATTGCAAAAGCAGCAAATTTTTCAATCGGCTCTCTATATGAATATGTCAGTTCCAAAGAGGACCTTTTATATTTAGTGTGCAAAACCATACATGAAGAAGTCCAGGAAGCTGTTGAAAAAGCATTGTCAGATACAGATAAAGCCAAAGAAAGACTTGCCGAGGCAATCCGACAATACTTTTATGTTTGCGATAAGATGGGGGATCATATTTTATTGATGTACCAGGTAACACAATTTCTGCCGGAAAAATGGAAGGTGAGGGTTCTGGTCAACGAATTGAATATTACCAATATTTTTATAAATGCACTTAATGAGCTTTCCGGCACTAAAAATTTTCCAAAACTGGATGATAAAATATTGAATCTTGTGGGGCACAATATTTCAGTACTGGGACAAATGTGGGCATTTCGCCGCTGGCATGTACAAAGAAATTTTAACATTGAGGACTATATAAAAATTCAAACCGATTTTATCCTCGGACTGATATTTTAGTAAAAAAATTAATTTTTTATTTATTTTTTCAAATTTTTATGCCACTTAAACAAGATAGGTAAACCTTGTTTAGTTTAATCAAACCTCCCTTAGCCTGAAAAAGGAGAAATGATGTATATGGAAACTGAAACATATACCCCGGAACATTCAGTAAAAGTCGTCACGGCAACATCCCTTTTTGATGGGCATGATGCGTCTATCAATATCATGAGAAGAATTTTACAGGATTCTGGCGCAGAAGTGATTCATATCGGCCACAACAGGTCGGCTAAAGAAGTGGTGGATGCAGCCATAGAAGAAGATGCACAGGGGATAGCCGTTTCCAGTTACCAGGGCGGCCATGTCGAGTACTTTAAATATATTGTTGACCTTTTAAAGGAAAAAGGTGCATCGCATATAAAAATATTCGGCGGCGGCGGCGGGGTGATTATTCCGGCTGAGATAGAGGATTTACATGCATATGGCGTGACTAGAATATACTCTCCGGAAGACGGATCGAAAATGGGGCTTCAGGGGATGATCAATGATATGATGAAAGCAATGGATGTTCCTTCTGTTGATTATGAGAACCTGAAATATGATCAACTCACCATTGATAACAAATATATAACAGCCAATTTTATTTCTGCTGTTCAGGAAGCCAAGGCAAATGAACCGGATATTTTCAAAAAAATTATGGTGCATATTGCTGAAACGGCTGATAAGAAAGATGTGCCCGTTATTGGTCTGACAGGTACCGGCGGTGCTGGTAAATCATCTTTAACAGATGAGCTGATCATTAGAATTTTAAGGGACCTGAAAGATGTCAATATTGCTGTAATTTCCTGTGACCCTTCAAGAAGGAAAACCGGCGGCGCTCTTTTAGGGGATAGAATACGGATGAATTCTATTGAGACCGGCCGGGTATATATGCGGTCCCTGGCCACAAGAAGATCTCAGACAGAATTACCAGAAGCATTGCCGGATGCGGTGAGTGTCGCAAAAGCTGCAGGCTATGACATGATTATTGTAGAAACGGCAGGTATCGGCCAGGGTGATTCAAGGGTTGTCGACCTTGTTGATATGTCTATTTATGTCATGACAGCAGAATTCGGTGCACCTTCTCAGCTGGAAAAAATTGATATGTTAGACTATGCAGATATAGTTGTTGTTAATAAATATGAGAAAAAAGGCAGCGAAGACGCGTTAAGAGACGTTAGAAAACAAGTTCAGCGAAACCGGAAAGCCTGGGATGTTGACCCGAAAGAAATGCCTGTCTACGGCACCATTGCCTCAAAATTTAATGACGATGGCATCACTGCATTTTATCATGGCCTTCTAGATCTTATAAAAGAAAAGAAACAGATTGAATACAAATCCAATATACCCAGGGTTGGTAAAAAAGAATCTTCATCAAAAACGATTATTATCCCGGGCGAAAGAACCCGGTATCTAGCTGAGATAGCCGATACGGTAAGACAGTATCACAACACAACTGAAGAACAGGCGGATGCGTTGCGGCAACGCTGGCATTTAATTGAGACATCCAGTGCCCTGGAGAACAATGAACTGGCAGAGCTGCCGGATGCACTTGAAAAGTTAAAGCAGGCCGTTGAGAAAGCTCAGTCAAAGGTAGATGCAGATACAGATGAAGTGATAAAAGCGTATACCACGTGGAAAGAAAAGTATGATAAGGATGAGCTGGTATACCATGTCCGGGATAAAGAGTTCAGAGTTCCCTTGTACAGTAAATCTCTATCCCATTCAAAAATACCCAAAATTTCTCTGCCCCAGTTTAAAGATCCCGGTGAACAATATAAATGGATGAGAAAAGAAAATTTTGCCGGCAATTTCCCATATACTGCAGGTGTGTTCCCCCTGAAACGTGCAGATGAAGACCCCACACGCATGTTTGCCGGAGAGGGCGGCCCTGAAGATACCAATCGAAGATTCAAGCTGTTGTCCAGTGCCTATCCTGCGAAGAGGCTTTCTACGGCCTTTGATGCTGTTACCCTGTTTGGATGTGATCCAGATATCCGGCCGGATATTTATGGAAAGATTGGAACCTCAGGCGTCAGTATCTGTACACTTGATGATGAAAAAGTGTTGTATGACGGATTTGACCTGTGTGCTACCAACACATCTGTTTCAATGACCATTAACGGCCCGGCCCCCATCATGCTGGCCATGTTCATGAACACTGCCATTGCCCAGCAAATGGATAAGTTTAAACAAGAAAACGGCCGGGACCCTTCAGAAAAAGAGGCAGCGGAAGTTAAACAATTTGCTTTGTCAAATGTGAGAGGAACGGTTCAGGCAGATATTTTAAAAGAAGACCAGGGACAAAATTCATGTATTTTTTCCATTGAATTTGCGTTGAAAATGATGGGAGATATTCAGCAGTATTTTATTGATAACCACGTCCGAAATTTTTATTCTGTTTCCATATCAGGGTACCATATTGCAGAAGCCGGCGCCAATCCGATAACACAGCTTGCCTTAACACTGGCAAATGGGTTTACCTATGTGGAATATTATCTTTCCCGCGGCATGGACATTAACAGTTTTGCACCGAACCTTTCTTTTTTCTTTTCCAATGGAATGGATCCTGAATATACAGTCATCGGGAGAGTCGCCAGGCGGATATGGGCAGTGGCCATGAAATATAAATATGGTGGAAATGAAAAATCTCAAAAACTGAAATATCATATTCAAACGTCCGGCAGGTCTTTACACAGCCAGGATATTCAATTCAATGACATCCGGACAACGCTGCAGGGGCTGTGTGCGATTTATGATAACTGCAACAGCCTTCATACCAACGCGTTTGATGAAGCCATCACAACACCGTCGGCTGAATCCGTGCGACGGGCACTTGCCATTCAGCTGATTGTTAATCGTGAATGGGGTCTGGCAAAAAATGAAAATCCGCTGCAGGGAAGTTTCATCGTGGATGAACTGACAGACCTTGTTGAAGAAGCAGTCCTCATTGAATTTGAACGAATTACAGAAAGGGGCGGTGTCCTGGGCGCCATGGAAACAGGGTACCAAAGAGGCAAAATTCAGGAAGAGTCCATGTATTATGAGCACCTGAAACACTCAGGGAAATATCCCATTATCGGTGTCAATACGTTTGAAGACCCTGATGCAGATTATGCAGAAATGGCAGATCACCTGGAGCTTGCAAGGGCTACAGATGCTCAAAAAGATGATCAACTGGCCAGATTAAAATCATTTAAGGAGAGGCATAAAGATACATCTGGCCAGGCGCTTGAAGACCTTAAGCAGACAGCGTTAAATGGTGGCAATATGTTTGAGACACTTATGGAAACGGTAAAATCCTGCTCTTTAGGAACCATTACTCAGGCGTTGTATGAGGTGGGGGGGAAATACAGGAGAAACATGTAGTAATATAAAAAAACTGCCAATTTTCCGGATTACTTCGTTGGCCAAAAATTTTAATCCTCGACATACTAAATTGTATGCCTCCGGTGAAAATTTTAGTCCGTCTTGTACTCAGAAAAATTTTTCAGTTTTTAAAATAACAAAGATATAAAAAATTAAAGTAATGAGACTTTAAATAGTATCAAGGAGATATAGCCATGAATAAAGCAGTGATAGTCAGTGCAAACAGAACACCATTGGGGAGTTTTGGCGGGACATTGTCAAAAATCGGTGCAACTGACCTTGGTGCCCATGTCGTTCGAGAAGCTGTTACAAGAGCGGGTATTGATGAAAAAGAAGTGAATGAGTGCATTATGGGCATGGTGCTCCCTTGCGGGTATGGCCAGAATCCGGGCAAACTGGCTGCTGTTAAAGCCAACCTGCCATGGGAAGTGGAATCGATTACTGTCAACAAGGTGTGCGGTTCTTCCCTTAAAGCAGTGATGCTGGCGGCACAGGCCATTCAATGTGGTGATGCAGATGTTGTGGTTGCAGGGGGAATGGAAAATATGAGCATGGCCCCTTATTATATGGATAAAGCCCGCTGGGGGCACCGGATGGGGCCTGGTAAAATTGAAGATCATATGGTTCATGACGGGCTCTGGGATGTGATCAATGATTTTCATATGGGCGTGTCTAATGAGCTTTGTTCTGAGAAATGGGGGATGTCACGGCAGGACCAGGATGAATTTGCTGCTGAATCATTCAGAAGGGCTTGCGAATCGGTTGCACAAGGCCGATTTAAGGATGAAATAGCGCCGATTGAAATTCCGCAGCGAAAAGGGGACGCCCTGATATTTGATACGGATGAGTGTCCCAAAGAAACCAGCCTGGCATTTCTCTCTAAAATGAAACCAGCGTTTAAAAAAGATGGCGTGGGAACAGCAGGCAATGCATCCATTATCAGTGATGGTGCGTCTGCAGTTGTTCTCATGAGTGAGCAGAAGGCAAAAGAGCTGGGCTGCAGCATTATGGCCACAATTGGGTCGCAGGCTTCTTACGGTATTGATATGAAGTATGTTCTGATGGCTCCCATTTACGCGATTCCGAAAGTGCTGAAAAAAGAAGGGTTGTCTATTGCAGATATAGATTTGTTTGAGATCAATGAAGCCTTTTCAGGTACATCTGTGGGAATTAACAAGGTATTGGAACTTGATCCGGAAAAAGTAAATGTGAACGGCGGCAGTGTTGCATTGGGACATCCTATCGGCGCAAGCGGTGCAAGACTGTTAACGACCTTGTTATATGAGATGGAAAAACGGGATGTAAACAAAGGGCTTGCATCTTTATGCCTGGGGGGCGGGGAAGCAGTTGCACTTGTTGTGAACAGGTGATATGAAGGTAACTTTCAAGGAGTAACAGTGGCTGGACTATTCAAAATATTTGGGGGAATAGACAGTGAATAAGGAGGAATGATGGACGTGAGAAAATTTGGTGTTATTGGTGCAGGCCAGATGGGAAATGGGATTGCACAGGTCGCGGCTGCAAGTGGTCTGGAAGTTTTAATGAGCGATATTAAACAAGAGTTCTGCGACAATGGTGTGGCAACCATTACAAAAAACCTTGACCGCATGGTTAAAAAAGAAAAAATTTCTGCAGATGATAAAGCAGATATCCTGAATCGAATCACAACCACAACAGATCTTAAAGACATGGCAACAGTTGATTTTGTTGTCGAAGCGGCCGTAGAGAGAGAAGATCTTAAATTTAAGATTTTTGAGGATCTCGATGAAATCTGTCCACCCCATGTGATTTTATCCACAAACACTTCTTCGATTCCCATCGGAAGAATTGCCGCCAGGACCTCAAGGCCCGACAAAATTATCGGGATGCATTTTATGAACCCGGTTCCTGTCATGAAACTGGTTGAAGTGATTAAGGGGATCGCAACTTCTCAGGAAACATTTGATTTAACATGGGAATTGAGTGAAAAATTTGGGAAAACACCTGCTGAAGCCAATGATTTCCCTGGATTTATCGCAAACAGGATATTGATGCCCATGATTAATGAGGCTGTTTTCTGCCTTTATCAAAGTGTGGGAAAAGCAGAAGATATTGATACGGTAATGAAACTGGGGATGAACCATCCAATGGGACCTTTAGCCCTTGCGGACCTCATTGGCCTGGATACCTGTCTTGCTATCATGGAAACATTATATGATGGATTCAAGGATTCCAAGTACAGGCCCTGCCCGCTGCTGAGAAAGTATGTTGAAGTAGGGTGGTTAGGCAGAAAGACGGGTAGAGGGTTCTATAATTACAAGTAGACAGGTTATTTTCTAAACCAGATAAGATACTTTTTGTTATAATATATGCCGTGACAACTTTGCTTATTTATAACGGGTTTGTTAC
Source organism: uncultured Desulfobacula sp. (assembly GCA_964343845.1). Lineage (GTDB taxonomy): Bacteria > Desulfobacterota > Desulfobacteria > Desulfobacterales > Desulfobacteraceae > Desulfobacula. The sequence goes on along the minus strand of CAYFKW010000008.1, from coordinate 118,185 downwards.
GGCATTTTTTTTCAAAGCGGGTGAAACTGATGAATCAGTATGAACAAAGTACACCTTCAAAAGAGTTGAAATCAAGAATAGCAGGGCTTCAGATCAGGCTTGAAAAAAACAATGCTGACGGTGCGCTGATCCTTCAAAAAGCAGATCTGTTTTACTATGCCGGAACCACGCAGCAAGGGTGGCTGTTTGTCCCGGTTCTGGGGGACCCTGTACTGATGATTTTTAAAAATTTTGAACGGGCAAAGCAGGAGTCCGGGTTTGAAAAAACCGTGTCCATCATCAGTCCGAAACAGATACCGGAAACGATATCAGAATATGGGTATTCCGTCCTGTCCACAATTGGCCTTGAGCTGGATGTATTAACGGCAAATCAGTTCCTGCAGTTTCAATCTATATTCTCTCACGTAAATATAATAGATATTTCTACTGAAATTAGACTGCAAAGAGCGGTCAAATCAGAACATGAGATTGAGTTGATTCGAAAAACCTCCACTCTTGCAGATAAAGTGGCGTCAAAAGTCCCGGATTTAATTAAAGAAGGCATGAGTGAAATTGAGTTTGCAGGCCAGTTGGAAGCCTATGCCAGAAAAATTGGTCATCAAGGGCTTATTCGCATGCGGATGTGGGACAATGACCTGTTCTACGGGCATATCATGTCTGGAGCAGATGCCGCCATCCCCAGTGCATTTTCTTCACCGACAGGGGGCAGGGGAGCAAACCCGAGTATTGCCCAGGGGCCTGGATTAAATGTCATTAAAAAAAATGAACCTGTTCTGGTTGATTATGTCTTTGTTTTTAACGGGTATTTAAGTGACCATACCAGAATTTTTTCAATCGGAACCGTATCAGATGAATTGCGCCATGCCCACGATGCAATGCTGGATATTCAGGCACATATAAAAAAGGAAGCCGTACCAGGCCGCATAACCGGAGATCTTTACGATGAGATGGTGTCGATGGCAAGAGGCAAAGGGTATGAAGATTATTTTATGGGCGCTGATGAAAAAAGAATTCGGTTCACAGGCCATGGATTGGGCATTGAACTGGATGAGTTTCCTTTTATTGCCAAAGGTCAGCAACTGGCCCTTGAAAAGGGAATGATCATTGCGTTGGAGCCAAAACTGGTGATACCGGGAAAGGGTGTGGTTGGAATTGAGAATACCTTTCTGGTAACAGTGAACGGCCTGGAGCCTTTAACAACCTATGATGATAAACTGCAAATTCTATGATCTCCTGAATATGGATTATAGAATTTACCAGAAATATTTTTCAATACATTCGACAGTTGAAAGAGGTGTACTTGTTTAACGCCACGCCAATCACACCCCTTTCAACTGCCTGTCATCTATACACGCTTCAAAAAACGAAAAGCTTTATGTCAATCGTTATAAAATGTGATGGAAGAGCTGCTTTTTTTGACGGATTCTGGCATAAAAAAACGGGTGGGAGAACAAACCACCCGTTTTTTTAATTGCTAAAAGTTTGGTATAATTACCCACCGTATTTATCATCAAAAGAGTTCCAGAATTTTCTGTCTTTATCCCGCCAGCCTTTGCCAAAGGACTTGTCAAAGAAGGGTTTTAAATTAGCGAACCAGGATCCATACCCCCTGCTCCCTTCAATACGGGTTTTAATGACATCTGCCACATGATCCACAAGATTTGCCAGTTCATCTTTGGGGATATAGGAATCTGCCCCTTTTTGTATGGATTCTTTTAAATTTTCAGGTGTTAGTGCATGGGCAGTCAACATAAGTGCTGGTACTTTCTTCTTTCTGGCCAGTTCCAGAATATCATATCCGCTTACGCCCATGATATCCAGTATCGCAATGTCATATATATTTTTATTAATCAGTTTTTTTGCATCTTCAAAATTAGCAGCCGTATCCAAAGAACACATGTCTAAAAGTTCTTCAACTGTTTCTAAAATATCTGGTTCATCATCAACGACCAGGACATTCCTGTCTCTTAAAAGATCATCTGTTTTTATTGTTTCCAGTTCAAATTTGGTTGTAGTTACCGGGCAGGGGGATTTAAGAATTACATATCGAGCTGTGGAACCTAAAATTGCTTTCTGCGCCCTGGATTTTTTTTTGATACCAAGAAAAATATGGTCGATGTCATTTTCTTCTGCAAATTTTACAATGTCTTCGCCAGCAGACAGCCCCCTGACACTCTGCTGGGCATCACATTTCAATCCCGAGGTTTCCATCAGTTTTTTTGCATACACAAGGCCTTCTTCTGCCTTGGCAATCTCAGACTGTTTTTCAGAAGATCCACCTTCCATTGAGGTGATGATATAAACAAATGCATTATTTAATCTGGCATAATCCCTTGCAAGGGATAGGGCTAACCTGCCAACTTCTCCACCATTGTATCCAACCAATATTTTCATAATGAACTCCTAAAATTACAGTCTACATCCAGCGTTTACGTCTCTTATAAGATTTAACGTCCTTAAATGATTTCCGGCCGCCGCCTTTGGTGATTCCCATATAAAATTCTTTTACATCAGGATTATCCTGAAGCTCTTTTGACGGCCCTTCCAGGACAATTTTGCCAGATTCCATGATATAGGCATAGTCAGAAACGGCAAGTGCTACTTTTGCATTCTGTTCAACAACCAGGATAGTGGTGTCCAGTTCTTTGTTAATTTTTTGAATATTATCAAATATCTCTTTAACTAAAAGGGGTGCAAGCCCCAGTGAAGGTTCATCAAGCATCAGCATTTCCGGAGCAGCCATCAAAGCTCTTGCAATGGCAATCATCTGCTGCTCTCCACCTGAGCTGTAGCCTGCCATCCTGTTGGTGACTTTTGAAAGCCTTGGAAAATGCTTGTACATTAGTTTATTATCTTCGCGAATCTGTTTTGAGCTGTCTTTTCGGGTAATGGATCCAACCAATATGTTTTCATTGACTGTAAGGTGTTTAAACACACGTCTTCCCTCGGGCACCATGACAGCCCCAAGTCCTACAATTTCTGTTCCCAGAAGCTGTGTTGTATCTGTTCCGTTAAATTTGATATATCCTTCTTTGATAGCACCGTTTTCCGGTTTTAAAAGTCCACTGATGGCCCGCAGTGTTGTGGTTTTTCCAGCACCGTTTGTTCCAAGCAGGGCGACAATACTTCCTTTGGGGACATTTAAGCTGACACCGCGTAATACCTGGATGATGTCGTTATAGACCACTTCAATATTGTTTACTTCTAGCAGATTTTTTTCCATATGCATTTTCTTTTTTTTCAGGTTAACCTTACCGGGAACAGTATAAGGTCTGTTCCCGGTAAGGTAAAAATCAACTTATTGTATCTTTTTCATAAATTCTGACTGCATCGGGCTTCCAACTTTTTTAAACTGGCCGCCTTGAACACTGTATATCTGAAGCATATCAACACCGGCACGGTCTGTTTTTGAATATGTAACAGGACCAACTGTTGTGTAAGGATGGTACGCATTTGAACCATTCATACCATTAAGTGCCTCATATATGTTTTCTTTGGTGACTTTCTGTCCTTTGGCTTTTACACGTCTGATGGCTTCAGTTGCAACCTGGGCAACCATGATACCGTTTGCATAATTATGGGAATTGGCAGCTTTGTCATCGCGGCCATATTTTTTTGCAAGCGCTAATTGTTGTTTTGTACCTTCTGTATCTTCAGATGTCAGGTTGTAGGAACATACCCAGTGATAACCCTCAGTTGCGGTACCTGCCAGGGCAATCAAATCATTTCCACCCGTATAATGGGCACCTAGGAACGTCAGCTTGCCTGCTTCACCAAATGATTTTGCAGTCAGGCCAAGACGCTGTGAATCTTTAATCATTGTTGCAACAGGGGACTGGATTGTCTGGCTGATCACATACTGGACGCCCTTGCTTAAAAGACGTTTTAACATGGCAGTATTGTCAAGGTCTTTACCATGTTCAACAACTTCAACAATGTCAATATTCAACCCTGCTTTTACAGCGGCCTGAGTGTCGGCAAGAGGTCCACGGCCAAAGGCAGAAGGGTGAAGGAAAAGTGCTACTTTTGGTGTGCCGCCTTTATGATTGTTTGCAACATATTCTCCCAGGCTGATAACCTGTTCAGAGTAAGATGCCACAGGCAGAAAAATATAGTTGGAGTTTTCAAGATTTCCTCTGTGGAAAGAGGCTGGAATTACTGCAATCTGCTCTTCTTCAAAATCTCTTTTCAGGCCCAGTGTACTTCCGGTTGAATAGTTCAGATAAAGAACAATTCCCTGATCCAGGTAATCTTCAAAATTTCTTTTAGTGATGTCAGTTTTGTACTGATCATCTCTAATGGTGCAGTCAATCTTGTCTCCACCCAGAATACCTGTTTCATTTGCAAATTTAAAATAATCCTCAACACCTTTTGAATAAGGGTTTCCTGCATCAGAGGTTGGCCCTGTGATGGCAAGAGACAGGCCGAGTTTGTACACATTCCCTGCAACTGCAGGCATTGTGAATGCGAACATAACGGCAAGAACCAGTAAAGCGTTTAATAAAAATTGTTTTTTGGTTTTCATGTTTCTGCTCCTCCTTGGTTTGGGTTTATTTACGCACACTATATTGTAAAGCTATGGATACAGAGGCATTTTTTCTTAATACCTGAACGGCCATAACTTGGTATACGATTTGGTGATTCGCCACCAGTTTGCGATACCCCTGGGTTCAAACATTAAAAACAGTACAATAACAAGACCAAAAGTAAAAGGTTTTAATGCAGTTGCCAGGTTCATTGTTGAGGGAGTGTAATGCCCTAAAACCTCTGAAAGATTCTCGACACCCAGATCCAGGTACTTGATGGCAACAGGTCCCCAGAAGGATCCATTCAAGGTTCCCAATCCCCCAACAATCGCCATGGCAAGGTAAGCGATTGATTCATGCAGTGTAAAGGATTCAAAACCAACACCACGGTAAAGATAAGCATGCAATGCTCCTGCAACACCGGCAAAAAAACCAGCTAAGGCAAACGCATAAACTTTCGTCAGCCCCGGGTTCATTCCCATGGCATCAGCAGCACGGTCATTATCTCTTACAGCAACAAGAGATCGTCCATAGCGGGTTTTTAAAAGGTTCCTGACCCCAAATCCCAATAAAACAACCACCACTAAAATAGCGTAATACCAGAAAAAATAATGGTCTTTTCGACCTACTTTTCCTGTAATCCAAAAGACTCTTCCAACAAATATGGTTTGCCCCTGGTTGAAAAATTGCATGAAATTAATTACCCACTGAAAAATCATCTGAAATGAAAGGGTGGCAATGGCCAGGTACAGGTGTTTCAGCCGTAAAGCCGGAAGGCCGATAATACCTCCGAATACTGCGCCGCTGACAATAATCATGACAGGCCAGAAGTGCGTTATAAGAACATGTGTATCCCCGATTGCCCTGCAAAAAGATGCCACAGTATACGCACCAATCCCAACAAAAGCTGCATGGCCGATGGAAATAAGTCCTGCAAATCCTGTCACCAGATTCAATCCCATTACTGCTACAATTGCGATGAGGATATTATCAATTACCAACATGTATTTATTGCTTAACGGAAAAACTAACGGCCAGACAAAAAGAATTAATAAGAAAAATGCAAACACAGAACGGTCAAGGCTTGTGAAAAAAGTCTTTTGTTCCTGTTTGTATGTTGTATTGAAATTTCCGGACATAAGCTACACTCTCTCAATTTCATGGATTCCAAATAGACCATGTGGTTTAAAAAGAAGAATAAATAACAAGATGATATAGGGCAGAACCTCGCCTGTCCCATTTAGTCCCCAGTTTCCATCCAGGTATCCACTTGCGAACTGCTGGATTAATCCCATGATGATTCCGGCTACGACTGCGCCTAAAATTGAATCAAGGCCCCCCAGGATGACAACCGGTAAAACAACGATCCCAAAAGCATGTAAAGTATCGAAATTTAATCCTGTAATATTTCCAATGATACAGCCTGCGGCTGCGGCTGATAGTCCTGCTGTTGCCCAGGCAAGTCCAAAAACTTTTGGAACGGATATGCCGACAGACATAGAGCCCAATTGATCATCTGAAACTGCTCTCATAGAGATACCAACAGTGGATTTTTTAAAAAACCAGGAAAATCCACCAATTAGAAGGAAGGTGATAATAACCCCAACAAGCTGGGTCCATGAAATGGATACCCCGGCCAATGCGATGGGTTCCTGTGGAAGAAAGGCGGGAAAGGAGAAATTCTCTGTTCCAAAAGGGGTCAGATAGATCACGCCGTCAATAATTGAGGCAAGCCCAATAGTAACCATGATGACGGAAATGATCGGCTCCCCGATAAGACGCCTTAAAAAGACTCTTTCAACCATCATGCCGATGAAAAAAGTAATAATCATACTGGCAATAAAGGAAAAGAAGATGTGAAGACCCAGATTAACAGTCAAAAAATAGGTAATAAACGCACCAGCTGCAATGAGCTGGCCATGGGCAACATTTAACACCCGGCTTGATTTATAGACCAGCACAAGCCCAAGGGCAGCCAAGGCATATATCGAACCGACTACAATACCACTAATGGTTAACTGAAAAAAATAACTCATCAGACTCCTTTCACAGTATAAAATTCAATATGCGTTTTAACAGAGGTTGATTGGCCGTCCTGATATGTAAAGGATGCCTCAACTTCTTTGCTATCTATTGATTCATCATATAGTGAATCATACAAATTCTGATACCGTTCCTGCACAAATTTACGACGGATTTTCCCAGTCTTTGTCAATTCTCCATCATCAACATCCAATAGTTTATAGAGAAGGGCAAACCGTTTGATCTTGAAATGTTCTTTTTCTGCTCTAGAATTTACATCTAAAACCTGCTCCATCATGAGATCCGCCACTTCTTTTTTCCCGGAAAGATCCATGTATGTCGTATAAGAAATCCCTCTGTCTTCTGCCCATTTGCCCACAACAATGGGGTCAATATTGATCAGACAGGCAACAAAGTCTTCTTTGTTACCATAAATAACCGCTTCTTTAATATAAGGGCTGAATTTCAGCGCATTTTCAAGAAACATTGGCGAGAACATCTCTCCTTTGTTATTGTGCATAACGTCAGATAGACGGTCAATAACAACAAGATGACCATGTTCATCTATAAACCCCGCGTCTCCGGAATGAAGCCATCCACCCTCAAGCAGTTCTTCTGATTTTTCAGGCAGATCATAATACCCAGGAGAAACAGAGGCAGATTTAGATAAAATTTCACCATCTTTAGCAATCTTGCATTCAGTGCCTGGTAATGGTTTACCGACTGTTTCAGGACGGACATCGCCATCTCTGTGCATATAAGCAATACCGGTTATTTCTGTTTGTCCGTAAATCTGTTTTAAATTTACACCAATGGCCTGGTAAAACGTAAAAAGCTCCGGGCCAAGGGCAGCGCCGCCGGTATAGGCACGCCTCAGTCGTAACAGTCCAATTTGATTTACAAGGGGCCGGAAAACCATTTGTGTACCCAACCAGGATTTAATCTTCAGCCCCAGCGGCATCGATTTCCCAGTCATTCGGTATTGGGCGGCTTCAAGGCCGACGTTCATAAAGTAATTATAAAACAGTTTATTGATCCAATAAGACTGATCTATTTTTAACCAGATTTCAGATCGGATGGTTTCATAAATTCTTGGTGCACCAAACATAAAATGGGGACCGATCTCTTTTAGGTCTGACATTGCAGTTTCAACAGATTCAGGGAAATTGACGGTGATGCCGGTTGCCATGGCAACACCAAAAGAGTTCATCTGTTCCCCAATCCAGGCAAAGGGCAGGAACGAGACATATTCATCCGTGGGTTTCAGGGGGTCTACTTCCGTAATTTTTACGCCCATATTGATGTAATTTCTATGGGTCATGATGGTGCCCTTGGGAAGACCTGTCGTCCCTGATGTCAAGCACAGGTGGCACCCATCATCCGGACTGCCCTGGTCCACAAGAGATTCGAAAAGTCCAGGGTCTTTTTCATCCTCTTTTTCACCCATTTTGTAAAGATCAGTGATGTCAATGAACCAGTCATCAGACATGTATTCTCTCATCCCTCTGGGATCTTCGAAAATAACTTTTTTGACATTTGGAATCTGCTCTCTGACTTCCAGGACTTTGTCCACCTGTTCCTGGTTGTCACAGAAAACAGCACTGACTTTCAAATACTGGAGAATCTGCGCAATTTCATCCGGCATGCTGGTTTGATAAATACCTGCTGACATCGCACCAATAGAATGCGCCCCGATCGCTATAAAGATGAGTTCCGGGATATTGTCACTGATAATTGCAACAGTGTCATCCTTCCCTAACCCTAAAGCTTTCAGCCCTAACGAAGTTTTTTTAACATGATTGTAATAATCTTCCCAGGTATAGGTGTTCCAAATCCCAAAATCCTTTTCCCTCATAGCCGGTCGTTTCGGTGTCTGCTTAACCCGCCATCGAAGTAATTGGGGAATGGTGTATTCAAGTAAATGATCATTCTTGCTCATAGATTTATTCCTCCCCGATATACGCTTCAATAACTTTAGGATTCCGGGCAACTTCTTCAGGGGTTCCCGAGCCGATTACCTCACCAAAATCAAGAACATAGATTCGGTCTGATATGTCCATAACCACGCCAAGGTCATGTTCAACAAGTACCACTGTGATATTCCGTTCTTTTTGGATATCCATAACAAAGCGAACAATATCTTCTTTTTCTTCCTGGTTCATTCCAGCCATGGGCTCATCTAAAAGGAGAATATCAGGGGCCAGTGTTAATGCCCTGGCCACTTCCACCTTTTTTTGAACCCCGTAACTTAAATTACCAACCAGGCTTTTTCGATACGGTTCTAACTCCATAAAGTCGATGACATCTTCAACATAAGCCCTGTTTTCCGCTTCAATACGTGACGCTTTCCCATAAAAGAAAACAGCGTGTAAAAAGCTGTACTTTAAATTCTGGTGCCGGGCCAGAAGAAGGTTATCCAGAACAGTAAGTCCACTGAAAAGCTCGAGGTTTTGAAATGCCCGAGAAATTCCCATGTTGGACACTTCGTGGGGAGAAGCATGGGTGAGTTTTTTGTCCTTATAAAAAACATCCCCTTCAGTTGGATGATAAAATCCAGATATACAGTTGAGCATACTGGTTTTTCCTGCACCATTCGGGCCGATAATTGATGTGATTAGACCCGGCTCAATCACCATATCCACATTGGAAAGAGCCTTAAGTCCGCCAAATGAGAGTGTAACGTCTGAAATTTTTAAATGTGCCATATAAAATCCAAATTCTTTAAGTCAGATTAAAGAAAACTTGCATCCCAAAAAAAATTAACTCATTGATAACATCGGATCAAGCTAATACTTACCTCCTGTCATTAAATTACAAAGCCGTGTTATTTTAAAAATCAAAAGGTTCAGCTGAATTCTGATTTTATCTTTACACGGTCTATTGCACCATCTTCCGCCTTTGGCAGTTCATCTACAAACTCAACATACCGAGGTTTTTTGTAACCGGCAATGAGCGTTCCGCAAAATTTAATTAACTCATCTTTTGTTACATTTTTACCAGATTTGAGTGAGCAAACCGCTTTAATTCCTTCTCCAAATTTTGGATCGGGAACACCGAAAACACAGACTTCATTAACCGCTTCGTTCTCGAGAATAGCTCTTTCCACTTCTGCAGGAAAAACATTCTCACCGCCCGGTTTAATGAGTTCTTTTTCAGCTTTTCGCCCTTTAAAGAATAGATAGCCGTCCTCATCAATCATTCCAAGATCTCCTGTGTGGTGCCATCCATTCCTGAAGGTAAACTCATTCAGGTCGTCGGCTTTCCAGTATCCCTGAAAAACCAAAGGACCTCGTACTAAAATTTCACCTGTTTCACCTGTTGGCAATAGATTGTCAAAGTCATCTGCGATTTTAATATTGGCAAGCTGTGAAATGACACCAGCTGAACCAGGTTTTGTAAAAAATTCGGTGAATGTGATCAGGCCTGATGTTTCAGTCTGGCCGTACATAATCCAGAATTTTGAATTTGTACGGTCTTCCCATTCTTTCGCTGTATCAGACATTTCAAGCCCTGCAGTCATATCAAGGCTGGATAGATCATAATCACTGTCTTTCATGGCGTCTAAAAGTGCTCTCAATATAGGAGGGAAGGAACCAAAAAGACTTACTTTCTGTTCCTGGATAAGTTCTAATGCTGTTCTGGGATCAAATTTTTCCACGACAATATTTCTGCCGCCGGCTTGAAGCATTCCCAACCCGAGATTAATCCCCATGATATGAAACAAAGGTAAAATGTTCAAATAGGTTTTTGAATCATCCAGCCCATATTCCCGGATGAGCTGCTGATTGGCCAGGATGATATTCTCCTGTCCCAGCACAGCGCCCCGTGGTTTGCCTTGTACGGCAGCCGTATGGATAATAACATAAGGATCTGTTGGGTTATAGGGTAAAGGTTCATCAAGTGGCTCAGTATTGTATAATGCCAGGAAATCAGAATTGGTTTCATCAACCACAACATATTTGTCAAGGCAGGAAAAAGATGTTGTCAGCGTTTTTGCCAGGTCGGACATTTCGTTATCACAAAAAATAACCGAAGGGGTTGTATCTTCTACGATGAACTCAACTTCCTCTTTGCTTAAGCGCCTGTTTATGAGGACCAGAACAAGACCCAGTGCTGATGCAGCACCAAATAGATGAAAAAAGACAGGATGGTTTTTACACAAAACAGCGATCCGGTCTCCTTTTTCCAAGTTTAAGCGTTTAAGACCATTGGCAAGTTTAGCGGTCTGCGAGAAAAGATCTGCAAAGGTCTCGTCTTTTCCGTTAAAGTGAATGGCTTTGGAAGAGCCGTTATAGAGTGCATTTTTCTCATAGATATCAAAAAATGTCAGATTGCGCAGGCTACTCATGAAATATGCTCCCTTCTTAAAAAAAATTATTTCACTAAACTTACACCTAACAAACTAAACGTATGATTCCATTCAATTTTTTTAAACCAAACGAGCGCTCAGTCTCAATACAATATTAGTAATAATTTAATTTGTTTGGATTTGTCAAAGACTTTTTTATTTATTTTTTTTCAAACGGGAAGAATACTGTAAAAACTGTGTGTCCAGAATTAAGGCAATCGTTCTGGCTCTGGCAGTAACTGCATTTTTCGATATCACCAGGACAGACGGCCTCTTTATTCTCAAATAGGAAACAGCATCGATTTGATTCCATTTTAAGCGTAAATCCCAACCGGTCTGAAAACATTTTCATCCTTAATAAATCAGCACCTTTTCCCCCGGCATTAAATGCGAACGGTTTTTTCGTTGAATATAACAAAGTTTCCTGAGTACTGAAAAATCCTTCGAAAATTCTTTTTTTCGCATCTTCTTCAATGCCAACGCCAAAATCTTTAATGCTGAACAGGACTCCCTTGCCTTTCTGTTCTATCGAGATATTAATCCTGCCATTATCAGGGGTGTTCTCAATGGCATTTTTAATAAGTCCGGTTATCATTTTATCTACAATTTCCTCTGGTAAGGGAACCTGGGGGATATTATCTTGGATACTGATTTGAATATCTATGTTTCTGAAATCAAATTCAGGTTCAAGGGAGCGGTAAAGTAAAGGAAAATATTCTGCAAAATTAATTGGATGGTAGTCAATGGACCTGGGCCCGAATTTTTCATCAATTAATGTTTTAATCGACTGCTCAAAATCACCAGCGTCCAAATTCTGATGAATTAATGTTTCAAGTTCATCCTGGCAGGCTTCAAACATTTTCAACAGCATTTTTTGAGAAGAGTAGGTTTTACCTTCCATGATATCAGCCACTTCATTCTGTATATCAACAATTCGTTCAAGATTTCTTTCAATCCTGCTCAGTGTCATATCGGCATTCATGTCAGCGGATGTCTCAAGTTTTTTCTTTAAGATCTGTAAAGAACCGGTAAGGATGGCAACAGGTGTTTTTAATTCATGAGAAAGATGATTGATTGCTTTACCTTTGGCCCGGTTCATAGAGGCCACATCCCTGTATGCCTCTTTTAATGCATCTGAAAATCTGGCGTTTTCAATTGAAATGGCACAGGTCCCGGCAATCATGGTCAACAATTCCATGTCATTATAATCAAATTTGTTCTGTTTTTTATTGATGGCGCACAAGACCCCGATGATTCGATCCTCACTATTGATTGGAACTTCCAAAAGACTTCTTGTTTTATATCCCAGTCTCTGATCCCTTTCAGGATGGTCTTTCATCAGCTTCTCAGCATCATTCACCAGTGCATACTCGCCGGTTTTTATAATTTCTCCCGCAAGAACAGTATCAACAGGAAACCTGAATTTTTTTGCCCTTTCTTCGGTTTCTGCATCATCATAGGCCCCGCCGCCATAAAACACTTCATCCTTGATCTCATCGTGAAGGAGTACCAGCGCTCCTTCAGTATTCAGAAGCGCTTTCACCTCTTTGGAAATATAGGTCATCAGGTCTTCGAGTTCCGGGTACTCGGGTAGTACGGCACTGATTCTCATAATTGTTTTGTTGTTTGCTTCAAGGCGCTTTTCTTCGGTAATGTCCCTTAAAATGACAAAGTTTTCCGTCAGACCGGTTTTAAATCTTGAATGAGATGCTGCCCAGATAACAACATCAAGAATTTTACCATCTCTTGTCAGCCGCTGTGTTTCATACCGGGTGAGCGGCTTCCCCTTTTTAAATTTGTCTAACAGTTCATTGGTTTCCGCTTCAAGCGCTTTGGGTACGAATGGAACAGGTTTTCCCTTAAGTTCCTCAAGCGACCAGCCAAAAGTAGTTGAAAAAGAAGGATTTAGATAGGAAACTAATCCATGATCATCATATACAACGATTGGGTAGGGAACAAATTCTAGAATTCTTCTATAGATCCGGAAAAGCTCTCTGGTTTTTCTTTCAGCTACTTTTTCTTCTGTTACATCCTGGAGTGTTTCAACAGCACCTGCTATATTTCCGTCACTGTCATCATAGGTTGATGCTGTAAAATAAAGCCATTTTCCTTGATCCGTCAGGTCCTTGAAAAAATCGGTCGCAGCAAACCTTTCCTTGTTTTTGGACGATCGATTATATTTCAGGCCGTAATGTTCAATAATTTCAGCATCTGAAGACCTTTCAATTATCAGGTCAGCCATGACAGGACGTTTTGATTTGTAAAACGCCTTCCATTGGTCCCTGGTGCCAATCATTTTTTTAGCAGATAAGCCGGATAATTCTTCAAGAGCCTGATTAAAATGGGTAATGGTGTGGTCCTTGTCGATGGCAAATATGGGAATAGGGGCTTTAATGATTATGTTTACAAGCTCTTCATTTTTTTTTTCTAATTTTTTTATCTTGTTTTCAAGTGCTGCAATGACATGGTCATCTTTCTTCATACAATAAAACCCCAAAAGACTTTACAAGATTAGTTGATCCCCGTATAACAAGTGATGATTTGAAACTCTTAATAGTTCTTTAGCAAAACAGTTAGCCATTTGTATTAATTGGCTATAATATATAAAATCATTGACTGGAATTGCAAGGATTTTAAAGGTTGAAGAAAAAATGTCTGACAACACAATAAAAACCGAAATTTTAATACATGATTTAAAAGTGCCCATATCCGTCATAGATGCCGGTGCAAAATCACTTCTCAATCGTCAGGATTCCTATGGCCCATTGACGGATAAACAAATTAAAGTATTAAAGAGAATTATTCGGAACACCTTAACAACTCAACGGCTTGTAAATGATGTAATGGAGCTTGGTCGATCCAGAGAAGGGGTTATGATCACATCCGATTTTCCCATCTCGTCTCTTGTAACAAGTGTGTTGACAGAAATATTTGATCTCTCGGACCCAGGTGTTGCAGATATCATCCGGAAAACAAAAAATTATAGAGAACTTGAAAAGTCAGTAATTACAAGCGGTGCCAAACTGTCTTTTGACCCAAAAGCATGGAAAACTGTGGTACACCTTGATGAGGCTAAAGTAAGGCAGATTTTAAGAAACCTTGTGACAAATGCATTTAAGCATCGATCTTCTTTTGTTAAAATTTCAGGCAGTATTGAAGAAAAACAGCTGACATTGACAGTTAAAGATGACGGCAGGGGAATCCCTCAGGCAGATCATCAACGAATCTTTGAAACATATTTTACAACAGGATCTTCCATTGAAAGCGCTATTAGGAGTCATGGGCTTGGACTTGCTGGTGTCATGGTATTATTAAAAGACATGGGGGGGGAGCTTGTATTGAATTCTGAGGACGGGGAAGGCGCTGAGTTTGTCGTTAAAATACCTTTGTAACCTGCTCACGTGTTCCGTATTCCGATTGTTTTCATTGAGTAAATCGTAATTAAACCTGACATCCTTGGTCAGGTTGTTTTGATCTTTTCATTGAAAAGCAGGTCATAATAAATCATCCGGATTCATTTTAAATTCTGAAGTATTAAATATTAATTTAGATTGATCTTTTGGGATTATTTATATTACTTTGTTTTTGTCAAATTTAATACATGAAAAACTCTTTGATTGAGACAATTTTTGCGGAGGTAAAAATGAGATTTATTTTGCAGCTGTTTATATTGTGTATTATCCTTACTATTTTAAATACCACAAATTCAGTTGCAGGAGATAAAATACAGTTTGACAGACAGAAGATATCTTTTGAAAAGTTATCGAATGATTGGAAAACTATAGATGGAGGTAGTTCAGCATTCTTTCACGCTAAAAGAAATCCACCAGTAGCAAAACTTTGGGTAAGGGTATCAGAAATTGAACCCAAAGACACCCGAACACAAGAAGAGTCCGCAATGTCTTGGTTAAAAATAATGGAGAGCAATTACCCTTGGAATAATTTGAAAATCATAGAAGATGGTTGGGCCTCATTAGATGGCACCAAAGCTTACTGGCTTATAGAAGAACACAAATGGCAAGGTAAAACCCCTATCAAACAAAAAATTTACCGAATTCATATTAATGGGAATGGATACTTACTCCAATTTCTTACTAAATCTGAAAATTTTGATAAAGTTGTCGATGATTTTGATAATTGGGTTCAAACTATAAAATTTTTAGAGTGATAATTCTATTTTTATTAACAGAACATCAAAGGTTTTTACTCAGCAATAATTACCCTATTATGTATTTTTTAGGGATTGAAAATCTTAAGCATGCCAAAACAAGACTTTATTAGATAAAGCCATCAGGGTGTTTTTACTTTAAACACTGAGTGGTTTTATCCTAAATGCTCTTTATATTGCCGGTTGCCATTATCTTGGATTTAAGGTAAATTTTTTTAAATATCTATAATGGACATCATCACATGAAAATCGAAAAAAAAACAATTGAAGAGAATAAGATTCGGCTCTACTATTATATAGGGTCAATTACTTCCATTCTTATTTTAGTGGTATTAATATCTGTTATTTATTCAAAAAGTTTGAATGCAGAGTATCAGAAAAAAATCATCCAATTATCTTCTGGAATAATAAATGAAAAAAAACGGTTTTTGAAAAATGCGATCAACAGAACTATCAGCATGATTGAAAGCGAAATAGAGCTAACTGAAAAAGCAACTGTATCCCAAAATTTAAGTCAAGAACAGATTAAGGAGTTATGTGTTCATCGAATTAGTAAGCGAATCAGAAATCTAAGATTAATCGATAATGGGTATATATGGGTAAACAGGATTATTAATTATGAAGGTGGAGATAACTATGCTGTCCGGCAAATTCACCCAAACCTGCCAGATACGGAGGGGGATTGGTTGTCAACAAACACACAAGATATAAAAGGTAATCTACCTTATGAAACTGAATTAAATGGCGTTAAAGAGCATGGAGATATATATTTTGAATATTATTTTAAAAAGATGGGCTCTGAAAAAATAGCCCATAAAATGTCATATGCAAAATTATACAAACCCTGGGATTGGGTTGTTGCTACTGGAGTTTACTTAGATGATGTGGACCAGTTGATTGAAGCTGAGACCATGAATATGAAAAAAACATTGAAAAATCAAAGAATTTATTCTTTTTCTATTGCAGCAATCGCTTTTTTTCTCTCCACAATAATCCTGATCAGGTTTGAAAAACAGATAAGCAATTTAATACAATCTCATGGCAAGGATATTGAAAGGTATACGACATATCTAATTCAAGAAAAAGAGAAAACTGAACTTGCATTAGCCGAAATAAAGCAGCTTAGAGGGTTGTTACCAATCTGCAGCAACTGCAAAAAAATCAGAGATGATCAAGGATATTGGAATCATTTAGAGTTATTCATAGAAGAACATTCAGAGGCTTCTTTCAGTCATGGTATGTGTCCTGACTGTTCAGATAAATTGTATGGTGAAGAAGATTGGTATATCGAAATGAAAAAGAAAAAATGAAGCAAATAGATGATAAAGATTATATCCATAAGTGTCGCTTTTCTATTACTACTGTCGTGCCTGCCGAGTATCTCATTCAAAACTGGTCGAAATTTTTTTTTAAGAAGCTTAATGAGGGAGGGTTACAGAACTGGCAGATCTATTAACTGACACGTGTTGACAGGTATAATCCAGGCTGCTGTGATTAAACTGATCCTGATTCTCATTCCATTTTCTGGATATCATCTCTTGAAGACATCTGCTTCTGGTCAAATTCATCCCAGAAATTTTTATCTTCTTTGCGCCAGCCTTCACCAAAAATTTTGTCAAAAACAGGCTTTAACAGTGAAAACCAGGTGGCATTACTGTTTTTCCCGTCTTTCCTGGCGTTCAATACATCTGCAATGAACATGGAGATATCCACAAGCTTGTCTTTGGGGACATAAGCATCCGCCCCCAGTTCAATGGATTGCTTTAAATTGTCCGGAGTGAGTGCATGGGCAGTAAGCATTAAACTTGGAATATTCAGCTTGTTGGTAACTTTTAGAAGGTCATAGCCTTTAACGCCCATAATATCTAACACTGCTATATCGTAGGTGTTGCGTTTTAAAAGCGAGATTGCTTCCTCAAATGTTGATGCTGTATCTACAGAACACATGTATAATAACTCTTCAAGGGTTTCCAGAATATCAGGTTCATCATCGACCACAAGAACGGTTTTGTTTTCAAGAATGGTTTGACTGTCCATTGCGCCTCCTGTTTAATCCTTTTAGAAAAACCTCTCACTTGCTCAACGTCAGCATCGGCTGAAAATTTTTAATCGCCCTGGATGCGAACAAAATTGAATGTTTTTCTATAGGAAATAACGACATCTGTAAATATTTTTTTTGTAACCCTTTAAGTTAATGTGTGTTTCTCTCATCTTATTCAAAATGGTTCAATAATTCAATAACATATTCTATATCGGCATCTGTGTGGCAGGCATTAATCTGAAAACGGATGGTTTCATCCCCCTTTGGGACAACAGGGAAGGTTAACCCGACAACCAGAACACCATTGTCAAACAGGTATTTTACCAGCTGGTGGGTTTTTTGCGTGTCTCTTACCATCAAGGGTACAACAGGATGCGGGCCTGGTATGGATTCTTTTCCAAGCCTTTCCAGCCCCTGTCTGAACTGGCGGGTTCTTTGTTTCAGGTGACGTAACAGTTCAAGCCCTTCTTCACTGTCACAAATATCAATGGCTGCTTCTGCGGCTGCACAGTCTGCCACGCTTAAAGGGTTGGTGTAAATATAAGTATCTGCCTTTTGCCGCACAGACTCGATGATTGTTTCGCTTGCAGCAATGAATCCGCCGTTGACGCCGAATGCTTTTCCAAATGTGCCGATAATAATATCAGGGGATGCATGGCAATAATCAGGGGTCCCCCTTCCTGAATCACCATATGCGCCGATACCGTGTGAGTCGTCTACTACAGTGATGACCCCGTCTTTAAATCTGGCGCTGTAGTCCCTGCAAATGGTTTTGATTTCATCAATCGGCGCATAATCACCCCGCATGCTGAAGATACCATCAAAGATAACAATGACGCGTTCAATATCAGCATCAACTTCATCAAGACAGCGTTTGAGATCCTGCATGTCATTGTGCTTGTAAATTCCTTTATTCGCACTTGGGATATTGCTGATTCTCATGGCCCTGATAATGCTGTTATGGTTGAGCTGATCCCCGATCCAGTGAGTCTTTTTATTTGAAATAGACAAGGCCAGCCCGCAATTTGATGTGTAGGCAGAGTTGAAAATTTTTGCACCAGGTTTGTCAACGAATGCTGCCACTCTTTTCTCAAGGGAATCATGATGAATAAACGTACCATCAATGAATCGAACTGCACCTGGCCCGACACCAAAACCATGAGTTGCTTTGTCTGCTGCTTCAATCAGTTCAGGGTGGTGTGATAAAGACAGATAGGCGTTGGAATTCAAGCGGATAAATTCAGTGTCACTTCCTGCCAGTTTATATCGAGGGCCCTTATTCCCCTCTGGCGGGATATAGTGTTCGATAATTCTTTCAGGGGCTTTGGCCCTTCCTTCTTTTTTTAAGGCATCCAATTCTTTGGCCAAAGATGTATCGAGTCGGTTTTTACTCATTTTTTTTCTCCACAAAATAGGTGGCTGATGATGGTTAAATAAAAGAAACTAATCCCAGTCAAGTATGACTTTCCCGGATTGACCCGATCTCATCACTTCAAATCCTTTTTCAAAATCGGTATAATGAAATTTATGGGTGATTAAAGGGGAAATATCAAGACCGGTTTGAATCATACTGCTCATTTTGTACCAGGTCTCATACATTTCTCTGCCGTAAATTCCCTTGATGGTCAGCATATTAAACACGACTTTATTCCAGTCAATTTCAGTTTGATCAGGCATGATACCCAACATGGCTATTTTGCCGCCATGGCACATGTTATCAATAATGGATTTCAGCGCATCAGGGCTGCCTGACATTTCCATGGCAACATCAAACCCTTCCTTCATTCCTAATTTTTTCTGGGCATCATCAATCTTTTGTTTAGAGACATCAACGGTTAACGTGGCGCCTGCCTTTTTGGCAAGTTCAAGCCGATAAGGGTTTACATCTGAAACTACAATATAGCGCGCGCCTGAGTGTCTGGCGATGGCTGCAGCCATGCAGCCGATAGGACCGGCACCTGTTATTAACACATCCTCGCCCAGCACATCAAACGAGAGTGCTGTATGTGTCGCATTGCCAAGGGGGTCAAAACAGGCCAGCACATCTAAAGGGATGTTTTTATCACAATACCAGACATTGGTGACAGGGATGGCAAGATATTGCGCATAAGCGCCGGGTCTATTGACGCCGACGCCTCTGGTATCCATGCAGAGGTGTCGTCTGCCTGCCAGGCAGTTCCTGCAATGCCCGCAGACCAGGTGACCTTCCCCAGACACCAGATCACCTGGTTTGAAATCTGCTACATGGGTCCCGATTTTTTCAATAGTTCCCACAAATTCATGGCCAATATGCATGGGAACCGGAATCGTTTCCCTGGACCATTTGTCCCAATTATAAATGTGGACATCTGTTCCGCAAATAGCGGTTTTAACGATTTTAATCAGGACTTCATTATGGTGAATGTCTGGAATGGGGACATCCTGAAGCCACAACCCTTCCCGGGGTTTTGATTTTACCAGCGCTTTCATTGTTTTCATTGCAATATTACCTGAATAATTTGTAAAAATATTAAATTTTCTCTTTAGAACTTTGTATAACATAAATGTTATGGAAATGCTAACGATAAACCCTGTGGCTGTCCCTGGTCATTCATTAAAAACAAAGCCGGTTTGAGAAAGTTATGAATAGTGATAAATACCGGTTTCAATTCGAAAGAGCAATGCCGCTTTCTCTTCTGGGAACTGATACCCTTCATATTGCTGGTTCAGCAGCAGCCTGCCATCTGCTGTCGTCCAGTAATTGCCGGCATGATCAAAACAGATTTTTGATGTGACATCAAGCTGTTCAAGCATTTGCCTGATTTCAATTAACTGTTCCTTAGGAGATTGCTGTGAAATGCGCTTGTCTGGTGATCTTTCATAATAGATGGTTCCGGGTCTGGGGGAAAACGGTCTGGATCGAATATAATGAGGATTGATTCTGTTTAATACTTCTGCCGTGTTTTTAGCGTGATTGAATGACAATTTTTTGCCGCCAAGTCCCGGCATCCAGTATTCAGAGACCTGAAATCCTGCGTTCATGGCCTTGACTCCGCCTTTAATGTGGTCTTCAGGTGTAGCCCCTTTTTTGATTTTTTCCAAAAGTTCAGCATCACCGGTCTCAAGTCCGATGTGAAGCCTGGAGAGTCCTGCATTTCTTATCTTTTCAAGATCAACAGCAGGTTTTTTTACGATTGTTCGTGATCTGCTGTACGATGTAATCCTCTCTATTGACGGGAACTGCTTTTTCAGGTGATTTAACACGTGAACCATATGGGGTGTTTTCATGATCAGGCTGTCTGCATCCTGCAGGAAAACAGTCTTCCGGCCGGCCAAAAACCAATTGAAGAGCATTGAAACGCCAGGGTGGAAATAAAGCTCCGGTGTTCTCTTCATAAATTCATTAATTGACCGTGATGTTATCCTGGTTTCGTGAAAATGTTTTTCAGATATTTTTTTTACGTGTGTATAGATATCATACATCACATTGATATCCTGCATGATATCTTCAGGACTTCTCAATTCAAATTTTTCTGATTTGTACATGCCGCAGAATGTGCAGTGGTTCCAGGGGCAGTTGCGTGTCAGTCTTAACAGCAGCGATGAGCTGCCGCCTTCACTGGGCGGGCGATATATGCCGGTTTCGAAATGATACGTGTTGTTATGAACAGATGTCATTGAGTTCCTGCGGGTTAAAGGTTGCTGTCAGAGAGCAGTTTTGTAATATTTCCTGAAAAAATTGCCTGCCGAACGGATTCATTGAAGTTCAATCGATTTATTTTATTCATTTCAGTTGCCGGGTCTCCAAAAGGAAAGTCTGAACCAAACAATAGTCTATCATGCCCATATGTATCAATATAATCTGATATTTCAAGAGGTGATGCAAGTGCTGTGTCTGTATAAACATTAATGTTGCGCCACAACCCACATGCCTTGATTGCGTCATATCCCCCGTTAAGTCCGCCAAGGTGCGGGATAATAACCCGAACCCCTGCTGCAAGTTCTTCAATGAATCTGATGGTATGTTTCAATTCTTCTTCAAATATCACAGGCATATTTCGCTTTTTAATTTCATCTACAGCCATTTTACACTTGCTGGAATCATAGTTGTACTCAGGCTCATTCGAGTGTCGATGCCATTTGATCCCTTTGTGCTTTTCAGTTAACTGCGATACGTTAAAATCGTTCCAGATAAAAAAATAGGGGACAACAATAAGGTCTTTGCTGCCCAATGTTAAAATATATGAATTGGATTTTCTTCTTTTCTCCTGCCACTGTTCTGTATCTTTAAAGTAAAAATCATACCGGTCATAAATCTCCATCACCGGAGAAAACATAATCACTTGATAAATGGGGGTGTGCTCAACACAGGATAAATAGGCTTCAAATGATTGATTAAAGCTCATATCCTGAATGCCGCAGTGAGCATGACTGTCAATAATGAACTTTTTAATTGGTATTAACTCCGTTTATTCATTTCAATGACGGTAACCAAGTGCTGCGATTATCATTTTTTACGATACATTCGTTTCATAGACAGACAGCAGAAACAACGTTGCAAACGGCTGTAGAAATATGAAACCGATAAAGGAACTGCCCCCGATACTGGTCAATGCAAAAAAAATAATAAAGACGATGATGTGATCAGTAATATTAGAGTCTGTAACAATTGCAATACTTTTTTTTATGGCATCTAAAAGCCCGAAATTTTTATCCACCATCAGGGGAATCATATACAGGCAGGTGTAGCCGATAATAATTGTAAAAATAATACCCGGTACAATAAAAAGGGTAAATCCTATGAATGTGATGATAATAACGATAAGGCAAAATAAGAATAAAGGGAAAAACAGTCTGAGTTGAGAGAAAACATCCTGCGCTTTTGGTTCACGATTTGTTTTCAATAATTGGAAAAGTGAATGGGTGTACCCTGCGAATGCCACCGGTGCCAGAATACCAATAGAAATAACACTTACGGCAGCCACTACCAATGTGAGAATGATCAGGGAAACAACATTGTTGATGCAGTGTTTCCACGCAGATTCAATATGGTATTTAATATCCATACTAATTTTTCCTTTGTTTTCAAAAAATAAATGATTTAGTATAGTACCCGAAACAAATTGAGTCAGTCAATATAAAGCGAAAAATTGTCTTGACAAAGAATAAAATAAGCGCGCATATAGTTTAAGCAAACAAAGTTAATTTTAATTAAACTTACGGAGGATAGAATGGAAATTAAAGTCACCCAGGTAGAGACGAACAGGACACGGCCGGAAGATTCTGCTTTAGGGTTTGGCCAGGTGTTTACAGATCACATGTTTGTCATGGATTATTCTGAAGAAAACGGGTGGCATGACGCTCGGATAGAACCTTATGCTGATTTCAGTGTTTCACCGGCTGCAATGGTTTTCCATTATGGGCAGGCAATTTTTGAGGGGTTGAAGGCATACAAAACACCAGATAACAGGATTTGTCTTTTCAGGCCCAGAGATAATTTCAAAAGAATGAATCGGTCTGCCAAAGGGATGTGCATCCCGCAGCTTGATATCGATTTTGTAATGAGTGCATTGAAACAACTGATCAAGCTTGAGGAAAAATGGATTCCAGAAACGCTGGGAACGTCTTTATATATAAGGCCCACGATTATTGCAACAGATCCTTTCCTGGGTGTTCGGGCTTCCTTTACTTACCGCTTTTTTATTATTCTTTCTTCTGTTGGTGCGTATTATGCTGAAGGATTAAATCCTGTTAAAATCTGGGTGTCCAAAGATCATGTCAGGGCTGTCAGGGGCGGCGTGGGTGAGTTTAAAACAGCAGGGAATTATGCGGCAAGCCTGATTGCATCTGAAAAAGCTAAAAAGGACGGATATGCACAGGTGCTGTGGCTTGATGCCATTGAGAGAAAATATATAGAAGAAGTCGGCGCAATGAATATCTTCTTTCTTATCAATGATGAAATCGTAACACCAAATCTGACAGGAAGTATCCTGCCTGGTATTACACGGTATTCTGTCATTAGCCTGGCAAAAAAATGGGGGATGAATATTTCTGAAAGAAAAATAAGTATTGATGAAGTATTTCAGGCGCATGAGCAGGGAAAACTCAAAGAGGTTTTCGGTTCCGGGACAGCGGCGGTCATCTCTCCTGTCGGCGAAATACGGTATGGAGACAAGGTCATCTCTATCGGTGATGGTACGCCGGGTGATACAGCCATGAAATTCTACAACGCTTTGACAGATATTCAATACGGCAAGGCTGAAGATACTGAAAAGTGGATAGAAGTAATCGACTAATTTTTCAGATCTTTGAATAATGTCCTCTTTGGGGACAAGGAAATGAATGGTTTTTTTGCGGCAGTTAATTGAGCGAGCGCTCAATCAATATATGGGTTTTTTATAAAATCAACAAATTGGAGATAAAATGCCTAAGAAAAAAGAAATAATACCCATCGGGAAAAGGATTCGGAGTGCCAGGCTGAAAAAAAAGATAAGCCTGGATGACATGGCCAATGAAACAGGCTTGTCCAAAGCATTTATAAAAAAAATTGAAGGCGGAGATCAACGGCCGTCAGTTGGAACACTCCTGCAGATTTCAAGGACACTTCATATCGATTCAAGCTTTTTATTAAAAGAGCAGGGGGATACGATCAAAAAAAGATCTAAAGCGTATACCAAGCGAACAGATAATTACGCATATACCCCATTAACACCTAATGCTGAAAACAAACACCTGAAGGCGTTTAGAATTGTTGTTGAAGCAGGGAAGGGCCATGGCGGAGTCGGGTTCCAGCATGAAGGAGAAGAATTTGCCTATGTCCTGAAAGGAAAAGTTGAAATTCAGGTCGGGGACAATATCAATAAACTAAAAAAAGGCGATTCTCTTCATTTTAACTCCGGCATTAAACATGACTTGAGAAACACAGGAAAAATAGATGCTGAACTCATTGTTGTGGTGTATGCACCATAGCGGTTCAAGGGAATAAGGGGGTAGATCATGTTATTCAAACTTACTGATGAACAATTGATGATTCAGAATATGGTGAGAGAATTTTCTCGCAAAGTCGTTGCTGCAACAGCAGCTGAAAGAGACAGAACAAAAGAATTCCCTGCTGATAATTTTGAACAAATGGGTGAACTTGGGTTAATGGGAATGATGATTCCTGAAGAATATGGCGGTGAATCTGCAGATACGGTCTCTTATGTCCTGGCCTTATCAGAGATCGCTTATTCCTGTGCGTCGACCTCTGTTGTTATGTCGGTTCAAAATTCAATCGTGTGTGAAAGCCTTAACAAATTTGGAACTGAGGAACAGAAACAGACATATCTGGTGCCGCTGGCATCTGGTGAAATAATTGGTTCTTTTGGCCTGACAGAGCCTGATGCCGGATCTGATCCTGTCAGCCAGGAAACAACAGCAGTGAAAGATGGCCAGGATTATATCATCAATGGAACCAAACGGTTTATAACGTCTGGTGAACATTCAAAAGTCTGCCTGGTAACGGCAAAAACTGATACAGACAAAGGTCATAGAGGAATTAGCTGCTTTATTATTCCCAAAGGTACAAAAGGGCTTGAAGTCGGCCACACGGAAGATAAAATGGGGTTAAGGGCGTCTGATACGACAGACTTGATACTTGAAAACTGCAGGGTACCGGCAGCAAACATGCTTGGAAAAGAGGGAGATGGATTTAAAATAGCCATGTCAGGGCTGGACAGCGGACGTATCGGTATTGCTGCTCAATCCTATGGTGTTGCAATGGCTGCTTTTGATGCTGCCGTCAAGTATGTCAAGAAGAGGAAACAATTCGGAGTGGCGGTATCAAAACATCAGGCCATACGGTTTCAGATTGCAGATATGGCAACACAGATTGAAGCAGCCAAACAATTAATTTTTTCAGCAGCATCACTGAAAGACAGGGGCCAAAAGTATACAAAAGAAGCATCCATTGCAAAGCTTTTTGCATCTGAGATGGTGAATGACATCACGGCGCGGGCAATTCAAATGCACGGCGGATATGGATTTACAAAAGATTATCCAGTTGAAAGATTTTACCGGGATGCACGGGTCTTCACGATTTATGAAGGGACAAGCGAGATTCAGCGGATTGTTATCTCAAATCAAATTCTCAAAGATAAGAGAAAGCCTTGACAATATCCTTTTTTTTAACCGGCTTGGATATATAGCCATCCATACCCGCTTCAAGAAACCGTTCTTTATCACCGATCATTGCATTGGCGGTCAATGCAATGATCGGTGTCCGGGCAGTATCGCTTTTTTCAAGACCTCGAATTTTTTTAGTGGCTTCCACCCCTCCCATTACGGGCATTTGTATATCCATCAAAATGATGTCAATTTTATCTGATTCATTTTTAAATAACGTGACAGCTTCCAGACCATTCTCGGCAATCATAACATCATGGCCCAGTTTTTCGAGCATTTTGGAGGCAACCGTTTGGTTCATTTTATTATCTTCAACCAATAGAACTTTTCCTTTGTTAAATTCAACAGCCTGGGTTTGTTTTATCTCCTGTATGCTGTATCGCGTTATAAACGGGGGAGGATCAATTAACATATTTTTTTCAGGTATACTGATGGCTGTTTTTATACAATCAAACAGCTGCCTTTTTTTAATTGGTTTGGATAAAAAGCCTGCAAACCCGGCTTTTTTCATCCTTATGGCGTCTCCTTTCTGGCCTATCGAAGATAGTAAAATGACCATTGTGTCTCTGAATATCGGATACTGTATAATTGTATTGCCAAGTTCTTCCCCGGAAATTTCAGGCAGCTGCATATCAATCAAAGCAATTTTATAGGGTTTTCCTTTTGCAGCTGTTTTGATCATATCAATCGCCAGATGAGCAGTATCTGCACAGTCAACCTGGCACTTCATATTGGTTAGATAAGATTTAAAAACAGTCTGGCTGGTTACATTTTCATCAACAATAAGGACTCGGATATCCTCGACAGCATCCGGCAATACAATAGGTTGAACAGGTAACGCCTGTTTGTCAAATAATGCAGTGAATTTAAATGTGGATCCTTTATTTAGTTTGCTCGTAACGCTTATTTCACCATCCATAAGTTCGACAAGCTGTTTGGAAATACTGAGTCCCAGGCCGGTCCCGCCATATTTTCTTGTCATGGAGGCATCCATCTGGGTAAAAGAATCAAACAGCGTTTCAATTTTTTCTTCAGGAATGCCGATCCCTGTATCCCTGATTTCAAAAAGCAGCTCCACTTTTTTCTTTGATTCCAGCCGCCTGGACACCTGAATGAACACCTCTCCCTTCTCTACAAACTTAATGGCATTTCCAGTCAAATTGATTAAAACCTGCCGCAATCTTCCAGGGTCGCCGATCAAGTTTAATGGGACGTCATCCTGAATCAAACAGGCATATTCAATTCCTTTTTTATAGGCCTTTACACCAACAATATCGATTAAAGAGTCCATGGTTACATCAAGATTAAAGTCTATTTTTTCAATCTCCAGCATGCCTGCTTCAATTTTAGAGAAATCAAGGATATCATTTATCAGCACCAGCAACGAGTCTGCACTCTGTTGAGCAGCAAGGGCAAATTCTTTTTGCTCTGCTGCCAGTCCGGTCTCTGAAAGCAGGTCAAGCATTCCGATAACCCCATTCATCGGGGTCCGGATTTCATGCGACATGTTCGCAAGGAATTCAGACTTTACCTGGGTTGCCTTTTCAGCCTCTTCTTTTGCCTTTTCAATTTTTTTGTAGCTGTCAGAGAATTCTTTTTCAAGCAGCTGATAGTTTAATTGAATCAGGCATATAATAAAGACGATCATCAGGACAATGACAATCAGTGGTGCCACAGATTGGACTTTACCAACCAGGAGAACGGGGTATTTTGTCTGTATCTGGACGAAAAGATAAAACAGTGCTCTAACACTGAAAAACAATGTAATAAACCCTGAAAGGCCAATCAACAGGGTATTCCTTTTTTCGAGGAGAGCATTGAGATGGGTTGTTAAAATTCTGGTGATACCGAAAAAATAAATCGCAATAGCAAATGAAATGATACTTATCCTGAGATGAAAACTGGGGAAAATATAGGTTAGAATGGAAAAGCAGAATAGAAAAATTACGAAAAAGATTAGATGCAGATAATAATTCATCTTTTTTTGTGCAAAAAAGACAAACCCTGAATAAAAAAGGATAAAAGAAGCAAGAACGATGCTGTTGCCAATTATGATAGAAAAAAATTCTGGAATTCTGTCACGCAGACTTACAAGGAAAAGGCCGCAGCTGATGCCAAAGAATCCACTTGCCCAGTGTAAAAATCCAGGGTATGTTTTTCTCGAGTAATAGAAATAAAACATACAAAAGGATAGTGTCACAGTAACAACAGCCAATGACAGTATTAAGGATCGTAAGTCCAACATAAGTATAACCGCAGGTCACCCCTGGTCAGAATGTTTAATTTTGTTAAGGTTAGGAAACAAGCAATAAATGATTTTTGACAGCTTGTTTCATATGGTATTTATATGATAAAAAAGATGAAGAGGCAAGAAAAAACAAATAAAGCAGCCATTTGGAAGTGTATTCAAATGACTGCCTTACACTAAAATCAGTTCTCGAAGGTTAGTAACCCTCTTTGAAGATATCTGCTGCAGTTTTTACATCTTCAGGGCAGAAAACAAAAAGACATTTGCCATCTGAATCTGAAACAGATCCATAGACATAATTAATGTTAATACCTTCTTCACCGAATTTTCTGGTGATCTTTGTAAATTCACCAGGCTTGTTTGTAATGTCAATGGTAACAACTTCTTTTGAATCAAAAAGATAGTCGTTTTCTTTTAAAAGGTCGATGGCTTTTTCTGGTTGATCCACAATGAGCCTGATCAGGGCAAATTCAGCAGAATCCCTTCTCATGGAACTGTAGCTTGCCGAAGATGCAAGCCTTTTCAACGATTTTCCCCTGGCTTCAAAAAGGTTCTGGACATAGGAAGATGCATCCTGGATCGTGATCGCATCAATATTAATCTTCGGCTGTGCTAAAAGTTCTGTCAGCTTTGCCAGTTCACCAGGTACATTTTTAAGGAAAAGAGATATTTCTATTCTGACCATTGTGTCCCCCTTGAAATCTAATAGGTTACCTTTAACTGTTATTCGCGATATCTACACCCTCATCAAATGCTTTCATATTCAGCGGAATTATTTTAGCCTTAGCGGCAAATTCTTCTTTAATGCATTTTTTTAATAATTCCAAATCCACGATATTTGCTTTAGCGGCAAAGGCACTTAACGCAACAATATTAGCTGCTTTTACACTGCCGGCTTTTATGGCTGTATCGTTGGCTGGAACAATTAATTCAGTAATGTCATCCCTTTCACTCCGTGTCGGAATAAGCGAACTGTTAATTAAAATAATACCATCCGGTTTAACATCGTTTGCAAATTTTTCCAATGATGGACGATTCATGGCCACCAGATGGCTGGGGTTCTTAATGATGGGAGAGCCAATTCGCTTGTCACTTATGACCACCGTACAATAGGCTGTCCCCCCTCTCATTTCCGGTCCGTAAGAAGGAACCCAAGCTACAAAATAACCTTCTTTCATTGCGGCATGAGCCAAAAGCTTTGCACTGAGCAAAATTCCCTGACCGCCAAATCCTGCAAATTTAATTTCTGTTTGCATTGGTTTCTCCAAAAAACAACAATAATAGTAAATACTTAAGTACCTATTCAGGTACCTTGTAATCTCCAAGTTCATAATAGGGTAAAAGAGTGTCTTCAGCCCATTTTAAAGCATCAAGAGGGGTAAGTCCCCAATTGGTTGGACAGGTGCTGACAACTTCAACAAAGCTAAAACACTTTGCTTCTACCTGGTATTCAAATGCTTTTTTAATTGCTTTTTTCGCTTTATTTACCTGCTGTGGTTTTAACACAGCCTGACGGGTGACATAGGCTGGGGTTACCAATTCACCCAATAAATTGGCCATTCGAATCGGCATTCCTGTTTCATTTGTATCACGGCCTGCAGGTGCTGTCGTTGCCCTCTGGCCCGGCATGGTCGTTGGTGCCATTTGCCCGCCTGTCATACCATAAATGGCATTATTGATGAATATGGTGGTGAACTTCTCACCCCTGTTTGCCGCATGAATTATTTCACTCATGCCAATGCTGGCAAGGTCACCATCTCCCTGGTATGTAAAAACGATGAGATCGGGTCTGACTCTTTTGATTCCTGTTGCCATGGCAGGTGCTCTACCGTGCGCTGCTTCCTGGAAGTCGCAGTTAAAATAGTTATATGCCAGGACAGCACACCCGACAGGTGCTATTCCGACTGTTCTTCCTCTGATTCCCAGTTCATCTATTGTTTCTGCAATCAGCCGGTGAACAATGCCATGGGTACAGCCGGGACAGTAATGTGTCATATTGTCACTTAAACTTTCCGGCGTTGAAAATGCTTTTCCCATTATAGTTTTCTCCTAAAATTAACGATTAGAGCAGGTCCTTAATCAGTTCGATGATTTTTTCAGGCGCTGGGATATCTCCACCGCATTCGCCATAAAAATTCACTTCGCGTTCGCCTTTTACACATCTTTCAACATCCTCGACCATCTGCCCCATACTCATTTCAATGCTGATGACTGATTTGCAGCTGTCTTTGGTCGCTGCGCGGTAAATTTCTTTTTCAGGAAATGGAAACAAAGTTTTGGGTCTCAAAAGCCCAACGTCAATTCCTTCTTCTTTCATCATATCAATAGAGGTCTTGCACACGCGGCTCATCGTTCCATAACTGACAATGAGGACCTTGTAATCTGTGTCTGTATTGTATCCCTCATACAGCACTTCTTCTTTTTTCATTTGTTCATATTTGGCTTTCAACGCCAGATTATTATCGTTCAGCTCTTTTGGGTCCAGAAATAGTGATTTAACTAGGTTTCGCTGGCTGCTTTTCCGCGTGTCCATGCCATTGGTTGCCCAGTCATCTTTGTTTGTGGGTTCAGTTTTGAGGTCATCTGGGAACTCGACAGGTTCCATCATCTGCCCGATCATACCATCCCCTAATATCATGACAGGTCCGCGATATTTTTCAGCAAGGGAAAATGCTTTCATGGTCATTTCAACTGCTTCCTGAACGCCATCGGGTGCCATAACCAATAAGTGATAGTCGCCATGCCCGCCACCTTTGGTTGCCTGGAAATAATCTCCCTGGGATGGCAGGATACCGCCCAAACCCGGTCCACCCCGAATAATATTTACAAAAACAGCAGGGACCTGCGCTGCTGCAATATAAGATATTGATTCACTCATTAAACTGATGCCGGGACTGGAAGAGGTCGTCATCACCCTTTCACCTGCTCCTGCCGCACCGAAAATCATATACCCGACGGCCACTTCACTCTCTCCCTGTAAAAATACGCCATCAACTTCAGGCATCCTTTTTACCAGGTATTCAGCAACCTCGGACTGCGGTGTGATGGGATAGGCAAAATAATTTTTACACCCAGCTCTAATCGCTGCCTCTCCAATTGCTTCATTTCCTTTCATTAACACTTTAGCCATTGTTTTTATCCTTAATTATTATTCAGAAGTCTCTTCTTGAGTTTCGACAATGTTTATAGCCACATCCGGGCACATAATACAGCACAGGGTGCAGTGAATGCAGTCATCAGGCCGGGCCTGAAATGCAGGGAAATGGCCTTTGGCATTTACTTTGTCTGTGATTTCAAGAACGTTTTTAGGGCAGACATTTACACAAAGTCCGCATCCCTTGCACCGTTCCGAATCAATTATATGTTTATACGCCATCAAACTACTCCTTCTATGTTATTAAATATTTTTCCAAGGAAATTTAAGTTTTCTTTTTATTTCCAACACAGGACAAGAGAACCGATCCAATTCAAGCCGGGGTATTAAACTTGATGGAGCTGTTATAAATTCAATGTTCAGGCCTGTAGCGGTTGAAACATCCTGTAATAACTTATATCCTTTATAAATATGTTCAGGTATTGTCTCATCCATCAGGTTTGCATTGCTGACAATCCCTGTAATTTTCATTTTTGAAGAGCTTTCTATCTCCTCTTTAATTTTTATACATCCCTTAACATCTTCAGTAAAGGGTCTAAAAGGGTTAATCACCTGCAGCATATGAACTTTTTTTTGTGACAGATGATCTTGCAAAGCTGCCAGTACGGTAACACCTACATCAT
Organism: uncultured Desulfobacula sp.; assembly: GCA_964343845.1. Lineage (GTDB taxonomy): Bacteria > Desulfobacterota > Desulfobacteria > Desulfobacterales > Desulfobacteraceae > Desulfobacula. The sequence goes on along the minus strand of CAYFKW010000008.1, from coordinate 86,913 downwards.
CACCACCTGCATCTAAAATGGTCAGTTCAGATGGCTGCTTTATGATTCCTGCAACAGCAGGTGCCAGAATAGGGAGATCCGCATTCATATATTGCTTGTCCGGCAATATCACTCCTATTCCCATTTTTTCTAGAAGGTCTTTGGCCTCCCGGGTCCTAAAATAGGGATTGACAAGGTCAAGATCTGCCACTTTAACCTGCGTGCCATTGTGTCTGCTGGTGGTGGCCAGGTTGACTGCGGTTTCTGTCTTGCCGCTGCCATAGTTCCCGCAGATAATAACAATCCCTTTTATATTGATATTCAAGCATCATCCCTTAAAAAAATTAATCCAAGCAGTATATTAACTAACAAACGATTAGTCAAATATAAACAGCTATTTTGTGATGATTTTCTAATCTCTTAAGGAAGAAATCAACTTTTTAATATCGGGTGTACTTAAACAGCGGTTTAATTGAGAACTTTTTGACTTGATTTTTGAGGTAAGCGTATCAATTAGATTTTCTGGACACTGCAGTTTATTTGCAGCCAGATATTTTTTTACAAGATATCTGCCGCATAATGAATTTAAAAAAAACGTTTCTTCTGAAGCAATACCATAATTGCCTGCGGCATGCGTTCCTGCCACATGTGTTTTTACTGCATCGCCGAAAAAAGGTGTATTAATTGTTTTTAAATGCAGATTTAATTGCTCATAAACAATGCCGTCTACGTAATCATAATAGGCTTTGAATGTGTCAATATCTTCAATGTTAAGATGCATTGAATATCCCAGTGTCTGAAGCATTTTTGCTGTGGTAAAAAGATCAGCAATCCCGTTCCGTTCTCCAATACCCAGTACGGAGGCCTCAAGTATTTTTCCACCGCCTAAAATACCCATCACACTGTTGGCAGAGGCCATTCCCATATCATTGTGGCAATGAATGGCCAGGGCTGTTTTTCCTGTTTTGGGGCAATGGTGTCTGATTTTCTCAAATATCCGATTGGGCGCCATGATACCGGATGTATCAGGCAGTGACAGGATATCAACATGATGGGCTGTAAAAAATGATATGCATTTTTCTAAAATTTTGTTCGTGGTGTTGCCAATATCCAGCATCGCAATAGAAAAACAGGCGTCTGGTTCTTTTTTCCGTACAAAATTAATTGTCTCCAGACAATCCTGAAGAGACTGTTCAATTTCAGGGCTGTCTGCATTTTTCCGAATGTGGATATGGAAGTGAAAATCCTTTGTACCGGTTCCCAGCAGGATATTGGCATCATTGATGATGGCTCTTCCCATACCTGCTACACGGATGTTGTAAGTTTTTTCTTGGCTGTGCCTGCAAAGCGTTCCGACCGCCTCCATTTCTGATGCATGGGCAGGGGGGTAGCCTGCCTGGCAGATATCAACGCAAAGCTTTTCCTGGTATTCAAGAATTTTTAAGCGTTGGTCCACAGAGAACATTACACCGCGATACTGCATCCCTTCCCTGAGGGTCTCATCAATAATTTTAATTTTTTTATCCATTATTTTTCCTTTTGGGCTACATCAAAGCAGGATTAAAATACCCATGTTTCAGTTTGGGGAACTCAATAGATAATCTGTCTATTACAGCCTGCATACCTAACGGCTTGCCGCTGTCTCCGATCGATGACATGATGCTGCAATACTTTCGCGGGTCAAAATTTAAATTGCGCCACTGAATCATATCGATGTGATAATCAGCAATAAATTTTTGTAATGCGGCAAACTCTTTTTCAGTGTCTGTAAATCCAGGGCAATTCAGATAGTTAATCGAGACAAATTTATTCATTTGTTTCACTGTCTGTATGCTGGTTATCACATCTGAAAACCGGTAGGATTTCGGTCGGAAATAAGCATGGTAAAATTCTTTTCTAACGGAATTTAAACTCACTCTCATTGAGTCGATCCCTGCATCACAAATTTTTTTTACATGTCTGGGGATACCTGCATTTGTGTTTAGATTGATGGTCCCTTTGTCTGTTTTTTTACGAACGAGTCTTATGGCAGGCACGATTGACTGATAAGCTGTCAAAGGATCTCCCTCGCATCCCTGGCCGAAACTGACAACAGCCTTTTTAACGTTGGATATATGTTCAAGCGATACCTGGGCAATTTCATCAGGTGTCGGGGTAAATGTAATCCTTTCCTGGCAGGCACACAGATTGTTCTCTGTCTGCAGAGAGATACATCCCAGGCAATTGGCATTGCACACAGTAGACGTCGGCAATGGTGCCTCAAACCGCTTCAAAAAAAAATTTTTGCCGGCCGGGCACCCATAGGTTAAAGCGCAGGTTTCAAGGTGCCGGATCAGGCGATTGCCTGGATATTTTTTTTGTAATCGATTTACCCCTTTTACAATGCCTTTATGCGGCATTTGTCTTAAATCCTGCCGGGGTTCATTATCGATTAAAATTGCAGAAGATCTGAAATTTTTACCAAATCCAACTGCACCATATGAAAACAAAGGCAATATCTCCCTGGCATCTCCTTCATCATAGGCGCAGAAATGACAGTTTACATAACCAGGGGAATTGAACACTGCAACAGGAAATATTTTTTCACCGGGATTGTAAGGATTGTCTTCAATAGTTTCAAACCCATTTTTTGAAATATTATACACAATCGGTTTTCGATTCGGAAGCATCATGAGTTCACTGCCATAGGGCATGGGGACAGTATCCTCTTTTTTTAAAACTGAAGGTATATTGCCAGACAAACCGGCGGCACCATATCCTTCCAATTCAAATATATCACCATTTTCTGCTGCAACAACAGCGGTCAGGATGTGTTTGTTGATATAGCTTATGATTTATTTCCTTTATGTCCACGCGTATTAAAATATCTGCCCTGGTATATCAAAACAATTTTTGATTGCCAATACAGTTTATGAATACAGGATTGAATTGTGAATTAAGGGGATATGAAGCCATTCGTCTATTCATCTTCCAGTTTTTTAATTCTTTTTATCAACGCTGCATTTGTTTCTGAAATACGCTTAATCTTAAGCGTACGGATCCCTTGAAGTATCTTTTTCTTTATCTGTTCATCTTCAAAGGTGTCTAAAACAGACATATCGAGACAAAAGCACATACCGTTTTCTGCAACTTCGATGGACGCGGTTCGTGTGTCTTCTTCCAACACTGTCATCTCGCCAAACACTTCACCGGTTTCCTTCATTTCTCCAATCACAACCCCGTCTTTCACGACATTATAACGGCCTTTGATAACCCAGAAAATCCAACAATCAAACTCTCCCTGGTGGATGATGACTTCGCCTTTGTTAAATTTGATCAATCTTGCAAGCCGCTTCCGATAGAATTCGTCCAGGTTTATTCCCAATAAAAGTTTGAGTTCATCAAAACTGAGTTGATCCAATATCTGGAATTTGTTTACCAGCCTTAACGTATCTTTTTTTACTAAATCTACATTAACTTCGTCTGCCATTGAACCTCCGGAAAGAGTCTTGTGGTCAACTCATTTTTTTATCAATTATTAAAATTATCCACCATCTCCGACAACGATGAATGGTGCCCAGAAAAACGGATGGGCGTAGGCAGCAATGTCCTGGCCCTTGTACGTTAATGTTTTTTTGTCAATTAATTCGATGATGGATTTCTGGAGGGCTTTTGCCCTCGAAAGATCAGGATTTTCGTTCTGGAAACGGAAAAGTCCGGTTGTCAGTTTTTTTGCAGAGGTACTCTCAACTGCCCACATGGTTACAAGAAGTGCTCTGGTACCTGCATAAAAAAAAGATCTGCCAAGGCCGGAAACTGCTTCTGCTCCTGCACCATCTGCGGCCCCTGTATTACAGGCGGATAAAACAACCCAGTCTGCATTTAATTTCAGTTTCAATATTTCTCCCATTGTTAATAAACCATCTTCATCAAAATCAGAGGCAACATCAGGCGCAGTCAATGCGATAGCAGGCTGGGTGAGACCATCCAGGTCGCCGGGGATCAGTCCATGTGAAGCAAATGCGATAACCTTTACATTGGAAAGATTGGATCGTTTAACATTTGTCTCGGTGGCAAGCTGTCTTAAAAATACACTGTGTGTTGAGTCAACCCCTAATGCGGCAGCAATACCTGCTATTTCATCAGCCGTATCAGGCAGCCGGGACAGGCTGCTGAGGCTCATGGTGTTTTCCGTGGTGATGGCTGCCTGCTTTTTTTCAATTTTTCTGATTCCCCTAACCTTTAATATGCCACGACTGGTTATTTTTTGTGATGTATTGTTTTGGTTACCATCTGCCAGCTGGCTCATGTTGAAAATAGGATCGCCAAAGCCGATAAAAGGCAGCCGGTTTGCAGCTCCTTTGGGGAGGGCCCGTAAGGTCAGCAGGGATGAAACAGATGGCAGCCTTGTTATGGACACTTTTTTTATAAACCAGGGAACCTTCCGGTAATTATCGTACAAAAGGTTTTTTTCGGTTCCCAGTTCCACCAAAGACACGGGGAGTACTCCCAATGGAAGTTGCCCCAGGACGCCGGGTGCAACGACCAGTAAATCTTTTTTGCTTTGCCATGTGTCTTCTATTTTTCCAAATAATTTTTTATAAAGCGCATGTGCTGATTTAATATTGAATTCTGGAATATCATCAAACGTTCCTGGATTTGGGGCCAGAGATTTTCTTAATGTTTTTACGATGGATGTTAACTTTTTTTCTGGCATATTGACTGAATGAAACCGGACAGGGCCTGTTTTTGAAAAGCCCCAGAGATACATCCTGTTTGTAACAGGATACATAATCACCATTGCTTCCTCCGGATTCAGTTTTTTTCTGATCAACTGGAATTTTTTGGGTTTAGGATGAATGAAATCTGAATATTTAGGAAATCGTGATTCAATTTCTGCCAAGAGAGCCTGCCGTGCTTTTACCAGTGAATTTAAATTGGTTTTCAAATTGGATAATTCTGATTTGTTCAACTGATCTGATGAAGTGGAAACGATGTTTATCAATGTCTGCTTTATGGTGTTTATCTGTTTTGAAGCATCTTGTTCCCTTCTCACCAGATCAGATAAATCCGGGTCCATTGCAGCGGCTCTTGCACCACTGGCACCAAGTGCCGCATTAACGGAACTGTGGTTTAATTGTTCGCAAAGATTAAAAATCACCGCTGAAGCATTTACATTAAATGTGGTTTCCCTGCTCGACTTTTTGATACCAAAAAGCAGATCCATATAGGATTCAGTGATCAGTTTGAGGCGGAATGTTTTCAAAAAATCATCCTCATCCCCTTTTTCCTTAAATAACCGCGGCATTGCATTTGAGAAATCTTCCAATGCCTGTTTCTTTTTTTTCTTTTTAGAAAACAGCATTCCCCTTAATGCCAGGATTTCTGCAGATTTATACTTCATCGAATCAACGTACGGAGCCATGTTTTTAAAAAAGAAGGTAATAGAATTATCAGCCTCTTTTAACCGGTTGGAGATCAGGAAACTTAAAATTATGGTGTGGTTCTGCACAATATTTGTATTATAGAAATATGGATTGGGCGCCAGATTTTTCTGGACGGCTTCAAATTGTTCTGCAGCCCCTGTGAAATCTTTTTGAGCAAATTTAACTTCTCCAAGCAGGGTTCTGACTCTGGCTAAAGCAGCGGATGTCTCAAGGACGCCAGCTTTATTATAACAGTCAATACTTGCCTCAATGAGTTTCCGGGCATCAGACAGCCTTCCTTGTTTAAGTAAAAGTTCTCCTAAAAAACTGGCCAGCGCAGCGGTAACCCCTGAATCCTTTCCTGTAAGGGCAACCGCTCCTTTTAGCGCTCTTCGTATCAAAAGTTCTGCCTCGATCAGCCGACCCTGGGATTTTAAATTTTTTGCCAGATGCTTATAACTCATAATGTGCATGGTTGGTTTTTCTGATTTAACTGTTTCCAGGATTCTGTGATAAATTCTCCAATAAGATTCTGCTTTTTTATGGTTGCCCAATGATCCGTAATATATCGCATTCATCCGAGCTTTATCTGCTTTAAATTTTGCTGCTTTTTTCCCTTTTGATTCCCCTTGATTTCTGTTGCAGAAGTCGATCCCTTTCTGAATTGTATCAGATCCCTTTTTAAAGTTGCCAGCTTTAAAATAAGAAATGGCCAGAAGATGATAATGAGAGGCGCTGGGAAAGATTTCAAGCCCTCTTTGGTAGTGTTCCTGTCCTTTTTTAAAATTCCCAAGCCGTACTTCAGCCGACCCTAAGGACTTTAATAAATTGCTCATTCCTTTGGGTGTCATTTTGTTTGACTGCCTTGCATAATAAAACGCTGTTCTGGCATCCTGAAGCTCCTGCTCGACCCATCCAAGGTCTTTTGCACTCCGTCCCCTGTCACGGTAAAATTCGGCAAGGTGTCCGGGATCTTTTGAGTCTGGCGGTTCTGCTGTTGCTTTTTTCAGGATAGCGGCACGTGTTTTTTCGTTAACACTGCCTGACTGATTCAACACGTCCAGGATATCATCAATCGATCTTGGAGGGGGAACAAAAGAAGTCTGGCGCATGGAAACAGAGACCTCTTTTGCCTGATGCAATGTCATTTTCTTTTCAACACAGGAAGTCAAGAGTATTGATAAAATAACCACACCTGATAAAAGTTTTTTTCTGGCATACATGATTAGCCTCCGTCTCCTACAACGATGAATGGCGCCCAGAAAAATGGATGGGCGTAGGCAGCAACTTCTCGGCCTTTATATATCAATGTTTTTTTATCAATTAGCTGGACAATGGATTTTTGAAGGGCTTTTGCCCTCGAAAGGTTGGGGTTTTCATTTTGATAACGGAAAAGCCCAGTTGTCAGTTCTTTTGCAGAAGTACTCTCCACTGCCCACATGGTGACCAGCAGCGCCCGGGTACCGGCATAAAAAAAAGATCTGCCAAGGCCTGAAACCGCTTCTGCTCCGGCACCGCCAGCAGCACCGGTATTGCAGGCAGATAGAACCACCCAGTCTGCATTCAGTTTTAATTTCAGAATCTCTCCCATCTTAAGCAGCCCGTCTTCATTAAAATCCCCGATAACTTCGGGCGCTGTCAGTGCAATGGCAGGCTGGGTCAGGCCGTCCAGATCCCCGGGCACCAATCCGTGTGATGCAAAGGCAATAACCTTTGCATTTGAAAGATTAATGTTTTTTACATTTGTTTCAGACGCCTGTTTCCCCAAAAATACACTTGATAATTTATCAGTACCCATGACGCCGGCAATACTTAAAATCTCTTCAGCCGTATCCGGTAACCTGCTTAATTTTCCCAATGTCATTGTGTTTTTAGCCGTCAGATGTATATTTTTTTTCTCAACTTTTCGTAAGCCTCTAACCTGTAAAACACCTCCCCGCATGGCCATTCTTTTCCTGAATGGATTTTTATCGGCATCCGTTATCTGGCCGCTGTTAAATATGGGATCTCCAAATCCTACAAATGGCAAACGGTCTGATGCTGGTTCAGGAAGCTGTCTTAGTGTTAAAAAGGAATTGACAGAGGGCAACCGTGTGATGGAAACCTGCTTAATCAGCCATGGTACGTTGCGGTAATTATCATACAATAGTTTTTTTTCATTTCCAATAGGCGTCGAGACTGTTGGGAAAACACCAAAAGGAATCTGCCCTAACGGGCCAGGTGCAACGATTAACAGGTCTTCCGCCTTTTCCCATACATGTTCAAGCGGTTTAAATAATTCTGCATAAAGTGCATAGGCCGTGTTTAGTTTAAATTTGGGAATATCGTCAAACACTTTTGGATTCGGCGCCAATGATTTCCTCAGCATTTGAACCAGATGGGTTAATTCAGCCTTTAAAATCAGTGCGGCACTGAACGCTGTCTCACCAGTTTTTGAAACGCTCCATAAATAGATTTTGTCTGAGACCGGGTACATAACGATCATCGCCTCATCGGGCGTTAACGCACTGCGGATATGATCAAACCCCTTTGGATGCGGGTTTATGAAATCAGAATATTTCGGGAATCGGAATTCAATCTCTTCCAATATGGCCTGTCGTGCTTTCATTAATGAATTCAGGCTCGTATTCAAATCTGATAATGTGTTTTTTCCTGTTTGGCCTGAGCCGGCAGATATACTATTTATCAATGCTCTTTTCATGGCCGCTATCTGTTTTGACGCATCCTGCTCTTTTCTAACCAGGTCGGCCAGCTCTGTATCCACAGCCAAGGCCCTTGCACCACTTGCACCAAGAGCACCCTGAACAACGCTATTGTTCAGTTGTTCACACAAAGTGAAAATTTTTTTTGATGCGTCTAGGCTGAATTCCTCTTCTCTACCATGTTTTTTGATGCGAAAAAGCAGGTCCATATAAGATTCAACTATTAATTGCCTGCGAAATATTTTTATAAAATCATCTTCATCCCCTTTTTCTTTGAATAACACTGCAGTGGCTTTGGAAAAATCCTTCAATGCACGCTGAATATTTTTTCTTTCAGCGTAGATCATCCCACGGAACCCTGTAATCTCTGCTGTCCTGTAATCGTTTCCCCCGATATAAGGTTGAATTTTTTTTGAAAAATACAAGATAGATTCCATGGCCTGGTCCAGATACCCGGATAGAATAAAACATAAAATAACATTGTGATTCTGGGTGATGTTCTGATGATAGAAATATGAGTTTTGTTTTAAATTTTTTTTGATCGATAGGAATTGCTTTAAAGCCATTGGAATTTTGTTTTGAGTGAAGAACACTTCCCCCAGTTTTAATTTTGCGTCAACACCGGCAATAGAATCATCACTGACGCCCGCTTTTTTCATACTAACAATGCTGGCTTTAAAGATCTGTTTCGCATCTTCAAGGCGCCCTTGAAGCAGTAAAATTTCTCCAAGCTGCCTTAGAACGGTGGCTGTGATATTGGAATATTTTCCTGAAAGTCCGATTGACAGTTTTAATGTTTCCCGGATCTGAGCCTCTGCTTCCAAAAACCTTCCTTGAAGTTTCAGGTTGTTGGTGAGATGGTATCTGCTCAATATATAAATAGCTGGTTTTTTGTCTTTTGAAAATTCCATATATCGAATAAAGTCCCGCCAGTAGGGCTCGGCTTGTTTATACTTTCCTGAATACTCATAAAAAAGACCCTTCAGACGATTTTTGTTGGCAAAATATCTGGCAGACCGACCGCGTGCATCTATTTTAAGCCTGTTGTTTTGCTCAAATTTCTTACAAAAGGCCAATCCTTCATTCACAGTTTTAATACCTTCCTTGAAGTCCCCTGACATAAACAGGCTGCTGGCCAAAAGATGATATAAAGAAACATCAGGGTAAACAGTAATGCCTTCTTTGAAGTATTCCTGACCTTTTTTAAAGTTTCCAAGTCTGACTTCGGCAACGCCTGCATTCGTCAGCAGGTAACTGAATCCCTTTGGGATCATATCTTTTGCTTTTCTTGCATAAAAAAGCGCCAGTCTTGCGTCTTTTAGCTCCTGGTTACTCCTTCCTATTTCCCTGGCACTGACACCTCTGTCTCGATAAAATTCAGCCAGTTTTTTCGGATTGTCTGTTTTGGGCGGCTCGGCATTTGCTTTTTTCGTCATTCTGGCAGTGATTCTATCGTTAAAACTGCCTGGTTGATTCAGCAGCTTTATCACATCTTCCACAGTCCTTGGCGGCGGTACAAAGGAATGCTGTTTCATGGAAACAGAAACCTTTTTGGCTTCTTGCAAGGTCATCTTTTTTTCAATGCAGGAAAAGAACAAAAGCGGTAAACCGATACTCAAAAGAAAAAAAGAACTAAAAGGCGATCTTAGTTTTTTTAGGATAAGCATTATTACCCCAGTTATCTATAAAAGAATATGATTCACAATATGAAACTGTTTTGAGATGAACATAATACAGCTTTTAAGAAAAATAATATTGAATTTGTGTTTCAAAGTCAACAACGAAAACCTTTTCTTGACAAAGCGATAAACCATAAGTACCCTAAAGAAAAGAAAAAATCGACAGCGTTCCAATAGAAATAAAGATCAAAAAGGGGAATCACCATGAAATTTGGCAGGCGAAATTTGTGTGTGTTCTGGCTCAGTATTTTTTTTCTCTTTTCTTTTTTTCAGAATGTTCATTCCAAAGAGAATCTTATCAGAGCAAAAATTGGCATCCAGATCAATTCAAACAATACTGAAAGAATGGCAAGGTCGTCTGACAGACTAAAGTCAGGCGATCTGGTTCGTATTTTTGTCCATACTGAAAAGCCGTCCTATATTTATGTGATCTATTCTGATAAAAAAGAAGTGACGCTTTTAAATGTTGTAGAACAAAAAATTCAAGGATCTACACTGGTTCTGCCATCTATCAGCGAATATTATGAAATAGATGGCAGCAGCATGAATGAACGGTTTACTATTATCTGCAGCCCAGTGGTCCTAAAAAAAATACCTGAGATCATAACAGCTGATAACTCTTTTAAAAATTGGATTGTGCTTGAAAATGACTTAAAGAAAAAAAGTAACATCACACTGACCCGAAAGAGTGATGCACCGTTTGCCATCGCAGGCAATGTGCGGAGTGCATCCAGATTATCTGACAAAGAGGCTGTTGTTCAAAAGCTTAAAATATTTTCCGGTAACAATCTTATTGTAAAAAAATATGAGTTTAAGATTAAAAAGTAAGAAAATCCTTAGACTCGTTTCTTTAATTTCCGCATGCCTGATGGCAGTGGTTTTTATTGCTCTTTCTGTGAAAGGGACAGTATATAATGGGTTGGATTATAAAGCCCTTGATCTGTTTTATCGAAACGTAATTGATAGAGGGGGTGGACCTGCGCCATCAGTGTCACCTAAAATTAATTATGTTACGATCACAGACGACACCTATTCCTATCTGGGACAAAACTATCTAGACCGGTTTTTTCTTGAAAAGGTGAATCATGCGCTGTCAGAATTGGATATTCAGGCAGCGGCCTATGATATTATTTTCTCCCGGCCGACAAACCCTGCAGCAGATACTGCGTTTGCAGCGTCTATTGATGAGCTGGGGTCTGTATATCTCCCAATAGGATTGAACACTGGTGAACGCTTTGAACCGTTTGCCTGGGGTAAAGGTGAGGCGTATGAAAGGTTTCGAAAGCAGTTGAAACTGCCTTCAATGAAAGGGGAAAACGAACCGTTTTATGGATCCTGGGCCTTGATGCAGTTCAATGTATTTGCAACCGCAGCCTTCAATTCTGGCCATATCAGCGCTCACACGGATAGTGACGGGGTCTTCCGTCACATGTTAATGGTGATTAAGGTGGATGATCAGTTTTTCCCATGCCTGGCGCTTTCCATGTTTCTGGACTATGCAGGGGTAGCCTTTGAGGATATTTTCATTAATTGGGGAGAGTATATTCTTGTTCCGGCAACAGAGCAAAGTTTCCTGGATGAAGAAGTTCGCATACCAATTGACAAAAACGGGCGGACCTATATCCCCTTTTGGCAGACATGGAAAAATGAATTTAAGGAACTGCCGGCTCATATGCTGATAGAAACCATGAAAGACCAGAATCTTTCCGGAAACCTTTTAGAAATTTTTGAAGGCAGTTTTGTTTTTATCGGGGACATTGCGATGGGGATTTCTGATCTGGGTAATACCCCTTTAGAAAAAGATGTTCCGTTAATTACGCTTCATACAGCAATGCTGAATGCAATGCTCACCAATCAGTTCTATACCAAATGGTCTCACCGCAGTGTCATCCTGGTAATTCTGTTTTTATGTTTAATACTTTGGATATCTGCGCTGCCTAAATCGTCTGGATGCCTTTATGCGGTTACGATGTCTGTTTTCCTGGGGCTTGCGGCCATAACCTGGTTTCAATTTGTCAACTTTAGACTTTTTCCGCTGTCTACCGTGGGGGCAAGCTGTCTGTTTTTCGCGGCAGGTCTCATTGTCAGTATCGAAGTTGTGACTGCAAAAGAGCGTACGTTTATCAGAAATATTTTTGCCAGATATGTTCCAGAGAAGGTTGTCAACCACCTGCTGATTCATCCGGAACTTCTCAGGTTAGGGGGCCAGATTAAAGAAATATCTTTAATGATGTCTGACTTAAGGGGATTTACAGCCCTGGCAGCTTCTCGGCCGCCGGAAGAAATCATTAAAATGCTGAATCGATATTTTGATAAAATGGTTACAATCATACAAGACCATGATGGGATTATTGATGAATTCATTGGAGACGGTATCCTTGCTTTTTTCGGTGCGCCTGAACCCATTGCAGATCATCGGGGAAAAGCGGTCGCCTGTGCGTTATCCATGCAGGCTGCAATGGAAGATATAAATTTAAGAAACCAATCAGAAGGCTTTCCTGAAATAGAAATGGGAATTGCGGTTAATACGGGAAAAGTGGTGCTGGGAAATATTGGATCGAAAAAAAGGACCAAATATGGTGCAGTGGGGTCTGAAGTCAACTTTACAGGCAGGGCAGAATCCTATACAGTGGGCGGGCAGGTGCTTATCACCCAGTCAACCTATGAAAAGCTGGCAAACAGTCTTCACATTAAAAATGTGATGGCGGTTGAAATGAAGGGGATGCCTGAAAAGGTAAACCTTTATGATGTCGTTGGCATTAAAGCGCCTTATCATATTTTGTTATCTCAAAAAGAGGAAATATATTTTGAATTGGAAAATGAAATACAGATAGTTATTTTTAAACTGGATGCTAAAATTGTTGATAAAAAGGAGACTCCCTCTTTTATCACCCATTTATCTGAAAAAAATGCTAAAATTAAGATTTCAAAACCACTGGGCGATTTTGAAAATGTCAGATTGAATTTTCCTCAAGCGCAGTCTTATGAAACAGATGAGGGATCTATTGCAAGACAGGCAGAAGCCTATGCAAAGGTAATGTCTCTTCAAAAATTAGAAAATGGCTATCAGGCAATACTCAAATTTACGTCTGTTTCAGCAGCAGCAGCCGTTATTTTCCAGACAGAAAGGAAGCGAGTAAAAGCTGATTAACAGCAAAACGTTTGCAAAAAAAAGCCTCTGTTTGACTGCAAATTAATATTGCTTTTTTTAAGATGGGTTGATAAGGATTTTACAGCAATAGCAAATCTGTAAAATGATCAAAAAAAATAATAAGTTAGAGTATGGTAAATGGATAGAGAAAATACACATATAACCACAGATGAATTGCGACGTGCCAAAGAGATCACCCAAACTCTTTTTGATATTGCCAATGCCGTAAATACAACATCAAGCCTTGACGACCTTTACCGCGAAATCCATCATTCCCTGGATCGGGTAATGGATGCGACAAATTTTTTTATCGCGATTTTGGATATCCAGAAAAGAGCACTGTATTTTCCTTATTTTAAAGATGTTGAAGACGATGATTTTGAACCACTAGAAAATTTTGATGCACAGGAGTCTTTAACAGGCCTTGTTGTCCAAAAGGGTGTGCCGCTCTTATTAAAAAAAGAGGACTTGGAAAAAAGAGCATCGCACAATGGTGTATGGGGACCGGTACCTGTTATCTGGATGGGGGTCCCTTTAAGAGTCAGAAATGAAATTTTAGGGGTTATTGCGATACAAAGTTACTCAGATCCAGCGTGCTATACAAAAAAAGATTTAGATCTTTTGAGTTCAGTTTCGGATCATATTGCCGTTGCCATAGAACGAAAACAGGCTGAAGAAAAATTGTATAAAAGTGAAAAAAGGTATCGTACTTTATTTGAGAAATCAAAAGATGCTATTCTGATTATTAAAAATCAGATATTCATTGACTGCAATCTGGCAACAGTGGAGATGTTAAGATACGACACCAAAGAACAATTGCTTAAAACTCATCCGTCGGAACTGTCTCCCAAATGGCAGTCAGATGGGAGGGATTCATACAAAAAAGCAGTTGAGATGATGGATATTGCGCTTGAAAAAGGGAGCCATAGATTTGAATGGGACCATGTAAGAGCCACCGGGGAAGTTTTCCCGGTTGAAGTATTGCTGACAGCCATTTCAAAAGAAAAAGACAATCAAATAATTCATACAACATGGCGGGATATTACGGAGCGGAAGCTGGCAGAAAGGAAACTGGAGAGTACCGAAAACAAATTTTCAAAATTATTCCAGGCAACCCCCTGTTGGAGTATGTTGACAATGGTTGATGAGGGCATCATTATCGAAGCCAATGATACGTTTTTTAGGACCACAGGATATGACAGGAAAGAGGTCCTTGGAAAAACAGGCTTTGATTTTGGTTTGTTCGTGAATGCAGATGACAGGGAAAAAGTTTTAAATGAGTTTTATAAAAAAGGCAGATTAACTGATTATCCCATTCAATTTAAAATGAAGGACGGAGAAATAAGGGATTATCTGTGGTCTGCAGAAACGTTGGAAATTGAGGATAAACTCTGTTGGGTGAGCGCTGTTTTGGATATCACAAAACACAAGCTTGCTGAGAAAGAGAAAAACAGAATCAATCTCCTTGCAGCGAAACAGGAAAAGCACGCCTTGGTTGGAAGAGTGGCCGGGAAAATGGCGCATGATTTTAATAATTTACTGGGCGTTATTATGGGCAATGCTGAGATCGCACTTTTAGATTGTAAGGATAAAGAGATTAAGGAGATCCTGGAGCTTATCTACGGACAAACCATTCGAGGCAGAAATCTAACAAAGAATTTGACCGCTTTTGCAAAAACCCAGGAGCCGAAGCATGAATTTTTCAAACTCAACGAAGTGATTGGTCTTGTCATCAATCTGTTAAAAAAGGATTTAAAAGAAATTGAACTGATAAGAGAGGGTGATCCCCAATTGCCGGATTTAATTGCAGATCAGGGAATGATAGAGCATGCGCTGCTGAACCTCATACAGAATTCAATTCATGCATTAAGCAAGACGAAAAATCCGAAGATTATGGTCAGAACGTCATATCAGAAAAATCAAATCTGCATTGAAATAGAAGACAATGGATGTGGTATACCCCAGGAAAATCTGCTGGATATTTTTGAGCCGTCATTTACTTTAAAAGGAAGCAACGATCTAACTGGTTCCTATTCAAAGGAGATTAAAGGCACCGGGTACGGCATGTCAAATGTAAAAAGGTATATAGAGCAGCATCAAGGTGTTATCCTGGTTAAATCAGAAGTGAATGTGGGTACCACATTTTTTATCCGCCTGCCTGTTATTAGAAAGGAGTTGTCCAAACTGGAAAAGATTGAGCTTGTTGAATCCCGGGTTGTAACAGGGAAACATATTCTGCTTGTAGAAGATGAGTCTGCCATTTCAGATGTGCAGTACAAAGTTCTGACACAAGCCCCGTGCCACCACACAGTCGATTTGGCAAAAAATGGAAACACGGCAATTGAATTGTTCAAAAAGAATCAATATGATCTGGTCAGCCTGGACTATCAGCTTCCAGGCAGGGTTAACGGAATGGATGTGTATAAAGAAATAATGAAAAAAGATAACACAATGCCCATTCTGTTTATTTCAGGCAATTTAGAATTTTTGGAGTCCATAAACGCATTAAAAAAAGATAAAAATATCGATTATCTTTCCAAGCCCTGCCAAAACATGGTTTATGTTAATACCATCAATCAATTGTTAATAAATGATAGCCCCACCTTTTAAGAAGGTATTACCAGCTTATAAATATTAAATTTATCTGTTCATTCCTGTTTTCATTGTCAAAACAATGAAATAAATATTGCCCTAATTAAATCTTGTGTTATATTGAACTTTTATTATTTAACAAGGGCAGGTTGTCATATGTGTTTAGCAGTTCCATCAAAAATTATAGAAATAAATGACAGTATTGCAAAAGTAGATGTCGATGGCGTTATAAGAGAAACAAGCATGATGCTTATAGACAACGCAAAAATTGGAGACTATGTTATTGTTCATGCCGGGTTTGCCATTAGCAAAGTCGATGAAGAAGCAGCACTTCAAACCTTACAGGATATGCGCAATATTTTAGCTGCAGAAGCTCAAGAAAATAGTGGTCTAAATGATCATCTATAATTTTTTATGAATACGTCTGTCGTTACAAAAAGGCTTGAAATCAGCGGTGTTGTCCAGGGCGTTGGTTTCCGGCCTTTTTTATTTAATCTGGCGCAGACATATTCTCTTAAAGGTGAAGTCTCTAACACATCAAACGGTGTGCTGGCTCTTGTTCAAGGTGCATCAGAAAACATTGAAGGGTTTATCAATGATGTGTATAATAAAAATCCCCTGCTTGCTTCTGTCAACAACATCGCAGTATCAGATGTCCAGACCAGAACACTCTCATCCTTTCAAATTGTTAAAAGCAGGTCTTCAGATATCAGAACAACTCTGATTTCACCCGATGTGACAGTGTGTTCAGATTGTTTAAATGAAATGGAAAATCCTGAAGACAGGCGGTATGAATATCCTTTTATAAATTGTACGAATTGTGGTCCCAGATTTACAATTATAGAAGATATCCCATATGACAGGCCGAACACATCAATGAAACAGTTTAAAATGTGCAAGGCGTGTCAAAATGAATATGATGACCCCCTGAACAGAAGATTTCATGCACAACCGAATGCATGCCCTGAATGCGGCCCTGCAGTTTTTTTAACAAATAATAAAGGCCGCGTGATTGCGCCAGACGCAAAAGAAGCAATCCAGATGGCAGCAGACAGATTACGTCAAGGAAAAATTGTTGCGGTTAAAGGCCTTGGGGGATTTCATCTGGCCTGCGATGCATCGAATAATGATAGTGTAAAAGCGTTAAGAAAGAAAAAAAACCGGCCCCATAAACCCTTTGCTTTAATGGCACAATCTGCATCGGTTCTGTTTGATCATGTCCACTTAAGTGATGTTGAGAAACAATTATTAAAGTCGTACCACAGACCCATAGTGCTCTTG
>CAYFKW010000008.1:28155-70114 GCA_964343845.1 uncultured Desulfobacula sp. | reverse complement strand
AAAAAAGGAACCCGGACATACCGAAATAAAAGGACTTGGGAAAGATGTCGCACCCTTTAACTCCTGTCTTGGTATCATGCTGCCGTATACACCATTGCATTATCTTCTGCTGAAAAAAGGCCCTGCTGTGCTGGTGATGACCAGCGGCAACAGATCAGGGGAACCGCTTTCCATTGAGAATGACGATGCACTGGCAGCATTTTCTCATATCGCAGACTATTTTTTATTGCATAATAGAGATATTTTTTTCAGAGCCGATGATTCCATTCTCAGAGTCCAGGCAGGCAAGCCAAGATTTATCCGGAGATCTAGAGGATATGCCCCGCTGCCTGTTGTGTTAAACAAAGAAGTGCCCAGTATTCTGGGCTGCGGTGCAGGGCTTAAAAGCACGATTTGCTTAACGCGGAACCATGATGTTTTTTTGAGTCAGCATATCGGGGATTTAGAGAATGTAAAAGTCTACAGTTTTTTTCAAAATAGTATTGATCATTTAAAACAACTTTTTGATATTCAACCCGATATTGTCGCCTATGATATGCATCCTGGCTACATGAGCACAGAATACGCGTTGGCTCAGAACACACCAGAAAAAATCGCTGTTCAGCATCACCATGCCCATGCCGTATCCTGCATGGCAGAAAACAACCTTGATGAAAAGACCATAGCCATCACTCTGGATGGTACTGGATATGGAACAGATGGTCACATTTGGGGGGGTGAGATCCTTTTGTGCACCCAAAAGAATTTTAAACGGAAGGCCCAATTATCCTATATCCGGATGCCGGGTGGTGACGCCGCTGTTCTGGAGCCCTGGCGCATGGCAGCATCTGTCTTATACCAGGTTTTTGGTAATGCTTTTTTAAATCTGGATATCCCGTACATGAATGAGATGGATAAGGGTAAGCTCTCCTTTTTGTGTCAGATGATGGAGAAAAATTTAAATGCGCCTCTGACATCCAGTGCAGGCCGATTGTTTGATGCTGTTTCATCTCTTTTATGTATTTGCCATGTCATTTCTCATGAGAGTCAGGCAGCTATGGAACTTGAAGCTAAAGCGGACGGAATTCCGCTTGAAGAACCATATAAATTTGAAATGATAGAACATAAAAGTGATGATCGGATCCCTTTGCGTACCATTGATATGATGCCTTGTATAAAACAGATTGTTACAGATATTAAAAAAAATGTATCTGTAAATAAAATCAGTTCAAAATTTCATCACACCCTTGTTGACGCATTTGCAGCTGCAGCATTATGTATCAGTAAAGAAACAGGGGTTGGAAAAATTGTTCTTTCAGGGGGTGTGTTTAATAATGATATCATATTGAGAACCATGATCAGAACCCTTGAACAAAATGGCCTTAAGGTATATACACACACTAAGATTCCAACCGGAGACGGTGGCATCGCATTTGGTCAGGCAGTTGTGGCTGCCGCATTAAGAGGAAATAGTTAAATATGGCGTTAAAATATATTGAAGAATATCGGGATGCAGCACTTGCAAAGGATTTGATAAAAAAAATTCATTCAATCAGTAAAAAAGAGTTAAGATTGATGGAGGTTTGTGGAACGCACACCATGTCTATTTTTAAACATGGTATCAGAAGTGTTTTACCAGAAGGTATTGCACTCCTTTCCGGGCCGGGTTGCCCTGTTTGTGTTACAGCTCAAAAAGATATAGACGCCTTTGTTGAATTTTCAAGAGTGAAGAATGTTATTGTAACCACTTTCGGGGATTTGATGAAGGTGCCGGGATCAAGTTCAACCCTGGCAAAAGAAAAGGCTTCCGGAGCCGATGTAAGGATTGTTTACTCTGTTTTTGATGCAATCAATATTGCCAAAGAAAACAAAGATAAAGAGGTCGTATTCTGTGCGGTTGGATTTGAAACAACCATCCCGACAATCGCTGCCAGTATTTTAATGGGCGCTGGAGAAAAGGTGAATAATTTTTCTGTCTTTTCTGCCAATAAGCTTACACCCCCGGCCCTTTCTGCTCTAATGACAACAGATGGCATTCAGATCGACGGTTTTATCCTGCCAGGACATGTTTCTGTCATTACCGGGACAGATGCATACAGAGATACATTTGAAAAATATGATGTGCCATCTGTTATTTCCGGATTTGAACCCATTGATATTTTGAAAGCGATTCTTCTTTTGATTGAACAGAATGAAACAGGAAAACCTGCACTGGTAAATGCATATCCGAGGGCGGTGTCTGATAAGGGAAATATAAAAGCAAAACAGATAATGAATCAAGTTTTTGAGGTGTGCAATACTTCCTGGCGTGGCATTGGCGAGATCCCTCTGAGTGGTATGGGGTTGAAAAAGGAGTACCAACTATTTGATGCAGCCGTTAAATTTGGAATGGAAATGCCTGATGTGCCCGAACCAAAGGGCTGTGCCTGCGGACAGATACTCATGGGGTTGAAGACACCGGAACAATGTGCATTGTATAAGAAAACGTGTACCCCCATGACACCGGTTGGTCCCTGTATGGTCTCAACAGAAGGGTCCTGTGCAGCATTTTATAGATACAGTTAAATAAAAAAGATAGGGTAAATATGTCTGACGAAAAAATATTATTAGACCATGGCTCAGGTGGAAAAGTCTCTCATTCCATGTTTTCAAATTTGATCCTGCCGTTGTTTGAGAATCCTGAGTTGTCAAAACAGGATGATGGTGCTGTCCTTGAAATAAATGAAGGGAAGCTTGCTTTTTCAACTGATTCGTATGTTGTAGATCCCATTTTTTTTCCCGGTGGAAATATCGGGGATTTGGCAGTTAATGGAACGATCAATGATATTTCCATGTGTGGTGCTGTACCAAAATTTATAAGTGCAGGGCTGATTATCGAAGAAGGACTGGCCATAGCAGACCTAAAACAAATTCTTGAAACAATGGCTGCTGCTGCTAAAAAAGCAGGGGTGAAAATTGTAACCGGTGATACCAAAGTGGTCCCAAAGGGAAAAGCAGATAAGATTTTCATTAACACATCAGGCATTGGTGTGATTCCAGCCAATGTGAATGTGTCGGGTCACAATGCAAAGCCAGGTGATAAAATTATTGTCAGCGGCACCATAGCTGATCATGGTATAACAGTTTTAAGTACAAGGGAGGGATTAAAGTTTGATTCGGATATCAAATCCGATTCAGCGCCATTGAATAAAATGGTTCAGTCGTTAATTGAATCGGATTGCGACATTCATGTCCTGCGTGATCCAACCAGAGGCGGTCTTGGGACAACACTTAATGAAATAGCCTCACAATCCCATGTTGGTATGAAAATAGAAGAATCATTATTACCTGTTAGAGGGGCTGTCCAGGGTACATGCGAATTGCTGGGATTTGATCCTCTGTACATTGCAAATGAGGGCAAGCTGATTGCAGTTGTGCCTGAAAAAGATGCTCAAAAAGTACTTGAGATTATTCAGAAAGATGAATTCGGGAAAGAGGCTGTCATGATCGGTGAAGTTTCAGATGAAAATCCAGGCAAAGTTTTTCTGCAGACGGCCATAGGCGGTATGAGGATTGTCGATATGCTGACAGGGGAGCAGTTGCCAAGAATTTGCTGACGGTGATGATCTAAGGCGTTATCCACAGGGCTGGGTGTTTGGCACTCATGCCCTTTTTTTGTTTTAATTTCACAGACTTTTCAAGGTATCTATTTGTGCAGTTTCAGGCACGCGTTTTTTTATACTATTTTCCAGGCTGGTGATCGTCTGCCGCCCTGTTACATAAATACCACAATGTGGCATTTATGTAACAGGGAATATTACTTTTTTTTCACAATTTTCAGTAATGCCATTTATTCAGAATCAGTAACTCATTGAAATGATAACGCAAAAAAATTGAGAAGACGTGGCATGTTTCATGCTTATATTTATACTACATTGTGGTGGTATATACACTTTAAATATGCTGAATCCATCTTTAAAGTGTATATGCCGGTAGAAAGTGTATTTTTTTTAAAATATTAGAAAATTGTTAGTTTTGAAATATTTTTAAAATACAGGGATCTTTCCTTTTATAGATCCAACAAGCAATTGATTTGTAGTTTTAATCAAGATTCAGTTTGTCAAATTACAGTGATTAGAGAATGTTTTCATATTGGTGATAACGGTTTAACATGGGGTCATGGACTAATAATGATTAAAAACAGTGAAAATACCATAACACCGCTCATCGGCGTCAGCCAGGCGATAAAGCAGATAAAAAACACCATAAAAGACGCTGCTGATATCTGTCTGAATGTTATGATAACCGGAGAAACAGGAACGGGCAAGGAAGTTGTTGCTCAAAACCTGTATGCACAATCAGACAGAGATTCAAACAATTTTGTGAAAATTAATTGTGCTGCTATGCCGGAACCTCTTCTTGAAAGTGAGCTGTTTGGATATGAGAAAGGTGCATTTACAGGGGCTGAAAAAAACAGGCCCGGGAAATTTATATCAGCGAATAACGGCGTTCTTTTTCTTGATGAAATTGGAGATATGCCGTTAATACTTCAATCGAAAATGCTTCATGTCTTACAAAGTGGTGAATTCTCACCCCTCGGGACAAATGAGGAAATTAAAACAGATGTGTGGGTGATTGCAGCTACCAATAAAAACCTTGAAAACAGTATTGCCCATAAACTGTTTAGGGAAGACCTGTTCTATCGACTGAATATTGTGAATATACACATACCACCCCTGAGAGAACGCATTGTAGATATACCTTTTTTAATTGAATATTACTGCCGGCAGTATAAATCAGAATATCAGCAGCCGGTTATCTGTATGCCCGATTCAAATATGATGACCAAGCTTTGCAACTATTCTTGGCCAGGAAACGTCAGGCAGCTCCAAAACAGCGTCAAAAAGCAGTTGGTTTATAAATCCTGGGAAAAAGTGTTCAATGAATTGTTAAAAGATATATCCTGTGAAGCCAAAGTTAAAAATCAGGATGGCCGTCAGGAAAATATGGCGAATGGTTTTTTAGACGATGATTTATTGAGCTCAGAATATGCGCAATCTCAATTTTCATTCTTGCCCGTAAATACAGACAAAATATTAAACGGAGATTCCCTGAAAGACATCAAGAAACGCGCAGTGGCTAAAGTGGAAAAACAGATCATTGAATATGTTCTTGAACAAGTGGGATGGAATAAAAAGCTGG
Source organism: uncultured Desulfobacula sp. (assembly GCA_964343845.1). Classification (GTDB taxonomy): domain Bacteria; phylum Desulfobacterota; class Desulfobacteria; order Desulfobacterales; family Desulfobacteraceae; genus Desulfobacula. The sequence goes on along the minus strand of CAYFKW010000008.1, from coordinate 64,954 downwards.
CAGCCAGAAAATTAAAGATAAGCTATAGAGCGTTGCTGTATAAAATTAAAGACTTTAAAGTTGTTTCCCTTTTACCAAGATAGAAGTGCGAATCAATTTTAAAATACAGAATAAGTGAGAATGAATGTTTTTGGTCTGGTTTATGGTGAATGAAACTACTTTGCTTTATCAACGACAATCTGTACCAGATTCAGGATCGTCTCAACTGATTTTTCCATAATATCAAGAGAGATCCATTCTGTCTGACCATGATAGTTGTGACCGCCTGTAAATATGTTTGGGCAGGGCAGGCCCATGGCAGTAAGGCCTGATCCGTCTGTACCTCCCCGAACCGGGATCCATCTGGGTTCAAGACCTGTTTTTTTGACCGCTTCTTCCAAGTATTGGGAAACATGGGGTACTTTTTTCAGTTCATCACTCATATTCCGGTAAGTTTTTGCTACCTCAAGGTCAATGAGAGATGTTGGATATTTTTTCTGGACGTTCAAAATAATATCTTTAAGGATTTGTTTCTGCTCTTTCAGGGTATCATTATCAAAAGACCTCAGTAACAGTTTTATGGTGGCTGCTCCCACCCGGCCTTCCAAAAGATGAGGATGGATAAAAGGAGCTTTATCCGAGGTTGTTTCAGGCGTTAAATCTTTGGGTAAACAGGATATGATATCTGATGCCACTTTTATGGCATTGATCATGATTCCTTTTGCTTCACCTGGATGAATATCTCTTCCTTTAATAGAGATGACGGCTGCATCTGCACTAAAGGTCTCATTATTGATTTCACCCGCAGGCCCGCCATCTATGGTATAGGCAAAATCGGCATCAAATTTTTCAAGGTTAAAATTTAAGGCGCCTCTGCCAATCTCTTCATCCGGAGTAAATCCAATCCTGATATCTGGGTAAAGAATGGAAGCGTTCTTTTTTAATTGATCCAATGCAGTCATGATAATGGCAATACCAGCCTTGTCATCTGCACCGAGCAGTGTTGTACCATCTGTCGTAATAAGCGTGTGTCCGAACGAATCTTTAAGGTGTGGATTCTCTTTTCGGGTTAAAGTGAAAGTGTCATTGAGCTGAATATCGCCGCCCTGATACGCTTTTATAATTTGGGGGTTGACATTTTTGCCTGTAACAGATGGAGATGTGTCTAAATGTGCAATAAATCCAATTTTGGGTGTTCTTTTAAATGATGGATGGTCTGACGGAACATTTGAATTCAGTTTTGCATACACATAACAATGATCATTTAACTCAACAGCATCAACCCCTATTTTTTCAAGCCCTGTGACAAGTAAATTTGCCAGATCAAATTGTTTCTGTGTGCTTGGGACAGTTTTTGAGGTTTCATCTGATTGTGTATCAATTTTAATATACTCAACAAACCTGCTTAAAAGTTGGTGCTTCATTTGCCCCCAAAAAAATAATTCTGTCCGAATCAGGCCAGAAGTTTTCTGATATGTTTTTTAGCCACTTTTAGAAATGACGGAAATGCTTTGGTCAGGGTCTCGGTCATTTCGGTTCCCCAATCAATTTTTTCAGGTTCAATCCCGACAATTCTCAGCGTGGGTGCGTGTCCTCTTAACCGTGCCATATTTAAAGAATCTAAAAGGTCTATGTCATGAAGGGAAAGGCTTTGTTTTTTATTTTGTACCAATTCATCTTCAGTTAAACTATAAATGGTGCCGGGTGCATGACCTGCTCGAACAACATCTAATACTAAAATGTGCTCATATTTTTCGAACAGAAAAAAAATGTCCTGGGTAAAGGTCCCGCCATCTACAAAATCGACCAGTGATTCATCCCAGTCTTCTTTCTCCTTCCAGAATTCGTAAATCGCATGAACACCAATGCCCTCATCCATCATTATGATATTGCCGACTCCTAACACCAATAACTTTTTCATAAATCCCTGCTGCAGTTGCTATTAAAGCTGTAAAATTAAGCTGATAACAAAATAAAAATATAGTTGCAAGAAAAAGAGGGGATGAAATGATTCATCCCCTCTTCCATGTGAAAAAAAATCAGGTTAAATTACAGTGGTACTTCCACTTTGATTTCTTTACCAGTGTCTGCGTCCAGCACGTGGACGGCACAGCCCAGTCAGGGGTCCATGGAGCGTATCAAACGCCCCACGTTCACTGGATTTTCTATGTCTGGAACTGGTACCCCGATAAGGGCTTGCTCCATTGGTCCTCTTTGTCCCATATCATCCATTGGGTTTGCATTCCAAATGGTGGCCGAGGTTACCTGATAATTTGATATTACTTTGTCTTTAATGTCAATGTAATGCAGCAGCGCACCACGAGGTGCCTCTGTCATTCCAAGGCCTTCTGCAGAATCAGGAACCGGCGCAGGAACATAGGTTTCCTTACCTGGTTTGATTTCTGCAAGCCATTGCTCAACAGCATTGGCAACCATCGCAGTCTCTTCCGCTCTTGCAACATGTCTGCCAAGAATAGAGAAGGCTGCATCGCCGATATCTCTGAGATTTTTAACCCCTAATTTTTCCTGACCGATTTTAGACAGTTAGGATTGGTGACCCACATTCTTGCCAATGGCCCGCCTTCATGAGGTCTGCCGTTGTAACGAGGTGCTTTAATGAAACTGTAGGCACCTGCTTTGTTCGGATCAGGCTTGGTCTGTCCTTTTGTTGGGTTCAGGCCGGTTGTTGAATCCTCAAAGTATGAGTATTTCACATACTCTTTAATCAGAGCTGGATCAACCGCACCATCTTTACCATCTGTGTAAACACCGCGTTTCAACAGTGTGTTGCCTGCGCTGTCCATTGGGAATACACCCCAGGAAACACAGTTTTTATACCCACCGCCTGTTTTCAGAAGATCGCCGTAAGGACCTGCCAGCAGGTAAACAATGGGGACATATTTTTCAAGGATGAATTTTTTAACTTTTTTGAAGCGTTCCGCATAAGCATTTAATGCTTCTCTGGTTGGAATTTCAGATGTTCCACCAACGACAAGACCCTGAACATGAGGCATCTTGCCGCCAAAAAGTGCGACCATTTCCTGACAAACCATTCTGACGTTAAGCGCTTCAAGATATTGTCCTACGGCAACGTCATTGATGTCTTTTGGAACACGGACATCATTTTTTGCATATCTGGGGATAAATGGCGCCACATCAGGGCCATTGACATAATCCAATGCAGCCAGATGATAGAAATGCAGGATATGGGATTGCAGATAGTTTGCGCCCAGGATCAAGTTCCTGGCAATTCTGCCATTTTCAGTCAGTTGAACATTGAATGCATCGTCAAGTGCAAGGACAGATGCAGTGGCGTGGGCAGTTGGACAAACGCCGCAGATTCTTTGTGTAATCTGAGATGCATCTCTCGGGTCCCTGCCGACCAATATTTGTTCGAAGCCTCGGTACATACCGCCAAAAACTCTGGCATCAGAGACGGCTCCGTCTTTTACTTCTACTTCTACTTTAAGGTGACCCTCAATCCTGGTTACAGGATCAATAGCAACCTTAACTTTTTTTCCGGCGCCTGCCGGTGCAGCTTGTGGTTTACAGCCTGCCATAATAAAACCTCCTCAGGTTTAGTAAGTTTCGGTTATTAATGCTATGCGGGTTCATAGAAAGGTGATGTCGCATCTGGGAAACCAGCCTCAACACAACCAATGCAGACTGAATTATCCACACACCAGTTCATGCCGCTGTTCCATTTGCGTTTGAAACAGTCAGCATATGTATCCGGGCCTTTGCAACCAATATCCATGCGGCAGCCTTTTGCATCGGAGAGTTTTTCAGCCATTTCTCCTGCGTCATAGGCATCAAGACGCGGGCAGTTGTCATGAATGTTCTCACCATAGAATACAACAGGACGTCCGTCATCATCCAACTCAGGAAGACCTTTGGTTAACAGGTGGGCAATAGAGCCTACAATCCAGTCCGGATGCGGAGGACATCCCGGGATGTTAACAACGGGTGTTTTAATTCCATTTGCTTTAAAGAAATCCATAACCGAAGTGGCACCAGTTACATTACCTTCAGCTGCAGGGATTCCGCCAAAAGCCGCACATGTTCCAATAGACAGAACGCTGCCTGCTTTTGCCCCCAGGTCTTTTACAATGTCAACCATGGTGATCTCTTTGTGGTGAAGTTCACCAACAATGCAGTACTTCCCATCTGCAGCTGTTGGAATGGCACCTTCAACTGCCAGAGAGAATTTACCTTTATATGCATCAGCAATGTGGTAAAGATTTTCCATGGCAGTTTCTCCTTCACTTGCCATCACAGTTGGATGGAACTGAAGGCTGATAACTTTAAGAAGTACATCTGCAATAGATGGCTCAACTGAGTTCAGTAAAGAAACAGAACAGCCGGTGCAGCCCTGGCCCTGAATCCAGATAACCGGATGCGTTTCAAGCGCTTTTTCCATTGCTTTCACAAGGGCAGGGTTGAACATCTGAGAAATACCGATTCCGGCAGCAGTTCCAGTAACGGTCTTCAGAAAGTTCCTCCTTGAAACCCCTGTTTTAGGTTGTTGCTCATCAAGCAACTGTTGTTCGTCTTTCACGGGCACCTCCTTGATGCGATTAAAGCCAATTAATCTAACGATTAAACTACTAAAAATTTTAAACTCCCAGATCAAAAAAGGGAGTGGTCTAAATCTTATGCAAAATATGCCAAGTTTACATTGTGCCAAATATCATTTATACTGAATATAATGCTGGATTTTTATTGTCAATAAAAAAAGATATTATCAATGGAATTTACTATTGGTATTGATAATCCAAATATAATGAGAGGAAAAGTTGGTCAAATATTGTGCAAACCGATAACCTGGCCGCTCAAAAAGATTTTGTTTTTAAACAGGCAGTTTCCATAACAATATTAGTTGACGAGATTGATTCTTCTATTATAAGGTTACAAGTCGCAAATGATCTGGAAGGGGAACCTTTTAAAAAATGTTAACATTTAAAGTAGGGACTGTTGCAAAACGCTTAGGTGTTCATAGAAATACAGTCACCAACTGGATTCGAAAAGGAAAGCTTAAAGCATCCCCGGCCGCTGCCAAGCGATATACGATTTCAAAAAAGAACTTCATAAAATTTTGTGAAGAGGAAAACATCTCCAAAGCAATTGTGGCGCTTGTCATCTCAGAAACAGAACCCCAGGCAAACCCCATTGTTAAAAAATCAAAATCTGCCAGACAGAAAGGCAGGCAACCACAAAAAGCAGTAAAACAAGAAAAACCGCATGATGAAGAGACGCTGAGTACGATACCGGGCAAAGGCAGCCTTATTGGTTCGGTTATGGTAGTTGGGGGAGGGATTGCAGGAATACAGGCGGCATTGGAACTGGCCGATTCTGGATATTATGTATATATGGTTGAAAAAACAGCCGGCCTTGGCGGGGTAATGGCGCAATTGGATAAAACGTTCCCAACCAATGACTGCGCTTCCTGTATCATTCTGCCCAAACTGGTTGAATGTGACCGGCATCTGAATATTGAGATCCTGACATTAACCCAGATCGAAAAGGTTTTAGGGGATACAGGGCATTTCAAGGTTCAAGTAAAAACAGAACAGCGATATATTGATTCGGATAAATGTATTGCCTGCGGAATATGTGCAGAAAAATGCCCCATTAATGTTGAAGATGAGTTTAATTTTGGGATTAATAAGAAAAAGGCTGTATATATAAAGTATGACCAGTCTGTTCCGTTGAAGTATGCGATCAATTCCTCTGCCTGCCTGTACTTTACGCATGGGAAGTGCAGGGCTTGTGAAAAGTTTTGCCCGACAGGGGCAGTTAATTTTTTACAGGCAGAAGAAATCCGGACAATTGATGTTGGTGCTGTTATTCTTGCCCCGGGGTTTAAGCCTTTCAACCCCTTGGACCATGACTTTTTCGGGTATCGAATAAAGGATGTTGTCACCAGCCTTGAATTTGAACGTTTCCTTTCAATCAGCGGACCGAATAAGGGAAAATTACTCAGACCGTCTGACAATACTGAACCTCGTAAAATAGCATGGTTGCAATGTGTAGGTTCTCGAAATCAAAATAACTGCGGGAATTCATATTGCTCAAATATCTGCTGTATGGCTGCTGTAAAACAGAGCATGGTTTCTTTAGAGCATGTGAAAGGTGTAGCACTTGACCGCACAATATTTTTCACTGATTTAAGAAGTCAGGGCAAAGAATCTGAGAAGTATTTCGAAAAAGCCAAATCTAAAAACATTCGATTTGTGAGAGCCATTCCCCATACGATGGAGCCGGGAAAAAGCGGCGCAGGTGTCCGCATGCGGTATATGACGGAGCGGGGAGAAAAAGTTGTAGAATCTTTTGATATGGTCGTCCTTTCCATTGGGTTTGAGGCACCTGAGGATGTTTTGATCTTATCAAAACAATTTAATATTAAATTGGATCATCATAATTTTGCTGATACATCTTGCTTTGAGCCAATAGAGACAAGCAGGAAAGGTGTCTATGCCATTGGTGCATTTCAGACGCCGAAGACTATCTCACGGTCTGTTGTACAATCAGCCGCTGCTGCGGCTTCTATTGCAACATTGCTTGCCGGTGAAAGAGGAACGCTGACAAAAACAAAAGCATATCCTGAAGAACGTCATATTCTTGAAGAGAAACCCTCCGTGGGTGTGTTTGTCTGCTCATGCGGGGTAAATATTGCAGGGATTGTTGATGTGGACCAAGTTGTGGCATATGCAGCCAAGCTGCCCTATGTGTCCTATGTTGAAAATAACCTGTTTTCCTGTTCTGCTGATGCACAGGAGAGCATCACTGAAAAGATAAAGGAATTCGGATTAAACCGGATTGTTATCGCTGCCTGTACACCAAGAACCCATGAACCCATGTTCCAGGAAACATTAAAATCCGCTCGCCTGAACGGATTTATGGTGGAGATGGCCAACATCAGGAACCAGAATTCATGGGTACATCAACAGGATTCAAAAAGTGCCACCCGAAAGGCCAAAGATCAAGTCAGAATGGCGATAGCCAAAGTTGTCCATAATTATCCGTTAAAACAAGACCGCATAAAAGTTGTCCGCAGGGCACTCATTGTAGGCGGAGGTGTTGTGGGAATGGACAGTGCCCTTACCCTTTCACAACTGGGTATTGAAACGATACTCATAGAAAAAAGCAATACACTGGGTGGTAATGCCACGAATATTGAAACCAGTTTTAAAGGCGAGAATGTTCGCTCTCTTCTCCAAGAACTTGTGAAACAAGTAGATGAAAATGAACATATCACCGTTTATAGAAACGCGACATTGGAATCCGTATCCGGGTCTGTGGGTAATTTTAAAGGTGTTATCAATATTTCAGGGGAAAAAGAAGAAATCAATTTTGGTGCTGCTATAATGGCGACGGGTGGAAAAGAAGCAACGCCTGAAGAGTACCTCTATGGGAAAGAGCCAAGAGTGATGACCCAGCTGGAATTTGATAGAAAAGTGCTGTTTCACCCTGTAGAGGTGAAAAAGGCACAAAGCATTGTGTTTATACAATGTGTCGGTTCAAGAGAGCCGGCAAGACCCTATTGCAGCAGGGTATGCTGCATTCATTCTGTCAAGGCAGCCATTGAGTTAAAGAAGATCAATAAAGATATAAACGTATATATCCTCTACAGAGAAGTAAGAACGTATGGCGAATGGGAGGAATACTATAAAGATGCCAGAGATTTAGGCGTTTTGTTTATTCGATATGAAACCATAAGAAAACCAAAAGTAAAGAAAAAAGGCAGTTACTTAACAATTGAAGTATTTGACCCTATTTCCAGGAAACCCATCAGAATTACGGCAGATTATCTGGCTCTGGCGACAGGGGTTATCGCTCGAGACAATCAACATCTGGCAGAGTTTTTCAAATTTAATGTAAACTCAGATGGTTTTTTCAATGGGGCGCATCCAAAGCTTAAACCGGTTGATTTATCTGTTGCAGGCTTGTTCCTGGCCGGAATATGCAATTATCCCAAACCATTGGATGAATCAATTGAAGAGTCAAGGGCGGCTGCTTTCAGGGTATCAGCAGTCTTGCTGCAGGATGAAATAAAATCAGAGGCCATTAAATCTTTTGTTACAGACAAATGTGACGGATGTGCACTTTGCGTTGATGTCTGCCCATTCCACGCCATTTCTGTAGTGAAAACAAGCAGAGGCAGGCAACAGTCATCAATCAAGGTTGCCTCTGATCCGGCACTCTGTCAGGGATGCGGTCTTTGCGCAGCAACATGCCCGAATGATGGGATCATGGTGCATGGTTTTACATTAGAGCAGCTTATGGCACAGGTTCGTGCAGCAGTTAACGGAGGAACAATAGAATAAACCTAACAGCGGAATACAGCAGCATTATACGGAGATTGGGTGATGACGCATCATTTTGAACCTGTCATTATTGGATTTTTATGTAACTGGTGTTCATATACCGGGGCAGATCTTGCAGGTGTGGCAAGGCTTCAATATCCGCCTAACCTGCGTCCAATACGGGTGATGTGTACCGGTATGGTCCATCCGGACCTGGTAATGGAATCGTTTTCCGCCGGAGCTGACGGGGTTATTATTATGGGCTGCCACCCAGGCGCGTGCCATTATTTTGACGGCAATAAAAAAGTTGAAGCAAGAGCTGAAGTTATCTCAGTGATTTTAGAAGATATTGGCGTTGATCCCAAACGATTTGAACTTAACTGGATTTCTTCAGCAGAAGCATCTGTCTTTGCTCAGTTAATAACCAATTTTACCCGGAGAATAAAAAAACTTGGCCCCTATAAAGAAACAATTCAATCAATGCATGGGGACAATTAACCGCAATGGCACTAATGGATCAATCAAATTTGAAGAAAGAAACCGGACCCATAAAGATTGCGCCTGTTGAACTGGGCATTGGCAGCAAAACTGAACTTAAAGATCTTTTAATGTCCATGCTGCCAAAAGGCGAAAATCTCAATTCTTGTTTTACCTGCGGTGCCTGTTCATCAGGATGCCCTGCCAGTGGACTTTCCGGAATGGATCCACGAAAATTTGTTCGAATGATTTCTTTGGGCATGGATGATGAGATCATGACCAATGACTGGGTGTGGATGTGTACAACATGTAATCGATGTGTGCATGTCTGTCCAATGAAAGTTGATATTCCACAACTGGTCTTTGCCATTCGTGGCCAATGGCCTGAAGAAAAAAGACCGACAAGTCTTGTTGACAGCTGCTCAAAATCACTTAAAACCAGTACATGCTCCATAACCGGGATCAGTTCGGATGACTGGAAGTTTATTGTAGAAGATGGTGTTGATGATGTAAGAGAAACACAGCAGGGGTTTGAAGAACTTGACGTCCCCATTGACAAAAAAGGAGCTGCCTTTTTTTTAAATCAAAATTCAACCATGCCATTGACAGAACCCATGGAGATGGCACCATTATGGAAAATTTTACATCTTGCAGGTGCCAGCTGGACATATGGATCAAAAGCTTGGGCAGCAGAAAATTTTGGTATGTTTCTAGCTGATAACAGGGCGTGGGAGGATATTGTCAGAAAAAAAGCCGCCGCAGTAGAACAATTGGGGTGCAAAATTCTCTTAAATACAGAGTGCGGGCATGATTTTTTTGCAAATAAAAAAGGGTTGGAAAAATTCGAAATTTCTCATTCATTTGAAGTGAAAAGTATTATTGCATACTATGCTGAATGGATTCGAAAAGGCCAGCTGAAAGTGAATTCCGATTGGAATATCGATAAAAAAATAAAATTTACGGTTCAGGATCCCTGTCAGGTGGTTCGAAAGAGCTATGGGGATTATATTGCTGATGAACTCAGATTTGTTGTCAGAGAGGCTGTGGGCGAGGAAAATTTTATTGATATGTATCCCAACCGTTCAAACAACTATTGCTGTGGCGGCGGCGGCGGTGCCATTCTGACTGATTTTAAAAAGGAACGGCTTTCCTGCGGGAAGATAAAGCTTGAACAGATTTTAGAAACCACGGCAGCCTATTGTATTACGCCCTGTAATAATTGTCACACTCAGCTTCTGGATTTACGCAGGTCGTATAAAGCAAAGTTCAGACCCGTACATTTATGGACGATTTTGTGCCTGTCAATGGGGGTCCTGGGAGAAAACGAGCGTAAATATTTAGGGGACGATTTAGCATTAGTCGGACTAAAGTAAATAGGATTTTAAGTTAGATGAAGACGTTTTTTAATTTGGTTCAGGAAGTTCAAAAACGGGGTTTGTGCTATCGATGTGGCGGATGTGCTGTTTTTTGTAAGGCCATTAATTATGGGGCCCTGGAAATTGATAAAAGCGGCAAGCCTGTGTATGGTGATATGGAAAAATGTATTGAATGCGGGCTTTGTTATTCTATTTGTCCTGAAATAAATGATTTAGATGAAGAAACGAAACGCCAGGCAGCGTGGAGTGAGCCCATGGGAAGGGTTATTGAAACAACAGTCATCAGGGCTTCTGACCAGAGGGTGATAGACCAGGCCACTGATGGCGGCGCTGTCACGGCACTTTTGCTTCACCTTTTTAGCCGGAATCGGATAGATGGTGCTATTGTGACACGGGCAATCGGTAAATTTCAACGCCAGCCTTTTCTGGCGACAACAGAAAAAGAAATCGCTGATTCTGCAGGTCCTTTTCTGGACGTCTCCCAGGGGCTCAAACAGTTTAGTGATCAATATATAACGTTTTCAACAATCGATGAGTTTGACCCAATGGTCAAAAAAGGATTAAAAAGGGTGGCATTGGTCGGAACGCCCTGCCAAATAAAATCATTGCGAAAGATGCAGGTCTTGAATCTGGTACCATCGGATTCAATAAAAATTTGCTTTGGACTTTTTTGCTCTGGGAATTTCACTTTTGGTGATAAAGAAAGACAAACGCTGGCAGACTTAGCAGGGATCTCCTGGGAGGATGTCGCCAGGATCAACCTGAAAGAGAAGCTTATTATTACTCTGAAGTCTGGTAAAAAAGAAAGGATTGACCTGGAGGATATGAGATCCATGAAACGCTATGCGTGTCATTATTGTAAAGACTATTCAGCAGAGTTTGCTGATATCTCTTTTGGCGGCATTGGTGCGGAAGACGGATGGACAACAGTTATTACAAGAACGCCACTTGGACGGGCTGTCCTGGCAGATGCCCGCAGTTCCAAAAGTATTGAGCAATTTAAGGTTGAAGATAACCCGGAATTTGCAAGCAAAGCACTCCAGCAGGTAAGGAAAGCATCTTCTGCAAAAAAGAAAAAAGCAAGATATCAAAGACGGAATCTCCAGACAAGATCAGTACAGGTGAAAATATAGGTTCAGTGCTGTCAAGGTCTGACAGAATATCCCTTAAACTGTGAATCTGTGCCTGTTTGAATGCTGTCGATTTTGAGTTGTTTCTCTACATATTGTGCAAGGACTTCAGCGGTTTTATCAGGTGGTGGAACAATCATATAATGATCGATGACGGCATGCGCAAACTCATGGGCAAGAATGCCCTCGTGGATATCTCCCAGTTGAATATAAACGGTGAGTTTTTCATGCAGATACCAGGCCCTTACATTGCATTTCTTTTTATAAAGGCGATTAAATGCATTTTCTAATTGTTGCTTGTCTTTAAATACTTTGACATGGATTTTATTAGTAAATCCCTGCATGTCGAGAAGATACTGGGATTTTTTAAACAATGCATCTATTTTATTCTTAATAAAAGGGATTGGGGAAAGCTTATCTTTAAAACTGCCGTGCATATGCTCTGTTCCAAAATTTACCTTGGCATTGAAAGAAACCAGATCATCTGCATCCTGGTAATGAATAATGGTATGTTCGGTGTTGAATGTCTGCCAGTTGATGAGGGTGGGTTTATCAGCAAAACCACTTTCAGCCAGGATCAGGATGGAAAGATTTAGTGAAAATATAATCGTCCATGACAGTAAACTGATATGTGAAATAATTGTTTTCACGATTAACATTGGTCCAATACATTAGATTATGCAAATTGTGCAAGTTGTGCTAATCTTAATAGAACATAACCTCCCTTCTTTTGTCAATGCAAACCTTGAGGCTTACACAGGTAAATTATTCACAGTTGTTATAATGACTGTCCCAACAGTTTTCTTTTCAGATACAGGGAAAAAAATGGTTTATAACGATTGCCAGTTTTTCGTTTTGTGAAGCGTGCATAGATCACAGACAGTTGAAAGGGGGTGTGGTTGGAGTGGCGTTAAAACAGCATTTTTGCAGGAAGCCTGAAAATGCTGTTTTCCGCTTTTTAACGAACACGACGTTCGTAAAAATTTAATGACAAGTACACACCCTTTCAACTGTCGAATGTATCTGAAAATATTTCTGGCAAATTCTATAACCTGCTGCTGTGGTTAAGGCTTTTTAAAAGAATAGAGTTGAGATACAAACTGTGCCGGTTCAATTTTTATTTGAAGCAGCACAGTTTGCAGAGTGAAAAGAACTGTCCTCTGACTGGCGGATCATTGACAGTTTTGATGGGTTCTGATTATTTTATGGAATCTGAATATGCGGCCATACTTGATCCTATTTCATGAATTTTGGTTCCTAAAAAGGAGTTCATCCGTGCACTGGTGTACGCTATGTTTTTATCAATCATTGTGTTGATAAGGCTTTGCCTGTTCGCTTTTAAAAATGCTATTTTCTTTACGGCATCTTTGCCAATATCAGCTAATACTTTATATTCAGAATCAACCAGGTATATTCTTTTTTGATAAAAAGAGACCTTGGCATCAATGGTAGCTCCATAAATGATATTCTGCATTTTAGCGGAATTAAATGACGTCATTTCTTCAGCAGCCCAGACACTGGATATGGTAACAGCAACCCATGCAATCACAGTAATTAATATTAACTTTTTCATTTCTGCCTCCTAAAAATAATCCGGATCTTTTTTTGTTTCTGTTTTGTTTTCCAGGAGAATCCGGCTGGCTCCCAAAACACCTGCTGTTAAAGGAGAGAGCCTATCTAACAGCAGTCGCTATAACTGGGGTATTTATATCAAGGAATTTTTTCAAATCAAGGGATTCTAAGCAAAAAATCAGCTTTTTTTAGGGTGAATGTGCAATCTGAAAAAAGAGGATACTGTTTTTAAAGGCCCTTGTTGCGCATCGTATCCATGATTTTAGCACAATCCTGTTTCAATTTAGTATAAATTTTGATTTCTGATTGTGCGAAGTGCTTTTCGCAATTCTAATTTTCATTTATTTTAAGAAAGTTAGATCCGGAATCGGCATTAGTTTTTTATTCGGCCCCAGACAAACAAGTTCAAGAGTGCAACTGACAGCAGGTTTCTCAGCATTGGGCCGCCAGGCCTCATGCAAAAAGATCACTCTATAATCCCCCTCTTTTTTCCAGGTTGTCTTAATGTCAAGCAAGTCACCGAACACTGCACCATCATGATAACCGATGTTGATTTTATAAACTGCAAAACCAACACCCTGTTCATGCCACATGTCAGCAAGAACTTGAACCCCGATGATGTCTTCTCTGGCACGCTCAAAATATTTTAAATAGTTTGCATGGTAAACAACACCTGAATGGTCGGTGTCTTCATAATATACTTGTGCTGAAAAGTGGTGTGTGCCTGATTCTAAGCCGTTCATTTGACATGTCCTGTTAAGGGTTGCATTTTATAGCCTTTTATAGCCCTGGCAGGGAATCATTTCAAGCCTTAATTGGGATGGATATTGACTGAAAAACATGCCTAACTTGTTCGATAGAACCGGATGCTTATTTCTTCCGTGGTTGCCAGGCCTTCTTTGATGGCATTATCTATAATGGGCATGAAGTTGTTAATTTTTTCTAAAGTGTCAACAATTTCAATAATCATAGGCATATCTTCTGAAAGCCTCAGGATCTTTGCTGTATGGATTCTTGAGTGGGCACCAAATCCTAAAATACCTTTTATAACGGTTGCGCCGGCTAATCCATTCTCTCTTGCTTTTTTTACGATCCATTCATAGAGTGGGAACCCGTCTTTTTTATCAGTCTCGCCAATAAAGATTCTGAGTAAATGACCTTTTTCCGGTAAAACCATATAAACCTCCCCTATAAAAATTTGGATATGGAAAACCCAAGCCAGACCGCTCCCAAACCTAAAATGAGGTGAAGAATAAGATTGGCAGCCGCAGATAAAAACTGTCCGTCTCTGGCAACAGAGAATATTTCATATCCTAATGTGGAAAAAGTTGTAAATCCCCCTAAAAACCCAATGAGAAGTAATGCCCGAATTTCCGGTGTAAACATTTGCCTTGTTTCTGACAGCCCAACTAGCAGACCAATAGAAAGACACCCCACAACATTGACCGTTAATGTCCCATACGGGAAAAAAGGATTGTTGAATAATTTGTGCGACAAATCACTAATTAAATAACGGCAGACAGATCCGGCAAAACCACCAATGCCAACCATCAGTATTTTAATCACTGCAATCCCCCTCTTTCCTCAAATTCCAACATGATCCGGCCGCAGGTGCCGTGTTTGAAATCGTTTGTAAAATTACCTTTACCATCGGTATTAACACACTTGAATGTCAGTCGCAAAGCGTAAATTTAATCCAGAACCTATCTATCGTTCAATAACTGGATACGGCCAAAATGCTCCTTTAAGTTATAAAGCAGGACAGGACACCTGGATTTACTCGAAAAAAACCTGTTGAATTTGGAGAAAACACAATAGCTGTTTTTAAGGGTCCAGGGTGTTCAAAAAAGGATATACAACGATTCGTTAAAAATGGGGTTATATGAATCACTTTTCAAATTGAAAATATTTTATTTAATCAGGCTGCAAAATTCTCCAATGTAAAGAGCATACCTACTTGAAGTGAGCCGTTTTAAATCCTGGAAGATCGAATTTCGGCGCCGGAGTACTCAGTTGTGTCAAGGATATAATAAACATATCAGCATCAAAAAAGTCAGGAATATCACTGGCATACTGCTGAAAAAGTCTGCATGCTTTTGAGGCAATCTTTTTTGCCGATGTTTTTCTTCCATATTGAAGGTGTTCATAAACAACTGCTGATAAAATCAATGCCTGCAATGCTTTTTTTGTATTCCCTTGAGCAAGCTTCCATTTTTTTTCTATCCATTCATGGAATTCGAAAAACAGTTCAAAATTCCAAAAGAGTGCAGCAATAAGGAAAAAATGATTGTGGTAAGCAGGATAAATACGAAGGTGGTCTAAAATGTTTTTCAGGCAATGGATTCGATACTGAATGTAGGCCTCAACAGGAGCTTCCAATGAGGCTGCTGAATAAGAATCGGTTATTGCTTGAAATGGGTTGACATCCCTTTCTTCAATGGCTTTGATAAAAGCCTGCCCTAAACTGTTTCGGACATCCCTGCAAAACCGATTTTCAAACGGATTAAATTTCATTTTTGAACACCCGGGTATCTGTGTGTCGATAAAGAAATCTATGGCACGATTTTTTAATCAGCACCCTACTTGCCTGCCGCAGTTAAACACTATTCATACTATAATCGGATACATGTTTGCAAATCCCTTGATTTTCTTGACATGTACTCATTCGAATATTAAACATAACCATAGTCAAGGGAAGATTCTTAAAGGATAATGCCCTGAATGCAATATTTGATTTATCAATGTATGGAAAGCGTCAGAATAACAGGAGTCAAAATATGCTAAAAGATGGTGAAAAAGGAGTGATTCGCCAAAGAGGCAAAGAAAATATAACGTATGCCATTGCACCTCATATCCCCTGTGGGGTTGTCAAACCTGAACAGCTCAGAAAGATGGCAGCTGTAGCTGAAAAGTTTAACGTTCCTGAATTAAAACTAACCAGCGCTGCAAGGATCGCCTTGATAGGAATAACAGAACAGCAAGTAGATGAAATCTGGAATGAACTTGGTATGGATGCAGGACATGCCACAGGCCTCTGTGTCAGGAGTATCAAAGTTTGTCCGGGGACAACCTACTGCAGGCTGGGAAACCAGGACAGCTTAAAAATGGGAATGGAATTGGATGAAATCTACCATGGAATGATATTGCCAAGTAAGATGAAAATGGGTGTCAGCGGCTGTAAAATTCAATGTGCTGAAAATTGTATCAAGGATATCTCCCTTTACGGGACGAAAAAAGGGTGGACTATCCAGATCGGCGGCAATGGATCCGCAAGGCCAAGACTGGCTGATGTCCTCGTGGAAGACCTTTCCCATGACGATGCACTGTCCATGGTTTCAACCGTGATTGATTACTATAAAGAGCATTCAAAACGGGAACGGATGGGACGAATGGTTGAAAGGATAGGGCTTGACACTGTAAAATCTGCGCTGCAGATTAAATAATCTGTCTTTTAAAACATCAAAGGTTGACTTTGGTTTTTACCCAATGTTTATATTGGCATGATGTGTGTTTGTTATTTGATTGCCGGCAGTGATGATATGGTACGGTTTTTTTGAGAGGTTAGATCTTTCAACTTTTTTTAAAATGTCTTTATCAGCAAAAGGAGAAAACATTGAGTACTCAATATGGTATTGCAACAAAAATCAGTATACTTGTTTTAGCCGCAATATTATCAACGCTTCTTATTGTTTTTCTAAGTTCGCTATTCTCTTTGTCAGACATGAAAAAAGCAAATCAAAATGAGCTGAACCGTATCATTCAAGACGAAAGGAAGAATAAATTAGTTGAATTAACCGACAATGCATCGGCAGTTCTGGAAACCACGAATTTCCATAATTATGCGATCAAAGCAATTACTGCCATGCGGTTTGGTGAACAGAGGAAAAATTATTTTTTTGTCATAGATGAACAGGGGCGGTTTATCGTTTACCCTGCAAATGAGGAATTGGTCGGGAAAAGCCAGATGAAGCTTCAGTCGGCTGATGGTAAATTTATTGTAAAAGAGATTATTGATCGGGCAGAAACAGAGAAACAAGGATTTATACAGTACAAATGGAAAAAACCTGAAACAAGTGGAGAAATTGGGGAAAAACTCACCTATTTTAGAAAAATCCCAAAATGGGGCTGGATTATTGGGACTGGTATTTTTACAGATGACATCAAAGATATTGCACTTGAAAAAGAGGAACTGTTACTTAAGGAATTTCAAAAAGGGCTGTGGACACTGGTCGGTATCATCCTGTTCTTTTCAGTCTGCTTTATATTCCTGTCCATTGCGGTGACACGAAAATTATTGCAGCCAGTTAAACAAGTCGCTGATTTTGCAAGAGAAATTGGGTCAGGAAACCTGGCGGCGACACTTGAATATAAAAGCAGTGATGAAATTGGAATTATGGCAGATTCCATGAGAAACGGTGCAAAAGAGCTTGGCAATCTTATCAAAAAACTGGTATCAACCTCAACAACCGTAGCAGAAGCGTCTTCAAAGCTGCTGCATATTGCCTATGATTTGCAGGATTCATCACAGGATATGGAAAACAATTCAGAAAGTGCAACAAAAGAAACACAAACCATTTCCAACCATATGAAGAATATCCTGACCGCAACAAATACGATTAATTCAAAACTGGATAATATTGCAGGGTTTACTGAAAGTGTTTCAAACAATACAACTGCAGTGGGTGAAAAGATCGATGAAGTCTCCAGGTCAACGACATCAGCTGCCTGTGCTATTGAGCAGATGTATGCATCCTTTAATGAAACTGCTCAAAATTCAAGCAAAGGTGCAAGTGTTACGGAAAGTGCGTCTAAACAGGCTGAAAAAACATCAGAGATTATGAATCAACTGGGTAAATCAGCAAAAGAAATTGGAGAAATTATCGAGATAATCCAAACCATTGCTTCGCAAACGCATCTTTTATCTTTAAATGCTGCAATAGAAGCTGCCGGGGCAGGAGATGCAGGAAAAGGTTTTTTTGTTGTTGCCAATGAGGTAAAGGAGCTGGCAAATCAAACAGAAACATCTGCAAATGTGATTCGTTCAAAGATTTTAGGGATGCAGGATCACACCAGAAAGGCAGTTGATGTTATTCATAATATTGTTAAGGTAATTGCCGATATTGATAAAATAATGTTTGCTATTGCCTCATCCGTAGAAGAACAAACCACCGTAACCAATGATATTTCATCGAATATCAGCGCAACGGCTGAAAGCGCAAAAGATCTGAACGTGAAAGCCAAGTCCAACATTGATGCGGTTCAGCAGGTAGCTGTTAATATTGAAGCGACCTCTGCTGAATCTGAAGTGATACAAAAGGATGTAAGAATTACAACCGCTGGTATCGAAGGCGTTTTAAACTACGTAAGCAAAGCAAACGAATCGGTTAAAACCTCTGCACAGGGGATAGAAGATATTCAACTGCAGGCAGATGAACTGGCAAATCTTGCCAGGAATTTAAAAGAGACGATTCAAATATTTAAAGTGTAACGATTGGATCGCCTTTTTAAATACATTTCCGATCCTTTTCTGTGGGTGGAACACATCCAGCCCATGAAATGTGTCAAGACAACAATTGAACTGCAAGCTGTCTGGCTTTATCTGTGAAAGGGGTGATATCTGTGCCAGGCCTGTCATTCATTCCAAATGCCCTGATGGTATGAACCTTTGCGCCGAACATTGCCAGGAAACCCGTGTATTTTTCAACAAGATCCTTGTGTTTTTCTTCAACATCACCCTGGCTTGAAATAAATATGGCTGTTTTGCCTCTTTCCAACCGGACAGGATCTGGATTGGTCATATAGTCCGGTTTTACCAAGGACCACGTTCTATCAAAAAAACATTTAAATTGACCGGTGACATCCCAAAAATAAACAGGTGTAGAAAATACAATGATATCTGCAGTTTTTATATCTTCAAATACGTTTGTCAGATCATCTTTTAAAACACAATGATTTTTTTTGGTCTTGCATGCCTGGCATCCCTGACATCCTTTAAAGTGCATTTTATTTAGGACATATGTGCTTGTCTGAGCACCCAGGGATGCTGCTGTGTCAATAAATGCGTTTGAAATAGTGGATGTGATTCCATTTTCTCTTGGGCTCCCTAAAACAGCTGTGATGTTCAATTCTTTTACCTCCATACTGTGATGATAAGATTTAATGTTTCGTTAGATTTAGACATCGAAAACTATCGAACTGAAGTCATAAAAAAATATTAAAATAAATTTTTTATGGATTCAACGACATCTGTATCCACTGAGACAATAATATTTTTCCCTTCTTTTTTCATTTTTAATAATCCCGCCATTCGAAGCTCTTTAAAATGATGAGAAACAGTAGAGGGGGCCAGGTTTAAATGTTTAGCAAATTCCTGCTGGCAGTTTTCAACCTGATCGATGCCAATCCGTGCGGCATAGCACCCTCCAGAGATTTTGCAGCTCATCAGCTCTAACAGTATTTTCAGCCGGTTTGGATTTGATAATGCTTTAAAAATAGTTGAAAATCTTTCTATTTGTTTTTCAGCATCTATCTTTGTTTTATGGTTCGACATGTTTCGAATCGTAGATAAACAGATTTGGTTTGTCAACTGCTTTTTTATTTCATAGGTTGTAAAACCATAAACCCGTGTTATTTTAAGTATCAAAAACTGAAAATAATACACTTGCAATAGAAATGGTGTTAGGGAGGGAAAAGTGAAAGCATTAATTATTGCAGCCCACGGAAGTCGGAAAAAAGAGTCGAATCTGGAAATTGCATCTCTGACACAAAATATATCAAACAAGGCCAAGGGAGACTTTGACATAATTGATTTTGCATTCTTGCAATTTGCAGCTCCCCTTTTGGAGAATAAGATTAATGAGGTGGTGAAAAAAGGGGTAGAAGAGATTGTTATTTTTCCTTTCTTTATTGGCAGCGGCAACCATATACTGGTGGACATTCCTGAGCTGGTCCAGAAAAGTAAAGCAGCATATGGCCATGTTAAGTTCAGTGTCACAAGGCATTTGGGAAAAATTCAAGCCATTGAAGATGTAATCGTTAACGAAGTTATAAGATAGATCAACCGCATATGAAAAAAATTGTTATCATGAAAACAGGAGATACATTTCCTGCTATTGCGTCTCAATTTAAAGATTTTGAACAGTGGATTTCTTCAGGGTTGAATGTGAATGAAGAACAACTTATGGTAAAGGATATTCCGAGAGGAGATCCGCTTCCTTCTGTTGCAGCCTGCAGTGGTGTCATTATTGCAGGGTCCCATGATATGGTGACTCAGAATCTTTCCTGGAGTGTTGCCATTGAAGAATGGATTCCAGGTTTGATTCAATCCCATACCCCTGTCCTGGGAATCTGTTATGGCCACCAGCTCATTGCAAAAGCAATGGGCGGCACAGTGGATTATCACGAAAAAGGACTTGAAATCGGGACAACTGAAATTGAGGTTTCAGGCAAGGCTTCATCTGATAAACTATTTGGCAGACTGCCAGAAAAGTTTCATGCGCACGTTTGTCATTCTCAAACAATTGTTCAACTGCCGGATACGGCGATACGGATCGCCAAAAATTCTTTTGAACCCCATCAAGCGTTTCGGATTGGTGAATTTGCCTGGGGTGTACAGTTCCATCCAGAGTACAATGAGGAAATCATGACAGGATATCTTGACAGTATGAAACCTGATATCAAGGCATCTGGGCTTGATTTGTCTGAGCTTAAAAATACTATAAAGCCGACCCCGGTAGCGTTGAAAATTCTTCAGCGGTTCGGTGAATTAGCTTGCTGATATTTTTATCATTGCCAGTAGGGAATTTAAGATCAGGATGATTTGCGCTGCTGCGGCAATTCAAAAAAATATTCTGGGCAATTGCAGTAAAGCCTACCGGTTTAATGACCAGTCATAATTTAAATAAGACAGCTTAATTTTTCCCTCATTAGATAACAATCTGTGTTTTAAATCGGTTCCGGCATACTGTTTTATAAACAACAAAGGATTGCCGCTGAAGTCTTCTTTGAACCATTTGAAAATCCTGCTCACGAACAATGTATTGTCTTTGATGAGAGTATTTTTTTGATCATTAATAAAGTTTTTTGTCTGTTCGTTTAATTGATATTCCAGAATCTTCCCTTCGTATGGTTCATTCCGAAGGGGTGGACAGCTTCTGGAGGCACAGTTGATGGCAAAGTGAACCCGCGGATCCTTGAATCTTGGACGAAGGATTTTATGTTCGATATGGTCCAGGGTTAATGTCTTACCCTCTAATGTTATAAATTTTTTACTCCAGGGGTTGGAAAAAAAACCGCCGGTTTCTTTTATAGAATTAATCCCTGGATATCGTGTTAAAACAAGTTTTATGGTGAAGGCATTGTAAACATTTATATAATAGGCAAACTGATCATCCCTTGAAAGACTCCTGGCAGATGTTTGGCTTAAAATGGTTAAATACTCATCCAACAGGTGTGCATCTTTTTTAAAGCCATCGTAGTTGACGGCGCTGCCTTCAACATGTTTTTTTAAAAGTAATGCATATATGCGATTATCAACCCTGTCCCGACCAAAAGCAGAACCTGCAAAACACAAAATAATAACAGACAGACCAAGCCAGCATATAATTTTTTTCATATAAATACCTCTGTTTGGATTTTTAGATACAATACTAGATTTTATTATGCTTATCATTTCTTTTAATTCAATCCTATGCTATCTTTTTTTCCATGAAAATTCTTCATATTATCAGCCAGGCACCCGATTTTACAGGCAGTGGGAAGTTCATCCAGGAGATTATCCGTCACAGCAACAACCATGGACATGATAATTTTCTTGTGGCAGGGGTTCAGGCTGATTTCGAAATGCCCGGATCTTTGCTTGAAAAAGAGAATTGTATCTTTGTTCGGTTTGACGGGAAGGACCTTGTCTTTCCTATTGCAGGCATGAGTGACATCATGCCGTACCAGAGCAGCGTGTTTTCAAAGCTGAATAGAGAAGATATTCAAGCCTATAAAAAAGCATTTACAATAAAAATTCAACACGCAATAGAGCAGTTTAAACCTGATATCCTGCACACCCATCATCTTTGGATTGTCTCATCTGTTGCGAGGAAAATCGCACCTGGTATCCCCATGGTGACAACCTGTCACGGCACATGTCTTCGACAGCACTATTTGTGCCCCGGCCTGGGGAAGAGCATGACTGAAACCCTGCAGGAAATAGATCAGGTCATAGCCTTGAGCTGTGATCAAAAAGAAAATATAGTCAACACATTGGGCATCGACCCCTTAAAAATTGATGTGGTCAGCGGCGGGTATAACAAGGATTTCTTTTTTTATCGTCCAAAAGTATTCAACGGTGTTGTTGAGCTGGTTTATGCAGGAAAAATTAGCACACCAAAAGGTGTACCCTGGCTTCTGAAAAGTTTAAGACACATTAAAGAAATGCCTTTCAGACTGCATATGGCAGGCAGCAGCAGTGACAGTGAAACACAAAAATGTCTTGGTTTAGCTGAAGATTTAAAAGGAAAAGTAATATACCACGGTCCATTAAGTCATGAAAAACTAGGGTCAGTTATGCGCCAGTCTCATGTTTTTGTGCTGCCTTCTTTTTTTGAAGGGTTGCCGCTGGTGCTGATGGAAGCGCTGGCCTGCGGCTGCCGGATTATGGCAACAGATTTGCCTGGTGTTAAAGAAATTTTTGGAACTGAATCTACCCTCATGGTCAAAATGATCCCGCTTCCTGAATTGGAAACGATTGATTCTCCCTATAAGAAAGATGAAAAACAGCTGGAACTGATTCTTGCTGAAGCTTTAAAACAGCAGATAACCGCTGTCCAAAAAAGTGTAGAACCAGACGAAGACTATATCAGATCAATGGCATCTGAGTTTACCTGGGAGAAGATTTTCTCAAAGATAGAAACCATATATTTAAAGGCCGCAAAAAATTTTTAAGACAATGAAAAAACAAGTCAAGAACTAAATGACACCTATCCCTGCAAAAAGATCAAGCCCCCCATGATAGATTGGTTTAAGTGATAGTTTTAGCCCAAGAGAAGTGGTGCATTTCTTTGATGGAAGTATGATTCCCAGCCGCCACCCTTTAAAATCAGCCGTCAGCTTCTTGCCAATGTTACAAAAAAATGAGGGTGTGTCTTTTTTTTCTCCAAGCCTTTTCCCATAAGGTGGATTTAACAAAATAACCCCTTTGTTTGATGGTGATGACTGAAAAGATAACTGTGCCGGGTCAATGGAGAAGAAGTCGTTTGTTGAAAGATCAATACAAACCTTAAGGGCATCAAATTTTTGGATATTGTATTCTAAATGATGGATGGCCATCCGATCAATGTCAGAAGCAAATATCTGAGGCTTTGAACAGGTTAAGAATTTATTTTCTGCCTGGTGTTTCAGGTACTGAAATGATTTTTTACTGACCCCGGGCCAGCTTTCAAATGCGAAATTTCTATAAAATCCAGGCGGTATATTCATCTTCATCATGGCGGCTTCAATCGAAAATGTACCTGAACCGCACATAGGATCAATTAACATATCTGCTGCTGAAAAGTTTAACCAATGTAACATGGCAAAGGCCAGGTTTTCTCTTAAGGGTGCTTTGTGTACCTTTTCTTTAATGCCCCGTTTAAACAGGTGTGTGCCGGAACAATCTAAAGAAAGTGTAAAATTGTCATTCTCGGCTCTCACATGTATGGTCTGTTCTGATGAATGGTCATCCATATACCCATCGGTTGTCTTGAGTCGATTTAAGATGATTTTCTCACACCGCTGTGCAATCGCATCTGAATGGTATAACCTTGATTTTCTTACGGTCACATTGAATTTAAGTGAACAGTTTATGGGCAGATAGAGAATCCAGTCAATGGCAGCTACTTTTTTTTCAAGTTTTTCAAATGAATTGGCTTTGAACCGGCTGAGCCGCATCAGAATTCTTAACGGACTTCTCAAATGCAGATTACATCCTGCGCAGATAGTCAGCTTCGCTTTAAATTCAATCCCGCCCTTAATTATTTTAAGTCGGTCTTCAGGTAGTCCAAGTGCCTGTAATTCAGCGTGACAGATTTTTTTTAATCCAGGGGAGCACGCAGCAAAAAAGGAGTGCTCCCTGCCGACAATCCTCCTCTTGACTCTTTTATCAAATGGAGAAGGTTTTTTTACCATAACCTGTTATGGCAGCCTGTCATAAGCACAGCGAATAAGTCCTATTGTGGTGTCCCAAGAAATACACTCATCAGTAATAGATACACCATATTGAAGCGCTTTACAGTCTCCGGTGCATTTTTGATTGCCCTCGTAAAGGTTGCTCTCGAGCATGAGGCCGATAATGCTTGGGTTGCCATTAAGCCGTTGATCCAAAACACTTTTAAATACAAAAGACTGCCCTTTTTGTTTCTGTCCTGAATTGTCATGAGAACAGTCTACCATTACGGCATCGATAAGGTTTCTTTGTTTTAACAGGGTTTGGGTTTTTTCAATTGAAACCGGGTCATAATTGGGGTGTTCTCCACCACGAAGTACAATATGTCCATATGGATTTCCTGTTGTACTGACCACTGAAGAATACCCCTGGGGATCAATACCGAGAAAATGCTGTGGTGCACCTGCCGCCATCATTGCATTTAAGGCAGCATCCAAGCTCCCATCTGTACTGTTTTTGAATCCAACCGGCATAGAGAGCCCGCTGGCCATTTCCCTGTGGGTCTGCGATTCAGTCGTTCTTGCCCCAATAGCAACCCAGGTCAGCAGTCCTGCAATATATTGCGGTGTGATTGGGTCAAGAATTTCAGTAGCAGTGGGAAGTCCCATTTTATTGATCTCCAGTAACAGGGACCTGGCAATTTTTAAGCCTTCATCCATGTTGTAGGAAGAATCAAGAAACGGATCATTAATTAACCCTTTCCATCCAACCGTCGTCCTGGGTTTTTCAAAATAAACCCTCATGATTAAACTAATTTTATCCTTAACTTCTTCACGTAATGCCATTAATTTTTCTGCATAGTCGGTAGCTGCACTTGTGTCGTGTATGGAGCAGGGGCCCGCTATTATAAGAAGACGGTTGTCTTTTTTCTGCAGAATATTTTGAACATCTCTGCGTCCATCAATTACAGTTTTAGCAACGTCATCTTTTATCGGCAGCATTTCTTTGATGGCAGCCGGTGAAATAAGTGGTTTGAAATCTTTTACATTTACATCATAGGTTTGTGTCATGGCCTTTTTCCTTTGCAGATTCACTCAAAAGCCGGCAGGATAAAACAAAAAAGCCGCAGGCTTTTGCTGCCTGCGGCTTTTTTGTTAAAAATAAACTTTAATGCACTACAGGCAGGCCAGTATAAAAAAAATACCTAAAATAAAAATAAAGCTTATCTGCACTGCAAAAATTCATCTGTTTCTCCTTTTGACAGTCAGATAAATCATATATTTTTTACCAAGTCAAGAGTTTAATGAATCCTGTTCATTTTTGGTGATTTAAAATTCAAGCAGCGTGATGGTCTGCTCTGTTGCATTTAATTCAATACTTGCACCAATGGGCATTGTAAACATGGGATGCGTATGGCAGCAGTCTACTTCAGCTAAAAAAGGGAATTGATAGTCACCAATGACTTCTTCTAATATTTCCCAGGGGCGTTTTGAAGTGTTCAGGTCATTGAATTGCTCATGCTTTCCAAGGATCAGTCCGCCTATTTTTTCAAAAACATGATTTACCTTTAAAAATGCGAACAGTCTTTCAATCATGGCGGCACTTTTTTGAGCATCTTCAATAAAAAGAATATCGCCCGGCTCGATCCGGGGCATATATTCGCTGCCAAATATGCAGGTAACAGTATTTAAATTCCCAATGATTAATCTGCCTTTTACACGGCCATTCCTTAAGGTGATCCATTGGTTTTTTGTTTTTGTTTTATGCCGATCCTGGGTTTCCCAATCCAGGTGTTCATCGGTCCAGAATTCCGGCTTAACAAATTGATAGGGTAGATTTTTTTTGACGCATACATCCTCAAAATACTTAAAAGTCATTTCACTATAAGGTTCCATTTCGCCAAAAGAGGCAACCAAAGCCGGGCCATAAAAGGTATGAATACCCGTTTTTGCATAAACTGCCATAAGAATTGAAGAGACATCAGAATATCCGATCAGTATTTTGGGAGTCTTTTTGAATGCGTTATAATCAATATAAGGTAAAAGAGAGTTTGAATTCATTCCGCCAATGGTTGACATTATACAAGACACATTGGGGTCATATATCAATTGATTAAGCTCATCTGCCCGTTCTTTAATAGAGCCAGACCGATACCCATCTTTCTGCCCTGTCAACAACCCGGATTTTAAATGGAAGCCTTTTTGTTTCAAAAAAGTTCTGGCCCTTTTAAACCGGGCAGGACAGAAGGCAGTAATGGGCGTTGATGGTGAAAAAAAACCAATGGTATCATTCTTTTTTAATGTCATATTTATTCCAGGCAATGTTGTGGGCTTAATTTTAAGTTGAATCTGTCCTGCCGGCAATTGTCAGATGCACATCCATATCATCTGCTCGGCTGCTGATTTCATTCAAAAGTTTATTCACGGCACACTTCTGGCTTTTCGTATGTGTCATGTGCAGGATCGTTACCTCCTTGTGTGCTTCTGTTTGACTTGATATGTCCACTTTTAGGGCCAATGCAATTTGAGTCAGCTCTTCTAATACTTCATTCATTGAAGCAAACCGTTTCCCAGGCGATTTTGCACACGCTTTGAAAATCAGATCCTTTAAAGCTGTGGGGAAATTTGGAATTAAAATGGATGGATCAGGTATGGGGGTGTCAGTGTGAAGTTTCATCAGCATGGCTGGGTCATTTGCAGAAAAAGGTTTTTTGCCGGTCAGCATTTCATAGGCTAAAATCCCAAAACTATATATATTTGACCGTGTATCCATCTTACCTGAAACGATTCGCTCGGGCGGCATATAACAAAATAAACTGGTTTGATCAAAATCTTCTTTTCTCTTTGAAAATGCAGGTCCGCTTCCCATAATTTTAATGTGATCATTCTCTAATACAAAAAATTTTTCCGGTATTAAATTCTGGTGGATGATTTTGTTGTCATGAAGAAAAGATAAACCACTGCATATTTGCAATAAAAATTTTAGCGCTCTTTCAAAAGGCAAAACTTTTTTTCGATAAAGAAGGTCTGATAAAATTTCCCCTTCAACATATTCCATGATCATGAATGTGGTTTTATAGGCGGTCGCAATATCATATACCTGTAATACATTTGGATGGTTCAGGCGATTGACAATCTTAGGTTTAATATCAAGAAATTTTTTAAACTCACTGTCGTCGGAAACATGATGCATTATCATTTTTACGGCGGCTGGCAGGTTCAATGATTTGTGCAGTCCTTTGTATACCACACTATGATTCCCCTTTTTAATGAGATGATGAAGGCGGTACTGACCAATCATTCGGATTTCATTTTTAATAGAATCTTCAATCGTATCTGTATAGAGCCGGGTCAAAAATGTTCGAATTTCAGGATGATTGTTGCAAATTTTATCGAAGTTGTTTTTTTTCAGTTCCCAGAGTACCATGTCAGATTTTGAAATAACATTTTCCGTTCTCAATTCATCAGACAGCAGAGATACGTTACCAACAAGTTCGCCAGGTCTTTTATAACCAACCGCTGCATATTCCCCACTGATCCCTTTCTTTTGAACGGTGCAATGTCCTTTTTGAATGAAATACAGACAATCACTTTTATCACCAAAAGATATAAACTTGCTGTCTGCCTTAATTATTTTTCGCGACAGACAGTTTAAAAAAGTACAAAGCGATTTTCCACTAAGGGTTTGAACAAGTTCGATATTTAATAGATAATCAAGGTCATCTGGTGAAATTGCGTTAGCCTGATCTAAAGACTGACCTGAAAAATTTTCCACATGAAAAAGAAACTCAAGCCCGATATTAAAGTGTTCTTCACCATCAGAGGCTTGCCGCCAGGCAACTCTGCAAAAAAAACTGTCCCATTGATTTAATTCGTAATTTTTAATAAAGAGATTAAGTTTGAATTCTTTCTTGAAATCGATATCTGATTCTATTAAAACACCTTTAACACTCAGGTTGAGTACCGTCACAAACCGGAATGTAATCCCTGACTTTTTTTCAAATACCATAATAGCAATCTTTGGCTGATTGAGTTCTTCTCTGCCGACTTTGCGAAGGTTGCTAGGTGATGCCATAGAAGGTCTCTCCATTTAATGTTGAAAAAGAAAATATCAGAAATTGTATGTTTTACGTATAATAGTTTTTTTATTTTTTCCAGCATTAAGTTTGAAAATGATACCTGAAAGCTATCGTACTTTTTTAAATTTATCGTTAATTTATGGTGTGGAGCCAATGAACGGATTCGAACCGTTGACCTGCTCATTACGAGTGAGCTGCTCTGCCACCTGAGCTACATTGGCTGTAAGGTCAAAAATACTAAATCCGGGGAAAATGTTCAAGTGTTAAAGAGGAAATACAATACCCCCTGAAAGGGGGCGTTTGCGTTACAATAATAATCGGAACTTTTTTGTGGGTTTATATTTGATTATTATGACTGAACATTGTTTATTTTTTAAATCCGCTTTCTTTTTTCTTGACAACCCATAAGCATAAAAATAAGTAGAAAAGATATTATTTCATCAGACCGTTGAACACAAAAGGATAGTTCCACATGGATATGAAAAGAGATTATTACGAAGATGTAGAGCTTTTTTCATCACCTGTTGTTATTTTCTGGTTTATCATCATGATAGGAACGCTGTATCTTTTTCCTCTATTTGCAGATAACTATTATGTTTATGTCGCAAATTACATCGCCATCAATGTCATCGTAGCAACAGGATTAAATCTATTAGTGGGATTTACCGGACAAATTTCATTAGGCCATGCTGGTTTTTTTGCCATAGGCGCCTACGGTACAGTCATTTTAATGCTGAAAGCGGGGTTTCCCTTTCTTCTGGCATTACCCTGTTCCGCTCTTGTTGCAGCCTGTTTCGGTTTCCTGCTCGGGCTGCCAGCCCTCAGGCTCGAAGGGCCGTATCTTGCCATTGCTACATTGGGGTTTGGCTTGACGATCACTCAGGTTATCGGCAGGCTGGAGGTTTTCGGCGGCAGGGATGGTCTCCATGCACCTGAACTGACCATTGGCTCCTGGGTGTTGGATACAGATAAAGAGTTTTATTTTTTATTGATAACGCTAACAGTTCTCCTGCTGTTATTTATGAGAAATCTCATCAGAACAAGGGTAGGCAGGGCGTTTATTGCCATTAGAGATGCGGATATTGCAGCTCAGACAACAGGAGTGAATATTGTTTATTATAAAACCCTGTCATTTGCTGTGAGTGCATTTTATGCGGGTATCGCAGGAGGATTGTACGCCTTTGTTTTAAAGTTTATTGAACCGGAAATTTTTACTTTGATGATGTCTATCATGTTTCTTGCCATGGTCGTAGTAGGAGGATTGGGTACGATAATGGGGTCTATTGTCGGTGCGACCCTTCTTTGCTGGCTGGACCTTAAATTGAGAAATATTCTTGATATTCCTTACGTCGGTGAATGGCTGGATCATCTTTCGAAAAACTGGTTTTCTATCACAGGTGTGTCTAATATTCAATTCATTGTATTTGGGAGTATCATGGTAGCAATTATGCTGTTCGAACCGCTTGGGCTTTACGGGATCTGGATCAGAACGAAAAAGTACTGGCGAACCTGGCCGTTTTAAGCCGGAGGTGTATGATGATAGAATTTCTCCAGATGATTGTGAACGGTATTGCGGTGGGAAGCACCTATGCACTCATGGGCCTTGCCATGGTGATTATTTATAAAACATCTGAAGTGCCCAATTTTGCCCAGGGTGAAATGGCCCTTATATCCTCTTTTTTTGCGATGATGCTTTTGACCTCGTTCAACCTGCCGTTATATACGGCATTTTTAATAACATTTGTATTTGCGGCTCTGTTGGGATGTTTTCTAGAATTTGCCATTCTTCGAAGGGCAAAAGAACCCAATGTGCTTGGGATGATTGTGATCACCATTGGTATCGAAATGATTCTTTTAGGATTTGTTTCCTGGAAATTTGGGGCCGATCAAAAAACAATGCCATTCCCTTTAGGGCCTTATGACAGTTTTGTTATTGGTGATCTTTTTGTCAGCAAACTTGAAGTTTTGACCCTGGTGGTGGCATTGGTTATCATGATAGTATTATACCTGTTTTTTAAGTATTCTAAGCTGGGCCTTGCCATGAAAGCCACTCAACAGAACAGTGTTGCAGCCCAAATTTTAGGGATAAGAACCAATAGAATTATGATGATGACCTGGGGGATTTCTTCTGTTGTAGGTGCGGTGGCCGGGCTTTTAATTTCTCCAATTATCATGCAGCCCTACATGATGTGGGATCCCCTTCTCAAAGGATTTGCCGCAGCTGTCATGGGCGGAATGACATCATTACCCGGCGCTGTGGTTGCCGCCTACATTCTGGGTGTAATTGAGAATTTATTCGGCGGATATATATCCATTGAATTTAAGACGGTTGTTGCCTTTGCCATTATTGTAATTGTGTTATGCATAAAACCGAGCGGCCTTTTTGCAAAACATTATGTTAAAAAGGTATAGTTCGGCCCTTGATCACAGGTGTAAATGAAGGTGATATAAATCAATGATAATCTAAAAGGAGGAAATGATGAAAAAAAGATTAATGCTTACTTTATTTGTTTCTCTAGCTTTTTTATTAGGTTTTAGCCCAAATCTTTTTGCAGAAGAAGGGGTGACGGACACTGAAATTCATCTCGGTCAATGGGGCCCTCAAACAGGTCCTGCAGCAGCCTGGGGTAATGTCGCCAGGGGGACTGGCGATTATTTTAAGTGGATAAATGACAACGGCGGTATCCATGGCAGAAAAATTGTCTACCATATGTTTGATGATGGGTATAATCCAGCCAAAACCAAGGCAGGTGTGAAAGAACTCCAGGAAGGCACAGGCATTTTTGCCTGGGCCTGCGGTGTGGGAACATCGCCAGGACTTGCTGTTCGAGATTATCTTGCCCAAAGAAATATTCCATGGGTAGGACCAGCGGCCGGTTCCATGCATTGGGTAAATCCTCCCCAGAAGAATCTGTTTACGGTATACCCGCTTTATTATGGTGAAGCAAAAGCACTTGTAAAATATGCCGTTGAAAAAATGGGTAAAAAAAGAGTTGCCATTGCTTATCTCAATGATGAATATGGGAAAAATGGTCTAAGAGGGGCGCTTGAAGAGTTGAAGGCTCATGGTATGGAGGCCGTGGCCCAGGTGTCAATGGAAGCCAAAGATACCGATCTTAAGCCACATGTTATGCAATTGAGGAAATCTAAAGCAGACATGGTCCTTATGTGGACAACCGTGCCCCATTCTGCAAGGATAGTAGGGATCAGCAAGGCCATGCAGTTTGCCCCTCAGTTTATGAGTACAAGTACCACTTCAGACTTCCCTTTGATGATGCACATTACAAAAGGACTTTGGGAAGGCGTTATCACTGCTACTCTTGGCGAACTTCCCGGTTCTGATCATCCACTGCTTAACAAATATAAAAAAGAAGTGTTTGATACATATGCTGCCAAAGAGGAAAGATGGGGCGTTTTTTATTATGCCGGCATCATTTTTACTGAGCCTATGATTGAAGGGTTAAAAAGAGCAGGGAGAAATCTGACAAGGGAGAGTTTTATCACAGCAATGGAAAGTATAAAAGATTTCAAGGGCATCGGTCCGGTGGTCAGTTATAAACCCTATAACAAGAATGATATGTATTCACGGCAGGGTGCGGCCGAGACCTTTTTGGTTCAATGCCTTGCTGGTGGAAAGTCAAAACAGCTCACAGATTGGATGAGTATTAAATAATTATGATGTCTACTTTTTTCCATGTTGATAACTTATCCATTTCTTTTGGAGGGATAAAGGCACTTCAAAAAATTATGTTTACAATGAATAAGGGTGAGATCTTTTCTGTTATCGGTCCCAATGGTGCAGGAAAGACCACCCTTTTCAATTGTATTTCAGGACTATATAAACCTGATAAAGGAAAGATTGAATTCAAAGGCCGGAAAATAGAAAACAAAACACCTGATTCAATTGCAAAGATGGGAATTGCCAGGACGTTTCAAAATATTGAGCTTTTTTCCAATATGAATACCATGGAAAACATCATGCTCGGCAGACACATCCATATGAAAACAGGCCTTTTCAAGGGAATATCCATGTGGGGGAAATCCTCTTTTGCCGGAAAGGAAGAAATTCAACACAGGGAAAAAGTAGAAACCATTATAGATTTTTTAGAATTACAGAATGTCAGGGACAAGTTTGTGGGTGCGCTGCCGTATGGCACACAGAAGCTGATAGAGTTAGGAAGGGCCCTTGCGCTTGAACCTGAACTGCTCCTGTTGGACGAACCCTGTGCCGGGATGAATTCAGAGGAAAAACAGGACATGATTTTCTGGATAAAGGATATCCAGGATGATTTAGGAATTTCCATTCTTCTCATAGAGCATGATATGAAAATGGTAATGGATATATCAGATAGAGTATTGGCGATTAATTTTGGAAAACCCGTAACCTTGGGAACGCCAGATGA
Source organism: uncultured Desulfobacula sp. (assembly GCA_964343845.1). Lineage (GTDB taxonomy): Bacteria > Desulfobacterota > Desulfobacteria > Desulfobacterales > Desulfobacteraceae > Desulfobacula. The sequence goes on along the minus strand of CAYFKW010000008.1, from coordinate 32,502 downwards.
AGTACAGCAGAATAAGGAGGTCTTGAAAGCATATCTGGGAGAGCAGGATTAACTATGGCGAATATACTTGAAGTGAAAAATATTGAGACCTACTATGATCTTGTTTATGCCATCCGGGGTGCATCTTTTGCTGTTGCGGAAGGATCCATTACCGCTATCCTGGGTAACAATGGTGCTGGAAAATCAACCATTTTAAAAACCATTATGGGATTGATTGAAGACCAGCCGGATAAGGGCGAAATAGAATTTGAGGGTACCCCTATTCATCATAAAGATACAGATGAAATCGTTCGCAGGGGAATTGCCTATGTTCCAGAAGGAAGAGAAGTTTTTGAAGAGCTGACTGTCCAGGAACATTTGGTTATGGGCGCATATACAAGAACGGATTCATCCGGCGTTAAAAAAGATATTGAAAGAGTATATGAATATTTTCCTGTTTTAAAACACCGAACAAACCAGTGGGCCGGGACATTGTCCGGCGGAGAACAGCAGATGCTTGCCATTGGTCGAGCCTTAATGCTGAAACCCAGGCTGATGATTCTGGACGAACCTTCATTGGGCCTTTCTCCCATCCTTGTTAAAGAGATCTTTTCTATCATTAAAGAAATAAATCAAACTGGCACCACCATCCTTCTGGTTGAGCAGAATGCAAATATGGCACTTTCTATTTCTACTGTCGGTTTGATCCTTGAAAATGGAAGATTTGTAATGAAAGGCAGATCAAAAGATCTCCTGAAAGATAAAGATGTTAAAGAGTTTTATCTTGGTATTAAATCCGAAACATCAGCCAAAGGCTATCAGAGATGGAAAAGAAAGAAAGCATGGCGATGAAAATGGCAGACACCAGGTTTGAGACGGTTCCTGAGGTTTTTCACTATACTGTGAATCAAAACGGTCCAAAGGTTGCCTTAAGAACAAAGGACCTTGGCCTCTGGCATGATATCTCATGGAACGAGTATTATGATAAAGCAAAGATGGTTGGGTGTGCGCTGGTTTCCATGGGATTTGAAAAGGGCGACAGTGCCTGCATAATCGGAGATAACAGTATTGAGTGGGTCTTTGCTGACTTGGGCATTCAATGTGTCGGCGGCATATCAGTGGGTGTCTATGCAACCAATGCGTGGCAGCAGGTAGAGTATGTTGTCAATCACAGTGATGCCAGATTCCTGTTTGTGGAAAATGAGGAGCAGCTGGACAAATGGTTAATGTTTAGACATAATACGCCCTTATTGAAAAAAGTGGTTGTCTGGGACACAAAAGGCCTTTCTGCATTTAAAGACCCCATGGTCATGACCTTTGATCAATTAGTCGCAAAAGGGGTAAACATACAAAAAGAACATCCAACACTTTTTGAAGACAGGCAATTCAGAGTTACAGCAGATGATCCTGCAGTGATTATTTATACATCAGGAACCACAGGCCCCCCAAAAGGAGCGGTGCTCACCCACAAAAATGTAACATGGATGGCCAGCGCTGTAGATGGTACCATTGGCATAAACGACGATGATAATGTGTTGTCTTTTTTGCCTTTATGCCATATTTTTGAAAGACTTTTTACTGTTTTTATACATATCAAATTTGCCTACATCGTTAATTTTGTCGAAAAGCCGGATACAGTGATGCAGAATATGATGGAAGTGTCTCCGACAATTGGGTATGCCGTTCCCCGGATTTGGGAAAAATATTTTTCCAATATTATGATAAAAATGGATGATGCTACATGGTTTAAACGACTTGTTTTTAAAACAGCCCTAAAAATAGGAGAAAAACGCGCAGATCACATCATGAATTCAAAACCAGTTGGTTTTGTACAAAGATTATTTTATGCCATCGCCTGGTTTACAATATTTCGAAAGCTGAAAGAACGATTGGGATTTGAAAATATCCGGGTGGCAATTTCAGGTGCAGCACCGATATCAAAAGAAGTGTTACGATTTTTCCAGTCTATCGGGATGAATTTAATTGAGGGATATGGTCAAACAGAAGGGACGGGTGTGACGACACTGTCACCTGAACACAAAACCAGATTTGGCAGTGTTGGTCTGCCGCTTGATGGGGTAGAAATCAAAATAGCCGAAGATGGTGAAATCTTGGTAAAATCGCCAGGTGTCTTTAAAGGATACTATAAAAGCGATGAGGCCACGGCAGAAACGATCAAGAATGGCTGGCTCCTTACAGGTGATGTGGGGGAACTTGATCAAGACAATTTCTTGAAAATTACAGATCGTAAAAAAGATATAATCGTGACAGCGGGCGGAAAAAATATTACGCCTCAGTACATTGAGAATAAATTAAAAGCAAGCATTTATATTAACGATGCGGTTGTTATTGGTGACAAACGTAAATTTTTATCGTGCCTGATCATGATTGATGAAGATAATGTTGTAAAATTTGCACAGGATAATAAGGTCCAGTTCTCAACATACAAAGACCTAACAAAAGATGAACAGGTGACTGCATTAATCGACACTGAAATTAAAAAAGTTAATGAAACCCTTGCGCGGGTTGAAAATATCAGAAAATTTACAATTCTTCCCAAACGGCTGTATGAGGAAGACGGCGAAGTAACCCCTACCATGAAAATCAAACGAAAAATTGTCAATGAAGCGTTTAGTGATCTGATCGAAGCCATGTACTAGAATTCAAGCCGTTATTTGGTAAACCATTTTTGACAATGGATTCTTTTCTTGACAGGAACCAGAGAAACAGAGATACTAAACAGGACAGTTTCTGCAATCCCAATGAAAATCAAATAGTAATATTAACTGGTTAAGTATCGCTGTCAGCGATCATAAGACCATTAACACAGTGAGTAAATGACCATGGTCAAAGAAAAAGAAACATCCATAAAATTCAGTCAGGATGAATTGATTCTTTTCAAATCATCCATTGAAAAAATCCCTGTAGCCATCAGCATCACTGATGTATCAGGAGATCATTTCTACCACAATGAGTCATTTACTAAACTGTTTGGTCTGAGTGTAGCAGAATACAGGGCTGAACCTGAAGATGCACTATATAATAACCCAGTTGAATTCCAAAATATTAAAAGTGCACTTTCCAGGGGCGAAGAATGGATGGATGAAATTGAGATGATCAGCAGATCCGGGAAAAAATTTATAGTTGCACTCACTGCTGAACCAATAACAGATGATCGCAATCTTACGGTGGGTTTTCTTAAAACCTATACTGATATGACGCAGCAGAAAAAAATCGAAACAGAGCTTGCCTGTCAGAAAGAATATTTATCAACACTGCGATCTATATCACTTGGCATGTTTCGCAGGCTTAATTTGCTGGACCTTTTAAACGCTATCATGGAAAGAGTATCAAAAATCACACAGATTCCAAATGGATTTTTACATCTTTTTAATTCAGGTGAAAACAGGTTGGAAATTAAGGCAGCAATTGGCATCTTATCCCCTTATATCGGCACTGAGACTGCGCCAGGGAAAGGGCTTGCAGGAAAGATTTTTAAAACAGGCGAACCTATTATTTTAAAAAATTACCAGACATGGGATGAAGCAGAAAAAGAAGCGATATTTAAAAACTGTTACGCAATCATTGGTATCCCGCTGGTGTCTGGTTCAAAAATCACAGGTGTCATTGGGCTGAGCCATGATGCAGAAGACAAGAAGATTGACGCTGATATTATTTCTATTTTGGAAGAATTTGCAGCCATTGCCCAGATTGCGGTTGATAATAGCAACCTTTTTGAAAATCAAAGTCATGAGATTAAAAAGCGGATTGTGTTGGAAAAAGAAAGAAAGGAAATGGAAGCAAGGCTTCATCAATCCCAGCGGATGGAATCAATAGGAACTTTAGCCGGTGGTATTGCGCATGATTTTAATAATATATTGACGTCCATTATGGGATTTACACAGGTTGCACAATTAGATGCGGAAAAGGGAAGCGTGCTGGCTGGAGATCTCAATGAAATTTATAAGGCAAGCATCCGGGCCAAAGATCTTGTCCAGCAGATTTTGACGTTTGCAAGACAATCTGATGAAAATGTGAACCCTATCAACATCAGCGTTATTATCAAAGAAGTGTTAAAGTTTATTCGTTCCTCAATCCCAACGACGATAGCAATTGAACATAACATAACAAGTACACCAAAAGTTCTTGCAAGTCCAACCCAGGTTTATCAAGTGTTCCTGAACCTGTTTACAAATGCTGCGCAGGCCATGGAGAAAGAGGGTGGTAAATTAAAGGTGGATGTCATGGAAGACAGGGTGGATGACACCCATGAATCCATTGGACAGGGTAACTATGTCCGTGTCCATATTTCAGATACAGGCGAGGGCATTGCAAAAGACCATCTCCAGCATATTTTTGATCCGTATT
>CAYFKW010000008.1:0-28145 GCA_964343845.1 uncultured Desulfobacula sp. | reverse complement strand
ACAAAGCAAATGGGCGAAGGAACAGGTCTTGGACTTTCAGTTGTGCATGGTGCTGTGAAAAGCATGGGAGGGGAAATTTTTGTAGAAAGCTATCTAAAAAAGGGAACAACATTTACCCTGTATATACCTGTTGTCGAGGAAGAGGCTTCCAGGGCCGGACATGAATTTCACGAAAAAGAGATGCCCATGGGAAATCAGGAGCATATTTTGTTTGTAGACGATGACATCTCTATCACTAAGGTTGGGCAAAGGCTCCTGGAAGGATTGAATTATCAGGTAACCATTATGAGTGACAGTGTTGAAGCGTTAAATTTATTTAAATCAAATGCAGGTTCTTTTGATGTTGTTATGGCAGATATTGTCATGCCGGATATGACAGGAGATAAACTGGCAGAAAAAGTAAAGAAAATTCGGCCTGATATTCCTGTGATTTTGTGTACTGGCCATCATCAATATATGATCGATAAAGAAGCGGTATCAAATAATATATCCAGTATTTGTTATAAACCGATTGTTAAAATGGAGTTGGCCACAGCCATACGAAACGCCATTGACAAGCGTTAATTCTTTTTTCTTAATTCTCTTATTTTTTCCATGTAAAAGTGATGACAATGCTGTTCAACTTCTAACATTGCTTTAAAGGCGTCAGAAAAATTATTTTTCCCCGTTGCAAAAAGGCCATGCCCATATACAATGGCCGTGGTATTTTCAGCCAGTGCCAAAGGAAGTGTGTTGCAAAGCCCGTATGGGCCGGTACCAACTTCACCAGGCACAATAGGCGTGTGGTCAATGTGTCTTTTTTTGGGGCATTTAATGTGGCAGTGTTCGTTGAATCGACACGCCTTTTTCTCAGCAGGATCACAGTCCATGGACAGTATGACACAGAATTTGGGATGGCCGTGGAGGATCGCCCTGCAATTGGTAAGGGAAATGGTTTTTAAATGAGCACTCAATTCACTTGAAGCAGTAAGACCTGCGCTGGTAGAGTTGTCTAAAGGAACGGGATCAATACACCCGGAAAGTTCATCTAGAGAGCTGCCAGTTTGGCTGATGTAAAGCGTTCCATTCCAAAAATAAGAAATATTCCCAAAATATGAATCAACAAGCCCGAATTCAATCGTTTTCCTGCCTGCTTCAATAATGGCAGAATAGACTGTTTCTTCGTTTTTAAAAGGGGAGGGGATGAATTTGGGTGTTTTTTTTTGTTTGAATGACAGGTAAGGAAAAATTGCGTCAAACACCTCATGATCATAAACAGCGGCCTCTTTTTTTTTCAGTGCTTCTATATAATCGGTAAAAAATTTAACAAAAGCGGCAAAACAGACAGAGCTGATAGTGACGAATCCTTGTTCAGGGCTGACTGTTCCGTGGGCGATAATGGCAGGATAATCAGAACTCCCGCCTGTTTTACCTGATGTGACAATGACACTTTTTCTTTTTCTTAAAATCGAGATGATATTGTTTGAGTTGAAGGTATTGATGACAGGCAGATCATGAAGGAATGTTCTTGTTTCGCAGTCTTTTGGCTGAATAAGTCCGTCAGACTTAAGCGCATTCTTTGCCAGATAACCGATAAGAGTCCTATAAGGTTCAACTGGCCTGAGAAAAATAAGAGAATTGATGTTCAGCCCTTTAAAAACATCTTTTAAAACAGGGGTTTCGTCTGCTGTCCGATTCCAGACAAGTGTATCATCCAATCCGCCAACTAACGGCCGTGATGAACCAGTGCGGCTCCCAAGTTTTGCCTGGATCAGCTTATCTGAATATTTTTTTATTAATTGTTCCATATTAAACCAAGAGCTTGTGCTTTATCTTGTTTAGGCATCCCATCTGATGTTAATCCGCGAATACGATAATACTTTTTTTTGGCAGATAGAAAATTTTTTCTGTTAATCTTGGGAATGTGGATATGATTTCCACTGGATCCAGGCTGTTTAAAAAAGCGATATGGCAGATCATCATTTTTCGTATCAACGCCATTTAAAGCATTAATAATCCGTTCATTATAATAGAACCTTTCACCTTTCAGCATCAGATCCTGGGCACTGGTTTCGATGCCTGTGCAGGCTTCATAAACACTTGCATACTCTTCTAAACTGGCGGCAAAAAAAGAGAATTTGCATGCGGTAAGAGAATCCACAACAGCATTTAAGTCTTCGGCAATTTTTATAATTCTGGCTTTACCGCTGAAATCAAACCGATCCGTCGCAACGGGTTTGCGAAATATTTCATGGCTGATGGGGTATGCCCTCAGATGGCACCCTCCCCGAGTTGAAAGGGCATATCCTAAGGCCATGCCATATGCTCCTCGGGGATCATAAGCGGGAAGTTCCATCCCTTTTACAGCCATTGCTGCATGCGGTGCCCCTTTTTTTCTGGCATAGGACGCTGCTCCCAGCCCAAGTTCTTTGCCTTCCTTTCTGCCTAGAGCGATATCATCCAGGAGCGATAAAACGTTGTCTGGTGTATAATCTGAACCGGTTATCTCTCTCCTGCAAGCGAGCGTTGATGCGGCTGATATGGTGTCCATCCCAAAATGATTGCATCGTTCATTGGCCTGGACAACAAGATTTGTGTCCATGCAGCCAATGAGTGCCGTAAAATGTGACATGGTTTCAAACTCAGGCAAGGTGATCTTCCGGCCATTTTTTTTGCCGATTTTTTTACAGAGGATGTGACATCCAAGACATCCGTGCTTTTTAGGGGAATAGTCTTTGGCATATGCCGCAGCATTTAAGGTTGATGCATGCTTGAAATGGGTATGAATAAAATTGTCCGTTGGCATCATCCGGCGGTTATCCATAAGGTCATAGACAGCACCGGTGCCAAGAGATGTAAATCCAAACTGGCCCATGAGTGCGGGTGAGGCAGCCGTCAACCGAATAATGTCTTCTCTTGCTTTCTTCAGCTTTTTTATACTTGCTACCTTGCAGCGTCCAGAGCCAAGGACTTTAATATATTTAATATTTTTTTCAGCAAGGCTTAATCCCAGGCCACTCCTGCCGGCAGCAAAATGGCGATCGACCGTAATACTTGCAAACCGGACCCCGTTTTCAGCCGCAGGACCGATGGATAATAAAGATGCCTTTTTAGGGCCGATTTTTTGGTGAACAATGTTTGTTGTGAGACCCCATAAATTTTTAGCTTGTGTAAAAGAGATTTTATCGTCAATTATCTCAATACCAACAGGTGTTTCACTCCTGCCTTTAATTACGATACCATCCCAGCCTGAACGCTTGAGCTGCGTGGCTAGTTTCCCGCCCACAGAAGAATCTCCAACAAGTCCGGTCAGGGGTGATTTCGAAATGATATGAGCCCGGCCCGATGTAGGAGACAGTGTTCCGACAAGCGGACCTGTGAATATACAGATAGTCATATCTGAATGATACCACGGTAAAGTGGCATATTGTCTCAAGTAGCAGCCGCCAAACCCTTTTCCCCCCATATACTTATGATACTTATCAATATTGTTTGATTCGATATGGCATTTCTTTCGGGTCAGATCTAAATGCAGTATTTTTCCAGTCCAGCCGTACATAAAATTTAAACCATCAATTTAATTCCCTTAAAGGTATGTTCGATGTGACACAAAAATCTACCACAGCCTGTTAATAATTTATATTTAAATATCATATGATGATAAGAAATGATATAATGCAATAGGTTATATAACGTTTTAAGGTATACAAATTTTAAAATTTGTTTTACAAATAGGGAGAGTCATACCATCAGAAATACCATTTTTGGAAAGAGTCTTAAAATCTTTCAGAAAGGTCGTTCATGGCAATCCAACGCGTCGGAATTTTAACTGGAGGCGGTGATTGCTCGGGATTGAATGCTGTTATCCGGGCTGTTACCCGTGCGGCCATTATTCAGCACGGTGCAAAAGTAATTGGAATTGAAGGCGGTTTTGAGGGCCTTATCACTGGCCAGATCCAGGAGCTTACCGTAAGAAAAACCAAAGATATATTAACCCTGGGCGGAACAATCCTTGGAACAACCAATAAAGGGAACCCTTTTGAGTACCGTGAACGTAATGATGATGGCAGTATAAGCATACATGACTATTCAGATAAAGCAGTCCGAACATTTAAAGGTTTAAATCTCGACTGCCTGTTTGTTGTTGGTGGAGAAGGAACGCTTGAAATAGGATACCAGTTTTTTAAAAAAGGTATCCCTGTCATCGGTATCCCAAAAACAATAGATAATGATCTTGAAAAAACAGATTACACATTCGGATTCCAGACAGCGGTTCAAGTGGCATGTGATGCCATGGACCGTCTCCATACAACAGGAAAAAGCCATCATAGGGTTATGATTCTGGAAGTGATGGGCCGGAATGCCGGCTGGATTGCCCTTGAGGCGGGTATTGCAGGGGGGGCTCATATTATTCTGATTCCTGAAATCGATTTTAAAATTGAAAATGTGATCAAAAAGATTCAACTTCGAAAAAAAGGTGGGAGCCCTTTTAGTATCATTATGGTTGCAGAAGGTGCAAAAGAAAAAGGCGGTGACACTATTTTGGCTGAAAACGCAGAAAATAGGCTTCAAGGTGTTGAAAAATTAGGTGGTATTGGATTCTATCTGGCCAAACTGATTGAAAAACACATTGATCTTGAAGTCAGAACGACGGTTCTTGGTCATATTCAAAGAGGTGGTTCTCCGAATTCATTTGACAGGGTGCTTGGGACTCGACTGGGAAGTTTCGCAGTGGATGCTGCAGCCCTTGGGGAATTTGGTACCATGGTTGCCCTGGAGACACCTGATGTTGTGCTTGTAAATTTAGAAGATTTAGCAGGAAAGGTTAGAACTGTTTCAATTGATTCTCAACTTATCAGATGTGCGGAATCAATAGGTATAAATATGGGCAGAGAAGCCATGTAAATTTCTTTTCTGCATCATTTGGAGGTCAGAATGTTCAATGATTTGATTGCTGAAAATATACCTATGGGGGTAGTAATCATCCAGGACGAAATGATATTGTACGCCAATAGCTGGGCACTGGAATTGTTAGGCTATTCTGAGGATGCGTTGAAGAAGATACCGCTCTCTGGTCTGATCCATCCTGAAGAAAAAAAAGCAGTATACAAGGGATACAATGAAAAAATTGCAGGAAAAAATGTGCCATTCGGTGCACGGTACAGGATTAAAAACAAAGAGGGAGACTATATCTGGGTCAAAAGCCGCAGCCAGCTGATTGAGCATTTAAAAAAGCCGGCACTTCTATCTTTTTTATATGATGATTCAGATGGTGTTGCCTATGAAGAATCCATAAAAAAAAGCGAAAGCAGGTATCGGCGGCTGGTCGATAATATTGCAGAAGCAATCGCTATTGCGCAGGATGGCCTTATCAAGTTTGTAAATAATACGTTTAAAGATAAAGTGGGACTGCCAAAAGATCAGATTATAGATAAGCCTATTATAGATTTTATTCACCCGGAGGACCAGAATCTTGTATTGGAACGGCACAAAAGGCGGATCAAAGGAGAAACCATGCCGGACCGCTATGAGATGAGACTGGTTGCGCCTGGCGGTAAGGTGATAGTGATGGAGATCCGGCCAACGCTGATTACCTGGGAAGGGAGACCAGCCACACAGACAGCATTTCTGGATATCACGAAGAGGAAAAAGGCCGAACGGGATTTAAAAGACAGTGAACAGAAATTCAGGGTTTTTTTCGGCGCCATTAGTGATGCTGTTTTTGTTCATGAATGGAGAAAGGAAGGGTTCAGCAATTTTATGGAAGTCAATGAAGTGGCTTGCAGAAGGTACGGTTACTCACGACCTGAATTCTTGAAAATGTCACCAAAAGATATCACGGAAGTAAAAGACGCAGCCAAGCATGGTACATCAGATTTTAGAAAAAGACTTTCCAAAAATGGCTCCGTGATGTTTGAAACGGTTCACTTGGATAGAAAAGGCAATAAATTTCCAGTGGAAATCAGTTCAAATATTGTTGAATTAAATAATCGAAAAATTATTATAGCAGTAGTAAGAGACATCTCAGAAAGGAAACAGGCCCAGGAAGAGATTATCGCCGGGGAAGAACGGTTCTCCACATTTATGGATTTTATGCCGGATATGGTTTTTATAAAAGATGCAAATGGGAAGATTTTGTACGTAAACCAGAAGATGAAAAACGTATTTGGCGGTGACAGTTGGGTTGGAAAAAGAACAGATGAACTTTTTCCAGCTGACCATGCCAGAGCAATGATGGAAGATGATAAAAAGGCGTTGAAAAACGGATACTATTTTTTAGAAGAGACACTAACGGATATCAAAGGGAATGAGCGTATCTTTCAAACCCATAAATTTGAAATCAAACGAAAAGACAACCCCTCTCTTTTGGGGGGCATCGCAATGGACATAACTGAGGAAAAGAATCGAAGAAAAGAAAGAGAAAAAAACAGACTCCATGAACTTGAGCAGGAAAAACATGCCCTCGTAGGACAGGTTGCAGGAAAAATGGCACATGATTTTAATAATATTTTAAGTATTATTATGGGGAATACTGAGCTTTCACTGATCGACTGCAAAGATGAAGAACTTCAAAAAACACTCGAGTTAATATTTGATCAGACATTAAGAGGAAAAAGACTGACAAAAAATTTGATTGCTTTTGCTAAGGATCAGGAGCCGAAGCAGGAATTTTTCAGTGTAAATGAGAAAATCGATCTTGTGATTGACCTAATGAAAAAAGATTTACACGGCATTGAGTTGATTCGGGAATATAAAGCCAATATCCCAGATCTTCTGGCTGACCCTGGAATGATAGAGCATGCGCTTGTTAATTTGATTCAAAATTCAATCCATGCCATGAGTAAGAATTATTCCCAGAAGATTGTTATCCGGACGTATTGTCATAGCGATAGCATTTGCTTTGAAATTGAAGACAATGGATGTGGAATACCGCAGGAATATATTGGTCAGATTTATGAACCCTCTTTTAGTTTGAAGGGGAGCAAGGATATTGACGGGCTTTATAAACAGAGTATTAAAGGGACCGGGTATGGCATGTCCAATGTTAAAAAATATGTCGAACAACATAAAGGCAGTATAAAATGTGAAACAACCAGGGGCAAAGGGACCGTGTTTTACGTCAGTCTGCCTGTGGTGAAAAAGGAATTAAGCCCAAAAGAAAAGATTGAAATACAGCAGCAGGCAATCCAGAAAAGTAAAAATATTTTAGTGGTTGAAGACGAAAAAGCTATTTCTGATGTCCTCTATAAAATTTTGACTAGTGATCCGTTTAATCACAGTGTGGATATTGCAAATAATGGCCAGGAAGCATTACAGTTTTTACAGAAAAGAAAGTATGAATTTATCAGCCTTGACTATTTGCTGCCAGGGGATATTAATGGAATGGATATTTATCATCAAATCCGAGCCAAGGATACGGCTGTCCCCATTTTATTTATTTCAGGAAACTTTGAATTCCTGGAATCTGTAGAGAAAATGAGACAAAATGATCCTTGTATTGATCATTTGTCAAAGCCCTGCCAGAACAAAGAGTATGTAGAATGTATGAATGCATTGCTGGAGAACAGAGTCGCGCTTGGGTAAGGTGTAAAAGGTTGAGGCCTGCTGGAAAATAAAATTTTGTAAAAGATGACTAAATTAAATCCCTAAAGGAGTCGTATGAATCTGTTTGCCATACTATCAAATATCGGGTTGCCGGATATACTTGATATTTTGTTTATCTCGATTGTCTCTTACCAGCTGTATATCTGGTTTTGGGGAACAAAAGCATTTAAAGCCCTTATTGGAATTGTTGTTTTGAGCGGCATTTTTATCATTGCTAAATCCTGGGGTCTTTTTCTAACAACATGGGTCTTTCAGATTTTGTGGCAAGTGTTTGTGATTCTTTTGATTATCTTGTTTCAAAAGGAAATCAGACAGCTGCTTGAACGATTTAACCCATTAAAAAATTTAGGATTTAAACAAATTTCCGCTGCTGATGACTGGATCCCCGGGTTTGCAAACTGGGCGTTTGAAACTGCAAAAAAAAAGATAGGGGCTGTTATCATTTTTGAAAGAAAAGATCTGGTTTTTGATTTGATTACCAAAGGGATTGCAATGGAATCCGATCCTCTGCCAGAAATTTTAAACTCGATTTTCTATAAAGAGTCTCCTCTGCATGATGGCGCAATCCTTATTTCCAATGGAAAAATATTAAAAACCTCTTGTTATCTCCCATTGACAACAAGGGAAGATTTGCCTCAGGAATGGGGAACAAGACACAGGGCTTCCCTGGGACTTACAGAACAATGCGATGCATGGGTAATGGTCATTTCAGAGGAAAGGGGCGAAGTCTCTTTTGCTGCTGATCAGGAGATTAAAAAAGTTACCGATGAAAAAGAACTTTCTATGCTTCTAGAAGATGTTGTTCTCAGGGTTAAAGAACCAACAAAAAATGTTAAAGAAAAAATAAAATCCTGGATTACCCGGCGGTTTAGAATTAAGGCAATTGTTTTTGCACTGGTGTTTATTTTGTGGCTGACGTTTGCCGGTCAGCAGAATTTTGAGAAAAAGATAGACCTGCCCTTAACATTTTCCAACGTCCCAGCTGGTTTAGATGTCGTAGAACCGGTTAATCCCAGTATCTCAATTACATGCAGAGGATTAAGAAAGGATGTCAGCCTTTTGAATGAAAATAATATTGTTTCTTCAATTAATTTGTATTCAGCCCGGACAGGGACATCAATCTATAATATAAATGCAGGGAATTTGATTCTGCCCAACGATAGGATTCATGTTGTAAAAATTATTCCAACCAGGATTGAACTTGTACTTGAAGAGCGAACCAGTACAGGACAAAAAGAGGCTCCATCCATCATGAAAGATCCGCTTTAAGCAAAAATCTGCAGGCAACAGGTTAAACTCACTTTTATCAAGTGCTTGGTGGGAACCATGACTGTGTATTTTTACAAATTCCAACCAGCATGAGCATAACAGGAACTTCGATAAGGACACCAACGACGGTTGCAAGAGCAGCACCAGATGACAGGCCAAATAACATCACTGACGTTGCAATCGCAACTTCAAAATGGTTGGATGCGCCAATCATTGCTGATGGCGCCGCATCCCTGTAAGACAGTTTCAATGCTTTGGCCAGGCAATACCCCAGCGTAAAAATCAGAAGAGTCTGGATGAAAAGGGGAATGGCGATCCATAAAATGGTTAAAGGGTTCGCCACTATCACATCGCCCTTAAAACTGAACAATAGTACCAGGGTGATCAAAAGTGCAACAATGGTTACAGGGGTTAGAACATGTAAAAATTTTTCTTTAAACCAATGTTCACCTTTTAGCTGGATAATCCATTTTCGAGAGATATATCCGGCAACAAGAGGTAATGCGACATAGACAGAAATGGAAAGTAATAATGCCTGCCAGGGGACTGGGAGCCGGCCGACACCCAATAAGAACCCGCCTAAAATACCGTATAAAAACAGCATGGTCAAAGAATTTAACGCAACCATGACAAGTGTAAGGCCGTCATTGCCTTTGGCCAGATAACCCCAGACGAGAACCATGGCTGTACAGGGTGCAATACCCAATAAGATGCATCCTGCCAGGTAACTTCTCCACAAGGGAACTTGAAGCATTTTGATCCCATCTTGAAGCACAACCACACCAGCCCCATGAGTTGCCCCAACATCAAGATCCAATCCAAAAGGCATTTTCACCAGATCCATTGCGTCTGTTCCAATAACACCTTTAAAAAGAACACCTAAAAAAAAGATGGATATGGCATACATGGTAAAAGGTTTGATACACCAATTGATAAAAAGTGTTAAAAAAACAGGTTTGCCGCTTTTACCGGCTTTAATCACTGTACCAAAATCTATTTTAACCATGATGGGATACATCATGAAAAATAAACAAATTGCAATGGGAATGGAAACAACTGGTGCACCGTTGACAGTTAAAGACATGCTGTCCAGTGCAGTAGAAAATCCTGGTGCAAGTTTGCCTAACAAAATCCCACCGATGATACAAAGGCCTACCCATAGTGTTAGATAACGCTCAAAAATACTGGTCATTTTTCTTTCGTCCATCACATCATTCCGGGCCATTTCCCCCTCCATTATTTAAACTGTCCGGCAAGGTAAGTACAAACGCTTTTATTTCATCTCTTACTTTTCTATAGCAGTTTAATTTTTCTTCTTTTGTTTTAAATTTTTGGGCCAATCTGGGTGGATCTTCAAATCCAACATGGATTATTTTACAAATGTTTGGGACCCAGGGACAAGTTTCATGTGCATGGTCACAAACGGTTATTACATAATCAAAAGCACGTTGGTCAAATTCACTGAGCAACTGAGATGTCTGGTTAGAGATATCGACGCCGGATTCAGCCATGACAGTGACTGCATTGGGGTTGAGTCCATGGGTTTCGATCCCTGCCGAGGCGGCATTAATGAGATCTCCTTTTAATTTTTTTACCCATCCTTCTGCCATTTGGCTTCTGCATGAATTTCCAGTACAGAGGAAGAGCAGATTGATTTTTTTCATCTTTAATGTTCCTTTTTGGGACAGCAGGCTTCACCCCGCTGTTTTCGGCAAATATCTTCAGGGTCGCAGGCTGTGATGGCCATCAGTGAAACACCGTCTGCTTGAACCTGGTTTGAATTGCCTGTATTTTTTTGCAGCCACTGGATTAAATCATCATGTTTAAAAGTGCGGGTGAGAGAGAAATATATCCATCGGCCATTTTTTCTGCTGGTAAGAATGCCGGCATCGGTTAATAAGGATAAATGGCGTGAAACTGCGGCACCTGATATCTGCAGTAACTCTGTAATCTGGCAGGCACAGAGTTCATCAACGTTTAATAAAGATGCGACTATTCTAAGTCTATTTTGATCTGAAATCGCTTTTAATATTTTAAGTGTTGTTTTCATGAAGTTTATTTATTTAGTTATTTAGCTAAATAAATAAACCAGAACAGATCAGATGTAAAGTGATTTTGTGTTAGAGTTGAATTAGAATTGAGGCGGTACAGTCAACAGCAGGCTTCTGCCGCCTTTTTTTGAAGGCGATCCTAAAAAAGTGAACCCGATATTCTTCACACACTGGGTGATTTCTTTGAAACGGCGTTTGCTCACATGAAAAAAAGGTTCAACAATAAGAAACTTCCCGCCAGTTTTTAAAAAGGCCTTTGCTTCTCTTAAAAATTTTTCATGATCCAGGGTCTCGTGGACCATGTAAAATGCCAGTATAAAATCAGCTTTTATATCCCCTTTCAATCCAATCGTATCCTGGGAGCAGTTGTGAAGAATGATTTGCTGCATCAGCCGGCGTTTTACAGCCTTGTCTTTTAATTTTTCAAGCATTTCTTTCTGGAGGTCTATTGAAAAAATTTTTCCTTTCCTGCCAACCATTTTAGCCATTTCGATTGAAAAAAAGCCTGGACCACAGCCCAAGTCAATCACAACATCTCCTTTATGAATATATTCACCGACTATTTTGTAAGGGTTTTGAAATAACCGTCTAATATAATTGTCTAGAAAAAAGGAATGGCTATGGCTGCAGACATCGCCTTTGTGTTTTTTGTTGACCATGTTTTTCTCCTGTTTATGTGTTTATTTGCTATACGCTTTTACCAAAAAAATATCAGGCATCAGCTTGAATTCTTCTGTTCAGAAAGTCCTCAATTCTTTCCAGAAAATGGATGATAATATCCAGTTCATTTTCAGTAAGATCTTCCATATATCGAGCAAAACCTCCGTCCATTGTTTCATGCCAGTACTTGTGAGACCAATACGCAGTATTGCCTTTGGATGTCAGGGTGACAATGGATCTTGATAAATTGTCAGGGTCTGCTGTTTTTTTTGAAAAACCTTTTGATTCCAGTCGTTTTAGGCTCTGAGATACGCCGCCTTTGGTAATACCAAGAAGCCTGCTGATGTCAGTGACACTTAAGTCGCTGTTATCACCGATAATTTCTATCAGGTGAATTTCAGAATGAGACAACATTTTGTCCGTACCAAATTTTTTTGGTGTTTGATCCAATTTTCTTGACAACTTCATGATGGATTGAAATTTTCCATGTATGGCCAGTTTTTCATTTTTCATAGTGTATAGTATATATACTCTTATTGGCGATGTCAATAAAAAGCCTTCTAAAAAATTTTAGAAGGCTTTTTAAAAGTATAAGACCGCAGCCATCTAAAGGCTGCGCCAAAAATTGATTTGGTTTTAAAAATCAAATTATTAAAATTTTGATTCTGAATCAGCAGCATCCCCCATCACCGCAGGATGCATTCTCTTCCCCTTTTATCCAGACCTGGATAATGTAGGCGGCTCAGCCAACACCAGGGCTGACGGATATGGCGTCTGAAGGGCAGTTGTTGACACAGGCGCCACATTCCATGCAGGCATTGAAATCCACAATATGGGCTTTTTTCTCCCGCATTTCAAATACTGCCTGAGGACAAACTTCTGTGCATAAACTGCACCCGATACATTTGTCCCTGTTTAATACCAGGGTCGAAACGTCGTCTAAATATCTCATATCTTCCATGATAAACTCCTTTGCACTAAAAAGCTGAATATATCCAGAGTCCAGTTGATAAAACAAGTGCAGAAAGCTGCACAGGGATATATCGTTTCATTTCTTTTTCAACACCGGACGGTGATGTAAAAGGGGTTGTCCCGGTAAAATTCATTGCAAGGTAAGAGCTGATGGTAACACTAAACAAAAACAGTGCAGTAAAGCCTGAAATACCATGAATTGAAGCGGACAGTAAAATCAAAGTCAATACAGCCAGAACACTGCCGCAGATAATCCCTTTCAGTGCGAATTCTTTTGTCGGAACAAACGGGAGCAGAACAGGGGTTACAAAGGCACCTGAAAAAATTCCGGCAATAAGGGCAATAATTGAGATTCCTCCTCTTTCCCAGGCACTTGAAAAGGAAAAGAAACCTGGGCCAAAACCAGATATGATAAAAAGGGCAAGTGCAATAATGAGGGCGGGTTTTAATACCAGTTGAATTTCTACCGGGGTGAGAATAAACCGTTCATACAAAGTAAACGTAACCTGCCGCATCTGCCTGTCTGCTTTTTTATTGTTGTTTAAAAATTCAGGGATGTCATTTGCACGCACCGGACCATAAACCACTCTGAATCCAGATTGTTTTTTTACATCCCTGGCAGATACGCCTGTTGCACCCAGTTGCGGTACAATCACTCTTTTATGGCCTACAACTTTTGCAAGGGATGTTTTTTGAATCCTGGTGACCAGTTCCTGAGTTGAAAAAGTACCTTTCCCGGCTGCACACCAGACATTAATCCCTTTGGTGTCCAGAACCAGAATCCAGGCATTGATACCCTTAAGCGCCTTTCTTAGATGGTCAAAGGTCAGTTTAAAATTGGCAGTCACCAGGACCTCGGAATTTTTGTCTGGTGTACCAATACCGTATATGCCGGGAGAGACCTTATATGAATACCGCTTAATACCGCATCTGACATAAAAGGTGGAAAAGAGGTCATCTTTTCCCAATGTGGATTTAATGACAGGGACAGGTCCGGCATCTGTGGTGACAAAATCTTGTACATATGACCCTAATGTATAACCAGGTCGTTCGTACGCATCCATAGGGTCTGATGGCTGAGCCGTGGAGCAGGAAGCTTTTACCTCATCCATTGAAGACATCAGGCTCACGCCGGAACTTGATAAGTTTAATCCTTTTTGAGAAGGTGCTTCATTACAACCGCAACCCTCTGTTTCCTGTTTCATTGTTTTCTCCATTGTTATAAATGTTTAATATAGTGTTTAAATTGATGCAGAACCGTTTTATCCACGCAAAAATATGTTTTTGGCCCTTCTACTTCGCCACAAACAATACCAGACTCTTTTAACAGTTTTAAATGCTGGCTGATCGTGGATTGGGAATAGGGAAAAATATCAACAATTTCCCCGCAGACACATGTGTTGATATCGATGAGATGTTCTACAATTTTTATTCGCGTTGGGTGTCCCAATGCTTTAAATAATTTTGCGAGCTGCTCTGAACTCAGCACTTTATTATCTAACATATCAGCTTACCTCCATTCTACATCAAGCGCTTTTCGAAATGGGATTGAATGAAGCCTGAATTCAGGATGTCCGATCATGATCCCGCCACAAACAGTATAACCGTCCGGCAGATTCAGAAAATCTATCAGGGGCTGATACTGTGAAGCCGCTCTTGTAAAATACCCTGCCCAGCAGGCACCAAATTTTTTTGCAGACGCATAAAGTTCCAGGTAGGTGAGTGCAATCCCTGCTTCTGCATGCCGCCAGAAATTATCTTTTTCCCCGAGAACAACCATAAGATGGGGTGCATGTCTTAAGATGATATCATTTCCTTTCTCAAACTGCTCTGGTATCTCTTTTGATATCTCTGCATGACGAATAAAATCGATGGTTAAGCGGGCAATCTTCTGAATGTGGCTATGTCCATTGATCACTATCCATTTTAACTGCTGCTTATTGCTGGCCGTTGGGATCCACCTGGCAATATCCAGCAGTTCTTCCAATTCATTTCTGGGTACAGGCGCTTTTTTAAATCGGCGGACAGATCGGCGGGTTTTTAACAAAAGTGCTGCCTGATCAGTAGGAATTCTTGCTTTTTTATCAACCCTTAAAGGGGGATTGTCAAGTGATTTCACTTTGACAGCACCAGTTGGACAAATGCTTTCACAATGCCCGCAGGCGATACAATAATAGCCCAAACCCGGGTTAAGCTGAGGTACATTTTTTTCGTTTAACGTCCATATAAAATCATATGGACACACAGAGATACATAATTTGGTTTCTCTGCATCGGCATTTTTCAGGGTCTATTGTTAAATTCACACGGTTTCCTTGTTACTATAATCGTTAATCGTCTATAAACGATAAATAATTGGTGAACAAATGTCAAATTAAAAAACAAAATTCTTTTAAAAGTCTCCTTTACTATCTTAATTTTGCCTGGTATGGTTGAACCTGAATATATCTCAAACGGTTGTCAATAATTCTATAAAACTGTTTGATATCAACAGGTTATGTTTCTAATACTCCAAAATATAGCCACGTTCACAAGCGGGTCTGGATAAACGCCTGTACAGCGTTTAAATGAACAGATGTTTTTAATATTCATGATGTTGACACATGATAAAGGAGCAATGAATTTTGGATTTGCAAATTGAATATTTTAATGATGGGACAGCATTTTATGAGATTGAGCCATTATCCATCAATCCTGAATATTTAACCAATTTTTCCATTTATGAAAGAACTAAATTTAATGGCCATGATTATAAGTTCCGATGCCTTCTTGTGGATTCATCATCGATGCCAGAAGAAAAATTAATCAAACTTTTAAAATCGTGGAAATCAATATATATCCATGAGAGTCAAATAGAAAATTATAAACAATATCTTAAAAACAATCTATCGTACATCTTAAACCATGATGAGATAGATATTTCAAAAAAGACCAATACATTAATTGATTTAACAACAGACGTTATAGAAGAATGTTTCCAGGCCGATTTTCTAATAAGCCGGGACCAGGATAACATGCTGGGTGAGGTTGAAAAACTTATTTCACAGGCAATCAAATTTATTTCGGATATTAATTCATTAAACGGTATAGCCAATTTGATCGGCCATGACTATTACACGCATATCCATTCAATAAAAGTAGCCTGGCTAATGGCAGCCTTTATAAATTTTAATAGAGATCTGTTCGATGCAAAAAATGACCGTGACCTGGAAGAATTGCTGGTACAGGCTACGGTTGCAGGTCTTTTGCATGACATTGGCAAGATAAAGATCCCTCAAAATATTTTAAACAAGAAAAAGAAACTTAATAATATTGAATATCTCGTTATTCAGTCCCATACCGCATACTCTATCAGCATTCTATTTGATACACCACTGTCAAAAGAGTCCATGGCAGCCATTTTATACCACCATGAGAATGAAGATGGCAGCGGCTATCCAAAGGGCCTGCAACAAGAGCAGATCCCTGCTATTGCTAAAATCTGCCACATAGCTGATGTGTTTGATGCCCTTACCTCAAAACGGCACTATAAAGAGTCAAAAACGCCTTTTGAAGCCATTGAAATAATGACAGGTGAAAATCCATACCTTGATACACTTAAAAAATTTGAAAGGGAAGTGAAAGAAAACAAAAGTGCTCCGGTTACGGCTATTGTAAGGGATGATTATGATATCAGGCTCCGGCAGCTGAGAGAAAGACAAATGGTGGAAGAGGAAGCAGAAAAAAGAGTCGAAGCAAGGATAAAATTACGGGATAAAGGAATGGCGCACTGTTTTGACAGCATCTTGCTGAAAAGATTCATTCACATGCTTCATCAATCAGACAGGTTCAATTTATCAGAACAAACATAAAACAGCTTCAGGCCTGTAAAATAAGTAAAAATTCAACAGGCTTTAACAGTGCTACCCATTTCCAGAGGCTTTATACCCTGCATCATTTATCTCCTTGATGGCCGTGTCAACAAGGCTGTCCTGATCGACATCAAAAGATGCTTTTTTCCCTTCAAGGTCAACAGATACATTTGAAATACCAACTATTTCTTCCAGCGTCTTCCGGACCATTCCGGAGCAGTGGCCACAGCTCATTCCTTCAACAGTCAACGTTATTTTCTGTATAGACATGGGTCGTTATCCTTCTTAAATTAAATATCAGTTGAAACCATCGTTATAGGGGTATAATAATGATCAAAAAATAATCGTCAATATGAGGATAAACAAATAGAAATGAAAAATCAAACCTGTATTCCATGGGAGCCGCATAATGAATGGCGTCAGGTTTTTTTTTCCATACAAAAAATTGATGCTGTTCATTCCCGTAAACTGAATCTTATTCGGGAACGGGCGCAAAAGATTCGTGATGCGTATCTAAAAATATCAGAACCATTAGATACAGTATGTTCTCATACCTGTGTTGCGTGTAAGGATATCTGCTGCAAGAGGGCAACCATATGGTTCGACTTGAAAGATCTGCTGTACCTTTATTTTGGTATGGACACCTTTCCGGAAAAGCAAATTTTTAAAAGGAAAGGAAAACATGGTACCGTCTGCTGCTATTTTTCTGAAAACGGGTGTTCTCTTGATAGAGTTAACCGTCCGTTTGTGTGTACGTGGTACTTTTGCTTTGAACAAAAACAGTACATGATGTGTAATGATGCCAGGAAAAAACAGCTGATAGATCGATCTGTGGTTGAAATCAAAGATCTTCGAAATTTAGTTGAGGAAGAATTCATTCGAGTTTCTACTGAGTACTGAACAACGGTAGAAAAAGCGCAGTAATTCCTTGTATCGAGGCTGCAAATGCCCGTTGTAACATTTACCAGAAAGCGTTCACGATCCGGCTGATGAAAAAAAGGGCATATGGAGTTATAACCCACACGCCCTTTAATTTGTCATTTTTCAGATGAGAATCTAACCTATTCAATTACATCAAAAACAACTCTTCTGTTTAGTTTGGCTTCATTGGAATTTCTCACCTCAGGGTTAGGCTCATGTACTAAAGGCCTTGATTTTCCATAACCAATCGTTGTAAGCCTGTCAGGAGAAATATTTCCAATATTTATGAAATACGTTTTAACAGCAGATGCCCTTTCTACACTAAGTCTTTGGTTGTAATCTTCACTGCCGCGGGCAGAAGTATGCCCCTCAATAATGACTTTGACGCCGGGCGCCCTTTTTAAAATTTCAATGTGCTGATCCAGGATTCTTTCCCCGTTTTTGGTCAGTTGAGCACTATCAAAATTAAATTGGACGTTCCCAAGATTGGACATCAGTTCTTTGGCCTTATGATAACCAAGTCCCATTTTCCCTTCGTAGGTAGAGCTTAATTTGTTGCCGGTCAAGAAGACATCAGAGACGTAAGCAACCATGGGATCAGCGGCCTGTACCTCTTGTGCCAATGTCATAAATCCGCAGGGAGAAACCTGGGCAATATCTTCAAGCAGTTTTTTGCCTTTTTCATCATCTCCGACAAGTACGGTATAAATGCACAGCCGGTCTCCCAGTTTTGCCTGCATTTCTTGAGCCGCTGCCAAAGGCTTTTTGTCCAAATCTTTCCCATCGCTTACAATAATCACAGCCTTGTTACCGCTGACAGTTGACAAATCATCGGCAGCTGCCGTTATGGCATCGTCAAGCGGTGTGGGGCCTCCAGACGGGTTAACAGCATCAAGCCCGGATCCAAATTCGGTCCTGTCATAATCTGCCATCCCATAAAAAAGCCGGGTTTTATCACGCGAGAGTTCAGGCGCATGTCCAAAGGTTCTTAAACCGGACACAGCAGCGATCGGGGGCATGGTGTTGTTCATTCTTTTAACAAACGCTTTGGCAATATCAAATTTGACATAATTTTGATAGGTTTTTGACATAGATGACGATGCATCTAACAGCACAACGACACCATCAACTTTTGACTCATAGTCACCTGAATTAAACGCAGGGGTCATGTCTTTAACCATATGATCAGGGACCATTTTTGTTTTGGTTGCTGTTGTGCATGATGTTAAATATACAAGGCCAATACCCAATAAAAGTAATTTAATAAATTTAGCTTTCATATATTTATTCTCCTTAGTTAAATCGTTTTCTCAATTGAATTCGATTGATCGAACAGATCATACAGATCATATACATAAAAATGCAAAATGCATACCGATATTAAAATTTATTTAAATACAGCGGTATAGGTGTTTACAGGTTTTTGTGTATTTTCTTACTGTGTAAAAATAGTAATAGTTTGGATAAATTATGTAACATTTTATACCAAAATATTACATAAATCATTTTGTAATAAGACAAACAGTCTATTGGTGAAGAACATTTGATTTCAACGATCAGTGAAAAAGAAATGACTGGATAAAAAACACAGGGACACCAGAGTGTCCCTGTGTTCAGCTCGAATCTGTTATATGATAAAGAAGCAGGTTCTTGCGATGGTGATTAAAATTTAAGCTTTAATCCGACTTGTATGATATGCAGATGCAGGTCCTCCATTTTGCTTTCTGTGCCTGCACTGTCTTTTAAGCTTACATCATCCGGGTTGAAGTATCGATAGTCAAATTCAAGAAATAGATTTTTTGTCATTAAAAAAGAAACTCCGGCGATAAGCTGGTAGGAAAACACAGTTTCAGAATCATCAATGATCGTGCCGCTGGCTGGAGATAAATCCACATCATTCCATGAGACCTCTGTCATACCTGCACCAACACCAAAGTAAGGCCTGATATCGCTGTCAGGTGATACAATAAAATAAGCGTTAATCATACCGGACAAATGTGTCTGATCACCTGTGATAGGAGATTGGGCCCTGGTGGCTTTTACGATTCGGTTTTCGCCATCCATTTTCCGATAAGCGCCCTCTGCCTCCAGGGCGAAATGGCCTATTTCAAATCCCAGACTGAGTGAACCGCTGTACCCATCATCAAATTCCCATTCTGTTAACCCAAAATTTGTTTCATCATTATTATCTATCGGTATGATGTATCCCCCACCTGCTTTGGCAAAAAAATCAAAAGAACTTTCGTTTTCTGAAGCAAATACAGATCCATACAAAAACGTAACGAATAAACATATTATTAACCCTGCTTTTTTCATATTAGCTCCTTTGTATCATACTGGCAAAAAAAATTATTGATGATCAGTTGTATCTAAAGAAGATATCGATTGCAAAACCCTTTTGTCAATTAGAAAATTGAATATGTATAGAAAAAGTAGACAAATTCGGGTTGTGATGACGAGAAAAAGAGCTGGCGTGTTTATCAAAACCTGATTTACATGGTGGAGAAATGCTGAACCCTTTAATCATGATCTATAAATATCGGCTGTTTTATGATATGGTATATACTTTAAAATAACGATAAAAAGGATACGGCACTTGAAAGAACTAAAGGGGTCTCAAAAAAAATATTTAAGAGGGCTTGCCCATAAATTGAATCCTTCTGCTTTTGTCGGCCAGAAAGGGTTAACAGAAAGCTTGATTGGTGAGATTGATAAGGCATTGGAAACGACAGAGCTGATAAAAATTAAATTTATCGATTTTAAGGAAAAGGAGCAGAAGAAGGCTTTGACGGATGACATCACAAAAGCAACAGGATCTCACCTTGCCGGAATGATTGGTCATGTGGCAATTTTATATCGCCAGAATGAAGATATTGAAAAACAGCATATTAAACTACCTTGAGAAATGAACCAGCCATTTTTAAGATTTACAGCACTTAACGGCAATAGCATGCGGCTTGACGGCGGTGCCATGTTCGGCAATGCCCCTAAAGCGCTGTGGAAAAAATGGTTAAAGCCGGATGACCATAATATGATTCATATTGGATCAAGAGCCCTTTTGATCCAAACAAAGAATAAAAACATCTTGTTTGAAACCGGTACTGGCGCCTATCTATCCCCTGAAATGAAAAAAAGATTTAAGATCCTGGAACATCACCATGTACTGCTGGACTCTTTAAAAAAAACTGGACTGGATCACACAGATATTACGCATATCATTCTTTCCCATCTTCACTTTGATCATGCCGGCGGACTGTTAAAAGCGTGGGAAGAAGGAGACCGGAAATTAGAACTTCTTTTCCCAAATGCACAATTTATTGTTGGAAAGGCAAATTTTGAGAGGTCTAAAGTCCCTCATTTGAGAGATAAAGCGTCTTTTATCCCACAGCTTTCCAGCCTGCTTGAGCAAAGCAAGCGACTGGTGCTTGTAGAAAATGAAGAACGATTGGATTTTGATGCTGTTCAGATTGAATTTATCGAAAGTATCGGTCACACGCCGGGAATGATGGTCTCCGGCATTCAAACACCGGATCACAACATTTTTTTTGTCGGAGATATCGCACCGGGGACGGCATGGGTCAACCTTCCCATTACCATGGGTTATGACCGATTCCCTGAGCGCTTAATTGATGAAAAACAAATAATATTTCACAGGATTGTCAAGCGCAATGCATGGATTTTTTACCCCCACGATCATAAATTTGCGGCGTCAACCCTAATGTTTGACGAGGAATCCGGCAGATTTCACCCAATGAATCTGATTCAGACGCTTGACCAACTAAACACGTAAATTCCAATTTGTCAAAGCCCCCTTTCAGCCATCAGTAAGACATCAACCCGGCAGGATGAAAGCTGTGGGTTGCCATTATGTATAACAGTTGCCGGAAAGCTTTTTCGAAAAGCGATCAATAAAAAGTTGTTGACAAGAACAAATTATAGAATATATATCAATATTAGAATGGTGTTCGAAAAATGAATTAAATACATCTTTTTTTATAAAAGGGTGGTTTATGGGGGTTAAAGAAAGGAAGGCCTTAGAAAAACAGATCCGGAGAAACCAAATCCTGGACGCTGCCCGATCACTGCTGATGACAAATGGTGTAGACAGTATATCCATCAGCAGGATTTCAAAAAAAGCTGAATTGGGTGTCGGCACTATATATTTTTACTACAAAAACAAAGAAGAGATTTTTGTTGCACTGCAGGAAGAGGGTGTCACCATTCTTTATTCAAATATCCTGCAGATTTCAAGAAAACAGATTTCTCCTGAAGAAAAGCTTCAACAGATTGCCTTCAGCTATTATAAGTTCAGTGAAGACCAGAAAAACTATTTTGATATCATCAATTATTTTTTGTCCTCTCCAAAGGTTTATTTTGCGCCTGATTTAAAACAACAGATTGATATGTCTGGATACAAGATTTTAGCAGTTATCCAGGAGATTGTTACAGAGGGGGTAAAAGAAAACCTTTTTAAAGAAAAAGATCCAAGGAAATATTCCATCATGTTCTGGGGAACCCTTCACGGACTGATCCAGTTTAAAAAGCTTGAAGAAACAGTTCTTGAAGATGAGCGGCATGAGCAGCTGTATGACTACAGCGTAAACAAACTGATTTGCAGTATTAAACAATAATTCTTTGAGGAGTACATAGCTTTGAGTTTGATTGGGAAAACAGCACTGGTTACCGGATCCGGTAAAAAAACAGGTATTGGGTATGCCATTGCAAAAAAATTGGCTGAAAAGGGGTGCAACATCATTATTGCAGACTATGGGGATGGAAAAGACCTTGATTCGGATGTAAAAACCGGTTCCAAAGATGAGATGGAAAAGATTGGCAGAGAGCTTCATCATGCATTTGGTGTAGAAACCCTGGTCGTCAATGTCGATGTGACCCGTACAGATACAATTGACCAGATGATGTCAGTAGTCCAGAGCAGGATTAAACATATAGACATCCTTTGCAACAATGCCGGCGCTACATTTGGCGTGCCCAACGGGGTTCACACCTATGATGAAACAGCCTGGATGAAAACCATTGATGTCAACCTGCATGGTGTTTTCAGAATGTCAAAGGCAGTGGTTCCCATGATGCAGGAAAAAGGGGGGAATATCATTAACATCGCGTCACGGGCCGGCAAAGTACCTGCATTGTTTAATGGGGCATATTCTGTATCCAAAGCAGGGGTCATTATGCTGACAAAAGTCATGGCAAAAGAACTGGCTGGGTTGAAAATCCGTGTCAATGCCATCTGTCCGGGGCAGATTATGACAGATCTTGAAAAATGGCGGTTTGGATTAGAAGCACAATTTTTTAATACAACCGTTGAAGCGCAGGAACAAAAAATGTGTGAAACGATCCCCATGGGACGGATTGGCCGCCCTGACGAGGTCGCTGAAATGGCATTATACCTGGCATCAGATGCGTCTTCATATGTCACAGGACAGGCACTCAATATTTGTGGCGGTCAGTTGATGGAGCTTTAAATTGTGCAGAAAATAATAAAAAAGAGACAATAATCAACAGGGGTTTATCGAAAAGGAGTGGTGAAATGGCAGAAACAATTACAGGAGCAGAACTGGTTGCTCAAGCATTAATAGATAGAAAAATTGAGTATATTTTTTCGTTGAGTGGCGGGCATATAACGCCAATTTACCAATACCTTGAAGGGTCTGATGTCAAAATTTTTGATACGCGCCATGAACAGTCCGCCTTATTTATGGCAGAAGCGTGGGGAAAACTGACCCGCAGGGCAGGTGTTGCAATGGTAACAGCAGGCCCGGGTTTTACGAATGCGTTAACTGGTGTTGCCAGCGCTCATTTTTCAAATACACCCCTGGTATTTATTGCAGGGGTCGTTGGTCTTGATAATAAGGAAAAGCTGGACCTGCAGGATATGCCGCAGGAAGCTGTCATAAAACCTATGGTTAAAAAAGCCCTGGTATGTCAAAAGGCAGAACGGGTAAATGAATATGTGGATATGGCTTTCAGAATTGCTCAAAGCGGCAGGCCCGGACCTGTTTATCTTGAGTTTCCGATTGATGTTTTAAATACACCGGTCCAGAAGGATGCTGTCCGGTATGCACGTACCGAGGTGACGACCAACCTGGTGGATTTGAACAAAGCAGCTGATCTGGTTGACATGATCCAGACGTCAGAAAAACCTGTTGTTATCGCTGGAACAGGTGCATGGCAGTCACAGGCTGAATCTGAGTTAAAAGAATTTATTGAAAAAACAGGTATGCCTTTGTTTACCTCATTGTCTGGCAGGGGGATGTTATCTGACAATCACCCGCTCTGCTTTGAAGGGGCTGTTGCTGTCCGTCCAGGATGCGGGTTTACAGCTTATCTTGAGACAGATCTAATCATTATTTTGGGGACAAGAATTAGTTTGTATTATCTATTTGGAGATATTTTAACCCAGCTGCAAAAGTAGTGCAGGTAGATATCGCGCCTGAAGAAATCGGCAGAAACAAGGCCATTGATCTTCCTGTTGTCAGCGATGTGAAAGAACTGCTTAAGGCCTGCAATGAAAGAATAGATGAACAAAATATTGAGAATGAACTGAAGGCAGCCTTTTCTCCATGGATTGAAAAACTTAACACTGCACACAAAGACAGCAAAGATATGTCTGAAAATGACTGGCATTCAAACAACATCCCCATTCATCCATTGCGCCTGGCAAAAGAAATTGATGCTTTTATGGATAAAGAGGATGATATGGTGATTGTAGATGGCGGCGATACCACCACATGGATGGGAATGACACGAACGATGACGAACCCCGGGCGATATCTTGATTATGGTATTTTTGGATCTCTGGCAGTGGGACTGCCCTATGCAAACACAGCGAAGATATTAAACCCGGATGCGCGTGTGGTCCTGATTACAGGTGATGGGTCAATCGGGTTCAATTTTATGGAATTTGAAACTGCCATACGTAAAAATATCCCCATCGTTGTGGTGATTTCCAATGATCTCGGCTGGGGAATGATCCGGCACAGCCAGGAACTGCGTATTGGTCATGCGATAGAAGACGGGACATTTATTGGAAAGGTGGATTACCATAAGATGGTAGAAGCCATTGGCGGTAAAGGCTTTTTAGTTGAAGATCCAAAGGATATCAGGCCTGTACTGAAAGAAGCGTTCGCTTCAAAAAAAGTTTGCTGCATCAATGTGATGACAGATCCAACAACTGTCAGCCCGGCAAGCACAATGCTGGCAAATGTCGGTGCATATAAAGCTTAATTATCATGCAATATAAGGAATGAAAAAGGGGGATGATGATGGACCCTGCAATGATTGATGAAATTCGGCTCAACCTGAATTCCACAGGTATCGCTATTATTAATATGGCGATCGGTCTGATGATGCTGGGAGTTGCATTTGAGCTGAAGATTGAAGATTTCAAAAGAATTATTATACGCCCAAAGGCACCGGTTATAGGACTCATAGCTCAATTTATTCTCCTGCCTGCATTGACATTTTTATTGGTCCTGGCAATCAAACCCCATCCATCCATCGCACTTGGGATGATGCTGGTGGCTGCCTGTCCGGGCGGGAATGTTTCCAACCTGATTACCTATCTTTCAAATGGAAACAGTGCTGTCTCCATCACCATGACAGCAATTTCTACTGTTGCAGCCATTATTATGACGCCCTTTAACCTGTCTTTCTGGGGCAGCCTGAATCCAAGCACTGCAGCCATTTTAAAGCAGGTCAGCTTAAACCCGATGGATGTGTTTATCACTGTGTTTATGATTTTAGGCATCCCCCTTATTGCTGGAATGTCCATTGGTCATTATTTCCCTGATGTTGTCCAGAAAATCAAAAGACCGTTTAAAATATTTTCTCTGGTTTTTCTTATGGTTATTATTTGTGGGGCGCTGGCTGCGAACTGGCAGAATTTTCTAAACTCTATCGGCATTATTATGTTGGCTGTGCTTATCCACAATGCAATGGCGTTAAATATCGGCTATTGGTCTGGTAAAATATTTCAGTTAAAAGAAAGAGACTGCCGGGCAGTTTGCATTGAAGTCGGTATACAAAATTCAGCGTTGGGTCTGGTACTTGTATTTGGTTTTTTTGACGGGCTGGGCGGCATGGCAGTTCTTGTTGCCTGGTGGGGGACATGGCATATTATTGCGGGGCTTATCACCTCAGTGATTTTCAATTTAAAAAAATTGCCGCAAAATGAAATGAATTCAATATCCTGAATCATGTATAAAAATTTTTTTAAAAATAAAGCTGCCATCGTAACAGGTGGTGCATCCGGCATCGGTCTTGCCACCTGCTGGGAGCTCGTAAAACAGGGTACCAGGATTGCGATGCTGGATATGGATGGTCCATCCCTTGAGATGCAGCAGAAACGTTTTTCAGATCATGGTCACAAAATTTTTACCTTAAAATGTGATGTAACAAGCAAGACAGCATGTGAAAGCGCAGTTCAAAATGTTTTAAATGAGTTTGGCAGGATTGACATTTTGTTTAATAATGCAGGGATTACCCAGAGAGGATTGTTTGAGAAAACAGATGTAACTGTTTTTAAAAAAGTAATGGATGTCAACTTTTATGGGTCTTTGTACTGTACAAAAGCAGCGCTGGAATCCCTGATCCAGACAAATGGCACCATCGTTGTGAATGAGTCAATAGCAGGGGTTGCGCCATTGCTGGGAAGGACAGGGTACAGTGCCAGCAAACATGCACTGCATGGTTTGTTTACATCTTTACGGTGTGAGCTCAGGCATAAAGGAGTGCATGTGATGATTGTCTGCCCTGGTTTTATTAAAACCAATCTGCAGAAAAGAGCGTTGGGAGAAAATGGGAATATCACTGTCCGTGAACAGACCAAAATCGGTAAAGAAGATACGCCGGAGAATGTGGCACGTCAAATTATAAACGGAATTGTAAAGAAAAAATCGATTCTGATTCTCACCCTTATGGGAAAAATTGGATACATATTATCAAGGATATCTCCCATATTGTATGAACATGTGATGACCCGGCAGTTTAAAAAGGAATTATAAATTACAGGAAAGAGGAGTAATGATATGGCGAGACAGAAAATGACCCCCAGCGAAGCGCTTGTGGAAACTTTGGTGGCAGAAGAGGTTGAAAATGTATTTGGGATTGTTGGGTCTGCCTATATGGATGCTTTGGATCTGTTTCCTGCGGCCGGCATAAGGTTTATACCGGTCGCCCATGAACAGGCCGCCTGTCATGCAGCCGATGGTTTTGCCAGAGTGACGGGGAAACCACAGGTCTGTATTGCGCAGAATGGTCCTGGGGCAGCGAATTTTGTTTCGGCCTTAACCGCAGCGTACTGGGCACATTCTCCTGTGGTAGCAATTACACCGGAAACAGGTTCCCTTGGTATTGGCAATGGTGGATTCCAGGAATTAGATCAGATGCCGATGTTTGAAAAATCTTCTGTTTATCAGGTAAGGGTTCCCAATGGATCACGCATGGCAGAATTAAGCCGCAGGTGCTTTTACATGGCCAAGAATTTAAACGGTCCGGCGCAATTGAACATACCCCGGGAGTATTTTTATGGTGTATGGGAAGCTGATATTTATAAAACACCGGTTATATCCAGGGGACCTGGAGGACTGGATGATATCGAAGCTGCGGCAATGCTGATTAAGAATTCAAACTATCCGGTGATCGTTGCAGGCGGAGGCGTTTCCCAGGCAGATGCAATTGATGAAGTCAAGGCACTTGCAGAATATATCACAGCACCTGTTGTTAATACCTATCTTCATAACGATACATTCCCGGCGAGCCATGAACTGGCATGTGGGCCCATCGGGTATTGCGGCTCCAAGGCAGCCATGCGGATATTAAAGAAAGCAGACCTGATCATAGCATTGGGTACCCGGCTTGGACCATTTGGGACACTGCCGCAGTATGATATTGACTATTGGCCGGAAACAGCCAGGCTTATCCAGTGTGACACTAATATCCATGTGCTTGGTCTCTCAAAAAGAGCGGATGTTTACAGTGTGGGAAATGTCAAAGAGTTTGCCCGATATCTGCTCAAGCATGTTCAAACAATGATGCCGGAGTTGAAAAAGAATGAATCAGTTTTACAGGATGTCAAAAATCAGATTCAAATATGGGACAAAGAGATGAAAGAATGGAACGCATCTGATCAGTCCTCACCCATGCACCCCCGGCGGTTTCATGCTGAATGGACAAAAGTACTTCCAAAAGACACGATTGTGACAACTGATATTGGTAACAATTCTTCCATGATAAATGGCTACCTGAAATTTGAAGGTGTTCGTCAGCACATTTCAGCATTGTCCTGGGGGAATTGCGGTTTTGCATATGGCGCAGCACTGGGGTGTAAAGTTGCCAAGCCAGATGCCCCGGTCATTGCATTTCAGGGTGATGGTGCATATGGCATCAGCGGGATTCAGGAAGTCATGACGGCTGTGCGCGAAAATATTCCTGTTGTTGCGATCGTTGCAACAAACTATGAATGGGGAGCAGAAAAGAAGAATCAGATTGATTTTTATGACAACCGGTTTGTCGGTGCAAACCTGCCGGATAATCCTGATTATGCGCTGCTTGCTGAAAACATGGGGGCAATAGGAATCAAAATTGATCATCCCGATCAGGTCGGTGATGCAGTAAAAGAAGCAATATCATCTGATAAGCCTGCCGTTATCAATGCGATCGTACAGGGGGGAGAAGAAGTTCTGGCAGAGCCTTTCAGAAGGGATGCATTGAATATGCCGGTCCGATATCTTGAAAAATATAAGCATTTGAATGCATAGATAATCGTACCAAGAGATTGTCAGCACAACTTTCCAATAACAGATCCGGTTGATTTTGCG
>CAYFKW010000007.1:113258-162704 GCA_964343845.1 uncultured Desulfobacula sp. | reverse complement strand
TGTTGAATAGAGCACGATGGTGGAGACAACTACTTCCGCGAAGCGGTTCAGTTCAGGCAAATAAAGTACACTTCCCCTTGTTGCATAAATCTTATCGATAATTTGTTTCACATTTGGACTGGTATGGTTGAATTCATCAAGTTCCGCAGAATCATTCCATAGGGTAAGCCACCTCCAGCTTCCTTTACAGTCACCAGTTTCACCATCACATTCAATATTTTGAATGGCACCCGACTCGTGAACAAGATAGAAACTTGCTGATTGATCTTCCGTGTATGCTAAAGCCGTATCACCCTGATTTTCATTGGAAATAACAGTCGCAACTCTTAATTTGTTCATTATTTGGGCTCTGTCTACCTTATGTTGGTAAGCACAGCCTGAAATAAACAGCATCCCCAAACATGCTGCCAATGCAGCTAATCTGTATAATTTAAAAATTTTTCTCATATTTACCCCTTTCTTGATTATTTTACAGGATGATTAAAACTGACCTCCCTAAAAAGGACTTTTCTACTAATTCTGCAAAACTCATACCATCACGTAGTCTCTTTTACAGCTAATAAAAAAAATTAATGATATCAGTATATTATCAAAAAATGATTTTTTCAAAGAGTATTCCGATCAGTACAGATTGTTACATTTTTTATATAATATTGGGAAAAAAATTTCGCTTACCAGCAAATGGTATTCTGCAGTTGTAAATAGCTTTGGACCTGTTTTTCATTCCCTTTGATTTTTTGTCTCCCATTAAAGGTGAGGTCAATAGAATAAAACCTTTCTGATGGGGAAAAACATTAAGATTAAAAATTTCCAGTAAGACCGAAACTAATGATTCTTCCATAAGAAAAACCAGACTCCATTGAGAGTTAAGTCATGTATATTTTTGGTATCTTAAAGATATCATCACTGGTTTAACAGGGGCAGCCTATGGGGGATTTTATATCTGGGGATCATTTAGGAAAGACTATATCAATATCAAGATAGAAAACCTTATAATCGAGAAAAACTCCGATATTCAAATTGTTTTTGAAAATAATATTTTCTGTGTATCTTTATTAATTCGCCACTATATTTAATTTTTTGGATTATTTCTTCGGGAGCGCTTTTAGAAAATGCCGCATAATGGGAGTATGTTGAAAATGATATGGGAAGAATTTTAACTTCGTTATCCAACCCCTCTCTGTTAATTGTATGGTGTAATCCAAGATCATGATAAAATGCAAAACGACCTCGCTTGTGCTTCAACATCTTTAATAGTTTTGAGTGAGACTCCCCCATCATCGTATACCAGCAAACCACCTTGTTCCTGAAGAAATCTATTTGGTGCAGAGCCAAATACGGTTAGAATTTTACCGTTTTCACGAAGTAATCTAATATCCTTAAAATTTTGAATCTTAATATCGTCATCTATTGCTGCAGGCACTTGCGATGTTCTTGAAATGAAAAATAGGATTATTATTGACCTTGAAATCTCGGATATTTTTTCTCAAATGGGGAAGCTCGGAAAGAGAGTGAAAAGTTATACGACAAAAGAAAAGAAACACATTTTATGCATTAAGCCGGATAGTAAATTGGGCTCCATTACCAGGTTCAGAGGTGACTTCAATTTGCCCTTTATGGTCTTCTGTAATAATAAAATACGATACGCTTAACCCAAGACCAGTTCCAACTCCAACCCCCTTTGTAGTAAAAAAGGGTTCAAATATCCTTTTCTGAATATCTTTACCCATACCAGGGCCATTGTCTTTAATCACAACACAAACCATTTGTGTGATCTCGTCCAACCACACTTTTAAGAGAAATCTCGGATTTTTAGTTCCAGCTTCTTGCATTGCTTGTGATCCATTTTTCAAAATATTTAGAAAAACCTGTTGTAATTTTGGCGCTTCACAAAGAATCATTGGAACATCGTCATACCTTTTTTCAATTTTGATACTTTTGAAATCATAATGTTTTTTTAAATCAAAGTCAGTGCCGGCTATTTGTATTGTTTTATCTAAAAGATCAGTAATTGAATGAGAGGAAACTTCGGCATCACTTTTTCGGGCAAAGCCAAGCATGTTTTCTATTGTTTTTGCCATTCTAATACCAGATTCTTTTATCGCGGTTGTCATCTTTAAAACATCTCTTTTTTCCATAAAAGACCTAATATCTTCCATTTTTAAGCCCATTTCCTCAGCGACGGTGATATTCGTTTGTAGTTCTGTATCTGTTAACCTTCTTACCATTACTTCAGCATTCTGCATTATACCGGCTAAAGGATTGTTAACCTCATGGGCCATTCCAGCAGCAAGACCACCAACTGACATCATTTTTTCTGATTGTATCATTACTTCTTGAGCCTGTTTGATAGTTGATATATCCCTGATTGTTCCTAAGAGAACTGGGCGATCATCTATTTCAATCCGAGTCAGTAATATGCTTGTATCAAATTCTTCTCCTGTTATTCGTTTATGCCGCCATTCAAATAGATTTGAGCCCTTTTCTAAAGCCTTCTTGATCATATTTGAGGCTTTTACAGCTGATAAAATTCCATCTGGCTGGTGCTCAGGGGATAGGTCACTAGATGATAAATCAAAGAACATACTTTTTGGGTCTACTCCAAACAAATTGAGTGTTGCAGGGTTACAATCTAAAAAACCTTTTCGAGGATCTAAAATTAAAATAGCATCCATAGAGGATTCAAAGAGTGTTCTGAATTTTCTTTCACTCTTTTGTACTTCTTTTTTAGCTTTACGTGAATTTATTAATCCAAATAGCAAACTCAAGAGCGCAATAGTGAGAAGTATAAATATAGTTACTGTACCCCAAATCAATATTTTGTTCTGCTGATAAAATGAAATTGGTTTATTAATCACAATAGCATCATCTGGAAGCTCATTCAGGTCAACATCAAATTTAAGAAGTATATTGTAATCAAACATCGTTCTTATAGGGCTGGCACCCAATGGTATCGCTTTGGGACTTTCACCATTCAATATGCGCAGAGCTAACTGTGCTGCCATTCGGCCTTCTTCATTACCATTGACTAAATTCCCACCGATTATTCCGTGATCTAAATAAAATTGCCAAACTGAATATATGGGAACAGGGCAAAAATTATGAAGGTTCTCTAATATCTGTTCATGGGAAAAAGCACGTCCCAATTCGTCTTGGCGAAAAATAAATAATAATACAATGGTATTTTTAGACAATTGTGGCAGTTTTGTCTTAAGTTTTTCAGGTGTAAGATCATCTAAATAACGAATTTGAATATTTCCTGAAAGTTTATTTAATGCCTTTTGTGTTTTTTCACGTAATTTACTGCCAGTCCGACTCCTATCTAAGATAACTGCAATCTCTTTCGTTTGTGGATGCAATCGGAGTGCTAAATTCATAGTCCCAATAATATCGAGGGTTTCTTGAAGTCCTGTCAAATTAAATTTTGATCGCATCTCAGGGTTATATCCACTAACACTACAGAAAACGATTGGCGTGTCGGAAAATATATCCTTACCATGCGTTTTAAGGAAGTTTAAGGCATGATCATCACAGGAAATAATCACATCTATTTTTTTATTTTTATATTTCGTTTTAATAGCATCTTTGACATCCATGAAATATTCATCAGACGCTAAAAATCGTGTGTCTAAATACTCTATTTTAAGTTCAACTTCATTGGAATACTGGTTGAAGACAGACCGGATTCCTTCTGTGACACTGTCTGACCATGTAAAACCATCATGGTAGGAATGCAAAATCAATACCCTATAACTATTTGATCTATCTAAGGTGATATTCTGAGCGAGAATAGGGGAAATATTCAAAATACAAAACAAACAAATTGTTAGGGTAAATATTTGATTACAGGACACACTTTTAAAGATTTTTTGCCAGATATTCATTTCAAATTTAGAGTTTCTATTTTTGATAAGATAATTTTACTGTACTTGAAAAATACTATAGAAAATTGATTTATGCAAACGTAATTGTTTTTGAGAATATGCTGACAGTTAACACTAATGCTATAATTCTTCTTCCCTAACAAAAAGGATTGAGAGTTCGGGCCATTATTAATATTGAAGGGTGAGGCCATATTAGTATAATTACGGCTGCATTTTTTTATTTGTTTTGATAGTTACCTGAAGCTATTAAACCAAATTCTTTAGTGGTTTTCGCAGATAAGAACTATTTATTCCTCCAGATGAGAAAGAACAGTCGATTTAAACCAGTGCATGGAGCTGTTCCATCAAGCTGATAAGATGGTCAGCGGTGTCAAAACAATACTGCAGGTTCAAGAATTTTTTTCTGAGTGAAATAATGTCCTGTTTAACCCTTCTTTTTCCTTTAACTGCATCACAGATCAACTGGGCCAGGGTTTGAAAATCTTTTTCTTTCATCCCAAAACGGGTCATTTCAGACACGCCCATCCGCAAGGAGCCGGATGCAGTGAATCCTTCTTCTTCCGGAGTTGCCTGGTAGTTGACAATGATATTGTTTCTTTCCAGAAAATCGGCCACTTCAGGCCCTTTTGAATATCCTACATTGACAATGACCTGATGGGTATGGGTGAAGCCATCTTTTTTCTCTCCTGCAACCTTTATTCCAAGGTCAGAAAGTGATACAGCAAATGCCCGTGCATTGGCAATCACCTGTTTCTGGTAGTCGTCCTTAAAGTGATTCATCTCATATGCTGAGGCAAGCAGCCCCAACATGGTTCCCAGGTGGTGATTGCTGACACTTCCCGGGAACGCCCTTCGTTCAATAGCTTCCCATAACGGATACCTTAAATCTTCAACAGTATCATTGCCGGCAATGATACCCCGCTGGGTACCAAAAAAGGTTTTATGTGTGGATCCTGTGACGACATCTGCCCCTTCCTTGAACGGCTCCTGGAAATAGGGGCCTGCAAGTCCTAATACATGCGCCATATCATACATGAGGATGGTATCCAGGTTGGCTGAATCGATTATTTCTCTTATTTGGGCCACAGGCTCTGGATAAATTGTCATGCTTTTCCCAAAAATAATGAGTTCTGGTTTGTGAATGTCTATGAGTTTCACACAGGCAGGCACATCAATTTTGTAAGGGTTGTCATCGCAAACAGGAAAATTGATCACAGCAGGTTTTTCAGTTTTGGGGTCTCTGGCGACAAAGTCTCGGAGCGCTCCCATTGGCTGTGCACTTAAGTGACCGCCATTTAGAATATGGTGGTTCATAATTTTACCGATTCTTCGCTGCTCACTTTTTCTGTCTGTACGGTTGGTATAGTCAACAATGGCACTGAACACAGCCGTGTTTGCCATTTGACCTGATATGACCCTGCTTTCAATGCAGCAGCACCCTAGAAACTTTTGAAATTCTTTTTTCAATAATGTTTCTACGTCACTGATAAACTGTGTCCCCTGGTAATAAAATACATCCTGGTCGTAAAAGGCTTTTACCTTTTTATGTTCTGCATATCTGCCTGAAGGGTCCATAATAGATAACATTTTTGAAAAAGAAGAAGGGGTTTGTTCAGAAGGGATCAGGTTCATACATTCTTTTTGACGCCAGGTGGTATTCTCAACCGCCTTTTTAATCAGTGATGACATCAAAGACGCTGATGAAGAGGGGGGATGCTGTTCTCTTCCGGGAAGGGAAGAAAAGCCAAGCTGATCCCACTTAATGGCTCGGGCATTGGGGGGAGCTTCGGCTCTCATATGATAGGGGACTACAATCGCACTGGCTGTTTTTTTCCTGATTTTAATGTCAAGTTTGTCACCCAGGACAACATCTGCATCCAGCAGGGCCATTGCAATGGCGCGTTTATCTTCTTTTTCAGTAAATGCAGACGCAATGCCTTCCCCTTCAGTTGTCCAGAAAGGAACCATGGTCCCACTTGTGATAAATCCAACAGGGGTCCCATCCTTTAATACTTCATACCCCTCACGTGCTATTCCCCTGCCGCTGATGGCGACCGGCATGATGAGTCTTGGCAGTGCCTCAATGTTGGCATAGTTGAAATTTGTGATACGGGTTAAGGCATTGAACTGATTTTTTAAGGCTGTTTCTCCGATAAAGCTGCCTTTTTGAGGTGCAAAACTCACTGCAAATTTTGCAAGCGGACATGCAAAAATGGGAATTGGATTCTGGGCAGGGTCTTTGCCAAATTCATGGCCGTATAACGGCAGGCAGGCTTCAAGTCTCAAGGTGTCTCTTGCACCTAATCCAATGGGGCTGGCATTCTGTTCAATGAGGAGATCCCAGATTTTAACGGCATCCTTTTTGTCCATAAACAGTTCAAATCCTAAAGGGTCGCCAGTATAGCCTGTCCTTGCAATGAGGATATCTGCGCCGGAAATAACAACCTGGCTCAAGCTGTTCCTCAGCGGGATGGGCAGTGTACCTGAGTCGATCACAGTGCCCATTATTTTTTTGGATAAGGGACCCTGGAGGCTGAGCATCCCTAAATTAAATGTTTGATCTTTTATGAAAACATTTTTAAAGCTGCTTGACTGATCAATAAAATGGTTCCAGTCTTTTTCCCGGTTGGAGGCATTGACAACCAGGAGGTAACTGTCTGGAAAGAAACGGTATAAATAGGCATCATCAATGGCATATCCATCTTTATCAGCAATAATTGTGTATTGGCTCTGGCCGACCTCAAGTGCTTCTGCATTGTTTGTTAAAACAAATTGAAGAAAGGGCAGGGCATCTTTACCACTGATGATAAATCTGCCCATGTGCGATACATCAAAAAGCCCGGCTCGTCTGCGCGTGCTTAAATGTTCCTGGATAACACCGGTTTTATATTGCAACGGCATATCCCAACCGCCAAAATCGACCATTGTTGCACCTAGTGTTAAATGTCTGTCAAAAAAAAACGTCTTGTTGAGCGATGACATAACCTGTTTCTCTCCTTGCATCTGTTTTTTACCCTCGTCAGAGGCGGGTGAAGTAAAAAATATTTAATTTGCAGTAAAAATTACTCTGAAAATTGATATTTACAAAAAAAAATATAAATTTTCTTTCTGAAAACTAACTTTAACAAATATACCTATTTATGGAGTTTGTCAAAATAACTTTTTGATTAAAGCCGACAGCCGCCATTTATTATAACTGGTCTGTAAAAAGGAGCAGGGTAAATCAGGTCATGAAAATGTTACTGATCCAGCCCCTTTTGAAGATCCTGCCATGCGTTATTTTATGGGGTCAATTCACAGAATGATGTTAAATTCGAAGTTGTGTTAATAATTTCTTTTGTTTCTGCTGGAAATTTTTTATACTCAGGGCGTTTTAAAGAAAGTCTAATTGAAATAGAGGTGATATAAATGAATGCAGTTATTGAAGCCTTAACATTTCGTCATGCCTGTAAGAAATTTAATCCTGAAAAGAGAATATCAAAGCAGGATCTTGACACCATCCTGAAAGCCGCCTGTTTATCACCCAGCTCTTTTGGCATGGAAGCGTGGCAGTTTATGGTTCTTGAATCAGGTGAAATCCGGCAGAAGGTTCGTCCTGCCTGCTGGGATCAGCCACAGGTGACAGAGGCCAGCCATGTTGTTGTTATCCTGGCCAGGCCTGAACTGGTTGCCCCCTCGCATCCATATGTGAAAGACATGTTTATGCGGCGTAATTTACCTGAGGAAGCAACCCTTGCATATGTAGAAAAATATAAATGGTATATGGAAACAGAGGTTTTCCCACGAATGGACACCTATGCGTGGTGTTCGAAACAATGCTATATTGCATTGGCCAATATCATGACAGCGGCTGCATCACTCGGCATTGATTCATGTCCAATGGAAGGATTTGAAAAAGATAAAGTTGAAAAAATTCTGAACATTGATAAAAAAAAGGTTGAGGTTGCAGTTCTTGTGGCATTGGGTTACAGACTTGGGGAACAGACACCTCGGCTGCGTCACCCCGAGGAAACGTTAATACTGTATCGTTGATATACCAAATAAAAAGTGTCATAGATCTGGGATGTGTGTTACCCCATCGTGATAAATCTTAAAAGGAGACAGATATGGGACAGGTCAGGATTCTGGTTGTAGATGATGAGCTGGTAATCCGTGAATCTCTTGCTGGCTGGTTGAGACGGGATGGATACAACATTAGCACCGTGGCAAGCGGGGAAGAAGCGCTGGAGATATTAAAAATAGAGAGTTTTGATATCATGCTTTTGGACATTCAAATGGACGGTATCAGCGGACTGGATGTCTTAAACCATGTTAAGG
The DNA here is from genome assembly GCA_964343845.1 of uncultured Desulfobacula sp. Lineage (GTDB taxonomy): Bacteria > Desulfobacterota > Desulfobacteria > Desulfobacterales > Desulfobacteraceae > Desulfobacula. Next base: position 154,503 of record CAYFKW010000007.1, on the reverse strand, counting down.
ATGACTACCCTGATATTGATGTCGTGATGATCACTGCATTTGGATCTGTTCCATCTGCTGTGCAGGCCATGAAATCCCATGCATATGACTACATTCTAAAACCGTTTGATCCAGATGAACTGGGCGTTTTGATTAAAAAACTGGTCGATCACCGGGCAAGGAAAAAAGAGAATGTCTTTTTAAAAGAAGAGTACCAGGAGAGAACTCGATTCGAGAGCATGATCGGGCAGTCAAAGCCCATGCAGGAAATATTCAGACTGATCGAGGATATCCGGGATGTAGATTCTTCCGTATTAATCACCGGTGAAACAGGGTCAGGAAAAGGACTGGCTGCAAAGGCCATTCATTCCAACAGCATTGTTATGGATGGTCCGTTTGTCAGTGTGAATTGTGGTGCAATCCCCAAGCATATTATGGAAAGTGAACTTTTCGGTCACCGAAAAGGGGCATTTACAGATGCCAAAGAAACCCGGAAAGGCCGGTTGGAACTGGCATCCGGCGGCACGCTTTTCCTGGACGAAATTGGTGAAATCAGCATGAGAATGCAGATTGATCTGCTTCAAGTCCTGGAAGACAAGATATTTTATAAAGTGGGCGGAACACAGCCGTTAACGGCAGACTTCAGGGTTGTTGCGGCAACCAACAGGGATTTGGAACAGGCCATTAAAGACCGGACGTTTAGAGAAGATTTATATTACCGCCTCAATGTAATTTCATTTACAATGCCGCCATTAAGGGAGCGAAAAGAAGACATACCACTTTTATCTGAGCATTTTTTAAATAAATTTACACAAGAGGTGAACAGGGGAGTGGAAAGGATCAGCCGGGATGCCATGGACGAATTGATGTTGTATGAGTGGCCTGGAAATGTCCGGGAGTTGTCAAATGCAATTGAACGGGCCGTGGTGGTATGCAAGACCAGGACCATCACTCCTTATGATCTCCCCATTGGTTCTTCGCAGGAAGCGGACGTGCAGACCAGATATTTTTCATTAAATGATATGGAAAAACAGCATATTATGAAAATTTTGAATCAGACCAGTTGGAATATTTCCAAGAGTTCAACCATACTTGGGATTGATAGATCGACCTTATACAATAAAATTAAACGATATGAATTAAAACCAGATTAGAATGATTAGACATCAGGCCCAGGGCGCATGAGCCAATCCGAAATTATTATTTCACCTGTGGGGGATATTCCCTCCTGGATCAATAATGCTGTTGCTGAAAGCATCCAGACTATTTTTGGGTATGTCACAAAAGTTGACCCCCTGCTGGAAGATATCGAATTCGCCTATGATGAGAAGCGCAATCAGTATTATTCCACACAGATTTTAGATGAACTGGAGACAAGAGTTCCAGACTCCTGTGTGAAGATCCTGGCCATAACAAAAGAAGATTTATTCATTCCCATATTAACCCATGTATATGGAGAGGCCCAGCTCAACGGAAGGACCAGTATTATTTCCATATCAAGATTGATTTCTTTCCCCGACACCGGATCAATGGATGAAGGCCGCAATCGAATTATTAAGGAAGCAGCACACGAACTGGGGCATACATTTGATCTTCGTCATTGTGAAGATGAGCTGTGTATTATGCACTATTGTCGGAAAATTGAGGACGTTGATCAAAAATCAGACAGGTTCTGCCGATATTGCACCGTCCTCCTTTCCGACAGCATTACTGCTCTTGGGGGATAAATTTTTCCAGGAGTGTATCCCAGGAAACGCCGGGAAGATTGCCATAAAGATCCGATACCAGCGCACCACCGTCTGCTGCTTTCATCTGGGTCTCTTCTTCAAGGAAATCATACAGCTGTTTTACCTGTTTCCCCATGAAGCCTTTGCAGCTATCCATAAACATGAGTTGTTTCAACTCTTGTTTCAAATTCGGACAGTAAAGGATAAATACCCACCCATCTGTATAAGGTGCCTGATTGATCGTTCCGGGGCTTTTCCGGATATGCGGGTTGATTTCTGTAATAACCCCGCTGACCGGAGACAAAAAGGATACATCATGGCCTTGTCTCGAGAGCGTAAAGGCAGGTTTTCCCTGCACCAGTCTTTCTCCCATTAAAGGCGATGAAAAATTATCAAATTCACCCAGCAGCCTGCAGGCAAAATCATCAATGCCGATACGGACCATTCCCTGATCTTCAATTTTAATCCAGGCGTGCCCTGAATGAAGATAGTATCCCATTGGCAGTGAGACACCATTAATATCATCAAAGTTTACAGGTTTTAAAACAGCATTGACTTTAAACTGATCATGGAAATATTGATCAAATTCACAATCAATACAATGGTATGATTTCGGACAGTTTTTAAATTCAATATGACCTTTCATATGATGAATACAGGGTCTTTTGGCCAGTGGTTTTTTCCGGAGGCGATCTTTCCAGAACTCAAACCCCGCAGTCTTTCCCTTTAAAGGAAGCCCTTGTCTTTTAAGCTTTTCATTGGCGAGGCATACCCTGTTCATTGCTCTCTCAAACCGACACCCATTGCATAGAAAGTCTTTGAAACACTTTTTCTCCTTAACCACACCTGCCTGTTTCCAGTAGCAGTCAGGTGCGGTTCTAAGTTTCAATGTGGTATTCATCGGAAGCATCCCTTTTATTAAAACAGCCATTAAGTTCTAAGAAAAGTATTGGTAAGGTTATTCCATCCCAGTGATGGAAGGTTGCCGTAAACATCCCTGGTTAAAACACCACCATCTGCGCTCAACGGTCCTGCAACATTTTCTATCATTCCTTCAAGGGTGGTGACTTCGCCATCAAGCCATTCTTCGCTGTCATTATCTGCCATCAGTTTTTTAACAGCACTTTTTAGATCGGAATTGTGCACAGTGAACAGCCATCCATCCTGATAGGGGGCTTCTTCCGGATTCTTTACATTCTGATTTACTTTTGTGATCACGCCATTTACAGGAGAGAGGATATCTGCAAGATTCTGGTCTCGTTTGATCCCCCAGCCTGCTTTATCCTGGTTTAATTCCTGTCCGGTTAACGGAAGGTCAAATCCGTCAGGTCCTCCCAGCACCTTAAATGCGAAATCATCCATTCCCACGCGGATGAAGCCGCCGCTGTCTATGCAGCTCCAGGTATGACCGGAGTGGAAAAAGTAGCCGTTGGGAATTTTAAACCCTTTTACATCTTTCATTTCAAGCCCTGCGTGACCTGAGCCCGGAGACAACGTATCTTCCACCAGTTGGTCAAAATCACATTTATAGCAGTTATAGTTCATCGGGCAGGTTCTGAAATCTGCTCTGCCGGTAAGCGCGTGACGGCAAGTTCTGTCTTTGCTGTCTCGATTTCTTAATGCATCCTGCCAGGAAATATGCTTTCCTGCTGCAGCCTGCTTGCTCATGGCTGCGTCATATTTACAGGTTGTACAGTCATAGTAATTGGTGCAGTTTTTCTTGGAGACAACACCAGCCTGCATCCAGATACAGGGGCGAGCTGTTTTATCTTTTCCAGCTTTCCATAAAGTTTCAGTTCTTGCATACTCTTGTTTGGTTGGTTGGGGATTCAGTGCTTGAGTCATTTTTTGTCTCCTTTTTTTTGGTTTTCTTTTTTAATGTAAACTATTCATTCTTATATTTTTTGTCTTTTTGTAAATCTATATGGAGCAAAAAGGATGCCATTTGTTTCTGTAATAAAATTAATTTAAAATTTCTTTTATTTACAATGAGTTACGGTAAGTTCCTGATTTTATCGGGAAACGTATTGAAAATTTGAAACCGTTGTATTTTCCAACAGGACAATTTTTATATAAGCGGTAGATTGTGTTGAAAAGACCTGTTTTCAGGCTTTTTACTGGTATGTTGGATTTTTCTACAGGCCAATCTTATTTTTCAACAGCTGTTGTATTTGCCAAAAGCCTGCTGCATTTTAAGCTGTTTTTATCCTCCTGTTTTAAACAGTGTAACCGCTGTCAAGAAGAATTTCCCATACAACAGATATATGAAAGGACAATTTGGTTTCCCTTATTTATGGGTGTTTGTGTAAAGAGATGAAATATTTGCAGGGGCAGGATCTATCATTCTTATATATGACCGGGATCTAAAATGAACTATTCCTTGCACCCTTGACAGATCCTGTGTTAAATTTTTTTTGTAAAGTAATTTTTACTTACCCTAGCATAAAGGATGATGTCTTGAAGCTTCCTGATATAGAAATGAATACCATTTTAGATGGCATCCAGGATTTTATTTTGATCATTTCCCCCGACCGGGTCATTTTAGAAGCCAATGATGCGTTTTTAAAACGAATGAGCTACAAAAGAGAGGACGTGATAGGGAGAAAATGCTTTAATGTGTTCAGGGAAGCTGTTGCTAAGAGCAGCAATTGTCATGAAAACTGTCCGCTGGAAAAAGTGGTCCGGGAAAAACGGCATTGCCAGACAGAACTGATTCGTCTTGGTGTGGACGGAAAGCCCATGTACACTGAATTAACCATTTTCCCGATTTGGGAGAAAAAGGGTAAAATTTCTAAATTCATAGAAATCAGCAGGGATATTACCAAACGGAAAGCAGATGAAAAACAGACGCAGGATTATCTGGTAAAAATGGTGGAACAGCGTACACAGCAATTGAAAGAGACCCATGAAAGGCTGCTTCACCAGGATAAAATGGCATCACTGGGGAAATTGTCTTCTTCTGTGGTGCATGAAATTAATAATCCTGTGGCCGGCATATTAAATTTAGTCATGTTGTCCAAACGGATATTAAAAGAAGATGAAATCAAGCAGGATGAATTGGATCTGTTTCGACAATATCTGGGCCTGATGGAAACAGAAACCCGGCGAATCGGTCGTATTGTCAGCAACCTGCTGGTATTTGCACGTCAGTCAAAAATCGAAGTCATTAAGTTTGACATGAACGATCTGATCGAACAGACTTTGATCTTAAACTCCAATCTATTGAAAATTAATAGAATAAGAGTCATAGAGGAACTTGAACGTAACCTGCCTTTGATCAGCGGTTCTGAAGATCAGCTCAAACAGGTGGTGATGAACCTGATATCCAATGCAGTTGAGAGTATGTCCAAAGCATCAAGAAAACGTCTTACCATCAGAACATTTTCCAAACCAAAAGACAAGGCCATAGGGCTTGAGATCTGCGATACAGGTGTCGGCATTCCGCAAAGTGCTGTGTCCAAGATTTTTGAACCCTTTTTTACGACAAAAAAGAAGGGTAAAGGCGTGGGGCTGGGGCTTTCTGTTGTTTATGGCATTATCAAAGGGCATGGCGGCCAGATCTATGTTGATTCTGATAAAGGTAAAGGGACTAAATTTTCTATCACACTGCTGCAAAAAATAAAACCAGAGAAAATGGTGTCTAATTTATCTCCGCCTGGGACGTCAAATTAACAAAAGTGATTTTTTGTATGCCTGGTAACTAGTCTATTTTGTTTTGATAAACTGAACCAGACACAGGGAGATAAAACTGAAAAATGCGCCTGCAAGAAATGGTATTTTATAGTCTACCATCCATAACAGCCCGCCGATCACAGGTAAAACCACAGCAGCAATATGATTGATGGTAAACCCAACTGCGGCACTCGGTGCAATGTCTTCAGGCTCAGCAATTTTCTGGAAATAGGTTTTAATTCCTGTGGCAAAATTAAAAAAGATATGATCAAAAATGTATAAAATCCCAACAATCAGTTTTGAATCAACAAAGGCATATAAGGTAAAAATTAAAACAAGAAAGAAATACTCAATTGAAAGAAGCCGCCTTTCACCAAATCTGATAATAAACTTCCCGATGAGCGGGTTTATAAAAAAATTGATGATGTTGTTCAGTAGAAAAAGTATGGTAATGTGCTGAACAGTGAAATCAAATTTTTTTACGAGTAAGAATACAGCAAACGCAATAAAAATCTGCCGTCGCGCACCTGCCATGAAAGTTAAAAAATAAAATAGCCAGTATTTTTTTTTAAAAACCAGCTGTTTTTTTTGAGGAGCGATGCCTTTTTTAACCGGGTCTTTTGTAAACGCCCAGATACCGCAGGCAATAATCGCTGTACCAAACAGGATGAACATTGCCTTGTAGCTGAAAAAGGGCGCAATGACAAAAATAAGACCCCCCACTGCGATGTTGGCTGCAGCAGCATAGCTGCGCTGGATGCTGAAAACAACAGGTGAGGTGTGTGTATCAAAATATTGAAGAGTTAAAGATTGATTCGTGGTTTCATAATAATGAAACCCAAAACTCATGATCATGGTCGTGAAAATAAGACCTGAAAAACTGGGCATAAACCCTGTTAAAAATACACCGGCACCCAAAAACACGATGGATAGAGCAGACAGCTTGTGTTCCTTAATAAATAAAATGACATAGGTAACCAGCAAGGCCAGGAATCCAGGGATTTCACGGACAGACTGGAGGGCGCCAATGTGATTCCCGTCCAGTCCGACAACATTCACACTAAAATTGTCAAAAAGAGTGCGCCAGCACTGAAGGCCTGCGGTGGAACAAATGGTCAGAACGATGAGATACCGATACATCAGTTCTTTTTTATAGTCGGACAATAGCTCAGCTTTCTACTTTATTTTTTTAATAATTTTTTCAACTACCTTTTCTGCAGTATTCCCAAAAAGTGTTTCAACATCCACCAGGTTCAGATATCGATCATCCCATTGGAAATTGTCACTTTCAAGAATCCAGTCTTTAAGTCGATTGTATTTGCCACCCAATGCTTTAATCTTTTTTAACAGCGGAACATCATCTGTTGATTTAAAGTTAATATTCAAGGATAAAATATACTCAATAATGTTCGGTGTGGCAGGGTTGGAAGAAATAATCGGAATAACCAGTATGTTTTTATTGTCTTTCCTGCCTTTTCCTATATAGACATTGCCTTCTCTGACAATGATATTTTTGGTTCCTTTAAGCCGATGATCTGTCTCTACTCTGGAACTTTCTTTCTTCAGTTTTCCTGTTTTGTTTATAATTTTTATTTTTGTCTCCCTTGAGACATCACCCAGAAGGCTTAAACCTGATATCTGGTATAAAAAGCCCCCGTTGACGGATGAAATTACTTCCTGAAGATTTTTAATGACCAATACATTCTTATTGGTAATCTGAGAGATTTGAATCTCGTTGATGTTGAGTTCATCAAAAATAAGTCCTTCAAATTTTTCACTGATTCTGCTGGTGCCGACCGTCACTGTTTTTGCCTGATGTTTAATGGCATCTACAGGCCTTGCCATTGTATTAATTGCAGTTCCAATATTCTCAAAAAAGGTGTCGAGCATGTTGGTCGGCGTACCCTTGGTTTCAAAATCTATCTCAAAGTCAGATACCGGCAGCCTGCCGGATAAATATTTCAGGAGCAGGGTAATGTTGGCAACATTATCCAGCCCCAGCGCAGCAGGGAATCCCCCCTGCCGTCGTTTCTTTGAAAATTTATTATAAAACTGCGCAATGGTTTCCCTGAAGTTTTTTTCTAAAAGGACCTCATACACATCATGTCCCATGGATGTGTACTCTTCCAGGAGATCCTGTATCTCTGCCCGGCCGTCATACATAAATTTGGAACCTTCATTGATGGAGAGTGCGGCATAGTATCCCCATATGTGGCCGACAAGCGTATTCAGCACAGGGGCGAAATGTTCCTGTGTCTCAGGGATCTTGAAGACGTCTTTTGCATAAAGGTCAAACCGGTCTTCCCCCTCTGTAGTTATAACAACAGGTGTGGCTTTATGGGCATGGAAGATGGCCGTATCTTTAATAATATCTCCGAGTACGCTTTCCCTGGTACCAGCGGCACAAACGATAATCAGGGGTTCGCTGGAAAGGTCAATATGCTTTTTGTCTTCAATAAAATCAGATGAAAGGGTTTTATAACACAATTCGCTGAGCTTGATCCTGATTTCATCGGCAGAGGTTTTATTGGCACCCGAACCGACAGTGGCCCAATAATTTTTTGACACGGCAAGCTGAAATGCGGATGCCTTGATCTGATCTTTCATCTCCAGAATAGTTCTCATTTTTTCAGGAAGTGTCATTATTTCATTAATTTGTTCTGTAATAAATTCATCAGATTTTGTTTTGACAATGCCTGCAATATGAAGGCCCAGGATAGCACCGGCAGTAATCTGGGAGTAAAATGCCTTTGTTGATGCAACAGACATTTCAATATCTCTGCCGGAACTTGTGTACAAAACACCATCTGTTTTAAACGTCAGATCAGAATCTCTTCTGTTCACAATACAAAGTGTTTTTGCACCGCAGGCTTTTACCATATCAACGGTCCGATTGGTATCTGTGGTTGTGCCCGATTGACTGATTGCCACAACAAGGGTATTGGCCATTGTGTCCTTTGATGTTTCTTCGTCAACAATACTGAATCCTGAGAGTTCAGAAGATTTTAATGCCCGGATCTCAATATTTTTATCACCGATATAGTAATTTAACAGATCTGCGCACCCTTGAGCGGCAATTCCGGCAGTTCCCTGGCCAATGAAAAAGACTTTATTGATTTTATGGTCTTTTAAATCTTTTTCCAGCGCTTTTGGAATGACTTTTCTGTCAAGGCTTGTGGTGAATAGATTTGTTCCGGCAGATAACTTGAATTTGTTTTCCAGTGTTTTTTCAACAGAGCCGGGTGCTTCAGATATTTCTTTTAGAAAATAATGGGGGAAATTCTGTCGGTCTATATCCCGGGATGTGATCTGGCTTGAAAGTAACTGACGTTCGTCAATGACAATTGGGGTGCTGTCGTAGTAGAATGATTTTATACCGGACACCCCGCCACATGAGTGTTGGTCTAGAATAACGATCTGCCCTTTTTCTTCGCCATTGAGCTTGATATAATTTTGTGTTTCTTCCACGATGCCGTAAAGTTCAGAGGCTGCAATATAGTGGTCTTCTGCAATTCCTACAAACACGGCCTGTCCGCTTCCTTTCTGACCAAGAAATAGTTTGCCGGGTGCAAGATCCGTATGCATGCTGATAGCATGAGACCCTTCAAAATCATTAACAGCCAGCCTGAAGGCTTCTTCAATCGAATGGTTGAGTTTGAGATAATGCTCAATCTGCAGCGGGATCAGCTTTGTATCTGTATTAATGTTTTCGTGAATTTTATCATACCGCGCTTCATAATCTGTTTTTAATTCAAGGTAATTGTCAATATCACCATTTAAGCAGACATGGATAATACCTGTTTTTCCAATCTCTTTATCTGTGGGGGTATTATCCTGGGGATGGCAGTTGGCAACTGTAATATCGCCTATGGATGCCCACCTGGTATGAGCAGATACTGAATTTGAAACACAATCGAACTTGGAAAGCAATTGAAGCATCAGGTCATTTTTAATCTGACTTCTGATAAACGCAACATTATCCCCAAGAGAACCAATTTCAGCCGCAAATTTGTAAACAAAAGAAATGGTAACAAGATGCTCACCATTGTCTGGGAACGTGTCATTGATGGTAATACTATTGTTTGAGAGAACAAGGTGGTTTGTCCTCTGTTTCAGCCGCTCTGACAGTCCCGCTTTGATCAGGCTTTCTCTGAAATTTTCAAATTCTTGTTTGGTAAAGGTAAAAATAACAGAGACCCCGGCAGAATCTCTGCCTCTTACTTCAAGACGGTCGATACTGTTTAACACAGCATTGATTCTTTTAAAAATGGTGAGTTCTTTGAAACTTTTTGAGTTTTCAAGACCTAATGCAAGATTGCTTATAGCACTGATATTTTCCAGAATTTCTTTCTTCAGACACCAGCAGATATCCTGAAGCTTTTCAAAACGATGGGAGACAATTCCGGCATCACCTGATGAAAGGTTTGATTTCCCCTTTTTATAGGCAGATGCCTGATTGCCGATCAATTGATCCAGATCAGCAATAATGGAAGACAGCAGTTTTCTTTTGCTTTTATCAAAAAAGAGTTTTGTAAAAATTTTTTCTAATTTGAGTCCCTGGCAAATCTCAAACAGCTGATCCAGAAAATCGTCACCGCCCAGATACTCTTTTGAGATATTCTTTGTTTTTAAAAGGTCCTTTTCATCCCAATTTCTTTTCTGAAGAGACTGGACCATTTCCTGGATCTTTTTGAGGCTGTAGCGCTGATCACTGATTTCGCTTTTAAAGGCAACAAATGCAGAAATTCCACATGAAAGAATATTTGGCTGATGTGGAAACAATATAACAGAATTTTGTCTGGCTGTTTGTATGGATGACCCAATTTCAATGTGGACTGGAACTATTTTTTTCAGCCAATCAAAAACCGTGTTTAAAAAAGGTATCCTGTGCCGGATCATTTTTTCCCTCCATCACCTTATAAAATGTATACGTTTATAGTTTCGCTGTCATTTCATTCTGCTTAAAATACTTTTTTAAAATCATCTTTGCATAAGTGGTCGCTCTTGTCCCGATATATTTTCTATGGCCGACAACAATCGACAGGGCAATTTTTTTCTCCCCGTTTTTTTCTTTTCCAAAGCCGGTAAACCAGTCGTATTTAACAGTATGCTCCCTGTTATAAAGCGATCCAGTTTTCCCGCCAATAATCAGTTTTGAAAGAATAGCATCTTTTGAAGCACTTCTAAAAGATTTTCTTGCCGTTCCCCTTTTAATGGTTTTTTCCATTAGCTGAATCATTGTTGTTGCTGTTTTAGGACGTATTGCTGATTTATATGTTGATTTTTTGCTTTTGTAAATAATTTCTCCATCTGTTCTTGTAACATGTTCTACAATACTGGGCAGCATAAGATCACCAGCGTTGATGACAGCAGCCGTCAGCATTGCACCAAACAGGGGTGAAATGGTTGTATCTGTATTAAATCCGCATCCCAGCTCTGCCAGGTGATATTCGCTGCTGTTTGTTTCAAATGAACCAGATACAAATGGCAGCTCAGAGTCTATCACCTGGTTGAAACCAAATGCATCTGCATAGGACTCTAGCTTTTCTTTTCCAAGATAATTTTTACCAATTTTACCGAAAACAGGATTTACAGACTCTGCAAATGCCCTTGCAAAAGAAATTTTATACGAATATTTGTTTTTGACATCTTTTAGCTGTCGTTTGTAGAGCGTATATTTATTCCCGTTGAAATACAATTGTGTCTGAGGGGTATACCCAAGACTTTCAACAGCTGCTGCAGCGGTGACAATTTTAAATATACTCGCAGCGGGGTAGTTTGCGTCAGTACATGGATTGGTTTGCGGGTCTCCAAGGTCAAAGCCTGTCATACCGAGAATTTTACCTGAATCTGCTTCCATCACTACAATCGCGATTCGTTGCGGTTTGCCGCGTTTAAGTCCTTTAGCACGGGACATTAGAGATAATAAAAAATCCTGAAGATAAATATCGATACTGGTCGTAATTTTATAACTTTCTTCAGGCGTGTCCACAAAAAAGATATTTTTATCCGTTTTTGTAAATTCAGTGTTCCTCAAAATCTGGTGCAGTTGACTTTTAGACAGCTGAAATTGCGTTTTTGATTCTTTTTCAGAAGCAGGGTCCACCGCTGAAGATTCAAGGTGCTGCGCAATCGTTTTTATTGAGGAAGTCTTATATCTGTAAATTCCGACCCCTGCAGCCAAAAGAAGAACAACCAATAATCCTGCGATGAATTTTATCAGCTTTAAAGAAAGGTCTTTTTTCCTTTTTTTTACAATATATTCAGATTGAAAATCCCGCCAGGAGTTTTCTTTTTTTCTTATAACCATATGTTGTTATCATTTTACAGGGTTGCCAGGGGCAATGTCTTTATCAAATCCGGAAAGCACAAGTCTCTTTTTATTACTGGCTGCGAGGATCATGCCCTGTGATATTTCGCCCATTAGTTTGGCTTGTTTCAGGTTTGCAACGACAATGACCTGTCTGCCAATAATTTCTTTGGTTGTATAATCTTTTGCAATCCCTGCAATGATCTGCCGTGTCTCAGCACCAAGATCGACTTTGAGCTTTAAAAGCCGATTGGATTTCTCAATTTTTTCAGCCGCTACAATCGTGCCGGTTCTAAGGTCAACCTTTGCAAAATCATCAATGGTGATTTCCTTTTTTAACTTAGGCTTGAACGGTCTGGCCTTTATGCCGCCTTCTTCAGGTTTTTCTGCTTTTGTTTTACTGGGTGCAGCAATTTGGATCCGCGGGAATAAGCTGTCCGGCTTGTCGATTTTAGCACCTTTTTTGATTTGGCCCCAGACAGCTGTTTCATCCAAGGTATAATATCCATTGTTTTTCTTTGCGATGTGTAACGTTGTCTGCATGGTAAGAGATGTCTGCGGCATGATTGGATATATCAAGCAGGAGACAACGCGCAAACCCTCTATCAGGTTATATAGCACCGTTGCAAGGATGGGATCATTGGCAGTGTCTTTTGCCAGAGCCCAGGGTTCATTCGTATCAATATATTTATTCATGGCGCTGATAAACTGCCAGATCGCTGAAACACCCTTGTGAAATTCACACACTGCCATGGCCTGCCTGAATGTTCCAATGGCAATTTTTGCATCTGTTTCCAATGACAGGGATTTATCCTTTTCAATATCAGGGTCTGCTTCTCTTACTTCACCTTTGAAATATCGGTGATTCATGGAAAGAACTCTTGAGAAAACATTTCCCAGATCATTGGCAAGGTCTGAATTGATTCTTGAGATAATCGTTTCTTCTGTAAAGTTGGCATCCAGACCAAACACCATTTCCCGCATCAGAAAATACCTGAACGCATCAACGCCATATTCTCTAGTGACGTCAATTGGATCTGTTACATTGCCAATACTTTTTGACATCTTACTGCCTTTAACATTCCAGAAACCATGAACATTCAGCCCGTTATAAATTTGTATGCCCGCGGCTTTCAGCATGATCGGCCAGTAAATTCCATGCGGCTTAATAATATCTTTTGCAACAAAATGACGGGTTCCAGGCCAGAATTTTTTAAACAGTTCTCCATCTGGGTACCCCAGGGCTGAAATATAATTTACAAGCGCATCAAACCAGACATAGGTAACGTAGTTTTCATCAAAGGGCAGTGTGATACCCCATGTTAACCTGGATTTTGGTCTTGAAATACAAAGATCTTCCAATGGTTCCTTTAAAAAAGATAAAAGTTCTGTTTTATATTGTCTGGGTCGTATAAAATCAGGATTGGTTTTAATATGATCAATCAGCCATTCCTGGTATTTGCTCATCTTAAAAAAATAGTTGGATTCTTTTATGGTTTGCGGTTCAACACCATGATCAGGGCATTTCCCATCTTCAAGTTCTCTTTCCTGATAAAACCGTTCACACCCGAAACAATACAGCCCTTCATAGCTTGAAAAATAAATATCCCCGGAATCATAAATTTTGGAAAGAACCATTTTGACCACCTTAATGTGATCCGGGTTTGTGGTCCGTATAAACTGGTTGTTTTTAATATGTAAGACCGGCAGTAAATCCTGAAAAAGTTTGCTGATCCTGTCTGCATATTCTTTTGGCGTTGTCTTTTGTTTCTCTGCTGCCTGAACGATTTTATCTCCGTGCTCATCTGTTCCTGTCAGGAAAAACGTGTCATATTCATCCATCTGCTTGAACCGGGTGGCAACATCAACAGCAATAGAGGTATACGCATGCCCCAAATGAGGCTTTGCATTTACATAATATATTGGGGTGGTGAAAAATTGATTTTTGGTCGTCATTATTTTGGTGATCCTATTTTTAGTTTATCAAGTTGTTGTATGGATTTTTCAATTTCAGTTTTATCTTCTAATCGGATTGTAATACTTTCTTTTAACACATTCTGCCGAATCACTTTTCCTTTGCCTTCTTCAATTTTGATGGTTTTCCCAAGTTTGGGCATTTTCCGTTTAAGGTTTTTGTATGTTTCATTCTCAAAAGTCAGACAGCACATTAACCGGCCACACACACCTGAAATTTTTGTTGGGTTTAATGACAGTCCCTGTTCTTTTGCCATTTTAATGGAAACAGGTTCAAATGTGTGCATAAAAGATGAGCAGCAAAGCTCTCTGCCGCATTTGCCAATACCACCGCAGTGTTTAGAAAGGTTTCGGATGCCTACCTGGCGCATTTCAATACGAATACTGAATTCTTTTACCAGAAGTTTGATGAGTTCTCGAAAATCAATCCGGCCGTCAGCTGTATAGAAAAAGGTCAGTTTGTTCCTGTCAAATGTACTTTCAACACTAAACAGGTTCATTAACAGTTCCAAATCATTGATGCACTGAATGCAAAAGTCAAAGGCTCTTTTTTCAAGCTTTTTAATTTCTTCTCTTCTCAAGAAGTCTTCTTTTGTCGCAATGCGGACAATCTGCTTAAGCTTTTTATCCGTTTTTTCAATTTCAACAGGGGGAATGGCAATCTTACCGAACCCCAGTCCCTGTTCGGTTTCAACAATGACCGGATCCCCTTCTTTTAAGACAAACGCATCACTTTTGAAATCATATATTTTACCTGCTGTTTTGAATTTAACACCAGCAACTTTAATCATAAATCAACGTTCCTTTGTTACCTGCAATTTTGAGGAAAAAATTGTCTAAGGTTAATCTGAGCGCGCAGTTTGACGCTAATTTTTTTTCAGTTTCAAAAAAAACACTCATCCATTCTAAAAAAGTATGTTGTTCTGTCCTTTGATTAATATCTTTAAAAGTATCAAAAAAATCAAGATTAACTATTTTTTTTGGATGAAATCTATAGATGGCAAGGTCTCTTAAAAAAGTTTTAACCACTGCCATTGAATCATCAACAAGGTCAGGCGCAGCGCATATTTTCTCTGAAAGTATCAATCCTTTTGATAACCTTTGGCCAGGAGGGGCTGCCTGGATCATTGCTGCAAAGGTTTTCAGTAACCATTTTCTTCTTTTAATCCAATTTACACTGTCTGTATCGCGATCTATATTCAGATATAATAACGCTTTTTTCAAATTTGAGTTTGCTGTTTTTGATGTTATGTGAGCAAGTGTTTCATCTATTTTGAAATCATGCATCAGAAAGTGCTCAATTACAGGATCAGTTAGCGGCCTAAATTTAATTTTTCGACACCGTGACAGAATCGTGGGCAGAAGGGTAGAGACTTTATTTGCAATAAGAACAAAAAATGTGTTTTCAGGGGGTTCTTCAAGCAGTTTCAAAACAGCGTTCTGAGCCTGCATGTTCATTTTGTCTGAATTTAAAATAAGGACCATCCTGAATACTGCCTCGTTCGGTTTGGAAGAAAGGGTTACCCCAAGTTCACGGATCTGTGAAATAGAGATAATTTTTTTCCCTTTTTTAATCCCGATGCTCACCATATCAGGATGCGCGTCTGCATCTATTTTGCGGCAGGACTTACATGAACAGTTATGGACTGCATTCTCCAGGCAGTTGCAGCCTTTTGCAAAGTAAAATGCCGCTTCTTTTCTGCCGGTATTGTCGTTGCCGGTGAAAAGAAGGGCATTTGGAATTTTTTTTGTCTGAATGATATGGTCTAATTCTTTGATTGTTTTTTTTTGGTATTGCGTTTGATCAAAATCAGACATGGTTTGATCAATAACCATTTTTTAATAATCCACCCGCTCCTTTAGCTCTTTGCCGCATTTGAAAAATGGTAGTCGTTTCGGGGGAATGGTCACTTTTTGGCCGGTTTTTGGATTTCGGCCTGTATAGCTTTTATATTCTTTAATGTGAAAACTGCAAAATCCTCTTATTTCAACGCGTTCTCCATTTGTAAACGAGTCGGAAAGAGAGTCAAAGAAAATTTTAATGACGTCTGCAGCCTCAGATTTTGTGAGATTGGCTCTTTCTTTCAATGTCGAGATTAATTCAAGTTTATTCATGCTACCTCTTTTGTTTTTTAATAATAAAAATCTGATTTTTTTTTAAAGGT
The DNA here is from genome assembly GCA_964343845.1 of uncultured Desulfobacula sp. GTDB lineage: Bacteria > Desulfobacterota > Desulfobacteria > Desulfobacterales > Desulfobacteraceae > Desulfobacula. The sequence continues at coordinate 138,676 of CAYFKW010000007.1, read as the reverse complement.
TTAAATAAAATTTGATAAAAAGTCAAGGAGTTATGCCAATAACCCTGGGACTTTTTCGATCATATCCTCTTGTACTTCCACACCTGCATATTGCCCGAGCGCATCTATTTTTATCACAACACGGCCTTTGCCTTTATATCTTGTGAATTCTCCAGTTACACCTGCCATGGGGCCTTCTATAATAATGACCGGATCTCCTTTTTCCAAACGGATATTTGCACCTGTGATCAGGTCCATATTGGAACTGGTCATGATTTTCAAAGATTCAACTTGTGATTGTGGTACGGGAACTGGTCCGGATTGATTCCCCAATAGTCTGACTGCTCCTGTGGTTTTTAAAATATGTAACTGGCTTGCAGGCGCCAGACCTGTTTTAACAAAAATGTAACCTGGGAACAGTGGAATTTCAATCATCAGATTTCTGTCCTTCCGCCGGCTTTTTTTCTTTATTTTCGGCAAAAAGGCTTCAACCTTCTTTTTAACCATACTGGTATAAACGGTTTGCTCGAAGTTACTTCTTGTTAAAAGAGCAAACCAGTTCAAGCGCTCAATCATTATGTGCCAAATTCTCCGATTCCAACAAGGTTTATTAGAAAGGTAATACTTAAGTCATCGTCAGAATCTGAGACGACTAAGTCAAAATGCCAGCAGGATTTTTTGTAGGAAATACCGGCCTGCGTTTCTACGATAGTGTTTTCTTCAAGATTTTTTTCAATGGAGTAAAATGTACTCAGCCTGTCGGTTATGGCAATGGTAAGTCTCGAATACACTGTATGTGAAACACTGCTTGTATAGCGATATTCTGTTCTTAAAGAATCCCCTCTGTTGTCCTGAAGCGTATTCCCCACATTTATTGTTTTAAAATGACTGTTATAGGGTGACCAGTCAACATCTAGATCCAGACTGAAGAATTTGTGAGGATTGAATTCACTTTCAAGCGAGATGTCAGAAAAAGGTTCTTTTTCATCATCTCTTTCTTTTTTAATATCATAGCTTTGATAGAGTTTGACATAGGCCAGATCGTTATAAACAGCTTCTTCCCCTTTTTGTGTTTTAATGGTTTTTTTAGATGTAAAATAGTTTGTCAGAGACAGTGTAATAATATTTTCTTTTTCGATTCGATCCACAGAATCAAAGGAAGGTAAGTCGTCTTGAGACACACTGGGTGTAAACGAATAGTCTAGCTTAGGAACAAATTCATGTTTGAGCTTGCTTGAAGATTTATTTTTCGAATGAAAAATTTTTATTAATTTTGTTGATAATTCTGCACCAAGATCAAACATTTCTCTTGTCCTGAAATTATCATCATTCCCATGAATATCTGTAAAATCACTGGTATGCCAGACAGTTTCTCTAACACCCACAGAGGGTTCAAAATGAAAAACTTTTGCCAGTTTCATCGGCCAGTATACTCTGGGATATATATCGGTGCGCTGACCTTTTACCAGCGTAGAAGTCGTATCTTTTCTATAAAAAGAGCTGATGTCTGAGTCAACCGTATAGTAAAAGGCTGAACTGCCAACTTTTTGTTTCGATGCATTAAATTGAATGCTTGGCAGGGTTTGCAGGGTTGTGTCTGCTGTGTCCTGTTTTCTTGCATTTACATTGTCAAACCACAGGGCATCAACATTAAAAGCGTAGTAAGACCAGGTTTTGTTAAGGTTAAACCAATTCTTCCGGGTCGTGTCATTGTATTCATCAAGACTCCGGCCAAATTGTTTTTCAAAATGTTTTTTTGTTTCAGTATACCCGGTAAACCCGTCTTTAAATTCCAGGAGATAATCTTCATCACTCACCACATCAAGATCCAGTTTGGCAGTAAATCCATTTGAAAGCGCCTGGTTATGTTTCATCCTGAACCAGAATCGATTATCATTGGTTCTCTGGGGAGTACCGGCATAGCTGTAATTTTTTGAACCGCTTGTACCGTCATCAATCTTGTCATCTTTAAGATAATCGATGAATATGGCGCCCTTTGATTTATTGTCGAGTATATATCGATATTCAGCAGCCCCCTTCGTGCCCCTGTCTGACATATAGTCTGCATAAAACGTTGCATCCGTGTTTCTTGATATCGCCCAGAAAAAGGGTTGTTCGATCTCAAAGCCTTTTCGGTCAGAAGAGGTGGCACTTGGGGTTAAGAACCCTGACTTGCGTTTTGTTTGAACAGGGAATGCCAAGTATGGGGTGTAAAGCGCAGGGACTTTTCTTGCCCATAAAACAGCATGCCTTGCAGTGCCGTACCCTTCAATGGTAACATTAATTTTTTTCCCGGTAATTTTCCAGTCGGGATTATCACCGGCACAGGATGTGATAGACCCTTTATCCATGCTGTATGTGAATTCACCTGTCTTCCGGATATTTTCTCCATGAATATAGAAATTGTTTTCCTGTATGAAAATGGCTCCTTTTTTAATCGTTCCAGTCTGCGTGGCCAGATTGATGTTCATCGCATTGCAGGAAATGGAATCTTCACCAGAAATTAAAAGAACATTTCCCCGGGCAAACGCATCCTTGGTTTTGTTTGAAAACTCGACATAATCAGCCTCAAGTCTTGTTTTTCCACCAGTGATAATGACATTGTCTTCTGCAATATACAGCTTTCTTTTGTTGTCAAAAGTTACAACCTGTGCTGAAATGTGCCAGGAAACTTCCTGAGGAGAATCCAGGACAGTTTTTGCGCCCGCACCGGCTATGGTAAAGACAAGCATAACCAAGAAATTAACAACGGCTATAAACGGCAGATACTTTTGTCGGACCAAACAGGGCATGTTCTTTCCAGTAAAAAATTGCACATCGATTAAAATTACTGTATAAAGCCATTTTATACTTTAAAAGTCAACCTTTATGTTAACAGCATAAGGCCAGTTAAGGGTGGTAGACAGGATGGTTCACTATGGCAGAAGGTAAATAAAAATGACATATTCGATTATTGATTCCATTGGGAATACCCCGATTATTGAAATCAGGAAAATAAATCCAGTTAAGGGGGTAAAGATATTTGCCAAACTGGAATATATGAATCCTGGGGGATCTAGAAAAGACCGTGCAGCGCGTTATATGATCAATGATGCAGAAAAAAACGGTGAACTGACCAAAGAAAAAACCGTTATTGAGGCAACCAGTGGAAATACAGGTATCGGTCTGGCAATGATCTGTGCTGTGAAAGGGTATAACATTGCATTGACAATGGCTGAAAATGCAAGTGAAGAGCGGAAAAGTATTTTACGCGCCAGAGGGGCTCAGATTATTTTAACACCAGGGCATTTAGGCTCTGATGGGGCGATAGAAGAAGCATACAGGCTTGCCAGGGAAAATCCGGATAAATATTTTCTTGCAGATCAGTTTAATAATGATGCCAACTGGAGGGCACACTATGAAACCACCGGACCTGAGATTATCCAGCAGACCAAAGGGGAAATTACCTCCCTGGTTGCAACCGTTGGAACCAGTGGAACCCTCATGGGCCTTTCAAGATATTTAAAAGAATACAATAAAGATATCAGAATCGTTTGTGCAGAACCGTATCTGGGGCATAAAATTCAGGGCCTGAAAAACATGAAGGAGTCCTACACACCCGAGATAATGGACAAAGGAAGGTTAGATGATAAAGTAAATATTCATGATGATATTGCATTTGAAACCGCCCGGCAGCTGGCTAAAAAAGAGGGATTGTTTGTCGGCATGAGCAGTGGCGCAGCCATGGCAGCCGCCATTGATGAGGCCAAAAAAATTAAAAAAGGTGTTATTGTTGTCATTTTGCCGGACAGCGGGGAACGATATCTGTCTACGCCTCTTTTTTCAGTGGAAAAGCCGATTGCACTGTCCTTATATAACACATTCTCAAAATCCAAAGTGTCGTTTACACCCTATGATACGGACAAGGTATCTGTTTATACCTGTGGACCAACAGTTCATGAAAGGCTCAATGTCGGCCAGCTTCGGCGATACGCATTTACAGATCTGTTGATAAGATATATCGAATATCATCACATTCCTGTAAATCATATTGTGAATATTACAGATTATGACGACAAAACCATACAGGGATCACATGATGCCGGTGTAAAGCTTTCTGAATTCACTCAGAATTATATTGACTATTTTAAATCAGATTTAAAAAAACTGAATATCCGGGCAGCAGAAGCCTATCCAAAAGTATCAGAACATTTTGAAGAAATGATAGAAATGGTCCGACAGCTTCAGTCAAAGAAGCATGCATATGAGAAGCTGCATTCATTGTATTTTGATATTGGAAGCCTCCCGGAATATGGTGAATTTTCAAATGTAAATCTGGAAAAAATAAAATTGGGTGCCACTGTTGATCTTGATGAATATGAAAAAAGAAACCCAAAAGATTTTACCTTATTAAAAAGAGTCCGCCTTTCAGAACTTAAACGAGGTGTCGGTGTCAAGACTCAATGGGGCAATGTCCGTCCTTCTCTTCATTTGCAGTGTACTGCCATGGCGATGAAATTTTTAGGGAATAATTTTGATATTCAAACCGGCAGCCGGGAGCTTATATTCCCGCATCATGAAAATGAAGTGGCTATTGCAAAAGCGGCAAAAGGGGCAACCCTTGCAAAGTACTGGCTTCACTGCGACCCTGTCCATTATGACGGGTCTTTAAATGAAGATAAAATCGAAGATATTACCATTGAAATCCTTTCAAACCAGGGCTGGGAACTGAACACCATTCGATTCTGGCTGATATCCAACCATTATAGAAAAACACTTGTCCTGTCAGATCAATCGCTGAAACAGGCACAATACACATTGAACAAGATTAACCGGTGTTTGAGCACACTGAGTGTGATTAAGGCCGGCAGGAATTTTGATGAGATTGACCAGCTTATATATGATATTAAATCAGCATTTGTTCAGTCAATGGAGGACGATTTAAAAATTTCCGGCGTGATCTCTTCTTTACTGGCACATGTGAAGAAAATAAACGGTCTTATTAATCAAAACAAGATTGACCCTGAAAGTGCCCAAAAGATCATAAAATGTTTTAAAGAGGTTGATTCTGTTCTAAAGATTTTTAAAATCGGCAAAACAAAGGCGTATTCCAAGAAGATTCAGAGCCTTATGCAGAAAAGGGAACATGCAAGAGAACAAAAAGATTGGGAAATGGCAGACAAGATTAGAAAACAACTCATTAAATTAGGCATCAGTGTGCATGACAAAAAGGTATAGATATGGTGAATCGATTTTTATTTTTTCCATTTACGTATATGACCAAAGATCAAATGAAAACCCTTCTGGCTTTTTTTCCAACAGTGCAGTACCTGCCCATCAATTCGGACAGTGCGCATCAGCCGCAGGTGGAAAAGTTTATAAAAAAAGGGAAGATTGATCCTGTCTTTTTATTAACCGATGAGATGGAATCAATTGAACAAAAAATACAGGAATACATGAAGTGGGCTGACATCCATAAGGGAAACGAGCAGAATCTGAAATTGCTGTTTAAGGAAAACCCATATTTTATAAGTGATTCAGACGTAACAGCGATCAAATCACAGCTCAAAACCAGGAAAGGCAGCAGCAATGGAACACCAGAGAAGGCACACGATCTATCCAGAGAAGTGCTGTTTTTAAAGATGGCCCAAATGCTGGATCAGCAGAATGAGGATATTGACCTGGAACTAAAAAATATCGATAAAAGCAAACACAACCTTATCTCAACGTTAAGAGGACTTGATAAGGAATTAGATGAGGATAGTGGCACGGTAATCCCTGAGAAAAAAGATACAGGAAGCATGATGACCCGTGAGAGGATTAAGTCCTGGGCAACATATGCAGCACATATAAAAGAATTCAAATCTGATGAGAATGACACATTCTTCGTCACCACCAGTGATGCTGTTTTCAGCTGTATTGAATCTAATTGTAAAGATGTTGTAAATGCCCTTGACATCGATACGATAAAAGTGCATGAAAATGAATGTGAAAATAAAAGCAAATGGCAGAATAAATTTTGTGAATATTTAATCAACGGTCTGAAGGATAAACACTATCAGAAAAATCATTTTCCGTTAGTAAATGATGACTGTTCGTCTTCAGGCCGGATAAAGGTGAGTTTTTTTTCAGGGAGTGAAATAAATACACTTTTTAATGCGTCAGATAAACAGATACCTGTATGTCTGATAGAATTAAAGTGACAAAAAACTTGATTTTAATGAATCAGATGTTATAAAAGCGTTTTTTATACAGATTATATTTGTAAAAAATGAATTTATAATAGGCAATGTTAATTTATTAAGGAGGCTATTAAGATGGCATTTACCCCAATTGTTGACCAGGCGAAATGCGTTGGTTGCGAAGAATGTGTAGACGTATGTCCAGTAGAAGTTTTTGAAATGGAAGATGAAAAATCCGTTCCAGTAAACGCTGAAGAATGCATGGGCTGCGAAAGCTGCGTAGAAGTATGTGAAGAAGACGCTATTGTAATCGAAGAAGATTAATAAACCCGTCTTGCAATAAAAAAAATGCGTTAGTTGTCAACAGGACAACTAACGCATTTTTTTTATTTAGAGTTATAACGATTGCCATAAAGCTTTTCGTTTTGTGAAGAGTGCACAGATCACACCCCTTTCAACTGTCGAATGTATCTGAAAATATTTCTGGCAAATTCTATAATTAAATGTTTAAAGATAAACAGCTCCTCCGCCATTCAGTGTTCTATCCATCATCTTTTACCGGCCTTTGGATCCGGCATTATTGGTCAAATAGACACCGGCAATGACAAGTATGGCACCAAAGAATAAAGAGACGGTAATGGATTCCTTTAAAAAGATGAATGCTAAAATGATGGCGCTGACAGGAACAAAATTGATAAAGATACCTGCTTTTACAGGGCCGATTTTTTTGATACCTTCATAATACCATAGAAAGCCGAGTACAGTACCAAAAAAGCCAAGATAGAATAAACAGGCCCATTCAACCGGCTGATAAACCGTCATGTTTTTAAACACACCTTTAAAAAATGCAGGGAAGAAAAGAAGCAGGGTCCCGGCAATGGATGAATAGCAGACAGAAACAATGGGAGACAACTCATTCATAGCCTGTTTCCCCAGAATTGAATAGGCAACCCAGCTGGCAACACACCCAAAAATTAAAAGCTCGCCTTTTCCTAAACCAAGGGTAAATATGGCCGGTAAATTTCCATTGGAAATGACAATCAAAGCACCTGTTACGGAGACAAAAAGTCCAAGTATTTTGTAAAAACCTAATTTTTCTTTGAAAAAAAATGCAGAGCACAGGCTGATGAAAATAGGGTTGTTCGCAATAATGAGAGAGGCCTGGTTTGCCTGAACAAATTTAAGCCCGGAAAAGAAAAACAGGTTATAGGAAAACACCCCTGTAAATCCTAGTAAAAAAACAATGAAAATTTTGTTTACCGTCAGTTTTGGAAGACTTCCCTCAATTTTTATGGTTAAACAGGTCAGGCAGATAGAAGCAATTAGAAATCTTAAAAATGCTGCTGAATAAGGGTCAACACCCGGGGCAATTATTTTCCCGGTGATGAAGGTTCCTCCCCAGAAAACAGCGGTTAATATCAGTTTAAAACAGGTCAACGACCAGTCCTTATGTAAAAATTCAGCTTATATTCAAGGATTAAAAATGTTGTGAAAATAAATTTCAAACCATGGTATTAAAAAAGCCAGGATCCAGATGATAAAGGAAGCAGATCTCCTGTCAAAAATCCCGTGACACCCCAAATGAAATCTCCCCAGCGCCACCCTTTTGTGAACTAAAACATCAACGCTTTTTTTGAATTTCGCCTTTAATGGTATTGGCACCATATCCTAAATGGGTGAGCAGGGCATTGGCAATTCTCCTTTCAGAGGCAGCTGTATTATAATCGTGGCTCTGGGTCAGCCCATTTGCAATGTGACGAATCAAATCAGCCAGCAGTTCTCCCCATGCTTCTCTTTCATCTATATCAAAGTTTGATGCTTCTTCCCACATTCCTAATAACATTGACACCTGGATATCTTTGTTTCCTATCCAGACGCGAATCATTTCTATCGCATCTGGGTCATCTTTTATTCCTTCTGGTATTTGTAATTCATTCATAGGATTTCCTTAATAAATTGATCAGGTTAAATGTATGTGCGGCTGACATCTTTTCAGGGAGCCTTACCAGAGACTGTATCCTGTTTTGAAATGTGTCCGTCACATAAAAATATTGCTTTTTAAAATAAGTCCATCGTCAATTAGCTGGTATACAATAAATACATAAAAAATAATTGCAAAGGCGGTTGAAATAAACAGCATTTTATACAGAGACAAGTTAAACTGGAGAATGGAATTCAATACACCTGCAGCAAAGCATAAGACGCCTGAACTTAGGGATTGAAAATGTAAAAAATCAAAAATCCTCCATACCAGATAGACAAAGGCAGACATGGCAGGCGGATCATGTGTCAGAAACGCAAATATAATGAAACCAATAAATTCAGCAAAAGTAAAACCAAGTGATAATAAGAATAGAACCGTACCGGCTTTAAAAGTTACTAATCTATTTGATGTGTCGATAGAGAAGGTCATTTTTTTAAACTATGCTTTAAAATGGTTGATCAGTTTTCAAATGTTTTCTTTATCATAAAAGAAAACAATGGACACCTATTATTTGAACAAATGATTCTGAACGATCTCTTAAACTTTCGCTTTACAATTTCCATTACGCCTCATATAAATTAAAAAACAGATATTAACTTTAACCTATCAGGAAACCGCTTTTTATGCAGAATCAAAAAAATAAGAGATTCTCGTCACAGAATATTTGTAAAGCCTTATTGGCTGACAAATTGATTACAAAAGAACAGGCCAGGGATCTTTTAAAAAATGAAAATAGAGTAAAGAATATTCTATTAAAGCAGGAGACAAAAAAGATAGGAAAACGGTTATCAAAATATCAACAGTCAACGCTTGTCTCTTTTATTGATGTTATTTTATATTTAAAAATTGAGAGAAAGGATCAACCATCAAAAATAGTAGATGAAGACCTTATTTACAAGGTGTTGGCAAATGCATGGAAGTTTCCCTATAAAAAAATTGATCCGTTGAAACTGGAATTGAATGTTGTGACAGGCATGATATCAAAATCATTTGCAGCAAAGCATTTACTGCTTCCTTTAAAAGTAGAAGAAGGCAAGCTGGTTGTTGCAACACCTGATCCGTTTAATGATGAAGCGATCAAAGATGTTGAAATGGTGTCAAAATTAAAGGTGAAAACCGTTGTCAGTTCAAAATCTGATGTCGAACGGCTGATCAGTGAGTTTTTTGGTTTCAGGCACTCAATTTCTGCAGCAGAAGACCTTTTTTCAACAAAAGGGATTGATATTGGTAATATGGAGCAGTTTGTCAGCTTGAAGTCATTTGATGAATTGCCGTCAACAGATCAGCATATCGTTAATGCTGTCAACCATCTGTTCTCTTATTCTTTTGATCAGAAAGCAAGTGATATCCATATTGAGCCCAAACGAGATGTCTGTCTTGTCCGTATGAGGATCGATGGCGTACTTCACACTGTTTATAAGCTGCCTAAAAAACTTCACAATGCCGTGGTCAGCAGGATCAAAACGCTTTCCAGGCTCGATATGGCAGAAAAAAGAAGGCCGCAGGACGGCCGGATCAAAATGGAGAAGGATGAGACAGAAGTTGAAATCAGGGTCTCCACTATCCCGGTGGCTTTTGGAGAGAAAGTGGTGCTAAGAATCATGGATCCGGATGTTCTGTTTCAGGATTTAGAACTGCTGGGTTTTTTTAAGGAAGATTTTGAAAGATATAAACGCCTGATTACAATGCCGTTTGGTATTGTTCTTGTCACCGGCCCAACAGGGTCTGGTAAATCAACGACGCTCTATTCAAGCCTCCGGATGTTGTCTTCACCAGAAGTCAATATTACAACCATTGAAGATCCCATTGAAATGATACATGAGGAATTTAATCAAATCGCAGTGCAGCCGGCCATCGATGTGACGTTCGGTTCTGTTTTAAGAAATATTCTCCGGCAGGATCCAGACATCGTAATGGTGGGAGAAATAAGGGACCTTGAAACGGCACAGGCAGCAGTACAGGCAGCATTAACAGGGCATTTGGTCCTTTCTACACTCCATACAAATGATGCGGCCTCAACTATCTTCAGATTGCTGGACCTTGGAATCCCTCCCTATTTAATCCATTCCTCATTGGTGGGGATTGTCGCCCAGAGACTGGTGAGAAAAATTTGTCCGCATTGTGCCCAGGCGTTTGAAATAGACGCAAAAGAACTCTCCGGGCTTGGACTTAAGATCAAGTCCGATGGAACTATTAAATTGAAACATGGAAAAGGCTGCGTAAAATGCAGGAATACCGGGTATATGGGAAGAACCGGTATTTATGAAATTATGCCATATTCAGAAGCGCTTAAACGGTTGACCTCGAGTGACGCAGGCCTGGAAGACTTAAGGAACAAAGCCATGGAAGAAGGTCTTGTCCTGCTGCGCCAGAATGGTATCAGGAAAATGCTGAAAGGGCAAACCACGTACCAGGAAATTTTAAGGGTTACCTGGGATCAGGTATAGGGCAGATCGTTTATACCATTAATTGACTATATCATCAGGATGTATAGCGTATTTTGATGATAAAATCATAACAGTTGATGAAATATCTTCTGTATGAAGAACGATGAGCTTTCCTGTTTCAAGATTTTCAAGTTTCATGGTCTCTTTTTTCAAAAAAGGCAATTTGGCGTCACCTTTAACTTCGTTTGTCTTATAAACAGAATAAATCTGCCCGGGTTCTACAGTATCCTCTCCCAGGTTGATAAAAGCGATCCGGTAGTCGTTTATCATCAGATTGTTGTCTTCTGAACAGACAATTCTTGCATTGATGGGCTCAGGGTCTTCGACAACGGTTAGAATGGAATCTCTTTTATAATACTCCATGATCATGTCATTTTCAAAGACGGTTCGATATGCTTTGGTAATCAGCCCTATTACATACGCATCTTTGTGTTCAAGAATTTTAACCTGTGCTTTTATCAGGTGCTTTAAGCCTGAAAATTTTTTATCATCAAGTTTTTCTTTCACCTTGCTGGTGTTAAAAATGTGATATGTTTTACCTGGAACAAGTGCCTGGCTGTCTGAAGGTTTGATATAAACAATATCGTCTGTAGATGCCATCATATGGCCATCCTGTTCTTTTAAAATCGTCCCGAGAGAAGGCTGGGCATCCTCTCGAATAAAACCGATGCTGTCCATTTCCGAGAACGAAAAAGAGGGCTTGACCTTTTCCACAACCACTTCTTTTTTTACTTTTTTGACTGGCACAACAATGGGTTTGAGTTTCCCCTTTTCCTTTAAAAAGATCTTAATTTTTTTACCGGGATAAATCCAGTGTGGATTTTTAATGTCATCATTCATTTCCCACAGCCCTGGCCAGTCCCATTGGGAGTTGTAAAATTTCTGGGATAAATCCCACAGGGTATCCCCCTTTTTAATGGTGTAGTAAAAACCATTGTCTTCGCCTGGTATGAACTCTATATCATCTTGAGCAAAACCAATTGAGCAAAATGCAACCCCCCAAATAGTCAAAATTAAAGCTGCAATCAATGTGATATGGTTTCGCATAATTCCTCCTGATAAGCATTGGTTTAATCTTGAATTCTTGACTTTATTTAAACTCCTGTTTTATAAAAAGTCAAGAATTGTTGCGATTATCATGGGATTGGACTGAAAATGAAGCCGGTTGTCAATTTACTATTTGAAGTGAGAATACTAAAGGATATTATCCGATCCGGGTATGCTTTTCTAGGGTCTGGAAAAGAGAGTATTGCCGAACACAGTTTTATGACAGCCTTTATCTGTTTTGCCATGGCAAAGATGGATACGGACATTGATGGTGAAAAACTGGTAGCCATGGCATTGGTGCATGATATTGCAGAGGCAAGAACCGGAGATTTTAATTATGTGGAAAAAAAATATTCACAGGTAGATGAAGCCAAGGCAATTTCTCATTTGAAAAAACACCTTTCCTTTGGTAATGATATCAAACATCTCATAGATGAATTTAACAAGGGCGAAACAAAAGAAGCAAAACTTGCCAATGATGCTGATCAGCTGTCGTTTATCCTGGAATTAAAGAAAATCAGCGATATCGGGTCAAAAGGACCTGAAACATGGCTGCCTGTGATCTTGAAAAGATTGAAAACACAAATGGGTAAGGAACTGGCCGAAACTATACTGGAGACACGCTGGGATGAGTGGTGGATGAATGATTATTCTGAATAAACCAAATATGGACTAAATCCCTATGGATAAAGAGTTTATTTCCTTACTTTATATCTATGATTCAAAAACTGGAGCTGATTTATCAGCGTTTTCAAAACCCAATGGTTTTATCCTTAAGGAATGCAAGGATATTCACAAGGCCTGTGATTATGCCTGTTCAACCCCTTTCGACCTGATTATGATTGAGGTGGAAAAAGAAGAAATACAGCAGGGTGGTTTCACCCGGTTGTTTCAACTGGATGTAACATTCAAACCTGCCGTTTTTCTGATTTTAAACCAGTATCCAGGCCCTGAAGAACGATTGGCCTTTGCTCAGCAGGGAGTCAATGATGTTTTTGTCAGACCTTTCTTCATTGATGAAGTGAAAGAAAAATTTTGTGTCTATCGTCGGCTGAAATCCGCAAACCAAAAGATTTTTTCACAAGAAAAAAAAATAGAAAAAATCACATCATATACAGATAAATTTAAAACCGAGTTAAAACAGACAAAAACAGATCTGTTTGAAGAAAAGTCCACACTGAATAATGCACTGAAGCAGATTTCTCAAATGACAAAAGAGCGCAAGCGTTTAAAAAAAGATATAAAAGAAACAAAAAAAGCTTTTATAAAAAATATAGACGGGTTTTGTGATATTCTTGCCAATCTGGTAAAAATCCGGGTTGAAAAAAATAGAGGGCACAGTGAAAGGGTTGCCCATATTGTGGAATTTATTGGCAAAAAGCTCAAATTCAGTGAAAAAAAGTTGGAAGATCTTCGAAAAGCTGCTATGTTACATGAAGTCGGACTTCTTTTTATTCCGCAAACAACGTTGCAAAAAGAAAAAGATCAACAAAGCGATTATGAAAAAGATTTGTTTAATCATTATGCGGTTAAAGGGGCTGATCTTCTATCAAATTGCACGGAATTAAAAAACAGTGCAGACATTATTCGGTATTTAAATGAGCATTCTGATGGAACAGGTAAACCTGACGGACTGAAAAGGAAATATATCCCGTTGTTATCAAGGATTTTATCAGGAGCTGATGTGTTTGATGCGCTTAAAGATGACAAGGATGTTTCATCCCTTGAAAAATTTCTAGAAAAATTGGAATCTTTTTCAGGAACAAGACTGGATCCGAGTATTGTTGCCTGGCTTGAAAAATATGCAGTCCTCCATATGGGGACTGACGCATATAAGGTCAGGGGAATTGGCGTACATGAGCTTGAACCTGGTATGACGCTCGGGACTGCTCTTTTCACTCATACAGGGACCAAACTTTTTTCTGTAAATACTTTACTTACACAGGATGCTATTGATAAGATCAAAAAATATGACAGGGAGTACCCTGTTGATGAAACTGTTTATATAAGGGCTTAAGATATGGATATAGCTTTGATTATCGGTGTTGTTTCAGGCATGGGATTTGTCCTTGGTACCATTTTGCTTGGTGGCAGTATCATGATGTTTGTGAACATTCCCTCGATTCTAGTTGTAATGGGTGGTACGCTTGCTGCTACCATGGTGGCTTATCCTTTAGCGGATTTTTTAAGTGTGTTCAAGACAGCTGTAAAAATTTTTATGTTTAAGATTCAGGCACCAGAAGAGATTATTACAAATCTTGTTGAAACATCGAACAAGGCCAGAAAAGGGGGGCTGCTCTCCATTGAAGGCGATATTCAGAATACCAGTGACCCATATCTTGCACAGGCGCTTCAGATGACAGTTGATGGTGTAAAAACAGCAGATATTGCGGCCATTATGCAAAAAAAGATGGCGCTGACCAAAAAGAAACTGGATATGGGGTCTGATATTTTTTCAAATATGGGAACCTTTGCCCCGGCGTTTGGAATGATCGGAACGTTGATTGGTCTGGTGCAAATGCTGGCAAACCTGGATGATCCGTCATCTATCGGTCCTAAAATGGCGGTTGCCATGATTACGACATTTTACGGTGCAGTCTTGGCCAATCTGTTTTTTATTCCCATGGCCAATAAATTACAAGGGCGGAATGAAGAAGAAATTACCAATATGAATATTATTTTTGAAGGGATACTTTCCATCAGGGAAGGTGAACATCCAAAGCTGATGGAAGATAAACTTAATATTTATCTGGGTGATAAGAAAGACGAAAAAGAAAAAGGGTAAAAAAGCGAGTAGAGAATGGCTGAAGATGCAACAGCCGTAGAAGCCGAGGATGAGGTAGCTTTAACGGCACCCGCAGAAGAGGAAAAGAAAGAAGGACCCCAGGGCGCGCCGCCCTGGATGGCGACCTTTGCTGATCTGGTGACCCTTTTGATGTGCTTTTTTGTGCTGCTTTTTGCCATGAGCACGACACAGCAGGAAACCTATAAAGAACTTGTAAAATCATTGAGAAGTGCTCTGGGGGCTCAAGCCGTGCCTGAATCAGGGACAAGAGAAGGGCTTACAATGCATGCCGTTCCATCAGAAGAACCATCTGAAAACCAGCAGATAGATGAGCTTGGGGGAATGATTGAAAAAGAGATGGAAGAAATCGTCAGTGAGGTCAGAGAGCTTGTTTTATTCAACAAACTGGGTGGTGAGGTCAGTGTAACAAAAACAGAAGACGGGGTTGTGATAACGATGTCTGATCTTTTATTGTTTTCTGAAGGGGGGACTAGGCTTTCTGCAAAAGGTCATGATATTTTGAAAAAAGTAGCATCTGTTCTTTCAAAACTTGCGTACCATGTAAAAATTAAAGGACACACGGACAGTTCTCCTATCTCATCCGCCATGTTCCCGTCCAACTGGGAGCTGTCCAGCGCAAGGGCATCCACTGTTGTCCGCCTGCTGGTTAAAAACGGTGTACCGCCGCAATATATTTCTGCAGAGGGATATGCCCATTATCATCCGGTTGCTACGAATGATACAGCAAAGGGAAGGTCGTTGAATAGAAGGGTTGAAATTGTTTACGAACGTGATAGTATAGCAAGGCAGTTTGCAGATATGGGTCGAGGTAAATAAGGGAAAAAGCGGTGCAGCAGGTAAGTGTAAACCATCAAGAAGCAGAAAAGATAGATGAAGTTGAAGTAACATCCCGGCTTTTGAATATTATATTTGAAATGCCCATTCATCAACAGATGGGCCTTTTGGAAAGATTGGATGCTACTGGTTATAACGGTTCCCGGAAACAGCCAAGAAATCGGCTGAAAAACCCATGGACTGTTTTGATCGATCCCAAAAAAGAAAAAGAATCGTATCAACACTATATCAAAAATATCTCCAGATGCGGCATGTTTGTCAAAACTGAACAGACCTTTCTCGTTGGTGAGAAAATAGGACTTCGGTTCCAGGTGCCTTCCAGCCGGAAATTATATAAAATTGTGGGCGAGATTGTCAGATGTGACAAAACAGGCATAGGCGTCAGATTTAAACGCCAGCTGTCTTAAGAAGGTTTCATATATAGCATTTATCAGAAAAAGTTTCCGATACAGCCGATGGTTGGCAGGTATACCCCTGCAGCCAATCATTTAAAATAAATAACTGTTGCAAAACGCAAAGCTTACTGGCAGCCACTATAGTTTCAGTCTTTAAATGATTTATCTAATTTTTCTTTTTCCATTGTGACAATTTTTGAAAGGTTTTTATAAGGGATATCCTTTTTCATTCCAGGGCAGGAATTTGACATGGCATTCCAGTTTTCAGGGTTCTTGATTATGGTTTGAATAAAGGGCCATGCTTTGCACATATAGGGCTTGACAGGGTGAATCGTACACTGTTTGACTGCGTCAAAAAAGATACAGCAGCCATCTTTACCCCTTGTTAAAACAAACCTGGATCCTGATCTGTCACAATACGTATCAATAAACCTGTCTGGATCAAAGTGGCGGTATTCACATATTTTAAGGATATCTTTCTGGGTAACATAAGTGCCGCCAAATCCATTACAGCACTCGCCACACTGCCGGCATTCAAAAATATCTTTGCCGGATTTATCGTGAGATTCCATATCTTTTTTCCATTGCCTGCTGCATTGTCAGTTGATCAATATATTGCAAATCACCTCCCATGGGGATACCAGAAGCAATTCTTGTAATCGTAATGGGTGCCTGTTTTAATTTCTCAATAATATAGGATGCTGTTGCTTCCCCTTCAACATTTGTTTTCGTGGCAAGGATGATTTCCTTTATCTGTTTCGATTCACTGCGTTTGAACAGCTCTTTGATTCGTATGTCATCCGGACCAATACCGTCAATGGGCGAAAGTACACCGCCTAGAATGTGGTACACCCCGTTAAACGCGTTTGACTTTTCTATTGCAACCATATCTGCCGGGTTTTCCACGACACAGATGATGGTTTGATTCCTTGATGGATCAGAACAGATATCACACTTTTTTTTATCGCTCAGCGCAAAGCAGACATCACACAGTTGAATACTGGTTTTCAGCTCTACAATGTCAGCAGCAAGCGTTGCTGCTTCATGATTCGGTGCATGCAGCATATGAAGCGCAAGTCTTTCTGCTGTCTTTTTCCCGATACCAGGCAGTTTTGACAGACTGTTAATCAGTTTTAAAATCGGCTCAGGGTAATGCTTCATGGTTTAAAGACCGGGAATGTTAAGTCCCCCGGTAAGCTTGTTCATTTCAGACGACACCATTTCCTGGGATTTGTTTAATGCATCGTTGACAGCAGCTAAAACCAGATCCTGCAGCATTTCAATATCCTCCGGGTCTACTACTTCCTTTTCAAAAACAATGGATTCAATTTTTTGGGCTCCATTGGCAACGACTTTAACCATACCGCCACCAGAAGAGGCTTCAATAGTTTTTAATGCCAGCTCAGCTTGTGTTTTCATCATTTTTTTTTGAAGCTTTTGAGCCTGTTTCATCATGGCATTCATATTTTTCATTGATCGTACTCCTATGTTAACTTAATTAATAATTTCTCCATTAAATAATTTTTGTGCGCCTACAACAAGGGGATGGTTGAAAGCGGCTTGTTTCCTTTTTATTTTATCTTTTTTTTTTTGACGTTTATTTAAGCTGCTGTTTTCGGCCTGTATATTGATGATTAGATCTTTTTCAAGAAATTTTTTACAAATGGTTTGCAGGTCGGCTTTTTGACTTTTTATCCTTTTTTTATTAAATGCAGAGCCATTTTTTATTTCAACAATGATTTTATTGTCACTCTCTTCTTTTATGCGGCCTTTTGAAAGAAGTGCAAACATAAATGGAAAAGATTGTTCAATTTTAATTAAAAACCCCTGCCACGTTCTTTCAGGTTCAGGCTGATGCTGATTGTCAGCAGCTTGCAGGTGCTGGTTTTGCGGTTTTATCTCCTCCTGAATGACATCTTTATCAGAATGGCTGTCATATGACCCCGAAGGATAGGCCTGATTACAGGCTCCAGATCCTATTTTTTTAGCCAATGCATCCACCTTGCTGATAATGGTATCTATTTGTGCCCCAGGGTCTATCTGAATGAGTTTCAAAACAACCATTTCAATGGCAGTTTTTGTATCAGAAGCGTATCTGACAATTGATTCTTCATCTAAAAGAACCTGCAAAACAGAAAGGATATACCCACTTGATAAAGAGGAAGTTGTTTGAAAAAATTTTAGTTTTTCAGTTTCTGCTGCATTGACAGCCGCGCAGTCTTTGCCACAATGTTTGATAATATTCAGGTTTCTGAAATGCAGGATCAAATCAGAATAAAACTGTTTAAGGTCAGTGCCGGTATTATTTATACGCTCAATTAACTCAATGAGGTGTGCCCCATTTTTTTCAATAATGGCAGCTGACATATCGTGCATGATCTGTCTGTCAAGGACGCCTAATCCGTCTAAAACCTGTTGATGTTCAACGCTGTTGTTGCTGGCCAGAGATAAAATTCTATCCAGCAGACTTAACGCATCTCTTATTGATCCATCTGCTTCCTGGGCAATCAAATCAAGGCTTTGGACATCAATTTCGTAACCTTCCTGTCTGCACAGGCTGTTCAGATGGTTTGAAATCAGGGGAAGCGAAATTCGACCCAGATCATGCCGTTGACATCTGGATAAAATAGTGGCCGGTATTTTGTGCACTTCGGTGGTGGCAAAGATGAACAAGACATGTTCAGGTGGCTCTTCCAGGGTTTTCAGCAGTGCATTAAACGCTGCAGTAGACAGCATATGGACTTCATCAATGATATATATTTTATAGAGAGCTGATGAAGGCATATAGGTCACATTTTCTCTTAAATCCCGGATTTGGTCCACACTATTATTGGATGCACCATCAATTTCAAATACGTCTGCACAATGTCCTTCAATGATATCGGTACAGATTTTACAGGTGTTGCATGGGTGTGATGTCGGGCCATCTTTGCAGTTCATGGCTTTGGCCACTATTCTTGCAATGGTTGTTTTCCCTGTACCCCTAGGTCCTGTGAAAAGAAGGGCATGGGCGACACGGTCAGATGCAATGGCATTGATAAGTGTCTGGATGACATGATTTTGTCCAACAACGTCGTCAAACGTCTGTGGCCTGTATTTTAATGCTAATACCTGGTATGACATCTTACCTTAATGTGACTTGTGGCGGAGAGGGAGGGATTCGAACCCTCGGTACCCGGTTAGGATACACACGCTTTCCAGGCGTGCACCTTCAGCCATCTCGGTCACCTCTCCATATTAAATTAATGCAAGGCAAAATAGTATCTTTTTGTAAGTGTGTCAAGGTTTAAACATGGAAACATACTCATCGGAAAACGTATTATCTTCCGAGTAAATATACAAGGGCGGAGGAATAATGCAGGATGATCTGCTGTTTTTCACAGCGCATAACACAACTCGTTTGGCAGGGGTGTTCTGTTTTATATGCACAAATCTTAAAAATTCCGGACAAAACATGTGACGTGCCATGCCTGACATTAGATCGGACAGCCGCTCTGAAGGGAAAATCATATACAGCTTGCCATTTTTGTTTAACAGTCTTTTTGAACAGCGAAACAAGGTGTCAATATCAAGCGTTATTTCATGACGGGCAATGGCTTTTTGAGAGTTTGGGTTCAGCCGTCCAGAGTGTTTTTTTTTATACGGAGGATTGGAAATAATCATATCTGCTTTGCCATTGACGTCAGCTGTCTTTATGTTTTGGATATCATTATGAATAATATGGATATTCCTTTCTAAAGAGTGATTCCTGACATTTTTCATGGCAAATGGAATAAAGTCTGTCTGGATTTCGATTCCGAATATTTTTAGATGAGAATACCTGTTGGCAAGAAGTATTGGCATAATGCCGCAGCCACACCCCACATCAATGATTCTTTCAGAACCGGTTACTTTTACGTGGGCGCAGAGAATAACAGGATCCAGGGAAAATCGATACCCTTTCTCCGGCTGCAGGATATCCAGCAGATTCCCCTGAAGATGGTCAGCTGAGAATTTTTCCAATTTTAAACCGAATTTGTTTTACAATGGGAAGATCAAGTTGCTTGTTCAGATTTGAGACCATTTCTTTCTCAAGGAATTTGAGTTGATGAATCCAGGCTGAACTTGAGACATTAACGATGAGTATGCCATCTTTAAAAGAATCAGGCTTGGCATTCATTGCGATGGGTTTCCCAACAGCATCATCCCAAATATCCCAGATCCGTGTCATGTGGGTATCCATCGCCGGCCTGAATTTGCCAAGTGTTGAATTTAAGATATCACTGATATGAATCAGTTTGCTATTTTTATCTTTTTTATTCAATAGAAGATGCCTTTAGTTTCGTGAACGGTTTTCTAACCATACGTCATACCATAATTCTGAAAAGGAATATAGGTAAAATTCATTTTGATTTCTTGATGGTTTTCACGAATTGAATTCTTTTTGAGCCGCAGGGTGCCGCAGGAAAAGGAATCCTCTTCAGGAAAAAGCGTGGATGCTTTTTCAGGTTGAAAGATGCCGCTGCATACATGGGTACAAAGCTCTCACACTGTTGGGATTTAAATACGCATTATTCAGGGACAGGAATATGAGAAACGCAGAAAGTTCCATCAATTTAGAGCTTTTAAATAAATATTGCCTTTTTGGGTTGATAAATATAAATAGTGTTATATTTTGCTTTCATGCAATCATTAATACAAAAATAAACATTTACAGGACAGTTTATATGAATTGGGACTGGGAAAAATTAAGAGAGAATCAGCAGAAGTTTGAACAAAAAAGGGATGGCGGCGGTCCAGGGATGCCAAAACCACCTCAGATGGATGAACTTTTAAGCAAGTTTAAAGGGTTTAAGTCATCTGGAATTATTTTTATTATCATTATCCTTCTGGTTTTGTTTTTCGGCCGATCTACTTTTTTTACGATAGATCGAAATGAAGTCGGTGTCATTCAGAGGTTTGGTGAATATGTAAGAACCGTTGGCCCTGGGTTGAATTTTAAATTGCCTTCCGGTATTGAAAAAGTGACAAAGGTGAATGTAAAAACGCCTGAAACAGAAGAATTTGGATTTAAAACATTTAAAAGCACCTCAAATTACCGGCCGACCAGTGATACGCCCAGACAGGAGTCATCGCTGATGCTGACAGGCGATTTGAATGTGGCAATTGTTCCATGGATTGTACAATACCGAAGGTCAGAACCGCGTGACTATCTGTTCAATGTTAAAGATGTAAAAGGATTACTCAGGCATATGTCTGAAGCAACAATGCGGACGGTTGTCGGAGACAGGAGTATTAACGAGGTGATCAGTTCCAGGGCAGAAATAGCATTGGCAGCCAAAGACATGCTTCAAAAAGAGATGGACCAGGCTGAAGCGGGGATAAGCATCATTACGATTGAAATGAAGAAAACCAATGTACCTGAGCCGGTTCAGCCTTCATTTAATGAAGTCAACCAGGCCATCCAGGAAAAAGAACAAACCATTTACAAGGCCAGGGAAGAGTATAATAAAGCGATACCGCTGGCCCGAGGCGAAGCACAGCGGCTGATTAAAGATGCAGAAGGGTATGCCATCGACAGAATTAACAGGGCACAGGGTGATGCGGCTAAATTTCTGGCCATTTTTAGAGAATATGAAAAAGCAAAGGATGTTACTAAAAAGAGGATGTATTTAGAAGCAATGCTGGAGATTTTTCCAAAAATGGGGACAAAATATATTATTGATTCTGAGCAGAAAAACCTTTTACCCTTTTTAAATATGGGGAAAAGCGGTCCTAACTTAATGCCACAAGACAGATTATATAATAAAGGTGAATAAAATGAAGAATATGGTAAAGCCGTTTATCGTTGTCGTCATTGCACTGTTTGTTTTTTTAGCGCTCAATTCCCTTTATGTGGTTGATGAGACGGAGCAGGTGGTGGTTACCCGGTTTGGAAAAATTGTAGGAAAACCGGTTCAGGATCCTGGGTTGAACCTGAAGTTGCCATTTATAGAAAAAGCCAACTATTTTGCAAAAAACCTGTTGGCATGGGATGGTGACCCGGGTCAAATAAATACAAAAGATAAAACCTATATATGGGTAGATACATTTGCCAGATGGAAGATCGTTGATCCTGTAAAATATTTTCAAACAGTTAAAGATGAGCTGTCCGCTCTAAAACGACTGGATGATATTATCGATCCTGCCATGAGAAACCTGATTACATCTTATCCGTTAGTCGAAAGTGTTCGAAATACTGACAGGCCTATGGATACACTTGAATATGGAGATGATGATGATGCAGATAAAAAACGGGTCCGGTATAAAATTGACCTGGGACGTGATGAGATCACCAGGCGAATTGTAAACCAGGCCAAAGGGAAGTTAGAGCAATTCGGTATAGAGCTGGTCGATGTGAAAATTAAGCGGATCAACTACATCGACAGTGTTCGAAGGTCCGTATATGATAGAATGATCGCGGAAAGAAATCAGATCGCTGAAAAATTCAGGGCAGAAGGAAAAGGTGAGGCCAGCAACATAAGAGGTGAAAAAGAAAAAGAGCTTCAGGTTATCAAATCTCAAGCATATAAAGAGTCGCAGAAAATTAAGGGTGAAGCTGACGCAGAAGCAACGCAGATCTATGCAGATGCCTATGGAGCTGATCCGGAATTTTATGCTTTTTTAAAGACAATGGAAGTCTATAAAGCGACCTTGCAGAAAGACAGCACAATCGTGTTGTCTACTGATTCTGAATTCATGAAATATTTTAAAGGACTTGAAAAATAAGGCAGGTAGACCATGAGTATTGAGTTGTTGTTTTGCAACTCAATACTCCTTTGTATATCAACAGCTATTTTTTCTTTCTCTGGTGTCTGGTCTTAGCAAGGAGTTTTCTGTGTTTATGTTTCCTCATTTTTTTTCTTCTTTTTTTAATCACACTACCCAAAAAAATCACCTCCTTTGTTAAAGCTTTCTTTAATTTATCATTTTTGCTAAATAATCACTATAGCATAATGTTTTATTAAATGTCCAATTTTTTATTTTTTAGTTGAAGGCCCCTGAATGAAAACACTCCGTCAGTTCAGCCAGGCAGAATTAACGAAAGTTGATGAAGCTGTAAACGTGTCAGAAGAGATGGTGAACAACTTTTTTAAACTGTCATCCGGGCAATGGCTGAAAAACAGATATGATGTCAAAACAACCAGAGATCTGGCGCGTCATGAGCAGGTTGACGGACCGTTTGCGCAGGTGATGAAATACGAAGGCAGAAAAAAAGATGTTCCACTGGGGTCATCTTCTTTCAGCCTTTATAAAGTCTGCCTGCAGGACCATGCCATTTTAACGGTTGTTGAAAAGAAAAATCTTAAATTAGATGCCTTTCTTTTATACATTATTGTTCATGAATTGGTCCACGTTGTTAGATTTTCAATGTTCAAACACCGGTATGAAAATAAGAACGAGGCAGATGTAACTTTGGATGAAGAACATAAAGTTCATCAATTGACATATACCATCTTAGAACCGATAACTGTTCCAGGCCTAAAACAAGTATTTGAATTTTATAAAGATTGGCTTTAAGAACCCAGATCTGGAATATGGACAAAAAAATTGGGAGAACCTTCTTGACAAGGATAAAAGACTTATTATTTTATCTTTGATTTTTCAAAGAAGATTTAAAGAAAAATGGAGATGTAAAAATGCCAGTTTACGAGTATCAATGTACAAAGTGCGGTGTGATAGAAGAAGCCCTGCAAAAAATTTCCGATCCGCCACTAGTGAATTGTTCTCATTGTGAGGGCAGGTTAAAAAAGCTTATTTCACAAAGCGCCTTTCACCTCAAAGGGTCTGGTTGGTATGTAACTGATTATGGCGGAGCGAAAAATGGGGCTCCACAGAAATCTGATGAAGCAGTCAAAACAAAATCTAAAGATAAAACAGCAACTTCGAAAAAGGCAACCGATCCTAAAAAATGAAGTTGAAAAAAATAAATCAAATACATTAACAAAAAAATAATTTAAGAGGAGAAATTGATCATGAGTTTGAGACCACTTAGTGACAGAATTCTGGTTGAGCGCGTTGAAGAGGATGAAAAAACCAAAGGTGGTATTATTATCCCTGATACAGCAAAAGAAAAACCAGCAGAAGGTAAAATCGTGGCAACTGGAAACGGCCGGATGGGTGAAGATGGAAAACTTCTTCCAATGGATGTGAAAGTTGGGGACCGTATCCTTTTCAGCAAATATGGTGGAACGGATGTAAAAATTGACGGCAATGATTACCTTATCCTGCGTCAGGATGATGTTCTTGGAGTAATTGAATAATTTAACGAAATAAATGGAGATTATTGAAGATGGCAAAAGAAATTAAATACGATGCTAAGGCCCGTGAAGCAATGCTTAAGGGTGTACAGGCCCTTGCAGATGCGGTTGTGGTTACTCTTGGACCAAAAGGCAGAAACGTTGTTATTGAAAAATCCTGGGGCTCGCCCAATGTAACAAAAGACGGTGTAACGGTTGCAAAAGAAATCGATCTTGAAGATAAATTTGAAAATATGGGCGCTCAAATGGTAAAAGAAGTGTCCAGTAAAACATCTGATATGGCAGGTGACGGTACGACAACTGCGACTGTCCTTGCAAGAGCGATATATGAAAATGGTCAGAAACTGGTAGTGGCCGGGAACAATCCTATGGGAATTAAAAGAGGGATTGATCAAGCGGTTGCAAAAGTTGTTGAGAATCTTGAAACAATGGCAAAACCAACCAAAGATCAGAATGAAATTGCCCAGGTTGGAACCATTTCTGCAAACAACGACGAAACCATCGGTAACATTATTGCCGAGGCCATGGACAAAGTGGGCAAAGAAGGGGTTATAACAGTTGAAGAAGCCAAATCAATGGATACGACGTTGGATGTTGTAGAAGGCATGCAGTTTGATCGCGGATACCTTTCTCCCTACTTTGTGACAGATTCTGAAAAAATGGTTGCAGCACTTGAAAGCCCTTTTATTTTGATCTGTGATAAAAAGATTTCAAACATGAAAGATCTCCTCCCAGTTCTGGAAGAAATTGCGAAAACAGGCAAACCGCTCCTCATTGTTGCTGAAGATGTTGAGGGCGAAGCCCTTGCCACTCTGGTTGTGAACAAATTGCGCGGCACATTAAATGTTGCAGCTGTTAAAGCACCTGGGTTCGGTGACAGAAGAAAAGCCATGCTTGAAGATATTGCCGTATTGACAGGTGGTCAGGTCGTGTCCGAAGATATCGGAATCAAACTTGAAAATGTAACGCTGCAGGACCTTGGCCAGGCAAAAACAGTTACCATTGACAAAGACAATACCACAATTGTCGATGGCAGTGGATCCAGAGAAGCCCTGGAAGGCAGAGTGAAAATGATCCGGGCACAGGTTGACGAAACGTCTTCTGATTATGATAGAGAAAAACTTCAGGAAAGACTGGCCAAACTTGTTGGCGGCGTTGCTGTCATTAATGTCGGCGCAGCCACTGAGACTGAAATGAAAGAAAAGAAAGCCAGGGTTGAAGATGCCCTTAATGCAACCCGTGCAGCCGTAGAAGAGGGAATCGTTCCCGGGGGCGGCGTTGCACTTGTCAGAAGCATTAAAGCCCTTGATGACCTTAAACTTGAAGGCGAAGAAAAACTGGGGGTTGCAGTCATTGCAAGAGCCATTGAAGAACCGCTTCGAAAAATAGCTGATAATGCAGGTGTTGAAGGTTCTGTTGTTATCAATAAAGTAAAAGAAGCGGATGGTGCTTTTGGTTATAATGCGAGAACCGATGTGTATGAAGA
>CAYFKW010000007.1:93996-113248 GCA_964343845.1 uncultured Desulfobacula sp. | reverse complement strand
TGGTGTTATTGATCCTAAAAAAGTGGTTCGTTTTGCACTTCAGAATGCAGCAAGTGTTGCATCTGTTATGCTGACCACTGAAGCCATGATTGCTGAAAAGCCTGAAGAAGCAGCAGGTGGAATGCCTGGCGGAATGCCTGGCGGCGGAATGCCCGGCGGCGGAATGGGTGGTATGCCCGGAATGATGTAATATCCGATAAGAAAATTGTGATCTTAACGTAGTATCTTAAGCCCCTTTGCAAAAACTGTGAAGGGGCTTTATTGTTTTGGAACTGCCCTGGCTGAAATCCCTTTGTTTTCCTGCCAGAGTCTTCAATAAGAACTTGACATGACATGCTTGCTCATATACTTAGTTTTATTGAAATTTATATATTATTTTACCACAATCGGGAAGATTAATTTGTAAGAGAGGTTTTATGACAACCGAAACTGTTGGATTGTTTTATATGTTGAGCGATGCAGGCCCTGTTGTTAAATTTGTGATGCTGCTGCTGCTGTTTTTTTCTATCACATCCTGGGCAATTATTTTTATTAAATTCAGGTATGTTAGAAAAGCATTCAGGGAATCAGCAGATTTTACAGATATTTTCTGGCAGTGCCGAAACCTTTCAGATGCATTTTCAAAAGCCAAGGCGCTGAGAACAAGCCCGATTGCAAGAATATTTATTACAGCCTATATGGAAATGGCCAGATATGACGGCAAAGATAAAAAAGCAGCACAAATAAAAAGAACAGAGCAGACCTATTTCCAAACAATTGGAAGTGTAAAACGATCATTGAACCGGTCCATTAATGTTGAAGTCAGGCGTCTGGTTCAATTGGTGCCTTTTTTGGCAACAGCAGGGAATACGGCTCCGTTTATCGGTCTTTTCGGAACCGTCTGGGGGATAATGAACACCTTCCAGGGTATTGGATTAAGCGGCTCAGCAAGCCTTGCTGTTGTTGCCCCGGGGATTTCAGAAGCACTGATTGCCACAGCAGCAGGGTTAGCGGTTGCCATCCCTTCTGTCATTGCCTACAACTACTTTACAGATAGGATCCGGGTATTGGATTCTGAGCTGCAGAGCTTTTCTTCAGATCTTTTAAATATAATGGAACGTGATATTCAAAAACAGATGGAGGGATAATGCAAATAGGCTCAGGTGGTGATCAGTTCATGTCCGATATCAATGTAACACCGTTTGTAGATGTTATGCTTGTCCTTTTGATTATCTTCATGGTGACAGCCCCCATGATGGTTCAGGGGGTTGATGTGGATTTGCCAAAAGCTACGTCAAAGGCATTAAAAGGCAGTGAAGATCGTTTGATTATTTCAATTGATGATGATCTTAAGGTTTTTATAAATGAACAAGTGGTCAGTGTTGAATTTTTAACTCAGAAACTGGGTGCAATTTTAGAAAATATCGATAGTAGAAATGTTTATCTCAGGGCAGATAAAAAAGTGCCCTACGGCATCGTAGTCAATGTGATTTCAAAGATAAAAAAAGCGGGTGTAGACAGTCTTGGAATGATCACACTCCCTGAAAATGAAGAAGCGTCCTGATAAGCGGGTATGAGTTTTCGGGAATATTTTAAAAACAGAAGAGCATCTCTTCTCACGCCTGGGGATCACAGCAGAAAGATCGGCATCGTTTTTTTTGTTCTTTCTGTAGTTGTCCATGCCCTGTTTTTTTTCGGTATGGTTTTTTTTCATGATTTTAAACTCCCCAAGCCCATGCCGTCAGTTATACAGGTTGACCTGGTTTCTTTTACACCGGAACCTGTACTTGAAAGTCCGGCGCAAAGCCAAAAGTCCGCCAAAGAAGAGGGTATTCCCGTAAAAACAACTGCCATTAAAAAGAAGCATCGGAAAATACCAACGAAAAAGGCGGATATCAGTTTAAAAACAAAGCCAAAAAATTTAAAAGAGTTGATGGCCGAGAAGAAGAAACCACCGAAAAAAGAGCTGGAAAAGAAAAAAGAAAAAAAAGTAGTAAAAAAAGAAGATCCTAAAGATGAAATTGATGTGGAAAAGAAACTAGAACAAGCAAGAGAAGAGTTGGAAAAGAAAGTAGAAGGTCAGAATCAGAACAAAATCGCAGAAGCGTTAAGCCGCCTTCAGGAAAAAGTAAAAGAACAGGGGAAGTCAAACAAAGGTGACGGGAAAGGGGAATATTCCGGTTATGGGAAAAAGGGGTATAAACCAATTGACTTGTATCATTTGGTTATTAAATCATCTATTGAACAAAACTGGGTATTTAACTCTACCCTTGCCAGAATGGACCAGGATTTAGAAGTAATTATTCTTGTTAAAATATTAAAAAGCGGGGAAATTCGTGATATTATTTACGAAACCAGATCAGGAAACAGATATTTAGACGAGTCAGCAAAAAAATCGGTAATGAAAATTAATCCACTGCCTCCATTGCCGGGTAGCAGACGCTCTTATGATATTGGTCTGATTTTTACACCCAAGGGGTTAAAATAAAGTGATGACTAAGATTAAAACCACAAACAGCTATTATCACCTGCCCATACCGTTTATCATTGTATTTGTCATGGTTTTTTATTTTGGTGCAATTGTTCATGCCAAAGATGTCAGGTATTTAAACATTAACAACCCTTTTTTACAGAAAACCCCTGTTGCCGTTACGGACTTCAAGGCGTTTAACGGGCATAGGGCTGAAATCCAAGATGGGAAAACAGCAAAACAGATTTTAAAGGATGCGCTTAATTTTACCGGGTATTTAAAAACAATGAATCCTGTTGCATTCCTTTCAAATCCTGCAGAGTCAGGCATCCAGATGGGCCAGATAAATTTCAGGGATTGGACGGGAATCGGTGCAGAATTGTTAATTACAGGCGGTGTCATAGAAAAAAATGGAAAGGTTAAACTGAAATTAAGACTGTTTGATACCTTCAATACAAAGCTGTTGGTTGGAAAGGTGTACAGCGGCCCCCGATCCCAGATTCGAAAAATGATTCACCTGTTCTGCAGCGAGATTTCATATCAGCTTACAGGGAAATGGGGTGTTTTTAACAGTAAAATTGCTTTTGTATCAACTGTAAAAGGAAATAAAGAGATTTTCATGTGCGATTTTGACGGGCAGAATATTAAACAGGTGACATTTCATAACAGTATATCATTGTCGCCGTCCTGGTCTTCTGATAAAAAATGGCTGGCCTATGTCTCTTTTGCAAAAGGAAATCCTAAAATTTTTATAAAGAACCTTAAGGAAAATCGGGGAGCAATTGTTAATTATAAAGGCATCAATATTTCTCCAGACTGGATGCCGGGACAGTATAAACTGGCTGCGACTTTGAGTTTTTCTGGAGATCAGGAAATTTATTTGTTGACCATAAAGGGAGAAATTATTAAAAGGATAACTAAAAGCTGGGGAATTGATGTGTCACCTAAGTTTTCACCAGATGGCAAAAAAATAGTCTTTACATCAAAACGGACTGGAAGCCCCCAGATATATACAAAGGATATTAAATCAGGAAGGGTCCAGAGACTAACGTTTAAAGGGTCTAATAACACATCGCCAGCCTGGTCACCGGATGGTAAAAAAATTGCCTATGTGGGCATTGAAAAAAATGATATTGATATCTTTGTGATGAATGTTGATTCAAATATGCCAGTTCAGCTGACAATGAATACCGGAGACAACGAGGATCCATCCTGGTCCCCGGATGGCAGCATGCTGACCTTTACATCGACCCGGGAAGGTGGTGTGCCAAGAATTTTTGTCATGAATGCATCTGGCTCAGATCAACGAAGGCTTTTAAAGTTGAAAGGCAAACAGACCCAGCCGGATTGGTCAAGTTCAAAAGATAAATAAAATTGAGATTTGATAATTAATTAATTGAACAAGGAGGAGAAAGTAATGAAAAACAGAATGTGGATTAATGTGGTAATGGCAATTCTTGTAGCAGGTCTTTTTTTTACTGTCTCATGTGCAAAGAAAACCGTTGTGTCTGGTGAGCCTACAATAGAAGATCAAACAGGCGGCGCTGCCGGTGGCATGTCTGGTGCAGCAGGCAGTGGCGGTGATGGTGTCAGCGAGGCTGACATACAGCAGGCCAAAATGATGGCAGCCAAAAAACGGTTTATAAACCAGGATGTTCATTTTGAGTATGACAGTTCTGAATTAAGCGCCATGGCGAAGATGGTATTAAAAGAAAAAGCAGCCTGGTTAAGAGACAATGGTTCAGTATCTGTTTCTATAGAAGGACATTGTGATGAGCGCGGCACAACCGAATACAACCTTGCTTTAGGCGAGCGCCGGGCCAATGCAGCGAAAAGTTATCTGGTCAATCTTGGTATTGCTTCCAATCGGTTGAGCACCATCAGCTACGGTGAGGAAAGGCCGGTCGATACAGCCCAGACAGAAAGCGCCTACCGAAAGAACAGGCGAGCGCATTTTTCCATTGATTAATTAAAAGGAATCAAAGACATTTAGTTCAGGCGTAATACAATTTAAATGAGTATTGCGCCTGAAGCGTTAATACCTTATGAGTGCTGGAGTTTGGTTATGAGAGTGACATCCCTTATTTTAATTACAATAGGTTTGTGCCTATTATCCGGTTGTGTTGAACCAAAACGGTTTGTATCTCTTGAAAACAGAGTGGCTGCCATTGAGATGGAGAATAACAGACAGCGTACAAAACAGACTGCTTCAAGTAATCAAAGCCAGCAAAAGTTTCAACAAGAGTTAGACATCTTAGAAAAAAAATTGCAAGAAAGTGCCAGCCCTGAAGAATATGCTGAAATAAAATACAGTATTCAGACCATGAAAGAAAATATCCAGCGAATTGAAGGGCTGATTGAAGAAATCAACTATCGGTTTGAAGAGTACAGCCAGAAGGATAAAGAAGAACTGGAAAAGAGAATTGACAGGCTTGACCTGGCAATTTCAAAAAATTATGAAAAAGTAATCAAACTTGAAAAGTATATGGGATTTGAACCTTCTGCTGCAGGTGATACAGCTCAAAAAATTGAGCCGTCTCAAGACCCTGGGAAAAATCCTGAGAAAGAATTATACGATTTTGCCAAAAAACTGTTTGATGATGGTGACAGAGAAAATGCCCGGATACAATTTGAAAATTTTATAAATAAATATCCTGATTCAGATAATGCTGACAATGCAAGATTCTGGATTGCAGATACATATTATTCAGAAAAGTGGTTTGAAAAAGCTATTCTTGAATATCAGAAAGTGCTGGAAGAATATCCAGATAGCAACAAATTGGCAGCCGCTAGATTAAAACAAGGGTATGCATTTGCAGAATTGGGGGAAAAAGCAAATGCAAGACTTATTTTAAAAGAGCTGTTAAAAAAACATCCTGGCTCCAATGAAGCAAAGTATGCCCAAGAGAAGTTAAAAAATTTAAAGTGATTCTCTAAATGTCTATCATAAAAGTAGTAGGCATTGATCCCGGTCTGGCAGGAACTGGTATTGGCGTAATTATTGGTGATAAGAACGAGATTATAGAATATTCTTTTGGAAGCATTTCAACACAGAAAGAAGATCCCATCCACTTCAGGCTTCATACCATTTACTCAAAGGTTTTAGGTTTTCTCAAAGAACAACAGCCGGATTTAGTTGTAATTGAGGATATATACTCTCTTGAAAAATACCCTGGATCAGGTATTATGTTGGGCAAAGTTTCAGGCGTGCTTCTTGTGGCAGCGTATCAGGCAGGACTGACTGTGGAAGAAATTCCTGTGAGAGAGGTGAAAAAAATTATTTCAGGGAATGGGCGAGCGGATAAATATCAGATGGAACGCGCTGTCCGCCATTTATTGAATCACGGGGAAACCATTCGACCGTTTCATGCGTCTGATGCGCTCGGGCTGGCCTTAACAGGATATTATAGAAAAAGGACCGTATGATAGGGTATCTTAAAGGAACGATTCTTCAATTTGAATCTGATGGCATTCTGCTGCTGGTTGACAATATTGGCTATGAGGTGCTGTTGAACCCTCAGATGGCTGAGAAAGCATTGTCTCAGGATCCAGAAGACAGTGACATCTCTCTTTATATCTACTATCATCAGACTGAGCGGCAGCCCAAACCTGTCCTTATTGGATTTGAAACGTTAGATGATAAAGAGTTTTTTCAAACATTTATTACAGTTGATGCCATAGGTCCTATGAAAGCCATCAAGGCAATGACACGCCCGATCAGTGAAATTGCCATGGCCATAGAAAAAAAGGATGTCTCTTTTTTAACAGGGCTGAGCGGTATAGGTAAAAGAACAGCTCAAAAAATAATTGCCACCCTGCATGGAAAAGTTGAGCGGTTTGCTACAGGGGATTATACCCAAAAAGCAGCGCAGGACCCTCTGACTCAGGAAGTGCCGAGCATCAGCCATCAGGTCGCAGATGTCCTTGTGGAACAATTGGGACACTCGCATGCATCAGCAAAAAGAATGATCAAAGAAGCATTTGAAAGAAAACCTGATATTGCAACCCCGGAAGAACTCTTTGATGAGATCTTCCACGAAGGCCGATAACGATGAACGATGATATTTTATCATATTCCTCAGATAAAAAAGGAATTGTCACGTCAAAGAGCACAACAATGGATTTGTCCCCTGAAATCACATCGCTTCGGCCAGGTAATTTTAAAGAGTATATCGGGCAAAATGACACTGTTGAAACGTTAAAAATCGCCATAAAGGCCGCAAAAATCAGAAATGAGCCTTTGGAGCATATATTGCTCCACGGGCCTCCCGGACTCGGCAAAACGACAATTTCCCATATTATTGCAAATGAAATGGGAAAGGATCTAACTGTCACATCAGGACCGACGTTAGAAAAGGGCGGGGATTTAATAGGAATTCTGACCAATCTCAGTGAAGGAGATATTTTCTTTATTGATGAGATTCATCGAATCCCAAAAGTAGTTGAAGAGTTTTTATATCCTGCCATGGAAGATTTTGCTGTGGATTTTGTGTTTGATAAAGGAATTCATGCCAGAAGCCATCGGTATCGGTTAAAACAATTTGTCCTCATCGGCGCAACCACTCGAGTCGGCCTTTTATCCTCACCTTTAAGAGATAGATTCGGTATTTTCAGAACGCTTGATTTCTATTCTGTTGACCAGTTGGTTGTTATCATCAAACGATCGGCAGCGATTTTGAACACTCCCATTTCTGAAGACGGTGCACATGAACTGGGGAAACGGTCCAGGGGAACGCCAAGGATAGCAAACAGGCTGTTAAAAAGGGTCAGGGATTATTCATTGGTAAAATCACATGGGAAAGTAAATCGTGAAAGTGTTCAGGCAGCCCTTGCGCTGGAAGGAATTGATGAATTAGGGCTCACGTCGCTTGACAGGAATTACCTAAAAACGATAATAGATTTCTATAAGGGAGGGCCTGTGGGCATTGAGGCAATTGCAGCAACCTTACAGGAAGAAAATGATACGCTTGTAGATGTCGTAGAGCCGTTTCTATTAAAAATCGGCCTGGTCCTTCGGACGTCCAGCGGCAGAAAAGCATCAGATAAAGCATATAAACATCTTAAGATTAAAATTTAGAAGAGGCAGTGTTGT
Organism: uncultured Desulfobacula sp.; assembly: GCA_964343845.1. Taxonomy (GTDB): domain Bacteria; phylum Desulfobacterota; class Desulfobacteria; order Desulfobacterales; family Desulfobacteraceae; genus Desulfobacula. The sequence continues at coordinate 105,707 of CAYFKW010000007.1, read as the reverse complement.
AACGTGTAATGGATAAAAGAAATTGTTTAATAAAATATGATTTGGTTTTGTTTTTAATGAGCTTTCTGTTATTCATCGGTCTGTTTTCTGATGGCGCTGCCGCTGTACAGGAAGATCGTCCGTCCTCGATTATTAAACTGCCTGAAAATGAGAATGTTATTCTGGTTGAGAAGAAAACGCAGACACTGTTTATCTATACATTAAAATCTGAAACCCTGTCCATTGATTTCAAAACCGCCTGCTCTACGGGTGAAGCATACGGGGTAAAAGAAAAAGCAGGTGACAGGAAAACCCCTGAAGGTATCTATTTTTTACTGGATGAATATGAAGATAGATATTCGTCTCCGATTTATGGCATTAAAGCATTTCCAACAGATTATCCCAACTTAATTGACAAACGGTCCGGGAAAAATGGATCTGCTATCTGGATTCATGGAACGAACAAAGAACTTAAGCCCATGGATTCAAACGGGTGTGTTGCATTAGAAAATTCAAATATCCAAACGCTTTCAAATTACATCACCTTAAACTCGACACCGGTTATTATGGTTGAAGAGATAAAAATGGTGAAAAAAAAGATCATTAGCCGGCAGAATAAAAAGATTTCCGAACTGCTGGCTCAATGGGTTCAGACAATTGAGAAGGGCAGTTACCATGCCTACCTGTCGTTTTATTCTCCTGAGTATGTTCCGGATATTACCTGGTGGGAACAATGGCTTGAAATAAGACACCAGTCCGATAAGCTGAAGATACCGTTTCAGATAAAAACCGAGCAGATGGGCGTATATTATCACAATAACATTTTTGTTGTTTTATTTGATTACGTTCTCAGTGCTGAAAATAAAAAAGTGTTTGTAGGAAAAAGAAAGCTGTTTATTCAAAATGGGAAAAATGACTATAAAATTATTGGGGACAGTTTTCAGACAGTTTCAAAAGAATTTGGAAATATTGAAAACCCCTTTATAGCAGGCGCAAAAACGATTGTAAAACCAGTAAAAAAAGAAAATTCTGTTTTAGAAACAGTCAAACTATGGCTATCTGCCTGGTCGGCTAAAGATATGGATACATATGCGTCTTTTTATGCAGACAATTTTTATTCAGATGGCAAAAATAAAAACAGGTGGGTGCAGAAAAAGAGAATACTGGCAAAGAAATATGATTTCATAAATGTGACTGGCCGGGATTTTAAAATTAAACAAAAGAAAAACGCCTGCGAGGTTTCATTTTTTCAGGAATATGAATCCAGTGGGTTGACAACCAATGGAACCAAACGGTTAAAACTTGTTAAAAAAGGTGGACTATGGAAGATATATCAAGAGAGCTGGAAAGAGAAATAGCTCTATCCAAACCCAAGCCCTATAAACAAGATCGAAAATCAAAAGTGATTATTGTCGATGATTTCGGGTTGATGAAATCAGGTGAGTATTTAAAAACACTTGTCTTGGTTCTGTCAATTGTGAGTTCGGTCTGTTTTGTTACTGCAATCCTGTTTATCTATCTTCATTCAGGTCTATCAAAGGATACAAAAACCATTAAGGACAGGCTTGTTTCAGCTGAACAAAAAGTTGAGGATCTGACCCGGGAAAAAGAAGTGCTGATGGCAAGACTTGTCATTTCAGGAAAAGAACCCGGGATAGAAAAAAAAGTGGACAACATCGAAGAGAAACCTGTCATGGCTGACGTTAAGGAAAAAAGGCCAATGGTGAAAAAGCAGCAGGAAATAAAACCTGTCCCCCCTGAACCCGAAGCGGTTGAAAAATCCAAAAAATCTCAAATAGTTGAGCTGCCTGAAAAAGTAATTAAACCTGAACTGCCTGATATTGATATCCCCTCTGCCGCATCATTAGAAAATAAACCGTCAAAGACTATCAATAAAACGGTTTCAATAGAAAAATTTACTGTAACAAAGGATGGAACAAATGGTGACCTGTTGGTCAGATTTGATATCAGAAATATTTCAAAAACCCCAGGAGATGTGTCCGGACGGATATTTACGGTGCTGAAACCAGAAGACAATTTAGAAGAAAAGTGGCTGGTTGTACCAGCAGCAAACTTAGATAATGGTGTGCCGTCCGAATATAAAAAAGGCCAGTATTTTTCTATTGCGCATTTTAAACCTGTCAAGTTTAGAATTAAAAATCAGGCAGACCCTGACTTTTTTAAAAAAGCGTCTATTTTTATTTTTAATGAACAGGCAGAACTGATTGTTGAAAAATTAATAGATATCACAGAGGCTGAATAGCTTAAATGAAACATTTCCGCTATATAATCGGACTGACCAGCCTCATAGTGAGTATACTACTGCTGTTGTGTGCCCAGATTTATGCTGGACAGAAAAGCCATACTGTTTTTTTTGAAGGTGAAGAAAATGAACTGCATGTGTACAGGATCAATGGATCTACACCAGGAAAAACATTACTGATTATTGGTGGGATTCAAGGTGATGAGCCCGGCGGATTCCTTGCAGCAGATTTTTATGCAGATTTTCTGCTTGAAAAAGGCAGTTTGATTGTTGTTCCAAGAGCCAACTTCCTTTCCATTTTAAAAAAAGAAAGACAGATTAACCAGGACATGAACCGCAAGTTCCTGGATGACAATGTATCCAATTATGAGACAAAAGTTGTGACGGTTCTTAAAAAACTGATCTGTGAAAGCGATTGTTTTGTAAACCTGCATGAAGGATCAGGCATCTATTCCCCTACCTGGATAAATGAAGACAGAAACCCTGAACGATATGGACAGTCTATTATTGCCGATGATTCACAATTGACTCATAATGATTCTGATACGATCATTAACTTAGAAGAAATGGCAAAAACAGTCATCGCAAAGATCAATAAACAGATCCAGGAAAAAGGCCACTATTTTCATTTTAACAACCATAAAACAAACCATCCGGACTCCTTTCACAAAGAGCAGTTAAAATCGGCGACATACTATGCGCATAATGTCTGCCAGATCCCGGCATTTGGTATTGAATCCGCTAAATCACTGCCATTGGAGCAGAAGGTTCGGCAGCATATTTATGCTATTAATGGGTTTATGGAACTGTTAAACATTGTGCCGCAGACACCCGGCATTGATTTAAAAAAGCCGGAAATGCAGTATATGATTATCTCTGTGAATGATTCCATTCCTGTTGTTGTCGGCAAAATGCAGCATTTAAAAATTAAGAGAGGAGATACGATTAAGGTTCATGATGTTGTGGCAAACTATGAAAGAGGACTTAGTGTTGATGTCATCGGCCTGGGAAATCAGTTTAATGATATGAAAAGAAATCTGGTCGTGAATGAGTCAACGAGAATAGAGGCAAAAAAAGATTTCTATAAATGCGGCAGTGTTTTTCTAGATGTTGATTCAATGGACAGGGTAGATGTGAATAAGCTTGTTGTCAGCGAGTCCAATGATGCAGAGGTGTTAAGATATAAACTGAAAATAAACAATGAGCTGAAAATTGTAGACAATTACAGCCATGTGAGTATTCGCCAGGGAGATAAGCTTGTCATTGAGGATATTCTTACCGGGAAAATCGATCCTTCAAAATACATTGTCAATTTTAAAGGCTTTGTCGGGAATCTGGCAAACAATAGCGGTGAGGACCGCGGATTTGTTATAGATACGTCTCAAGGCGTACTGATGAAACGGTATTCCCTGGATAAGCAGGGCAGGCATTATTATATTTTAACAACATTAAATGGAAAAGAGGTGGGTAAGGTATTTATAGATATTCAATCATAGATAACCTAAGGAGATATAAAGTGGCAAATAAAAACAGTAAAAACCTGTCAATTATTGATAAGGAGCTTAAAATTGAAGGCTCAATATCAAGTAGTGGAAAACTGATCATAAAAGGTCAGGTCACCGGTACAATTGAAGGCGATGTCGTCATCATTGCAGAAGATGGGCAGGTCAATTCCAGTGCGACCAAGGTTTCAAGTATCACCATAGGTGGTAATTTCCAGGGAGAAGTGACGGCTTCAAAGGAATTGATTATTCTTTCGACCGGGACTTGTGCCGGCAAAGTGGAATGCAAGGATCTTATTGTTGAAAATGGTGGTATTTTAAATGCAGAAGTCTCTTGTAAAACATCCAGCAAGGTAACGGCCAGTAAAGAAACGAATCCGTTCAGCAGCAGTCCGAAAGTAAAAGAGGGAAAACAGATAGAACTTTAAATTCTGCTTGACATAAATGTTAAAATCATGTAAATATCGCTGATTGTGTTTATGAAGAGGAGCATTGAAGAAATTGAAAAAATATACATATAGTGCAAAACGATCAGACAACAAAGAGAATTGGTGTATTATTGATGCAGAAGATAAAGTTCTAGGACGGCTTGCATCCCAGGCAGCCTATAGAATCAGAGGAAAACATAATCCCCTTTTTACACCGCATGTCGATATGGGTGACTGGGTGATTATCATCAATGCAGATAAAATTCGCATGACAGGTAATAAATTGGAAAATAAAAAATATTATCGTCATTCAGGATATGTCGGCGGCATAAAATCTGATACTGCAAAAGAGCTCTTAGAGAAAAAACCTGAAGAAATTATTAAAAAAGCAGTGAAAGGTATGCTGCCAAAAAATCGACTTGGCAGAAAGCTTGGTAAAAAATTATTTGTTTATACGGGAGATCAGCATCCGCATGCTGCTCAAAAACCTGAAGTTGTTGAAATTTAAGGAATAAAGGACGCGATAATTATCAATGGAAAGTGGAAACGTATTTTACGCGACTGGTAAAAGAAAAGATTCTGTGGCCAAAGTATGGCTGACACCTGGCAATGGTAAGATTATTGTTAATAATAAAGATCTCAATGATTATTTTGAATTGAATGTAGCAAGAGATCTACTGTCATCCCCTTTGGTACTTACTGAAAAAAGTGATGCCTTTGATATTAACGTCACGGTTATGGGTGGTGGAAAATCTGGCCAGGCCGGTGCCATCCGGCTGGGGGTGTCTAAAGCACTGGTACTTTCAGATCCGGATCTCAGGGGCATTTTAAAAAGTGCAGGATTTCTTACAAGAGATGCCAGAAAGAAAGAACGTAAAAAATACGGGAAAAAAGGCGCAAGAGCAAGCTTCCAGTTTTCAAAAAGGTAATTTCTTATATAACGATACCATTCTCCAAAGCAGTGTCAGGGGCAAAGAGATTTTCTCTTTGCCCCTTTTTTATGTTTTTTAACCATGGCCGATGTGATACATAGGCTGAATGAAGACCTATCTGTTTTATGATATCGAAACCAGCGGGTTGAATTATGCATTTGATCAGATTCTGACCTTTGCCTGCATCCGTACAGACCTTGATCTCAATGAGCTTGATAGAAACACAATTACCATTCAACTGCGCAGGGATATTGTCCCGTCACCCAAAGCGTTTCTTACCCATGGATTAACCGATGAAGAGTTAAGAGGCGGGATCAGTGAGTATGAGGCTGCGCTAAAAATTCATAAAATAGTAAACACGCCGGGAACGATCAGTGCAGGGTATAACTCTCTTGGTTTCGATGATGAATTCATACGGTTTCTGTTTTACCGCAATCTTTTAGATCCGTATGAACATCAATACAGCAATGGATGTTCCAGAATGGATATCCTTCCCATGGCTGTCATCTACAGGGTATTCCATCCAGAAAGCATGAACTGGCCTCAAATTGAGGGTAAGCCAAGCCTGAAACTTGATTTGATAGCCAGGGAAAATCAGTTTGTAACATCAGGAAGGGCCCATGAGGCAATGAACGATGTTGAAGCGCTTATTGAACTCAGCAGAAGGCTTTTTCAGCAGAAGGCAATCTGGGAATATTGTATTGATTTTTTTAATAAGACCAGGGATGAAGTAAGAATAAACCACATAAAAGAGGAATTCCGTGTCCAAAATAAGCGATTTAAGGTTTGTTTGATGGTGTCTGCTTCTTTTGGCCCAAACGCCAATTATTTATCCCCTGTTGTCTGTTTAGGGCCATCATCGGCATATAAAAATCAAATGTTATGGTTAAGACTCGATGCAGCAGATATACTGGGGTTAGAAACCGATGAAGATTTGGCAGATACATTCGTTGTCCGGAAACGGTTTGGTGATCAAATGATCATATTGCCGCCACTTGAAAGATTTTGGGAGAAATTACCACGGTCTCACCAAAAACTGGCTGAAAATAATCTGGCGGTTATTCGTCAGAATGGGGAGCGGTTTTTTGATATGATTCACTACCATCGGGAATATAAATATCCTGTTATTCAGAATTTGGATTTGGATGCTGCACTGTATCAGGACGGATTTTTTTCTGCCCAGGAAAAAAAACAGAGTCATCAGTTTCACCGAGCCCTGTCAAAATATAGCAAAGAAGATAAAAAAAACAGCCTTTTAGATCAGATTCAATCCCCTAGAATAAAGAAAATAGCCGGCCGCATTCTTGTCAGGAATTTTAATGATACCACAATAGACAGCATAAAGTATCTGACACATGTCAAAGCATTAAAGTCCACCAAAAGTGAACATCGGGTCATTGGATATCGAAATGATACAAAGTTCAATTACAGCGATGGTCTTCGGGAGTTAAAAGAAATTGAAAAGATCCTTCACCACCCGGATCAGGATCAGGCTGACATGATGCAGTGGTTGAAACAGCGGTTGAATGCCTTATAAATCCCTTCTGCTTAGCCTTTTTAAATCGTCGATCTGCGCATCATGGATAAATTTATTCAACACAGTTTCATTTTCTGAGCTGAGATTCATGATTTTTAAACCAACAGACAATTGAGTGTCAGAGTAAGTCGGATTAATTCGGGTCACCTGAGCCTTTACAGGGAGGGTGCCGGCTGGTTTGCTTTTGTTCATATCAACCAGGATGATTCCCATCATAATTTCTTCATTCATCTTTATATCAGTTAACGAATTTAAAGTTTTATCCCGTTTTTTGGGAATGATAATCCCGATTCCTGTCAAAGAGATGTCTTTGATAAAAAAATCTCTAGAGGTGATAAATTCAAGATTGTTAAATAAAATCTTTCCTTTAATAATGTATTTTTTGCTCAACGGCAGCCTGAAAGCAGACCGGATATTGGTTTCTTTCGCTGGTTCTGCATAGGATAAAAGAATAGCCGAAACAATCGTATTATTTGCAAGCGGATATCGTTTAATGAATTTGAAATCAATACAGTTTAAACCAATCCTGATTTTTCGTTTTTTATCATGAATGATGGTAGTGAGATGTAATTCATCGAATGCAGTATTTTTCGTAAATGGAACGAGTGGCTGAGCAATGGTTATTTCTCTATCGCCATAATCAACATCGTAAATAATGGATGAACGGGAATAAGGTGATAGAGAGTTTATATTGAATACCAGATCTACCCCTACAGAAGGCAGAAAGATCTTATCAATATCAAAGCCCATAGCCCAGAAATTATTCAGGCAGTATTCGGTGTTTTAAATACTGCCTGAATGTATCCTATGTCTTTTATTTTACTGCGTCTTTTAGTGCTTTTCCTGGGACAAATTTTGGTACGTTTCTCGCTGGAATGTTAATTTCTTTGCCTGTTTGAGGATTTCTACCTTTTCTGGCTTTTCTATTCGCCGTTTTAAATGTTCCAAAGCCAACTAGTGTAACAGAATCATTACCAGAAAGAGCCTCTGTAATTGCTTTGATGGTGCAGTCAACAGCAGCTTGTGCTTCTTTCTTGCTGTTAAGTACTTCTGAAACCTTGTTGATTAAATCGCCTTTGTTCATCTTGATCACTCCTTTTTTTAGGTTTTAGAAATTTCCAAATACTAAAATTTGTCGTTAAAAAATTTTCTAAATCTTAAATTAAATTGAATCAGCTTTTCTGCGTACGTTACGTCGTTGAGAAGTGCGTGTCAAGTATTTATTCACATTTTTTTCAAAATATGTTGCAAGGATGAAATAAAAATCATAAAATTAACGAAAATAGGAGGTAAATATGGATGCAACGCTGGTTAATCCATTTATTGAGGGCACTTTACACATTTTAGATACCACTGCATTTGTGAAAGTGAAACCGGAAACCCCATTTTTGAAAAAAGATCGAAAATCTTTAGGCGATATCTCAGGACTTCTGGAAATTTCAGGTGACCTCACCGGGACAGCTGCCGTCAGTTTTACAGAAAAAAGTATTTTGGGTATTGTTTCAGCGATGTTTGGTGAGGATATGACTGAAATTAATGAAGAAATTACAGATGCTGTCGGAGAGATCAGCAATATGGTCGCAGGCCATGTAACGACGAAAATTGCAGAGATGGATAAAAAAGTCAAAGTTAAGTTTAAAGAGATAAAAAACGGCCGGGATGCATTAATTGAACACGTTGAAGGTGCCGAACACGTCCTGGCGATCCCTTTCAGGACGACGAAGGGGAAGATGGTGGTAGAAGTCTGCTATAGTTAGTTTCTTTAAAAAAGCCACTCTTTTGCCAGATTTTTACGTCAGTTACAATTTCAATCCTCGAAATACTATACTGTATGTCTGCGGTTAAAATTTGTAACGTCCTTAAACTCAAACAAAATAGATTTTTTTTTAAAGAAACTGTATTATTCTAAAAAAATAGAATGATATAAGATGGTTAAACTCATCATCATCCCTGAAATATACCAAAAATCTACTGCTGAAAGCTAACTGAATTATGGCATTTACTAGAAGATTAAGTTTTTATAAAAGATACACATTCAAACGCCAATCAACTTGATATGTTTTTCAGCTATTTCGTAAAGAATGAAACATACCAGTGAATGAGCTGTTCTCCAAAAAAAATATAAAGTGTTACCCCAAGGGATAAAAAAGGGCCAAACGGGATTTTAAATGTGGTGTCAGAGATTCTATTGTAAAGCATCATTATCACACCAAAAACCGAGCCAAGAACCGAGCTTGCAAAAATGGTAAACAAAACGCCTTTCAAACCTGTTGCTGCACCGATCATCGCCAGAAGTTTAATGTCCCCTCCCCCCATGCCTTCCTGTTTTCTCAAAAGATAATACACCATTGCAACGGCATACAGGCTCCCCCCGCCGAACAAGATGCCGATTAAGACATCTTTGGTGGTCATTTCGGGTAGGAAATACAATGAGGATGAAAATATTAAAATGCCGGGCAAAGAGATACCATCAGGAATGATCTGGTGATCAATATCTATAAAGGAAATAGTGATCAGCACACAGATGAAAACAAACCAGTAGACCGTGGCAGGTGTGAAACCGAATTTGTAGAAAAGACAGATGGCAAAAAAACCTGTAAGTGCCTCAATAAATGGATATCTGATGGATATTTTCTGACTGCAGAACTTGCAGCGGCCCATTAAAAATAGATAACTTAAAATGGGAATATTGCAGTAAAATGGGATGTCATTTTTACAATTTGGGCAGAAGGATCCCGGGGTAACAACAGACTTTTTTTCAGGTATCCTGTAAATACACACATTTAAAAAACTGCCGATACAGGCGCCAATCAAAAAAATCATCGTAAAAGCAAATGAGGTATAGTCTATCATAAGTCAACTATCTAATATTTTATTCAGAAAACGGTTATGTTGAACACCTTTATCGGATGTTAAAAATATTTTTGCAAGGATATTGTAAAACAAAAAAAATGTTTTATTGTAAGATCACACAAATACGGATTGGAAAAATGAATGTCAATCACTGAATGCAAATGTAGCAGATACACCATTTTTCATTCAGTGTTTTTATATGAATTAAAGGAGTAAAAATGGCTGAAGCAGATATTGATGATTTAATTGAAATTATAGAAAAAGAAAGTAATATTGAGAATATACCAACCATACTCCCAATGATGCCGGTTAGAGATGTCGTAGTATTCACAGATATGCTGTTGCCATTATTTGTCGGAAGAAAGAAATCCATCAGAGCAGTAGAAGAGAGTGTTGAATATGATCGATACATATTTTTATCTGCACAAAAAGATTCAGAAGTGGAAAAGCCATCCATTGATGATGTTTATACCATCGGGACAGTCGGACGGATCCAAAAAATGATCAAATTGCCGGACGGCAGAATCAAAGCCCTTGTACAAGGCATCGCCAAAGCCAGAGCTGTTGAGTATGTGAAGAAAAGGTCCTTTTTTAAAGTTCAAATAGAATTTTTGACAGACACAGACCCTTTAGAGCTGAATATAGAAGATGAAGCATTGATGCGGAATGTTAAGGAAGCCAGTGAAAAATTACTGGCATTGAAAGGTGAGCTTTCAGGAGATGTCGGCGATTTGTTGTCTCATATTGAGTCGCCTGGCAAACTGGCAGATCTTGTTGCGTCAAATTTAAATCTGAAGGTTGAGGATGCTCAGATCCTGCTTGAGATTACAGATGCAACAGACCGGTTAAGAAAAGTCAATGACCTGCTGGCCAGAGAGCTTGACCTTTCGACTGTTCAGGCCAAAATACAAACAGATGTAAAAGATGAAATATCAAAGAATCAAAGGGACTATTATCTTAGAGAACAGGTAAAAGCCATTCATAGAGAATTGGGTGAAAGTGATGAAAAACTTGCTGAAATAAGAGAATTCAAAGAAAAAATTAAAAAGTGCAAAATGCCAAAAGATTGTGAAAAAGAGGCAAAAAAACAGCTTAAACGACTTGAGCAGATGCACTCTGATTCATCTGAAGCCTCTGTTGTCAGAACCTATCTTGATTGTATTGTTGATCTGCCATGGAGTAGGGCCACTAAGGATTTTTTGGATATCCCAAAATCCAAATTAGTTTTAGATAAGAATCATTTTGGTCTGGATAAGGTTAAGGAAAGAATTCTTGAATACTTGAGCGTAAGAAAACTCAATCCCAAAAAAAAGGGACAGATTATTTGCTTTGTAGGCCCGCCAGGTGTGGGGAAAACCTCTCTTGGACAGGCCATTGCCAAAGCAATGAAACGCAAATTTCATCGTGTGTCCTTGGGGGGTATCAGAGATGAAGCAGAAATAAGAGGGCATAGAAGGACATATATAGGGTCTATGCCAGGCAGGATATTGCAGGGGTTGAGACAATGCAAGACAAACAATCCAGTGTTCATGCTGGATGAAATTGACAAACTTGGAAATGATTTCAGAGGTGATCCCTCTTCTGCACTTTTGGAAGCATTAGACCCGGAGCAGAATTTTGAATTTTCAGATCATTACTTGAATATGCCGTTTGATCTTTCAAAGGTCTTGTTTATTTTAACTGCAAATATTTCGGATACGATTCCATCTGCTTTGCTTGATAGAATGGAGGTTATCAGAATTTCCGGCTATACCCGGCAGGAGAAGAAAGTGATTGCGCAGCAGCATCTCTTTCCACGAAAATTGAAAGAAAACGGACTCATTCGCAGATCAATCCATATTAGCCCTGGTGCCATGGAATCCATTATTGCAGATTATACACTGGAAGCTGGTTTGAGAGGGCTCGAAAGGGCGCTTGATGCCATCTGCCGAAAAATTGCAAGAAAGATTGCTGAAGGGAAAAAAGGAAAGTTTTCGATCACCAAACAAAATCTTAGGAAATTTCTGGGTCCGCCGCAATTCGTTTCCGAGCTTGACCAGGAAGAAAGCCAGGTCGGTCTGGCAACTGGTCTGGCATGGACAGAAGTTGGCGGCGAGCAGCTGTATATCGAAGTCTCTCTTTATCAGGGCAAAGGAGAACTGCTTGTAACAGGACAGATTGGTGATGTCATGCAGGAATCCGCAAGGGCAGCGCTGACCTATACAAAGTCCAATGCAG
>CAYFKW010000007.1:90125-93986 GCA_964343845.1 uncultured Desulfobacula sp. | reverse complement strand
AATTTGGGATAAAAAAAGAAGATATTGACGGCAATGATATTCATATTCATGTTCCTGCCGGCGCTATCCCGAAAGATGGCCCTTCGGCTGGAATTGCCATTGCAACGTCACTCATTTCAGCGTTTACAGGGCGGAAAGTAAACAATAAAGTCGGCATGACAGGTGAGATTTCACTGAGGGGCCGGGTGCTGCCGATCGGCGGACTGAAAGAAAAAGCACTGGGGGCCTTAAGAGCAGGCATTGAGCAGATTATTATCCCGGAGAAAAATAAAAAAGACCTGTTTGACATGCCAAAGGTAATTAAAAAGAAAATCAAGTTCACTTGTGTTAGAGATATTAAACAAGTCCTTGAAATTGCGCTTGAAGAAAAGGCTTAATTAAATTGCGGTTCCTTTCACTGAGTACAGCAGAACAGGGATGCAGCTTGGCTGTTTTTGAAGATATGTCGCTAGTATACGAGGAGTATTGGACAGCTAAATTGACACATTCCAAGCGGCTGGTCAGAATGATAGATCATATGTTCGAAAAAAGGACGGATCTGTCATTGGCAGATATAGATGTCTTTGTTGCGGCAAAGGGACCAGGTAGTTTTACAGGCCTTAGAATCGGTATCAGTGTTACAAAAGGACTGGCCTATGCAATGAAAAAGCCGGCATTGGGGGTGTCAAGTTTAGATGGTATCGCATATCGATTCTCTTGTTCCACAATTCCTGTGTGTGTGATGATGGATGCAAGACGACAGGAAGTGTATAGTGCAGTTTATCAGTTTAAGCATGGCAGATTAATATCAAAAACAAATGAAAAAGTGACCTGCCCGGAACAGGAGATTGAGAAGACAAAGGGACCGACACTGTTTGCCGGATCTGGAGCAAGAGTTTATAAAGAAATGATTGTCCATAATGCAGCATCACCGGAATTGACCCATGAATCATCTGACTACGTGAGTGCAGTGGCCTTGGTTCAGTCTTTGTGTTCAAAGAAAAACTTTTTAGATCATCCTGGCAATAGTCTTTCGCCGGCCTATATCAGAAAATCAGATGCACAGTTGCAATTCTCTGAAAAATAAGAAGATTGACTTTATGTGTGGATTTTGATAGATTAATAAGGTTATAGTTGCGAGAAAAAATATGGATAATTCAAAATGGCCGGCTAAAGCGGTTTTACCTATTGCTCAACCCGGCTTTAAATTTATAGTGATAACCATCCTCATTACAGGGATGCTTTTTTATTTTGGGTGGAATGGGTTTGCATGGATCTCTCTGGCTGTCACGTTGTTTGTGTGTTGGTTTTTCAGAGACCCGAACCGGATGCCGCCAAAAGGGGACAACTGCCTTATTTCTCCGGCTGATGGCAAAGTGATCATTGTTGAAAGACAGGAGAAAAATCCATATTTAGAGGAGTACTGCATCAAAATCAGCATTTTTATGAATGTTTTTAACGTGCATGTGAATCGGGTCCCTTTTGACGGGATTGTTCAAAAAGTGGAATATCATCCCGGAAAATTCATGAATGCCTCTTTTGATAAAGCATCCATTCATAATGAGAGAAATGCATTGATTATAAAAACAGTGAATGATGTCCGGTTTGCAGTGGTTCAAATTGCAGGGCTTGTCGCAAGAAGAATCGTGAACTGTGTCAAGGAAGGCGAGGTCCTTAAAAAAGGGGACCGGTATGGGATGATTCAATTTGGATCCCGCCTTGATTTATATCTGCCAAGCAGTTTTGAGGTAGCAGTCCGTGTTGGGGAGAAGACCAAAGCAGGCACAACCATCATTGGGTATATGAGATAAGGAAGCTGTCCTGTCATGGAAAATAGACAATTTAAAAAAAGCATATATATTCTGCCCAATTTGTTTACCTCAATGAATTTGTTCTGCGGCTACTATTCAATTACAGCATCCATTCAACTGCGGTTTGTGGATGCAGCCATTGCTATATTAATCGGGGCAGTGTTTGATCTGTTTGACGGGAAAGTTGCCCGCGCCACAAATACGACCAGCAAGTTTGGAACAGAATATGATTCTCTGGCTGATCTGATAACATTTGGGGCAGCACCGGCCATTCTAATTTTTTTATGGACTCTTGAATCAACAGGGCGGCCGGGCTGGTCTGCAACTTTTTTATTTGCAATCTGTGGTGCACTAAGACTGGCGAGGTTTAATACCAGTTCATCTTCTCACAGTGATTTCGAAGGGCTGCCTATCCCTGCAGCTGCAACAATGGTTGTTTCCCTGGTGCTTGTTTTTTTCCGGTTGAGAATCGATCCTGAACCTTATAAACTGGTTATCCTGGTTTTGATGTTTGGTCTTTCATTTTTTATGGTGAGCTCATTCCGGTATAAAAGTTTGAAGAAAGTGTCCTTATTCAAACGTATGACATTCAGCAAGCTTGTCGGACTCGTTCTTGTCATGGTATTGGTAGCTACCGAACCTTACGTCCTGATATTCATTTTTATTTTTATGTATGTCTTATCAGGACCGTTGTTGACACTGATGGATATGTCATCACTTAAAAATAGAAAAGAACCCCAGATTGATAAAAAAACATAATAATGATGACCGCTTAAATTTTATGGAGTGAATTTTTTGGAGCAGATACCCATTACAAAACAGGGCTATGAGGCCTTAAAAAAAGAATTGGAAAAATTGAAAACAGTCGATCGGCCTGAAAATATAAAAGCGATTGAAGTGGCCAGAGCTCATGGCGACCTTTCAGAAAATGCCGAGTACCATGCTGCCAAAGAAAAACAATCTTTTCTGGAAGGCAGAATTGGTGAAATTAGTTACAAAATCGGCAGTGCTAAAATTATTGATCCAGATACCGTACCCAAGGATTCCGTGAGATTTGCAAGCCGTGTCCTGGTTGAGAATCTGGATTCAGAAGAAGAAGTTGAATTTATGATCGTGGGTCCTGATGAGGCAGACATCAAGCAAGGCAAGATTTCCGTATCTTCTCCGCTTGGGAGTGCGTTGATTGGAAAACAGCCTGGAGATGAAGCGGTTGTTCAGGCCCCTGGTGGCAAAAGAATATATGAAATAATAGATATCTTATAATTTATAGTGGAGGTGTAGATTTGGCCAGAGTTACCATTGAAGATTGCTTAAAAAATGTAGATAATCGATTTACCCTTGTTCATCTCGCAGCAAAAAGAGTCAGACAGGTCAGGGAAGGAACAGACCTGTTAGTGAAATCAACTAAAAATGGGGACGTTGTGACTGTTTTAAGAGAGATTGCCGCCAATCGGGTGGTCGCAAAAAAAGAAGAACAGATAGACGAATAGTTATAAAGGTTTGAAAACCGGTCTGAAAAAAAGAATAGATCATGCGCTTGGGAAGGCAATTCATGACTGGGACATGATTGTAGAAAATGAAAAAATTCTCGTGGGTATTTCTGGCGGCTTGGACAGCCAGGCATTGCTAAATCTACTTTTCTCCTTAAAAAACCGGGCCCCAGTTAAATTTAGTATTCTGCCAGTCCACATTGATGCCGGGTTTGAAGGCTCTTTTGCAAAAGAGCTTAAACACTTCGTTGATAACGCATATGGTGACTTAACAGTTGAATATACAAAATACGGCACCATTGCGCATTCCAAAGAAAACAGTGAAAATCCATGTTTTCTTTGTTCCCGCCTAAGAAGAAAAAGACTGTTTGAAATCGCAAAAGAGCATGGGTGCCGGAAAATTGCCCTGGGCCATAATAAAGATGACATCATTGAAACACTTTTCATCAATATATTTTATGCTGGCAAAATTGGTACAATGAAGCCCAGGCAATCTTTTTTTGATGGGGCTCTTGATATAATCAGGCCGCTGTCATATGTAGAGAAAAAAGATATTAAACAGTTTTGTCATCTGTTCAAAC
>CAYFKW010000007.1:0-90081 GCA_964343845.1 uncultured Desulfobacula sp. | reverse complement strand
TACAAGATTGAAATTTGGTATAAACACAATAAACATATTAAAGGCAACATATTCAGGGCAATGAGCAATATTGCAACTGATTACCTCTTGGATACTAAAAATGATAGATATTCAAAATCAACCTGATTATAGAAATATTCCAATTGATAAAGTCGGGATTAAAGGATTAAAATATCCCATTAAAGTGTTGGATAAAACCACCGGGCTCCAGTCCACTGTTGCCCAGATCAGTATGTATGTAGATTTGCCGCATCAATGTAAAGGGACCCACATGAGCAGGTTTGTTGAAATCCTCCATCTGTTCAGGACAAAGGTTTCTTTGGAGTCACTGACCAATATCCTTGAAGATATGAAAGAAATTCTTGGTGCAAAATCTTCCCATATTGAACTTAAATTTCCTTATTTTATTGAAAAAAGATCCCCTCAGACACAATCAAAAGGGTTGATGGATTATACATGTTCGATCATAGGATCTTCAAACGGCAAAAAAGATACAGATATCGTGTTGACAGTTGCTGTTCCCGTTACGTCGGTCTGCCCATGCTCAAAGGAAATCAGCGAATACGGGGCGCATAATCAAAGAGGAGAGGTCCTTGTCAGCACAAGATTTGATAAATTTATCTGGATCGAGGATATTGTTGATCTGGTCGAGACCGCAGCATCCTGTGATATTTTTTCAGTGCTGAAAAGAGAAGATGAAAAGTTTGTCACTGAAAAAGCCTATAACAATCCAAAATTTGTTGAAGATATTGCAAGAGATGTTGCAAAGGAATTGTTAGAGGATGATAATATCACATGGTTTTCAGTAAGCGCTGAAAATTTTGAATCGATTCATAATCATAGTGCCTATGCATATATTGAAAAGGGTACCCAACCTTAAGAAACTGCATAAAGGCAAACCACATTCCTATTCAATACTTTCTGCCTTTTGATTCATTTTTAACACTAATTTTTTAAGTTTTTTGTGAATGGTAGAATAGCCTTTATTTTTTTTATTTACCATGATGACATAGGGGTATAACCTGTCATCGCTTCCTAAAAAGTAACCGGCACGGGTTCTTACGCCGTCAAGTGTTCCTGTTTTGAAAAAATCGTTTTCCTGATTGTTCAACAAAGAAAAAAATGGCATGAAGTTTAACAGGATGTCTATCATTTGATTTGGAGATATCAAATTTGACCGTGATAGGCCGGAGCCTTCAAAATATGTTAACTCATTAAATTCTAATTGTTGTTTTGAATATTCTTTGACTGCCATGACACCTTTTTGCAGTGTGGCCGGTGCACCGTATCGATACGCGCCCAAAGTTAATAAAAGCTGGTTTGCAATAAAATTGTTGGAATATTTTAATAGTTTTTGAATTACAGTTTTCATTTTAAAAGGCGACAAAAATACTTGACCTTCATTTGTTTTTATCTCAAGTTTGTCATACAAAACATCACCTGAAATCTGTGTGTTATATCGTTCAAGAAAATATTTAATTAAAAGACCTGGATAAAGACGGCTTTGATCCTGGGAAAGAATAATCCGACCGGTTTTGAGATTGGTTTTTACAATATCATTGTAAAAAAAACGTAATAATGGGGTCTGGGGTTCTGCGCTGACAAATTGATTTTTTTGAGTGCTCCATTTAAACATGATGGTATTAAAATTGGCACATAAAGCGCCAACAGGTGCATCATAAGGATTTAATGAGTATCCTTTCCCGGGAATCTGGATCTTGTCATGAAAATAGGTTTGATCAAGAATGATATGATTGATCTGTTTTGCTTTTGTTTTTTGAAGAATATCTTGGCACAGCTGATAAACTACCTCAGAAATCAACAAAGGATCTCCAAATCCTTTAATATAAAGATTTTTAGAACTTTTATCCAAGAAATAGTTTGTTGGAAACTGAAAATTTTCACCCAGGTAGTGTATCGCAGCAAGGCTGGTCAACAGCTTTATAATGGAAGCAGGTATAAAGCGTTCTTTATTGTTTTGGCAATATATGATTTTTCCTCTATCGTCCGTTAATACAACACCTTCTTTACTTTCATCGGCCTGAGCAAGTGGTAAAACAGGTAATGATAAAATAACAACCGATTGGAACACGATACAGGCGATTATAATTTTTTTAATCATTGTCAGCGTAAAAGGCTTTATATCCTAAATATGTCATGAAAATATCTGCTTTGCTGGATATCTCAAATGGTGAATGCATAGACAGCAGTGCTGGGCCGCAATCGAGTATGTTCATGCCAAATTTTGCAAGAAATTTAGCAACAGTACCACCGCCCCCCTGATCTATTTTTCCTAGTTCACCTGTTTGCCAGACAATATTGTTTTTGTTAAATATGTGTCTGATTTTACCAACAAACTCAGCACTTGCATCGCTTGAGCCCGCTTTCCCTGCAACACCTGTAAATTTGGTCATACAAATTCCATATCCCAGTTTGGCAGCGTTTCTGGATTCGTGAACATCTTTATAATCAGGATCCATTGCAGCATTGACATCCGCAGAAAGACAGGAGGAATTAATTAGTGTCTTTCTCAATGATCGATTATCTGTATCAAGACCGCTGATAAAAAGGAGGTCAGACATGAAATCCTCAAGGAAATTTGATTTTGCGCCACTGTTGCCTTCACTGCCGATTTCTTCTTTATCAAAAAACAATGCGATCGCTGTTTTGTTTAACGATTTTGAATCTAAAAATGCTTTAAGACTCGTATATGCACAGGCCCTGTCATCCTGTCCATATGCACCGATCATTGATCGGTCAAACCCGACATCCCGTGCTTTTTCAGCAGGAACGGCTTCTATTTCAGCACTGATAAAATCTTCTTCTTTAATGTTATAGTGCTCAAATAAAAAATTTAAAACGCCCAGCTTAAATCGGTCCTTTTCTTTCTCATTGCCAAAGGGGAAACTGCCGGCAATCAGGTTTAATTTTTCCCCGATAAATACTTCAGACAGCTTTTTATTTGACTGAAGTTTGCCTGCCAGATGTGGTAATAAATCTGTTACTGTGAAAACAGGATCGTCAGGGGTTTCTCCAATTGAAATTTCAATTGTTTTATTATCTGATGTCATTAATATCCCATGAAGGGCCAACGGCATGGCCATCCAGTGATACTTTCTAATCCCGCCATAATAGTGTGTCTTCATAAAACCGATACTCAGGTCTTCATATACCGGATTTTGCTTTAGATCAAGGCGTGGGGAATCAATATGGGATGCAATAATATTTGCGCCCGAACGGAGAGGATTCCTGCCCATGGAAGCTAATGCAACGCAGCGTCCCTGAAAAACTTTATAAACTTTCTTAGCCGTTACTTTTTTTTTAGTTAACAATGTGTCGATATTAATAAATCCTTTGTCTTCTGCCGCTTGAATAATTTTTTTTGCAGCTTCTCTTTCGGTTTTTGATTGGTTTAAAAAATCTTTAAAACCTTCGTTGAATTCTAGCATCAGCGATTTTTGTTTTTTGGTTAATTGGTCAAAAACAAGGGATTCTTTTTTTATGATTTTTTCTTTTCTCTTTTTGTGTTCTGTTTTATTCATTTAACACAGTCCTCTATCATTTTTAATGTTATTTATTTAAACAATTGAAAAAAGTCCGTGAGCCATTTTTTAATCGTAAATTTAGTACTCAACGACTCCCATCTGTCAGGAAAAGCAATGGGACTGAATTCAACTTGCGATTTATAAACATAGCCATTTCTTTCTTCTTTAAATTCATTTTCAATTATCGTTACAGGAGCGGTTATAACACCCTCGTAGCTGACAACTGTATCATGATCCTTTGTTTCTACGGATTTTAATCCCTGCTTTACTAAAATCGTTTTCAAAGATTGCTCTCTGATCCGTTTGTCAATGAGAGCCTTGGAATCTCCCGGGGCGGCAGAAATTACTCCTTGTGAAGAAATTTGAGAAAAATTTTCCGCTCTGAAATCATTTTTTGCCGGGATCATTAATAAATTGTCATTAACAATTGTGTTATTTGATGATTTAATGTCATATCTTACATAATATGTTTCAATCCCTTCATACGCATGGATTGGAAAGCTGTAAGCACAAATGATTAATATGGGTATTATAAATCGTATAAGGAACAAAAAATGTTTACTATTATCAGGCATGATTTTTGTATGTAATCTATTCAGATTAAAGTTAACAGTAAATTCTGACGATTTCTATCAGTAGCATGAAAAATTGTCTGGAATCAATGTTAAAAGGTTTTTGTTGCCTATTTGATTTGGTTGACATAATCGCAAAAATGGGGAAGGAAAAATGAAAAAACTAATTATTGTATTATTGGGATTCTTTGTATCGGCACTGTTTTTTTCAGGATGTACTACCGGGTCTTCTTCAACAGCAGGCGGTCCGGGAAAGGTTTTGGGCCCTCCTGGCGGGGAGGTGGATGATCACAAAGTGGTTACTTTTTTTGTGATTGGCAAGGGCCTGGAACCTGAAAATGCGCTTACAAAAGGCGAAGCCGTTCTGATGGCTGAAAGAGCAGCCGTAGCAGACGGCTATAGACAGCTCGTAGAAAAAGTCCGCGGTGTATATGTTGATGCATTTATGAGAGCAGGGCGGGGAACAGTGGACTACGATACTATCCAGATCCATACTCAGTCATGGCTCAGAGGAACAGAAATTATGGAAGTCTCCCAGGGCGAATACGGGATAACAAATGCAAGGTTAAGGCTCAGAATTAATTTTGCAAAAGATGGTATGGTGTGGTGGCCGGTTGGTATTGGTAGAGATGTGAAACCTGCTTTTTCTTCTAACAGTCCCAGCCCGATAACAAACGGGCCAAGCTAAAAATGGTTTGTCAAGGTTGCGTTTAAGTTTGCTCTGTCAGAAGTATAAAGTTTTAATATGAATGAATCATTTTCTGGAGGTTGTTATGGGATCTCTATGGTACAAAAATAAGCTCAATATATGTGTTCTGCTTATATTGTTATTGGGGTGTGTGTTTATACCCACTCTAATATGGGGTGCAGGATATCAACAAGAAAAACTGTTTGATAGTGACTTTTATAATTCAGAGGATTTAAGAAAAAAAATTGAAGGTCACTCAAAAGAAATAAAAGTACTTGAGGATCAAATTAAAGCACTACAAACAGACATCGACTGGGTGGTTTTAAAGATTAACCAGATTCAGGACTCAGGCAGGCTGGCATCCCCAAAGTTAAAGGATGTTATCCCACGGAAAGAAAAGAAGATTAAAACATTGGTGAAAAATAAGAACAGGCTTGAATACCTGGTTCAATATTATTCAGCGATGCTGGAGTCAAATAAAGCCGAAGAGCTTGAAGACATACTTAAGCGGAAAGTGCCCAATTATAAACCAAAAAACGAACCTGTTGCCCAGCAGGAAACGCAAATTCAAGTTGAAAAAATTGTTCCAAAAGCGATGGCCCCTCAACAGGGATCAATTCAAGCAATGGCAGTAAAAAAATCTGATACCGATGAGGGCATGACCAAAACACAACTGCAGTCAGCCATAAACCAGGCAGACCTTAATGACTGGGTTGAAATTATAGGTACCGGCACTTGCCTTAGACTTGAAACAACCCTGCCGATCCTGTTTCCAACAGGCAGTGCAACGGTGGCTGACGAATATAAAGCTTTTTTTAAAAAGTTAGCAGATTTCTTAAAACCTTATGATGTAAAAGTCCTCGTTACAGGGTACGCAGATACTGTACCAATAAAAAATAAAAAATACCCTTCCAATTTTGAACTTGGCGCAACAAGAGCGGCAAATATTGTACATCAATTTGTCGGTTTTGGATTGAAGCCTTCAATTTTCAGAGTTGAATCAACAGGAAAATACAGGTTTGCTGCAAAAGGTATGTCAAAGCAAAAATCTCTAGAAAGAAGAGCTGAGGTTACAGTTATATTTTCTGGATAGATATTTTTTTTGATCACTTCCCTATTTTTACGAAAAAACGCCATTTTTTATGGCGTTTTTTTGTGTCCTGCTCCAAATAAAATTCTGTTTTTATCCGTACTGGTAACTGTATTATTTCAAAAATAAAGTTCTTGACCTTGTGCTGTTATTTTCATATAAGTTCAAATCATGAACACAGCTTTAGACAATGAAATCAGACTAAAACTGCTTAAGCTTCTTCAAGATGAACCAGAGCTGACTCAGCGTGAGATGAATCAAAAGATGGGTGTCAGCTTAGGAAAGGTAAACTATTGCATTTCTGCTCTCACAAAAAAAGGCATGATTAAAATCGAAAGGTTTACAAAAGCCAAAAACAAATCAGCCTATATGTATCGTTTAACACCTGCCGGATTGGAAGAACTTGCTTCTTTGACGCTTAGTTTTTTGAAAATTCGAATCAGAGAGTACGATAATATTAAGAAGGAAATCAAAGCCCTTTCAGAGCAGATGAATGAGATAGATCCTGACCTTGGAAAAGATCCTGATTTGCAAAAGGATCTTAAAAAACATTTGAGTTGATATTGCAGTAGATTCAACTTCAAAGAGAGTCGTTTTCGATGATTCATTCCTGTCGGAATGGAATCGACAGTGCGGAGCTATCTTCTTTAAAGTTGATTTCGACAATGTCACGAAAGCTTTTAGACAGAAAGTGATTTAACAAATTAATTGGTAAACACAAAACAGGAAGGCTATATGCTTGATGAAAAAGTTGTTCTGATTACAGGCGGAACAGGGTCTTTTGGGAAAAAATGTGTAGAGATTATTCTTAAAAAATACACCCCCAGGAAAGTAATTGTTTTTAGTAGAGATGAACTTAAACAGTTTGAGATGGCCCAGCAGTTTTCAGAAAAAAATTACCCGATACGGTATTTCATTGGTGATGTCAGGGATAAAGAAAGATTGAACAGGGCATTTCAGGGTGTGGATTATATCATTCATGCCGCAGCTATGAAACAGGTCCCAGCCAGTGAATACAATCCAACAGAAGCGATTAAGACCAACATAAACGGCGCTCAAAATATTATTAATGTGGCAGCAGACAGAGGGGTAAAGAAAGTTATCGCGTTAAGTACAGATAAAGCGGTAAGCCCGATTAACCTGTACGGCGCTACAAAACTGTGTTCAGATAAACTTTTTATAGCTGCCAATGCATTTGTTGCCCATGAAAACTGTGAATTCAGCATCGTAAGATATGGTAATGTTGTCGGCAGCAGGGGGAGCGTGATTCCATTCTTTAAAAAGAAAAAGTCAGAAGGAATCCTGCCGATAACGCACCCGGAAATGACCCGGTTCTGGATTACACTGGAACAGGGCGTTAATTTTGTATTGAAATGCCTGGATCAGATGAAGGGAGGGGAAACATTCATTCCCAAAATCCCTTCAATGAGTATCATGGCACTTGCAAAGTACATCGGACCGGAGTGTAAAACAAAAATAATTGGTATCCGCCAAGGTGAAAAACTTCATGAATCTCTTATCAGCAGCGATGATGCAAGAAATACCTACGAATACTCGGATTATTATTTGATTAAACCTGAAGACCCCTTTTTTAAAGGCAGGTTTGATAACAACGGCGGGACGTTGGTTCCTGAAGGATTTTCTTATACTTCAAACACAAATAAAGAATGGGTAACTGAAGAACAGATTCAAAAGATGGTTGATTTGTGATTCCGTATAGTCGACAAAAAATAGACAAAAGAGATATAGATGCTGTATACAGGGTTCTAAAGTCTTCCCTTTTAACAACCGGCCCTGAAGTCGATGCATTTGAAAATGCTATGGCAGAGTTTACTGAAAGCCGGTATGCGGTTGCGGTCTCAAGTGGTACGTCTGCCCTGCACTGTGCTGTTCATGCAGTTGGGATCGGCCCTGGAGATGAAGTCATTTTACCACCAATAACATTTGCGGCAACTGCCAATAGTATCATATATCAGGGAGGGACCCCTGTCTTTGCAGATGTGGACCCTGAAACGCTGCTGCTGGACCCCTGCAAAGTTGAAAATAAAATAACTGATAAAACAAAAGCGATTATCGGCGTAGATTATGCCGGCCAACCCTGTGATTGGGATCAATTAAGAAAAATTGCGCATAAATATAATCTTAAACTGGTGGCAGATGCCTGCCACGCTGTAGGGGGGAAATATAAAGGCAGTCCGGTCGGTTCTGTCGCCGACTTGAATGTATTCAGTTTCCATCCTGTGAAGCATATTGCCACAGGAGAAGGCGGCATGGTTACAACAAACAGCAAGGATGCTGCTTTAAAGATGAGATGTTTTCGAAATCATGGAATAACCTCAGATTCTCACCAAAGAGAACGGCAGGGTACCTGGTATTATGAAATGAGGGACATTGGATATAACTATCGCATCAGTGATATAAACTGTGCTTTGGGGAGAAGTCAGCTGCGCAGGGTAAATGAATCTATTCATCGAAGACAGCAGATTGCTGCGAGTTATAGTGATGGGTTTAAAGGGTTGGACCTGGTAAAACCTCTGGGCCTTCGAGAGGATGTTATCTCACCAGACCTTTATCTTCAGCTGACAAAGGGTCAGAATCAAAATTCAGCGATAAAAGATTATAGTCTTCATGCTTACCATCTCTATGCGATCAGGATTGAAAAAACAAAGGGGATAGATAGAAACAGGCTCTTTAATTTTTTGAGAGAAAATGGAATTGGTGTAAACGTTCATTATATACCTGTGTACCTGCATCCATATTACCAAAAGACGCTTGGTGATCTGACAGGCTGCTGCCCGGTTGCAGAACAGGCCTACTCGGAATTGATCAGTATTCCCATGTTTGACGGTCTGACAGATGAATCGATTCAGAAAGTAATAATTAGCATTAAATCAGCAATGGATGATTAAAAGCGTATATTTATGAAAAGACTGGTTCTTGGAACAGCGCAGATTGGCCTTGATTATGGCATCATAAATAACGTTGGTATGCCATCCTATGCACAGGCAGTTGAAATTGTTTCATGTGCATGGGAGAATGGGATCAGGGCGTTTGATACAGCCCAGGCCTATGGCCAAAGTGAGAAAACTTTAGGCCGTATTTTCAGAGAATTGAACATTTCATCAAAAGTGAAGGTTATTACCAAAATTGATCCCAAAATAGATATGGGTGACAGCATAAAAGTAAGACAGTCAGTTGAAAACTCTTTGACATTGCTGGGGTGTGAAAAATTAGAAGGGATAATGCTGCACGAGGAATCAAATCTTGACCATTGGCATCAGGGGTTAGACCAGACAATGATTGCACTTATGGACAATAACTTTACACGGAGTATTGGTGTGTCTGTTTATCATCCCGAATTTGCTTTAAAAGCGATGGACATCCCGGAAATGAACCTCATTCAACTGCCGTTCAATCTTCTTGATAACCGGTTTGAGAAAGCAGGTATATTTAAAAAAGCAGGAAAGTTCAGGAAAACAATTTATACAAGAAGTGTATTTTTACAGGGCTTGATTCTAAGTGGACCAAACCAGATTCCGGACCATTTGAAATCTGTAAAGCCGATAGTGCGTGAATTAGAAAAGATTGCAGATCACTTTAAATTATCGCGTGCGGAACTGGCGATTGGATATGCAAAATCAGCCTATGCAGATACCAGAGTCTTATTTGGAGCTGAAACAAGTGACCAGGTACTGCAAAATTTAAAGATGTGGAATAGAGTATATCCTGAAGGCTTGGTAGAGAAGATACAGAATAAGTTTGGGGCTGTGGACGAACGAATTGTAAATCCGGCTAGATGGTCAAATTAAGCCGACAGGCATTTAACTCAATAAGTTGTGGGGGAATATGTCATCAAAGGATTTAATTATTAGCTTTACACCAACGGGAATGATCCCGACCAAGGACATGACACCACATGTTCCGATTACTGTCCAGGAAGTGATTGAAGATGTTCATGCCGCAAGTGAAGTCGGAATTTCCATGGTTCATCTTCACGCAAGAGATCCCCACACAGGGGCCCCTACATGGGAACCGGAAATTTATGCTGAAATGATAGAAGGGATCCGTCGGTTCTCCCCTGAATTAATACTTTGTGTTTCCACGAGCGGACGAAATTTTAGAGAATTTGAAAAGCGGGGGGCCACCCTTTTTCTTGAAGGGGGTTTAAAACCCGATATGGGGAGCCTTACGCTCAGTTCACTCAATTTTAATAAAGTCGCCAGTGTGAATACCCCTGATATGATTATTAAACTGGCCCGGACAATGCTGGAAAAAGGGATTAAACCTGAGCTGGAAGCATTTGATGCGGGAATGATTAATTTTTCTCACTATCTGATTAAAAAAAATCTTTTAAAACCGCCATATTACTTTAATCTGCTATTGGGAAATATTGCCTGTGCCCAGGCAGATTTACTTCATGCAGGCATCATGGTTCGTGATTTACCTGAAAATTCGGTTTGGAGTTTTGCCGGCATCGGAGATGCTCAAATGACAATGAATTCAATAGCAATTGCCATTGGCGGCGGGGTTCGAGTCGGTTTGGAAGACAATGTATGGTTTGATAAAGAAAGAACGGTTTTAAGTAAAAATATTGACCTGGTTAAAAGAATCCACCGGATTGCAGATGCAAACGGTCGTGAGTTAATGGAACTCAAGGATCTAAGATCCTGTTTGGGGCTGGAACCGGGTTATGGGAAATATGGCTGCAAACCAAAAGAACTTGGAAAGGAATAAAATATGTCTAAAAAATTCATTTCTGGAGAAAATGTTTATTTAAGGCCTTTTGAACGCCAGGACCTTGAAGGTCCGTATCGGGAATGGATCAATGATCCTGAGGTTGTGCATTTTCTTGCTTCCGGTACTTGGCCGCAGACAGATGATGCACTGAATGCTTATTATGAGTCCAATATTGCAAACGACCGACAGGTTTTGTTCGCGATCGTAGAGAAAAGTTCTGACCGCCACATTGGAAATGCACGTATTTACAGTATAGACTGGGTAAACCGGAAAGCTCACAGGGGAATTATGATAGGGAACAAAGACTGCTGGAGCAAAGGGTATGGCAGTGAAGTGATTAATTTACTGTCAGTCTATGCATTTGAAACATTGAATTTAAGAAAATTATCCTCAACAACAGTGGGAGACAACATTGGAATTATTAAAGTGAATGAGTATTGCGGGTATGAAAAAGAAGGCAGACTCAGAGAGGAGTTTTTCAGGGATGGCATCTACAATGATGTGGTTTACTGGGGACTGCTGAAAAACAAATATCTGGAATTGAAATCACAAAAAAAACTGAAAGGTCTTCTCTGAAAAGGTGGCAGTTTCTCCTGAAAGGCCAAGTGTTCTTGCGATTGTCCAGGCCAGGATCTCTTCTACACGACTGCCGGGTAAAGTACTGAAACCGATTCTTGATCAACCCATGTTAATTCAGCAGATAAACAGGGTCAGGCAGTGTAAGACGTTAAACCATATTGTCATTGCCACAAGCATTTTAGAAGAAGATGATGCTATTTGTGAGCTATGCACCGAAACGGGAATTGATTTTTTCAGGGGGGAGTTAGTGGATGTTCTGGATCGGTATTATCGTGCAGCAAAGGCATTCAGCCCTGAGCATATTGTCCGTCTGACAGGTGATTGCCCATTGATAGATCCATATTTAATTGATGCGTTGGTCACCTATTATCTTGACGGTGACTATGATTATGCAAGCAATTGTTTAAACCCGACGTATCCGGATGGCCTTGATGCTGAAATATTTTCATTCAGAACGTTAAAGACAGCATGGGAAAGAGCTGTCAAACCATCGGAAAGGGAGCACGTTACTTTGTTCATGCATACCCATCCGGAGACATTCAAATTGGGAGAGCTGCGCAGCAGGAAAGATCTGTCATCCCTGCGATGGACAGTTGATAATCAGGAAGATCTGGATTTTGTCCGAAAAGTTTATGAATTCCTTTACGATGAAAATCCATTTTTCAATATGGATGACATATTAAATCTGTTAGCCCTTAAACCTGAAATCACAAAGATTAATTCTCATATTCATCGAAATGAAGGGCTTGAAATATCTTTTCAAAAAGAGAGCCATGAAAATCAATAATCGAAAAAAATCTCTGAAGCTGGCTGAGAAAGCAGCAAAAATTATCCCGGGAACAGCTCAGTTGTTATCAAAACGACCCGAACAGTTTGCTCCGGGAGCCTGGCCGACCTATTTTAAAAAAGCCAGAGGGGCCAAGGTATGGGATCTGGATGGAAATGAATATCTTGACATGAGTATCGGCGGAATCGGGGCCAACATATTGGGGTATTGTGATCCAGATATTGACAATGCTGTAATGGAGGCCGTCAAAGCCGGTAACAGTTCAAGCTTAAATTGTCCGGAAGACGTAGCGCTGGCAGAGCTGCTGTGTCAGCTGCATCCATGGGCAAGGAAAGTAAGGTATGCAAGAACCGGAGGAGAAGCAATGGCAATTGCCGTACGGATTGCCAGAGCTGCCACAGGCAGGGAAAAAATAGCATTCTGCGGGTATCATGGATGGCACGACTGGTATCTGGCTGCAAACTTGTGCTCCGATAATGCATTGGATGGCCATTTACTTCCAGGGTTGGAACCTGCCGGTGTTCCGAGGTCACTTGTAGGAACTGCGCTGCCTTTCAACTATAACCGGTTAAATGAAATTGAGGCCATTATTTCAGAGCATGGACCGGAGCTGGCCGCAATTGTGATGGAACCCATACGCAACATAGAGCCGGAACCCGGATTCCTTGAGAACTGCATACAACTGGCAAAAAAGAACAGTTCGGTTTTTATTTTTGACGAAATTTCTGCAGCGTTTCGTTTAACGACAGGAGGGGCTCATTTAAAGTACACTGTAGAACCGGATATGGCTGTTTTTTCAAAAGCCTTGGGAAATGGGTATCCTATCGCAGCAATTATTGGAACATCTGATGTGATGGATGCAGCACTAAAGACGTTTATCAGTTCCACCTACTGGACTGAACGAATCGGTCCTGCAGCGGCAATTGCTACAATCCATAAACACAGGGAAAAAAAGGTAAGCGGTCACCTGATACAAATGGGAAGTGCGGTACAGAACGGGTGGAAATCCTTAAGCGAAAAACATGGCCTTGAGGTTGATGTCGGCGGCATTGAGCCATTATCTCATTTTTCTTTTCGGAATGATGATGATTTTTTAATGCGGACGTATTTTGTCGAATATATGTTATCAAAAGGAATTCTTGCCTCTGCCAGCTTTTATCCGATGTATTCTCATACAATGGACCATGTCAGTATATATCTTGATACTGTGGATAAATGTTTTGCCGAAATGGTTGAAGCAGTCTCCCGGAACAGCCTGGAGAGCCAGATTAAAGGCAAAAAGTCTTCTCCCGGGTTTAAGCGGTTAAGCTGAACATTTCTAAATTGTCTGAAAATTTAATAATTTGTGTCAGTGCAGGATCTGAAATCGGATCAGGTCATGTATTCAGATGCCTGGCACTGGCTGACAGATGGTTGAAAAAAAAAGGAAATGTATTGTTTGTCGGGCATCTCCCCGGAAATTTTCAATCAATCCTTAAAAAAAAAAGACATAGAGTCAGTCATATAGAATCTGTAAAATCAATCGATTTTCATATTCGCAACGCACTGGATCTTTATCAAAAATCCGTTTCAGGCTGGATCGTTTTAGATGGATACGGGTTTGAATCGAAACATTACGAAAAGATAAAAAGGTCTGGTGCAAAGCTGCTGGTGATTGACGATACTGTCCGCATCCAGAAGTATCGTGCCGATATTCTGTTGAACCAGAACCCATATGCTGAAGAACTGAAGTATTCAGTCAATCCCGGTTGTATCATGTTATCTGGCAGTAAATACGCTTTGCTGAGAGAGGATTTTAAACTGAGGCGTCCGCCAGAACCATCCAACCCGGCACAGGTATCTAAAATAATGATAACCATGGGGGGCGCAGATCCTGATAATATTACGCAGAGAATTATCGAGTCGTTTAACAGTGTCCTTCAGGCATTGACGCTGGTCATTGTTCTTGGGCCTTCCAACCGGCATAAAAAGAAAATCAGTCATTCAGTCAAACAATCGGTCCATAACTGCGAAATACATGACGCTGTTTCTGATATGGCGGAATTGATGATGCAGGTTGATTTTACAATTACTGCTGCCGGGAGTACGTGCTGGGAGTTATGCTGTCTAGGTGTGCCATTCTCAACGGTGATTATTGCCGGCAATCAGGAAAAAAATGCAAGGTTTCTGGATCATCATCAAATCGCATGCTGCCTGGGATATGGCAGCAATATAGATAAGGTAAGATCTGGAAAACAGATTGCCCGGATATTACAAGATCATACAAACCTGGTTAAACGTATGAAAGCTGGGTTTCAATCAGTAGACGGGTCAGGGCCAGACCGGATTGTTAGAGAAATGACAATAACAAAGATTCTATTAAAAGCTGCAGAAGAAAAAGATTGCCGACCTGTCTGGGAATTGTCCAATGATCCGCTGGTACGGGAGGCATCGTTTGATTCAGGATTAATTCCTTTTTCCAGACATGAGAAATGGTTCAAAAAAAGGTTGGAAGACCTGGATCATGATTTTTATATTGCCTATAGTCAGAATCAAAAAAAGATGCTGGGCCAGGTAAGATTCGATATCCGTAACAGAGAGGCCCGGATAAGTGTCTCATTAGGAAAAGAGCACCGGCAAAAAGGTTTTGGTGCAAGAATAATAAGCTCTGGTTTGGAAAAAGTAATGGAACGCAGGAAGTTAAGGCGGATTTTTGCTGAAATCAAGCCGGGGAACCAGGCCTCGATAAATGCGTTTCAAAAAGCTGGTTTCTACCGCACAGAAAATCCAGGGTCAGATAAATTTATTTCCATGGTTTTTGAAAACAAGTCCCGGCAGGTTCAATGAGAAAAAAAATAACAATTCAAAATAAAATCATTGGTTCTGGCGAGCCAGTATATATTATTGCTGAAATGTCTGCAAATCATCAGCATGAATTTGACAATGCGGTAAACATTATAAAAGCGGCAAAAGAAGCCGGCGCTGACGCTGTTAAACTTCAGACGTATACCGCAGATACACTAACGATCGATTCAGATAAAGATTATTTCAAGATTGGGGAAGGAACAATCTGGGAGGGCCGTACCCTGTATGATCTTTATAGGGAGGCGTGTACACCGTGGGAGTGGTTTCCTAAACTCCAGAAAGTGGCAGAAGATGTCCGGATTGATTTATTTTCCTCCCCATTTGATTCTTCAGCAGTTGAATTTTTAGAAAAAATGGGTGTACCGGTTTTTAAAATAGCGTCTTTCGAGCTCATAGATCTACCGCTAATCAAGCGTGTTGCTCAAACCGGAAAACCGGTCATAATGTCTACGGGTATGGCAACGGAGAATGAAATCAAAGAGGCTGTCGAAGCCTTTTGTAATGCAGGCGGTGATCAGCTGGCCTTATTGAAATGTACAAGCGCTTATCCGGCAACGGCTGAAGAGATGAATTTGAATACGATCCCGTTAATGATGGAGACATTTGATGTGCCGGTCGGGTTGTCAGACCATTCACTGGAGATGGCCATACCTGTTGCTGCAACAGCTTTGGGTGCAAGCATTATTGAAAAACACTTTATTCTGGACAGGTCCCTGGGTGGACCGGACAGTGCATTTTCCCTGGAACCGGACGAATTCAGAGAAATGGTTCGGTCTGTACGGATCACAGAGAAATCAAAGGGTGGTTCCTGTTTTGGACCCGGCCATTTTGAATCCAGCAGTGTCATTTTTCGACGATCTCTATTTGCCGTAGAAAAGATTGAAAAAGGTGAAATGTTTACAGAACAGAATGTCAGAAGCATCAGACCGGGTCACGGCCTTAAACCGAAATATTATGAAAAGATCATTGGTAGAAAAGCGGCCTTGGATATCGAACGCGGAACACCTTTGAGATGGGATCTAATTGGAGATGGGTAAAACGCAGGCCGGACACAAAGATGTTACAATCGTAATGGGATTGATCGGGCATGATGTTCATGCGGTTGCAAACAGAATAATCGAAGTAACGCTCCGGGAACGGGGGTTTAATGTCATTAACCTGCGTACGGACAATACAGTAGATGATTTTATTGATGCCGTGGTTGAAACCAATGCCAGTGCAATCCTGATGTCGTCGCTGAATGGTGAGGCTGAAAACTGGTGTAAAGGTATAAGAAAAAAGCTGGCCCAGGTGGGGTTTGGACATATCTTGATTCATATAGGCGGAAATTTGGTCGTTGGAGAAAAAAACGAAGCTGATGTGATCACTCTTTTTGAGAGTTACGGGTTTAACCGCGTTTTTTACGGGCCGACAAATATCAGCCATGCAATAGATCTATTGGAAGAAGATTTACAAAATGGCTGAGCCATCAGTAAATAATAACCAGGAAGCGTTTGAACGCCAGCGGGAACATATTCTCTCCCAGCCGTACCTGGATGGTATTGACACAGAAGAAGTAAAACAATTTCTGGCAGGCCTTCCTGAAAACAGGTTTGCAAGCAAATTGTTTTCCCGACAGCATGATTTGCCATATATACAGCCGAGGGGTGGTTTCTCAACATATGAAAAACAATTGGAATTGACACAGACCCTGGATACGGCAGGTGCAGATTTCATTCCCCTGACAATTGATTCGTATACCCGGCACAAAGATCACGACCGTGCACAGATTCTGCTTGAACAAAGTGAAGACGAGAACAGGGATCTCTTAAACGGTTATCCCCTGGTTAATCATGGTTTTGAGGTCACAAGAACATTATTTGACAACATTGACAAACCTGTCAGTCTTCGGCATGGCACGCCTGATGCCAGAATGCTGGTAGAAATAGCGATTGCTTCAGGATTGACTGAGATAGAAGGAGGGGGGCTAAGCTATTGCCTGCCGTATTCTTCAGACTTTCCTTTGGATAAAGCGATAATATACTGGCAGTATGTTGACCGGCTCTGTGCAGTTTATTCAACTGCTGACCGGCCGATTCACCGTGAGTTGTTTGGTGCGCTGACCGCGACAATGGTCCCGCCTGTCATCACAATTTGTGTCAGTATAATAGAACTGCTTCTGGCCGTGGAACAGGGTGTAACCTCAATTTCAGTGGGAATCCCGCAAAGCGGGTCTTTGATTCAGGATTTTGCCACGACAAAAGTGATGCGCGATCACTGTCGGAAATGGTTAAACAAGTTTGGTTTTTATGATGTGACTGTGAGTCTTGTATATCATCAGTGGATGGGGGCTTTCCCCAGTGAAAAAAGAAAAGCCGACTACCTGATTGCCATCGGTGCCGTGATCTCAAGGCTGATCCGTGCAGATAAAATTGTAACAAAGACAAGAGAGGAAGCCCATGGCGTGCCGACTGCCATGGCCAATGCATCTGCGGTAAAAGAGGTGAAATATGTTTTGGAAAAGATGCCTTTCCCCGGATATCTGGAAAATAAGGTGATCGTTCAGGAAGCGGAATTAATTGAAAGAGAAGTGAATGAAGTATTGGAAACAGTTTTCAGAATGCCGGGAAAAAGTCTGTGGTATTCCTTTTATGAGGCGGTTCGAAAAGGTATTATTGATGTCCCGTTTGCGCCGAACAAAATAAACAGCAATAAGCTTTTAACAGCAAGAGACAGACATCAATCCATACGGATATATGACCCGGGAAACCTTCCATTGTCAAAAGAACTGGTAGATCTTGAAAAGAACATGCTGGAACAGACCGCATTAACAGGGAAATCAATCGCAGATAAAATGCTGGAAGATATTTTTATCATGCTGTGAGATTCAATGAACCAGGTATATATTGATATCGGCTCAACGATCATAAAGACAGTTGTCTTTAATGATGAAAGAAAGATGGTCTCTCAGGAATTCATCTCCAGAGATTATGATATTCTTGTAGCAGAACAGGCAAAAGCCATTATTCAGGATTTAAAAAGGAAAAATTCGGAATGTGACGTTCGTATCTGCAGTTCTGCAAACGGCGGTATCAGGGTAGGGCTCATTTCTCTCACCCGCCGGTTCAGTGGTGCGGTGGCAAAGAATATCATCTTATCTGCCGGGGCGAATCTATTGTTCCATAAAAATTTATCTGATGATTATTTTCAAGGGAGAAATGAGGCGGTTGATCTCCTGGTGATTACCGGTGGTGTGGATCTGCATGGAATGGCGTCACTGGAGAAAAGGCTGGCGGCCCTGGATTTAAATAAATACCATTTCAGGCATATTATATATGCCGGGAATCAATATATTTTTGACAGGTTGTTTGCCCATCGTCCAGAGGTCCAGCAGGTAGACAATATTATCAACCTCGGGCTTGAAAACAACAACAACAGTCTCATGAATGTTATTCGGAAATCATATCTGGATGATCTGGTGGACCGCCAGGGGATGAATTTGCTCAAAAAAGAAACTCAGTTTCCGATCTGGCCGACACCCGGGATAGTCAACATGGCTTTTGACGCAGCTTCCATGAATGAAGCGGACACGATTTATCCAAATCCATTTATCGTGGTTGATATCGGTGGTGCTACAACTGATCTTCATTATGGTTCAGAACTGGTGGCAAATACAACGAATATTAATGCAAAGGGATCAATGGGATCCAATAGGATGGTATTTACAGATATCGGGATGTCTGCTTCCAGTACGTCTACAAAAGAGCGTTTAGTTCATCATGAACGGCTGTATGAATTCCTCGGCGCTATATACGACAATGATGCAGACAGCAAATACACACAGATAAAAGATGAGGGAATACCGGATGCCCTGCTCCCTGATGCCTGTTTTTTCCTGGCACTGGATGCGGCGGCAACAGGGACACTTGGTATGCCGAAATTGCGTTTTGATCAATTGGAAGCCATCGTTATTACAGGCGGAGCGTCACAGATTGCAAAAGCGGATATCTTAAATGGAACATTGAACATGTATCTTTCTTACCCCCGGAAAGGCAGTGTGAAAATTATACTGGATGAATCGTATTCATTCTGGTTGCACGGTATAAAAAGAACAGCATCGACAACATCATAAATAGAGTGGATAAACCATGGAAATCAGTAAAATTCAATCAGAAATTGTTGCCCATTTGGAAAAAGAAGGCAAACGGTTTGAAACAGATACCAACTTATTCGAAGCTGATATTATCGACTCAATGGGTGTACTGGAGCTTATCGCATTCATTGAGGATGATCTCGGGATTGAGATGAATCAGGATGATTTGACAATAGAGAATTTCAATACTGTTGAAGCCATAGTTCAAACAGTCGAGAGATATAAGGGCTGATGGAAGAACAGTCAGTTAAAACAGCACATGGTGAAATGGCTGTCTTTTTCCGTAATGGGATAAATCCTGTTCTGTTTTTTCATGGGATGGGGTGCAGCAAGGACCATTTTTCCGGAGCTTTTTTAAATAATACCGGTAAGGATCGTGAAGTGGTGGCAGTCGATTTCCCAGGCGCAGGCAAGAGCCTTCGTCTGCCGGATAAACAGGCGTATTCAGAAGAGGTCCAGACACAGATGATTAAAGACGTTATTGAGACCCTTGGCATCTCAAAGCCTTTATTGGTGTGCCACTCTATATCCTCATTTGTCCTGCCCGTGTTATTAAATGATTTGGAAACATCAGGGGTTATCCTGATAGAAGGGAACCTGTTCCGGGAAGATACCGAATTGAGCACAAAAGTATCACAGATGAGTGATGCTGAATATGATCGGTACTATCACTTACTGGGCAGGATGAACACCATGATGATGAAAGACTGGCTGAAAAAAAAGTTTGACAAAGACACCCTGAAACAGTTGTCACAATGTTTGATAGAGATTGATGCCAGGGCATACCGTGAAACTGCAATCATGGGTCGGGAAATGACAATTAAAGGGAAAATATTTGATACTGTTGTTAATTACAACCTGCCAAAAATGTATATACGCGGAAGTTTAAGTGATCCGTGGGGGCGGCAGGATCAATTGGTTCAAGCCGGAGTGATTTATCATGAAATTGGTCAGGCCGGTCATTTCCCACATATAGATAATCCAAAAGATACATATGATGCGATATTTAGCTTCACGAAATAAAAGAGGGAACAGCATATGTTAACCATTCCAAAACTATTTGAAGAAACCGTTCAGGCATATCCGGAAAAAATGGCCTTATGGCAGCCGGATAATAATATTACTTTCAGTGACCTTTTTGATCAGGTAAAAGCCACCGCCCATGTCTTAACGGAACTGGGTATTGGAAAAGGCGACAGAGTTGCCGTCTGTATGGGAAAGGGGATTGACCAGGCGCTTGCGATACTGGGAATCATGTATGCCAATGCTGTTTTTGTACCGATACTACCTAAATTAAAACGGCACAATATTGAGCATATTGTTAAAGACAGCGGATTAAAAGCATTGATTACAGACCAGACCCGTTTAGGTGAAGTAGCGTTTTTTAAAAATGAAACTCAGATTATCATCGGCGCAGGAGAAACGGTTGATGACCTGCCATGTCTGCCATATATGAGAAAACATTTAAAAGGTGATAAGGTGAGGTTTACATGTATAGGGACAGACAATGCTGCAATTATCTATTCATCCGGATCGACCGGCAGACCGAAAGGAATTGTCATTTCACACAGGAACCTTGCTGACGGAGCATTAATCGTATCTCAATATACAGGAACAGTGCATGATGACAGGATTGCGTGCGTTTTGTCATTAAATTTTGACTATGGACTCAATCAACTCTGGCAGACATTGTATAAAGGGGCCAGCCTTTATTTCCATGACCTTCTTTTTCCCAAAGACCTGTTTGACATGCTGTCTAAAAAGAAAATTACATCTTTGCCGCTGATGCCGGTGATCATGACAAGAATGTTTGATCCAAGATTCTATAAACCGGATGAAACCCATGATTTTTCCTGTTTAAGATTTGTGACAACATCAGGCGGACCCGTGTCCTCAAAAATGCTGGAAAAC
The DNA here is from genome assembly GCA_964343845.1 of uncultured Desulfobacula sp. Lineage (GTDB taxonomy): Bacteria > Desulfobacterota > Desulfobacteria > Desulfobacterales > Desulfobacteraceae > Desulfobacula. The sequence goes on along the minus strand of CAYFKW010000007.1, from coordinate 69,196 downwards.
CTGAAAAAAACATTTCCGGCTGCGGAAATTTTCCTTATGTACGGACTTACAGAAGCATTTCGGTCTTCATTTTTGCCGCCGGATCAATTGGAAAAAAGACCCAGATCAATTGGAAAGGCGATCCCGGATGTTGAGCTTTACGTGGTTGATGAACACTTGAATATTTGTAAGCCGGGAGAACATGGTCAGTTGATTCATCGCGGCGGATGCATGAGCAAAGGATACTGGAATGATCTTGAAAAAACAAAAGAAACTTTCAGGGAAATATCGCTTTTTCCAGGTGAAAAGGTTTTGTTCTCAGGAGATACCGTCACTACGGATGATGAAGGGTTTGTCTATTTTATTGCAAGGGGTGACAGCATGATTAAAACCCATGGTTATAGAGTCAGCCCGACCGAAATTGAAGAAGAAGCGGTTGAATATGAAAATGTAACCGCCACGGTTGCATTCGGCACCGCCAATATTGAAATCGGCCAGGACATCATACTTGTATATGAAACTGATGATGGAAAACCGTGCAATGATAAGCTTTTCATGAATTTTTTAAAACTGGTGCTGCCCAAGTACATGGTACCGGCCCGACTGATACATTTTGAACGGTTTAAAAGCACAGGAAATGAAGGGAAAGTGGACAGGGTGTGGGTCAGGGAAAAAGCTCTGGAAATGCTAAATATGAATGCGGATAAATAATGGGGATTAAACGGACGTCCATAAAAGAATTAAAAGAACTCTTTAAGGCACTTGGCGTTGACCGGTATAGAACGGTCATGGTTCACAGCGCTGTTTTTTCGTTAGGTGTTGTTGAAGATGGTCTCCCTGGATTATTCACATCATTGTCAGAGACAATCAGACCGGGTGCAACCCTTGTGGTGCCAACATTTACATACTCCTTTCGCAAGAAGGAGATATTTGATGTGAATCATACACCATGTCCGAAAATTATTGGTGCATTCAGTGAATATGTGAGAGCCATGCCACAAGCTGTCAGGAGCGCTGATCCGCTTTTCTCAATGGCTGCAGTCGGACCGGATGCAGAAGGACTTATGAAACGGGAGTCAAAAAGGTGTTTTGGAACAGGTTCGGTTTATGAAAAATTGTTCGATTCAGATCTGCTTATCCTGTCTTTAGGAATAAGTTATGATACAGGGATAACAGCGTTTATGCACCTGGAACATCTTGCAGGGATAGATTATCGGTATGATCAGGAATTTTATGGCGTCAGCGTGGATACAGAAGGGAATTCTTATGAAGATTCAGCCGTCCATTTTGTCAGAAATATTCAAAAGTACCCAAACGGCCGTCGAAACAGGATCCCATTTGGGAAACAGATGGAACAGGAAGGCGTGGCACAGTCCTTAACGTTTGGTTCCGGCATTCACACGTCTCTGCCCGGCAGACTGTTCAAGGAGTATACACTGGACAGACTGAATAAAAATCCTCACTGCATGTTTATCAAGGAGTATCAAAATTAAAGCTGTCAATGAATCTGCTTAAAAAAATACTTGATCAATATCCTCATCGGACGCTTTACAATGTGGATTCACCCATACAAAGGCTTGACAGGCTGGAGAAAGTCCTGAATACAGGCGTTAGAATTTTCATAAAACGGGATGATGAGCTGCGCCCGTTTTTCGGCAATAAAATGCGCTATATTGAATATGTCCTGGGACAGTATGATGACGCAGGGGCAGACTGCCTGGTTCATTCCGGCGGACTGACATCGAACTATATGGCCCAGCTGGCAATGACCGGAGCCATTGAAGGGATCCCGGTTCATCTTATTTTAACCGGGGAAAAACCCGGGACAGTGACTGGTAATTACCTGTTACAGAAATTATGCGGCGCCCATGTATATTTTTCTGAAAATATAAGAGCAAATACAAACAGTAAGGACAAAAGCAGTTTGGGCCGGGATCTGGCTGAAAAAGGCCATAAGCCATACATTGTTGATTATCCCTGGAGCAATTATTCTGCGTATCTCGGATACATGAGATGTTTTGAAGAACTGCACAGACAGAGTAATGACATTGGAAAGTTTGACAGGATCTTTCTATGTTCAGGCTGGCATTCATATCTTGGGCTTAAGGCAGGCGCCCAGATTTTAAAATCAGATATTAAAATTACGGCATTCAGGCAGTCATACTGGAAGGATGGCGGATTGAGTATTGAATATCCAGAATTTAGTCTTTTTTTAAAGGAAAAGATCAATGAAATTAATGACTTTCTGGATATCGACATCCCTTTCAGCAGTATGGATGTCAGGGAGACAATGGTCGGGAAAGGGTATGGGATAACGGATTCACAAACGCTTTCTGCCATACGACTTCTGGCATCAAATCAAAGTATCTTCCTGGACCCGATCTATTCAGGAAAGGCATTTGCCGGCGTGATAAGGGCCATTCAGGATGGTGAAGTAAAGCCAGGTGAATCTGTCTTGTTCATTCATACAGGCGGCAGTACCAACATTTTTGGATATACTGATGAGATGACTCGATATTTTGAAACCCAGCAGATCAAAAACGAGGGGTTGGCGTATGACAACCGGTAACTGGAACAATAGAGAGATCTGGGAAGAGCGGTATTCAAAAGGGCAGGCGTTGAACAAGTACCCTTATGAAAAGGTGATCAGCTTTGTGATGCGGACTTTTTCCCGGACAGACCGGTCAAAGATTAAAATACTGGATTATGGATGTGGCGGGGGAGCCCACAGCCTGTTTTTAACAAATGAAGGGTTTGATACCTATGGGATGGACTACAGTTTTTCTTCTATATATCATACCCGGAGACTGCTGGAATCATCAGGCCAGACGGGTAAACAGAATCTGATCTGTGGTGATTTTGAGGCCCTTCCTTATCCGGATAATTATTTTGATGCCATTATCGACCGCCAGTCGTTAGACCAGAACACGGGCCACAAAATTCCTTTGCTGGTTTCTGAAATTTATCGGGTTCTGAAGCCGTCCGGAAAATACTGGGGAATCAATTTCTGTGATCGTCACCCTGCATTGAAATTTGGACAGCATTTGGGAAATGGCGACTGGGGGGATTTTACAGCAGGCCCGTTTAAAGGGATTGGAAAACGGCATTTTTTCAGCGAGAAGGAAATTAAAGACCTGTTTAAACAATTTAAAATAGAGGATATCAGCCTGGTTTCAACACAATCATTGGCAGCGCCTGACAAAGGAAGCTGTGAGTACGTTGTTTTGGCAAGCAAATCGGATACCAGATAAATAAATGGGAAAAATCAGGATATATGTCGTCGAAAGCATTGCAGCCTGCAATGCGGTTCTTGAAAAAGAACCCGCCGGAAGCACAAAGTTTGTCAGCAGTTCTCCGGCTGTTTTAGATTACCTGGAAGAAAAGAATATTCAGAACGAGAGCATTGAAAAAAATGTTGATTTTAGCCGTATCAACCAGCTGGCCCGGGCCGGGTATGATTTTGCCTTTGAACTGCTGGAACAGTTAAACCGGGAATGTGAATGGCGAAACTATATTGACCTGAAATTATGTCTGGCGTTTGGTCTTAATAATACGTTTTATCCTATATTTTATAAAGCCTGTCTTTTAGACACCCTGATGAAACATTCAGGCGGTTCATCATTGTTTTGCGTCGGAAATCCAAAATTGCAGGATATAAAAGGGTTAAAGCTGCTATACGGCTGGTTTGACAACCTTTATGCCTGCTTGGCTTCTCACACAGATGTTCAATCGATTCAGCTGAAAGTTCATGAAGACGGACAAGAGCGTCAAAAGGAACTCATTCAATACTCATATTTTAGAAAGATGGGTGTGAGTGAAAAGATTCTATCCATACTGAACAACACTCCCAGTTCTTTTTTTGCAAAATTATACAACAATTTAAGAGTAAAGAAGATCTATCGTTTCAGTCATTTATCCTTAAATCCGTTTACATCCGGGAAAACAGTGTATATCAACAGGGACTGTGAACATATTGATGAGATTTTTTTAGGTCTTCTAAAACGGGGGGTTAAAATCGGGAAAATGCCCGAACTGCCAGTGTGTCGTAGTACGGAAGGAATGCAGACGCTACCTGAGGCCGACAGATGGCGGGAGATGATTCTCACGCTTTGTGAGGAAAAAGTAAAACAAAGAGAGTTGGAATATACACCGCTTTTCAGGACAGCCTCTGAGATTGTGGCAGACAGGATCTTATCTGTTGTCGGCAATCTCAAGTCTGATATGCTGTATCTTGATAACATATTTAAAAAGATAGACAGCAGAATGGAAAAAGACGGATTGATATTCACAAATGCACTGACCTCACCTGAAGCAAGGGCTTTTTACTGCTATTGCAGGCAGAACGGCAGGAAGGTCGTCGCATTTGAACATGGTCTGGTGTATGGGCTGTCAAAATGGGATTCGTGGTGTGCAAAGCATGCAGGTATGCTGCCGGCAGATACGGGTGTGTACCATACTGAAGCTGCAGCCCGAACCATAGCACCGTATTGTAAAGATCAGAAACAGGTCATTGGCGGACTGCCAATGATTACCTCCCGAATGCCCTTTCCGTTGCTGCAAAGATATTTGTCCAGAAAATGGCTGAATATAAAAAACGATGCGCATGTAATTTTCTATGTGGCGGAACTTGAACGCAACAACTTTGTTTATGGCCCGCACATGGAAAATGATTATTTACAGGTAAAACGGTTGTATCAATCCATAAAACTGATCAGAAGGTCTTTCCCGGAATCAAAGATTGTATTAAAGCTGTATCCAAGTGCACGGTATCTGGACAGGAAAACATATATCGAACTGGAAGAAGTGGAGAACATCATCCTGGCAGTGGATATGGATTTCAGATTTATCCGGTCTGCAGCTGACTTGATTTTTTTAAGCTCTGCTCAGAGTACGCTGGGGTGGTGCCTGGGCACAGGCAAGCCTGTCATGTTTGTAGAACCTGAGCATTCTCCCGTAAAATTTTCAGGGCTTGATGCCACAATAAACCATTTCCCTGAAATTAAAGGGATAAAATACCTGAATATGGATCATATTGCTCGGCCGGCAAAATATGATGACAGGTTTTACGAGGAAATACTTTCATGAACAATACAATCGAGATGACCATGAGGCAGATGATTGACCAGATCTGGAAACTACCCAGGGACCTTGTTTCAGATGGGTATGATGAAGCCTTGTCAATAATTGGAACACAGGTGCCTTTAATTGTTCATGAATATCCAACCGGGACGCAATGCTTTACATGGACTGTTCCTGAAAAGTGGACCTGCAAAGACGCCAGGCTTGAAACGATCGATGGTGATTTGATTTTTTCAAAAGAGGATCATCCGCTTCATGTCATGTCCTATTCAATGCCGGTTGACAAAACGGTAACAAAAGATGAACTTTTGAACCATCTTTATACACACCCAAAGCATCCTGAAGCTGTTCCGTTCATGTATAAGTATTATGACAGGGACTGGGGGCTGTGCTGCAGTGAAAATCAGAAATCCAGCCTGAATGACAAGCAATACAGGGTGAAAATAGACAGTGTTTTTGAGCAGGGAAAGTTGAAGGTCGGTGAAGTCATTGTACCTGGGAAATCAGAACAGAGTATTGTTTTGTGTGCCCACTTATGCCACCCGGGTATGGTAAACGATGACCTTTCCGGAGTGGTTGTCGGTGTTGAGATAATGAGGCAGCTGGCCAAACTGAAGGACTTGAAGTATACGTATCGACTGCTTCTGCTGCCTGAAACAATAGGGTCTGCTGCATGGTTAAGTCATAATGAGCAGATGATTCCGGACATTAAAGGCGGTATTTTTCTTGAGATGCTGGGAACCAGGCACCCCCTGGCCCTTCAGAAAAGCTATGATGACAATTCTGAAATAGATATGATATGCCGACTGATGCTTAAAGAGAAAACGCCGGATGGATGGTCAGATGATTTTCTGAACATCATTCTGAACGATGAGAGAATGTTCAACTCTCCAGGCATCCGGGTTCCCATGGTATCCATTTCAAGAGTGTTGCCAGTGGGACATCCTGACCGCCCGTATAAAGAGTACCACTCCAGCCTGGACAATCCGGATCACGTCCATTGGGACAATCTGAATGCATCAAAAAAATTCATCGCCTCAATTATTAATGCACTGGAAAATAATCGGGTTTACGAAACATGCTATAAAGGAGAACTGTTTGCTTCTGGTTATAAATCCATCAACTATAGAAAAATGAGGGATTTCATTCATAGTGTGCCATATTATATTGACGGTAAAAGAACTGTGGCTGAAATTGCAAAAGCGGTGAATTTGGGTCTAACAGAAGTACACAGTTTTATGGAAATCTTGTTGTACGAAAAATTGATCACTGAAAAAATAGATAATAGTTTGGTAAAAAAATAGATGAGAAAAAAAGAAGTTAATAATGAAGCATTGGAACATTTAGTTTATGTTGTAGGACCAGCCCGCGGCGGGACCTCAATTATGTTTGATTCATTAGGCATAAGTGAACATATTTTGGTTTTACCAGGGATGACACATTTTATGAATCATGTTTACCGGTATCGGAACAAAGTACATCAACGATTATTAAATATAATTTTTAGAATTCCGTTTTTTTATGATCAAAAGAAAATTTTATCAGGTTTAGAAAAAAGTTACAGAAAACAGATTTTAGCCCGGATCAATTCATCTCTTCAAAAAAAAGATTTGAAAAAGATGTGGCAGAATTACCCATTAATTTATGGGTTAAGTGATGAATATGATGGGGATATTCAGAAAATAAAATGCTGGGCGGATAAAGCTAATGACTATTTCGGTCTCAAACAGATCAGAGAAAAGTTCGGAAACGCAAAGTTTATACTTGTTTTCAGGGGACCACATGCATCTGTTTTATCATTGACGATCCGTTCTGCAGGATTGGAATCAAATGAAACCCTGCTTCCTCCTGAGAGCATAATAAATTCATGTCTATATTGGCGGAACTTCTGTCAAAACCTTCTGAGGTTTGAAAAAAACTGTGAAAGGCGTGTTTATAAAGTGAAATTTGAGGACTTTGTTCTAAAACCAGAAAGAATGATAGCATCTATTTTAAATTTTATAGAAGTACCGGATGTAAATTCAGATAATATAAAAGAGGGACTTTCATCAATGCATTACGGGACTTCAAACAACCCAGAGCAAAAGGGAAAGGGGATTAAAAAAGAGCCCTTGAAAAGGTGGGAATCAAGATTATCAAAGTGGGAACAGGATATAATTTCAGAAATCACCTATCCAGTCGCCCGGCGGTTAGGATACCATATAGATTTACCAGAACAGAAATTGGGTTTATGGGGTTTGATAAAGCTCATAAGGGGATTCAAACAGAAAGTGACCGTTGCATCAAAGCTGTTGTATTTATGGATTACGCTAAGGTTTATTTAATTTTTGTTCTTGTTTCTTAAATAAAAAATGTATCAGAAAGAAAAATTATCTGTATTTAAAGTTATACGCAAGTTTTCCGAATTTGGTCTAACTAATAGTCGAAAAGCATTGCTTTTTTTATTACAGTTCTCAACAGCTTTTTTTGAGGGATTTGGGATTGCAATGCTTTTACCGGTTCTTGAGTTTATTGAGAAAGGTATGGATATCAATGTGCTTATCGAAAAATCTAAAAGATGGGCATATATGTCAGAAATCTTTGGGTATTTTAATCTGCCTATCACATTAGGGACACTCCTTACCGTTGTTATGGTATTAATGTTGTCAAGGGTGTTGTTCATGTTTTTTAGACAGTTGTACCAGGCCTGGCTGACACAGCACATAATGCATATAACCAGAAGCAAGCTTACTAAATCATTTTTATCAATGACATATGGAGCGTATGATGACCAGTCAAGCGGGAAACTGGTGAATTTGTTAACATTGGAAACGACTAGAATTGGAACAAGTTTCCAATCTTTTTTTCAAATGATCTCCAACGCATTAGTAATGCTGGGATTTCTTTTTGTATTGATTTCTTTATCCCCTCTTCTAACTTTTTCTGCATTTGCATTTTTAGGGTTGGGAGGAGGAATAGTCGCGTACACAGTGAGACATATGCGGCAGCTAAGTTATAAAACAACCGATGACAACTCTAGACTGTCTCATATCTTATTTGAAAGACTCAGCAGTTTCAGGCTTATAAAGCTTACAGGAAAATCTGACAGGGAGAGTAACTATATCCATAGCATTTCAAAGGAAGTGAGAAATAATAATTTCAGAATTACCAAATTGATTTCAACGATAGATCTTGTTTTAGAACCATTTGTCATAATTAGTGGGGTTGGTATTTTATATATTTCGATTATCTTGTTTAAATTATCTCTTTCCCAGGTGGGAATTTTCTTGTTTATTCTTATTCGGCTGCTGCCGCTAACAAAAGAATTTTTAAAACAACGACAAAGCTATTTGGCCTGCATAGGAAGCGTTGAAGCTGTATTTAGTGGGTATGAACATGCAATGGAGAGCAGTGAGCAAACCAAGGGTGAGATTGAGTTTGTAAAACCTAAAGATGGGATATTGTTTAACCAGGTTTGTTTTTCTTACAAAGGGTCAAAGTCATTGGCATTGAAAAATATAGATATACAAATACCGGCAGGGAAGATAACGGCATTTGTTGGACCCTCAGGCGCTGGGAAATCAACATTGGTTGATTTAATTCCAAATTTAAGGAAACCGGTTTCGGGTCAGATTTTTATAGACCACAGAGCATTAGACGAATATAGTCTTGATTCCTTACGAAACAACATAGCGTTTGTTTCACAGGATACCAGTATACTGGATGATACTGTAGTAAAAAATATGCAGTTTGTTAAGGAAAATGCCAGTGTTGATGAAATTGAATCAGCATTAAAAAAATCAAAAGCTTTGGATTTTGTGAATGAATTGCCATCCGGAATGGAAACAATTCTTGGAGAAAAGGGCACAAAACTGTCTGGTGGACAGAAACAGCGTCTTTCAATGGCCAGGGCATTGTTGCAGAATGCAAGCATTTTAATATTAGATGAGCCAACAAGTGCTTTGGACTCAGAAACAGAAATTCAAATTCAAAAGTCGATTGATGATATTAGAAGAAAAGGGGAAATAACAATTATTATTATTGCGCATCGATTAAGTACGATACAAGGGGCAGATAAAATAATCGTTCTTGAAGACGGACAAGTAGTTCAACAAGGCACCCATACTCAATTAATGGTAGATAAGGACTGGTATGCAAGGATATGCGGGATCCAGAATCTGAATGATGATCAAAGTGAAGAGGTGGTATAAAAGTAAATATGTGCGGAATTGCAGCATTCTTCAAGCCAGGATATAAGTATCCTTCAGAGTTTCTTAAAAAAGTTGGTTCCGATCTTTCGCATAGAGGACCGGATTCTGAAGGGTATATCAGAGAAACCGGCTTTTCAATGGTATTCAGAAGACTATCAATAATAGACCCTGAAGATCGAGCCAATCAGCCGATGACTGATGCAACAGGACAATTTTCTTTAATTTTTAACGGTGAGATTTATAACTATCTAAAACTTAAAAAGGAATTGGAAAAGAAAGGAGAAAAATTTAAAACCACCTCTGACTCAGAAGTCATTTTAAAAGGATACATCTGTTGGGGTGAAGCTGTTTTAGATAAACTGGAAGGAATGTTTGCCTTTGTGCTTGTGGATCGAAAAAATCAAATTGCCCTGGCAGCAAGAGATCCATATGGAATTAAGCCATTATATATGGTGCGGAAGGGTGAAACTACAGCGTTTTGCAGTGAGATGAGAAGTCTGACAAGAATTGTAGAGCCTAAGATAGATGATAAGGCCTTGGCAGAACTGCTCATTTTTGGCTGGGCTGCCGGAACACTGAGTAATTTAGTAGATATTGAACGGTTTCCTAAAGGGGAAGTTATTGTTTTGGATTTAAAATCAGGGCAATTTAAGAGAAAATCTTTTTGTGATATTACCCAGCTGTTGGATCATGGGAAATCGTATTCAGAACAAGAAACAGAGGATAAAGTCAGTCAAGCGTTCGAAAAATCAGTAAAGGCACATCTCATGAGCGATGTCGGATATGCTCTGCAGCTTTCAGGCGGAGTTGATTCCAGTATGGTCGCAGCCATGGCGAGTTTGAAAACTGAATGGAAAATTGGTTCATATTCTGTTGACATCGGTGATCATCCACTGAATGAGAAGCCATGGCGGGATGAGGTTGTTCAAAAGTATAACCTAGATCATCATGAGCTTTTACTTGGCTCAGAGGCGTTTGCAGATGCATTTGAAAGCTCTGTCTGGCATATGGAAGGTCCTGTGCCTCATTTGGGATGCGTGATGATTCGCTTAGTGTGCCGTGCCGTACGGGACCATACCAAGGTCGTATTGACTGGTGAAGGTGCAGATGAAATGTTTGGCGGATATGAAAGATATGCAAACTGGAAGATCATGCGGTTAAAGGAAATTCTTTCTAACTGGATTCCGGGTAAGCTGTTACCGGATCGCCCTCCATTTTTGGGAATAAAAAAAATGAAAGGTGTGGATGGTCCATCATATGCGTCTGTGTACAGTGATTTTAAAGTTTTGAACCGTTTATTTCCTTCTCTAGTGCCAGCACCAGGATACAGAGAAAAAATCAGCCAACACCAGCAAAGTTATGTCAAAAGAATTTTTGCTGTTGATCAAACATCATATTTGGAGTCACTACTGATACGGCAGGACAAGATGTCAATGGCTGAGTCAGTTGAAGCTCGGGTTCCTTTTGTCCATTTGCCTTTTGCAAAATTATTAAATTCAATTCCTCGGTCTATCATGTCTCCTGGTAATAAAACAAAACCATTATTAAAAAAAATCGGAGAAAAGTATTTATCAAAGAAATTGCTTTACCGTCGCAAGAATGGATTATTGCTGCCTTATCGGGAATGGCTTTGTGATGAGAATGGGCTCGGACGGTATCTTGATTATTTGATGCAGCCTGATTGTAGATTAAAGGCCTATGGAAAACAAAATGAAATTGAGAATATTGTAAAAAAAGTTCGGAAAAAAATAATTGACAATGAAACGCGTCATATCATGAGATTAATTAACATTGAATTATGGCTCAGATCTTACAATAAATTAACGGTATAAAGATTAAACCGAATGATAGTAAATTTATCTTCTAAAGGGATATTGTATTATGGAAGCGTATAGGTGGTATAGAAGAAGTCAGCTTGTGAAACCGTTAACTAAAGAAGTGTGGAGCTTTTATATCGGAGATACAAAACAGAATGATATTGAAGTAGATCTGTTTTTTACAAAAGAGCTTGATATCAAGTCGATAAAAAAGCGTTTTTCCTTTAAAAAAGAATTAGAGCATACAGAAAGAATCAGAACTTTTTTTGAGGAAACAGATGATTTTATGTTAATGGGGGAATGTCCGGTTTGCAGTTCAGGGATAGAGCATTCAGATTATGAGATGACGATTTGGGGAAATGATTATCACATGTGTAAAAAGTGCCAGCATGTTTATTGTGAACGGTTCCCCTCTAAAGAAGCGATGAATATTTTTTATAAAACACATGCTGTGAATAATGACTATTATGTTAACCCGGAGGAAATAGAGACAAGACTGACTGAAATTTATCAGCCCAAAGTGGAGTGGATTATAGAACGGTATAAAAATCTGCACAAGAAAGATCCTGTCAGTATCCTTGATCTGGGAGCAGGGGCCGGTCATTTCCTTGCAGCCTGTAAAAGGTCAGGGCTGAAAGTAAACGGCCTGGAGTATGACAAACGGTATCGCAGTTTCTGTGAAACTAATTTTGGGATAGATCTGTTTGAGAATGAAAAAGATATTTCAGAAAAAGATTATGATATTGTCTGTAGTTTTAATGTGATTGAACATACGTTTAATCCCTTTGATTTTGTTGGCCTTTATAAGCAGCACATGCACAACAAATCAATTGCTGTCATCGAAACACCTAAATTTAATGCGTTAACGACAAGTGTGCAGAGAATTTTTCCAGAAAGCGTAAGGGGGCATGTATTTCCTTATGAACACAATCATCTGTTTACGGATGCATCTCTTGCGACGTTGATCGAACTCAGAGGGATGCGGACAACGGCGGTATGGTACTATGGCCAGGATGCAGTGGAAGTTCTACTTCAAGCGTATAATGCATCATCTTCAGGAGATAATTATGATATTGTCGGTAAGATGATGCCGTTGTTCCAAAAATCTTTAGATGAAGCTTATTTATCTGATATCATGACATTTGTCGCAGTTAATCAATAGAGAATCAGGAGAAAGAATGGGAAACAAGTCTAAGCTGGCCCTGTTAGGTGGAGAGCCTGTCATACCATATGAGTTGAATCCATACCCCTCCATTGGGGGAAAAGAGATTGAACGGGTGACAAAAGTACTGAAGTCAGGAGTACTATCTGGATTTTACGGTTCCTGGTGCGATGAATTTTGGGGTGGAGATGTTGTTAAAGTTTTTGAAAAGGCATGGAGTGACCGTTTTAATATTGAACATTCAATTTCGATGAATTCAGCAACATCATGTCTTGTTGCTGCAATGGGAGCAGTTGGTATCGGTCCGGGAGATGAGGTGATTGTTCCGCCATACACGATGTCCGCAACCGTCGTAGCTCCGTTGGCATACGGAGGAATCCCGGTTTTTGCAGATATTGATGCAGACACATTTTGTCTTGACCCTAACGATGTATTAAAGAAAATAACACCAAAAACCAGAGCAATCATAACCGTTAATCTGTTTGGCCATCCATCACCGCTGGACGAATTGAGGGAATTGGCCAGGGTTAATGATTTATATTTAATTGAGGATAATGCCCAGGGTCCTTTGGCAGAATATAAAAACCAATATGCCGGTACGCTTTCGGATATTGGTATTTTTAGTCTGAATTATCACAAACATATTCATACCGGGGAGGGGGGTGTCTGTGTTACAGATGATGATGATCTGGCGCTGAGATTAAAACTTATCAGAAACCATGGAGAGAATGTAACAGAAGATTTAGGAATCACCAATCTTGCAAATTTATTTTGTTTTAATTTTAGATTGACTGAGATGAGTGCTGCTGTCGGTTTGTCTCAGCTGGAAAATGCAAAGGAGCATGTGAACAGACGGATCAAGATCGGAACGGAGTTGACAAGGAAAATTAAAGGATTGAATGGATTGACCCCTCCTTTTGTTTCATTAGATGCAAAACACGTTTATTATATGTGGGCACTTAAGTATGATGAAAAAAAAACAGGTGTTTCAAGGGATGTTTTTTCAAAAGCACTAGTTAAAGAAGGATTCCCAAATGAACAGGGATATGTGAAGCCCTTTTATTTACTGCCCCTGTTTCAACAGAAAATAGCAATGGGCAGCCAGGGTTTTCCATTCAACTTAAACAAAGATATTGATTATTCAAAAGGGATCTGTCCGGTGGCAGAACGGATGCATGAAAAAGAATTAATTCTGTTCCAGCCGTGTTCATATGGTCTTGATGATAAAGAAATTAATTTGCTGGCTGAAACAATTCATAAGGTATATAACAATCTGTCAGAATTAAAAAACTATACAGATAATAAAGAATGAAAGAAAAAAGAAAATTCAAAATCGTAGCAAGCATAGAGGCCAGGATGGGGTCCAGTAGATTACCTGGAAAAGTTTTGATGGATATTGAAGGGAAACCGGTTTTATCCAGAGTTTTCGAAAGATTGAAGCGATGTCAGTCTCTTGATGGTATACTCCTGGCAACGTCCAATGACCCCCAAGACGATGTGCTTGAAGAGTGGGCAGCGGAAAACCAATGTCCTTTTTTCAGGGGAAGTGAAGATGATGTTTTGCAGAGGGTAGTGGACGCTCACAAGTCTTTTGGCACTGACATTATTGTTGAAATGCATGGCGATTGCGTCATGTTAGATCCCCGGGTAATAGACATGGGGGTAGAAATGTTTTTAGCAAATGAGACCGATGTTGTTTCAACAACCTGGAAAGAGAGTTTCCCTGTGGGAATAGATGTCCAGGTGTTCAGGTTGACCGATTTGGCAAGTATTGCAGAAACAATAGATGATCCTGAAATAAGGGAACATGTTTCTCTGCATTTTTATAGACATCCTGAAAAGTATGAAATCATTCACATGATAGCGCCATCGATCTGGAAAGGAAAAGAGTACCGTTTTATTCTTGATTATCCGGAAGATTTGGAATTTATAAAAGCAGTTTATAAAAAGCTGGTTCCCTTACACGGTGATTGTTTCGGTGTCGATGAAATACTTGGCTTAATTTCAGAAAATAAGCAGATAGAAGAATTAAACCGAATTTGTCAAAAGGCTTCAGGAAGGTTATGAAACCATTAAAAACGGTCGTTGTAGGGTTTGGTAAAATCGCACAGGAATACTCTTTTGATCCGTTATATGCAAAATATTGGGAATATCCGACCCACGCAAGCGTGTTGAAGGAGCATTCTGGTTATCAGTGGAATGCAGTGGTTGATCCATCCAAAAAAGCATTAGATACGGCACAAAAGAAATGGGGCATACCCATTGTTGCAAAAAGTATTCAGGACTTGCCGAATGACTATAAACCGGATGTAGTTGTGATGGCCACACCTCCTCATGTCAGAAAAGAGATCATTACAGCACTACCCGATTTAAAGGCTGTCATGCTTGAAAAGCCGATTGGAGTGAATTCAAATGATGGCTTGGATTTTATCCGTTTCTGCAAAGATAGAAAGCTTATTGTTCAGGTTAATTTATATAGAAGAGGGGACAATGTATATCATCGGTTGATGGGTCATCAGTTGTCAGATTTGGTTGGCAGGCCTCAGTCTGGATTTTGTGTATATGGAAATGGGATAAGGAATAACGGTGTGCATTTGATCGATTTGATCAGAATGCTTTTTGGTGAAATAAGAAGTGTTCAAGCGTTACAGGGATTCAAGCCGGAACAGGCAGGGCCTATTAAAGACGACTATAACATTCCTGCCGTCCTGACACTTGAAAATGGAGCTCCTATTGCAATCTTTCCGATCTCTTTTTCACACTATAGAGAGGTCAGCCTTGAGGTTTGGGGGGAAAAAGGAATGCTGACCTGTCTGCTCGAAGGCTTAGAAAACACTATTTATCCTGTAAATAAAAACAGATGCCTGGTTGGAGAGAAGGAAGTTTCTACGGATAAACCAATCCAGTTGGGAACAGGCGTCAGTGACGCCATTTTTAATTTATATGATAACCTATACTGTTCTACTATGTATCAAGAGGAATTAATCAGTCCTCTGGAAAGTGCATTGAGGTCAGAATTAGTTGTGACAAAGATTTTAGAATCATCCGAGCAGGGTTCGGCATTAATTCAGACGGGAAAAGATTTTTTTAAATGAAACTGTCAGAAAAAGTTCTGTTTTTTGTAGAAGACCCGGGTGCTGCTAACTGTATTATCGGATTGCCTGATATATTATCTGGCTTTGGTATAAAAAGTCTCACTCTCGCTTCTGGCAATGCATTTAACTACATGAAAGAAAAAAAGATACCTGTTGAACAGGTGCTGACTCCAAACCAGGCTTTTTCAAACCTTGAAGAAATTAATCCTGGGATAATAGTGGTGGGAACATCGGAAAACAAGGAAACACTTTCCCATTTACTTGTCGATTTTGGAAAAAAAAATAACGTCTGTACGGTCGGTATTCTGGATTCATACATTTTAGCCCTTGAAAGATTTAAAGGAGTCACTGATGATCCTTTGTTTCATGCACCAGATATCTTGATAGTACCGGATAAAAGATCAAAAAAATGTTTCTCTGATGCTGGTTTCTCTGCAAACAATATTCATGTTTTCAGAAATCCGTTTCATGAACAGATTATTATAAAGCGATCATCTTTTGACCTGTTAGGTAAAAGTGCAATCCGCAGAGAGGTGCTCCCTTTTGTTCCTACCAATCTTCCAGTCGTAATGTTTGGTTCTGAACTGTCGACAGGCTTAGATAATAAACAATTTATGAAAAACTCTGATTATCTGTTAACTGGTAAAACAGGAAGTAACAAACGGACAAAAATAATAATGGAAGAGTTTCTTGAGGGGATTAATTCCTTAGGCACTAAAATATATAAAATTTTGAGATTGCATCCAAAACAAAAGCAAAAGGAAGAAGAAAGAGATTTTGGTGCGTTTGATTATATCAGTCAGGGTGGAGATTGCAGTAAGCTGCTTTATGCATCCGATCTGGTTGTTGGAATGAGTTCAGCATTGCTGGCTGAATCTTACCTTCTAGGAACCCAAACCTTATCAATATTGCCGAGAAAAATTGAGAGAGAATGGTTGCCTGTAGAAGATATACCTGTTGCTTTTTCAAAAAAGGAGATCAAGAAATATCTAACGTCTTTTCTCCTGAGCGGAAAACGTGAAAGCAGGAATTGTTGTAACATCAAAACAAAGAATTCATTATTTAAAATATCAAAACTTATCAATGATTTATTAAAAAAAAATGATAACGGTGCAAATTAATATATTGAGATAGAATAGAAAAGGAAGTTATGATTAATCTTGATAGCAATATATATTTTCATATCGGGTATCACAGGACAGGATCTACTTTTCTCCAGAAATTTATTTTCCCCCAATATAAAGATTATTCTGAATTATTTTTACCGTTTAACAATACTGACTACCTGGCAGGGTTTTTTTATAAAAAGAATACGAATTTGACTGAAAACCAGATCGAGGTCCGATTGAAGCAGCATTTAGAAGGGTCGAGAAAGCCTATTATTGCATCATCAGAGGGAATCTCCGGTAGCTTGTTTTATGCAAACGAAGGAGTAGCAGAGCGAATTTATAAAACATTTCCACACAGCAAAATTATTATATGTATCCGCTCTCAATATACGATGATACCATCATTGTACCAGTATATGTTTGTGAAATCAGGCGGAAATCTTTTGTATCAAGATTTTTTGAAAAAGATTATAGACACGGACAAGCTAAATTATTATAAACTGATTTCCTCCTTTATGGATAAATTCGGTGGCCCGGCAGTGAAAGTAATGTTTTATGAAGATTTGAAAAATAATCAAATCGAATTTTTGGATTCCCTGTTGGAATTTATAGATTTGCCAAAAATATACAAGCTAAATGGCGGAAAACGGTTTATAAACAAGCGATATGGTTTATTACTGACAAGCTTTTTAAGGTTTAAAAACGAATTGTTATATAATAGCCAAACAGCAAGGCCTTTTTATATGTTAAAGACAGATTATACAGATGTGATATATAATTTTTTTAAAAAGCTGGTTTGGAAGCTGGATATAATGAACAATCGATTAAATTTATTTCATTTCAGGTCATATGAAGAAGATAAACGATGCAGAGAAATTATCTATCGGAACTATAAAACTCAAAACTCAGAATTAAAGCGAATCATAAACATGGGATCTGTTGAGAAGTATTATCCCATGTAAAATAATGGCTATTTGTAGAAGCATTATTAATTTAAAGATATGGTGTCAGTTAAATGAATAAAATCAGATATACGGTTTACATCCCTTCTCATAACAAAGGTGAATTCCTAGAAGAAGCTGTTGAAAGTGTATTGAGGCAATCTGTTGACGGTTGGGAATTATTGTTAATAAACGACAATTCTTCTGATAACACAGATAAAATTATGAATTATTACGAAGGTGACGACCGTATCCGTTTGTATACGACTGATGGTATCGGTTTGCCCGCTGTTTCGAATTTAGCGATCAGAGAAGCAAAGGGTGAATACATTATCCGCTTGGATGGAGATGATGTGTTCGAGGAGAACATTCTGCTCGTTCTTGGCAGCTATCTGGATAATAATCCGGATGTAGCAATGGTTTTTCCTGATTTTTTTTATATCAATGAAAGAGGGAGAATTTTATCTGTTGAGTATAGAAAAAAAATACTCAATGAGAACCAAATGCTTGATATGCCGCCGAATGGTGCCTGCATCCTCTGCAGAACGAAAATATTGAAGAATCTAAATGGGTACAGAGAAGATTTAGGTGTCCAGGACGGTTACGATCTTTGGACAAAATTGCAGCAGCAGGATTATCTGTGTTCTAATGTTAATCTTCCATTGTTTTATTATCGAAGGCATGACGATAATATTACAAATAATGTTGAAAGAATTATGTCTGCCAGACGAACAATAAAAAAAGACGTAAGCAACAATGACTACAAAGATTTCAGTCCCATTATTGCAGTCATTCCCTGTAGAAGGAATTATGATTTTTGTACAGATCTCTGGAAAAAAGAGCTGAATGGTGTGTCATTGTTGGAAAAAAACATTCAGGTGTGTCTTTCAACAAAAGTGTTTGATTATGTTATCGTGGCAAGCGATAATCTTGAAGTAAAAAATATACTTAATCAATATCAGGACCCCCGGTTGAAATTTTATAAAAGAGAACAAAAAAATACTTTACGCTCAGTCAGTATAGTTCATACATTATACAATATTATTCGGGAATATGACCCACAGTTTAAAGGTATAACGCTTTTGAATTATATACCCGTTCCATTTTTAAAAAAAGAAACAATGGAAGAATCAATTGATACGCTGGTTATCAATAGAGCAGATTGTTCTGTCGGTGTTGAAGAAATCCGGGAGCCAATTTACCAGCGTTCTGTATATGGCCTTCAGCCAATAAATCCTCCAAGTCAGTTCAGCACAGATTTTGAGAAACTTTATAAAGACACAAGGACATCAATGGCTACGCTAAATAGCAATTTAAAGAAACAGAACTTAACCGGTCCAAGGGTGGTTTACTATGAAATGAGTAAAAATGAATCTTTTTTTATTGATTCAGAGCAGAACTTAAATATTGCTCAAATAATGGCAGAGAGGAAATCAAATTGAAATTTGGCGTTATTGTAGCTGCGAGAACCGGTTCCACAAGGCTTCCTCAAAAAGCGTTGCTGCCTTTTTACGGTGATATGCCTATGATCAGGTTTCTGCTTAAAAGAATAAAAAATGCTTCTATACCTGAAAAGTTTATCCTGGCTACCACCTCGTTAAAAGAAGATGATGTCTTGATAAAAATAGCCGAATCCGAAGGTTTTTCAGGGTTCAGAGGCTCAAACGAAAATCTGGTTGAGCGCTACGTTGAGGCGGCAGATTTGTATAATTTAGAATTTGTGGTCAGGATTACGGGAGACTGCCCTTTTGTTGATTCGACATCCCTTGATTACTTTTTGAAACAATGTCAGATGGAAGAGGATTTTGATATTGCTACAACAAAAAGATTATATCCCATTGGAATTGATTATGAAGTTTATAAGACAAGCACAATGAAAAGGCTACATGAAAAAGGGAACATGAGTGTTGATGATCGGGAGCATTTGACCAAATATTTATATGATCACTCATCTTTGTTTAAAATAAAAAGATTAGCCCCTCCCAGAGAGTGGCCGAAGTGGAATGGTGTATTTACCGTAGATGAAGAAAACGATTATTCCCGAGGCAGGCAGATTGCAGAACAGTTTGAATCTGTCTACGCAGATATTCCATCGATTTTAAAGACCACTGTTTAATAGTTTAATAAAAAAAAATGTGTGGAATTGCAGGATATAAGTCAGATAAGCAGTTAGACGAGCAGGTAATCCGCAGGATGGTCGATCAGTTGTATCACAGAGGTCCGGATGCCTCAGGCTTTTATCGGTCTAAAGGCTATTGTGCTGGCATGAGACGTCTGAGCATTAATGACCTGGTAAGCGGTGACCAGCCGCTGTATAACAAAGACAGATCTGTGGTTTTGCTTTACAACGGTGAAATTTATAATTCCCCGATTCTGAGAAATTCCCTTGAACAGAAAGGCGTAAAATTCCGTACCCGGTCAGATGGAGAAGTGATTTGCCATCTGTATGATATTTACGGACTTGATCTTTTTGAAAAATTGGATGGCATGTTTGCAGCTGCATTGTGGGATGAGAAAAGAAAAAGGTTAGTGTTAGCCAGGGATATTCCGGGTGAAAAGCCTTTGTATTATGCAAGGTTGTCAGATACAGAAATTGTTTTTGCATCGGAAATTAAAAGCCTGATACAGTTTCCAGGGCTCGATCTGGATTTGAACCCGCAGGCCATATGGGATCTCCCAACATTTTTATGGGTTCCGCAGCCAGAGACAATTTATAAAAATGTATTTTCACTGCCACCGTCGCATTTGTTAGTAGCAGACAGTACCGGTATTTATATTAACCCTTATGAAAACAGGTTTGAAAATCAACCTCTGCCTGAAAACGAATTTGATATTGTTCAAGAGACCCGTAAGATCGTTACACAGGCAGTTGAAAGCCGACTGCTTTCAGATGTGCCTATCGGTTCATTCTTAAGTTCAGGGTTAGACAGTTCAATAGTTGCCACAATTGCGTCCCGCAGACTGTCTTCTTTAACAACATTTACAATTGGGTTTGAGGATCTGGAAGATCCGCATCACGGAAAGGCAGATGAATCAGTATATGCAGAGGAGTATGCAAAAAAATTAGGATCAAAACATGTTACGATCAAAGTTAATGCAGACACATTCCGTGATGAATTAATTAATTTTTGTTCGTTTGGAGACCAGCCGTTTGCCGTTTCTTCAGGTTTGGGAATTTTTGTTATCGCCAGAGCAGCAAGAAACGAGGGCATCAAGGTGTTGTTGTCAGGTGATTGTGCTGACGAGTGTTTCGGGGGATATTCATGGTACACTCACCTGGATCTGGCAAATGTAGAATCAAGTTCGCAAAGCCTGATGGATATCAACTATAACAGTGTCGGGCTGGATCTGAAAGAACGACTTTCAATCATGAAGTCATATCCTCCAGATTTAAGAGCCTGGGCCTGGCACTATTATGCTTCGGAATCTCAGAAAGCAGTTCTTTTTAACCCGGAATATGTCAATGAAGTGACATCATCATTAAGGCATTTTTCAAGCTTTGATAATAGTCCGGAATGGTTGCCGGAGCAATATATCCATCATGATAGAAAATATTATCTTGTCAACGAGATGTTGCAAAAACTGGATAGAATGACAATGGCTCATTCTGTAGAGGGAAGAGTCCCGTTTGCAGCTCCTTCAGTCCTCTCGCATTCAAAAAAGCTGAAGTTTCGCCATATGATTAAGGAAGGTACACTGAAGTGGGTGTTGAGATCCGCATTTTCCGATATACTGCCAAAGGAAGTCTGCCAGCGCCCCAAACATGGTTTCAATGTCCCGATTGACCATTGGTTGAAAAAGGGGTGGAACGATTTGTTTGAGGACACATTTTCAGAGACATCAGCACTAATAAAATTGGGAATTTTAGATAAAAAAAGCAGGACTAAGGCATTGCCATTACTGCATGATCCGATCAGCCTGAATGGGCATACACTTTTTACATTAATCATACTGAATATATGGTTGCAGGAGGTTTATCATGGAAATAATTGCTGAAATCGGCCAGAACTATAATGGCGACATGGGACTGGCCAAAGAAATGATAAAAACTGCAAAAGCCAGTGGCGCTGATGTGGCAAAATTTCAAGTGTTTGAAACTGACAGCATTTTTCAGAAACAGGATAATCCCTGGTATGATTACAACTGCAGAAGCCAGTTGACAAGGGACGAAGTTTTTTTTCTGGCTGAAGAATGTGAAAAAAATAAAATTGAGTTTTGCGCATCTGTTTTCGATGCAGAACGGGTCGAATGGCTTGAGACAGTAAATGTTAAAAGATATAAGATTGCATCAAGATCAGTGAAGGATCAACCGCTTATTTCTGCATTAGTTGAAACAAACAAGCCCCTCATAGTTTCTCTGGGTATGTGGGATTCTGATACGTTTCCCTCATTCGGAGATGATACGGTCGTTGATTATTTGTATTGTATATCCAAGTATCCCACTCAATTGGAAGATCTGAATTTTTCCAATGTCGATTTTTCTCAATATTCTGGATTCAGCGATCATACGATTGGCATTACAGCTTCAATTGTCGCATTGGCAAGAGGCGCAAAAATTATAGAAAAGCATTTTACCCTTGATAAGACCATGTATGGGCCGGACCATCAGGGGAGTATGACACCTGAAGAGCTGAAGTCTTTAAGCGGGTTTCGGGATAGGATTCAATCATGCCTGTAAAAGAGATGGATTAAATGATCGGAATCATAGATTATGGACTGGGAAATTTAAGATCTGTTGCTGCGGCTGTTAAAAAGGTCGGATTCGAACCTGAAATAACGGATAATCCGGAACGGCTTGAGAAAGCGGAAAAACTTATTTTACCCGGGGTGGGCGCTTTTGGCGATGGCATGATAAATCTGGAAAGGAAAAAATTAATACCCGTATTGGACTCGCTTGTCATCAGCAATGAAAAGCCAATTCTGGGTATCTGCCTGGGTTTTGAACTGCTTTGTAAGAAAAGCTATGAATTCGGAGAACATGAGGGGCTTGGATGGATTGATTCCCAAGTGGTAAGATTCCCAAGCAGAAAAGGCACATTACGGGTCCCTCATGTTGGATGGAATGACTTGATCCAGATCAGTCCATGTCCATTATTTGAAGGCATTCCTGTAGATGCACTTTTTTATCATGTCCACAGCTATTATATGGTCTGCGACGATGAGTCTGTCATAAAAGGAAAATGTGAATATGGTGTGAAATTTGTCTCTGTCATTCAATCAAGAAATATTTTTGGGACACAGTTCCATCCGGAAAAAAGCCAATATCATGGATTAAAAATGCTGCATAATTTTTTAACCTTGGAATCAGTATGTTGAGAAAAAGGGTCATTACAGTATTGACATTTAACAATGGCGTGCTGTTCCGAACAAAAGACTTTATACCCGATTACCGATATACTGCAAATTTTATTGATAATTGGTCTGTAGATGAAATTGTGATTCTGGATATTACCCGTCCGAATGAAGGCGATAAAGAGAATTTCTACTCTTGTGTGATGGAGTTTTCAGAAAATTGTTTTGTCCCTTTATCAGTGGGCGGCGGTGTCCGGTCTCTTGAAGATTTTGAAACGCTTCTAAGAAAAGGGGCTGATAAGATAGTTATAAGTACAGGTGCATTCGAGAACCATGATTTAATTGTAGAGGCATCAAAGTTATACGGTTCACAATGTGTAGTGCTTTGTATGGATGTAAAAAAACATGATAATATGACATATGAGGTCTTTACACATTTTGGAGCAAAGCCCTGCGGTCTTTCTCCTGTTGAGTGGGCAAAGAAAGCAGTAGCGCTTGGTGCAGGTGAAATATTAGTACAGGCCATAGACCTGGATGGGTCGCTTGAAGGGTATGATTTGGCCCTGATCCAGCAGGTTGCAGAGGCAGTCGATGTCCCTATCCTTGCAAATTGCGGTGCAGGAAAGTGGAAAGATTTTCAAACGGGTATTGAAACAGGCAATGCCTCAGCCGTCTGTACTCAGAATATCTACCACTTTACTGAGAATAGTATTAAAAGTGCAAAAAAATATTTATCCTCAAAAGGATTAAATGTTCGATTATAGTTAAAAGGAAACATTACAATGTTATTTTCAAAAAATGCGTCAGGAACAGATTCAAGACAGATTATTCACTGTAAAAACTGCTTTACTCCTAATTCACGACCCAGAATCGTATTCAATGAAGAAGGGATTTGCAATGCATGTATTAACATGGAGCAAAAACAGAAAATCAATTGGGATGAAAGACAAAAAGAGTTCCTGTCAATTCTTCAGAAAAAAAAGACCGGATCAAATTATTGGGACTGTATCGTTCCCTGGAGCGGCGGCAAAGACAGTTCAGCTATTGCATGGCGGCTTAAGTATGAATACAATATGAATCCTCTCCTTGTCACCTTTTCCCCAATGATACCCAATGATGTTGGGATGCACAACAGGGAGGCCCTGCTCAGAGAAGGATTCGATCAGGTATATATCCGTCCCAATCAAAAGGTGATGCGAAGGTTGGCTAGACGGTTTTTTATCGAGCGCGGCAATCCCAAGGTTGTCTGGGAAGCTGGGAAAGAAGCTGTGCCTGTATCAGTGGCTGCAAAATACAAAATCCCTCTCATCTTTTATGCCGAACACGGGGAGAGTGAGTATGGTGGCAAAGTACTGAGTGAGGAATCTAAACGGACAAAGGATTTTACAGAGGTTATCGAACATCTGGTGGGCGACGATGCAAGGAACTGGGAGGATGATGAAATCTCAGAAGCAGACTTGAATTTTCTAGTCTATCCGGAAAAATCTGAATTAAAAAAAATAAATGCAACAGTTTTTTATTTTGGCTATTTTTTTAAATGGTCAGTTTTTGAAAATTATGAATTCATAAAACAGAAGATAGATTTTCAAACCTGTGCCCAGGGGAGAACTGTTGGAACCTTTACAAACTATGACAGTCTGGATGATAAGATTGACGACCTCTATTATTATATGCAGTTTGTTAAATTTGGTTTTGGCCGTTGTGTCCGGGATGCAGCCCGGCATATACAAAACGGCCACATCAATAGGGAAAAGGGCTTCGAGTATATAAAGAAATATGATGGAGAGTTCCCGTCAAGATGGCTTGATGAGGTTCTCGAATATCTTGATATGGATGCACATGAGTTTTTTAAAATTATAGACAAACACAGAAACCCGGAAATATGGAAATATGAAAATGATGCATGGAGACTAAGGTTTCCAATATCTGAATTGTCCATATAATATAGATTTAATTAAGATTTTTATTGCTAAAGAGAAGTATAGTATGTTTGTTAAAATTAAAATATTTTTAAAGACTATAGTTCTTAAATTTTTTCCTTTTTTGTTAAGTGATCCAGATTTTATTTTTGCAGGGACAAATAGATCTGGAACAACTTCATTATATTCTTTGTTTAGTAGACAAAAGTTTATTTACCCGCCATCAAAAAAAGAGCCGCACTTTTTTTCTCTTCACTACAAAAAGGGACTCTCATTTTATAAAATATTTTTTCCAACAAAATTAGAAAAAATAGGGAAGCTATTAAAGTACAGGAAAAAAATTTTTTGTTTTGAAGCCTCTCCTGATTATTTTTATACCTCTAAAGCGCCAGAACGAATTTTTAAGACATATCCGAAACTGAAGATTTGTATAACATTAAGAGACCCAATTGACAGAGCTATCTCTCTATACGCTTTTTTTAAGTTCAATGAAAGAGAAAAGGAAAGCACATTTTTAAAACAAATAAAAAGTGATATTAAGTTAATCAAAGAAGTTTTTGACGGTGAGTTTAAATGTGATGATGAATATCGGGACTGGCTTATGAGCAATACCTGTTTAGCAGGAGGACTCTATTTGGATTGTATTAAGAGGTGGGATAAGTTTTTCGATAGGGATCAGATGCTATTAATTCAAAGTGAGAAACTTTTTGAAAAACCAGATTTGGTTTTAAAGAACATGGTAAAGTATTTAGAAATTCCATATACGATTGAAGGCCGGTTTGAGAATGTCCGGCACAGCAGGATCGGGAAGAAACAAATATTAAATGTTTCAGAGAGGCAGGAATATTTGTCAAATGGAGAGTTGGAAATTCTAAAAAGTTTTTATTCTCAGTACAATAAAAAATTATATCAGTATCTTGGAAGGAAATTTAAGTGGCAATAAGATTGTTAATTTATAATTTACCAGTGTAATAGGCTAAGCTGGGTTATCAACCACTAATGCCACAACTATCTGTTATATTAAATTAAAAAATAGGTTACTTTGACTCATGAAAATCACACTTCTAAGTACAGCAAATTATTTGATGATAGGCAACTATGTCAAAGTACTAAAAGATGAAGGGATCGAAATCGATTCGATTGTTTTTGATGAAAAAGAGGAAACACCCGAAATGCTTGAAATATTAAAGCAAAGAATAGAAGGAAGACTTCAAAGCCTTTCAATCTACGAGATAGAACAATATCGAATTCCTTGTTTTTTTGTGAGATCACATTCCTCAGAGAGCACAATGAACCTACTAAACGATAGAGGGATTGATATTGCAGTGAATGCGGGAACCCCAAGAATTCTGACAAATAGAATATTCAGTGCATTGAGCATAGGGGTTTTAAATTGTCATCCGGGCATATTACCAGACTTTAAAGGGTGTAACTGTGTTGAATGGGCAATTTATCATGATAAAGAAATTGGAAATACTGTTCATATTATGACTGAGGAAATTGATGAGGGTCCGGTTATTGCCCAACAGCGTATTTCGATTTCTCAAAAGGATACATATGAAGATATCCGTGCAAAAGTTCACGAAAATGGATTTCAGCTTTTAGCAGAAAGTATAAAATTATTACAAAGAAATGGCCTAAAGGCTTATGAGAATAATATTCCTGCAGGGGGCCGCTACTATCATGTGATGGAAAAGGATATCCTGGCCCAAACAATAGAAAAAGCAAATAAAGGGTTGTACAAATTTCAAAATAATTAAAAAAAAGTGTAAGATATGTCTGATCAGATGAATCATAAATTCAAAGCAATGCAGTATTGTGTACGATGCTGTACACCCGAAACAGAAGATTCAACATCTTTTGATGAGCTGGGCATATGCCATGCCTGTCAGTCATCAGAGCAGAAAATGCATATAGACTGGATAGAACGTGAAAAAGCGCTTGTCAAAATACTGGAAAAAGCAAAAAAGAATGCAAAAGACAGATATGATTGCCTGATACCCATCAGTGGCGGTAAGGACAGTACGTTCCAGATATATGTTCTGACTAAAATTTATGGGATGAAGCCGCTTGCGGTCACCTTTAATCATAATTGGTACAGCAGAACAGGATGGTATAATCTGGTCAACTGCCTGGAGAATTTTCAAGTCGATCATATGATGTTTACTCCAGGCAGAAGTCTGGTGAACCGAATGGCCAGAAGATCATTGCCCATGATTGGAGATGCATGCTGGCATTGCCATGCCGGCCTTGGTGCATTTCCTCTTCAGGTTGCTGCATCTTTCAAAATTCCATTGCTCGTATATGGTGAACCTTCCCAGGAGGGATTTGGCAGAGGAACATATAAAAACCCGGAAAAATTTGACCGGGATTATTTTATCCGTATTTCTGCGGGAAAGTACCCTGAAGAAATGGAATGCGATTATTTGACAAAAAGGGACTTGTGCCCGTTTGTCTATCCGGAGCAGGAAGAACTTGACGATGCAGATGTCAGGCAGATTCATCTGGGCAGTTATCTGTTCTGGGATGATGAGCGCCAGACTGAGTTTGTGAAAAATAATTTTGGCTGGAAAGAAACTGATATGGAGCCAACGTTTAAACACTACAAAAGTGTTGAATGTGTGATGCCGGGTGTTCATGATCACCTATGGTATCTGAAACGCGGATATGCAAGGGGAACATTCCATGCCTGTATCGATGTCAGGAATGGACTTTTGAGCCGGGATGAAGGCTTGATCCTCGCAGATAAGCACGATCCGCAAAACCCGGAAGTCCTGGATTATTACTTGTCCATAACCGGATACTCAAAAAATCAATTTTACAGTGAAATAGAAAAATTGAGAATGGATGTGTTAAAAGGGGAAGAGTTCCCTGTTCATCCGAGAAGGAAACCGAATAGTGAAAGATTACTGCCTTATCCTGAACAATTATCAGAAAAATATAAAAACACTCCTTTGAGAACCGATTCAGGCAGGATAAAGGAGTTATACGACCAGTGCCTGTCAGACACTACAGGTCTGGAAGCTTTTGAAACTCTGTGCAGCACTATTAAGAGAAAAAGCAGTGAAATCGAATCCGGATACGATTGTATTGTTCCATTAACAGGCAGCCCGGCTAACTACATACTTTTACATGCTATTTGCAATGAGTATGGATTAAAACCTCTGGCTGTGGTTTTTAATCATGGACACTACACAGAGAAGGGTTGGTTCAATATAACAAATATCCTGGAAAGCTTTAACCTTGACAGTGTCAGTTTTACTTTAAACCGGGCACTTATTTCAAAGCTTGTCATTCACTCGATTAAAAACGGGTATGATCCTTTCTGGTTCTGGAAAGCCGGTTTTTATACTTATACAATAGCTGCGGCTAAAACCAATAAAGTTTCATTTATCCTGATAAGTGATATCAATATCTATTCGGAACAATTCCAAAAGGAAAACAGGCAGTTTGATTTAGAGACGTTTGAAAACAGTTTGATGAAAGAAAAATCCAATGATTATATTTCTGATTTAATCCGGGAATCAGAGCTGTTTATTTTTAATCCGGACCTTATTAAAGATAAAAACAAAGAGAAAATAAAGTGTATTCATCTGTTGGATTACTTTTCTGTTAAAGATCATCACGTAAATGTTTTTGCCGAAAAGGTGTATGGATGGAGCGCTATTTCGGATGATCCACAAACCAGTTTTTCAGGAATGAGTGAATTTAACCAGACCAGCGCAGAAAGTTTGAAGGAGATACATGATTTTTTTCAGCAGGTGAATACCCGGGCATCTCAAAAATTACTGAATGAGAAAATTAATGTTCAGGATCTGATAGGGAAACTTTACACAGATGATGGTCTGGTAAAACCATTGTCTCTGGAATTGTATGATAAGTTAAATACATGGAAGGGACATCCGTTTGAAATAAAGGAAACAGGCCGTCTGAGTGCGATGCCAGACAAGATACCATCGGAATTGGAGTCGTTTCATGATATAAGCATCAGCCAATTGTTGTCAGCATATTGGAAAAAAGAGATATCACCGGTTGAAATTGCAAGAATGTGCTTCAAACGAATAGAAAAACTTGAGCCTGAAACGCTGGCCTGGGAATGTCTGGACGAGAGTGTTTTTATTCAGCAGGCACAGGACGCCGAAAACCGGATACGATCTGGAAGCTATAATATCAGGGTGCTGGATGGGATTCCAATTGGAATTAAAGATGTTTTTAATACAAAAGACTTTCCCACCCAGATGGGAAGTGAGTTGTGGAAAAATTTTACACCAGGAAATGATGCCAGAAGTGTCTTCAATCTTAAGGAAGCAGGTGCCATTTTCCCAGGGAAAACTGTAACTGCAGAGTTTGCTGTTCATGCTTTAGGTAAAACACTAAATCCACATCATGTAGAGAAAACTCCAGGTACTTCTTCAAGTGGGTCAGCCGCGGCAGTCGCAGCTGGAATGATTCCCGCGGCATTGGGAACCCAGACAGCTGGATCTATTATTCGACCTGCCAGTTTTTGTGGAGTTTATGGATGTAAACCCTCTTTTGGGCTGATTCCAAGGACAGGAGTTCTAAAGACAACGGATAGTCTTGACACGATAGGTTTCTTTACATTGTGGTATGAGGATATTCAAAGGATCTTTAATATTTTGAGAGTCCAGGGAACAAATTACCCTTTTTCGAATGAAGCACTTTCCAATAATGCACGCCAGAATAAACCCAATGATCGACCTTGGAAAATAGCAGTTGTAAAACCTTACACATGGAAATATGCTGAACAGGAAGCGAAAAAACAATTTGATGAATGGGTAGGAACTCTTTCTGAGCTTCAAGACATCGAAGTGTATGAGAAAGAACTTCCTGATAGTGTTTTAAGTGCCCATGAAATTCACAGGAATATTTATGACAAAGCATTAGCATACTATTTTCAGGAAGAATATAAGCATATTAAGAATATTTCACCCATAATGAAAAAAATTATCAACATGGGGAAAAAAATTTCCATACAGTCCTACCAAAAAGCACTTGTCGATCAAGTCATGCTTTGTCAAGATATGGATCGTTTTTTTTCTGACTGTGATGCTATGGTAACATTAAGTACAGCAGGAGTAGCGCCTGATAGAAAGAAAGAAGAAGAACCAGACAGTGCACTAATTTGGACATTAACCCATCTCCCGGTTATTAGTGCTCCGGTTTTTACATCTTCGAAAGGTCTTCCTTTTGGATTGCAAATAGCCTCCAAACGATATAATGATATCCTTTTGTTTAATGCTACACAGTATTTTAAAGATAATGGAATAATACCAGCAAAAGCAAATCCCAAAATTTTTTAAGTAACAGTTTAAAAAACAAAGTAATAAGAATTATGAAACGATTAAAAATTGTAATATCAATTTATTCTGAATTGAAAAGTATCTATCTAGGTATTGGGAAAATTTTGGCAAAAGACCATGATGTTTGGATTTTAGCGAAAGATATTAATGTAAAAAATCTTACTTTAAAACTTGTTCCGGAACTGTCAGAGAATATTATTTTAATAAGTGACCGCAAAGATGAGGCCGTTGATGTTATTCCCATGGCGATCGATTTTGAGAAAAAGTATGGCGAATCTTTTTCAATGTTAATGTCAATGGATAGAGGCCTTGGGCAAGGATATCTGTATAATGTCCCTAACCATCCCCATGTTAAGAAATCAACATGGGGGCATAAGAAAAAGGTAAATGAAATTTTACAAAATTTCATTTTTTTTGAGAAAATATATAATAATTATCAATTCGATTTGGGGATAGGGCATGACCGGCCACTAATACTAGATTCAATTATGCAATTTCATGGGAAAAAGTATCTTACGATCAGTTCAGGGAGGAAGTCAGATAAATATATATGGATGGAGAATCGATTTGAAGAAAATGAGGCACTGTTATCATCAATTAATGAATTAGCTCAAGAAGAGTTTATTGTTCAAAATAAGCGAATAGAATATGAACATTATGATAGATACATAGATACTATAAATGCAATAGATTACTCATATTTTACTGTGGCAAGAAAAGCTTTAAAAATATTTATTTATGAAACAGGTAGAAAAATTCTTGGGAGAACAAGAAAGGATGGCTATATATATTGTGGGTGGATACCGGTTATATTTAGAGAAATAAAAAACTATAAATTTATAAAGTCCATAGGCAGGACACCAGATGATTTAACGGATTATAAGTTGATTTATTTTGCGATGCACATGGAACCGGAATCTTCTCTTTTACATTTGTCACCAGAATTTAATAATTCCATGGAACTCATTGCATGGATTTCAAAAGCCGTTTCATCAGATACCATGATCGTCTTAAAAGAAAATCCGTGGTCTTTTGGTGTTCGTTCAAAACAATTTTATAAAATGCTTGATAAAATACCTAATGTTGTATGGGCTAAACCAGATATTTCAAGTCATGAGTGGATCAAAAAGTCTAAGATTGTTGTTTCCATAACAGGGACGTCAGGCTTTGAGGCAGTTTATTTCAATAAACCTGTACTCTCTTTTGGCAAACATCAGGCTATTAACCTGCTTCCAACCGTAAAATACGTCACCAATTATTTTGATGCAAAGGCTGCGATAGAAGATTTCATTAAATTAAATGATGGAGATCCAATTTTTGATAAATCAAAATATGTGTTGGACAAGGCCAATGAGAAAATATGGTTTAGTCTGCCAAACTATGAAAAACATTATAGCAGTCTTGAGCTACATCTTGATATTTCATCACTTGCGGTGGAAAGGTTATACAATGACTATAAGACAGTATTTTCTGATTCATAACGTATGAACTTTCCCATAATCATAAAGGAAAAAATGTAGATGACAAACAGTAAAGAAAGGCGTTCTTTTTTGAGAGAAGTCAGTCCTATCGATACGATTCGGGAGGATGATAAAGTTCGCTATGAGCTGATTGAAAAGATTTGCAGAGAATGTGAAAAGTGGATAGATATCGATTGCCCTTTTTGTTTAAATAAAGGAAATACAGCATTCACTGTAGCTGGGCATAATTATCTAAGGTGTGTTGAATGCGATTCATTATTTGCAAGTCCAAGAATACCTGTAGAGAAGATTTCAAAATATTATAACAGCATTCCCACTGATTTGATGATCGAACCTTCTTTAAGGGATGTCAGGGCTTCTAGAATCGATAAATTAATTCGGCCTAGATGGAAAATGGTTAAAGAGAAGCTGATTAGAAACGGTGTTAAGTTTCCGGTTAATCAGCTTATGGAGGTCGGGCCTGGGAATGGTTACTTTTTGGAAGTATTAAACGAAGATCGTGTCTCGGAAAAACAAATTGCGGTTGAACCAGACAAAACATGTTTAAAGTCTTTGGAAAAAATACCGGGAACAGAAGTTTTCTGTGACATTTTTGAATCTATAGACACTGAGTTATGTTCAGGCAATGATTTAGTTTTTTTAAATAGTGTTATTGAACACCCGTATGATCTAAGGACTTTTTTTAAAAAATTAGCGAAAACATTGAAAAAAAGCGGGAAACTGGTGATAGTTGATATGCACGCAAGTGGTCTGGATATAGAAATTTTAAAAGAAAACACATCCAATATTGTGCCATTACAAATACTTCAGATTGCTTCAGTTAAAGGGTTGAAAGTTATGGCCGACAGTTATGGTTTTAGCTTGCTTAATGTCTTTTCAATGGGTCAACTTGATGTTGATCTTCTTTATGAATATTCAATAAGGTTAAAAAAAGAACATCCAATGCAGGGCTTTTCTAGATTATTGAATAATCCAGATTTGAGGAGAGATTTACAAAAAGTGTTACAAAAGCATTTAGCAACGGGATATAATGGATATATTTTTCAAAAAAAATAAAGTTGAGAATGGAAAAAAGATGAATAAAGGGTTTGATATTGTTGTTACTAGAAATCCAGACGATGTCACGAAAGATGGGTTAAAAAAGATTATTGAATTGGGAGCTACAATGATCCGGATCAATGGATCATTTTTACAGACAGATGAAATTGATTCAGTTTTATCTGAAATCAGAGATGTATGCAAAAACAAAGTAAAAACTATACTGGATCTTCCTGGATTTAAACCTAGGTTCACCCATTTAAAACAAAGTATTGATTACCTGCCGGGAAGGCCGATGCATATCCCGTTATCAAGCATTAATTATCCAGATATTGTCAAGCACATGGCCTGTGGTGATGTGCTGCGTATCAATGATGGCATGGTGAGGTTATCCATACAAAGCATTAAAGATGATGTGGTTACATTCATTCCGGACGGCTCTGGGAAACTGAGAAGGGGGAAAGGATTTTATTTGGAAAAAAGGGGGTACCGGCCAATTGATCACTGCCTGTCTGATCTGGATATTCAGCTTGTCGAGCATGCAAAAAAGGTGGGTATTGATTATGTCGGGGTGTCGTTTGTGCATAATATAAATGATCTTGAAATGCTGAAATCGATGCTCCAGGGAAGCAGTACCCAGTTTATTCCGAAAATTGAGGCCCGGGCATCACTGGAGGATGAAAATCTTCTCCCGATTCTTGAAATGTGTGATAAAGTTATCATCGATCGCGGCGATCTTTCAGGAGAGATGGGGCTGGAAACTGTCTGGTATTACCAGCGCAAAGTTCTTGACCTGGCAAAGATTTTTGGATGCAAAGTGATCATGGCCACTCAATTTTTAACCAGTATGCTGGTGAAACCGCTGCCTTCCATAGCTGAACTGGACAGTCTTTATGACCTGCTGAGTTTTGGGATTGACGGTGTCCAGCTCTCTGAAGAAACCTGTGTTGGAAATCATGGGGTTGAAGTGGTTGATTTGATAACAAAAAGCAGGATAGCGCAACAACAGGTTCAAAAAAGGCATCACCAGGGTGAGGTTATTTGGATAATGGGACCGACCTCTTCCGGTAAAACAACTTTGGCAAAAGAATTATCAGATCGATTGTCCCGTTCAAAAATACCAGTATGGCACTATGATGGGGATGAGGTTCGAGAATTGTTCGGCCAGCAATTGTGTTTTGGCCCTGAAAGCCGCCTCACTGTTGTTAAAACCCTGGTGCACCTGGCAAATAAAGCAGCTAAAAAGGGCCATAATGTTGTAATATCTGCTTTAACAGCAAATGAAGATGCCAGACAATTCGTATGGGATTCAATTCCTAACCTGACGATGATATATCTTGACTGCCCCATTGAGGTTTGCGCAGACCGTGATCCAAAAGGACTGTACAAAAAAGCACAGAACAATGAGATTGATACCTTGATAGGAATCAATTCAGTATATAAGGAGCCGGCATTAAAGAATTTTACACTGGAGACATATAGATATAGTGTTCAGGAAAGTGTTGACATGCTTTTGAAATACCTGATGACCAACCAAAAAGTAAATCTCTGGTATAAAAAATTTTTAAACAATTAATATGGAACAAATGATATTTACTGCCTGCACTGGCAGATGTGGACAAAATTCTCTGGGTAAGTATTTTAACCGGTTCGGTAAAAGCTGTTTTGCCGAGATGGAACCGCCTGACTTGATTTATAAAAATCACTGGCCCCTGGGGGACTGGATGCGTCTGATCCAGAGACGATGGATAGTAACCCATGAAGATCTGGGCAGGGGAAAAGCGTTATTATGGCATGATCATGATAATCATGAAAAAATGAAAGCCCTGGCTAACAGAAGATTAAAAAGAGCAGAACGTGTCTGCAAAAAGAATAATTCTGCTGTTTATATCGAGTTGTCAAAATTTTTTATCAGATCTTATTGTGACCATACATTTAAACTATATCCTTCAATGGGTGTTATTTTACTGCGCAGGAACCCGCTGATGAATGCGAGAAGTTTTACCAACAGGAATAAAAATTTTGCATTGGACGGTGTCATGCCCGATTTTAAAAAAGTTTGTTTCCCAATTGACATTAACACCGTAAGCAAATTTCAATTGTACTTATGGCAGTGGGTGGAAATTGAGCTCCGGTATCAGCGGTTTGTAAATCAGACCGGAATTCAAAAACATACCGTATTCAAAACAGAGGATTTAAATGAGGTTGAGAAAGTCAGGGCACTTTTTCAGCTGTTTGATATTGAAGAAAAGGAACCGATTCAACCGTTAAAACCAGTGAATACAAATGTGTCACAGGGGAAAGGTCCGACGCAAATCAGTGCTGCAGATGTAAAGGAATTTTATCAGTTCCTTGAGATGATCCCACCTGATATTTTTAATAAAGTTAAATATATAGAAACCTACATGCCATAGCATAGGCCTGAATTTTAGGAGAGATTATTTGATTCCACTTAGTCTTAAGCTCAAAGCAATGATACCGGGATACAGGGCGCGGTACAGGAAATTTTTTTCTGTACTGTTAAACCATCTGGAGGAAAGGTCGGATCGAATGACGTTTGACTGTGAAAACGGCCTGCCGTATATCGATGATGGAGATATACGGTTTTATGGATTTTTTTCAGGCCCAAAGGAATATCAGCAGCTTCATTCGTTTGGATATGACTTTTGCAACCAAACTGATCCGAAATATTTCCGTCTGGCAAAGGATTATATTACGCGATTTATTTATCCGCATATGCGGCCGGATTTGTGGCCGGATGGTGTAAATCGATCAAACTGGGGAGGCTTTCATGGACAGCATAAAGAAACGATCAAAGACTATATAAATGCGGAAAGGGTTGACCTGGAAAGAATTTTTAAGCCAAAGCAAGAAGATGTCGTAATCGACTGCGGGTGTTTTATTGGGATGGGAGATACGCATTTATCAAAAACAATGCAGGGAACCGGAAAAATTTTCGCTATTGAAGCGGATAAGTATTGTTATTCATTACTTGAAAAAAATATTGAAACAAATTCACTTAAAAATGTCATACCGCTTCACAAGGGGGTATGGGATAAAGAAATAGAGATAGCCCTCCAATCCAGTCATGCCCAGGCAAACTCACTAGTCCAGGAGGTTCATACTGGTGAAGAGACTTACCAGGTTCTCACAACGACAATTGACAGTGTCATATCTGAATATGATGTAAAAAAACTGGATATGATTTCCATGACCATAAACGGTGCTGAAGTAGAGGCACTGAAAGGTGCGGACACAACCCTTAAACAACTAAGGCCCCGGCTGAGACTGGCGGGATGGTATCACAGGGATGGGAAACCAATCTGGTATCATGCTGAAAGCTTCTTAACGGCCTATGATTACAAAGTCTTTCATACGCCAAGAGGGAATGTACTGGCCGTTCCTGGAGAATCAATATAGAATGAAAAGGCCGTTTTCCTTTCTTTTTAATCCTGCCCCCCATTGGACTGAAAAAATGGTCGATGGGGTAAAATGCTTTTATGCGGGCCGGCAGAAAACGGTTAACCAATTGGTATCCCTGTTAAATAAAGACCAGCAGCCGGATATTGATTTAATTGGCGACCGTGCAAAAACACTGCCCGGACATTTCGCACTGGTTGCTGTTACAAAAGCGTGGTTGATTGCAATTACAGATAAAATCAGAAGTTATCATCTGTTTTACAGTTTTAAGGAAGACAGGCTGTTTGTTTCAAATTGCTGTCGGAAATTAAAAGAAACCTGTAACATTAATACAGTAGATTCAGGATCTGTAACTGAATTAAAAATGGCTGCATATGTTACAGGCTCTCATACGATTTTCAGGAATTTATCACAAATGCAGGCAGCTGAAATTCTGTATGAGGGGGAGAGTGTAGAAAAATCATGTATTAAAAGATACTATGAATTTTACGATCCTCTAACAATCGATGATAATGAAGACGCTTTAATTGACAAGCTGGATGAGATTACAGACCAGATAATATCAAGGAATATAAATGATGCTGACGGGAATAGAATATGGGTCCCTCTTTCAGGTGGTCTGGATTCAAGATTAGTGTTATGCAAGCTGAAACAACACAGGTACGACAACTTAAAAACATACTCTTATGGTACAAAAGGCAACTACGATGCGTTGCGGGCACAGGAAATAGCAGACAAACTCAACATTGCCTGGGAGTTTTTTCCGACCGATAAAGCAACAGCACACTCTTTTTTTCATTCAGACAGACGTCGAAAGTTCTGGGCATTTGCTGACGGCTTGCATGTAGTGCCTAACCTTCATGGCATGTTTGCTTTGGAGAGCCTTGACCGGAAAAGGAAGATAAAACCAGGTGATGTGATTATTAATGGGCAGTCCGGTGACTTTATCAGTGGGCAGCACATCCCTGATCTGCCACAAGATACAGGCCTTATGGCGTTTCTATTCCAATCGTTAATCCAGAAACATTATAATATGCGCGATAGACTGCTCAAAGATGAAAACGCAGTTAAAACAATAGAAAACCGGATTAAATCCGTATTGGGAGAGCGGATAGACCCTTCGGATGAACAGGAGTTTGCAAAAGCATATGAGTTATGGGAATGGCAGGAGAGGCAAGTCAAAAGGGTTGTAAACGGGCAGATGAATTATGACTGGTTTGGGCTGTCATGGGAGTTACCTTTGTGGGAAACAGAGTACCTGCATTTTTGGCAGTCCATACCGCTGTCTCACAAAAAGGGACGGCGGTTGTTTGTGAACTATTTACAAAAAAAGAATTTTTTTGATGTGTTTAGAAATTTTAAACCCTTCATGTCAAGGTGGCCCAGGGGCAGGACAGTCATCCAGCATACCGGAAGGGGACTTAAAGTGCTGTTCGGCGAAAAAGTTTCAAAATATTGGTATAAAAAATTAGATAGATTTAGCCAGTATGGATATTTATATGATTGCATACCCACGGACAGGATTCGCAAAAATTATTTAAATTATAAAGGCCCGCTTGCCTATTTTACGGATATCTGGCTGGATGAAAATATGCGTGGAGATCAAATATAAATACGAATATCAAGAACATGGACTCCTGTTTGCTGCTTGGTTTTGGTCGTGTAAACATATCGCCTGAGAATACAGTGGATCTATACAGTTTTGATGGCCAGAAAAGGACGAGTCATCACATCATAGATGAATTGTTTGTCTCCAGCCTGGTTATTGTCCAGGAAGACGCCAAAGTTGTGATCATGTCTCTGGATTTAATATGGCTGGATCGTAAACTGGCGGATGAGTTAAGATCAGGACTGATCCGTCAGGGCTTTAAAAAAGAACTCGTCCTTATTTGTGCGACACACTCTCACAGCACCCCCCAGATTAAAGAGGACTGCTTTAACTATGGCAGGCCTGATGAAGCGTATCGAAACTATTTAATTAAACAGTGTATGCAGTCTGTTAAACAGGCAGAAAAGAATCTTGCCCCCGGATACATAAAAGTTTCACATGGTTCGACAAATATGACAGTGAACCGGCGAAAAAAAATGATTGATATCGAACAATTAAAAAGAGGCCGGTTCAGATACAAAATTATGAATCGACCAAATTTTAAGAAAGACTGTGACAATGAATTTACTGCCCTTTGGGTTTATGATATTGAAAACAGGCCAAAAGGCGTTGTTCTTAATTTTGCCTGCCACCCGACTTTATTCAGGAAGAATGCAGTATCTGCTGATTATCCGGGGAAAGTTGCCTCTGCCCTCCAACATACATTTGGGAAAGAGTTTGTTACCTGCTTTTTACAGGGGTTTTCCGGAAATGTTAAACCTGCGATTGTTAAAAAGTCGCTGACATTTCAATACGGGCTGTTGAAAGCGTTGTATTATGCGATCTATGATACGATTCTTTTCCAGAAGGACGTGAGTGAAAAAGGCATTCAACAATTTGCAGCTGATCTTGCAGCGCATGTTTTAAAACAAAAAAAAAGAGGACCTGTTGATGTTATTCTTAAAGGTCAGATCAGTGAAATCAATCTCCCATTGGTTCCTATTCCATCCAAGACACAATTTGCTGAAATGGCAAAAGAAACTGATTGGGTGCGATCAACCTACGGGAAGGCGATGTTAGAGAAAAAAAATCATGAATTTTTACCGATAGGCGTGCAACATGTCAGATTAGGCCATAACATTGATATTATCGCAATGGAAGGTGAAATATTTTGTGAATACGCTATCTGGATGAGAAAAGAATTGGGCAGAAAAGGTCATTATGTTTTACCTGTCAGCTGTGCGGGTGGGATGGCTGGATATATTCCTGATTCATTAAGTATTAGAGAAGGCGGATATGAAGTAGAGCGGTCTTTGATGGAATTTGGAATCCCTTCAACATTTTCTGAAACAATCGAAAGTGTCATAAAGTCAGCATTAAGCTCCTTTTGGCAATAATCTGTAAAAAAAAGAAAACTAAAATAAATGAAATTAACAGAATATAAAGAAAAGATCAGAGCCCAGTATAATCAACTGGCGTCAAAAAGACATTTCTGGAAAAAGAAAAATGATTATTACTACCATTCTCAAAAGACATATTTAAAATTTGTTATTCCATCAGGGAAGAAGGTTCTTGAACTCGGATGTGGGACAGGTGAACTGCTGGCGGCACTTGAGCCTTCCAAGGGTGTTGGGATAGACTTGTCTGACAATATGATTCATGCTGCAAAAAAGGCATTTCCCCATCTTGATTTCAGGGTCGCAGATGCTGAAAATCCTGAATCCTGGGAATTGGATGAATCCTTTGATTTCATCATTATTTCAGATTTGATAGGGTTGCTGGAAGATGTTCAGATATGTTTTGAAGGGCTTCGTCAATTCTGTACACCAGATACCCGAATAATTATTGGGTATTATAATTTTTTGTGGGAGCCTGTTCTGAAGCTGGCAGAAAAGGTAAAGCTTAAAATGCCCCAACGGATGGGGAATTGGTTATCACCAGGTGATATCAGCAACCTTCTGCATCTATCTGATTTTGAAACAGTAAAAACTGAGCGTCGGCTGCTTTTTCCAAAAAAAATTCCAATAATTTCAAGTATTTTTGAATTTATCGGATCTTTGCCAGTGCTGAATTTATTGTGTTTAAGCCACTTTGTCGTGGCCAGGGTGAAAAAGCGGTATCATGAACGAAAGAAAAATGAATCTGTTACCGTTCTCGTACCCTGTAAAAACGAAAAAGGAAATATAGAAGCCGCTGTTTTAAGAACACCAGACATGGGAAGTCACACAGAATTTATATTTGTAGACGGGCATTCAGAAGATGGTACACCAGAAGAGATTAAACGGGTGATTGAGAAATACGATACAAGAGATATCAAGTTTCTGGTTCAGGATGGAAAAGGAAAAGGAGATGCCGTTCGAAAAGGGTTTGCCCATGCAAAAGGAGATATCCTGATGATTCTGGATGCTGATCTGACTGTACCGCCCGAGGATCTGCCCAAGTTTTACCAGGCCCTGTCATCGGGAAAGGGAGAATTTATTAACGGGACCCGCTTGGTTTATCCAATGGAGAAGGAAGCCATGCGTCTTTTGAACCTGATGGCAAATAAGTTTTTCAGCCTTGCATTTTCGTGGTTGTTAAATCAAAGGCTTAAAGATACCCTTTGTGGCACAAAAGTGTTGCTTAAATCTGACTATGATCGTCTTGCTGCCGGCCGCGCTTATTTTGGTAATTTTGATCCATTTGGCGATTTTGATCTTCTATTCGGTGCCTCAAAATTAAATTTAAAAATCGTAGAAGTCCCGATCCGTTACCGTGCCCGTGAATATGGTGAAACTCAGATCAGCCGGTTTCGGCATGGGATTCTCTTGATCCGTATGTGTTTGTTTGCGCTCAGAAAACTAAAATATTTTTAATTCAACATGTCTCAGGAAATTTTAAACAGGCAGCTTAAAGCGTGGCATCAAAAAAAATGCCTGAGAGATTTATATCAAAATTGGTATGAACAGATCAACTCACAGCTTGGCGTTGGAAGAACTTTAGAAATTGGTCCCGGGATTGGCAAATTTAAAGCGCAGCATCCAAATATCCTGACCATGGATGTTGAAAAAACCCAATGGACCGATATGGTTGCAGATGCTCAACATCTGCCGTTTAAGAAGGATTGCTTGAGTAATATTGTTCTATTCGATGTATTACATCATATCCCAAATCCTGTTCAGTTTTTCGGAGAGGCATTGACTGTTCTTAAACCCTGTGGAAGAATTTTGATCATGGAGCCGTATATCTCCTTTTTGTCCTATTTCATCTACCATTATTTTCATCCTGAAAAGGTTGATAGTTCAGTAGACCCATTGGGAGATAAGCGCATTTCATCCAATAAACCCTTTGATTCGAACCAGTCTGTGGCAACCCTGATTTTTTTTAAAAAATTAGATCGTTTCAGAAAATTGTTCCCACAGTATACCATTATCATTAAAAAAAGGCTGGCATTTCTTGCATATCCTCTTTCCGGCGGGTTCAGCGGTAGACAGCTTTTGCCGGATCGTCTAATATCATGTGTTTCTAATAGTGAACCAGCTTTTAAGCTATTAGCACCTTTTATGGCATTCAGGACCCTGGTGGTGTTGGAGAAACATGAAAAATAGTACAAAATTTTTAATTATGGCCTTGATTATTGGGGTGGCAATCAGGGGTTTCCTTGCTTACACAACACTGTCTGATTTAAATATCCTGACCCAATATGATCAAAAAGATTATATCAGGCTGGCTTCGGGGCTCATTGAAAATAAAGATTTCGGCGAATGGTACAAGGCCGAACGCGTTCCCTTGTATCCAGTATTCCTTGCTGCCTGTCATGCAGTATCCGGCTCAAATTTAGTGGATGGTTCCTTGCCGGACAGAAGTTTTGTTATCATTATTATTGTTCAAAATTTATTAGGATTGCTGACTGTTTTTATCATGTATCTTGCAGGCCGGATAATTTCATCTACGGTAGCAGATCTGTGTGCCGGATTTACTGCCATAAACTTAAGCATGGCCATGTATTGCAACCAAATCTTAACAGAAGCTTTATTCACACCCTGGATGGTAATCACCTGGTACGCGTTTGTCCTGTATCGGGAAAAGCAAGATACCAGTTTTCTGATCGGATTATCAGGACTGCTGGGATTAGGAACTTTAATCCGGCTGGTTAACCTCTATATCCCGTTGTTTTTTATTCCATTTCTTATGTTTGAAAGTGATAGGCCATTCCGTAAACGCGTAGTGAATATGATTGTTTTCAGCATGGTTTTTGTTTCCTGCCTTCTGCCCTGGATATACAGAAATCACCTGGTGTACGGGCATGCGAAAATGACCACCCATGGCGCAGCACATATTGCCGGCTGGGTTATCCCGGCCATCGCTCAGAATGAAGAAGGAATAAGCCTTCAGGAGGCTCAAAACAA
Organism: uncultured Desulfobacula sp.; assembly: GCA_964343845.1. Taxonomy (GTDB): domain Bacteria; phylum Desulfobacterota; class Desulfobacteria; order Desulfobacterales; family Desulfobacteraceae; genus Desulfobacula. The sequence goes on along the minus strand of CAYFKW010000007.1, from coordinate 27,377 downwards.
ACACGCACAAAAATGGTATGACTATATAGATAGACTCCCGGAAGACCAGCAGAAGGATCTTTTTGTCATACAGGAAAAAACAAATTCGTTTTTTCTGCAATACCTGAAAACAGTATCTGTAGTATCTGTAGTCAAAGCCTGGACTGAGGGGGCAATTAAGAATCTGCTTGTTCCCATAACTGTTGAGGCAGGATATATGTTTCAATTGGACTGGACTCATTTTTATTCGGTGCCTGGATCGAGTTTTTCACAACAAGCATGGAATTTTGTGGTTCACAATAAGAACAGGGCCTTTTCGTTTTTTCTAATTTTGGGAATCGCATTAACGCTGATTTATAGATTGGTTCAAATCGCAGGTATGTGGTTTATGGTTCAAAAGGAATCTAAAATTCTGGTATCTGGTATACTGTTGATTGTCTACTATTTAGCAGTGAACGGACCGATTGGGTATGCAAAATATCGTCTTCCATTTGAACCGGTTTTAATTTTTTTCACCGCCTTTGGCTTTTCCGCTTTTTCAATATTTAAAGACAGGGGCATATTCAAAAGATGAAACGGCCGGTTAAATTATTGCTCCAGACATTGGTTTTGGCAGGCTGTTTAATATATGTTTTATCCGGGATAGATTATGGCATATTAGTTCAATCACTATCAAAGATGGCACCTTTTGGTCTTGTGATGGTTTTTATACTCATTGTATTTGATTTTCTGGTAATGGGGTTTCGACTGAAACTTATTGCTGTACAAAAGATAAGTTATATCACTGCATTCAACTCAGCAGTGATCGGACTGGGAATAAATAATATTCTGCCAGCTAAAGCCGGGGAAATTGCGAAAGCATTATATCTCAAAAAAAAGGGAAATGTTCATATTGGAAGAAGCGTGGGATTTGTTTTTTTGGAGCGATTTTCAGATTTGAATATGCTGCTTTTGGGTATTCTGACTGCAGCAGCGATGTATAAAAGCAAGGTGGCCCTTATTTCTTTAACCAGTATGGTGGTTCTCTTTTGGGGTTGCCTGATAATATTAAAAATCTTTCCGGAATTTATGCTTCAGGTATTAGAGATACCAGGGCTCAATTATTTTAAATCATTTGTTACCGAACTGATTGCACAGCTTCGGGAAAATCTGTCGATCGTTTTTGTGGTCCGTTTGATTCTGGTATCAATCGTTGTCTGGTTAATTTACTGTTTCCAGCACATTGTTTTATTGACCCTGGCAATCGACCTGGGGCTTTCGTTAACTGAAATATTCATTGTTTTTATCATGGCAGTGAGCGGTATGGCCTTACCTGCGACACCAGGTGCTGTAGGGGTTTATGAAGCTTTTATGGTAACAGCACTGGGCCTGTTTGGCATTGATAAGGAAATTGCACTGGCTGTCGGGCTCGTTTACCATATGCTGCTTTTTTTGCCGTCCACGTTGTATGCTTTGTTTGTTCTTTTTATAAGCGGATTAGATCTAAAAACGATAAGAACGTCTTCAGATGAGATTCCGGAAAAAATATGATTAAACATATTCACTTGAAAAAAGAGGGGTTAAAGCATCCATCGAATAACTTCAAATGCTTCGGCAAACCCACCTTCCAATTGTGTTCCCCTGGTGAGAGCTAAAGAGCGGATGGCATCCTCAGATATATAAGTTCTATGGCCTTGAGATTTATAGCACTTAAGCGCCTGGATCTTTTTTTCTAAATATTTTTTTTTGAGTTTAATAAAACAATGAGTTGAAAATGTGATATTGTTCCACGGTTCCTCATAACACAAAATGGACTTTCGTTTAAAACATCTTACAGCCTCTCTGCAAATTGTAGCATGGTCCTGATGGACATCATTCATAGATGGCGCTAAGATTAAATCCGGGTTAATTTTTTTTTTAAGAATGATCATCTCTTCTAAAATTTGTTGTCTGAATTCAGGGAATGACCGGGTGGGAAAATCAAAAATGTATAAATTATCTTGGGGAATTCCCAAGATCTGGGTGGCGTTTTTCACTTCTTTTATTAAAGTGTCTTTGGGCAGGTGATCCGGCAGTGAAATATGTGCGTTGGAGAAAGCAGCATAAAAAACATTAATTTTCTTATCAGTGCATGCAGAAATAAAACCACCGCAACCAAGTTCACCATCATCTGTATGGGGTGCTAAAACCAGTACAGAATCAATTGAATTTAATATCATAGTTTTTATCCTTAGTTCGAGTTAACTTCTTAAATCTTTTTTAATAATATTTGTCAAGGTAAACCTTGCTCAGGAGATTTTGATGCAGGATGATTTAAAAATATTCAATTTGATGTTGGATGACCTGACCGGCCAACAAAATATTTATAAGCCTGGCCCTTATTGGAAAGGCTATTCATCTAGAATTGCAAAAGCAATTAAAGCCGATGGATTAGATGGGTTCAGATCAAATAGCCGTATCGGGAAAGGCTATGCTGATGTAATTCCCATGGACCCTTTAGATTTATCATCATTAGATTCATTTAAATCAAAGATTTATAAAAAAATTGTTGAATTGCCTTTGATGAAAAAATACTTCTTCCAGCCCTATATCAGACACAATGAATGGCATTTTTCGCAAACACAAAAATATAAAGATTTATACTACTCAAGACTATTCGGTGATTGGTTCGCTTCCTTTTCTAATCGATATTCATTGCCGGATACACTATACGGAACACCCCAGGATGTTGTGACAATTAATGGTCAAACGGTAGCCAAATGCTATCTTTCTTCTTTTTTACAGATTGATAATTATTCGCCATCAATTGATTTTAGTAATGTTCGTGCTGTTTTTGAAATCGGTGGTGGGTTTGGGGCATTGTGCCATACCCTGTTACATCTTTTCCCGAATATTAAAAAGTATTTGTATCTGGATATCCCCCCTATGCTGTATGTAGGAACACAATACCTTAAGCATTTTTTTAAAGATGAAGTTAAAGACTACAGACAGACAAGAAAGTTAAACAAAATTAAATTCTCAAATAGGGGTGATAGGGAAATTTTTTGTGTTTGTCCGTGGCAAATAGACAAAATAGATACTTCCGTGGATTTGGTGTGGAACAGCTCTTCATTCCAGGAAATGACAAAGGAGATGGTATTAAACTATGCTAAAAATATCGATCGAAACATCACCAAACCCAACGCAAAAGTCTGTATATATATTTACAAAGGAGGCAATTCACAAACGACATTAAAATTGGAAGATATCGTTAACATTTTTGAATCTGAAACATCCATCTCGTTCAATGAAATGGAGCCAAAAAGAGTTTTAAAAAATGCTCACTATTTAATAGGTAAATCAATTTAGACAGGACAATTTAGGTTCTTTATCACATATATTAAAGTTAAAGGAAAATTGTTATTGATTTAAAAATAAAAAGATTAAGCCGACAAATTGTACTCACCAATAAAAGACAATTTCTAGAGATTGCTTCTGACCTGGAAGATGAATACTGGCAAATCGAGCATTTCATTGCAGAAAGGCCAATGAAATGGGAGTTTTCCTTTGGCGTCTGGTTAGGCAATAAAATAGTAGGATATGCTATTGTATCTTTAAAGAGTGAGAATCATGCTCATCTCCATCATTTTATGGTTCACAAAGACTATCGAAACAATAAAATCGGGCACTTAATGCTCAATGAATTGTTCTCTGTTGTTAACCTTTATGGATGCGAAATTATAACTCTAAAAGTAAACAGTGAAAATAATAACGCAAAGCGATTTTATAAAAAAGCAGGGTTTAAGATGTCACAATTAGCAGCAGACTATTCTTTCATGGAAATACGAGTTAAGAAAATCATTGGTATCCATCAACCGAACTACTTACCCTGGCTGGGCTATTTTAACAAAATTGTCAGGTCTGATATCTTTGTTTTTCTGGATGACGTTCAGTTTACCAAAGGGGGATATATAAATCGTGTAAAAATTGTATCCCCTATTGGGTCCCGCTGGTTAACCGTGCCTGTAAAGGTGTCATTAGGAGATAATATTAATAAAGTTAAGCCGGTAGATTATAAGTGGGTCTCGGGCCATAAAGATTTACTTTACAATACATATAAAAAGGCAAGTGCATTTAATGATGTATGGTCGGATATTAAAGAAATTTATGACTCCATACCATCTGGATCTAAAAATTTAGCAAAAATAAATATGGAAATAATTAAAAGAATCGCTAAAAAGCTCAATATAAAGACGAGATTTGTTTTGTCTTCTGATATGGATGTCAAGGGGAAATCCGACGACAGGCTTATCGAGATTATTACTGAACTCGCCTCAAATGCTACATATCTCTCAGGAAAAGGAGGAGATAAATATCAAGATCCAGAAAAATTTAAAAATGCAGGGATTACACTTGAATATTTAAATTTTAAACATCCGGTTTATCCTCAGGCAAATGAGACCAATATTCCTGGTTTATCAGTTTTGGATGCTGTTTTTAATTTAGGCTGGAATGAGGTTTCCAACCTGATTAAGAACAATGGAAGGCATAAATGAAACCCACTTTAAATGTTTTGTGTCTTGATATTGAAGGTGGGCATGGCGGATCTTCAAGAAGTTTGTACCAAATGCTGAATTTTGTTGATACGTCAGTTGTGATGCCAGAAGTATGGTGTAAGAAAAAGGGGTTGATTGAATCCATGTATGAAGGTATCGGCATTGACTGCCGGGTATTCCCAACAATGCCAAAAGTCAGTGCACTGCCTAAAAATTCCCGGAACGTTATTGTTTTTGCAAAGGCTGTTTTTGATTTTATAAGAGCATCCCAATTTAAAAAGATAATTGTTAAAGAGGTCAATCAAAGATTTGATCTTGTTCATTTTAACCATGAAGCTCTTTTTCTGCTTGCAAGATATCTCCGACCAAAAGTGGACATTCCGTTTACCATGCATATTAGAACCAATTTATGGAATACAGTCTTTGCCAGGTGGCAGACCTCATGTATCTCAAACATTATGGATCACCTTGTTTTTATCACCCAAAATGAAGAAGTCAATTTCAGAAAATTGGGGGGTACACAAAATGGAACTGTAATTAATAATGTTGTAATGCCTCCTTGTCAAAAACCAGAACCATTTGAAAAGATTTCAAACGAGACACGGTTTAAGATTGCCGTCACCAGCAATTACTCATGGATGAGGGGAATTGACAGGCTTGTAGATATTGCCAGGATTATGAAGCGACAAAAAAGAAAAGATTTTGTGTTTGTGGTAGCAGGTGATATGGGGCTGACAAGATCTCTACCCGGTGAATTAGGGGAAATTGCTCGAAAAAATGGTACGTTGATAGATTATGCCAGATTGAAAGGTGTTGAATCGTATTTTATTTTTTTGGGACACGTAAATCAGCCTGAAAGAGTATTATCCGGAAGCGATATGCTGATTAAACCAACCAGAGAAAATAATCCATGGGGAAGAGATATATTAGAAGCTATGGCTTATGGGCTTCCAGTAGCGTCAATAGGTACCGATGAGATGTTTGTACAGGACAAGGTAACAGGAATACTGCAGAAAAAATTTGATCCTCAGAAAATGGTGGATGAAATTTTGAAGGTTGCTGACAGCAACTCGTATAGACGGAAGCTGGGAGAAAATGCATTGGATAGAGTAAAAAAACTATGCTCAGGTGTAGACAGGGCAAAAGATATGATGAATGTCTGGCAGAATGCGGCTGCTAAATAAACACACTGATGGTAGCGGGTAATACTGATAAGAATGAAAAAGCCTGATCGGATTAAAATTGTATTCATTCTGCCCTCTTTAAGCGCAGGCGGCGCTGAAAGGGTCATGTTGACGCTGCTGTCAAATATAAACCGAACGCTTTTTGAGCCATTACTCATTGTGGGAGATTTAAAAGGTGAATTCAGTGAATTTGTTCCAGACGATATAAAACTAATTAATCTTAAATCCGGAAGGGTTCGAACCCTGGTGATCAAACTTGTTCCAACCATACACCGGATAAAGCCTGATATTGTTTTTTCAACACTGGGATATTTAAATGTGCTTATTATGTTATTTCGCCCGTTGTTACCAGGGCGGACAACTTTTATTGGAAGAGAAACAAATATTCCTTCAATGCATCTGCCGCAGAGCAGATACCCGTTGATATTAAAAGTATTATACCAATGGGTATACCCGAAATTTGATAACATTGTATGTCAGTCAATTGAAATGTTGAAAGATATGCAGGTTAATTTCAGGATTTCAAAAAAAAAGTTAACGCTGATAAACAACCCCATTGATTTTAAAAGCATTTCGAGAAAAAAGGATACAACAGTCCCCTTATTGTTCAGCAGCGGATTTAATCTGGTTGCGGCCGGTAAACTGATGCATCAGAAAGGTTTTGATATGCTTTTTAAAGCACTGGCTAAAACCAGAAATAAAAATATATGCCTGACCCTGCTGGGCGAAGGTCCCTTAAGAACAGAATTGGAATATCTTTGTGACAGACTGGGGATAAGAGAACGGGTGTGTTTTAAAGGCTTTTCGTCGAATCCATACAAATACATGGCAGCAGCTGATTTATTTGTGCTCAGTTCCCGTTATGAAGGCTTCCCGAATGTTGTACTTGAAGCAATGGCCTGTGGAACCCCTGTTTTGGCATTTAACTGCCCAGGGGGACTGGTACAACTTATTGAGAACAATAAAAACGGCTGGCTGGTACCGCCTGGTGATATAGATCAGTTTGCGCAAAAAATGGATGAGGCAGTCGGCCGGGGACTTGACAGGGATGAAATTATTAATCGGACCTGCAAGCAATTCAGCGCAGAAAAAATAACACAATCTTACCAGGATTTATTTGTTTCTTGTCTGTCAAATAAAAATACATAAATGAAAATACTGCATATTATAACAGGTCTGAATACTGGCGGTGCAGAAACCATGCTGTTCAAACTCCTCAGCCGTCTGGACAGTACAGAATTTAAAAATCGAGTCGTCAGTTTAATACCGGCCGGATTTGTCGGCCGGAAGATAGAAGCGCTCGGGATATCTGTGGATACTTTGGGGCTTGAAAGAGGAGGTGTCTCTCCAAAAGCGTTGTTAAAACTGATAAAAATTATCAGGCGTTACCAGCCTCAGGTTATACAAACATGGATGTATCATGCTGATTTCCTAGGGTGTCTTGCTGGGAAGCTGACGGGTGTCAATAATATTATCTGGAACGTTCGCTGCTCCAATATGGATTTAAGAAAATACAGTAAGCTCACTGAATGGACGATAAAAGCAAATTCCCTTTTGTCGCGTTTCCCTAAAGTTATATTGACAAATTCTGATAATGCAAAAACATACCATATTGAACAATTGGGATATAGAAAAAAGAATTTTAGCGTCATCCCGAATGGATTTGATCTAGATTCATTTTGCCCGGATGAGGATGCAAGGGCAGATATCAGAAATGAATTGAAGATACCACAAAATTCAATTTGTATCGGCCTCATAGGGCGATATGATCCAATGAAAGATCATGCAACCTTTCTAAAGGCTGCAGGCAGGATTTCCAGTCAGGTTCAGGATGTTTTTTTTGTCCTGGCAGGAAGAGATGTAACGATTGAAAATAATGAACTCATTGAGCTGATCAAAAAAGAAAAACTGAAAAAGAAGACTCTGTTGTTAGGTATCAGAAGAGATATTCCCAGGCTTATGAACAGTCTGGATGTTTTATGCTCGTCGTCCGCTTTTGGTGAAGGTTTTCCAAACGTACTCGGGGAGGCCATGGCATGCGGAGTCCCCGTAGTTGCGACAAATGTAGGACATTCATCTGTTATTGTAGGAGAAACTGGTATCATTGTACCCCCGGGAGATTCTGAAAGATTATCCAAAGGATTGACCAAGCTTATTTTAATGGATGAAATTGAAAGAAAAAGCCTGGGTGTCAGGGCAAGAAAAAGGATTAAAGAACATTTCTCATTGAGCAGAATAACAAAAGAGTATCAAAAAGTTTACGAAAAGACATGTAAAGATAGATCAGTGAAAAAAGCAGTTAAATAGATTTTTTTTAAAAAGAATTGTGTAAAGATTTCAGATATTTAATTTATGCCTTCATCCAGGCTGCGGACAGAACCTTTCGCCGGTCAAGGCTCTGGCTTAGGAGAGTGGCAAGGATACAATTGGTTCAGCGGTTTTGTAATCCTTCCAACAGGCCGGGAGTGGCTCTAAAAATAGAAACCAGTCATCATGGACAAAAAACTATTTTGAACAAACGGATAGCCGGAGCCAAGAGTCAGCCCGTTAAAACGAAATCAGGAATACAGCCAATTGCGACCGGGAAACAGAAGAAAAAAGGATTGAATGACGTTCCAAAATATCAAAATGATTGCAGTGTTACAACATTAGGAGGAGAACAGGTGTCTTCGGAAAGAATTGTGATTTCCGGCCGGGTATCTGCACCTTTCCAGACGGGCAAATATTTTTTTGAATATGGATTTGCAAAAGATGAATTGGTTCATAAAACAGAAGATGTTTTTTTCCCAGGGCCGATAAGCTCAAAATGGACGGTTGTTCCTTTTCGGGATGATAAATACATAAGTAATACATACCTGCAAAAGACCTTTCATCAAAATAATAAAAATTTTATAAAGCTTGCGATACCCGAATTTAATAAAAAAGCAAAGTTCAGTAAAATAAATGGATATGATTCAAAACATGTTGGTCATTTCCCACCGTTTCTCTTTTTGTACAATTTTTTTTTTGGTGATTTTGGCGTTAAGGATTTACGAGATGCGATTTTGAGCATAACATTGAGGGATAGAGGCGGTTTAAAAAAAAGTTGTACATTAATGGTAGATGTATGCAAAAGACAGGATACAGGAATCAGAAAAGAAAAATCGAAATCTGAATCAAAAAAAACAGCAACATGGGTGAATAGCGGATCCTGTATTGACAGCGATTCAGTGGATCGTGATTGGCAGGATTTGTATGTTCGTTTTTCTGGTGAACCTGAAAAATGGAGTTTTGGTGGCAACAATCGCAATGATAAAGGTTGGGCAGAGCCTTCTGGATATGGGTATGTTCCTTTAAATAGAACCCTTTCAAGAGCAAATCTTGCAGTACATTTATATGCAATGTATCCAACAAGAGATAAACTTCCGGCCGGATCACTGGATATCAGAAAATTTTCTCTAACACATCGAAATAACAGTCTTGTCTATCCAGGGAACCGGGCCAGAATTGAAAAATGGCCTTTGGCAGCAAAATGCGATCCAGATATCCTTGTTAACGGATCTTATGGAACAGAAGATGACTGTTTTTTTTGTGAAAAGAGAACAGGTGCCGAAAACAGTTTTAAATTCGTCTTGTACGAGGAAATAACAATTGAACGAATGAATTTGTTACAGCACCCTATCTATCCTGCCAGGGAGGTTAGTCTTAAATTATTTTCAATGGATGACATTCTTATAGATAAGATTGTTGTCGAGATGATGTCTCCTGACAAAGATACCTATCAGCCTTTAACTGCCTGGAAACATGAGAGAGTATATAAAAATATAGGTAAAATTGAACTTTGTCTGAAAAAAGGATTTTGTGAAGAGTACATCGGGCTAGCCGGCTTTGAAGTTTATTCAGATGCGGCATCAAAATTTTTATGCCAAACTCCTCTGACCGTATCTGAAGACCTGGAGAACCTTGCCGGCTATGAATCAGTTTATTACAGGCTGGTGAGCAAAATTGATGGAGTTCGTATAGAAGGCTCCACTGAAAATTTACAATTACGCAAAAAAAGAATTCCCTATATTTTGACATCACGGGTTATTTATTTTGGGACAGATTTCATTAAAATAAACGTTCGCTTTTCTCCCAATGGTTCAGATGCCTTTATTTCTGTAGAATACAAGAATGGAAATGATTCAATAATGAGAACAGAACCTCTCCCGGTGGGGTATCTAGAAACATGCAGAGACTGTCATCTGTTTTTAAAGAATTTAAAAGCCGGGATACAGTATCAATATCGAATTATACTGTTTAATTGTCGGAAAGTCGTTAAAAGTGACTGGGCATCTTTTAAATTAATGGCTGTGAATAGCGAGATATCAAACTGAAGATAGTGAGAATGAACATTCAAAAAATTGTGGGACAGCCCTTGCCAAGATTTAGCTGAAAAGACGATTAATCGTTGCAAGTGGAATCTAATAAGCGTCAGATAACTATATAATCACAATTGGATATTATTTATACAATTTATGTTGAATTAGTAAAAGATCCGGCAGGATTGTTTTTGATCCTGGCAACATTCACCCTCCCGCTGTGGTTTAAGGATTGCAGACAAAAGAGTACACTTTTAATCTTTACAGCGGTTATATTGATTTGTGAGTCAGTCTCCATAGCAAATGCTTTTTTTTTCAGCACAATAGGGTCTAATGCAGATGCCCTTGAATTCCATATGGTCGCCTGCCGTATCATCAGAAAAGACAACTTTGATTTGTTCTGGGGGCCTGGTTTCTACGAAAGCTTTCTATCAATTGTTTATACGGTTTCATCCAAAACGATGCTTGTAGGACAGGGGCTGTCGATATTCTGCCTGGTGTTATCTTTAATCGTTTATTTAAAAATTGGAAATATTCTAGGGCTAAAGGAATATAGAAATGCAGCTCTGTTGTCTTTCGGGCTTTTGCCAACTGTTGTATTCCTCTGTTCGCTTACACTGCGTGAACCCTATCAAATACTGCTTTTTTCATCCAGCATATATTTTTTTATGCTGCATCATATTAAGAAGAAATGGGGATTTTTGATTCTGTCTTTAGTCCTGGCGGTGTCAATGTCACTCTTCAGCAAGGGACTCATTCTGTTCGCCTTTTTCATGATTATGATGTCGATTTTAATCAGGATTGAATTTGACGGCAATGAGTTTGTTTGGAAATCTTTTTCAAAATGGCAATTGATTTTTTTGTTCATAAGCCTGGCATTATTCTTTCTTGGGTCACTGATCGCTGTGAAGTATAAAATAGGTGGTTCTAATGTGGTACAGGGATTGATCAACGGGGATCTGTTGAACAGTGCCGTAACACTAAGAAACAAAAGCCTGGAAACAGTGGGATCTGCCAGAGCAACATATGGTATACCATTTGACACAGAATCATTTTTGTCTCTTTCCGGTTCAATTTTTCAGATGATGCTATATTTTTTTATTGCACCACTGCCGAATCAAATATCTGGCTTGAAGGATTTGTATGCATTTTTAGAAAATTCCTGGAGGATTGTTCTGATATATTTTTCCTTCCGGTTTTATCTTCAAACAGAAAAAAATAGAATCATGGTTGGATTTTTATTAATCCTTTACTTTGCACTGTCCGCACTTTGGGCAATGGCGACAATGAATTATGGCACAGCATTGCGCCATCATGCTGTCGGATATTGGATTATTGCACTGCTGGGAACACCGCACCTGATAAAAAATTTAAAGCGGGTTTCCACACAGATCAGGAAGTGACTCACAGATAATATGTGCGGCATAGCAGGGTATTTCAGTTTAAAAGGAATGAGTGATGCAAAGGGCATTCTCAATAGGATGTCTGTTTCCCTCCGGCACCGGGGGCCTGATGATAAAGGGATTTGGTTTGATGGTAATATCGGAATTGGATTTGCCCATAGACGTCTTTCAATTATTGATGTGTCAGAGCAAGGTGTTCAGCCAATGGTTTCTCACACAGGACGTTTTGTTATCTGCTACAATGGAGAAGTCTATAATTTTAAGGAGTTGCGTAGAGAACTTGATTCAAAAAATATAAAATGGCGGGGAACTTCTGATACCGAAGTCCTTTTGGCAGGCTTTGAAACCTGGGGTGTTGAAACCACACTTGTAAAGTTAAATGGTATGTTTGCCTTTGTTTTGTGGGATAAAAAAAAGAAGATACTTTACCTGGCACGAGACCCTCTTGGGAAAAAACCGCTGTATTACGGCTTTAATAATGGGATATTCTTTTTTGCTTCGGAATTAAAGGCTTTGAAAACCCATCCTGAATTCAAGCCGGCAATCGACAGAAATGTATTGCCGCTTTTGCTTCGCCATAGTTATATTCCGACCCCTTATTCTATATATCATGGGATTAAAAAACTTTTACCCGGATCTTTCTGCAGTGTGGGGGTAAAAGAGGTAAAAGAGAAACAAGCTCCAAAACCCCGCCAGTTTTGGGACTTGGAAACAGTCGCATTACAGGGTATTTCAAGTCCTCTGTCCGGCCCTATTGAGAATGTGACAGATCAATTAGAAAAAGTCCTGTCAGATGCCGTATCTCGGAGAATGATTTCAGATGTTCCCCTGGGTGCATTCCTGTCCGGTGGGATTGATTCATCGTTAATTGTTGCCCTGATGCAAAAGATAAGTGACAAACCTGTCAAAACATTTTCCATAGGGTTTGATGAAACAGGGTATAATGAGGCTGACTCGGCAAAGCAGGTGGCCCGCATATTGGGAACCGACCATACAGAACTCTATGTCACGCCTCAACAGGCAATTGATGTTATCCCTCAGCTTCCTGTACTGTTTGATGAGCCGTTTGCGGACTCATCTCAGATTCCAACTTTTCTAGTGTCAAAAATGACCCGGAAATATGTTACCGTAGCGCTTTCAGGTGATGGTGGAGATGAAATGTTTGCAGGGTATAACCGCCATTTCTGGGGTCGGTATTTGTGGGAAAAACTTGAAAACAAACCGGTTATACTTAAAAAAATTTTTAAGGGAGTTATCAACTCTTTTTCTCCTTCAACATGGAATTCTATCTTTTCAAGATTAAATTTTGTACTGCCAAAAGCAATGAAGCAGACAATGCCAGGGGATAAACTGGCCAAGCTATCAAGTGTGCTGGCATCAGAAAATAAAAAGGAATTTTACTATAACCTGACTTCCTGGTGGCAACGGACTGATACGCTTGTAAAAGAAGCCAAAGAACCCAGAACCCTGCTGAATAGTTTTTCAAAATGGCCTGACATAGAAGATTTTACCCAACTGATGCAGTTCATGGATATGAAGACATATCTTACAGATGATATTCTGACGAAAGTTGATCGGTCGAGCATGGGGGCAAGCCTTGAAGCCAGAGCCCCATTACTTGACAGGGAGGTTCTCCGTTTTTCTTGGAAAATTCCTCTGGAAATGAAGATACAGCCGCATTCAGGAAAAATTATTTTAAAGAAAATGTTAGCGAGATACCTGCCAGAATATATTTTTGACCGACCAAAATCAGGGTTCGGCCTTCCGTTAGATCAGTGGCTGCGATCCGATCTGTCAGATTGGGCCAATGATTTGCTGTCTGCCGACAGGCTGAGAAAACAAGACTATTTTAATGTGGGGGCAGTAAAAAAAGCCTGGAATGATCATCTGGCTGGAAAGTGCAACATGCAGTATCATTTATGGAATATACTGATGTTTCAGGCTTGGCTGGAGAATGAAAAATTATGAAATTGATGATTTTAGGAAGCTTTGCAGAATCGTTGATTAATTTTAGAGGCCCTTTAATCACTGCGCTGATCAAATTGGGTCATGAGGTCATAGTGTGTGCACCAAATGCAGATATTGAACTGGAAAAAAAAATTAAGAAGCTGGGTGCAGTATATTGTCATATTCCTGTCAATCGTTCAGGATTAAATCCATTTATAGATTTTTTCACGATGTGGCATCTGTTTTTATTATTTAAAAAAGTTAAGCCTGAAAAAATACTCAATTATACAGCCAAGCCGGTTATATATGGATCTATTGCAGGATGGCTTGCTGGCATAAAAGGCATATACTCGATCATAACAGGTTTGGGGTATGCATTTATTGGTACAGATACAAAAACTAAAGTACTTGGTTTTTTTGTTAAAGTTCTTTACAAACTGAGTTTAAAGGTAAACACAAAAGTTTTTTTTCAAAATGCAGATGATGCAGGTCTTTTTTTATCTGATTTGTTGGTAACAAAGGAAAAAGTGGCCATTATCAATGGTTCTGGGGTCGACTTAGACCACTTTAAGCCGGCACCAATTCCTAAGGAGGTGTCATTCCTGCTTATTGCCCGTTTGCTGAAAGACAAGGGAATTCGAGAATTCGTAAATGCTGCAGCCGTTCTGAAAGAGAAATATTCAAATATTTCTTTTAAACTGGTTGGGTGGCTTGATGAAAATCCGTCCTGCATTACTGCAGAAGAACTGAAGCTTTGGCAGGAACAGGGAACCATTGATTATATGGGACGGTTATCTGATGTGAGACCTGCTATCAAAGGGTCTTCAGTATATGTGCTCCCTTCTTACAGGGAAGGAACGCCCAGAACAGTTTTGGAAGCAATGGCAATGGGAAGGCCAGTTATCACGACAAATGCGCCTGGATGCAAAGAGACAGTAATAAACGGTGAAAACGGTTTTCTGATCCCTGTTAAAAATGTAGCGCAACTGGTAACTGCCATGGAAAAGTTTGTCAACTCGCCGGAAATCATTCCTGTCATGGGAGGGAAAAGTTTAAAACTGGTGGTTGATAAATATGATGTTAAAAAAGTAAACCAAACCATAATTGAGGCAATGGGAATTTAGAATGAAGCATTTTCTGGACTTCTGGGCTGCTGCCATCATACTGGTTTTGTCTGCACCTGTATTTGCAATAATTTTTTTTCTTGTGCGGATAAATTTAGGAAATCCTGTCATATTTAAGCAAAAAAGACCTGGGCTTAAAGGAAAACCTTTTACCCTTTATAAATTTCGTTCAATGACAGATGAAACAGATGAAGATGGAAAGCTTTTACCAGATGCATTAAGATTTACAAGACTGTCTTTTTTATTAAGGGCATCAAGTATGGATGAACTGCCGGAGTTGTTCAATGTGCTGAAAGGAGACATGAGTTTGGTCGGGCCCAGACCACTTCTAGTGCAATACCTGAAACGATACAATAAAGAACAGGCAAGACGCCATGATGTTAAACCGGGTATCACAGGCTGGGCTCAAATCAATGGCAGGAATTCATTAACCTGGGAGGATAAGTTCAAGTTGGATTTATGGTATGTTGATCACCACAATTTGTGGCTTGATATAAAAATTCTTTTTTTAACTGTAATTCAAGTGATAAAAGGCAAAGATATACACCAGGAAGGTCACGTAACAGCTGAAGAGTTTATGGGGAATACAGAAGATGAAAAAGCGATTTGAAAAATGGACATATCCAGAAATAAAGGAGGGCAGGCCGACAAAGTACAACTGGTTGGTACAAGGTGTTTCTGGATTTGATCTGGGTGAAATGACTGATATTGGGGCATACACCTATATTAATGCCGCATGTGGTGTTAAAATTGAAGAAGAGGTCCAGATTGGATCTCATTGTTCTATTTATTCGATTTCAACGATTGATAATAAAAAGGGAACCGTGACACTAAAGAAAAATTGCCGGATTGGAAGTCATTGTACCGTAATGCCGGGCGTAACCGTTGGAGAAAATTCCATAATAGGGGCACATAGTTTTGTGAATAAGGATATTCCGGATAATGTAATTGCCTGTGGAGTGCCGGTAAAAGTTTCTAAGAAAATGGAGAAATGAAAATGGAATTTGCACCATGGCCTTTTTTTGCTGAGGATGAGATTGAGGCTGCTGTAACTGTCCTCAGATCAGGAAATGTGAATCAGTGGACAGGTAATGAAGTTCAAGCGTTTGAAAATGAATTCGCAGGTTATATCGGGGCTGAATATGGGATTGCATTGGCAAATGGGAGCCTGGCCCTGGATCTGGCGCTCACTTGTCTAAACATTAAAAGGGGTGATGAGGTCATTGTTACACCGAGGACCTTTATTGCATCTGCAAGCTGCATCACCTTGAAAAATGCTGTCCCGGTTTTTATCGATGTGGATCGAAACAGCCAGAATATTACGCTGCAGAATATTGCACGTGCAGTCACCCCAAAGACAAAAGCGGTAATTGCTGTTCATCTGGCTGGCTGGCCATGTGAGATGACGGAAATACAAAAATTTTGTAAAGAGGAAAATATTTTTTTAATTGAAGATTGCGCACAGTCTCATGGTGCCATGATTAATGGTAAGAAAACGGGTAGTTTTGGTGATTTTTCGGTGTTTTCATTTTGTCAGGACAAAATAATGACAACGGGCGGAGAAGGCGGAATGCTGTTGACCAGTAGTAGGAAACTCTGGGAGAAAGCATGGAGCTACAAGGACCATGGAAAAGATTTTAACACAGTTTTTAAACAGAATCATCCACCAGGGTTCCGCTGGTTTGTGAAACGGTTCGGGACGAATTTCCGATTAACGGAAATGCAGGCTGCTATGGGGAGAGTAATGCTGAATAAACTGGATAAATGGGTTGAGATCAGAAGGCAATTTGCCACGATACTGACAGATGAATTCAAAAACACACCCGGTTTGAGAGTTACGATACCTGAAGAAAATGTATACCATTCGTATTATAAGTATTATGTTTTTATCAATCTCAATGAGTTAAAAAAAGGGTGGGATAGAAATAAAATTATTACAGCACTGAATGAGATGGGAATTCAGTGTGAAACAGGCATCTGCCCTGAAGTTTATAATGAAGCGGCTTTTAAAAAAGTGCCATTTAAAATAATTAGCGGGTCTAATGATGGGAAACAGGGAAAAAGGCTGCCCGCTGCAAAACAATTGGGCGAGACGTCACTGATGCTGAAGGTACATCCTACACTTGATGAAAAAGCAATTCGATATGTTGCCAAATCGGTCCGTTCGGTCATGGAAAACTCGGTTAAATAATCGTTGCAAACCAGAATGATATCCTGTATTTGAAACCTTAAACTTAATTGTGCAAGGAATAAGTGAAGCTTAATTGAAAATAAAGTTCTCAAAAAATTTAATTTTTATTCTGACGGCAGATATTATTTTAGTCTGCCTTTCATTTTATCTCTCCAATTTAATAAGATTTGATTTTGACATTCCTCAATGGGCATCTGAAAAATTTTATGATGTTA
Organism: uncultured Desulfobacula sp.; assembly: GCA_964343845.1. GTDB lineage: Bacteria > Desulfobacterota > Desulfobacteria > Desulfobacterales > Desulfobacteraceae > Desulfobacula. The sequence continues at coordinate 10,480 of CAYFKW010000007.1, read as the reverse complement.
TTCTCGGTTTAACGATTATTAAAATTATTACATTTTCTTTTTTTGACCTGTACAGGGGAATGTGGCGTTATACCAGCCTTAACGATTTGTGGAATGTTGGAAAAGCATCTGTTCTGTCAAGCATTAATGTCATTCTTTACGTTTTATTTGTCTTCGGATTTCAGGGCGTTTCCAGGTCCATTTTTATCATCGACTGGTGCCTTACTTTGATTTTGATCATTGGGTTGCGGGTTGCAACCCGGATTTATTTTGAAAAAATTGGTAAAAATGGCGGTTTGGAAGGATTTAAACTTGTTATATTAAATATCTTCAGGAGTAAAAAACGTACCGGCAAACAGGTCGTCATTATTGGGGCTGGTAATTGTGGTGAAAAAATTGTTCGAGAAATAAGAGACAATGCCTCTATTCAATATAATGTTGTTGGATTTCTCGATGATGATCAGAAAAAAATTGGAAAAAAAATTCACGGCATTCCGGTGATAGATAAAATCGATCAGATCGATCACGTTGTCAGGAATAAAGAAGTAGGAGAAATTATTATTGCGATACCTTCTGCTTCCGTAAATCGGATGCGTGAAATAGTCAAGTTGTGTAAAGAGAGCCACGTTCGATATAGAACTGTACCCAATATGGGTGAATTGATCAATGGCCGGGTGACTGTGAACTCGATAAGAGATGTTGAATACAGAGATTTGTTAAGAAGAGAACCTGTTAACTTAGACAGGGAAAGCATCGGTGCTTATCTCAGCGGGAAACGCGTCTTTGTCAGCGGAGCTGGCGGATCCATCGGAAGAGAACTTTTGAAGCAGATTTGTCCATATAGACCAAAGGAATTGATCCTGTTTGAAATTGCAGAAAGCCCTCTTTATGAAATTGATCTGCAATTGAAAAAAGATTTTTCTGAAATACATATTATACCTGTTTTGGGAGATGTTCAAAAGAAAGATGAGATTGAGGCCGTATTCCTGGAATATAAACCTGAAATTGTTTTTCATGCCGCAGCATACAAACATGTGCCCATGCTGGAACATCATCCCTGGAAGGCGATTGAAAACAATATCGTGGGCACACAAAATATGGTTGAAATAGCAGACAAATATCACTGTCACAAATTTGTTTTTGTTTCTACTGATAAGGCTGTGAACCCGGCAAATATCATGGGAACAAGCAAAAGAATAGCAGAATTGATTGTTCAAAATAAAAGTTTGTGCAATGGTTCAAAAACAAATTTTATCACAGTAAGGTTTGGAAACGTAATCGGAAGTGTAGGAAGTGTTATCCCGTTATTTAAAAAACAGATCAGAGACGGCGGCCCCGTGACAGTGACACACCCTGATATTATTAGGTTTTTTATGCTTATTCCTGAAGCGTGTCAATTAATTCTGCAATCAGGTGCAATGGGAAAGGGCGGTGAAATTTTTGTGCTTGAAATGGGAGAACCCGTGAAAATAGACGATATGGCAAAAGATCTGATCCGTTTTTCCGGATTCGAGCCAAATGTGGATATCCAGATTGAATATACAGGGCTTCGGCCTGGAGAAAAACTGTTCGAAGAATTGATGACACAAAATGAAAAAGTGGTGCCCACACATCATGATAAAATTTTGGTTTTTAACAGCGAAAAATGTGAAATGGGAACCCTTCAAAATCAGATCAATGAACTCATAGCGCTTGCAGACAGCAGAGATAAAGTCAAAATTCAGAATATGTTTAGAAAAATTATTCCAGATTATACGCCAGCTCAAATAAATTAAAACCGTTCATTCAGGTTCTTGTCAACAATAAAATTTATGGTTAATTTAGAGAAAATTAAAAAGATAACGCCGATCATTATTTCAGTTTTTTTTCTGGCTTGTGTCTTTTTCTATTATGATGTCAGTGTAAAGTCATTTTCTGTTTTTGATCCAGGTATGTTCTTGCTTTTTGTTCTCATCGCCCTTGCAGGCGCCTTCACAGGCTCTGTAAGACTATTTGCCAATTTTCGAAAATTTTACAAAGGGTTTTCGCTTTGGACGGCCCATCGTATAAATGCATTTTCTTCATTGGCTGGATTGTTTTTTGCCGGAGTGATCGGCTCAACCTTAACAAAAATATCACTGCCGGTTTTAAGTAAAACAAATAAACATCTGATCGTCATGATTTCCTTGGTTGAAAAAGCAGCAATGGTAGGGCTTTTATCAGCCATTGGGTTAATATCTGTTTATCAGTTGAAAACTTTAGAATTTCTGAGAATAATGGGATACCAGACGCGCATTGACTGGTCCTTGATGCTGTTAATTATGGGTCTGGTTGTGTTTACATTTCTCACAAATTATTTAAAACAGTATTTAAAAATTGTATCCCTGTTCCTATTGCCGACCATACTGCTGTCTTCTGTTATTGTTTTAATAAATCTGATTTCTCCGTTTTTGATAATGGACCGTATCCTTGATGTTTCTTTTTCTGAAAAAATACTTTTGTCTACCGCCCTCATGTTTGTCGGCAGCCTGCCGATTTCATTCCAGGGCCTTGGTGCAAGAGAAGCTGCTGCCACATTGTTGTTGACGCCTTACGGCATAGAGCCAAATGTATTAGTCGGGAACGTGCTGATGCTCTCTGTTTCATCAATTGTTGCAACGATTTTATTGCCTGCGACAACAATCTTATATCATTCAAAAGAAGATTTTTTTGAACAAGAGAAACAACACAATATTGAGAAAGCTTTAGACTATGTGGGAAAAAACATCCATTACCTGGCGATTTCAGCTTTTCTTTTCTGCCTTTATGAAGTCAGGGTCATGATACTGAATAATCAGGTATCGGTTACATTTGGAGATTTTTTTTCTGTGTTTTTGCTTTTATCCATGGCTGGAATGTTTCTGGAAAAGAAAATCGACAGCCATATGCGGGAATTTGTTCGTATATTTTTAATTGTTTATATATATTTTTTTGGTTCATTCCTGATGGGATTCTTCAAATTCGGGTTTATTGAATGGGCATTCTATAACCGGCTTATAGGAGGGCTGGTCCTTTTAGGATATGCATATACAGGATTTTTACTGGCGATGTTCGAAAGAAGTATGATCCAAAGAGTTATGAAATTTATGCTTTTCATTCTATCAATCTATCTGGTTTTTTATAATATTCTCCATATTGTCAGAGTCGTTGGAAATTTTCAGCCATTTGCATCCATCATGTACAGCCCAAGATTTTTAGGGACTGTTTCAAATCCTAACTCATTTGCTTTTATCATGGGGATTATGGCGATAATATATTATCTATTATACAGATGGGGCCATCTTACAAATAAAATTTATTTGTTGTCCCAAGGGGTTTTTTTTTCGTGTGTCATTCTAACTCAATCCCGTGCAGGTATTATAACATATCTCTTTTTTTTGTTTTGGAGCATTCTTTTTCCCAAAGATAAAAAATATCGAAAAATTTATATAATCATCATTATGATCAGTCTGACTTTTTCAGCGCTGATGCTTTCTGTAATCCGGGAAAATATAGGCGGTCAGCTGCTGCAAAAAAATTTTAAAAATGATGCTATTGTGCTTTCTGCAGAGGACGAAAAACCTAAACCGTCAGAATACAATATTTCATCCAATGACAATGTAAGATTTGAAACCACAAAACAGGCATGGACATTGTTTAAAGAGAATCCGATATTTGGCACTGGGCTGGGAGGTTCATTTGAAAAATCAAAAACAATGTTGAGTGAACCAAAAATTATTCACAGTTCTGTTCTGCTGTATTTGGCAGACACTGGGGCTGTTGGCGTTTTATTGATTTCAGTCCTGTTTTTCTGGTTGTATTCTTTGAGTGGGAAGATTGATGAACACTCAAAAGTATTCAAGTTGGTTTTTTGTTGTGCGATGGGGTATTTCGGGCTATTTTCGATTGTACATGATGTGAGCTACCAACGATTTTTCTGGATATGGATAGGAATGATGATTGGCCTAGCAGCACGATCAGACAGGAACAGAGGTCTGGTCATGGGAAAGAGCTTTTGATTTAAGACAATTTCTTTAATTTTTCCTCGAAAGACTCAAACACCGTGTAGATTATAAGCGTCTAATCTGTCTATATGGAACAGCAATCCATATCCTAAAATATAAAGTATGAGCGTGCCTGTGTTCAGGATATGAGTATCAAAAAATCCACCAAGAAAGATGACAAGTCCAATAGAGAAGGTGAAAAAACCTGCAGGAGAACCCCGTTTAAGCCAACTGTTTTTCAGCATTAAAAAAATCATCCATAGATAAGAAAAAATTCCCAAAAAACCGAAACTCACGCCCATATAAAGGAGGCTGTTATGCGGATGCAGTATTTGATGGCCCTTTTTTTCAGAATAAGCAGCAAATCCTCCCGTTCCCAGTCCTAGAACAGGATTTTCAAGCAACGCCTCTATAGACGTCCTGATAAAAAAAAATCTTGGATGTTTTTTTACAAAATCACCCTTAACAATTTTCTCCTTATTCACTTTCCATTCAGTAATCGTTTCTTTTGTTTTATTTCTTACTGTGGGAGAAAAGGATAATGACAAAATAAGTATGGCAATACCAATCAGCTTCAGCCTGACCGGGTATAGAAACAATAGATTTTGAATGATTATCGGGGACAGAATGATAAAAATTATATAGCCGCTGCGGCCTTCCATCACAGCCAGATGGAAAATAAAGATTGCGATGAGTATTAAAAAAGCAATCCGTTTTTTTTTTGAAAGGCTGTTTTTAAAATAAAAAGATGCAGATAGAATTCCAATAATAAGATACATGGAGATCTGAGTATGAACAATACCAAAGCCCAGATGGCCGTCATCAATTGGAGGGATAATTCCAGCCAGTTGAATTCCGGCAAACAGAGCACCGGCAGTAAGTCCTGCGAAAAAGGAATAGACTATAAAATTCAAGCGATCTGGATTTAATGAGAGTCCAAACATGATAATCAGTAAAAACAGATATTTTGTTTTCAGCGCATAATCTAACCCGCTGGTGATATTGTCTGAATAAATCAGTCCAATCCAGGGTAAAAAGAGTAACAAAAAAACAGGTCTGAAATACAGATGCTTTACCAGTTGTAATATGTCTGGATATTGTCTGGAAACCAGCCAGACTATCGTTGCTAAACCTAAAGCGATCAAAGGAGGAGCATTGCCCGATGATATCAGGCAGAAACTCGTTGCAACCAGAAAGTAGATACAGTCTGAATATGTAAATTTGTTTAACATTTTTAAACTCATCCACTGCTCGTTTGGTGGCGTGGGGGTAATTTTATTTTTCAGCCTCAATCCAGTTTCTTTGATGTCAATACCCAGCTTTGAATAGCAAAAAATGACAAGTAACGGAACATTCCGGTATTTTGACAGATTTTTCTTACCGCAGTCACAAAAGCGTTACCCTTGTAAGCGTTTAAGTTAACCAATTCCATTCTTTTCACAGTAATATTTTCAATTTCAAAGTAGCTGCCAATTATTTTTTTATACCAGAATGTATTTCTCAAAAACACATATCCTTCTCTTCTAACAGGTTCTCTTCTGAATATCCAATAAAAAGCCATCCTGATTAATTTTGGGAACCAGTGAACAAACCATAATCTTGCGTGGGAATCAAATGGGATAAATTTATGAGGGAATTCACAAAGCATTTTTCTGTTAGGCTTTAGAACCCGCTGCGCTTCCTTAAAATAGGCATCAACATTTTTGCAATGTTCCATTACCTGGTTGGAGAAAATGATATCAAAAGCATTGTCATCAAAAGGCGTGCGATTTTCTGTGCATGGATGAATGAATGGTTCAGGAAATTCTCTAATATCGGTACCAACAGCGTTATATCCCTCCTGGCGTAATTTTTTAATCAGTTTCCCGCCCCCACATCCGTAATCAAGTATTTTCCATTGTTTTTTTATCTCTACAAACGGGTACATCAGCTTTCCTTTCCAGCACTGTAATCAAACAGGTAATCAATCCAACATAAATAGTGAATCTCCTGATCTGAGTCAATAAAATTGTTCTGATGGTGTTAAAGAAGAAGATAGATAAATTATACTTACTGTATTTCAGTTTAAAAACTTGAATTTGTGTATAAAATCAATGTCTCTAATTAAAAAACCCTGTTTGCTAAAATAATTAGTTTTTTTGTCATTTTTATTTAAAAATAAGGTAAACCCTGATTGCAATTTGTATTTTTTTTTAATATAAGTCCCATAAGGCAAGAAAAATTCTATGGCCATAAACAATCTTGCTGTCGGATTCTCAATCTAATCATTCTAAATGCCCTAATCGTTCAATGGGGATCAGAGGATTGCTGTTTCTAAAAATTATGAGGAGAATAATCATGAAAAAGATTAAAAGGATATCATATGTTGTTGTGGCTATAGTGATGTTAGTAAGTTTGTGTCAGCCGGCAGTTGCCGGCAGTAAAAAAGTAAATATTAATACTGCAGCAAAAAAAGAACTGACTGCACTGAAACATGTAGGGGATAAAATTGCAGTACGGATCATTGAACATCGAAAAGAAAACCCTTTTCAGAAGCCTGAAGATTTAATGAAGGTAAAGGGGATTGGACCAAAGGTCTATGAGGCAAATAAGGATCTGATTGTCACAAAGGATAAATAAATAAAAAAAATTCATTATGTCCCTCTGATCCTCATTTTGAATTAAAAAGCATTTGCTTGATAAAACGTAATTTTGTATTATTATTTATGACCATGCTGTGTTAGCAGCATGGTCATTTTTAATTTTGGAACAACAGCACATGATAAGGGAGAGGTTTCAATTGGAAGTTTCAAAAATATATTCAAAAAAAATATTATGGATCATGATTGTTTTAGGAGTGATCATCGGAGCAGCCGTCAATGCTGGTATCTATTATGGTATGGATTGGTTCCTCGAAAAATTCGGAAACGGGATCACAGAAAAAGCAGCGGCTGAGGATTTTTCATGGCTTGTACGGCAGATAGGATTACTGTCACAATCTTTTTATCAACTGGTCGTGCCGATAGTGGTATCATCTGTTTTGATAGCAAGCCTTATAGTATGGCTGATTTTGAAAAATTCTATTTCAGGTATTTTTGACCAACTGCAGGTTGAAACCGGTGACAACAAAGATAGAGGGAAAAAGAAAAAAGACTTCATTGATCAGAAAATAGCACAGGATCGGAAAAGAAGATTATTCTTGCACAGCCTTTCATTTCTGCAGCGGGAAGGCCGGCTTTTAGATTTTTTTGAAGAAGATCTTTCATTATATGATGATGAACAAATAGGTGCTGCTGTAAGAAGCATCCAGGAAGACTGCAAAAAAGCGGTTAAAAAATATATTGATCCTCAGCCGGTATTAAAAAATGAAGAGGGTGATGCGGTAAGCATTGAAGAAGGATTTGATATTGATGCGATTAAGCTTGTCGGCAATGTTTCAGGGACTCCCCCTTTTGAAGGAATTTTAAAGCATAGAGGCTGGAAAGCAGGCAAGAAAGAGATACCAAAACTTTCAGATATTCAGGATGCTGCGATCATCATTCCAGCAGAAGTTGAGATACAATAAAACGAGATTTTTTAGGAGTTGCTTTGGATTTTCAAGATAAGCAGTATGTGATCGGTATAGATTTGGGAACAACGAATTCTGCTGTTTCTTACGTGAATATGGTTGATTTAAAAAATGATCTGTCCAAAAATAACATCGTTGAGAAAAAGCAATATCTTAAAGTGTTTAACATCCCACAGTTGACCGGTCATGGTGAGTTTACTAAAATACCGGTTCTGCCTTCCTTTTTATATATCCCTGGTGCATATGATATTTCTAAGGAAGTATTGAAACATCCGTGGAAGAAAAGGGAGGACCTTTTTGCCGGCAGCTTTGCAAGAGACCATGGATCAAAAATTCCATCTCGACTCGTATCTTCAGCAAAAAGCTGGCTGTGTAATCAGAAAGCAGATAGGAAAGCAAAAATATTGCCCTGGGGATCTGAAGGGTTTGAAAAAGTCTCACCTGTTACAGCAACATCTGAATACCTGCTGCACATAAAAAGTGCCTGGAACCATTTTGTAAAAGATGAGGATAAATTTCTTGAGAATCAATTTGTGATCATAACGGTGCCGGCCTCATTTAATGAGGAGGCAAGAGACCTTACCATGAACGCCGTAAAAATGGCTGGTTTTGGCGCTTCTGTGACCCTTCTGGAGGAACCGCTTGCCGCATTTTATTCCTGGTTGATCAACTATGAAACCGACTGGCAGCACCATGTTAATCCCAATGAATTGATCCTGGTTTGCGATGTGGGCGGCGGAACAACTGACTTCAGTTTAATTAGCCTGAAAGAGTCCCAGGGAACGCCCAGGTTTGAAAGGATTGCTGTTGGTGAACATCTCATTTTAGGGGGGGATAACATTGATCTGGCTCTGGCAAAAGTGGTGGCATCAAAATTTAAATCAAAAGCCAGTTTGAATTCAGATAAATGGAAGACACTGATTCACAGGTGCAGGGAAGCAAAAGAACAAATTCTTGAAAAAGGGGAGGCCTCTTTTAGAATCACCATAAAAGGAGAAGGCCGGTCTCTCATTGCAGGAACACTTGCTGCGGACTTAACCCGGCAGGAAGTTGAAAGCATCCTTGAAAATGATTTTTTCCCGATGGTGGCATCAGATCGGTTGGACACCCTTGATACAGGAAAGGAAATCACTGATTTCGGTCTCCCGTTTGAGAAAGAATCTGCAGTGACCAGGCATATAATTGCATTTCTGGAAAAACACAGAGATGACGTTAAAAAATATCTGTCAAAAGAGCCGCTGCCTGATTTTATTTTATTCAACGGGGGGACATTAAAACCGAAATTGGTTCAAAAAAGAATTGTCCAGGCAGTAGCAGGGTGGTTCAGGGCGGCACCTGAACAACGTCCTAAAATATTAGAAAACAATACCCCTGAGCTGGCAGTTGGTATTGGCGCTTCTTACTATGGCCTTGTAAAACAGGGTGAAGGCGTACGTGTCGGCAGCGGGAGCCCGCGGAGCTATTACTTAGGGGTTTCGTCAAAAACCGGAGACGATTCAAAAGCGGTCTGCCTGGTTGAGCGAGGCCTGGACGAAGGATCTGTGATTGATCTTTCACAGATGCAGTATGACGTAAGAACCAATGAACCTGTCGCATTTGATATGTATAGTTCTAGCTACAGATCAGGTGATATTGCCGGTGATATCCTTGATGTTGATGATTCAATGACATCCATGACACCGATACAGACAATTATTAAATTTGGCAGAAAATCTGAAAAAAAAGCCATTCCGGTGACCATAGGTGCCGAATATACAGAAATGGGAACGCTTTCCATGTATTGCCACTCCGGGGTGAGTGATCATAAATGGAAGCTTCAGTTCCAGTTAAGGGACCAGCAGACTGCAGGACATGCTGGAGAAACAGAAATATATGATGACGCCTTAATTTCTCAGGTGTGTGATCACCTTGATCAGGTTTTTAATGCAGATGATGAAGATCGTCAGACCCTTATGGGGGCAGCCAAAAAAATTGAAGAGATCGTTTCACAAAAAAAAGGCATCTGGCCGTTGACTTTTCTGCGATGTATTGCAGACAAATTAATTGAGCTGAAGGACACTCGGGAACGGTCTGCTGAGCATGAAACAAGATGGCTGAATCTTGCTGGATTCTGCATGCGTCCTGGATTTGGAGACGCATTTGACGAAGAACGTGTCAGGAAGCTATGGAAGATATATCTTTCCGGGTTAATATTTGAGAAGTCTAAACAAAACAGACTTGAATGGTGGATATTTCTGAGGCGCATTGGTGCAGGGTTGAAAGCAGGGCAGCAAAGACAGTTTTTTCAAGATACGTCATCTTTATTATTAAAAGGAAAAAATAACAAGGCCAATATGTCTCCCCAGGAGAAAATTGAGCTGTGGATGGCTGCAGGAAATATGGAAAGATTGCTTGTAAAAGATAAAATCATTCTTGCAAATTCATTAATTCCATTAATAAAATCCGGGAAAAAACAGGATAATCTGTTTTGGACGTTGTCCCGTTTGGGTGCACGGGAATTGTTATATGGATCTATAGACAGGATCGTCCCGCCAAAAGAAGTTGTTAAATGGGTTCATCGATTCATGAAGATGTCCTGGAAGAAAAATGATCCTGTTGACCGTTTAATTGTTCAGCTTTCAAGAAAAACCAATGACCGCACAAGGGATATAGATGATGAGAACAGGTCAAAGATTGTAGAATGGCTTGAATCAAGGAAGACAAAAGCCATAAATATCAAAATGATTAAAGAAAAAGTAGATATGGAAATCAAAGAAAAAAATGCTCAATTCGGAGAAAAGCTGCCTGCTGGTCTCGTCCTGAAAGAATAAAAAAATTTTCTCTAATCAGCCAAGAAAGTGTTGACAAAAAAATCAGTTTCATATATATTCATTGAGTTCTCCTTACGGAGAAGTGTGTAAGTTTGATCTTTGAAAATTGGTCAGTGAAGAAAATTGGAGCGGGTCAATAACAA
>CAYFKW010000006.1:181629-186585 GCA_964343845.1 uncultured Desulfobacula sp. | reverse complement strand
TATCCTATGCATTTTAAGCTCTTTTTCAACACCCGTATTCCAAAAAGGATCTATAGGAATTGATTCATAATCCAATTTATTAATTTCTCTTAACCTAATCATTTCCTTTTTTCACCTATAACATATAGTTCTGATCAATGATAGAAAGCTTATTGGGGCTATATAGTATTACAGACTTCGATACTAAGTAACATTAAACATTTCCAATTTAAAATTTTAATAAGTGAATCAGTAACAATATTTCGATTTTGTGTAAAGGATATTCAATTGTACTGAAAGAAGAGAATGTCAAGGAACTTACTTCCTTTAGAAGGTTATACTACCATAATAAAGTTCTTAATATATGCTTTGGATGTTGACTACGTCTTCAAGTTTACACTTAAAATGATATGGATTTTTTCTAACCTAATAGCTATGAATAATGACTTAATCCTTGATAAGTGATTCAAGTTTATAAAGTATTAATTTGAATACCTGACACCCAATTTAGGGCCGAATCCAGTTTTCAAAACATTATGCTTGATTTATAAAATTCTTTTTCTTTGCCTAAAAGGTGATTCATTCTGTTACGTTACGCGTATAAAAATTTAGAAGGACTTAAATGGATATCAAATAATTATATTATTAATGCTATATATATCATTAGGGTTGGATATATGGTTGGATATAACTTTTATATAATTTAAAAAGGGCCTCAGAAAATTTCTGAAGCCCTTTATTATCAGTGGAGGCGGCTTCCGGATTTGAACCGGAGAATAACGGCTTTGCAGGCCGTTGCCTTACCCCTTGGCCAAGCCGCCTTTTATGGTGGAGCGGGAAACGGGATTTGAACCCGCGACTTCGACCTTGGCAAGGTCGCACTCTACCACTGAGTTATTCCCGCTCAGCAAACAAAAGAGATTTATATACGTGAACGTCAATTTTGTCAATATCAAATTTACACTATTCATCCAACGGAAGAAAACCCTTCTGCCGGAAAAACAAAAAAGCGTTTCTAATGCCTGACAGATGAATTACCCATTCTTTTTATTCCAGTCTGCCAGAAATGCATCAATCCCTTTATCAGTCATGTGATGAGATGCAAGTTTCTTTAAGACCCCATAAGGTATGGTGGCGATATCCGCACCCATAAGAGCCGAATCAAGCACATGGAGCGGATTTCTAACACTTGCCACAATGATCTGTGTGTCAAAGTCATAATTGGCATACATCTGAACGATTTCTTCAATCAGCCCCATGCCTTCCTGGGCAAGATCATCCAGACGCCCGACAAAAGGGCTGACAAATGTTGCCCCGGCCTTGGCTGCCATCAATGCCTGGAGCGCTGAGAAAACAAGGGTTACATTTGTTTTTATACCTTCATCTGTCAGCGTCTTAACTGCTTTTAATCCTTCAACTGTCATGGGTATTTTAACGGTTATATTTTCAGCTATTTTTGCCAGGTCCCTTGCTTCAGTTACCATCCCCTCATATTCAAGGCTGATGACCTCGGCACTTACAGGGCCCTTTACTATCTTACAGATATCTGCAATGATTTCCTTGAACTCACCCGCTTCTTTTGCGATCAAAGAAGGGTTTGTGGTCACACCGTCAACCATTCCCATATCATTGGCATCTTTGATCTGATCAATATTCGCTGTATCGATAAAAAACTTCACTGTTCTGCCTCCTCATCCAAAAGAACAACCTTTTGGCTTTCTTGTTTTTCTATTTTTTTTAACAATTCATCTGACCGTATTTTCAAAACCGGATGAATTGTATGAGCTCCTATATCACAAATAGGCCTTAACACAAAGCATCTTTCATGCATTCTGGGGTGCGGAATCTCAAGCGCTTCATTTTTCAGGACCAAATTGTCATAATACACAATATCAAGGTCTATGATTCTAGGCCCGAACCGAAAAGGTTTTCCGTCTTTATCCATCTCTTTTTCAAGTGTTTTCAGCTCTTTGAGCAAGGTTTCAGGTGATAATCCTGTTTCAAGTTTCAGCGCAGCATTCACAAACCACTCCTGATCTGTAAAATTTTGCGGTGCTGTTTTATAAAATGAAGAGATATCAACAACATCAATTTCCGGCCTGGCTTTTAACCGCGATATGGCAATATTAAGGTTGCTTTTCTTATTGCCGACATTGGATCCAATGCTCAGATAGACAATATGCGTTACATTCTTATTTATACTCATATTGAACTGTTTTTGAATAACTGCTTTTCATATTGTCATCATTTACAGCCTGAACTCTGTAGTAATATTTAAATCCTTTTTCAATATTGCTGATGAACTGATTTGACGGCATGGGAACATACCCGATCTTAATAAATTCAAACGGGCATCCTTCACACGCGTCAAACGCTTTCTTTGCCCTGTAAATGTCAAACCCGTCCGGTTCTATGGCTGCGGTCTCCGGGTCAATTTCATGCTTCCACCTTAAAATGATCTCTTTATCCGTATGGGTGTACTTCAGCTTGTACGGCGCTGCAATCTTTTTTCCTTTTACAATAGGTGGCAGCGGCGGCCCTTTTTTTCCGCATCCAATAAAGACAAGCATCAAAACACCTGCTGTTACCATAAAGACCCAAATTATACTTTTTTTATTTCTCATTTCAACCCAAGCTCCATACATGCTTTATCAACTGCCTGCCTTACATTGTCAAAACCGGTTCCACCATAGGACACTCGCCTTGAAATCATTTTCTCAATGGTAATAAAGTCATACACATCTTCTGTGATCAGATCACTGAACTTTTCAAATTCTTTAATGGTCAAATCATTGAGTTCTTTTTTATGCGCCAGTGCATAGGCAACGGCCCTGCCTGCAACCTCATGGGCCTGCCTGAATGCCAGGCCTTTTGAAACAAGATAATCCGCAAGATCTGTTGCATTTAAAAAACCATGTCTGCAGGCATGATACATGGTGTCCTTATGTATCTTGATGTTTTCAAACATCCTGGTATAGACCTCGATACAGATTTTGAGCGTATCCACCGTATCAAACAGGGGCTCCTTATCTTCCTGCATGTCCTTATTATACGCCAGGGGCAATGATTTCATGAGGGTCAGGATCGAGATAAGGTTTCCCAGAACCCTTCCGGTCTTGCCCCTGACAAGTTCTGCGACATCAGGATTTTTCTTTTGCGGCATGATGCTGGAACCTGTTGTGAAAGCATCTGAAATGGTGATAAATGAAAATTCAGAAGATGACCACAAGATAAGTTCCTCAGACAGCCTGGAAAAATGTATCATGCAGATAGAAGCACAGGATTGAAACTCCATGATAAAATCCCTGTCAGAAACAGAATCAATGCTGTTGTCAGACACAGATGAAAAACAGAGAACCTGTTTTGTAAATTCCCGATTCAAAGGATAGGTCGTCCCTGCAAGCGCAGCAGATCCCAATGGCATTACATCGATTCTTTTCAGGCAGTCTTTAAACCTTTGGATATCCCTTTTTATCATCTCATTATATGCCATGAGGTGATGAGGAAACAACACGGGCTGTGCCCGTTGAAGGTGTGTATAGCCCGGCATGATGACATCAAGATGTTTTTTTGCCATTTTCACCACAGATGCCTGGAATTCAAGCAGGAACGCAATGATATTCTGTGTCTCTTTTTTTAAATAGATCCTGACATCAAGTGCAATCTGGTCATTCCGGCTCCGCCCGGTGTGCAGTTTTCTGGCCACATCTCCGGCAACCCTGCCGAGTTCATCTTCAATATGCATATGAATATCTTCAAGGCCCGGGGAAAACTGCATTTCATTGTTCTCAATCTTCTTTTTAACCTTCAGCAGTCCCTTTACAAGGATATCTGCTTCTTCCTGCTGAATAATGGATTCTTTGGCCATCATTTTCAAATGCGCGATACTGCCTTCAATGTCACTGTCATAAAGCCGCTTGTCTACATCAATGGATGCATTAAATTTTTCAACCAGCGCGTCAGTTGACTGGGTGAATCTGCCCCCCCAGAGCTTTTTATTCTTTTTGCTTTCACGGCTCTGATTCATAATTGTTTTTGCGTGTCCTTTTTAATCTAAGTTTTTCAGTATCAGACTTTCCAGAATCGCTTTATGCATATGCCGTTTATTTTCAGCCTGATCCCAGAATGCACCATTTTTATCTTCCAGAACATCTTCTGCTATCTCTTCCCCCCTATGGGCGGGCAAACAGTGCAGAACCAGGACATCGTCTTTTGCAAGGGACAAAAGGTCCTTATTGACCTGGAAGCCTTCAAATGCAATGATCCGTTTTGACAATTCATCCTCATCTCCCATACTGGCCCATACATCTGTATACACCACATCGGCATTTTTAACCGCCTCCCCGGGATCATTTGTCAGTACGATATTTGATTTTTCACTGGCACAGGCTGCCTCTAAAATATCAGGCTTCACCATATAATCCTCAGGACAGGCCACCACCAGGTCGAGGCTCAGAACACTGGCTGCATTAATCCAGGAATTCACCACATTGTTTCCATCTCCAACCCACGCTATTCTGACATTTTCATATCCGCCTTTATGCTCAATCACGGTCATGATATCACTTAATATCTGGCAGGGGTGAAAGGAATCTGTCAATGCATTGATAACAGGAATGGTTGAACTTTGCGCAAACTCCTCCACCAGGGCATGATCAAATGTTCTCATGGCAAGGCAGTCAATATACCGCGATAGAACCCTGGCAGTATCTTTTGCAGGTTCATTTCTTGATATCTGTGTGTCCTGGGTACTCATATAGATGGAGTGTCCGCCAAGTTGAATCATGGCTGTTTCAAATGCCACTCTGGTTCTGGTGGATTTTTTATCAAAAATCAGTCCCAGTGTTTTGCCGGCAAGCAATTTGTCAAAAATTCCTTTTGAATATCGTTCCTTTAACTCAATCGCCCGCTTAAAGAGCGCCTCGAAATCTTTTTTTTCAAGATCCAGCAATGATAATAAATCTTTTTTCAAACCGT
>CAYFKW010000006.1:169780-181619 GCA_964343845.1 uncultured Desulfobacula sp. | reverse complement strand
TCCTAAATTATAAAAGGCTGTCCAATTCTGCAATCAGCTTGTCAATTTCTGGTTTTTCAATAATCAATGGTGGTGCAAATCGTAAAACCTTATCCTGAATTCCATTGATAATAAAGCCCTTTTTCATTAATTCTTTCACAAAAAATGCAGCGTCGTTATCCACTTCCAGTCCGAGCAGAAGGCCTTCCCCCCTGACGTCCTTGATCCTTGCGTGCTTTTGTTTCAATTCTGAAAGTCTGGCTTTAAAATACCTTCCTTTTGCAAGGACATCCCCTAAAAAGGAGGGCTGGCTGATAATGTTTACCACTTCCAATGCAGCCGCAGTCGCAAGCGGGGTTCCGCCAAAAGTGGATGCATGACTGCCAAAATCAAATCCGGAAGCCGCATCTTGAGTAGCCAGCATTGCACCAATGGGGAGCCCATTTCCAAGTGCTTTGGCCAGGGTCATGATATCAGGGGTCACATTATATAACTGATGTGCAAAAAGTCTTCCGCACCGCCCCATGCCGCACTGGATTTCATCGAAAATCAATAAAACACCTTCTTGATCGCACAACGCTCTGGCCGCTTTCAAATACTGCGGATCAGCAGGGACAATACCGCCTTCCCCCTGGACAGGCTCGATCATGACGGCACAGACAGTGTCATCAACTTGTTTTTTTAAAGCATCAATATCATTAAAAGGTACATAGGAGAATCCTTCGAGTAATGGATAAAAACCATCTTTTATCTTATCCTGGCCGGTTGCGGTTAACGTTGCCATGGTCCTGCCGTGAAAAGACTGTTCCATGGTGATTATCTTAAATCGGTTTTTCTCACCTTTTTTTTGAAAATATCTCCTGGCAAGTTTTATTGCAGCCTCGTTTGCTTCAGCCCCTGAATTTGAAAAAAAGACCCTGTCTGCAAAACTTTTCTCACACAATGCGGATGCCAGGTCTGCCTGCGGCATGGTATAAAAAAGGTTGGACACATGAACGAGGGTAGCGGCCTGTCTATGGATCGCTTCTGTAATTTTTGGATGGCAGTGTCCCAAACTGCAGACAGCAATTCCTGCCAGAAAATCAGTATATTTCTTCCCATCTTCATCCCATAGGAAAACACCCTCTCCTTTTGCAAAGGCTTTGCCCTGGCGCAGGTATGTTTGAAATACAAAATTGTCTGTTTTTTCAATATAATCCACTTTTATCTCTTTCCTTTATTCAGCAGTTAACTTACTCAATAAAAACCTGCGTACCTATGCCGGAATCTGTAAACAATTCAAGCAGGACTGCATGGGATACTTTACCATTTACAATATGTGATTTTTTCACCCCGTTTTTTAAAGCATCCACTGCACATTCAACTTTTGGAATCATGCCGCCCTTTATTTCCCTGGATGCAATCATTTTTTCAATGGTTTCTGCATCCACTGATGATATAAGTTCCTTATTCCTGTCTAAAACACCGTCTACATCTGTTACCAGCATCAGGCGCTCTGCATCAAGTGCAGATGCTACTTTTGAAGCGACAACATCTGCATTGATATTATAGGTTTCACCATTTTTGCCAACGCCTACAGGCGCTATAACCGGTATAAATCCCCTGGCTGTCAGTGTGTGGATAATATCAGGATTAATGGTCTCTACATTTCCCACCATGCCTGGATCTATAATTTCAGGCGGTTTGTTTTCATCCTCTTGATGATAAATGGTCATTTTTTCAGCCGTAATCAGCATGGCGTCCTTGCCGGTTAAGCCAACCGCCTTTCCGCCCTGGCGGTTGATACGGGCAACAATTTCTTTGTTAACTTTCCCGCCTAAAACCATCTCAACCACATCCATTGTTTTATCATCTGTGTATCGCATTCCCCTGATAAACTTTGAGGTTATACCCATGGAGTCTAGTACTTTATTAATCTGGGGCCCGCCGCCGTGAACCACAACCGGGTTTACCCCGATATATTTTAACAATGTGATATCATTGGCAAAATCTTTTTTTAATGTGTCATCCACCATGGCGTGTCCGCCATATTTCATCACAATGGTTTTGCCGGAAAATTTTTTCAGATACGGTAATGCTTCAATAAGAATATTGGCAACATTTGTTTTCATAAAATATACCTTGTCAAATCTTCGTTCTCAACAATGTTCATCAATTGTCTGTCCACAAAAGATGCATCAATCACAATCTTTTTTTCTTCCACATCAGGCGCATCAAAAAGAATATCTTCAAGCAGTTTTTCCATCAAAGTGTGAAGCCTTCTTGCACCGATATTTTCCGTTGATGAATTCACCTCAACAGCGATGTCAGCAATTTTTTCTACAGCGTCCTGCGTGAATTCAATATCCACACCTTCTGTTCTTAGCAGGGCAATGTACTGGAGTACAAGTGCATTTTTCGGTTCTGTTAAAATTCTTGTAAATTCATCAGCGCCCAATGCATTCAATTCTACCCGGATGGGGAATCGTCCCTGGAGCTCTGGAATAAGATCTGACGGCTTTGAGATATGAAATGCACCCGATGCAATAAACAGGATATGGTCTGTTTTGACGGTACCGTATTTTGTGGGCACTGAACTGCCTTCAACAATTGGCAGCAGATCTCTCTGGACCCCCTCTTTTGATACTTCAGGTCCATGGCTTTTTTCTTTTCCAGCTATTTTATCAATTTCATCAATAAAAATTATGCCGGACTGCTCTACCATGTCAATGGCCTGTGTTTTGACCTGTTCCATATCCACCAGGTGTGCTGCTTCTTCCTGGGTAAGCAGTTTTAATGCATCCTTAATTTTAATTTTTCTTCGTTTTGTATTCTTCGGCATTAAATTGCCCAGCATGTCTTTGACATTGATCCCCATTTCTTCAATACCGGTATTGGAAAAAATTTCAACCATGGGAGATGACTTATCCGCCACTTCCAAATCAACTTCCCGGTTGTCTAACTTCCCCTTGTGCAGCATTTTCCGAAGTTTCTCCCGGGTAGATGCAGAGGCTTTGGGCTTATCTTCCGTTATACCGGATGTGTCTGTTGTTATGATATCAATATCATTTGAGATGGCAGCACCGCTTTGAGAAGAAGGGGGCAGTAAAATATCTAGAATCCGTTCTTCTGCTATTTTTGCCGCCTTTTCCTGTACATGCTCCTGCTGTCTTGCCTTCAGGTTATTGACGGTTAATTCCACAACATCCCTGATCATGGATTCGACATCCCTGCCGACATACCCCACTTCTGTAAACTTTGATGCTTCCACCTTGTAAAAAGGAGAATCTGTTAAATTGGCAAGCCGTCTGGCTATTTCTGTTTTCCCAACCCCTGTGGAACCGATCAGGATAATATTTTTGGGAGCAATTTCCTCCTGAAGATCTTTGTCAACCTGCCGTCTTCTCCATCGGTTCCTTAAGGCAATGGCAACCGATTTTTTAGCATCGTTTTGACCAATAATGTATTTATCCAGTTCTGTTACTATCTGTTTTGGTTTTAAATCCTGCATATCATCTCATTCTTTCTTAAATAAATTCTTCTACCGTAATCTCATGATTTGTGTAGATACAAAGATCGCCTGCTATTTTCATGGCTTTCTCAACGATCAACCGTGGCTTTAAGTCTGTATTCTCAAGCAGTGCAACTGCTGCAGACTGTGCTGCTGTGCTGCCGGAACCAATACTGATAACCCCGTCATCCGGTTCTATTACATCGCCATTGCCGGATAAGAGATATGTATTGTTTTTATCCACAGCAATCATCATGGCTTCAAGCCGTCTTAAATATTTATCTGTCCTCCAGTCCCTGGCAAGTTCCACGCAGGCCCGGGTCAAACTGCCATTATACCTTTCCAGTTTCTCCTCAAGTTTTTCAGACAGTGTTAGGGCATCTGCAGTGGCGCCGGCAAACCCTGTGATAATTTTATCATTATATATTCGCCTGACTTTTTTTGCCTTGTGTTTTGTCACAATACTGCCCAGAGTTACCTGCCCGTCACCGGCAACAACCACTGATCCATTGTGTCTTAATGCAAGAATTGTTGTCCCGTGAAATATGTTATCTTCCATACAGCCACTCCTCACTTTTATCCATAAATGATTACCGCCTGGGATGCGCTTTATCATATACCTGCATCAACCGGTCCATACTCACATGTGTATACACTTGAGTGGTCGACAGGCTTGCATGTCCCAGAATTTCCTGGATACCCCTTAAATCCGCACCAGAGTCCAGCATATGTGTTGCAAAAGAATGTCTCAGCGTATGCGGTGATACAGGGATGTTTAATTGACAGTCTCTTACCAGTTTATCCAGAATCCTTCGAATGGAACGGGAACTTAGTCTTGAAAAATTCTTATTTAAAAAAACCGGTATAAAATTATCTTTCACACATGCCCGATAATTTTTAACAGCATTTAAAGCCCTTTTACCCACAGGTACAATTCTTTCTTTTGAACCTTTCCCAAAGACTTTAATCATTTGGTTTTTAAAGTCAATATCCTCCATATCCAGACCTTCTAACTCTGACACGCGCATCCCGGTTGAATAAAATGTTTCAAACATGGCAGCGTTCCGTTTCTCAAGCCAGGTGTCTTTCTTTATTGAATCCAGAAGATAAAACAGGTCATCAACACTTAAAAACTTAGGGATGCTTTTTTCAAGCTTGGGAAACGGAACCATATCAGCCGGGTTGACCTGAATATGTCCGGATGTTAACAGATAATCAAAAAATGCTTTTAAGGAGGATAATTTTCTTGAAATGGTCCGCTTTTTTTTCCCGGATCTGACCAGATGCGCTAAAAAATTTCTAATGGTTCCTTTCTGGACCGTTTTAATTTTTTTTATAACCGCCTGCTGGCATGTTTCATCTTCGAGATCCTGATCATCGAAAACAAAATATAAAAAACCCAAAACATCTGCACGATATGCCCTGCAGGTATGGATTGAGTAGCCTTTTTCAGCCTTAAGGGTTGCAATAAACGCATCAAGAACCATTTTTGAGTCCCAAATAGTCCATCACCTGCTTCATGTCTTCCCAGACATGCCGTTTATACTGCGGTTTATGTAAAAGTAAAGACGGATGAAAGGTCGGCATGACCGGGATGCCTTGAAAATCAAAAAATTTACCCCGAAACTGCTGCACAGGCGCTTTGGTACCTAACAAAGACTGCCCTGCAGCTTCTCCAAGGGTAATGATCACTTTTGGAGAAACTGCCGCAATCTTCTGCCCGACAGCAGCTTCATCCCCTGCATTACAAATAAAAACAGCGTTTGATGTAAGGGTCATGGCAGCGAGAATTTTTTCCAGCAGCCTGCCGCTTTTTCCGCTGTAAAAGTCACCTGTGCTGTCAATAAGGAAAACCGATGCATTCCCAGGTCCCTGGGAGTAAATTTTTTCTGTTTTAACGGCAGACTCCCATTCAAGGATTAATGCCTTCGAGGGTTCTGAAATATCAATAAACGCCGTGTTGTTCTGCTTTAGTAACTGTAAGTAGTGCGTAAAATCATTTAGTATCCGGAGGAATTGAGTTTGAACATCAACTGTCATGTTCTTCTATCCCGTTTTTTCAACAATGGTATCGATTAAAATGTCTGCGACCAGCTGTTTTTCCATTAAAGGAATATCTACAGTTGTTCCGTCCTTCATGAAAAGCTTTACTTTATTGGTATCTGCCTTAAATCCTGAATCATCAACTCCCACGATATTGGCAGCAATCATATCAAGATTTTTCTTGTTCATTTTTAATACTGCATTCTTTTCCAGGTCATCAGTTTCTGCTGCAAACCCGACCAGAAATTGATTCTTTGTTTTCTTTTGGCCGATTGTCTTTAATATGTCAGGGTTCTCCGTCATCTCAATCGATATGCTTTTTTTGCTGCTCTTCTTTTTAATTTTACTTTTTTTAGGGTCTGCTGGTCTATAATCTGCCACTGCTGCCACCTTGATGATGATATCTGCCGAATCCAGGTTGTCCAGCATCTGCTTAGCCATGTCTTTACAGCTTTCCACAGGTACACAGTTTACATTAACCGGCGGGTCGAGCTGAACCGGTCCTGACACCAATGTGACGGCTGCGCCTCTTTTCTCGGCTGCCCCGGCTATGGCATACCCCATTTTACCGGAAGAATGATTACTCACATACCGTACAGGATCTATGGCCTCAACCGTTGGGCCGGCCGATACCAGCACCTGCCTGCCCTTTAAATCTTTTTTGGTCAGCATGGCGCAGATTCGATCAAAAATAAACCATGGTTCCGGCAGCCTCCCTGCACCAACAGTTTTGCAGGCCAGGACACCTGAATCAGGATCAAGGATATGGCACCCGTCCTGCTCAAGTGTGTCCAGATTTCTCTGCACACGAATATTCTGATACATATCCGTATTCATTGACGGGCAGATCATCACAGGGCTTGTTACGGCAAGCATTGTGGTTGACAAGGCATCATCTGCAATCCCGTACGCCAGCTTGGCAATGGTGTTGGCAGTGGCCGGCGCTATGACCGCAGCATCCGCTTCTACGGCAAGATCAATATGCCTTACAGACGATTCCGTATCAAAGTAAAGATTGGACAATACAGGGTTCTCTGAAAGGACCTCAAAAGTTGTTTTACCAACAAATTTCTGGGCACTGTCTGTCATGATTACATGAACATTTGCACCTGCTTTTTTTAACAGCCTGAGCAGTTCTACAGATTTATAAACCGCAATACCGCCTGTCACACCCAGAAGAAGATGTTTATCTTTTAATATCATTATTCCTCTAAAGTTGTTTCGGAAAAAGCAGGTTCAGAGGAAATAGTGGGTGCGACACCAACTTCAACATAGGTATAATACTGTTCATCTCTGATGGTGATTACACTGGTCCTGGATGCTTTCTGAAACACCATGATGGTTGTTCCAGGCGATTTGATCTGGCTGATCACACTCCAATTGTCGTTCTGCATATTGTTGTTAAAAAAATTAAAAAGGGACCGTCTTTCAACCCTGCCCTTTAACGTAATAATACCTGAGGTAAATCCGGGTGTTGTCACAACTACGGTTCTGCCTTTAACAATGGAAAGCTCCATTGGTATAAGGACATCTTCAAAATCATAATAAATGGCGGTTGTCTTTCTTGATTTGGGCTTGGATTCAGAAGACTGTCCCTGTTCAGGACTTTTGGAAAACATCTCGGTACAGCCTGAAATAAAAAAGGCTACCACTACAACGATCACGACATTTAACAATGATTTCACACACGGTTTACACTTCATCTTTCCTCCTAAAAATCTGGGGTTTTAATTTGAATCAAAGAATAATATCTTCTAAACTTATTTAGATGAAATGTCAAACCTGAGGCATGGATTTATTTTTAACCGGCATGACCATAAAAATAGACAGCGCAAAGGATCAAACACCCCTCTGCGCTGTTTAAATAATACCTGTTTATTTTTGTTTTAAATTTTTATTCAGGCACATCCTTTACCACTTCCAATACCTTTATAGAAACGATGCTGTGACACGTTTCAGCAGTAGGGCAATCATACTCAATAGAAGCTATGGACGGCAATGGTATTTCAAAAAGATGGAGCTGTTTTCCTTTGGTATCGGTAATTTTCACCTGTTCGCTTAACACAAATTGCTTACAATCCGTGTTGACAAAGGGTATTGAAACACTTGAAATCGTGCACGTCTTCTCATTAATTGAACCGATTAATTCATCCGAACAAACCGTTTGAATAAAACTTACGGAAAACAATAAGCAAATTGACAGATATAATTTCATCATGATGATACCCCTTTGTTTCATTATTCTTCACTCCAGGTTTCAAGTGTACTCCTGATGGACAATGCTGGATCAATGGTTAGGGACTGGATAAACCCTTTACTGGTCTGGATGAATCCTGTTGCGGTGTTTCCCTCCTGTTTACCAATGTGGATACCCGGAGAAGACGCAAGCCCCTCACCCAGGTGAATCACATCCACGACTTTTTCTTTTGGGCCTCCCCCTATTGTAATGGTTTGTGTACCGGTTGATCCGCCAAAAACGGGGTTCAACCAGGCTGTCCCTGTCTCATAATAAAGCCCGTACAGATAACTGTCGCCCCCATAGGCACAAATATCCTGGTTCGGGACAAAAGAGGTCGCAAACAAGATACCGCCGGCAATGGCCGGTTTTTCAATGACCCGTTCACCAGATGTGACCAAAGTACGCTCCCACCCGTCATAAGCGTCTGCAATCAGATCTCTTAAATGCCATAAATCGTTTGAGGACACGGTTGTACCGTCTTCAGAGATCTCTCCATTTGTGAGTACAGTAACATAATCTGTATTCAGGATACTTGAGGTGGTGATGATTTTAGGTGTAATGGCTGTATTGTGATAATAATCTGTGCTCACGTTAAATGGATATGATTTATACTGTATATTAAAAAACGGATCTTTTATACCGTAAAGATACTGTGTTGTGCCTGTATCTGACTCGTCTGTTTCCGATTCATATCGACCGGTGCCAAAATAGATCCAGGCATTATCCAGACCATCTATGGTAAGTGAAGGAGCAGAGGTAATTGGCGCTGAAATCTCGACCATTTTATCCATTTCCCATGGATTGCTTGCATGGATTGGATCTTCCTCATAATACCCATACCACAGATCACCGTAATTATCGATTATATCCCCGATTGGTGGCGTTGGATTTAAAAGAAATGGAATACGAATTTTATAGAGAGCGCCATACCAAACTGGTGTCGCCACAGTACCATAATTATATGTTATTGGAACATAAACCGCATCAACATTATAATTCATATTTTTATCAAGTGATACGGGATTTGAAATGAAAGCCATATCTTCATCTGTTTCAAAAAGCCAGTCTTCTGTTCCGTTCTGATCAGGCAGCCCTGTTACTATTGTCCCTGTTGTACCGTCTTTCTGATAAGGGAGACCTGTGGCCAGATCAACGACAAAGACATGCCCTTTACTCGTGCTGGTACCTTCATAATCATGGGGTCCGGACCCGAATACTGCGAACCACTGCTCATCTACTTTAATAATCGTCGGGAATGATGTAGACAGCCCCTGATCGGTTTCATTCTCTGAAGATTGTGCAGACGTTGCCGGGATACTATAACTTCTTTCCCACATTAATCGGGGATTTCTCGGATCTGTGATATCGATACATATATAAGAGGGATAAAAATGCCTGATTGTATCAGCTGTCCCGGCATTATAATCAAAATCCTCTTCAGCCCATATATGCTTTCCACCATAGTTAAGACCTACAAGAAGGAATGTTCCCCAGTTCTTGTCAGTATCAGAGTCATTGTAATGGGTATTGTCCGGCAGTATCTTGGCTTCAAACACTTTCAGCCGCATGTCATTGTAATACACATGGGTATAATTTTCACCTGGCAGCCACTTGAGATGCGGTAAAAGTGCCTGCGGTACATAGGCCCACAGCTCATCCCCAATATCTTCCGTGGTTGCCGCAGGCTGCGTATAGGACTGGGTACTTGAATCATACTTCCATGATGTAAAAGCATGGATCATACCGTCATTTGCCCCGGCATACACAACCGCTTCGCGATCCTTTACCGCAAGGTAATATTCAAAATACGATTGATCACTGTACAATAAATCAAAATTTTCAAAGGGTTTGGCGACGATCACAGGAGTGGAATGAACAATATCACCCAGTTTCCAGTCCACTAAGGTATTTAGCGCATCTGCCGGATTTGTCGGGATACTCCGATCCCGAATAACCGCATTACCGGCCCAGCCGGAATTCTCGCCCCTAATAAAATTGATGATATTATTAAACCGATCATCGTGGGTGGCCCCTAAATGGCTCCAGGCAGCATCTCCTTTTACCCCTAGAAATGGTTTTATAGCAGTGTTTGTGGTATCAAATTCTATCACATTACCAGAACTGTCAAAAGGGTTCTCTCCATACGTTATAGTGCTTGTCTGGTCTGTATCAAGATAGGTGAAAATTTTTCGATCAGACGCTGCTCTTACACCCAGTTTAGCACCGGCTTCCCACAAGGGTGTAAACGCACTCATATCTGTCATGGATACTGTTTCGTCAGCAGTAGTCATACTTAAATCTGGATAGGGTGTCGTACTTGACACCAGATATTTTTCAATTTTGGTTTCACCATTCACGTCCACAAACTGAATTATTTTATCATGGGTGACATCCAATACCTTGTCGCCTTCAGTCATTCCGGCAGCAGGGGTGTCTTCTCTCATATTGCCATACGGATCAATCCATATCGATTGCAAAGAACCGACCCAGACGATATCATCTGCACTGGTTGCAGACGGCACACTCGGTCTGAAAAAGGCTTGAATAATATTACCTTCCCCTTCTGTAGCTGATGATATAATGGACACAGAGGTTCCTGATGCTGCCCTCCGTAAAATATCGGTAATGGCATTGCCGATCTCTTTTTCCATCTGGTATCCATCTGATGCTTCAAAATAAGTATCGGGTATTGAATCCCCATTTTTATCCCACTCCAGCCGCTGGTCATCCGGATCTGTGTAGTTCCCGTCTGGCACCCCGTCTCCATCCCGGTCTTCAAAGCCGCCATTTCTGGCAGCATCCTTTAAAAGGGACCTGGCAACGTCATCATCCCCCATGGCATAAACCGTGTATAAAACAATGTTCTGATCCCCATCTAACTCTGTTTTTCCGACGGTGGCGCTCCTTAAATCCGTGGTCCTGGCATACAAGGCAATATCATCCAGGTAATTGGTTCCGTCATCTGCCGTAAGGTCTGCTGGATCCTCGTCGTTACTATCACTATCAAAATCTTTTAAAAAATTCGGAATCTGCCTGTCTTTAGTGGATGCCCCGTCTGTCAACAGGATAACAAATGATTTGGCGCACTGAACAAACTCTGTACCATTGTGATAAGGATCATCACTTAGATTGGAATGGGGGACCGCACCATTGGGATAATTGAAATCCCCATATTCATGTTCATCCATCTGCTTGAAATACTGCATGGCCATATAATAAGTTTCTGCAAGCGGCGTCCAGGTGTTTGCCCCTTTGTTCTGGAGGTCATCCACTAGCGTTGTAATATCAGTGCCGATAACATTCTCAACATTACCGCCACTATTATCCGTCCCAGTACCATTATTAAACCACATGTTGCCCCACCTGGCTTTGGCGCCATATCTTTGAAGCACGCCGCCAAGGTTATCCCCTGTATCGTAGTTCACAAAATCTTCAGGGTCATAGGCAATATTTTTCTGTATTCGAATCGTATATCTTGTACCGCCACTGGATGGATCTGTATCATTATCAACCCAGAAATACCCGTCGTCCATTTCATAGTAATAATCGCCATTATAAGGTGTGACCGCTGGAATAGCTGTCGTATTATACCGACGGACAAAATTACGGTTGGACTGGGCAGGGTCTTCCCCTATATTGATCTGGGTGCCGTCACCATCTCTGGTTGTCGCAAGACCTCCCATAAGCACTTTTCTCAAGACATCCACCCGCCGCATGGTACACCAGTTCATGAAATTTCCATCCCACAGGCCTTCTGCAACAATATCTGCATCATTGATCGTTTTAGTGGTTGGTGAGGCATCATTAATGGTGCTTAAATCTGATATCACTGTCCATTCATCTGTTGTGGAATTAAAAGATACTTTCTTATATTTATGTGAAAACAATTCACTGCTGTAGGTGTAAAAGTAATCTGGATTAAAATATCCATAATATCTGGGGTTGTTTTCTTCTGCCAGTTCAATGTGAAGTTTTGGTGCTTTACTGGAATCCCCATTCTCCCAGCCATATGCCCTTCTGCCTGAAGCAGGGTTGCCGGCAGGATTGCTTAATATAAAGGCCATGGAATTTCCAAAATCCCAGCCAGG
>CAYFKW010000006.1:135640-169770 GCA_964343845.1 uncultured Desulfobacula sp. | reverse complement strand
AATTTCCTGGACAATGGCAGTTAAATCAGGGGTCTGCTTGGCAGTTTCTTCA
The DNA here is from genome assembly GCA_964343845.1 of uncultured Desulfobacula sp. GTDB lineage: Bacteria > Desulfobacterota > Desulfobacteria > Desulfobacterales > Desulfobacteraceae > Desulfobacula. The sequence continues at coordinate 169,718 of CAYFKW010000006.1, read as the reverse complement.
TCTGCATCAGTCCATTCAGGAATGGTCCAGGTGGCATTGGCTGTGGTTCGGGTCCGGCCGGATATATTATTGTTGCCACTGGTAAAGGTTTGCGCGTGGTCGGAGTCATCCCCTTCTATCCTTATGTCTATATCAGCTTCATCTCCGTTTGCATCTGTGTATTCATCTGCTACTGTGAATTCAATATAGGCGTTTTGGATCACAGCGCCCTGTTCAATGGCAATATTCTGGAACCGGACACCAATATGCATGGATTCATAACCCGCAGTTTCATCCCGGCCGATATCAAGGTCACTGCTGCCGCTGTAATAATTATAGCCGTCCCCGTCCCGTTGTTCTGAATCATCAGAAGATTGTGATACTGTTTTATCTGTCAAGCTGTAGGACGAGCCCACAAGATTACCACTCCCCTGCCATGATCCATAGGCGTTGAAATTCATACTGCCTGAATTGTCAAGAATAATCATGATATTGGGCTCAACCGAGTCCGTCAGGAACAACGGATAAGAGGTATAATCCGCCATTACCGGTTCTGTGATTGTCGCATTGATTAAGGAAGGCCGATAAATCAGAAAACATGTAAGAATGATGACAAATAAGCATACAATTTTTTTCATATTATAACCCTCCTGCTGTACCAAGTACTTTAAGGTATCTTGACCCGATAACAGTGACTGCATTTTTCTGGCCTGTACCAGTGGATGTCAGATTAAAGCGTATGCCTTTAAGAGAGATGCCATGTCCTTCAGCACCACTGGCGAATTCCGCTCCGCCACCCACCAGAGAAAAACTCCCGATTCTTTCCACATTCACGCCGGTGCTGTTGACACCATCATTTTGAAATGAAATATCATCAGCCGCCGGCACATCCGGCCCGATAAATCCTGCAAGTTCACGGTAAAACGTCCTGTCTCCATCTGTTATGTCCGACCCTGCATCTGCATAATCAAAAATACCAAAACTGGGAGTTGCAGGAGGCGCCGGAACAGGCGGGGTGGTAGGCGTGGCTTTATCGTTTATAGCCTGCGATATTACTTTTGGAACAGCAAACGTACCTGCATCCGCATTTAAAAGAGAGATTTTTTTAACGACATCATTACCGGTTATAAAAAGCTCTGTGATCGACACATTGGAAGATGTCACCCCAATAACGGTTACAGCAATCAGAATGAGTAAAACAATGACAATGGCTGACCCTTTTTCATTTTTGATACAGTGAGTTGTTTTATAAAAGGGAATTATGGTTAAAATTCGCATTCACTCTCCTTTACATTCCAGACACCTTAATGGTATCAAACACCAGTTCTTTGGTTGCAAAACCCGACGTCTGCCACCGGACAAACAGTCGAATCCATTTTGCATGATCAACTGGTTCATCTATGGCTATATTCCATGACAGATTATAAAAGCCGCCAACCACTGCAGTAAAATCTGCCTGGGCATTGATATCTTCCAGCCCGAAATTGCCGCCGTCATCATCGGCCCCATCCTCATCTGCATCCTGATTGGTTCCATCTCCGTCTGTATCCAGTAATAGGGGGTGACCATAATCGTATGACAACAACAGTTCTAACTGCTGCTGACCAATGGTCGCGGCTTCTGTCATCCCTCTTGCTGAAGTGTTTCCTTTGGTTGCTGATATCTGCATGGATGCGACCCCCAGAATCCCGATTGAAAGAATCGTCAAGGCAATCAGGACCTCTAACAATGAAAAGCCGTCTTTTTTCCCGCTGTATTTTGCTGTATGTTTCATTTAAAACCCCAGATTTCTTGGAAAAACAATGGCTGTTAATTGTCGGGTATTATTCCCGCTTAACAGGGCGCGGTCAAGTTCATTGGCGCCTGTTGCTGCTGTTACTGATATTTCTATGGATCGGATATCATCAAGGTTCGCCGTAATATTGCCATCTTCATCACGATATTGAAACGTAAGGGCTGCGATATTCTCTGCAATTGTCTGTGGTGCACCGCCTGCGCCGGCATTAAAGGTAACATCTATATCTGTACCATTGAGTGCATAGGTAATTGTTTCAAGTTCATCATCTTCATCAATCGTAGCATCGCCATCATTATCATCACCATCGTTATTTTCGATTCTGTCAAATGTTATTGAATTGGCGCCAGCCACAGTAATACCTGTATCATAATTTTTATAGCTCGGGTTAAATCCTGCGGATCGAATCTCCTGGGACATCAAATAGACAACGGCCCTTACAGTCTGCTGCATTTCAACTGCCTGCTGCTGGGTGACGGTCTGATCCTGCCGCGAGATTTTAGCATTCATAATCCCTGCTATGATGATCCCAAAAATAACGATGGAAACCATAACTTCAATCAGTGTAAATGCTTTATTGTCAGACACTTTTATCATTGCCAAGCCCCTCCATCCCATCTTAAGAATCTTACGACACCAGTGGTTAAGGTTCCAATGGCATAAGAAACATCGCCATAGAAAAAATACACATATCCGGCATTACAGGTGCCCTGCGGGTTAAATGTCAGTATGTCTGCTGCATACGAGACACCACCGCTGAAGGCAGCGCCGACAGGAAAAGCAGCGGTCCCGCCTCCATACTGGATACCGGATCCATATTCACTAAAGTTAATTGTTTCTTCAAGCACATTGCCAGGGTTGGAGCGTATCTGATACAGGTTGTTGACAGTATCAAATACGATGGACCAGTTTTGGTTGTTCTTAATGGCAGCGGCCCTTGTCTGCTGCATATCACCCATTAACTCTCTTGCAGCCTTGTTTGCTTTATTTTCAGGATTTATCAACGTGGGCAGCGCAATTGCACTCAGTACTGCAATAATAACAATAACGACCATCATCTCCATTAAGGAAAATCCGGACTGGCCTCCAAAGTGTTCATTTTTAGCATTATAATTCATTTGTTCCAATACCCCTTATCGATATGCATGCAAAATCAGTGCAAGATTGAAGATTTTATCATTCAAATGTATCCTGGAAAAAAATATTATCAATGTATCCTATTGAATTACAAGAAAAAAAATGTATCTATATGAAATATTTTTTTTCACAGCAACCATGGCACATCAACGAAATATAACCAATGATGATTTTATATCATCAGTTGTTGTTAAAATACAGTCTGCAAATGTCACCGAAAATTCCTGCTTGGATAAAACGTTACAAATTTTGCATAAAAACAGACAAATTTTGGCCAATCATGTATGAAGATATCTGAAATTTAAAAGAATACTCATTAACCTTAATAAAGTAGCCTTTACACTTTTAGCGCTTTATTTGCCTCCATATCAAACCACATGGCAAACAGGGAAAACTGGCTTGAGCTGATAAAAGAAAACATGGCTGCCAGCGCATTTATGGATGGGATATGCCCTGTCAGGAACCACAGGAAAAAGACTCTTGAAAACAAAAAAATGGCTCCCAGGCCGAAAAGAAAACCCAGGAAGTAGAAAAATACAAGCGGGTGAAAGTCCCTGATAATATACTTTTCCTTCATTCTCCATAAAAACAGTTTTAAAAGAAGCCAGGCAATTGTAAAAATAACTTTACGTATTTTCATACCGGATTTTTCACCGATATTATAAACAGCATCAACAGGGACATCTACAACCCGAAGGTTTTCAACATTCAGCCTGACAAGAATATCATTGGGCTGTCCATACCGTTTATACATTTTATCCCAGTCAATAACATCAAGCGTTTTTTTGTTCAGGGCTGTATATCCGGATTGAGAATCAGCGACGTTCCAGTAACCTGAGGCAATTTTGGTGATAAGGGAAAGAAATCCATTTCCAAAGTACCTGATTTTCGGCATATTGGCAAACGCTTCTCCGGAAAACAAACGATTGCCTTTTGAATAATCTGCCTCCCCATCGGCCACAGGTTTTAATAAATCCACCAGGTTTGCAGGATTCATCTGGCCATCGCCATCCATTCGTACCACAAGATCAAACTTTTTAGCTCTGGCCCACTTATACCCTTCCGCAAGAGCACCGCCGCAGCCTTGATTGGTGCGCAATTGAATCAGATGGACATTTGAAATTCTCTCAGCATACTTCAGTACAACATTTGCTGTTTTATCCGTACTTTTATCATCAACAACAACGATGTGATCAACATAATTTGGGATACCGGTAAGGACACTTTCAATTTGAGTTTCTTCATTATGGCAGGGGACGACCACACAGACTGTTTTATTTTTATACATGAGTTCACCATTTAAAAATAGCTGACATTTCCAATACGTTGTTTATATCTGCTGACTCCTGTAGAGTCAATGTAAATAAGGGATTTACCACGTATTAATTTCAACACCCTCAAAACAAACGCCTTTAAAAGCAGGGTCGTGACATTTGAAAATGAGGATGACTATAAAATTTCAGGTGCAGGTGTTGACAGCATGTTACCAAGCTGTTTTAAGGGAACAATAAAATTTGTGTAATTGTAAAAGATGACGTAATAATTTGCAGCGTATTGATTTTGTGATAAGTAAAAACAAACTCTTTTTGGCAGCAGGGTATCACAAAAAAGCGGATATGACCCGGCAGGAACCATTTCTTCCGGTCATTTTGCATGTTACTTGGCCGTTAAACAAAAAATGAATTGCATCATATGAGCCTTAAACACTTATCGTCCATACGGACATTTGAAATAGAAAGCATTCTATCGATCCTAGATGAGATCAATATTAAAACAGATACTGCTGTTATTCTCGAAATCGGTTCAGGAGCCGGCTGGCAGGCAAAAATGCTCTCTGAGCATGGATATAAAGTTGAGGCAATCGATATGGTGGACAGCAATTATACTAAGGACCGTATCTGGCCGATAACAGATTATGACGGCAGACACATTCCTTTCCCTGAGGAGCATTTTGATATTGTCTTCAGTTCCAGTGTAATGGAACATATCCCTCATGTAGAACAATTCCAGGATGAAATCAAAAGGGTGTTGAAAACAGACGGTATTGCTATTCATATACTGCCCAATTCAATGTGGAGGTTCTGGACAATCATGGCCCACTACCCATTCATGTTCATCTCTGCCCTGCAGGCAATTTATAAAAAAATTATTCCTATACCTGAACCAAAAAACAGACCCAGGAACAATATACAAACCGCCAGGGATACATCTGGTAAATTTGAATCTCTAAAAAAGATACTTTTCCCGTCCCGTCACGGCGAGACAGGCAGTGCCATAACTGAAATATACCATTTCAGCACGTTTAGATGGCGCCGTTTCTTTATTAAAAACGGCTGGGTGTTAAAAAAAATAGTTTCCAATAAATTGTTTTATACAGGTTACATGGTCTTTGGGTCTCTGATCTCTTTAAATCTGAGACAATATATGAGCCGCTTTTTGGGAAGCGTATGTCATATTTATGTTATGAAAAAAGTGAAAAAAGAATCCTTTTAAACCGGAGAAAGGTCCCTGAACGTAAAAACCTGAAACAAAGCGCCGCAATTCCATCTAAAGCACTTTTTCAGTCTAGCGCCTTGTTTATTGAAAGAACAATATAGTCTATTTGTTCATCAGACAGGTATGGATGAACAGGAATGCTTAAAATAGTTTCACAGATTTTTTCCGCCACAGGGAAATCACCCTTTTTATAATTCAAACTTGCAAATGCCCGTTGCAAATGCAGTGGTTTCGGGTAGTAAATCATATGGGGAACTTTATTTTCTGTAAGCGTTTCCATTATTCTTTTTCGCCTGTCCGAAATAAAGGAAAACTGGGCCCAGGCGCTCAGGCAGCCATTTGGAATCTCCTGATACTGAAGCTGATTGTTTAATTTATCTTTATATAATTGTGAATTGATCTCCCTTTGTATCAATTCCTCTTTAAAAATTTTTAACTTCTGCAGAAGGACAGCTGCCTGCAATGTGTCTAACCGCCCATTCATTCCAATTCTGGTATTATCATATTTATCACTGCCTTTTCCATGAACCCGGATGGACACCAGTTTATCCTTTAAATCCTCATCATTTGTAAAAATTGCACCCCCGTCACCATAACACCCCAGAGGTTTGGCCGGGAAAAAGCTTGTTGTAGCAGCATCCGTAAGGTTACACGCCATTTGACTACCCGATTTCGCTCCAAAACTCTGGGCAGCATCTTCTATGACAAACAACCCATATCCTTGAGCAATTTTATTGATCGATTCATAATCAGCAGGCAACCCGAAAATATCAACTGGAATAATACATTTTGGATCAAGTCCGTTATCAAAGGCTTCAAGCGTGTATTTTAACTTTTCAGGATCCATATTAAATGTCGCTTCATCAACATCTACAAAAACAGGAGTTGCCCCTAACAGAGATATAACTTCAGCTGTTGCAATAAAAGTAAACGGAGTTGTAAACACTGCATCGCCCGGACCTATTCCTCTTGCCATTAAGATCATGAGCAACGCATCGGTACCGCTGGCGCATGAGATCACATGCCTGGCACCTGTAAAAGCAGATAACTCATTTTCCAGTTGATAGAGTTCCGGTCCCATAATAAAGCCGGCATTTGCAATCACTTTATTCAGCGCTTGTTTTATCTGTGCATCAATTCTTTGTGCCTGTTTTTTTAGATCTACAAACTGTATAGGTTCCATATGGCTTTTTTATTTATCCACGCATTTGTAATGTTGATATGATTTTTTCCCGACTGACATTGCTCTGGGCAGCTTTGTGTCCTCATCTATATCACAGCACGTTAATTTCCCGGATATTTCTTTATATCTTAATCCGCTTTCCGGACAGACAAAGAATCCTTCTTTGTTTTTTTCTATGAGCCTGTGACCATGTCTTGAAATCCATCCTATTTGTTTTGCAGGCACACCTTTAACCATTACATAATCCGGGATATCATCGGTTACAACAGCGCCGGCAGCTATAATAGCAAACCTTCCTCTCCTTACGTCGCAGATATTTGTGGCATTTGCACCAATGGTTGCTCCCTTTTTAATTAAAGTTTTCTCGTAAAGGTCTTTTCTGACAATTTCAGATCGCGGGTTTGAAACGTTTGTCAGGACACAGGAAGGGCCAAGGAAGACATCATCTTCGATCTGGACGCCGTCATAGACGGAAACATTGTTTTGTATTTTAACGTTATTGCCTATTTTGACATCTCCTGAAATGCATACATTCTGTCCAAAATTACAATTATTACCAATTCGAGCACCTGAAAGAATGTGAGAAAAATGCCAGATTTTCGTTTCCTTCCCAATGACGACATCTTTGTCAACATAAGATGATTCATGAATAAAATATTTTTTTTTATCCATATTTATACTCCTTTTCGCCACATCAAAATTATTTTACAAACGAATGAAGCATATTTTTTTTCATGACTATTGAATTCCGTATCAACGACACAAGGTCAAGAGACGGCCTGGCATCCTCTAAGCCATATCCCCTGCCTTCTATAATATCTTTATACACAATGGTGTGAAGATCTGTGAACCCTTTTGAAAACTCTATTTCCTGACCATCAACCGTAATGGATCTATATGTTGGAATTGAATTCTTTTTTGCCGCCACCGGCAGGTCGTCAAAATTAACTGATAAAAACCACCTTACATTCGCTTTTTCAAGTTCAATAAATCCTGCCATCTTTTTAGGTTCTGAAATGTGGACTTCCTGGTAAACAACTTTTCCGAAAATCCAGATCAGCATATCAAAAAAATGAATCCCGATATTCGTAGCGACACCGCCAGACTTTGACAGGTCACCCTTCCATGAATTAAAATACCATTTTCCGCGGGATGTTATATAGGTTAAATCGATATCGTACTTTTTCCTGCTTTTATCATTTTCAATCTTTTCCTTCAGTGCTATGATCGATGGATGAACCCTCAATTGTAGAATATTATATACTTTTTTGCCGGTTTCCGTTTCCATGAGTTTAATCGCATCAAGATTCCATGGATTCAGTACCAATGGTTTTTCACAGATTGCATCTGCTCCTATCCTGAGGGCAAAACGGATATGTGCATCATGTAAATAGTTTGGAGAACAAATACTTACAAAATCTAGTTTTTCTTTCTCTCCTGCCCTGCGTAATTTTTCTGCATGGCGGTCGAATCTTTCAAACTCAGTAAAAAAAGAAATGTCATAAGAATAGCTGTCAAGTATGCCCACAGAATCATTTTTATCCAGTGCGGCAACCAATGTGTTATTTGTATCTCTTATGGCCTTCAGGTGCTTTGGTGCGACATAACCGGCAGCGCCTATCAAGGCAAATTTTTTCTTCAATATCGGTCCTCCTTAAATTTGATATCATACACCTGTAACAATGAGGTGAATCATTTTAATCTACTACCACCAACCCCTTATCTGATGCATTTTCATATAAGAGAAAAAAACAGACTTAAAGTATCTAATTTAAGCATATTTGTAAACGCTTCGCATAAAAAAAACAGTTTTCCGGCTTTTAAGTTTTTTAAAGACAAAACACCTGTCGAACCAGGATGTCACATTGCCTGTAAAAAGGCATATCTGCTGTTGATTTCCACATCACCACGCTTTTCAGTTTCCTTATTCAAAAAAAATACTATATAAGACATCAGTGCCCTAAAACAGAATCAAACAAATTATCCGGAATTGTTTTTGCAAAGCTATAGTTTCCTTGGTATAGGGTTGTAGGGTCTGTTTAAATGAGGAGGTAGATAATGAACAAACAAATTGTCCTGGTCAGTGTTGCGTCAGAGTATCGCAGTTCAATAGAAGATATGGCCATGCCGCCGGGAGGGTGTCTTTATGTGGGAGATGCATTAAAAAAAGCAGGGTACACCGTCATCATTCAGCATATCTCATCCCGTGACATCGATTCAACTGCTGATCAGATTATAAGACAGGCACCATTGTTTGTTGGATTTTCCATCCTCACGGGATCACCTGTTGTTCATTCAGCCCAATTATCAAAAAAAATTAAAGAAAAATTACCGCAAACATCTATTGTCTGGGGTGGCATCCATCCTTCTCTTATGCCGTTGGACTGCTTGAAAGAACCTTTTGTGGATTATGTTGTGCAGGGAGAAGGCGAGATAACTTCCTGTGAACTTGCGCATGCTTTGAGTGAAAATGGGTCTTTTGATGATATTTTAGGCCTTTGCTGGAAAAATCAAGCCGGCACATTAATTCAGAATGATCGCCGGCCGCTTATGAAAGACATTGATCAATTCAGACAAGACTGGAGTCTTGTCGACATTAAAAATTATATCAGAACCAGTTTTGACGGAAAAAAATATTTTTCTTTTATCACTTCAAGAGGGTGTCCCCATAAATGTGGGTTCTGTTATAATTTGGCCTTTAATGAACAAAGATGGCGTGCTCATTCAGTTGAATTCGTTGTGAATGAAATGATTCAGATTCACCATCAAACAGGCGTAAACTTGTTTACTTTTCTAGATGACAATTTTCTGGCAAACAAAAAACGTGCTTTTGAAATATTAAAAAGGCTGAAAGAAGAAAACATATCTGTTTCCTGGATTGAAGTCCGAATCGATGCAATAGACGACAAAACCCTTTCTGAATTATCAAAATACAACGTTAAGACTTTATTTGTCGGCTGGGAGTCTGGTTCAAATGATACTCTTGCCCGAATAGACAAGGGCTTTAAGACAGATTTAATTTTAAACGGATTCAGATTGGCTGCAAAGTATTCTTTTGAAGTAGATGCGTCTGCCATCGTCGGGTTCCCTTTTGAAACAGAGGAGCAGTGGCAGAAAACAATCGATATGGTCTTAGAAATTGACAGGTTGAACCCTGGTCGAAATAAATTTAATCTGGGCGTATACGTTCCTTACCCTGGAACGCCCATTGTTAAAATTGCAAATAAAAAAGGGTTTGAGTTTCCAACCAACATAGAGGATTGGAAGTCGTTCGACATATTAAAAGGTGAAATGAAACTGCCCTGGATTTCTCCTGAGAAAGTAAAACAGATCTCCATAATGGATCGGTATGCAAAAATGCTGTTCTTGGCCGGCAGCCCAAATTTAACGGCAAGTTTTGTGAGAAAATTATTTTCAATTTTCGCAAAATTGAGGTTTAAATTCAGATTTTTTAAATACCCTGTAGAAGCCCTTACCTATGATTTTATTATCAAAATATATTTAAAGCTTCGAAATATTCAGAGCCGTAAATAAAAAAACCCTGACACTTTTCTTCTGTAACGCTTCTCATATGACTGCTCCTGAAGAATGCACATTTATAGAGATTTTCAGTCAATTTTCGACTTGTACAGATGACTGGCAGGGGGAAGGAATGGCATTAAACCAGTTTACTTTTCTAAAGCTATGGGAATCTAATGATCTGCAGATGTCTTTTTTGCATACACTTCAATGATATTACCACCTTTGCGCAGTGTATCTGAAACCCATAAATAGCTTCTTAGAATCAAATTTTTCAAACTAAACGGATACAAAGGTGTTCGGTTTGAATTTGCAGTATGAAGTTGAATCACACTAAAGCCGTTGTTCTCGATGATACTTGCCAGCGCTTTGGGCGAGAAAAAATAGGTATGGTGCAATGAATATGCGTTAAATTCAGGCTGTTTGGACATCTTTAGAACAGATTTTAATCGATCCAGATCATTTAAAAACTGTTGGGGAACCTCGATAATCAGCAGTCCCCCATTCTTTAAAAACCGATGACAATGCGCAATGCTGTCATTGGGATCCGGCATGTGTTCCAGGACATGGTTGAGATGAACCACATCATAATAGTCAACCTGTTTGATTTCATTGATCGATCCATGGATCAATTCAATTCCATATTTCTGATTTGCTTTTTTTATCGCCTCTCTTGATACTTCTACACCATCAGCCTGGTGACCTAATGTTAATGCTTCATGAACAAATGCACCTGTTGCAGAACCGATATCAAGGATCTTTAATTTTTTGCGAGGAAAAATTTTTTCGCACTGTTTCACTCTTGACCTGAAATATGGCCCCCGTATGATGGACAGCTCTGAAATAGATTCCACTGACTGATCGCCTCCAAAATAGAACTTGTCCGTATAAATCTTATCATATTCTTCTAAGGTTGGTCTGGGGCTTAACCACCTGAGGTTGCATCCAGCACATATTTTAATATCAAATGGATCGATTAACCCCAGCCTTTTAGAAAATTCAATATCAGACTGAGTACCGGGCTTGTTGCAAAGAATACAGTTTTTAACTTCTTCAGTTAAAAACGTATTCTGCACAGATCCTCTGGAATCTAAAATCATGTGTCATCATCTCCATAGAATTAAACTTATGTTTTGCCGGTACGCCATACCAAAAAAATCATCATTACCAGATACGTCCCGGCAGTGGACAATCCTATACCATTCAGTCCATAAAAGTGAATAAATACAGCATTAAAAATGCAATTAAACAGCACACCTGACACTGCGATTATGGATATAATTTTAAATCGTCCTTCTGCGCTCAACGCCCTTACATATACCAGCCCGCCAATAAAAGGTCCGGCACCGGCCAAATAACAGGATAAAAGTTCTGACAGGGCTATTCGACTGATTTCATCCATTCGACCGAACCCGTATAGCAGATGGATGACAGGCTTACACATTAAAATTGAAACAACACTCAGCAGCAGCGCATGGCAGAACAGCTTGACTGCCTGATAATGAATCTGCTTTCGGTCTATAATGTTATTAGATGCTAATCGGCTCACCTTTGAGTAAAATAATATGAGAGGCCCGTTGAATAATACTGGTACCAGATTCCATAACCGGCTGGCATATTCAACCTGGGTGATCGCTCCTACACCCAATGGCTTTGCAAAAAGGAAGTCCACAAACGGGTTTAGGGCGAAGATAAGAGATCCAACAGCTTGAAATTTCGCTCCTGACAGTGCCCACGGTATTATATTTTCTGCAGATGCATGATGCTCTGTCCTATACTGGAGAATTTTCTTTTTTGATAATAACCATAATCCAGAAAACCTTCCAAATTCAAACGAAAGAAAGATAAAGGCCAGGTTTAAGGGGGTAATGGGCAGTAAAAATGCCAGTGGCATAGATAGGGCAACGCCAAACAAGGGGCCGGTAACCGCTTTTAAATGGTTCTTTTCTGCATTTAATACCCCCATATAAATGGATGAACATGTTGCCAACAGCGGCATGGGTGCTAATATAATATAAATAAACGGGCTTGCTCCATGTGTGATAAAAGCAGATACAATCAACAAAAAAACAGTTATTGGAATAACAACAGTCACTGCCCGGCGAACCAGGGATACAAGCAGATTACTTGCACTTTTGGTTATAAACGCACGGTGCATTGACGGCATGATCACCGTTTCTGCAGAACCGGTGGCTACAGACATTAAAATCAATAAAGGGGCCTGAATCAGAAAAACATTGTCAGTATGAGTATCTGAACCAAATCGATTTCCAATGGCAATAAATACAATCAAATGCATTGCCCTTGCAATCAAGTTGACTGCTGTAATTGAAAATGCCGGAGACCAGTGTAGGAATTTTAATTTTTTCATTTCAGAATTCTCTTGCACACTTCGCTGTCCCAGTCAAAACAAAATGATTTTGCGTATGGTAATTGATTCTTCTGCATCAGGTTCAGCTCAGTTTCCGGATCATCTATGATTTTACGTAACCCTTTGGCCCATTCTGATGTTTCTGTTTTTATGAGCTGTGACTGAGGAAGGGTTTCCATGTGCTCAGGAATACGGCTTGCGAGAACCGGAATCCCTTTCTCCAGGGCTTCCAATACAGCATTAGGACACCCTTCGTGCAGTGAGGGCATCAACAATAAATCAATGCTGTTCCAGATGATCTGTGCATCTACCCATCCCATTAAGGACACCTTTTCAGACAATTCATCAGTTTTAATTTTTTTTTCCAGAAAATCTCTATCAGGCCCGACGCCATACAAAAACAGATGGGCTTTATCAGATGAGACCTGCTGCATCATGTCCATCAGCAGTGTTTGATTTTTTCTTTTTTCTAAAATACCAACGCATCCTATTCTTAATGGTAAAGTATACGGTTGTGTATGTGATGAATCTGAAGGCAGTTTTTTAATATCATTGGTAAACACCTTTGAAAACACTGGTTTGAAAATGGTATGGCGTTTGGGGATACTTATTGCCAGTTCTTTTGACACGCCATATAACCGAACCCCTGTTATGGCCATCCCTTCAATTACTTTATCGATGGTGATCAGCCATTTTGGAACTTGTTTAAGTGTATGATTTTTTAATGTATCGGCCCGCAAAAATAAAGATAAAGGGCTTTTTTTTATACAGCGCAGCGGTTGAAACATAAAACCATATGTATGCCCAAATGCAAAAATATGGGTAATCCTGTGCCGTATCCCTATCCATAACAGGACCAGCGGAGCTGTAAGATGGAAAACAATCCAGAAAAGCAGGGTATCTGCTTTCTTTTCCGGCCAGGGGAAATGATGATAATAACAGTTTTGATGGGATATTGGAAATGGAACAACAGCCAGATAATGAACAATGTGACCATTTTTCAGCAACGCATCTATTGAACGAAAGAGCCGCTTACAGAATCCACCCGGTTTAGGACGGTAATAGCAAGTGAGAATCTTTGCCATTATACAGTCTATCCCTCCAAATCAAATAAATATATATATTCCACAACCGATACCCATGATCCCTTTTGCCTGCCTTATGGGTCATTAACATGTTCTTTACTTCTGAAATGTTCAAAGGAGAGTGGTTTTCTTCAAGTAATTGTACTAAATGGTCTCCAAGATCTGCCCGGAACCATTGATGAATTGGAACACCAAATCCCTGTTTCCGCCTGTTCCATATGGTGTCCGGTAAAAGATCTGAGAAAGTTTCATTAAGCATGCGCTTGCCCTTGATCCCTCTTCGGTGCCAGTGAACCGGTAAAGAGAAGGCAAGCTCAACAACTTCTCTGTCCAAAAAGGGTGCCCTGGCTTCAATAGAATGCGCCATGCTTGCCCGGTCTACTTTTGTCATGATATCCTGCGGCAGGTAGATCAGTGCATCTGCAGCCATCATTTCCTGAATTGTATTCTCACACGTCTCTCTTGGTAAACCTGGTGGAGGATGTCCTCTGCCTTTCAAATCAGGTACCAGGATATTGAAATCCCTATGGGTATATAATATCGGGGTAACATACGGTGTTTCATCGTGCTGCCGGTTGACAATATCAATAAATAGATGGGCTTTTTTCATCAGGCTTCTACTGTGATGCGCCATGGGCTCAGGAAATACCCTTACCAGGTTTTCTATATTTTTTTTTGCTATATTGGGAAGTCTTGTATACCACCGCAGTAATGCCCTGGCCTGGTACCGCTGGTACCCGCTGAACATTTCATCACCGCCATCGCCCGACAGCACCACTTTGACTTTTTCCGAAGCCACCTGAGAAACCATTGACGTAGGCAGCAGCGATGAATCGGAAAAAGGTTGTCCAACATGATCAAGAATTAATGAGATAAGGGTATCCCGGTCCCAATGATCAAACTGTTTTTTAAAATGATCTGTATCAAACTTCAGGGCAACCTGGCGGGCATATTCGCTTTCATCATAGGATTTTTCTTTAAACCCAATGGTAAACGTTTTAATTTTTTTTCCCAATTCACTTACCAGGATTGAAACAATTAATGATGAATCAATACCGCCGGAAAGGAAAGCGCCAACCTCGACGTCAGATACCAGGCGGCGCTCAACCGATTGAATCAATGTCTCGCGAAGCTGCTGGCAGGCCTGTTTTTTTGATCCGACAAATTTCCCGATTTGTAAAGACCAGAATGGTTTCTGGTCAACTTGACCCCCAGGTGTCCACTTTAAAACATGACCGGGTAAGACTTCTTTAACACCTTTATAAATAGTTGTTCCAGGCAGAAAATATCCATAGCGAAGATAATCTGCAGTACTATCCAGATCTTCCTGCCAGGGGGAAGCGCAGAAACATCTTAAAGAATTCAGCTCTGATGCACATGAGAAATCATTGTTTTCTAACTGATAAAACAACGGCTTTTTCCCCATTCTATCGCGGGACAATATTAAAGACTGTGTCTGAGAGTCCCAAAAAGACAGAGCCCACATTCCTTCCATCTGCATTAAAAATGTATCACCATAAAGAATGAGTCCGGCAAGGATAACTTCTGTGTCACCGTTGGTTTTAAATTCCCATTTTGATTCAAGTTTAGCGCGCAGCTCTTTATAGTTATAGACTTCCCCGTTGTAGGCCAGGATGAATCTTTCACCTGGGTCAATCATGGGCTGACGGCTGCCGGAAAGGTCAATGATGGACAAGCGCAAATGGCCAATCACTGTGTTCAGGGAACTCCATATCCCCTGATCATCAGGTCCCCTATGCCGCATTTTGTCCAGGGACCGACTGGCTGTCTCTACCAGTACCTGCTTATGAATTCCTTTTTTATAGCTAAAAATCAGACCGCACATGGATATGACATTACAAAAAAGTCTGGATTACTGCAACCAGCAATTTCGTATTAAAACCCTTTCCTGTTTAAGAACCGGTCACCCGGTGGTTTGTTTTCAAGAGCTACCTTACAGCCTCATCCCATCGATAAAATTTTATTCCACACTTCTGCTTAACAGGTGGTTGTATTCGTTCAGATAATGACCTGCTGTCACATCCCATGTCATATCAAGGTCGATGACAGCCTTCCGGCCATTGACTCCCATGGTTTTTTGAAGCATGGGATTTTTATTTAATTTCAAAATATGATCTGCCAGTTGTTCTGAATCCCCAGGTTTGTACAACAAGCCTGTCTGACCGTTTAAAACCAGCTCATTAACACCACCGATATCCGTTGCAATAACCGGGAGTCCTGCTGCCATGGCCTCTATGACGACATTGGGTCTTCCCTCGCTGTGACTGCTCAATATAAAAACATCATGATGCTGCAATTGAAAAGGGATTAGATCCGGGGCAATAAAATCAAAAAATTTTACTTTATTTGATATATCCAACTGCTGACAAAGGTGGATCAGCCTTTTTTTTTCCGGGCCTTCTCCAAAAACGGACAAACGGATGTTCTTTGATGCATCAATTTTGGATACAGCTTTTACAATTGTTGCCACATCTTTGTTTGCCGAAAGGCTCCCTATGAAAATGAGCCCGAATGTAGTGTTTCTTTTTTCGAATTGTTTGTCCCGGTTAATTAAAAAAAAATCCCGGCTTACGCCATTTGCTATCATTTTTACTTTTTGTCTGTATTCCGGGTATTGGTCTTTTATATACCCTTCAATCGATTGGCTTACAACAATAATACGCTCACTCAAAGACAGGCAGACTTTTAAAAACAACCGGTCCGTAATGGAATAAGCAGCCCGTTTGATATCCGATCCCCTTAACGTGGTCAGCACCGGTGTTTTTGTTATCCATCCGGCAATCCCTGCGATACACCCGTTAACTGCCCAAGTGGAATGAATAATGTCTGCTTTTTTGGCCTCTCGCAACGCTGCAAAAAAAATGCTGGTCAGCAAAAACGGAACCAGCAATAGTAAAAATTTATTTTCTTTAAGCGCTTCCGGGATACCCCCTGGATTATGGCACAATTTCTGAAATTTTTTTGGGGCATACCGTATATATTTAATACTTATTTTTTTTGAATACCATGGTTTATCCAATTGAGTGTCAGGTCCAGGTGATGGTGTTAACACTTTTGTATCGATAAACCGGGACATTGCTTCAACCAGCCTGAATACCGCTGACAGAATTCCTGGATACCGGAAAAGAGGTCGTCAGAATTAAGATTTTCATGCTCAACATATAAAGTATGAACCCTTTTTTTGTCAACTTTAATTGGTAAAACCAGCCATGGTTTGTTTCATACGCAAAACAGCAGTTTGGTTTTGATATCCCTGACGGTAAATTCATTTAAATGATTGCAGCAGTATCAGAATTATGATTTACTGTTGGTCATTTATGAATGAATGATGTCTATGATACAAATAAACAGCGAATCATCATGCGCTTTCAGAAAACAGGTAATTAAGCTGGACGAATAACATGGAAAAAATCTCAAAGTATCCTTCTCTTTTGTTTCTTTTTTTAATGAGCGTATGCATCGTCATTATCTATTCAAATACATTTCAGGTCCCATTCATTCTTGATGACAGCAACCAAATCGTTGAAAGGCCTGAACTCCACCTCCACAGTCTATCTGCAAAGAATATCTTAAACACTTTTTTTATAGACAGAGGCAGCGGCAAAAAACTCTTTAGACCGATAAGCTGTTTTTCACTGGCGCTGAATTATTACGTCGGCAGATTTAATGTTACAGGATATCACCTGTTTAATTTAGCTGTCCACATTTTAACAGGCATCTTCCTTTTTAAGACCCTTGTCCTTCTGCTCGGCTTTAACCATCAGCAGTTTCAAAGAAATGAGATAAAAAACATCGCTGCCACAGCCACATTTCTCTGGGCGATCCATCCGATTCAAATACAGGCTGTCACCTATATTGTTCAACGGATGGCGTCCCTGTCCGCCTTTTTTTATATCATTGGGATATGGGCTTACCTCAAATTCCGCAGCGCAAGTCAGGATAATAACAGAAAACACTTCCTGATTTTTTCGTTGTTTATTTTCTTTTGTTCCTTTTTAACCAAAGAAAATGCTGTCCTTTTTCCGGTTGCCCTTGTCCTGATAGAATTCTTTTTCCTTGACGGGGTTGCCGTTATTCGATCTCATCCAGTTCGGATATTTTCTGTTCTAGCGATCCTGGCTGCTGTTTTCATCGTATTTTCATTCTGTACAATGAGTCCGGACAAAATACTATCTTCTTATGCTTACCGGCCATTTACCCTTGAACAGAGACTGCTGACAGAGCCAAGAATTCTGCTGTTCTATCTTTTTCAACTTTTCTACCCTATTCCGGGGCAGTTTTCCATCACCCATTCTTTTTTACTGTCGAACTCTTTATTCAATCCGTTATCTACATTTGCAGCCATTGCTGCCATTACGTTAATCGTCATTTTTTCAATTGTTACATGCCGGAGGTATCCTTTCATCGGTTTTCCGCTTTTATTTTATTTTTCGCATCACCTGGTTGAATCTACCTTTCTTTCTCTGGAACTCGTTTTTGAACATCGCAATTACCTGCCTTCCTTTTTTATTTTCCTTCCTTTGTCTTATGGCATGTGTAAACTTATGACCCAGTACCAGAAACAGAACAAACTGATTTCAAGTTTATTATTTCTTTTTTTATTCTGTTTATTTTTTTTAGTTGGCTTTTCAACCTATCAAAGAAATGCTGACTGGAAATCACATAAATCACTGTGGGAAAGCAGTATAAAATCTTCTCCGGATTTAATCCGCCCCTATGCCCAGTTAGGCTGGCATTATACACGGGAGAGCTCAAAAAATCTTGAAAAGGCACGGCACTATTTTCACACCGGTCTGACAAAAAAAGCATCGTACAATCTGTTTGAAAAAGCAATGCTGTGGACCGGACTTAGTGTCACATATGAAAAATCCAACAACATTGAAAAATCGATCAATGCCACACTAAATTATTTGAGTATGTTAAATACCCAAACCAGAGATACGCCTGAATTATTAGAACTGAAGGCGACCAGAAACTTAATATCAAGCGGTCATTTTTATCTGGCAAACCAGTATTTTTTGCTGAAAAAGCCTGAAAAAGCATTATATCACATCAACACTGCTATCAAAATTATGAACAATGATATTCCTGATTTTCTCAACACCAAGTCTAAAATTTTAATAACCACAGGCCAGTATGATCAGGCATTGAAAATCTTACAGATATCACTGAAAAAAAATCATGAAAACTGGAACACCTGCCTGCTTGTCGGAAAAGCGCTTGAATCATTAACTTATTACAATCAAAGTTTCTGGTTTTATCGCCGGGCCCTTCATTTAATCAAATCACAAAAAACCAAATATCCATATATTTATCTGTATTTAGCTGAAAATCGTTTTCTAATGGGGGACAATGCTGCTGGAGACAACTATCTTGACCTGTTTATAAGATATAACTCGCTTGAAAAATCCATTTTCTTAATAAACAACTATGAGGACAGAAGCCTTAAAAGCCTACCATTCAGCCACTCAACAACAGTACTTGCAGCACTTAAAAAACGCATTAAAAAAAATACAAGACTGCAGTAAGATCTATTCCTGACAAAATTTGTATTTAAATACCAAGAATTGTTAATATAATTTAAGTTTTAATTTTTCAAATCATCACCTCTGTCTCATTAACCTGCTTATATCATTGTAAATTTTTACAAGCTTATGGGTTGGCATTCTTTGTGCAGTAACGATAATCAAACAAAAATTATAACAGAAATAATATAATTATAAACAAAGGAGGCATACAATGCTTAAACGATCAAACAAAAAAGGTTTTACATTAATCGAGCTGATGATAGTCATCGCTATCATTGGTATTCTTGCAGCTATTGCAATCCCAAACTTTATTGCATACAGGAACAAGGCGTTCTGTTCTGATGCAGAAGCCAATGCTGCTGCTATTGCGGGAGCGATTGCTGACTATTTTGCAATCCCTGCTCATACGAATATCAACAGCAATGATGTCGGCGTACCAGGCATGGTGAACACATTTACCATTACGTCGGTTGACCCCAGTGTTAATATCACGATTACGGTTAGTGATTTATCAGGTCGCTGCCCCGGTGACTACCAGGGTGCAAGTTCAAATTGGAGTGGTGCGAATGTTTATTCCAAAGTGCTCTCAATTCAGTAACTACATTTAGCGTTTAATTTAAAAAAAGAGCGGCTTTTAAAAAAGCCGCTCTTTTTTTATTGCATTTTTAGTATTAAACAATATAGATATTTAATACTGTGAAATTACAACCTTCTGACGATATAAGAAAAAATCCTTCACCTATAATTGTATTTATATTGCTTGCCTGTGTCATCGTCCTGGTTTATTCAAATACATTCAATGCGTCATGGCATCTTGACGATCAGCCCAATATCCTCAACAATGATTACCTTCATTTAAATTCTTTGTCGTTTGCAGATCTCATCAACACCTTATATACAAATGTTAATAAACCAGGCGAACTCAATGATAAAATGTACCGGCCGGTCGCCTGTTTTACGTTTGCCTTAAACTGGTATTTCGGCAAAGACAACGTGTTCGGGTATCATGTTGTTAATATCGCTGTTCACATTTTTACAGCTTTTTTTATTTATCTTTTCCTGATTCAGCTTTTTAAAACACCAAATACAAAATTTGCTGAAAATATAAATCCTGTTTATGTCTGCGTTCTGGCCAGCCTGCTCTGGGCCACAAACCCGATTCAGACACAGGCTGTTTCTTACATTGTCCAAAGGATGGCACAGCTTGCTGCATTTTTTTACATTCTGGGCATGTGGGCTTACATTAAAGCACGGCTTTGCAACGGGTTCTTGCAGAAAATGTTATTTGCCACCCTGGCCATTTTATCATATATCCTGGCCATATATTCGAAATCAAATGCTGTAATGCTGCCGCTTTCAATTGTTTTGACAGAAACTATTTTTTTCCAGTCCGTTTATAAAAAAGAGACGAAGCTGGCACTTGTTCTGACAGTTTCACTGATTCTCGGTGCCATTTTTTTGTTTGGTACATTCTTTTTTTTAAAGGGCAATCCATTTTCAGTTTTAACCTCATATGATCATAGAACGTTTACTTTGGTTGAACGGCTGCTTGCTGAGCCGAGAGTGGTTATGTTCCATCTTTCTCAAATTTTTTTTCCATTAGCCGGCCGCTTTTCAATTGCACATGACATAACACTTTCATCATCAGTCTTTACCCCCTGGACAACCCTTCCTTCAATACTGGCCATTGCATTCATGATTGGATTTTCCTTTTATCATTCTCAAAAGTTCCCCCTGCTTTCATTTGCAGTCTTATTCTTTTTTTTAAACCACATCATTGAATCCAGTATTATCGGCCTGGAAATCATTTTTGAACATCGCAATTACCTGCCGTCATTTTTCCTGTTCCTTCCCCTTTCATTCTGGATCTGTAAACTTGGATCAACTTATTACAGGACAAATAAAATTGCTTTTACGTCTGTTCTGTGTTTTTCTCTATTGCTGATATCCTTTTTTTCAATCAACGCCTATTTGCGGAATAACGTCTGGAAAAATGATTTTACCCTCTGGTCTGATGCAATTACCAAGGCGCCTAACAATGCCAGGGTCTCCAATATTCTTGCGATCAAACTTGCCTGGGGTGACAATAGTACCCACCCCAAGAGATATGATATGGCATTACAACTGTTTGAATCCTCTCTTGAACAACATTTCCCGTCTAAAGAAATAAAAGCTGATATTTATAATAATATGGCAAATATTTATTTTGAATTTAAAGGCAACAATCCAAAGGCCATTCATTTTTATGAGGAAGCGATTAAAACAGCACCTGAAAAATTAAAGATCCGAAAAGATTTTGCAAAAGCTCTCATTGCCATGAAAAATTTTGATTATGCACATGAGCAAATTGATTTCCTTATTAAAAAGAATGAAAATATTGCCCTCTACCACAATTTAAAGGGACATATACTTTTATGGGAAAAAGATTATACAACCGCATTAAACCACTTTAAAAAAGCCTATGAACTAAAACCGGGGGAACCTTCTGTCCTGCTCAATACCTGTGTCGCTTTAAGCCTTTCCGGTTACTATCAGAGAGCTGAAAAGCTGCTGCTTGAATCGATTAAAGCGTATTCAAATGATATGACATTTTATTTGGTTTTAATTGAAAACAGCATACGGTCTGGAGAAGATGAACTATCAGAGCACTATATCAGCCTGCTGTTTAAACTGTTTTCAAAAGATCAGATTATGTACGGGATTGAGAACTTGACCAACAATCCTAAACTGGCGCCCATTTCAAAACAGATACTTGACCCTGTATTAAAAGTTTATTTAAAAAACTATCCGGATATCTCTTTAAAACTGGAAAACAAACACATGCAATCCATGTGTAACAATAAGATTCTTGACAGAAAACCCTGCTGTATCCTATGGTTTGTCAGTTAAACTGTCTGTTGAGAGCAAAAACCTTAAATGCGACAAGCACTCTGAATCTTGGTAAAAAAATGACAGATACGTCTACAGCAAAATGTCACAAAAATGAAGTTTCCAGCGGCGACCGGTTTAAATTCGGTGAAAACTGGCACAATTATTTAAAAGAAATAGATGATAAAAAAATTGAAGCAGCAAAGTCGTCGCTTAAAAAAATGTTAAAGGTTGAAGATCTCAACGGTTTACGGTTTCTCGACATCGGGTCCGGAAGCGGATTGTTTTCTTTGGCAGCGCGCTGTCTTGGGGCAGAGGTTACTTCTTTTGATTATGATACACAGTCTGTTGAATGTACCCTTGCTTTAAAACAGAAATTCTTTCCCCTAGACGACAATTGGACAGTGGACCAGGGGTCGGTTCTTGATTTACATTACATAAAAAAATTAGGCAAATTTGATGTTGTTTATTCATGGGGTGTGTTGCATCATACGGGTCAGATGTGGATGGCAATTGACAATGCAGTCAGCACTGTCAGTGAGAAAGGAAAGCTTTTTTTAGCAATTTATAATGATGAAGGATTCATCAGCCGTTATTGGTGGGTTATCAAACATATCTACAACAGATATCCCAGGCTGCAGACACCGCTTAAAATAATCTATGCGCCCTATTTTGTCGGCCTGGGTACCATTGTAATGTGGATAAAATACGCTAACAGGAAGAGAACCAAAAGAGGTATGAACTTATGGTATGATATGGTCGACTGGTTAGGCGGATATCCGTTTGAAGTATCAACTCCAAAAAAAATGAATGCTGTAATCGAACAAAATGGATTTAAGCTGATTAATCATTATTATGTCGGCTTCGGGCTTGGCTGCAATGAATTTGTTTATCAACGTTATTAGACTTTTGACTTCAATAACAGGGAAATTGCAATTTAAAATATCAGGATGTTTGTTCGCGATGCTGAAAATATAAAACCTTTTCCAATATTTGTTTATGTTGGTTTTGTCATTGGTCTTGTTGTTTCAGGAATACTTGTCTCAGCATATCTGTCTTTTTCTCACTATAAAGTGTATACCGATATCGGATATTCCAGTTTCTGTGCCATTTCAAAAGCGATTAACTGTGATACAGTGTCCCAGAGCCCTTACGCCATCTTTTTCAATATTCCTGTACCCATCTGGGGCATTGTTGGATACAGCTTCCTGCTCCTGACCCTGGCCTTTTCTTTTAATTTAAAGACACACACCATGGCCCGGTTTCCTACCCTGATATCCATTGGCCTGCTATTCAGTTCCATCAGCATTGTTCTGGGTATCATTTCAGGCGTGAAAATAAAATCTTATTGTATTTTGTGTCTGGTAAGCTATGGCATTAATTTTTCGCTATTATACATGACCTGGATTATTAAACAGCGGTTTGAAAAGAGGCGCTGGGCGATCCTTTTCAAAGAAGATCTTGACTTCTGGACATCAAATAAGCTTAAAGCTTTAACCCATTATTCCCCTCTGATTTTATGCACCATCCTGCTTATCATATTTATGCCCAGTTATTGGAACATGACGCAGACCACAATCGATAAAACCGCTTTAAATACTGGTTTTCTGGAAGACGGCAGTCCATGGATTGGTGCTGAAAATCCTGAGCTGACCATTATTGAATATGCAGATTACATGTGCTTTCAGTGCAGAAAAATGCATTTTTACTTGCGCGATCTGATAATGAAAAATCCTGGCAAAATTCGCCTTGTCCATAAACATTTTCCCATGGATCAGGATGTTAACCCTATTGTTAAAAAAGCAATTCACCCTGGTTCAGGAATCTTGTCCTCCATTGCTATTTTTGCAGCCGAAGAAAATAAATTCTGGGAATTAAACGATTATTTATACCAGTATAACATGGGCTATAAGGCCATATACCTCAGAAAAATTGCAAAAGAAACAGGACTTGATCTAGAAAAGCTTAGAAAAAATATTCATTCGTCGGCAGTAAGAAAAAAGCTTCATCGGGATATTATATCCGGCCTCAAGCATCAGATGAGCGGAACGCCGTCATATATAATCGAAAACAAAGTCTATACCGGGCAAATCCCATCAGAGGTTCTCTATTCAATAATAAAATGACTCACTTTTTAAAAAAACATGGCATTGTCATTTTATTATTATGTGCACTTATAGCACTCATAGCATTAATGTGCTCAGTTCCGCCTGTAAGCAGGGATGCGCTGACGCATC
Source organism: uncultured Desulfobacula sp. (assembly GCA_964343845.1). Taxonomy (GTDB): domain Bacteria; phylum Desulfobacterota; class Desulfobacteria; order Desulfobacterales; family Desulfobacteraceae; genus Desulfobacula. The sequence goes on along the minus strand of CAYFKW010000006.1, from coordinate 145,499 downwards.
ACCTGCCGGTCCCTAAATTGTACGTCCAGAATGGGGGTATCGTTGAAATCCCGCATATCATCTATTCATATTATCCACAGCTGCTGGATTTACTGTATTGCATCCCAATGGTGTCTGGGTTGGATATTATTCCCAAATATCTCCATTTTTCATTCGCACTTCTGACTGCTGCAGCCTTATTTGTTTATCTAAGAAAACAGCTGGATGCCGCATATGGGTTAATTGCTGCACTTTTTTTCCTGTCAATACCTGTTATTGTCAAACTGTCGGTATCTGTCTATGTTGATCTTGGACTAATCTTTTTTTCTACGGCTTCCTTGATTTTTTTATTAACCTGGCATGATAGTCATTTCAGGTTTAAATGGCTGTTTCTGGCCGCTCTCTGCTGCGGTCTGGCTTTGAGTACGAAATATAATGGATTGATCACTTTTTTTCTGTTAACCCTTCTCACCCCGATAATTTACATAAATAAAGAAAAAAAATTGATCAGGAACTCAAAAGAAAACATCCAATTAAAAGCGGTTGGCGCTGGATTGGTTTTTCTGATCATTTCCTTAACCATCTTCTCACCATGGGCCGTAAAAAACTATATATGGACAGGGAACCCTTTGTACCCGCTTTATGATACTGTTTTTAACTCAAAGAATGAACTTGAGACCCAGCCCAATCATTCAATGGAAAAACAAATGAGCCATTTTGTTGCCCGTAAGATCATTTATAAAGAATCTTTCATAAAGACAGCAACCATTCCCATCAGGATCTTTTTTCAAGGTGAAGATGACAATCCAGAACTTTTTGACGGAAAATTAAACCCGCTGCTTTTAATTTTACCCATTTTTGCGTTTCTATTGCCAAATAGAGAGACAGGCAGATCCCAGTTTTCGAACAGGATTTTTCTCATTTTTTCAGCCCTTTATGTTTTAATCGTTTTTTTTATGCAGGATATGCGTATCAGGTGGATTGGCCCTGCCATCCCTCCATTGACAATTTTATCGGCGTTCGGGCTGAAAAATATATCTTTGGCATTAACGAACACTAAAAGGTCAGCAGCGCGGCCTGATGTGGATACATGGCAGTTAAAAAAGCTTTCCGTCTATTCTGTGCTGTTTATCATCGCCATGCTGAACAGTATTTATATCTACCAATTGTATAAGAAAATTGATCCCATCCCATATATTTTTGATGAAATCAGCCGTGCAGACTATATTGAAAAATTCAGGCCGGAATATGCAGCGTTAAACTACGCCAATAAAAACCTCAGCGGTAAAATCAAGTTGTTATCTTTCTTTTTGGGGAATCGCATGTATTATTCAGACCATGACATCCGTTTCGATCACTCACTGTTTAAGCATATTGTGTCAGACTCTGAAAATATAAATGAGATGGCCAGAAAATTAACAGATAAAAACTTCACCCATTTTGTTATAAATATCCCTAACTTCAATGCATGGTTAAAAAGCAGCTATAACGCGGCAGAACAAGAAAAAATCAAACGCTTTTTTGAAGAACACACCGAAAAAATATTTTATAAAAACGGGCATGGCCTGTATCAGTTACTGCTGCTATAATTCAGATTTATCCAATCGATACCGCATGGATCTTAAACTGAGGTTAAGGTAATCAGCAGCTTTGCTTTTATTACCGCCAGCCAGTTCCATGGCTTTTTTCAGATAGGCCGCTTCAATTGTTGACAGGACATCATCTAAATCAACACCCTGTTCCACTTCGTCAAGGTCAAACCGCCTGTCGCCTATCCCTTCAACCCATCTGCGCTTTTTGTGCATGGAAATCGTCAGGCTTTCAGGAAGGATAATATTGGTGGATGACAGCGCAACACTTCGTTCTATTAAATTTTCCAGTTCTCTGACATTGCCCGGGAAGATATACTTATTTAGAAAATCAATGGCATAGGAAGACAGTTTCACTATATCTTTTCCCATTTTTTTTGAATATTGTTCTGTAAAATGCTCAGCTAAAAGTTTTATATCCCCTTTTCGGTCTCTTAATGGCGGCACCTTGATAGGGATAACGTTCAGCCTGAAGAACAAGTCTTCCCTGAAATTGCCCTCTATGACTTCCTGTTCGAGTTTTTTGTTGGTTGCTGAAATAATTCTCACGTCCACGTCAATTTCCTGAGTGCCGCCCACGGGTTTAAAAGACGTTTCCTGAACAGCTCTCAACAGTTTGACTTGCAGCAGTGGAGATAACTCACCAATTTCATCTAAAAAAATGGTGCCCTGATTTGCTGCTTCAAACAATCCTTTCTTGTCACTGATTGCCCCTGTGAAAGATCCTTTCACATGGCCGAAAAATTCACTTTCCATCAGCGTATCAGGAATGCCGCCGCAATTGACAACCACAAACGGCTCATCTTTTCTATCTGAATTTTCATGAATGGCCCTGGCAATTAATTCTTTTCCTGTCCCGCTCTCACCTGTAATCAAAACATTGGTTTTAGTGGGGCCGATTTGAGCAATCCGTTTAAAAATCGCTTTCATTCCAGGACTCTGACCGATAATTTTATCAAAATGTTTGTTCTGTTCAAGGTTCGAGAATGTTTGTTCTCTTTCCTGGTCAAGGCTTTTTAGTTCTAATGCCTTATCAATGGTCTGCTTTAATTCCAAATTATCAAAGGGTTTGGGCACAAAGTCATACGCCCCTTCATTCATTGCCTCTACCGCGATCTCGGTTGTGGAATAAGCCGATATCATGATCACAACCGTATCTGCATTCTTTTTTTTGGCTTCCTTTAGTACTTCCAGGCCGGTGATATCGCCCAACCGTATGTCAGATAATACAAGATCATAGTTATGTTTCCGGATGAGGTTTAATGCCTGCTTCCCATTTTTTGCACTGGATACTTTATACCCTTCTTTGGACAGGAGGACATCAAGAAACTCCCTCATACTTAATTCATCATCAACCACGAGGATATTTTGGGTGGCGTTCATTGTATCTATCTCACTTTTGGTTATGTATCCCTTTTATAAACAATTTTCCCGTTCACCATAGTTAAAAATGCGCTGCCTTTGACGTTTCTACCGCCAAATGGTGTGTTTTTACTTTTTGATTTGAATGTATCAGGGTTAACAGTATAGGCATGTTCTGGATCAATAATTGTTAAATCAGCGACACTGCCCGGTTTGATATCATTGTTGATTCCAATAATTTCTGCAGGCTTTTTTGCCATTTTAATGACAAGGTCTGCCATAGAAATGATACCATCCTGAACAAGTTTTAATGACAAGGGCAGAGATGTCTCCAATCCAACAATACCAAATGCAGCCTGATCAAATTCCAGGTCTTTCTCGACAATGCTGTGGGGGGCATGGTCCGAGGCAATCAAGTCTATCGTTCCATCCTGGAGGCCTTCTATTACAGCCTGCCGGTCCTGTTCGGACCGCAGAGGGGGATTCATCTTAAAATTGGTGTTATACTCTTTTACGTCTTCATCTGTTAATGTAAAATAGTGGGGGGCAGTTTCACAGGTGACACGTACTCCTCTTTTTTTTGCCTGCCGAATGGCTTCAACCGATTCTTTGGTACTGATATGGCAGAAATGGATCGGCGTTCCTGTTAATTCACTCAGGGCGATATCCCTGACAACCATTATGCTTTCTGCTGCATTGGGAATACCTTTAATCCCCCAGAAAGTCGAAAAAGGGCCCTCATTCATGGACCCGTTGTCAGCAATTGAAAAATCTTCTGCATGGATGAATACAGGCATACCGACGCCTTTGCAGTATTCAAGTGCCCGCCGCATCACGTTTGAATTATCAACAGGCTTGCCATCATCGGTTACGGCAACAATGCCTGCTTTTTTCATATCATATATTTCTGCAAGGGTTTTTCCCATAGACCCGGCGGTAATAGCGCCGGTTGGATAAACTTTTGAAAGGCCGACTTCTTTTGCACGGTTGATGATAAACTTTGTTACCTGGCCGTTGTCGTTTACAGGCTGGGTATTCGGCATTGAGCATACTGCTGTAAATCCGCCGTTTGCTGGTTGAGTCAGGCCGGTCTCAATGGTTTCCTTGTACTCATGTCCAGGCTCTCTTAAATGAACATGAATATCGATCAAACCAGGGACGACAATCATTCCCTGAGCATCAATAATACGGGTGTCAGTCGTATCTTCATTTGTTTCCGGATCAAGAACGCCATCAATCAGGTTGTCATTAATCACTATATCTTTCTGGTCATCAATGTTTCCCGGATCAAGAACCCGTGCGCCTTTAATCAGAATCCGCATGTCTGCTCCCCCCTGCCAAAAGGTAAAATAAGGCCATTCTCAGTGCAACACCGTTTGTTACCTGCTCTAAAATAATTGAACAGTCAGCGTCTGCAACATCACTTGCTATCTCAACCCCCCTGTTCATCGGTCCCGGATGCATCACAAGGACATCTTTACTGGCCAGGGACAGTCGTGCCTTATTTAAACCGAAAAGTGTTGCATATTCCCTTTCAGTCGGGAATAAAATATTTCCCTGACGCTCTTTTTGAATGCGGAGCATCATAATCACATCCGCTCCGTCTATACAGGATTCCAGGTCAGGTGATACAGTACATCCTAATTTCTCAATTCCTATTGGGATCATGGTTTCAGGTGCACAGATATTCACATTGGCTCCCATTTTTGAAAAACCGGTAATATCGGATCTTGCCACGCGTGAATGTTCAATATCTCCAATGATTGAAATCTTTAACCCGCTTATCTTTCCTTTTTTCTGACGAATGGTCATCATGTCCAGCAGCGCCTGGGAAGGGTGAGCATGGATTCCATCTCCTGCATTAATGACCGAAGATTTAACATGTTTTGATATTAAGTGAGGCGCACCTGAAGCCGGGTGTCTTAACACAATAACATCCGGTTTCATTGCCTCAAGATTCCTGGCAGTATCGATTAAGGTTTCGCCTTTAACAATACTTGAAGAACTTTTTGAAATCGAGATACTGTCCGCTGAAAGCCGCTTGGCTGCTGTATCAAAGGAAAGCTTTGTTCTTGTTGAAGGTTCCTGAAAAAAAAGGACAATGGTTTTACCTCTTAAAGTGGGTACTTTTTTAACAGGCCGTTCATTGATTTCCTTCATCCCTTCAGCAGTATCAAGAATCATTGAAATCTCATGAGGTTCAAGTGAATGGATATCCAGAACATCTTTTTTTTCAAATCGCATGGCGGCACCCTTATCTTATAATGTCCCCAATTCTATTCCATCTGACACCAAATTTGGTTTTATTCCATGACCAGTAAATGATAAATGCCTTGCCCCGGATCGATTTCAGATCAACATATCCCCAGAAACGGCTGTCATGGCTGTTGTCCCTGTTGTCACCCATTACAAATAATTTATTTTTTGGAATCTTTATTTTGTTTAAATTATCCCTTTGATTTCGATAAGTTTTAATATCTTTATAAATGGCATAATGCTCGCCTTCTACCGGCTTATCATTCACATACAGTTTTTTATTGATAATTTCCAATGTATCCCCTTCTGTTGCAACGACTCTTTTAATAAAATCTTTGGTCGGATCTTCAGGGTATTTGAAAACAACAATATCCCCTTTTCTGGGCTCCTTTACCGGAATAAGTGTTTTCCCGTCTGCAAATGGTATTTTAACGCCATAGATGAATTTATTGACCAGTATCTGGTCACCGATCTGCAGCGTTTCCAACATGGATCCTGATGGTATTTTAAATGCCTGTACGATAAATGTCCGGATAAACATTGCAATAATAATTGCGATAATAATTGCTTCCGTATTTTCACGCAGGGAACTCTTTTGTTTCTTTTCTGACATTCTACTTCCTTATCACTTGGTTCTAAAAAAACATATGCTGCGGCTGCCCTAAAAAGAATTTTGCTTTCTGAATTGACTTCTTTAAAATATCGGCAATTTTTCTTGCTTTCACCATACTGGATAAAGGTACTGTGGGTATTTTCCTGCCTTTGATCATAATGGACCCGCTTTTAAGCTCTGCATAACTGACCTGCCCGTATGATGTTGAGACGCCTTCTGGATAGTCGTATCCATAATCAATAATCTGAGTGAACAACTGGTCATCTGAAACAGACGTATATTTTAATATCTCTTCATTTAAAATAGGAATGGGGATACCAAGCCCGACGGACAGGGAGCACCCGTATCCCCTGAAACTCTGGCCCACAAGCCATTCAGGAGACATCTGTTTTAGATCCCCCATGACGGCCAATGTCCCGGAAGGCCTGATCGGAACCCCGTTCAACCCTCTCTCAGGGTTTCCGTTGTGCTGTGTACCTGTCCATGTAACATACCCCTGGGCTCCCCCAAGAAAAATTCTTGTGCCCAGGCCTATGGTTTTTAAATATGGGTCATTTAACAACGGACTCAATTCACCTGAAGTTGAATAGTTGGCATTCCCCATATCAGATTTCAATGTCCCCATATAGGTATACTTGATCTTATCCGATTTATTGATGGCACAATTATAATTCTGATAGGCATTTCGGGGGTTGTACAACATGGCGTACGGAAGATCTTTGAGCTGAGCCAGCTTTTCCGTTTTCCTGTTGGGGTAGCAGTCTGTTCCATAACTTTCAGCCCTTATATGAACTTGTTTTCCCGCAACAAGGTCCTGAATAACATGGCCGCCGCCGTAATTAAATTCCCCTGGATGCCGTTTGTTCAAAGGGTCATCCTCACAGGGCTGCGTGGCACCCAGGTAGCAGTCAATTGCTGCCAGGCCCGAATATGCTTCGACATTGTTAATCCATGTTTTCATTGTCTTGATAAGGGGTTTTGACTGGCCGATATTTATAAACGCTCCTGAAGAACACATGGGTGCAAATGTACCTGTGGTCACCACATCAACTTTTTTTGCGGCATTAACAACCCCTTCTTTATTTGCAATATCAATAATTTCTTCTGCCGTTACAACAACAGCCTCGCCGCCTGCTATTTTTTTGTTGATCTGCTCGATTGTTTTGTTTACTTTGTGCTCACTCATAATTTACCTTTTTAATCTTCAATTCGGTAATAATTTAACCATTTCAATCTTAGCTGTTATATTATTTTTTATCCAAGAATTATCCCACCATTCGACAGGATTTACAAAAACATTATGAACGATCATTGAAAAATGTAAATGATCTCCCCCGGCCAGACCTGTCAACCCCGTAAACCCCAGCTCATCTCCTTTACTGACAATATCACCCGTATTCACTGAAATTTGATTTAGATGGGCGTACAGGCTGCACAGTCCAAACCCATGATCGATAACCACAGTGTTTCCGAATATTCCGATAAACTGGGCAAATATAATGCGCCCTGAATTTGCAGCTTTAATCTGTGCGTTAGATGTTGACGCAAGATCAATTCCCAGGTGGACTGCCCTGTCAACTTCCTTACCGGAATATTTATAAATCCGTCGATCTGCAAACCCTGCTTTCCGGGCAGATCCGCCTAGCCTGTTAAATCTGCCGTCCCAGTACTTTATATTCTCAGTGTTTCTGGGCAGACTGAGCACGGTTTCGACATTTTTTTTTCTCTCCTCGCTGTTGATAAATAAAAATTTTGCCAGCAAAGGATTAATTTTACCCTGAAAGGCACCATTTTTCTCACCAAGGTCAAAATCCGGGATTTTGCGTTCTAAAAATCCATTGGAAATGTTGAGTACATCTGTTTTGAATTTTTTATCCCTGATGTAATGATGGAATCCTCTTTTGGTAATATTTCCAGCCATATCTTCTGCAATGACTGACAACTGGGTGCCCGGCCCCTGTGTATGGTCTAATGCAAAAAAAGCTGTATAGATGTCTTTATTTTCAAACAGTCCTGAGTGTCCCGGAAAAAAATTATTCCCGACTTTGACACCGCTTTTCACATTTTTTTCAAACAATTTATACATAACAACCGCACTACCGCCCCGCTCAATGTTGTGCCGGTTTGTCAATATGCTGACTTTAGGCGGTTTTGAATCAATAATCACCCTTTTTTCCAAATAGGTGATATTTCCTTTGTTAAGCCCTCTCCAGGAATAATCAGACACCATTATGCGGATAATCGCCTCACCGTCTTTCATTCCATATTTCCATGATTCAATTGGGATAACAAATGTGTCCGTTGCTGTTTTTGAACTTGACACGGTCACAAGCCCGGAAGATTGATATTGTTTTTCAAGTAAAACTTTTTCTTTACCCTGCTGCATCAACGAAACGACTATTTTACGAAGACCTGTTTTTTTGTCACTTATTTCAAGTGCCATTTCATAAGATTTTTTTAAATATTCAGATGGCAGCTCAATTTTAACAATTGGTTTCTTGCCTTCAAACTTATAGAAGAGTATCCATAAACTTGAGATTAAAACCGCAAGAATCAGGATCAAAAAGACAGCTCGTTTCATCAATAATTCCTATCTTTTCAGGAGGTTAGTATCCGTATCATCAAAATTACAGTAAAATAGCAGCTCTGGCTGAACTTATCAAGCAATTTTGTATTCTTGACTTTTTTGACCCCAAAATATAATTTGAGGGCAAAAAACATCTATTTAGGACTGATTTATGAATAATTTTTTTTTTCAATTAACAGACCGGCCAACCCCTGTATTTTTTCTTATTGCCGGCCCCTGTGTAATTGAAAACTACGAAACAAGCTACGTCATTGCAGATCACTTAAAACAGTTAACAGATAAACTCAACATCCCATTTATTTTCAAGGCGTCTTTTGATAAGGCAAACCGTACCTCCATTCACTCGTTCAGAGGACCTGGATTTGATGAAGGGTTATCCATTCTGGAAAAAATCAAGAATGAATTAAACCTTTTAATTATTTCAGATATTCATTTACCGAATCAGGCTGAAAAAGCATCAACTGTCCTGGATATTATTCAGATCCCTGCCTTTTTATGCCGGCAGACCGATTTAATTGTGGCTGCCTGTAAAACCAGTAAACCCGTCAACATAAAAAAAGGACAGTTTTTATCCCCACAGGAATGCCGCCATATATTGAATAAAGCAAAAGAGTCTGGCAACAACAATATATGTATCACTGAGCGAGGCTCCTGTTTTGGTTACAATAATCTTGTGGTGGATTTCAGATCCATACAGATTGTTAAAGAAATGGGATCCCCTGTTGTTTTTGATGCCACCCACAGTGTTCAGCTGCCAGGCGGCGCTGAAAGTGCATCAGCAGGTGATCGTCAATTTGTACCGGCACTTTCAAAAGCAGCCATTGCTTCAGGCGCCCATGGACTGTTTCTTGAAACGCACCCTGCCCCTGACAAGGCGCTTTGTGATGGCCCGAATTCTATTCCTTTAACCGAAATGGAAGGCCTTTTATCAACACTTCTATCCATAAAAAAAGCTGTTGGTTAACCACGTATGAAAAATAAATTATCAGATATTCAACTTTTATTGTTAGACGTTGATGGTGTGCTGACAGACGGGTCAATTATTTATTCAGATTCGGGTGAACAGATAAAAAAATTCAACTCAAAAGACGGACTTGGCCTGCGGCTTTTAATGGATGCAGGAATTGATGTCGGTATCATCACCGGCCGGAAATCAACTGCTTTGGCGCTTCGATGTAAAAATCTTGGTATTTCATTAATCTTTGACGGTATTAATGACAAGGCAAAAGCATTGGACACGATCACTGCTGAAACCGGAGTACCTTTGGAAAACATGGCGTTTGTCGGCGATGATCTGATTGATCTGCCGGCCATGAAAAGAGTTGGTGTATCCTTTTGCGTCTCGGATGCATCTTTGGAAGTTCAACATCACTCACACATTATTATCAATAAAAAAGGCGGCCAGGGCGCTGTTAGAGAAATCTGTGAAAGCATTTTAAAAGCAAAAGGCCAGTGGGATGATATTGTGGGTCA
>CAYFKW010000006.1:99165-135630 GCA_964343845.1 uncultured Desulfobacula sp. | reverse complement strand
GGTCAATAATTATTATGACAAAGGCTTTTAAAAAAAAACTGACCCTTCCTCTGGTCTGCATTATCGTTTTAATAGTACTTATCATTGTCAGTTTTTTTTTATTTAACACGTTCTCTTCAAACGCCATACGTGTCACGGATGTAAAAGTAGATACAAAAGCTGCCATGAAATTAGACGCGTTGAAACAGATTTCTAAAAAGAACGGGATAAAAGAATGGGAATTGATAGCATCATCAGCAACCCTTTTAAAGGATGAGGACAAGGCGGTTCTTATTGATGTGTCGATATTTTTTTTTACGAAAGAAAATAAAAAAGTCCATTTAGTATCTGAAAAAGGAACACTGAATACAAAAACCCATGACATGGTTTTTTCTGATAATGTAAAGGTCGCATATGAAACTTCTGTACTGACAACTGATAAGTTGCATTATAATAAAAAAAAACATATAATATACTCCAAATCTCATGTGAGGCTTGAAAAGCAGGACTCGGTCATTAACGCTGATTCTATGATCTTATTTTTAAATGAAAATAGGACAGTTTTAGAGGGAAATGTTAAGGGAAAATTCAGTGAAAAATTTGTTATTCAATAGATCTGTTCATCTTGTTATCGTATCTTTTTTTCTTGTTTTAGTCTGGCAGATACCGGACGGACAGACCCAGACAAATGATAGCACAACAGCATCTCTTCATGTTATTTCTGATAAAATGGTTGGTGAAGCCGGCACCTCTTTTATAGAATTTATCGGCAATGTAAAAGCAACAAGACTTGATTCAACTGTGCTGGCAGATTCTATAAAAATCTATTTTAATGTTGAAGATAAAAATAAAACCGATAATGATGACACACAGGGAAATGTTAAAAAAATTGTGGCAACCGGAAATGTTGAGTATACAGCAGGAGAAAGGAAAGCGTTCGCCGACAAAGCAATTTATACGACGCTGGATGAGGTGTTGATTTTAACAGGAAAAGCGCCAAAACTGCTTACCGGTTCCAGCTTTGTAAGCGGGAAGAAAATTACACTTTTCAGAAAACAGGATAAGGTAATTGTAGAAAGCGATGGTTCAAAGAGAGTAGAAGCACGGTTTAATCCTGAAGATAATATCACTGAAAAACAATAATGACGCAGCTTATATTAAAAAATCTTATAAAAATCTATGATGGGAAAAAAGTTGTAGATGATGTCAGTCTCCAAGTGAAGCAAGGAGAAGTGACAGGCCTTCTGGGACCCAACGGTGCCGGCAAAACAACCACGTTTTATATGTCGGTGGGATTAATCAGACCCAATGGGGGTGTTGTCCTGATTGATGATGAAGACATTACCCAGTTCCCAATGTATATTCGGGCACAAAAAGGAATTGGTTATCTTCCGCAGGAATCAAGTATTTTTAAAAAACTGACAGTGAAGCAGAACATAACCGCTATTCTTGAAGTGCTGCCTAAAAATGGATTTGATGTTGAACAAAAAGCAATGGACCTTATGAAAGAGCTGGGTATCAATAAATTATCTAACCAGAAAGCCAGTTCTCTTTCAGGAGGAGAAAGAAGACGGCTTGAAATTTCAAGAGTCCTTGCAACAGACCCTTTGTTTATTCTTCTGGATGAACCCTTTGCCGGTATTGATCCTCTGGCTGTGATTGATATCCAGCAAATAATTTATCAGTTGACTAAAAAGGGAATCGGCGTTTTAATATCAGATCATAATGTAAGGGAAACCTTAGGTGTTTGTGATAATGCGTATATTATGAGCCAGGGGAAAGTTATTGAATCAGGAGATCCTGATAAAATCATTTCAAGTGAAATTGCAAAAAAAATCTATCTAGGAGAAAATTTCAGACTCTAATATGGAACTTGGATTACAACAAAGTCTAATTTTAACGCAACAGCTGGTGATGACGCCTCAGTTGCAGCAGGCGATCAAGTTACTGCAATTGTCCCGCTTGGAACTTGCTGAAATGATCCAGCAGGAGATGGAACAGAACCCTGCATTGGAAGAAGCCGGGACAGAAGAGCTGTCTGATAAAAAGATCACTGCCAAAGAGAGTGACCCCTCTTCGAATGAAAATGACACCCAGATAAAAGAAGTTACCATAGATGAAAAAGTAAGGACAGATACTGACTGGGAGAACTATATCAATGAGTATAATTCTACCGGCAGAGTCTATATGGAATCAGAATATACTCAGGCACCCAATTATGAAGCATTCACATCAGACAAAAAAACACTTGAAGACCACCTTCAATGGCAGCTGATGCTTTACGGGCTGGACAAAGAGCAAGAAAAAATCGGTAATATTATCATTGGCAATTTAAATAGAGATGGGTATCTTTGCAGCGATATTGAAGAGATTGCCAAAAGCTGTGATACTGATGAAGAAAGTGTTGAAGATGTCCTGGACATACTTCAGACATTTGATCCACCGGGAATCTGTGCAAGAGACCTGAAGGAGACATTACTTATTCAAGTTAAGCAACTGGGAATTGATAATCCAATTATCACCCAGATCATTGAAAACCATCTGAAAAACCTTGAAAACAGAAACAGCAAAAAAATTTCAAAGGCGCTTAAAATATCTGTTGACGATGTCAGGGCAGCCGTTAAAATCATTCAGTACCTTGAGCCTAAGCCTGGTCGTAAATTTTCTACAGATGAACCCGCTTATATCACGCCGGATATTTATGTATATAAACACGGGGATGATTTTAAAATTGTCATGAACGATGACGGTCTTCCCAAGCTTAAAATCAATAGATTTTATAAAAATGCCATTGCTAACGGGCGCAAGATTTCCAAAGATGCAAAAAATTATCTGAATGAAAAAATGCAGTCTGCATCCTGGCTTATAAAAAGTATACACCAGCGCCAGAAAACAATTTATCTTGTCATGGAAAGTATCCTGAAATTTCAAAGAGAATTTTTTGAAAAGGGAATTGCATATTTAAAACCGTTGATTTTAAAAGATATTGCAGAAGATATTGAAATGCATGAATCAACCATCAGCCGCGTCACCACAAACAAATACGCCTACACACCGCAAGGTCTTTTTGAATTGAAATATTTCTTTAACTCCTCCATTGAACGCACGGGTGGAGATTCAATGGCATCTGCCAGCGTAAAAGAGAAAATAAGGGTCTTAATTGAAAACGAAGACCATGACAACCCGTACAGTGATGAAAAAATAGCCAACATTCTGCAGGGATCAAACATCCAGATTGCCAGAAGAACAGTCGCAAAATACAGGAAGGTGTTAAACATACTTCCTTCAAATAAACGTAAACAGCTTTAGGGAGGTTTATATGCATACAACCGTCACTTTTAAGAAAATGGACTCCTCTGATTCCTTGAAATCCTACGTTCAAAAAAAACTTGATCGGTTTGATAAAATGCTGGACAGTCCCGCAGAAGCAAACATTGTGCTTGCAGTTGAGAAGTTCAGACATATAGCAGAGATAACCCTTAATTGTGATAGAGTAAAAATTCATGCAAAAGAAGATTCTGAAAGTATGTATTCGTCTATTGACGCTTTGATGGACAAAGTAAAAACCCAGATCAAGAAGAATAAAGAAAAAATCCGGCGGCACATGTCTGGTAATAAAAGAAGCATAAAAGATGAATCAGCTGAATTCGATTTATCAGACCAGCATCCTGACAATATTATGGCAGAACAGATTATTATTGAACCCATTGATTATAAACCCATGGATGTGGAAGATGCTGTTGTCGAATTAAATTCAGGAAAACAGTCATTTTTTGTATTTAATAATGCAAGAACTGAACAGCTGAACGTTTTATACAAACATAATAATGGCAAGCTGGGGTTAATCCAGCCTAGGGGATAATTCATTAAATGAGAATCAGTGAACTTCTTAACAAAAATTCTATTATTGCAGATCTTAAAGCCAGTGATAAAAAAGGCGCAATCCAGGCGCTTGCTGCGGCAGCTTCAAACGCCACAGATGCTTCTGCTGATGACATCACAGCCGTTCTCATGGAAAGGGAGTTGTTGGGCAGTACAGGGATTGGCGGCGGTATAGCAATCCCTCATGGGAAGCTTGATTCTGTCAAATCCATTACAATTGGGTTTGGACTCAGCAAAAAAGGCGTTGAATATGACTCTCTTGACAACAAGCTTGTTCATATTTTCTTCTTATTGCTAACCCCGGAAAATTCAACCGGCGGTCACCTTAAAGTCCTGGCGCAGATCTCTAAGCTGCTGAAAACGGACCAATTTAAAAATGGTTTGCTGGGCGCTAAGTCTGTTGATGAAATTTATCAAATCATCATGGAACAGGATGAAGATTTTTAACTCCAGGGTTACACAGAAATAGTATGCAAAAGGTGTATATTATAACCGGTCTTTCAGGATCTGGTAAAACAACCACGATTCAGGCATTTGAGGATGCATCTTTTTATTGTGTCGACAATATGCCAATGGAACTGGTGCCAAAATTTTTAGACCTTCCGCTAAAGGAGAACCCAAAAATAAAAGGATTGGCGTTTGTAATGGACTTGAGAAGCAAAGATTTTATATCCAATTACGCGCCTGGAATCTGTGCGATAGAAGGCTTGGGCATTTCGCCTCAGATTATTTTTCTTGAAGCAGATGTAGACACATTGCTAAAACGGTTCAGTCAAACCAGGCGACAGCATCCGATATCTGCTGAAAACAGCCTTTTAGACAGCATAAAGACTGAAAAAAAAATGATGCTGCCCATCAAACAGACAGCACATCGTGTCATTGATACAACAAATTACAACGTCCATCAGCTTAAATCCCACATTTTAAATTTAATTCATGACGGGGATAAATCTATCAGTTTAACGAGAATAAACATCGTCTCCTTTGGATTTAAATATGGTATTCCCAATGATGCAGATGTTGTTATGGATATGCGGTTTCTGGCCAATCCTTACTTTATTCCAGAGTTAAAAAATCAGGATGGTGAATCAAAAGCGGTTAAAGCGTTTATCCTGTCTAACAGTGAAACCACAGCTTTTCTTGAAAAATATTTAAATCTTCTTGATTATTTAATTCCCCTGTATAAAAGAGAAAATAAGGCATATCTCACATTCGCAGTCGGATGCACAGGCGGCAGACATAGAAGTGTGGTCATTGCAAGAAGTATTTATGAACATCTTAACAAAAAAGGGCTTAATCCCGGACTTATCCACAGAGATATTGACCGGGATACAAAAGAAACATGATCGGTATAGTCGTAGTCTCTCACGCAAATTTAGGAAGCACGTTAATTGAAACGGTTGAATTCATACTTGGCAGCAGCCAGGATAATCTTACCTCTGTTTCAATTAATATTCAGGAAAATCCTGATGTTTTAAGAAAAAAAATAAAAAAAGGTATCTTAGAGGTGAGCTCTGAAAATGGTGTTATCATCCTGACGGATATGTTTGGCGGAACACCCTCCAATTTGAGCTATTCTTTTTTAGAAGAAGGTAAAGTTGAAGTGATTTCTGGTGTGAACCTTCCAATTTTATTAAAGGCTGTCACATCAAGATCTAAAATGAATATGGAAACACTGACCTCTGCGCTTGTTGAGCACGGTAAAAAAAGCATCTCCCTTGCAAGTGGAATTTTAAAAGGAACAAAAAGGGCTTAAATCTTTTATAATGGAAACATATTAAAGGAGGGCAGCAATGACAATCAAACTAGGTATAAACGGATTCGGCAGAATCGGCAGGATGGTCTTTCGTGCGGCGTTAAAAGATCCAGGGGTCGAAGTCACTGCTATTAATGATTTAACTGACACGAACACCACGGCACATCTTCTTAAATATGATTCTGTTCACGGCACACTTGAAAACAATATATCAGCAGAAGATAATGAAATTATCGTTGACGGCAAACGTATCAAAGTAACTGACTTTAAGGACCCGGCCCAAATTCCATGGCGCAGTTCAGATGTGGATATTGTCTGCGAATGTACCGGATTCTTCAGAGACCGTAACGGGGCCTCCAAACACTTTGAAGGCGGTGCCAAAAAAGTATTGATCTCTGCACCTGCCAGCAACCCTGACATCACAATCGTTATGGGGGTTAACAATGATATGTATGACCCGACATCACATAATATCATTTCAAATGCCTCTTGTACGACCAACTGCCTGGCTCCGGTTGCAAAGGTATTGCTTGACAATTTTGGTATTGTCTCAGGTATGATGACAACCATCCATGCCTATACTGGTGATCAGCGTATCCTTGATTTTCCTCATAAGGATTTAAGAAGAGCCCGAGCTGCAGGTCTTTCAATGATTCCCACAACAACAGGCGCTGCTAAAGCCGTTTCTCTGGTTCTTCCTGAATTAGAAGGAAAACTGAATGGCTTATCCGTACGGGTCCCGACACCGAACGTTTCCATGGTGGATTTTGTTGTCACGACTGAAAATGAAAATTTAGTTACACAGGATGTAAACACAGCTTTAGAAAAAGCATCCAAAGAATATCTTAATGGCATCCTGGGGTATTGTGATGTCCCTCTGGTGTCTATTGATTTTAACTCCAATCCGCTTTCTTCAATTGTGGATGCGGCATGTACAGATGTTATCAATGGGAATATGATTAAAATTTATTCCTGGTATGACAACGAGGCTGGCTATTCTCACAGGATGATTGACCTTGCGAATATGGTTGGAAAATCATTATAACTTATCCGGAGATGTTAAATGAGTAGAATACCTTTAATTGCCGGCAACTGGAAAATGTATAAAACAGGTCCGGAAGCCGTAGAAAGTGCAGAAAAACTCACCCGGCTTTGTGCTGATATTAAAGATACTGAGGTAATGATTGCACCGACGTTTCTTTCTTTACCGCTGGTGTCGCAAATAGTTCAGGACACCAATGTCAAAACCGGAGCCCAGAATCTTTACTTTGAAAGTCAGGGTGCTTTTACAGGGGAAGTTTCTGCAGAAATGATTAAATCGGCCGGCGCTGAATATGTCATTATAGGGCATTCAGAAAGGCGCCAGTTTTTTGGTGAAACAGATCTGTCTGTCTGTAAAAAAGTAAAGGCTGCAGTCACTGCTGGTCTAAAACCCATATTATGTGTTGGTGAAACTTTAGAACAGAGGGATGAAGAAAAAACCTTCTTGATACTTGACAAACAGGTGTCAGATGGGTTAAAAGGCTTTGGTCTTGATGATTTGAAGGATTTAGTCCTTGCTTACGAACCTGTCTGGGCCATTGGAACCGGGAAAACCGCCAGCACAGATCAGGTTAAAGAAGTTCATCAATACTTGCGTTCTTTGCTTGAAAAATTATTTTCAAATGCGTTGTCTGATCACATCCGGTTATTATATGGCGGATCAGTTAAGCCTGAAAATGCAAAGGATTTAATGGGTATCGAAGATGTTGACGGGGCTCTTGTTGGCGGAGCAAGCCTTGATGCAAATACTTTTATTAACATTATAGACTTTAAGCGCACATAATATGACAACTATAATCGTTGCAGTACACATTACAGTCTGCATCCTGCTTATTCTTATCGTACTGCTCCAAAGTGGAAAAGGTGCAGATATGGGAATTTCCATGGGCGGCGGTGCTGGTCAGACTCTTTTCGGTGCTGGTGGTCCAGCAACCATTCTGACAAAAATTACGACGGCTGTTGCTATTATTTTCATGGTGACTTCTTTGACACTGGCTTATTTTTCCGGTCATCAATCAGAGACTTCAGTTATGAATGAAGGATCGATACCTGTTGAAAAAACGACTGAATAGGAAAGGTTGAATAAATATTTTAAGCCGAAGTGGTGGAACTGGTAGACACGCACGCTTGAGGGGCGTGTGGGGCAACCCGTGGGAGTTCAAATCTCCCCTTCGGCACCACAAAAGTCTAAAGCTGCGGGCAAGTATTGTTCGCGGCTTTTTTTAATGGGTCTAACCGTGTAATGATCACCTTAAAAATTTTTCAAAGACAGCAATAGGAAAAAGCTGGCGATAATGCGTATATCCGCTTCAGCATTAAGAAATTTCTATCTTAATACGATAGAAAAAGATATGATAATATCGAAACATAACCATTCGATTTGCGATAGGTGCCAAATGTCTGAAGATTATAGAAGAAATTGCTTTAAATGTGTATTCTTCTATGTAACATGGGACAAAAAACATCCTAACGGATGCAAGGCTATGGGATTTAAAACTAAACGGCTGCCAAGTGTAGTGGTATTTCAATCGAGCGGGAAACCCTGTGAGCTTTTCAAAGAAAAAAAGGTTAGGACACCTGATCAATCTTGAATTATTCGTAACCTTGTTTATATTAGATTATTATGAAAAAAAAATATAACACAATGTCACAAGATCCAAAAAAGATAGAAAAAGAGCTCGGCGAATTTCTAAATCAGAAATTTGGTGGGAATGTGAAGATCATAACCCCTTCTGTTCTACCTCAGAAAAAATCTATTTCAGGGAAAGATGCCGGCAAAGGAAAAAAAGAACTGATCGATTTCAACATCAAGCCTAAAGAGCTGATTGAATACCTCGACCAGTATGTGGTCCGCCAGGACAAAGCAAAATCTGTTTTATCTACAAAGATTTGTACTCATTTTAACAGAATTAGGCACTCTCAAACAACAGGAGAAGGTGTATCCAAAATAACGGGAAATATTAAGTCTAACATATTGATGCTGGGACCAACAGGTATTGGAAAAACGTATCTGATTAAATTGATTGCAAAAAAAATTGGTGTCCCTTTTGTAAAGGCAGATGCGACTAAATTTTCAGAAACCGGTTATGTTGGCGGAGATGTAGAAGACTTGATCCGTGATCTGGTAAAAGAAGCCAATGATGATATAGAGCTTGCAGAATGTGGTATTGTTTACGTAGACGAAATCGATAAAATTGCTGCAAGTCCTAATGTTATCGGCGCCCAGGTGTCAAGAACAGGTGTCCAGAGGGCGCTTTTAAAACCCATGGAAGAGACAGATGTTGATTTAAAAGTCCCCCATGATCCAGTGTCAATGATGCAGGAATTAGAGGCATATCAAAGGACAGGCAAGCGAAACAGACGCCGTGTCAATACGGCCAACATTTTATTTATTTTCAGTGGGGCGTTTACCGGTCTTACAGACGTTATCAGAAGGCGCTTGTCTAAACAGAATATTGGATTCGGCTCTACACTCATCAAATCCCACAAAGAAAATGATTTGCTAAAGAAAACCAATGCTGAAGACCTTGGAAATTTTGGTTTTGAATCTGAATTCATTGGTAGAATTCCAGTCAGGTGCATTCTTGAACCCCTGAGTGAAAAAGACCTTTATTCAATTTTAAAAATGCCCAACAACCCTGTAATTTTGAGTAAAAGACTTGATTTCAGTTCATATGGTATTAAAATCGTTTTTTCGGATGACGCACTAAAAGAGCTGGCAAAAAGAGCCTACAAAGAAAATACCGGGGCCCGCGGGCTGGTGAGTGTGGTTGAGGAAGCGCTGCTTGATTTTGAAGAAAAGCTCCCATCAATAAGCATGACTGAATTTGTTGTGAACAAAGACGTCCTGGATAAGCCTGAGCGACACCTTGAACAATTTCTATCTGAAAAAAATCTTGATAAATGGAATACACTGTATAAAAAAACGTTCAATGATCATAAAAACTATATTTCAGACTATGTGAAAGACAATTGGAAAATTTTTTCTATCCGACATGGGCTCACGCTTTCTGAAATTAGATGCAGCATGGTGGCCCAATACTACTGCAGCAATGTAATGGAAGTAGAAGATGCAGTTAAAAAAATAAAAAAATTCCACGACTCAGTAAAGGAAATTGAGGTTGAAATATCAAAAAGCTATGATCTGAATATACTTTTTGAGGAAGATGCGATTGATTTTCTTAT
Organism: uncultured Desulfobacula sp.; assembly: GCA_964343845.1. Lineage (GTDB taxonomy): Bacteria > Desulfobacterota > Desulfobacteria > Desulfobacterales > Desulfobacteraceae > Desulfobacula. Next base: position 125,786 of record CAYFKW010000006.1, on the reverse strand, counting down.
TGAACAATTTATTAAACATCATGCAACAACTGAAGAAATTTTATCAAAAATTTATGACAATTATTATGACGGATTTAATCTGGTACGCGAAAAAACAGGAAAGAGTAGATTCTTTTTATCAAAAAATGCTTTATTGGACCACGAAACCTACCTTAACGATCTTATCAGGAAAGAATTAAAATGATTGGTATTTCCAAGCTTTATTGTGCAACGGTAGAACCATCGGATGCACTACGGTATTCACGGCATTCCGGGCAGCTGCCTTCTCACCTTCTGCAATTTTCAAAAGATAAAAAGCCAGTGGTTGTATGGAATATGACAAGGCGGTGTAACCTGAAATGTGTTCATTGTTACGCTAAATCTGAAGACATTTCCTATGACAACGAGCTGACACATGAACAAAGCCTGGCCATGATTGATGACTTGGCCGAATTCGGTGTTCCTGTCCTTTTATTTTCCGGCGGGGAGCCGCTGGTTCATCCAAGGTTAATTGAATATGCCCAATACGCTGTCAGTAAAGGAATGCGGGCAGTTATTTCTACAAATGGCACCTTAATTACAAAAGAAAAAGCCAAATTATTAAAAGAGATTGGCCTTTCCTATGTTGGCATCAGTCTTGACGGCCTGGAAGAAACCCATGACAAATTCAGAGGCGTAAAAGGCTCTTTTAAAAAAGCCATGACGGCTATTGAGAATTGCCAGGAAGCCGGAATTAAGGTGGGGTTAAGATTTACAATTAACAAAAGAAATGTAAATGATGTCCCGGGGATCTTTGATCTTTTAGAGGAAAAGAATATTCCAAGAGCCTGCTTTTATCACCTTGTATATTCGGGCAGGGGTTCGGAAATTGCAAAAGAAGACCTTTCCCATGAAGAGACCAGAAAAGTCCTTGATCTGATTATGGACAGAACAAAGGATCTGCATGACCGGAATCTGGCAAAAGAAATCCTTACAGTGGATAATCATGCAGACGGACCGTATGTTTATCAGCGGCTGCTGGCTGAAGACCCGGAAAGGGCTGCTGAAGTACTCGAGCTTTTAGAAATGAATGAGGGCAATAATTCAGGTCGCGGTATCGGGTGTATTTCATGGGACGGCGAGGTCCACCCTGATCAGTTCTGGCGTGAAAAAAGTTTGGGAAACATTAAGGACAAACCGTTTTCAGAAATTTGGACAAATGTTGATAACGATTTTTTAATGAAACTAAAAGAAAAGAAAAAGCATGTTAAAGGACGATGTGCAACGTGCAAATGGCTGGATATCTGCGCAGGCAATTTCAGGGCCAGAGCTGAATCTGTTGCAAATGACCCCTGGGACAGTGACCCTGCATGCTACCTGACTGATGAGGAAATTAAAAAGGAGACATCATAATGCTTTTTCCCGACTTTCGAGGACGAAGATTACGAGCCACATCCAATTTCAGAAGGATGGTACGAGAAACAAAACTTTCCTGTGATGACCTGATCCTTCCCTTGTTTGCCATACCGGGAAACGCAGTTAAGAAGCCGATTGAATCCATGCCGGGTCATTTTCAATTGTCCTGTGATTATCTGGTGAAAGTGGCAAAAAAAGCAAGTGATGCCGGCGTTCCTGCCGTCATTTTATTTGGTGTCCCTGATAAAAAAGACCCCCTGGCCACTCGTGCCTATGCGTCAGATTCAATTGTTCAAAAAGCAGTTCAGGAAATTAAACAAAACGTTCCGGATTTAACAGTGATAACAGACGTTTGTTTATGTGGTTATACAGATCACGGCCATTGCGGTGTGGTCGAAAACGGCATTATTGACAATGATGCGTCTCTTGATCTGCTTGCTAAAACCGCCCTTTCACACGCCAGGGCTGGTGCAGATATGGTGGCACCATCTGATATGATGGACGGCCGGGTAGCTGAAATAAGACAAACACTTGATGATGAAGGGTTTTCTCATCTCCCTATCATGTCGTATGCCGTAAAATACAGTTCTGCGTTTTACGGGCCTTTTAGACAGGCAGCTGAATCTGCCCCGCAATTTGGTGACAGGAAAACGTATCAAATGGATCCTGCCAACACCAATGAGGCGTTAAGAGAGGCTACGATGGATATTGAAGAAGGTGCTGATATAATAATGGTCAAGCCGGCCTTATCTTATCTTGACATCATTTTCAGGTTGAAAGAAGAGATAGACCTTCCCATTGCTGCTTACAATGTCAGTGGTGAATATTCAATTATGAAAGCCGGGGAGATGATGGGCTGGGTAAATGCCAGAGACCTTATTATGGAAACGCTTTTATCTATTAAAAGAGCCGGCGCAGACTTAATCCTAACGTATTCCGCAATTGAGGTTGCACAGGAGTTACAATCATAATGAACCATCCTCATGGGCATGGCACTGCAAAACATGCCAACACGATTCGACTTGTCGCCTGGGAGACTACACGCCGCTGTAATCTTGCCTGCAAGCACTGCCGGGCTGTTGCAGAAGATCATCCATATGATAATGAGCTTGATACTAAAGCCTCTTTTAAATTATTGGACCAAATAAAAGAAGTGGGAAACCCCATTATCATCTTGACAGGCGGTGAACCGCTTTTAAGGGAAGATATATTTGATATTGCTTCCTATGGCACAAATTTAGGCCTTCGAATGGTGATGGCCCCCAACGGCACCTTGATCACTGAAGATACCGCCAGGAAAATGAAAGATTCCGGGATTAAGAGAATCAGCGTCAGCCTTGACGGATCGACACCTGAGACACACGATACATTCAGGGGAATTGAGAATGCATTTAAGAATTCAATTCAGGGAATTGAAATAGCAAAAGCAGCTGGAATTGAATTTCAGATCAATACAACCATTACAAAAACAAATCTTGATCAAATCCCTAAAATTTTGAGACTTGCAGAAAACCTGGGTGCAGTTGCGCATCATATCTTCCTTCTGGTGCCGACAGGCAGGGGTAAATATATCGTTGACAGTGAAATCAACGCTCAAGAGTATGAAAAAACATTAAACTGGTTTTATGATCAACGGGAAAAAACAAGGCTTCAGCTGAAAGCAACTTGTGCACCTCACTATTACAGGATACTGCGCCAGCGGGCAAAAAAGGACGGTAAAAAAGTCACATTTGAAACGCATGGATTAGATGCAGTCACCAGGGGATGCCTTGCTGGAACAGGATTTTGTTTTATTTCACATGTTGGCCGAGTTCAAACCTGCGGCTTTCTTGATGTGACCTGTGGAGATATCACAAAACAAAGCTTTAAAGAAGTCTGGGAAACCTCTTCCGTCTTCACACAGCTAAGAGATTTTAACAATCTTGAAAATAAATGCGGTATCTGTGAATATAAAAGAGTGTGTGGAGGATGCCGTGCCAGAGCATATGAGGCGACAGGCAGCTACCTTGAAGAAGAACCGCTTTGTTCCTACCAGCCCCGGAAAAAATAAGCCCTTTCACCATAAAATCAGGGGCCTGAAATAATTTTCAGGCCCCTTGCTGTTTTAATCTGAATTTATACTTATCTGCTGATGAGCTTCCTGGTCAGACTTGCTGCGACAAGAAGACTTGATCCTAAAACCAGAAGTGTTGTTGGTTCTGAAAGAGGGTTTGCTGCAAAAAAATGTCCTATTCTTTCAGCATGTGCAAAAACCGGATATAAAAATATAGCTGTTATCAATATGGCAAAAAGTACGATATATCTTTTCATAAAACCCTCCTGTAAAGGGAAGTTGTTTTCTATAGTGTTTTTCTCATTACACTTAACTTAATAGCAAAGAGCATACCAAAAGGCATACATCCATCTATTTTCTTGAAAAGATCTGTAATATAGGCGGGTTAGAAAAAAAATCGCGCGACTTTCAAAAAAAAGATATGATCAGGATATGAAAAACATGTGACAAAATTATGTAATTTTTTTCACAATTATCATTCTAACTGTACGATATGGATTCGCTCATATGGAATTAAGGGTTAGCGTGATCGGCTTATCCTCTTCAGTGTTCTCAGAAAACATCACCGGTCCAGGCCTTCGGTACCGGTCTTTGTTGGATTCTGCCGCCAGCCATTCTTTTCGAAGGACTTTAAACACATTAAACGCATTGGAATTTAAATCAACCAAACTCTTTTCCATTACCAGTTCTAATTTTCCTTTTCGCTCCTCAAGGTGCATTAATTTGGCAATAGGAATACCGATGGGTTCCCATTTCTCAAACTTTTTTTCAAGATTTTTAATGGCTGCCATCTGTCCTGTTGCGCCATTTGCTATCAGGTGAAATACCGTCATCCCAAGATTATATGTATAATTACAATCAAAATGTGTGGGATCCGAACCACGCCCGTCATATCCATAAAAATGCGTCTGGGTTTTGAAGTCAGGCTCCGCCTTTTTAAAAATAGCGATAATGGGGTCAGGGACAGCTTCCTTTTGCGTCATCAAGGCATTATTTATCAATGCCTGCTTCAACGTCTTTAACGATATAATGGATTCCTTGATCATCAGGCATTCTCCATCTGGATTCTTAAAAATAGCATTGGCGACTTTATCTGGATTTTTTTTTGTCCCCTGCATTCTTGCGGTATAATATGATCTTTCTATTCCAATTTTATACCTGCCCTGTTCCTTTAATATATTTAAATACTCTTTCACCATATCCATGATCACTTTTTCAGTCTTGACCTGAGAAAATTGAAAATTACCGTGCATATCACGCTCGACAAGAAGTCCCTCCTGGAAAAAAGTTGGCAGTTGATTAAACAGATCATCATCCCTTAAGTTCCAAATAGGGAACTTTGATGTGTCCCCCATCCCTCTGGCAAGCCGCCTCAGATACTCCAACTTTTCAGTTAAATGTGGAAAAGCTGTATGGAACTCAACATCATGGATAGCATTATAATCTGCAATGATTTTATTCAACTTAACGATAAACACCTGGATCTCATTTATAAACTCAAGAATACCCTCTGGAATAATCATCACACCAAAATTTTTGCCGGAAGCAGCTCTTCTTACAACGGCATCACAGATCAACCTAGACAAATGGCGCAATGTCATCCCGTAGGCTGTATAATCAACTGTCCCTTCTTTCTGCGCCGTTTCAACCCTCTGATGATCAATATACTCAGCAAGCTCCTCTCCAATCAAAGAGAGATTTGCATGCGTCTGGAACGCGCTTTCCAGTGTCAAATGGCTCGCCACCCGGCCCATTACCTTGCAGACATGCCAATATTTTGTATCGGAACTGGCATCTGTTGTCAGGTTGCTGATATTTTGTGAAAACGCCCTCGCTGCAGTGTGGAATCCAAAAGAAATTGCACAAAGGATCTGCCCGTCATCAGTTTTAACCTGAATATCCCCGTCAATGGTTTTGGGCACACCAATCACCTTAATGCCTTTTTTTTTAAATTGCTGCGCAAGAAAGGCTGCATTGGTATTTGAGTCATCCCCGCCTATTATGACCAATGCATCCAGGTCAAGATCCATACAGGTTTTTAATGACAATTCCATTTTATTGTTCGAATCTATTTTTGTTCTACCAGTTTTTATCATGGAAAAACCGCCCATATTCCTGTAAGCGTCCACAAGGCTTTGAGTAATCTCTACATATTTGGCGTCAAGCAATCCGTCCGGTCCTAAAATAAACCCGAACACTTTAGATTCGGAATTATACTTTTTTACCTCATCATAAAGTCCTGATATGACATTGTGCCCGCCCGGAGCAGGCCCGCCGGAAAAAACAACCCCAATATTTCTCTTTTTAGAAAAGACCTTTGCTTTACCAGTATCTTTATCTGACGACGGTATGAGTTTTTGCACAGGATTGTCCACGATATCAGGCAAGGCTTTCATGGCCTCATAATCATGCGTAAATTGATATTGTGGACAATTTTCAATGCTGGTATATTTCGATGAAAAAATTTTTATTTTTTTGGGTGAGAAAGATCTTCTCTCAATCGTCTCAGTATTTACATCTGATGTTACATGACCTGTTTTGGGATGATTTAACAAAAATTCAAGTGACTTACTGCCTTTGTTTTTCATTTCCGCTCCTGCTGTCCGATCCTGCTTAACTGGCTAAAACCCGGTTCCGCCCCTGTTCTTTTGCCTGGTAAACGGCAATGTCTGCCCGCTCAAAGATCTCCTGATGCTTTTTATCTCCTTTTTTTGATTGGGAGACACCGATGCTTACTGTTATTTTGACTTTTTCTTTTTTATAGATAAATTCTATTTTCTCGATTGTCTTTCGTATTTTTTCAGCGGCTGCCTTTGCCCCTTCAATCTCTGTCTCAGGCATGATCACGACAAATTCTTCTCCGCCATATCTGGCAAGGACATCACTTTTCCGTACCAATGGCATAGACCGTTTAATGATCTCCTGCAGGCATTTATCACCAATCGCATGACCATATGTATCATTAATCACCTTGAATTTATCCGCATCAATCAACAGCAGAGAAAAAGGTGTATTATATCTTAAGAACCTGTCCATCTCCTCTTCAATTCTTTTATCATAGGCGCGCCTGTTATATGCGCCTGTTAATTGATCATAATTCAGTTTCTTCTCCAGCTCTTCAGAATACTTGGTTGCTTCATCAAGTTCCTGTTTCAGCTTTGCAAATCCTGATGTGAATGCATCTCTATTTTTTTCCGCCACTGCTCTGATTGCCCTGTCTTTTGCCTGTTTTACCTCAAGTGCACTTTCAATTGCCGTGAGCCTGTCTGATATTTGAATTTTCAGCTCATCCAGGCTGGATGCGACATCTGTTGAGTGCCTCATACCGGTCATTTCATCACTTAATATAATTTCAAATCCCTCATTGGACCGAAACATTGAATCAGTGTGCTGATAGGTGGACGCCAGTTTGGATTCAATATCTAAAATTTTTCCCACCACTTCCTGGACAAACGAATTTACCTTTTCCCTGTCCTGATTTGTATCAGATATATATACAAACACGAGGCTGAAAACACTTTCTCTAATCTCACTGATATCACTGGTATCTTCTGCTGCCTTAATTCTGGCTGAAATATTATCAAGCCTGCTAGAGAATTTTTTATCCAGTGTTGACCTGAGATTATTCACAACATCATGATAGCTTTGTTTATATTCATCAATAAAGGATCCGGAATCGCCTTTTAGAAGAGAGGAAAGCAATCCTTTTTTCTTTTTACCGGATACAGGGCCGATGTCTTCTTTGAGCATAGCTGTTTTCACTTTCTCAAAGATATATTCCATCTTCCCCTCGGATTCTCCTTTTTTTAACGCAACACTTAGGTCTTTACATACACTTGAAAAAGGGGTTTTCCCAGCTGCAACTGTATCAAAAATCACTGGCAGGTATTTTCGATATAACCTGGTCATCTTTTCATGCCTGTTTTCAATTTCATCGAGTTCTTTTAAAAGTGTATCTTTTTGGGATTGAAGTTTTTTAACTTGATCCTGTGATGCCATTAATTTTTCGTCCTGAGGAGAACTCATAGATTCTATATCCTTTTTAAAGTTAATCTGGATATGTTAGTTTTAACCACAGATGCATAGAAAGTAAACCCTAAGAATGCATAAAAGCAGCCTGCAGTGAGGTCTGCTTAAAAATAAACCGTTATTTATCCTCTTCTTTTCCCATTTTTGCACTTAAATACCCGTCAATCATTAAATGGACAATATGGTGCAGCACACAAACCAATAACGCCATGCCGAATTCATTAAAATAGGTTACCTGTATCATTACAGACAGCGGAAGCGTCTTTTGTGATCCCATAAAAATAATGCTTTCATATCGGCCTTTGCCGATAGTGAATATGTTTGTCAGTGCAAAAGATACACAAAGTAAAACCACGTGGAAAACAGTCACTAAAACCAAAATCGGGATAAACATCATCTTATAGGCTAACAATACCTGTTTAGCACCTGAAAGAGACATAAAGACAATACTGATAATCATGAGTTGGTTTATCAGCTGCAGCTTATTTGTGTTAAGCTGCTGCCGCTTGTTTATTACAATTTTCATACAGATTCCAATGATGAAGGGCAGGAGAACAAGTAGGATTAATTTCATCATAATGGCCTTCTGATCGATCACAAGTTCCTTGCCTTGATCCAGGAAAGACAACAGGAATGAAAGTATGAAGGGTATGGTAAAAATCCCTAAAAAATTTGATGAAATGGTTACAAAAAGTGCATGTGCCATATTACCGCCTGCAGCCCTGGTCATCACAACACCCGACGACAGGGTCGTCGGCATCACAGCAACAATAAAAAGGCCGATCAATGCGCCTGTTTCAAGTGGAAATACGGTAAACAGCATGGCAACCAATGGTGAAAAAACAACAATAACTATCAGCGCCAGCAGGGTTGCTTTTGTATCCTTAATTCCGGCCTGAATTTGATATACTTCTATCATAAGACCAGAAATGAAAAAGATAAGACATATCATAATTTCTGGTCCGGAATTATTCTTTAACCTTATACCGATATCTGAAAGCGTATTGGAAGAATCCAGAATCACGCTGAAAGAAACAAGAATAAGTCCCAATAAAAACCACTGCTGCTTAATTTTTTGAATCATAATCAGGTCTCAGTCAATAAATTAATAGGGATACCTATGATACATTTAAACTTGAGTCAATATTTCATTCAAATTTTAGATGACAATGCTTGATTCTAATTCAATAAAAATGTAAAAGAAAACACAAAAATTATTAAGGAGTGGTAATAAATTGGGGTTTAATCTGTTTAAAAAAAGCAAGAAAAAAAACCAGGACGCAGAAAGCACATTTTTCTCAAAGCTGAAATCCGGACTGACAAAAACACGTGAAGTCTTAACAACAGATATTAATGAACTGTTTGTTTCCAGCAAAGCAATTGATGAAGATTTTTTTGAAGAACTGGAAGAATTACTGGTCACATCAGATCTTGGTATTGATATCACCATGGACATGATGGAGCGAATTAAAAAAAAGGCAAAGAAACTGACAAATGCGGATGAGCTAAAACAGGTATTAAAAAAAGAACTGTTATCTCTTTTTCCTGAACCAGCAGATGATGCCAAAAAAGACTTGCCTGCAAAACCACAGGTGATAATGGTCGTTGGGGTCAATGGAACCGGCAAGACGACAACCCTTGGAAAACTTGCAATGAAATTTACCTCACAGGGGAAAAAGGTTCTGATTGCAGCTGCAGATACTTTCAGGGCAGCGGCAATTGAGCAGGTTGAAATTTGGGCAGACCGGTCAAATGCATCTATTGTTAAGCATAAAGAAGGGGCAGATCCTGCTGCAGTCGCTTATGATTCAGTTGAAGCATCCCTGGCCAGGGGCATTGACATTCTCTTAATAGATACTGCCGGAAGACTCCACACACAGAAAAACCTGATGGAAGAACTCAAGAAAATAAAACGGTCTGTTAATAAAAAAATGCCGGGTGCACCTCATGAGGTGCTTATGGTTTTAGATGCCACAACAGGACAGAATGCCATCTCCCAGGCAAAACTATTTAACGAGGCCGTCTCCCTAACTCAGCTTGCTTTAACCAAGCTTGATGGTACTGCCAAAGGCGGTATCGTTGCGGCCATCGCCAGCACCATGCAACTTCCCATAATGTATATCGGTGTTGGGGAACAGATAGAGGATCTTCAGGACTTTGATCCTAACCTCTTTATTAATGCACTCTTTGATTAGATTCATATTCGGAGAACAGGGTCCATGTTTGGCATCGAAAATTATATAAGTTTCATCCTTGCAGCCATCATCCTCAACCTGACACCCGGGGCAGATACCATGTATATATTAACCCGGAGCGTTTCTTTGGGGAAGCAGGCAGGCCTGGCATCTGTTGCCGGTATTATGTCCGGATGCGTTGTACATGTTCTTTGCGCGGCATTTGGTTTGTCTCTCATTCTGTCAACATCTGCATTGGTCTTTATGACGGTCAAATGGGCAGGTGCCTTTTATCTGATTTATCTGGGAATAAAAACATTGTTTGAAAAAAAGACTGCTTTTGAACCCCATGTATCTGTAAATGGAACAAAAGATTTCATTAAAATCTATAAGCAGGGAATTCTGACAAATGTATTAAATCCAAAAGTAGGACTGTTTTTCCTCTCTTTTTTACCCCAGTTTATAAACCCGGACCATGCAGATGGTCCAGTCCCTTTTTTAATCTTAGGCTCTACCTTTCTTTTCACTGGAACCATCTGGTGTCTTGTGCTGGCGTGGTCAGCTGCTGCCATGACACATACCCTGCGGCATAATAAACTGGTCGGCACAATATTACAAAAAGTATCTGGATTTATCTTTATCGGATTTGGAGTGAAACTTGCCTTTACCCAAAATTAATATACTTTTTTTATCGGAATACAGGATCATCGTACAGCAATGAAAATCAGAAACTATAAGCCGGAAGATAAACAGCAGATAATATCCCTCTGGACAGAATGCGGTCTTGTTGTTGCATGGAATGATCCGGCAAAAGACATTGAGCGAAAATGCAATGAAAACCCAGAATTGTTTTTTGTTGGTGTCTTGAACAATACAATCATTGGATCCTGCATGGCAGGTTATGATGGTCACAGGGGGTGGATTTATTATCTTGCCGTTGACCCAAAATTCCAGAAAAAAGCATTTGGGCGTCAGCTTGTAGAACATGCCCAGTCGGTTTTAAACTCTATCGGATGCCCCAAAATCAATCTGATGGTACGAAAAACCAATAAAAATGTGATTAACTTTTATAAAGCATTGGGGTATAATGATGATCCAGTGGTCGTACTGAGCAAACGCCTTGAAATTGACTGATCCAAAACTATCATTTTCACACTGCTGATTTAAACTTGAACTCGATTGAATACACCGTCTGAATACAGTTGAGAAGAACCTGCCTGATGGGGTGCCTGTGTTAAAGATTTACTGTTTACATGTCAAAAAGAAAGGATAAAACATGAAACTTTCACGCAATCAAATCTGCGCTTTTTTAAAAGACTGGAACCATGCCTGGGAAACACATGATCTTGATAAAGTGATGACTTTTTTTCATGATGATGTTTTTTTTGAGAATTGGACAGGGGCCTATGTAAAAGGAATCCATTCATTAAGAAAGGCATGGGAACCCTGGTTTAAAAATCATGGAAATTTCCGGTTTTTGGATGAAGAAACGTTTATTGATGAAAAACGTCAGAAAATTCTCTATCGCTGGACACTGGAATGGCCGTCTATGGAACCGGGATTTGAGGATGGCCTTGAAATCAGAAGAGGCGTTGATGTGATTCACCTGAAAGACGGTAAAATTTTAAATAAATTGAGCTATTCAAAAACATCGATTGAAATCGACAGTAAAAGATTGTCCTTGCATTTATAAAACAATTGTATCAATTTAATTTTTTTCAGATGGATACAGTTCCGGTTCAATCTTATTTCAGCAATACACGCCAATCCCCAGGAGTTAATGATGGATCACATTCAAATCTTAGAGGCTAATTTAGATCTTACACTGCATTCCCGAGCCATATTAGATCTGCTGAATGCCTATGCAGCAGATCCAATGGGCAATGGACACCCCCTTGAGAAGGAGGTCCTGAATGCACTCATCCCAGGCCTTCAAAATCATCCGACAACGCTTATTTTTATTGCATTCTGTGAAAATAAGGCCGTTGGGATCGTGACTTGTTTTAAAGGATTTTCAACCTTTATGGCACGCCAGACGATTCACATCAGTGATTTTTACGTACTGCCGGATTATCAGGGGAAAAAAATTGGCAGACAGCTTTTAGAGACCGTAGAGAAGGCAGCGATTGACCTTCAATGCTGCAGGGTTACATTGGAGGTCCAGGAAAATAATGACCGTGCACTGAGAATTTATAAAAAAGCAGGGTTTATCAGAGACCTCCACGTAAAAGAAGCTGGTCCTGCCTTATTCTTTTCAAAATCTCTGAGGTCCGGAGAGTAGTCAGAATAATGCATCACTTTTTCTTAACATATCAATAAACTGCATTTCTTCTAATACCCTGATACCAAGTTTCTGTGCCTTTGCAAGCTTGCTGCCGGCTTTCTGGCCTGCAACAACAAAATCTGTTTTTGAGCTGACACTTGACGTGATGGTGGCACCAAGTTTTTCAAGCTGCTCTTTTGCCTCAGCTCTTGGCATGGCATCCAGTGTCCCTGTTAAAACGATCTTTTTCTGATAAAAAAGATGTGCCTGGTTTTCTTCTAAGCGGACATCGGCTTCCATGATCTTGACACCTGATTTTTTCAGGTTGTCAATGACGTTCCTGTTCTCAATATTTAAAAAAAACCTGGCCACTGAGGTTGCTGTTTCAGGTCCGATTCCCTTGATGCCTAAAAGCGAGGCTTCTGATGCTGCCATGACATTGTCGAGGGTTGAAAACGCGTCGGAAATCAATCTGGCAGCATTCTCTCCTGCATGATCAATCCCAAGGGCAAACAAAAAACGCCTTAAAGAAATTTCTTTGGATTTCTCTATGGCGTCAATAAGGTTAGCTGCTGATTTTTCAGCCATCCGGTCAAGATTGATAAGCTTTTCGACCGTTAAGTTAAAAATATCAGAAAAAGACCTGACCAAACCCTCGTCAACCAATTGATGTACAATTTTTTTTCCTAATCCATCTATATTCAGACCTTTTTTTGAAACAAAATGACTGATTCCCTCTTTTAACTGCGCCTGACAAGACGTGTTAACACATTTATGAATATTTGTTTCTTTTAATTTAATTTTAATTATCTTACTTTGACAGACTGGACAGAATTCAGGCATGTTAAACAAAATTTCATTTCCATCCCGGCTGGATTCAACAACTTTAACAACCTTTGGGATTACATCCCCTGCCCTCATTACCAGTGCATTATCTCCAATACGGATATCTTTCTTTTTAATTAAATCTTCATTATGCAGGGTGGCTCTTGAGACCATCACCCCACCGATGTTCACACTTTCTAACACAGCGACGGGTGTTAAAATGCCGGTTCTTCCGACCTGTACGATGATGTCGTTTATGGTTGTTGTCTTCTGCATGGCCGGGAATTTATAGGCAATGGCCCATCTCGGACTCTTAATTTTCTCACCAAGCCGGTGCTGCGCAGCAATCTCATCCACCTTTATCACCATCCCGTCAATTTCATATGCCAGTCCTTCCCTGAGGTATTCAAGTTCTTTATAATAGGCCAGGACCTTATCGATACGCAGCCGGGTCTGAATATGAGGGTTTACAGGAAAACCAAATTTTTCTAATCCGTTTAACATCTGTGCCTGGGTCTGGAATGAAATTCCCTGCACAAGACCTGTTCCATAAACAAAAATATCAAGCGGTCTTTCAGCCGTCACTTTAGAATCAAGTTGACGTAATGATCCTGCTGCGGCATTCCTGGGGTTCGCAAATATAGCTTCACTGTTTTTAATTCGAAGATTGTTCAATCGCTCAAAATCAGCCCGGGTGATAATGACTTCCCCCCGAACTTCAAGAAGAGATGGCACTGGTGCGTGGTCTGTCATCAGTTTCAAAGGAACAGACCCTATGGTCCTGACATTATCTGTAATAACTTCCCCGGTAATACCATCTCCACGGGTAGTGGCCTGAACAAGGATACCGTTTTCATATCTTAGTTCAACTGCCACACCATCCAGCTTTGGTTCAACAGTATATAAGACATCCTCCCTTTTTAAATTTTTAATAATCCGTTTATGAAAATCCAATACATCCTGATCATCAAACGCATTGTCAAGGCTCAACATGGGGATTGAATGGACCGCCTGATCAAAGGATGAAAGAGGCGGGGCGCCTATTCTTCTGGTCGGGGAATCATCCGTAGCGTACTCAGGAAATTCTTTTTCAATTTCAACAAGGCGTTTCAGCATGGTATCATATTCGCGATCCGAAATAACTGGATCATCCAGAACATGATATCGATAGCTGTGTGCAGTTAATTCTTTTTGAAGTTTTACTGCCTCATTTTTAATCTTCTCATTCATTTTCACACAATTTCTGAGCAAAGGTTGTGATAGCGTTACAGACTGCATTTCTTGCAGATTTAAACCGTTTATTTTTAAATCCTGGTTTCCAGTCTTTCGATGAAACACTGTCTGAAACAACGAGAACGGCTAAAATTTGAATATCGCGGTATTCCCCGACGCTGAAAAGAGCTGAACATTCCATTTCTACTGCTGAGGCACCTGCTTTCCGAAAATATGTGACTTTCTTTTCAGTTTCCCTATAAATAGCATCCGTTGTCCATATGGCTGCTTCATTATGCTGAATATCCTGAGACGTTAAATGGCTGGAAAACTGTTTTAACAATCTTGAATCTGGGGATGAAGCCGGAACAGGTGAATCTATTTTTTTATAATTTATGGATGTTCCCTCATCAATGATGGCTTTATTTGGAAGAATAATATCCCCGACCTCAAATTCATCTGTTACAGCGCCACACCATCCGGAAACAATTATTCTTGTTGCTCCTTTTGCTATAAGGGACTCTAAAATCATCACCGCATAAGGTGATCCAATAAAAGGTCCAACTATGGAAATACCCTTATCACGCCAGTCGCAGGTCATAAGGGTACTTGTAAAAAAGGCCGATGCAGTAAGGTTTGGGATGCCTGATTTGATTAATTTGATATCAGGTTCGCAACTCACCATCAGTGCCACAGAACCGATATTAGAAGCCTTCCTCGCTCCTAACGGGGGGACGATTGATTCATTATTCAGGTCCGACCAGGTCGGATAGCTCATCCTTTACCTCATCAATAATGTCATACATCCACATGATATCTTCTATTGAGAGTCTGCCTGCTTTTGAAGGCGCCCTGTCTGTTCCATCTTTTTTCTTTAAAATCCTGGGACCCAGCTGAACCTTTGGCTCGCCTTCTCCATATTGATGAATAGAGATTAAAAGCCCGGTCTCTTCATTTTTCCATTCTTTTAATTTCTTGTCCTTTTCTGGATCATATCCCGCCATTGATAACACCTCCACCGCTTTCTAATTTTATATTTTGGAAAAATCTGCAATATTTTTAAACAAACCTGAAACAACTGACAGCAGCGCTATTCGATTCTGCCTTATCTTTTCATCTTCAGCCATTACCATTACATCTTCAAAAAACGTATCAACCTTTGGCCTTAATGCAGCGATATGGGTCAGAGCTTTATCATAATTCCCCTGTTGAATCAAATCCTCAACCATTTGTTTTACATCATTGGCTGCTGTAAATAATCCGTTTTCGCTTGGATCTTCAAAAAGGCTTTCATCCACTGGCGCAATGGTTTTCAATGATGCCTTCTTAAGAATATTTTCAACCCGTTTAAATGTAATTGAAAGGGGCTCAAAGTCCGGCTTTTTTCTAAATTTATCAAGCGCTTTGACGCGGTGAACAACATCTGGAATGTTATCAAAAGATGCCCATAATGCTGAATGTACCGCTTCTTTTGAGAATCCTTTATCGGTTAAGATATTCACCATTCTATTCTTTAAAAATTCTATGATTTTCCGGGCAGTGTCGTTTCTGGGTGCTTCTTCACTAATAAATGCCTCGAGCCCTTTATTCACCATTGATGTTAAAGAAAATACAAGATTCTCTTCAATCATAATCTGAATGATACCAATACCTTGACGACGCAGGGCATAAGGGTCTGCCCCGCCGGTTGGAATCAGGTCGACTGAAAAACACCCGCAGATGGTATCCATTTTATCTGAAACCGCCAATAAACTAGCTGTTGGGTTTTCGGGCAGTTTACCGCCTGAATAGACCGGCCTGTAGTGCTGTTCTATTGCAAGGGCAACGTCGTTTTTCTCCCCGGAATTCAGTGCGTAGACCCTTCCGATGACACCCTGCAGTTTCGTAAATTCAATGACCACCTGACTTACGAGATCAGCTTTACAGATCTGGGCAGCTCTTGTCACATCCTGAATTAAGGCGTCTTTGTTCTCATAATCCGATTCCCGGGCAAGGAATGTGACAAATTCCTTAATTCGCTGGGTTTTATCATACACGGTTCCCAATTTTTCCTGAAAAGTGACGGCTTTTAATTTCTGGGCAAACTCATCCAGTGATGATTGAAGGTCGACTTCATAGAAAAATTTAGCATCTGACAACCTGGCCCTTAATACCTTTTCATGCCCTTTTGCAACAAGGGCCATATCCTTTGCTTTTGTATTGTTAACAGCGATGAACAGTGGTTTTAATTTCCCCTTTTCATCTACAATGGCAAAATATTTTTGATGTTCTCTCATTGCTGTTATCAGAACTTCATCAGGGACGTCAAGGAACTCACTGTCAAACCGTCCCACGACCGGGTATGGATGCTCAACAAGATTGGTTACAATATCAATTAACTCATTATCTTCAAGAATTTTTGAATCATATGCTTCAGCACACGCAGTAACCTCTTTTTTGAGGAGCGCTTTTCTTTTTTCAATCTCTGGAATAATACCTGCTGATTCTGCCACCTGTATGTAAGTGTCTGCTGATTCAACTTTGAATTTTTCAGGGTACATAAACTGATGGCCCAGCAGTTGAGGTGCAGACTTTACATTTCCGATTTTAAAATCAAGAATTCTGTCCCCTAAAAGCCCCAGAAGCGAAATAATGGGTCTGGCAAAACTGATGGATAATGATCCCCATCTCATGCTTTTCGGGAATGGAATTGATAGAATGGCTTTTTCTATAACGCTTTCAATAATGGACACTGAAGATTCACATTTTTCTTCAATAACAGCTGTCAGATATCTGCCCTTTGGCGTGTCTTCTATATTTATTTTATCCAGCCCTACCCCGGCTTTGGCTGCAAATTTTTCTGCAGCAAGTGTTGGGTTGCCATTTGCATCAAACCCGACTTTCTCAGGAGGACCTGTAATGGTAGATGTCTTTGCATTCTGCATATCTGCAACATTTTCCACCATTAATACAAGGCGCCTTGGTGTCCCTAAAGTTTTAGCACTGCCATGGTCAATCCGTGATTTATCAAGCGACACCATGATATTTTTTTTAAACGCATCCAGAGCAGGGATGATATAACCGGCAGGAATCTCTTCGGTTCCGATTTCAACTAACAGTGTGTTCATTTTATTTCACCTCTCCCTTTTTCAATAACGGATGTCCCATTTCTTCTCTTTGCTTGATATATGCTTTTGACGCGACTCTTGCAATATCCCTTATTCGCTTGATATACCCTGTTCTTTCTGTCACACTGATGGCACCCCGGGCATCGAGGAGATTAAACGTGTGAGAACATTTTAAACAATACTCATATGCAGGAATAACCAGCCCTTCCTTGATAATCCGGTGTGCTTCTGCTTCATATTTTTTAAATAAGTCAAATAAAAGTGCCACATCAGCAATTTCAAAATTATACGTTGATTGTTCCACTTCCTGCTGATGGTAAACATCTCGATAGGTTATCTCTTCATTCCATTTCAAATCAAACACATTATCCACACCCTGCAGGTACATGCAGATCCGTTCCAGGCCATATGTCAGTTCAACAGGAACCGGATTCACTTCAACACTTCCGGTTACCTGAAAATAAGTAAATTGAGTAACTTCCATACCATCCAGCCAGACTTCCCATCCCAGCCCGGACGCGCCAAGGGTGGGAGATTCCCAGTCATCTTCAACAAAACGGATATCATGTTCAAGTGGGTCAACTCCCAAAACTTTCATGGAATCCAGGTACAGCTGTTGAACGTCAGGCGGTGACGGTTTCAAAATCACCTGGTATTGATAATAATGTTGAAGCCTGTTTGGGTTCTCGCCATACCGTCCGTCAGTCGGCCGCCTTGAAGGCTGCACATATGCAACGTTCCATGGTTCTGGTCCAAGCGCCTTTAAAAGTGTGGTCGGGTGGAATGTTCCTGCACCAACTTCCATGTCATAGGACTGAATAAGTACACAACCCCTCTGGGCCCAAAAATTGTTTAAGTTTAAAATAACATCTTGAAAATTCATTTTGCTCCACTTTTTTTGTCATAAAAAATTATGGTTAATGTAACAGAATTCCATTTTTTTCTATTTTTGTATTTAAAATTTTTGCATTTTTAACGCCTGCAAGCGTTTCCTTCCATTTGGGCTCCAGTTCACTGATATTGTTCTGCTCTCCTATTGCCCAGATACATCCCCCGCCGCCGGCACCGGTAAACCGCGCCCCACAATTTGTTTTTATAGCCTTTTCAAACAACTTTTTCCCTGTATTGTCAAGCACATCCGGTGTCATTTCCAATCTCAGCTTTGTCTCTTGATTCATTAACTCTGCAGCCTGATTAAATTTTTTGTCTTTTACAGCTGAAGAAAATGCTTTTGTCAGATGAATTATTTTTTCAAAAGCTGCCCTGGATTCGCCATTGATAAAAGACGTTACCCACCGGCCATTAATGTCTTTTGACTCATGGGGGATGCCGCAATAAGCCACAAGAATATTTGAATCCAATGATACGATATCACCCTGGGTTTCACATACGGGTTTCCTTTCAAATTCAGGAGATATCTTTCCCATTTTCCACACCCACTGATTAACGCCCCCGAATGCAGCAGCTAACTGATCCTGCATGCCGCAGGGAATCCCTGCGACACTGGCCTCAATATAATGGGCAAGCCAGGCAATTGTCACCGGATCAACCTGTTTTTCGAACAGTTCAAAAAAGGCTGAAATAATGGCAACTGCAGCGGCAGAAGATCCTCCCATGGCACTTCTAGGGGGAGAGGCAGAGTCAATTTTTATATGGACGCCATGTGCATTAAAATATTTTGCCACGGCAAACATTAATCCCATCGGATGATTAAAAGGGGCTTGTTCTGTTTTAAAAACAGCACTTTCAAAGCCTTTGGAAGACACCTTGATAACGCCCTTTTGCCAGGGCAGGAGACGAACATGTGTTCTTAAATCCAATGCAATGTTAAAGCAGGATGGTTTTAAATGATGTAACGGCAGATAAAATGTACTGATATCCAGCGTCCCGCCAAAATCAACCCTGCATGGGACTGAAGAATGTACAGGTTCATGGTGCAGCTTTGTTTCTATATTCATCTTTCCTGCCTCAACCGCCTTAAAAATTGAAGGCTTTTAAACTCTCTGCCAA
Source organism: uncultured Desulfobacula sp. (assembly GCA_964343845.1). GTDB lineage: Bacteria > Desulfobacterota > Desulfobacteria > Desulfobacterales > Desulfobacteraceae > Desulfobacula. The sequence continues at coordinate 106,739 of CAYFKW010000006.1, read as the reverse complement.
TATGAAATGGAATAAAGGATTCCAAAAGCTTTTGTCCTTCTCTCACGGCAAAACTTGAAAATTTAATTCTATCTGCCCTGCTCATTTCAGTGTTTTTAATCCAAAAAAGCTGTTTCAAAGTACCTTTTGAAACTGTCATACCATGCTTTGACTGCTTTTTAATACAATTTTGGCAAAAAATTAACCCCTCTTTAAACGAAAATATAACTTTTTTATGTTGAATTTGATCCAATGGTGTTTTGCAGTAATCACAACTCTCAATATTTGGAGAAAATCCTGACAGGCTCATGAACCGTATTTGAAACAGAAGACTGATGACTTCCTTTTCCATTATGCCTTCATGTATTGACTCTAAAGAAAACAACAGCAGATCGTAGAGTTCTTTCTGGATTTTATCTTCTTCCAGCCAAAAGTGGATCAGTTCAACCCAGTAACTTGCATATGCTGTTTTGAGCACGTCATACCGGATATTGGCAAATCCTTTTTCAAGATCTGCCTGAGATAATATGATCAATGCCTCTTTATTCTTTTTTGGGAAAGTACACTGAATATGATTAACGGAAAAAAGATCCAGCGCACCGGAAAACCGTCTAATACTTTTTTTTGCATTTTTGGCGATGACTGAAATTTTACCTCTGGATTCTGTCAGAAAGCTGATAATGAAATCGTGATCACCGTATTCGATTTTTCTTAACAAAATTGCATCTGTACTGAAACCTGGCATAAAGAAATCACTCTAAAGACCGAGAAGAGAATTGGCAATTACAAAATAGCAATACACACTGACAATATCGATGGAAGTAGTGACAAAAGGCCCTGTTGCAACTGCCGGGTCAATATTCAGCCGTTCAAAAACAAGCGGAACCATCGACCCCACAAGTGCCGCAATGGACATGGAAGATATAATTGCAAGGCCTACTGCAAATGCCAATGGTATTGAAAAAGGTTCTGATGCAAATGTAAACTTGGCAATAACACCTATGAAGAGGCCATATATAAGCCCCAATATTAACCCGACAGCAAGCTCTTTAGACACAACTTTAGAGAAATCCTGAAGGTTAATTCTTCCCGTAGCAATTCCCCGGACCACTATAGTAGAGCTTTGGGTTCCGATATTTCCTCCCATACCCATAATCACCGGGATAAACGCTGCCAGACTTGTAAATTTTGCCAGATTTTCTTCAAATCCCCCAATGATGAAAAAAGCGGCAACCCCTCCTAAGAAGCTTGCAAACAGCCAGGGAAGACGGATTCTGGTACCTCTGAAAATGGTTTGGGTTTCAATATATTCTTCACCAACACCTGCCATCTTTAAAATATCTTCTGTTGCTGCTTCGTGCAGAATGTCAATAACATCATCAACCGTTACAATACCGACTATTTTATTGTCATCATCAACAACGGGAATGGCAAGGTAATCATATCGGGAAACCAGTCTGGCAACCTCTTCGCGATCTGTATAAGGTTTAACCGTAACAATATCTTTTGCCATGAATTCCTTAAGCGGTTTCTCAGGATGAACCACAACCAGCTGCCGTAAAGAGCTGACACCGACAAGTTTTTCGTATTCATCAACAACATAGATGTAGAAAGGCATTTCAACATCCAGATATTTATTCTGTAAGGCTTCGATGACCTGCTTTGCGACAACATCTTCCTCTAATGCAACGAAATCAGTTACCATCAGGCTGCCTGCCGTGTCTTCTCCATAACTCATCAACTGCTCAACATTATCAGATTCTTCCTTCTGCATTTTAGAAAGGATCTGGTCTGAAAGGTCTTCTTCCAGGAGCGTTAACAGGGAAGCTGCATCATCAGACGGCATGTGATCAAATATCGCAACCAGTTTTTCTAAGTCTACGGTTTTAACACATTCCAGGAAAAGCGTTTCATCAAGCGTATTAAAAAACAAGCCAATTTGTTCAGGGTCATCAATAAGATCAAAGAGTTTTTCACGATTGACCGGCGACAGCTCTTTGAAAGCCTCTGAAAGATCTGCCATATGGGTTTTTTTAATAATATTGACCAGCTGTTTGGTTGCGCCGCGACGCAGCAGCCTTTTCAAACTTGCTGTCAGAATTTTAATCTGTTCATTATGCATGGTCTGTCTTTACCCTTAAAAAAGTACACCCTATAACATTTTTTTGATATGCGCTTTTTCTTTTAACGATTCAAGCCAGGTTTTAAATCTCTTTTGAACACTTTTACCATACAACTCATTTCTGATCTCATCGTGAGCCTGTTCATATGTTTTATGGCCTTCCAGAACGATGTCCTGCAAATAAAATATTTGAAATCCATTGGCCGTTGAAATAACATCTGTATGTCCGCCTTTTTCAAGCGTTGCAATGCTCTCTTTCATAACATCTGGAAAATTATCAATATCAAAAACACCCAGGTCTCCGCCTTCAACTGCATTTGCAGCTGAAGAATATGTTTTTGCAAGTGAAGCAAAACTGGCCTTTTTATCCAGTTTATTTTTTACCTTTTCAATGTCATCTTCACTGCCCATGAGGATATTTCTTAAATGATATTTCTTTTTACCTGAATATTTTTCTTTGTTTGCTTCATAATAATCATTGATTTCAGCCTCTGTAATGATCACCTTTGATTTAACAGCATGATTTATGATTTTTGTCTGAACGATCTGCATCTTTAGATTCTCACGGTACTCTTCCAACGTCAGGCCTTCGCTTTTTAATACGCTGACTAATTCATCCTGACTCACCCCCCCTGATTCCTTTTTGCTGTTTATAACCCTGTCAACATCACTGTCCGTTACATTAATTCCGTACCGATTGGCTTCCTGGCGGGTTAAAGACCGATCAATCAATCCATCAAGGATTTTTTCGTAAACATCCTTTACTGCCGTTTTCTTTTGTTCCCCTGAATATCCCAGGGACTCGATTTTTTTCAGGTACGGTCTTGACTCCTTATTTAAATCAACCCAAGTAACAATATCGTCATTCACAATTGCAACGATTCGATCAACAATCTGTGCAGAGACAGATCCGCAAAAGCTGAAAGTTATCAATATTAAAGAAAAAATGACCCTATTAGTTTTCTTTTGCATCCCTACGCCCCTCGCTTTTATCAACATCTATTAAAAAAGTTTTTAGTTTTTCTTTATTGATTGTCACCGGATATGTATTCCTAAGCTGTTGTACCCATTCATCATAATATTCTTGTGTTTTTTTCATGCGAAGACGAGAAACCAATTGGTTCTCATCTTCGATCGTTTTATCACCGTCTGTATCCTCTTCATTGTTTTTTGTATGGGTATCAGCGGTATCCCTGTAAAATTGTACAATATCCTCAGATGTAATTTCTATCTTATTTTTAAGTTCCTGATCAATCAATTTATCCACAATCATATTCTCTTTAAACCCTTTTTTCCAAAAAGAATATGAAATGGCATTTTTCAAAAGAATCTGCTCAAAACTGTCGCCTGGATAATCTTTTTTAAACTCATCTTCAGCAGCCTGCAGTTCCTGCCCGGTGATATCCACACCTTTATCAGCTGCTGCACTGAGAAGAACAATCTCTTCGGAAAGCATCTTAACAAGATGAATGACCATTTCATTGTATTCGGCCGGATCTTCATCAATATTGTACGGATAGGCGGCTTTTTTCAAATCAAGCTCTTCTGAAAAATCTGAACTATTGATGGTAATAAAATCCGTTTTTACCAGAAAATCCGGCGGTTTTTCCTCAGCAGGGTTACTACATCCTGCTATTAAAATACTGCTGACAACAATGAAAATGACACTATTTTTTAAAAACATTAACACTTTTTTCAATCCATTCAGACGATAAAAATAATCTTTTTTTTAATAAAATTAGTAACATTAACATCCCCTTCGCCTTTGTGCAAGACAATTTGATTGATTAAACAAAGGCAGGATTAAATTGATCTCCCCATAACAATTTCTTCATAGTTTTATCTTGAAAAAAACAAGACATTCTATATAGTAAAAATATGGATTGCCGTGTAGTGAACATATCTTTTAAAAAGCTGGTATTAATGACTGCTTTTCTTTTTTTAATCTCTCCGTCTGTCAGTTCCAAACCGTCAAAAGAAAAAATGGTTTTATCTGAAGCCGTCATGTGTGACGCCATTGAAAATTTCAAACCCATTAACCCTGCCGTTGTTTTTTCCATATCCCAGGGAGAAGTTTTCTGCTTTTCTAATTTTGATCCTGTGTATGAAAAATCCTATATTTTCCATAAATGGTTTAAAAAAGACAAATTAATTTTTACCATGCGGTTAACGCTGTCTCCTCCCAAATGGTCTTCGTTCAGCAGGATTCAGCTTCGGGCTGCAGACAAAGGGCCCTGGCGCGTGGAAATTCGTACAGCCAATAATAGACTGTTGCAAACCCTTAGATTCAGTATGGTTGATTAGCTTCTAATGGAACAGCATCTATACCTATTTTCCGGACTCCGCTGGCAGGATATTTTTGATATACTTCTAAATTCATATATTTTATTCCGGTTATACGTTCTTTTCAGGGGGACAAATGTTATCAGAGTCCTCCTGGCCATCTGTGTTCTCTGGGCAGTGAGTCAATCTGCTGTCTCCCTTGGATTAATCGTTACCAATTGGGCTATGCAGGGTGTTATTACAGTTGCCGCCTTGATTATCATTATTGTTTTCAGGAATGAAATTTCCAGCGTGTTGCAGACAAAAGACCTGAAATCCTTTTTTTGGGGAATACCCCGTTATCAATTTCATACTCCCATAAACATTATCACAGAAAGCGTCTATGAAATGGCTGAAAAAAAAATTGGCGCGTTGGTTATTCTCCCTTTAAAAAGAGGCATGTCCAATATTGTTCAAGGCGGTGTATCCATAAAGGGAAAACTTACCCAGGAAATGCTGGTCAGCATTTTCTGGCCCGATAATCCAATCCATGACGGTGCGGCCATCATACAAGGGGAACAGATAACCAGTGCCGGGGTTATACTTCCCCTGTCAAAAAGAGAAGATCTGCCTTCTTTTTTTGGTACAAGGCATCGGGCTGCATTGGGGTTAACAGAGCGAAGTGATGCGCTGGTAATTGTTGTTTCAGAAGAAACTGGGAAAATTTCCGTATTTAAAGAAGACCAGATCTTTAATATAGAAAGCCGGCTGGACCTTGATAATATCCTCCAGGACCATGCCGGGGATGATTCAGCAAAAAAAGGATTCAGAGATCAGACAATTGAACTTACTGCTGCTGCTTTGATCAGTCTTTTCTGCATCACAGGGATATGGATCAGCTTTTCAAAAGGATTAGAAACACTTGCCACCCATGAAATACCTGTTGAGTTCATGAATCCTGATCAGAAAATGGAGATTATTTCGTCATCAACGTCGAATGTCAAACTATTGATCAGCGGTGCTAAACCCCTGATTAATTCACTTAATCCCGGACAGATCAATGTCAAATTAAACCTTTCACAATCTGTTGTCGGTGTGAACAAATTATCAATCACAAAAGACAATATTTTACTTCCGCCAGGTATTCAGCTGAAAAAGATTGAACCAACTGAAATTGATATCACTTTAGATGCATTAATTGAAAAAGAACTCCCTGTCCAGCCGGACTGGGTTGGCCGACTACCCAAAGGCTTGATCATGAAAGGTGCGAAAGCTGTTCCAGAAACAGTCCGTGTGATTGGCGGCGGTCTTGTATTAAAAGACATCTCAACAATATTTACAGAACAAATCGTTCTGGATAAATTAACGGAATCCGGCAGCACGACTGTCGGGCTTATTCTCAATCCTGCTTCTTTAAAGGTTGGCGATGACAATAAAGTGCAGATTCAATATACGCTTTCCAAATAACCCTTCATGAATACAACCCTTATTTCATTAGAAATAAAAATGACACGCTGTTAAATGATCAGGATTATTGCTGTTTTTCAGTAAAGGTGGTTCCACCTCAAAACATTGTGCCTCGGCGTAATTGCATCGCGTGTTAAACCGGCATCCGTCAGGGGGGTCCTCGACAGAAGGCACCTCACCCTTTAAAATAATGCGATCGGTTTTATTTTCAGGATCAGGCAACGGGATGGATGATAGCAGGGCTTTCGTATACGGATGTTTCCCATGGTTATACAATTGCTCTGATTCAGCCATTTCTACAATTTTACCCAGATACATAACAGCAATTCGATCTGACACATGCCTGACAACAGACAGATCATGAGAAATAAAAATAAAGGTCAATGCCATTGTCTTTTGAAGTTCTAATAGAAGGTTTAAAATTTTAGATTGGACTGAAACATCCAAAGCTGATACAGGTTCATCACAAATAATAATGTCAGGGTCAAGGCTTATGGCTCTTGCAATACCTATCCTCTGGCGCTGCCCGCCTGAAAACTCATGTGGGAATTTAGACAATGAATCCGGATGTATCCCGACCCGTTCGATTAACATTGAAATCTTCTTGTCTATCTCTTTTGGATTCTCACCATGAATAATATATTTTTCCTCGAGTATTTCCCTAACGGTCTGCCTTGGATCCAGCGACTCATAAGGGTCTTGAAAAATCATCTGCAGATTGACTGCCAATGCTTTCCTTTGTTTTGTATTTAGCTTTGAGATGATCTTGCCATTAATCAACACCTGCCCTTCGGTTGGCTCATAAAGTCCCATGATGCACCGCCCAAGGGTTGTTTTACCGCACCCTGATTCACCCACAATACCCAGGGTCTCTCCTTTTCGAATGTCAAAAGAAACATCATCAAGTGCATACACCCAGCCCGTACGTTTCAGGAAAACACCCCCTGTAACAGGAAAATATTTTTTTAAATTTTCTACTTTAAGAATTGTCATCTTTTCCTTATCTGAATCCCATAAAATATGAAGGTTATATCATGAATTGCAAAATAAAAAAAATTCCAATTCCATTGAATTTTTTTTGAAACAATTTTATGGTATCCATTACTTTTTTTAACTTGGTCAGCATTTCAGGATGGATCAGATGAAACAGCATCAGGATATTGTGATAATCGGTGGCGGAATTATTGGCCTTGCCTGTGCCCACTACCTTTTAGAAAAAAAAGCATCTGTCAGAATCATTGAACAGGATGTGGTTGGATCTGGGGCGTCACACGGCAATTGTGGATTACTTCACTTTTCCGGTATCATTCCGCTCTGCGCGCCAGGTGTTGTAACGCATGAAATATATAGGGCGATTTGCGGGACGTCACCGCTCTATATTAAACCCAGATTAGATTTAAAATTCCTACAGTGGCTGATTAAATTTGCTTCATGTTGTAATTCAAGCCATTTAACAGATGCATCCCATGCAAAAAATGATATTTTAAAATACTCTATAGGGCTCTTTTCCACCCTGTTTTCAGAACATTCTCTTGAATGTGATTTCCAGAAAAAAGGGCTTTTAATTCTATTTAAAGAAGAAAAATACCTTGAAAAATACAGGTCAACCAATGCGTTTCTTAAACACTATCAGCTTGATGGAAGCGCTCTTGATAAATCTGAGACTAAAAAAATCGAACCTGCGGTAAGCGACAGCATTAAAGGGGCATGGTATAATCGCCACGACTGGCATCTGCGACCTGAA
>CAYFKW010000006.1:91751-99155 GCA_964343845.1 uncultured Desulfobacula sp. | reverse complement strand
TGCTTATTGACTCATGGAAGAATCTTTTGGTAAAAAAGGGCCTTATCATCGATGAAAAATGTAAAATGCTTGATTTTTCTATTGACCATAATACGATCCGCTCTGTGAATACACCTAAAGGACAGTTTAAAGCAGATGCATATGTCCTTGCGACGGGTGCATGGACGCCTGAAATAAACAGACAGTTAAATCTAAAGATACCGGTCCAGCCCGGAAAGGGGTACAGCATTACAATGAAACGGCCGGATCAATCGCCTGAAATGCCGTGCCTGCTGTATGAAAGGAATATGGTGGCAACACCATGGAAGACAGGGTACCGGCTTGGCGGAACAATGGAGTTTTCCGGATTTAACGATCTGTTGAATACAAAACGGTTATCAAATCTTATGAAAGGCGCTGCTGAATATCTTAATTGTAAAAACGGCGAGCCCATACTTGAACAGTGGGCAGGGCTCAGACCGATGACATACGATGATCTGCCCATTATCAGCAGTTCCCCTTTTCAGCGGAATTTGTTTATCGCCACAGGACATGGCATGCTAGGACTTACAATGGCAACAGGAACTGGCAAAGCCATATGTGACTTAATTCTTGAAAACAAAACTGAAATTGGGCTTAAGCCTTTTTCCGTGGATCGTTTCTAATGCTGCATACTGCAATAAATTATAATGAAACAAAAAAAGAAAGCAGCTGGAAAATTTAGACGCAAAAAAAGGGTTTCCCCTGACCGGGAAACCCTTATAAAAATCTATTGAACCGTTACATTAACCGCAGCCGGTCCTTTTTGTCCGTCTTCTACATCAAAGGTTACTTTATCGCCTTCATTCAGCGATTTAAATCCAGTTGCATTGATGCCAGAATGATGTACAAATACATCTGGTCCATCTTCCTGCTCAATAAAACCATAACCTTTTGAATCATTGAACCATTTTACGATCCCATTTGCCATTGTGACTTTCTCCTTACTTAAAGTGAATAAATTTAGTTTCAAACTTCAGGTCTTGCCACTTTAACAGATGGGTCTTCCCTTTAGAACGAAACTGCGAAGCCTTTCTCCAAGAGGCTTTCGTAATTTATTATTGGCTTTGAAATAAAAAATCAAGGATTATTTTAAATAAATTTTCTTTTTTAGGGGTTTCCTGCACGTGCCAAATGGCATGCGGCTGTATGATTTTCACCCATTTTTCTCTCTTCAGGGACACGATCTGTACACACATCTTCAGCCAAAGGACACCGTGCTGCAAATCTGCAGCCCTTTGGCATTTTCAATAAAGACGGAACACTTCCCTTTATCGTCGGCAACGGTATTTTGGGCCTTTTGGCAAGCGAAGGTATAGAAGTCAACAAACCCTTAGTATATGGATGTTTCGGGTCTTTAAATAGTGTTCTGACACCTGCTTTTTCTGCAATTCTTCCTGCATACATCACAACAACATCATCACAGTTTTCAGCAATGACACCCAGGTCATGCGTGATCAGGACAACTGCCATTTTTGATTTTTTCTGAAGAGTTTTAATCAGGTCTAAGATCTGAGCCTGAACCGTCACATCCAGCGCAGTTGTCGGCTCATCTGCTATTAAAATATCAGGTTCACACGCAAGGGACATGGCAATCATCACACGCTGCCGCATTCCGCCTGACAACTGATGGGGATATTTTTTTATTACCTTTTCCGGATCCGGGATACCTACTTTTACCAACATGTCAACAGCAGCATCTATCATTTCACCCTTCGGCATGGCCGGGAAATGTAGCCTGTAGATTTCTGTCATCTGTTTTCCAATACCGTGCACCGGATTAAGGGCAGTCATCGGTTCTTGAAAAATCATAGAAATTTTTTTCCCCCTGATGTGATGCATACGGTCAATAGGCAGTTTGAAAATATCCTGGCCGTGAAAAAATGCACTGCCCTGAGCAATCTTTGAAACAGGCTTTGGCAAAAGTCTCATTAGACTCAGGGCAGTCACACTTTTTCCGCAGCCAGACTCACCGGCAAGGCCAAGGATTCTGCCTTTTCTTAATTGAAAGTCCATCTGTTCTACGGCCCTGACAATCCCTTGTTCAGTATTAAATTCAACCGCAAGATTTTTTACTTCCAAAATAGGTTGATCATCCACTTTTGACTACTCCACTTTAAATTGCTCGTCCTTTATTACAACCGGACGAAACCTGTCTTTATTTTTCAACGCGTTCAACGTCTCTTGCCTTTTTTCCCGGTTAATCCAGAAAAGCCCGCCTGTGCTGCTTGAAAAAGGATCAAAAAGATCATCTGACCATTTTGTCCCATGGAAATCCGGCAGTTCAATCCATCGCCAATACCCCAGCCTGACATAGGGAACCATGAAAGTGGGTACAAACGCCCCTGTATCATGAATAAGCGCCTGAATCTGCCTTGAAAGCCTTATTCTTTCCTCTTTTACCAGGCTTGCCCGGTACTGATTGATCAACGCATCCAATTCAGGATCATCTGTGTTGGTAATATTATTGGTCTGAACCTTATGAGCATTGTCAGAATGCCATCCCTGCCAGTAGGAGGGTCTTAGGTTTGTACTCCATCCCATCCAGGCAACATCATGCTTTTTCTCTAAAAATTTTTTGAACATGGCCGTGGAATCCAATCTTTCAAGTACAAGCTCAATGCCGGCTTTTAATGCTTCTTCTTTCAGCACGACAAGCCTTGGTGTATGTTCTTCAAAACTATAAGTCACTTTTACTGAAAATCTTTTGCCCTGTTTCTGCCAAATACCATCCGGCCCCCTGTCCCATCCAGAGGATCGCATATACTTCTCCACCTTTTCCGTGTCATACCTTCTTGGCTTAATGGCATAATCAGTATATTCTCCATAGCCGGAAAAGGCCTGGGACAGTCTGAAATAATCCCCTCGCAGGACTTCTTTAATTACTTTATCAATGTTCATGGCATGGGCAAATGCATAACACAGCTTCCTTTCTCTGAAGATTTCTTTATCTTGATTCAACCACATCCCGCTTGCTGACCGTGGCTGATCATTAAAAAACCAGATTTTATGAATATAGCCGTTGTGAAATAAATTGATATCAGATTTTTGATGCCAGTATTTTGGAAGTGTAAGGGCAAACGCATCCAGCTGCCCTTTTTTAAAATGCTCCCACTGAATATTAAAATCTCTGATTACTGTATATACAACTGTGTCAACATTGAATCGATCTTTAAAATATTTTTTGTCTTTAGCCCACCAATCCTTCTTCCTTTTAAATTTAATGAATTTTCCTTTTTTATATTCACTAATCTGATATGCGCCTGTATTTGGAACAATTTTCCAATTGTACTGTTCAACAAATGTATCATCCAGAGGGTCAAAAAAATGTTTTGGGATCGGTGAAATCCCAAGTTTCAAATGAAGATCAGGAACAGCTTTTGTGCTTTTTACTGCAATCGTATAGTCATCATAAACAATCACTTTTTCAATTTCTTTTGTGTAATAATCGTTATACCAGGGAGCAATGATATGTTCAGATCTCATAAACGTCAGCGTATACACATAATCCCAGGCTGAAACCGGTGCACCATCGGACCATCTTGCATTTTTATCCAGTTTGAAAAACATGGTTTTTTTGTCATCACCAAATGCCCAATGGGTTGCCAGTTCCGGGATAATCTTCTCTGTGTTTGGATGAAGACCAATCAGCGACAGTTGATTGTTTAAAATGGCACTCCTGAATCCACCGTTTGAATCCGGGCCCACTGTTCTGAACGTCATTGGAAAGCTCAAAATAGCAGAACGCAATGTGCCGCCTTTTTGTGCCATATTGGATGAAAAAACCGGATCAGAAGTATTGGTCATCCATTTTATATTCTCCGGTAATGGTGCATATGATTTTGCCTGTTTAACCTGTTCTATGGTGTTTGGCTTTTCTTTTTCATCAGGCAGCGTTGTTTTACCTGAATCGCCTGAATCCGTATTTGAACACCCTGCAAGAAACAGGACAACTATAAGTACCCAGCCATACGTTGCCATTTTTAATTTCATATTTTCTCCGCTTATTCAATTTGAGTTTAACCAGTTTCGTTTCTGAAATTTTATCAAAACATATCAAATCAAAGGATTGTTAATCAACTTTTCTTTTAGGCTTTCTATTGGTTGCTGTCATTTTTACACGTCTTTCATTTCTTGACATCACTGAACGGTTTTGAGTATAGACATCTGAATGGTTGTCTCAATACATGCAATTAGAGGTAATTTTGCCAAATTTAAAACATGAGAGATTATTCACAAGGAAAAAATCAAAATGCTAAAAAAATTCGCCATTACCCTTATTATTATGTCAACATCTGTTTATGGTACGACCTTTTTTATTGCTAAATATCATGGTACCAGTTTTTTTGATGAGATTGTAATGCAATTGAACAGGATGGCAACAAATCTTTCCCATTCAAAAGAGATTAATTACTCTAAACTTGTATTGAAAACCATTCTGGAAAATGAGCATCCCCCTGCTGTCTGGGACAGGCTGATCACCCACAATCAGCAGTACAGCCATAAAGAACTGTTTTATCATTATAAAATCTGGACCATTCAAAAGCAAGTAAACATAAACGATGTAAACGATTCTTATCCTATTTTTAAGGCATCAGAAAATAATCTTACACTGATCAATATGCGGTATGGTAAAAACAAGCCTATTTTACAATTTCCCTTTTTAAAGGATAAGGATGGTAATTTGATCACCGGTCTGTTTTTTCCGATCAATGAAAAACCATTGCCTGCCGATCTCAATAAGGATAACAAAATCAACCACGAAGATGTTAAGATCGCTAAAATGGCCGGAAACAAATAAAAGAGTTTAGTATCGGAGTTATAACTTCCATGGGGTTCAGGAAACGATTCTTAAATCTTCCTATTCGGTTTAAATTAATTATCAGCTACTCCTTTGTTTTTGTCTGCGCTATGGCGCTTACCAGCTTTTTTATCTATTTTCTGGTACGGCACATTATCAACAACAGTATTGAAACGGAATTAAAGCGGTCCACGTCAACGATTTTAAACATCGTTAAAACATCTGCTGACACCTCCATCAAAACCTATCTGAACGGCATTGCTGTTCAAAACAGGAATATGGCTATTTACTTTTATGAACAATATTTAAACGGAATTATCAGTGAAAAAGAAGCCAAAGAAAAAGCCACCCAGGTCATGCTGCACCAGCCGGTCGGCCAGACCGGTTATATTTACTGCCTTTCAAGTTCCGGGATTATCCTGGTTCATCCTGAAGAAAGGCTGCTGAATGTTGATCTGTCAGAATACGGCTTTATTCAATTTCAAAAAAAACACAAACAGGGGTATATTGAATATGACTGGAAAAATCCCGGGGAGCTTGTCATGCGGCCAAAAGCGCTGTATATGCATTATTTTCAGCCCTGGGACTGGATTATTTCTGCCTCCTCTTATCGCAGTGAATTTGCACAGCTTGTCCAGGTCAATGATTTTAAAGACCAGATCTTAACGCTGACGTTTGGCAAGACAGGGTACTCTTATGTTGTTGACAGCAGTGAAAAAATTATTATTCACCCTGCTTTAGCGGAAAAAGGGGTAAATATTGATCAACTAAAGCGTTTAGAAAGAATAAAGACCGTCTGCAGGCAAAAGAACGGAAAACTTGTATATCAAATTAAGGTTGGCAGCACAGAAAAAACTCGAGATAAGCTTGTCATTTTCAACTATATAAAAGAATTTGACTGGATCGTTGTTTCTTCTGGATTTCTTGATGAACTTTATGCACCGCTTGAAACCGTAAAAGCCATTTTTTATGTTACAATTTTTATGGTTTTAGTCTTTGTTCTCCCGATTTCATATAGTATCAGCAACTCGATTACCAACCCTTTAAACGCCCTCATGGACAGATTTTCAAAAGCAGCAAAAGGGGATACGTCTGTCAGGATCGAAAAAAAATCAAATGATGAAGTCGGCATGTTAGGTCACTACTTTAATTTATTTATGATGCAGCTGGAAAAATACAGCAAATCCCTGGTTGATGAAATTGCTGAACAAAAAAGAACTGAAAAAGAAATGGCGCGAATCAGGCTGTACCTTGCTGCGATTGTTGATTCAATGCCGTCCGTGCTGATCGGTGTCGATACAACTGGCCGTGTCACCATGTGGAATGCAGAAGCCCAAAAAAACAGCCATATAGCGGAATCAGATGCCATCGGTAAAAAACTAATCAGGGTTTCCTCAAGTCTTGATATTGCAATGGGCATGGCAGATATTGCCAATAGAGAAAAAAAGATACAGGTTAAAGAAAGGATCATACACCCGTTTAAAGGAAAAGGGGTCTGGGCTGATATTGTTGTATACCCTTTAACACAGGAAGTCGGCCATGGAAGTGTTATTCGAATCGATGATGTGTCGACAAGGGTAAAAATGAAAAACTTAATGGTGCAGACAGAAAAGATGAAGACAATTGCAGGACTGTCAGCGGGTATGGCCCATGAAATTAACAATCCCATCGGCTGTATCGTTCAAAGCGCACAGAATATCATCAGACGGGTATCACCTGAACTTGAGGAAAATAAAAAAGCTGCCAAGAACCTTGGAACTGACCTTGAAACCATTCATGCTTACCTTGAAAATAGAAAAATCCTCACATTTTTAGATGATATCCGGATCAGTGTGGACAGGACAGCCAGAACTGTTTCAAACATGTTAAGTTTCAGTAGAAAAGGAGAACCGATAAAAACGGCTGTTGATCTTCCAAGCCTGATTGAAAAATCTGTAGGACTGGCAACTTATGATTATGAATTAAAAAAGAAATATGATTTTAAAAGTATAAAAATCATACAGGAATATGACCCTGATATCAAAAAAATTATCTGTATTCCCAGTGAAATCGAACAGGTTATGTTAAATCTATTGAAAAATGCTGCCCAGGCTGTATGGGAAAACAAATCCGATCACAACCGCCCGATGATAACGATTAATGCCTGGCAGGGAGAGAAATCCGTTAAAATCATGGTAAAAGATAATGGGCCTGGTATGGAAGATGTTGTGAAAAAGCGAATTTTTGAACCGTTTTTTACAACAAAACCGATTAAATCAGGTACGGGTTTAGGGCTGTCTGTTGCCTACTATATTGTTACCCGGAATCACAGCGGTACGTTTGATGTAAGATCTGAACCAGGCCAAGGAGCGACGTTTATTATCACCTTACCCTGTGATCAATAGGTCTCTAAGGAGAAAGACATGAAGGAATCAACATTTTCAGAATCAAGGATACAGATCATTGATGATGAGCCGATCTTCCTTAAGAATATGGCTGTTTATTTTGAAGACAGCGGATTTTCGGTTATTCAATCCTCGAATGGAAGAGCCGGCCTTGATGATTTTACAACACATAAACCTGATCTTGTTCTGCTTGATTTAAGA
>CAYFKW010000006.1:88207-91673 GCA_964343845.1 uncultured Desulfobacula sp. | reverse complement strand
GGCATGGGAGATGCCGTCTCCGCTTTAAGGCTCGGGGCCTATGATTTTATGACCAAACCCATTCTGGACATGGCAATTCTTGAACACACTGCAAAAGAAGCATTAGAAAAATCCAGGCTGATTTTTGAAAACAAAAAACACCGCAAATATTTAGAACATGAAATTGAAAAAAGAACGTTTGATCTCAAAGAAAGCCAAAAACGCCTTTCTGAGATTATCGATCGTTTCCAGGGATTTATTTATATTGTTTCCAAAGATTATACCTTTGACTTTTTAAATAAAAAAATGATTGCCTCATATGGAACAGCAGCAAAGAATAAATTTTGTTATGAAGTCATTTTCGGCATAGAAAAACCCTGCAGCTGGTGTCCCATGGAGGAGGTCTTAAAAAAAGAAACCATCAAATATGAACAGTACAATCCCCAGCATCTGAAATGGTACGACATGACGTGTTTTAAAGTTTCCAGCACAGATTCAGATGACTACAGTTTTCAATTTATTGCAACCGATATTACAAAACGAAAAGAAAAAGAAGAACAGATCAAAGGGAGTGAAATCAGGCTTAAAAAGGAAAACAGGCGGTTGAAGTCTACCTTGAAAAAGACTTCGGGCTTAGGTGTCATTGTTGGAAAAAGTGATGCCATGCAAAAAGTGTTTGAAGAAATTATCAAAGCGGCAGAGTCTGATGCAAATGTGATCATCTATGGGGATTCAGGTACAGGTAAAGAACTTGTAGCCAAAACAATTCATGAGCTCAGTTCAAGGGGTGAAGGCCCTTTTGTAACAGTGAACTGCGGCGCTATCCCGGACAATTTGATTGAAAGTGAATTCTTCGGGTATAAAAAGGGATCTTTTACTGGAGCAGAAACCGACAAACCAGGGTATCTGGCTGCAGGGAATAATGGAACACTTTTTATGGATGAAATCGGCGAGCTGGGAAAAATCATGCAGGTGAAACTACTGCGGGCAATGGAAGGCGGTCAGTATACCCCCATTGGATCCAGCGACTCAAAAAAAGCAGATATCAGAATTATTGCCGCTACCAACAGAGATCTTGAGAAGGAACTGTCAAAAGGAAATTTCCGGAAAGATTTTTTCTATAGAATACACATCATCCCAATTTATATGCCTGCCTTAAAAGACCGGAAAGAAGACCTTCCTCTTTTGATTCATCATTTTGTCCAGATGTTTTCAGAAGATAATACCATCCAGATGATTCCAGACCACATCGTTAAAGAAATGATCGCCTATGACTGGCCCGGGAATGTGCGTGAACTGCAAAATGCTGTTCAGCAATACTTGACGTTAAGAAAAATGGAATTTCTCGATATTGGCCATGATGAAAGTGACATGATCAAAGCTTTGACATCCGTGTCAGATGAGGCTGCCGGTAAAGCAACATTAAGTGCCCGGCTGCAGAAAATTGAAAAGGAAATCATACGGCACCATCTTGAGAAAAACAAATGGCATAAAACAAAGACTGCCAAAGATCTTGGAATAGACAGAAGATCCCTTTTCAGGAAAATAAAAGCTTTCGGGCTATAAATATACTTTTTGGGACATTATCGCCCATATAAGGATATGTGCGCCACACCCAACCTTTTTGCTACAACTTAAATTGTAGGTGGGACAAAAACACCCCAATTCAAAATTAAATCAGATTCAGAAAAAGAACGCTGTATATTTACTAACAGTGGCTGTATTCATTAAAAATTGGTTCTCAATCAAATAATGGTATAGCTATTGCAGAGTTATAGGCCAAATACGCAGGAAGGCGTTAAATTCAACAATTTAGAAAAGGGGCATGGTCTATGGCATCTTTACATGAAAAAGAACATTCAACATCCATTGAAAATCCTGAAATGTACTGGGCAAAAGCCGCAGATGATTGTTTTTGGTATAAACCTAGTAATAACGTCCTTGATGACTCAAACAAACCTTTTTACAAATGGTTCAAAGGCGGTATTACCAATACCAGCTATAATGCGCTTGACTTTCATATAAACAATGGGCTTGGCAATCAACTGGCCTTGATTTATGACAGCCCTGTTACCGATACCGTTAAAAAATATACATACACTGAATTGAGAGATGAAGTTGCAAATTTTGCTGGTGTTTTAGCAGACAATGGCGTTGATAAAGGGGATCGCGTTGTTATCTACATGCCGATGATCCCTGAAGCCGCTATTGCCATGCTGGCATGTGCCAGAATCGGTGCTGTCCACTCAGTTGTGTTCGGCGGATTCGCTTCTAAAGAGCTGGCCACACGTATTAATGATGCAAAACCTAAAGTTATTGTTTCTGCATCCTGCGGCATTGAAGTAAAAAAAGTCATTCCGTATAAACCGCTTCTGGATGAAGCAATTGATATTGCGGATCACAAACCAGATAAAACGATTATTCTGCAGCGGCCGATTGAAGAGGCTCAATTAAAATCAGGAAGAGATATAGATTGGGCAGATGCAATGAAAAATGCCCGCCCGCATGAATGTGTGCCGGTGGAGGCAACTGATCCGCTCTATATTCTGTATACTTCCGGTACAACCGGACAGCCCAAAGGTGTTGTCAGGGATAACGGCGGACACATGGTTGCCCTGAAATGGAGCATGAAAGCGGTGTACGATGTTGATGAAGGTGACGTCTTCTGGGCTGCTTCAGACGTTGGATGGGTAGTGGGGCATTCTTATATCGTATATGCACCTTTATTAAAAGGCTGCACAACTGTTCTTTTTGAGGGAAAGCCTGTTGGCACACCTGACGCCGGCGTCTTCTGGCGGGTCATTTCCGAGCATAATGTAAAAACGCTTTTTACAGCCCCAACAGCGTTCAGGGCAATCAAAAGAGATGACCCTGCTGCTGAACTCATGAAAGATTATGACCTGTCCAACTTTCAAGCTTTATTTCTTGCCGGTGAAAGATCTGATCCAGATACGCTTAAATGGGCGGAACAACATTTAAAGGTCCCGGTAATTGATCACTGGTGGCAGACTGAAACCGGCTGGGCCATTGCAGCAAATTGCTTAGGAATAGAACAACTGCCCGTCAAATACGGTTCACCGACCAAACCTGTACCCGGCTGGAACCTGCAGGTTCTGGACAAAGACTGCAACCCGGTATCCAATGGTGATATCGGAACGCTCGCTGTGAAGCTTCCCCTCCCTCCGGGGACGTTACCTACATTATGGAAAAATGATGAAAGATTTATCAGTGCGTATTTGGATGACTTCCCGGGATACTACACAACATCTGATGCAGGCTTCATTGACGAAGAGGGGTATGTCTACGTGATGGCCAGAACTGATGATATTATCAATGTGGCAGGCCATCGGCTCTCAACAGGGGCTATGGAAGAGGTTCTGGCGGATCATCCCGATGTTGCTGAATGTGCAGTGCTGGGTGTTGCAGACAAACTTAAAGGGCAGCTTCCTGTTGGATTTCTTGTCTTAAAAGCAGGGGTTGAAAAAGA
>CAYFKW010000006.1:77086-88197 GCA_964343845.1 uncultured Desulfobacula sp. | reverse complement strand
CCTGAAAGAGGTGGTCGCGGATGTTCGAAAACGCATCGGACCTGTTGCTGCCTTTAAAACCGCTACCATTGTTCAACGGCTTCCGAAAACCAGATCTGGAAAAATCCTGAGAGGAACCATTCAGAAAATAGCAGATAATGAAGAGTGGAACATGCCGGCTACCATTGATGACCCTGAAATTTTAGGAGAGATGGAAGAGGCATTAATTAAAATAGGTTATGCAGGTGCCAGAAAATAAGTTTTGCATGAAAAATATGACAATGGGCTAACAACAACCATGAATAGAACAATTAAAATTCCATTACTTGATTTTATTAAATTCACATTTAATCACAATAACCTTTTAAACAACATTGTCATATTTTTTACCCTTACCGGGAGTGCCGGGAATACCCCACCCTCCTTAGTAATCAGTGATAAGCACCAGGCATTATCCCTGAAGGAGATCAGATCGGATCGGATCATTGGGGCAATCCCGGCTTTTGCATAGCATTGGATGCTGATGCGCAACTGCATCCTAAATTTTCAAATCCGCCACGTCAAGCAGAAAAAGGAGGTGATGAGAGAGGTCTGTGTGGTTCAATGCATCTGAAAGACTATTTTTGCATGTTAAATAATATCATTTAATAAAATAGGAGGATGAAAGTTGAAAGATCTTAATCTGTACTGGAATAAGAACCTGAAAATTATGGCCGTTCTTCTCGGTATCTGGTTCTTTGTATCATATTTTTGCGGGATTCTTATTGTTGATGTATTGAACAAAATCCAAATTGCAGGCTTTCCTCTTGGTTTCTGGTTCTCTCAACAAGGATCCATGTTTGTTTTCGTGATCCTTATTTTTGTCTATTGTAATTTAATGGAAAAACTGGACAAAGAGTTTGATGTTGATGAATAACAAAACCAAATTCTTACAGACCCACATCTACATTTTAACACAATCAAAACAACATTAGAGGGAGCAGAATAATGAGTAATATTTTTGGATGGACTATCGTATGGGTCGTACTTTCATTCGGCCTGTATATTACAATAGCCTGGCGCTCACGAGTGGCGGATGCAGCAGGTTTTTATGTGGCTGGTAAAGGCGTACCGCCTATTGCAAACGGAATGGCCACAGCAGCAGACTGGATGAGTGCCGTATCTTTTATCGGCCTTGCCGGTCTAGTATCTTTTACAGGATACTGGTCAAGTGCATTATTAATGGGCTGGACCGGCGGATATGTACTTTTGGCACTTCTTCTGGCACCTTACCTTCGGAAGTTTGGAAAATTCACCGTTCCTGATTTTATTGGCGACCGTTATTATTCATCCACTGCCAGGATGGTTGCAGCGGCATGTACAGTTTTCATTTCCTTTACATACATTTGTGGTCAGATGCGCGGGGTTGGTATCGTTTTCAGCCGGTTCCTTGAAGTCGAACTTGCAACAGGTGTTGTCATCGGTATGCTGATTGTTTTTTTCTACGCCGGTCTTGGTGGAATGAAAGGGATCACCTATACCCAGGTCGCTCAATACTGCGTCTTAATCACTGCATATGTTGTTCCTGCCGTTGCCATTTCAATGGTTATTACCGGCAACCCTGTTCCACAGCTCGGTTTTGGAAGTAAAATTATTCAGGAAGGCGCATTTCAAGGTCAATACGTCCTGCAGGCATTAGACAACATTGCCGGAGATCTAGGAATCAAGGCCTACACGCAGACATTTGGATCCGGCAGCAGTTCCATGCTGAATATTTTCCTGCTTTGCTTTACAATGATGGCCGGAACTGCCGGGCTTCCGCATGTAATTATTCGATTTTTTACCACACCTACCGTAAGAGATGCACGGCGCAGTGCCGGATGGGCATTATTGTTCATCGCTATCCTGTATACGACATGTCCTGCTGTTGCAGCATTTGCAAGATTCAACATGATTAACACCGTTAATGATCAAAGTTTCGAAGCAGCACCTTCCTGGTTTAAAAACTGGGAAAAACCAGGCCTGATCGTTTGGGTAGATAAAAACAATGATGGCATCATTCAATATAGAAAAGGCAAAGTATTTGCCGGCAAACCCAAACTGAAACCATCTACTGAACTTGGTAAATATGGAGAACGTCAGATCAGCAACAAACTGACGGACAGCCCGAATGAACTGTATGTTGACCGTGACATTATGGTTCTTGCCAACCCGGAGATAGGCGGGCTGCCCGCCTGGGTTATCGGTCTTGTAGCAGCCGGCGGTCTTGCTGCGGCATTATCAACAGCAGCCGGACTGTTATTGGCCATCGGTTCCGCCTTCAGCCATGACCTGTATTACAGGGTTGTTAACAAAAATGCCTCCGAACGACAGCGGCTCCTGGTCGCCAGGATCGTCATTGGTATATCTGTTGTTTGTGCCGGATGGTTTGGTGTTCATCCGCCGGGCTTTGTAACACAGGTTGTTGCATGGGCATTTGGTATGGCTGCTGCCAGCTTCTTCCCTGCAATCATTTTAGGTATATTTACAAAATCCACCACAAAAGAAGGTGCAATTTCAGGAATGATAGTTGGCATGGTATTCACAGCCACTTATATTATTAATATCACCTACTTTGGCGGAACTGCCTGGTGCTTCGGCATCAGTACACTTGCCATAGGTTCCATTGGTCTTATACTGAACTTCCTGGTGGCCATCATTGTCAGCCGAATTACGGCAGCACCACCAGAAGAAATTCAAGAATTAGTTGAAAGTGTAAGAGTGCCAAGAGGGGCAGGAGAAGCAACCCATGCCTAACCTTAAAACAGATAAAGCATTTATTGCTGAATCAGTTTTGTAAACCACAGATCCGGGGGAGGCAGAAAAGCGTCATGCTCCCCCCGGATCTCACACGATATCAGAATTTTTGGAGGAGATATGAAACGCGTTTCCCAATCGAAAATTGATGCATTTCAAAAAACAATGTTAAAAGGGGCTGTCTCAGCTTCCGCACCAGGGCTTGCTGCCGTTGTTGCAGCATTTACTGTTCCTGTATCGATATTGCAGCATTATATAGGATTGGGCTCGGTCGGTACTGCTGCTTTAGGGGTTATCTTTTTCTGGATGGCCTACCTTTTTTATAACGGATATTACTGGGCAGGTATCCCTTCTTTATTTTGTTCGGGATGGGCGTTGTGGACCTGCACTGCAAAAGCAGGCCGTTTATTACTGCTTTACTTTCAACACAATCCCGTTACCGGCTTTTCCGACATTATCACCCCCCTTTCCTTCATCTCTCTTCAAATAACACTGCTGATTATCGCGTCCACGCTTGGATACGTTATCTTTAAGGCTTTCAGGCTTTGCCGCAATCTCTCTCCTCAGCCCATTAACCGGTTCGTCTGGGGCGCCATGGGACTATGGATCCTGGTGGTTGTTCTGGATTCCATGGACCGATTCCAGCTATAAAAGACACTTTCTCATCTTATATCTTACGATGTATGAATCCTTAAAGATTAAATGCCTTGTCTCTTCACGAGGCAAGGCCACTACCACCCATACAGGTAAAATTATTTTTCTTTCTTGAACATAATATTCCAATTGCGCATCATTTGAACATTTTTCGTGACCGCAAGATCGCTTGAAATTTT
Source organism: uncultured Desulfobacula sp. (assembly GCA_964343845.1). Lineage (GTDB taxonomy): Bacteria > Desulfobacterota > Desulfobacteria > Desulfobacterales > Desulfobacteraceae > Desulfobacula. The sequence continues at coordinate 84,610 of CAYFKW010000006.1, read as the reverse complement.
AACGATTTTGATTAGTTTTCCGGTTTCATTGATTTCCTGATCGTTCGTTCAGAAAGACCATCATCACTATTTTCAACTAAATTTTTCTATTGACTTAACCAAAACTTCTTAATAAGGGTAAATGACAACATGAATCTGAATCACTAAATGAGTACGATTTTTTGCTCTATGTGCAAATGCTGTTCTTGGCCTGACTTTTGTAAAGCGATGAATGACGGTGCAGGAAGCACCTAAAGTTGAAATATATTTTTTAACCCGTTTGATTTTTTTTACAAAGAAGGAGGTGGTATAGGTATTTGTAATAAAAATGTCTCTTTACTAAAAAACAATTATATATGTTGTTCAATAAGTATGTTCGATGCAGAAAAACAAGAGATTTCCGGAATTGTGCTGCATTGAAGAAGTAAAACTTGGTCAACACCCTTTCCCGGGTGGGGCATAAAAAACGGAATCCACCTTAGGATGGGTCAGGCATTGTTGAATTATTTCTACGGGTTTGAGAAGCGCGGTTACCGGATCCTGCCGGCTCCTGTCGCCTAACTACTCGTCTTTATTAACTTTTTCCACTATGGAGGTTTTTTATGACGGATGTAAAGCTAAAAGATATTTACCCAGTACCTGAAGATTTCAAAAAAAGAGCCTATATCAAGAGCTACGATGAGTACAAGGCACTCTGGCAGAAATCTATCGATAATCCGGACGAATTCTGGGGCAAAGTTGCAGAAGATCAGGTAACCTGGTTTAAAAAGTGGGACAAGGTCCAAGAAAATAATTATGGATCAAATCCGGATGACCATCATATTGGTTGGTTTCCGGGTGGAAAGCTGAATATTTCCTATAACTGTCTTGACCGTCATCTTGAAACCCGCGGTGATCAGACAGCCATTATCTGGGAGGGAAATGATCCAAATGAAAACAGAACATTTACCTACAAAGAACTCCATGCAGAAGTCTGCAAGTTTGCCAATGTTCTGAAAGCCAACGGTATTAAAAAAGGTGATGTGGTTACCTTTTACCTGCCCATGATTCCTGAGCTTGCCATCGGTATCCTGGCCTGCTCCAGAATCGGTGCCATTCATGCCGTCGTTTTCGGCGGTTTCTCTGCCGATGCCCTGGCCAACAGGATCAATAACTGTGAAAGTGTCATGGTCGTTTCCTGTGACGGTACATTCAGGGGCGCCAAAGCTGTTCCCCAGAAAGCCAATGCAGATGAGGCTCTTAAAAAATGCACAACCATTAAAAAACATCTGGTTGTAGAACGCGTAGGCGCTGACAAAGTTCAGGTAGACTGGAACGATGGTATAGATGTCTGGTACCATGAAGAAGTTGCCAAAGTGGATGCCAACTGTGAACCAGAAGAAATTGATGCCACTGATCCCCTGTTCATTCTTTACACATCTGGTTCAACAGGTACTCCTAAAGGTGTTATGCACTCCACAGGCGGCTATTTAGTATACACCTCCTACACTCACAAGATGATCTTTGACTATCATGAAGGTGATGTATACTGGTGCACGGCTGATATCGGCTGGGTCACCGGCCACTCCTATATTGTTTACGGACCGCTCTGTAACGGTGCCACCACCATCATGTTTGAAGGCGTACCAAACTATCCAGACTGGAGCCGCTTCTGGCAAGTAGTAGAAAAACATAAAGTCAACATCTTCTACACCGCTCCCACAGCCATAAGGGCCATTGCCAAAGAGGGCAACTCCTGGGTTGAAAAATGTGATATCTCATCCTTAAGGCTCCTTGGTACGGTTGGCGAACCGATTAACCCTGAAGCATGGAACTGGTATTATAATGTGATCGGTAAAGGTAAATGCCCCATTGTTGATACCTGGTGGCAGACGGAAACAGGCGGAATCCTGATTACACCGCTCCCGGGTGCCATTGACATCAAACCAGGCATGGCAACAGTTCCCTTCTTTGGAGTTGAACCGGCACTGCTTGATGATGACGGCAACGAAGTGGAAGGTGTTACGTCAGGCGCCCTTGTCATGAAACAATCTTGGCCCGGCCAGATGATGGGTGTTTATAAAAACCCGACCCGTTTCTTTGAAACCTATTTTGAAGAAAACATTGGCTACTATACTGCGGGTGACGGCTGCAGAAGAGACGAGGATGGCTACTACCAGATCACAGGCCGTACTGATGATGTTATCAACGTCTCCGGTCACAGGATGGGTACTGCAGAAGTTGAGTCTGCACTGGTTGCTCATGCCAGCGTGGCAGAGGCTGCCGTTGTGGGTTATCCACATCCGATCAAAGGCCAGTCCATCTATGCCTATGTAACCCTGAATTCCGGGGTTGAAAAGACGGATGAACTCAAGAAAGAACTGGTCATGCATGTTAGATCGGACATTGGTCCTATTGCTACTCCTGAGGTGATTCAATGGTCTGACTTCCTGCCCAAGACCCGTTCAGGTAAAATCATGAGAAGAATTCTCAAGAAAGTTGCCGCAGGTGAGTTTGAATCTGAAGGCTTTGGTGACACTTCAACGCTTGCAGATCCAACAACAGTTGATATGGCTGTTGAAGGTGCCAAAGCGCTGTTGAATAAATAATAACAGGAAACGGTTCTGCATTAAGTATTAACCCAAAACCTGCAGAAAAACAAAAAAAGGGTTGAAGATCAATGACTGATTTTCAACCCTTTTTTATCAATGTCCGTGTTACTGGAATGCCTTTTTGACACCATTAGAGATGATCTTGGGGTAACCAAGGCTGAGGATAGTTTAAAATCGTTGCCAAAGCCCCTGCAATTGATTATCTAATACTCGGTACCCCAGAAAACTGCAATTGGAATGGTATGTATGTCTTTTTTCCTTAATCAAACCGAACAATACCATAAAAATGATATGAATGATCTCATGTGGGAGGTCACTGTATGTAACAGTATAGAGCCGGAAACCTCGCCTGTAAGACAGATTCTTGCCAAAAACAGCACCTATGGGGAACACCTGGCAGCCTATCTGTCCGGTTTTATTCCGCCTGCGTCCTGCCATAATGTAATGGAAGTAGGCGGCGGTTATGGTTACCTGATGCGTGATCTGCTCAAAAAATACCCTGGTATTAACGCAACCATGGTGGATATTTCTCCAGCCATGATCACCTGCCAGCGCAAGACCCTGGCAGCATTCGATATCTGCTGCCTTCAATCGGATTTTTTTGATATTGATCCCGGGTTGATTAAAACCCAGGACCTGGTGGTGATGAATGAAATCGTGGGCGATTTTACCACAGCGTGTCAACTTACACGTGACATGGTGACCTTTAGAAAACATGAAAACAAGTCCCTTGAAAGGATCTGCCAGTATATCACAAGGGGTATCATTGACCTTCCTGAAGAGGAACCATTCAACTTGAATATCGGAGCCATGATGGCGCTTGACAAGGTGTGTTCCTTAAATGTCCCATATATTTTTTTAAGCGAACACAGCTGTGAGGCAGCGGTCAATGACCATATGGCGCCCTATATCAAGCTTAATCCAACAGGAAACCCGGAAGAGATAAGGCTTTATGGCCATAGCGAATACACCATACGATTTTCTCACCTTGAAGGCATTGCCCGCTCTTTTGGTTATACGGTTGTACGTGGCAACTATACGGACTTTCTCAAAATTCATTTTTCCAAAAGAATTCATAAAATATTGAAATCCAATTCCCAAAAAGATACCCACGAGATCATTCGACAGTTTATTGAAGATCTGTATATCTATGAGTACCTGCTGCTCATACAGGAACATTAATATGTGAAGCGTTATGACTTTACTGCAAAGGACGGCTGCAACACGATTGAATTTAATTTTTTTATTGACTTCAATCTAAGTTCTTAATATGGGTAAATGACGACATGAATCTGAATCACTAAATGACTGCGATTTCTTATTTTGTTTATTGATGCTGTACTTGGTCTGAATTTGAAAAAAGAATTACGAACGGTACGAAACGTACAAAAAATTGAAACATAATTTTTAACCGGTTTTTTTTTTTTCACAAAGAAGGAGGTGGTATCGGTATTTATATGAAAAAGTCTCATTGCGAATAAACGATCAATATACACTGTTCAAAAATATGTTCGATGAGTAAAAAAGAATTTGTTGAAGAAATTAGAGTTATGGTACAAAAAATAATTATTTGACCATAGTATTTTCAGGAGGTATTAAATGTCCAATTTGTACACTGAAGCGTACGAGCAATCCATTAATGATCCAAATGGTTTCTGGGGAAAAATTGCTGATGACTGTCACTGGTATAAAAAATGGGATTCTGTCCTAGATGATTCGAACATACCATTCTACAGGTGGTTTACGGGCGGAGAGTTAAATACCTGTTATAATGCAGTTGACATTCACATTGATAGTGGCAGGGGAGACCAGGATGCGATCATCTATGATAGTCCAGTTACGGATACGATAACAAAATACACCTACGCTCAATTGCGGGATCAGGTTGCAAAATTTGCCGGGGTCCTTTCATCACGGGGGGTTGAGAAAGGAGATCGTGTCATTATTTATATGCCGATGATCCCGGAAGCTGTTTTTGCAATGCTGGCATGTGCAAGAATTGGTGCAGTTCATTCTGTCGTATTTGGTGGGTTTGCTGCCAATGAATTGGCAACACGTATTGATGACGCAAAACCTAAAGTGATCGTATCTGCGTCATGCGGGATTGAAATTACGAAAGTAATTAAATACAAACCACTATTGGATGAAGCAATCGAGCTTTCAGAATCCAAACCTGAATCCTGTGTTATTTTCCAGCGGCCGCAGGCCAAAGCAGATATGATTGATGGCCGTGATTTTGACTGGGATACAGAGATGGCCTCTGCAACGCCAAAAGACTGCGTTCCTGTTAAAGCGACAGATCCGCTTTATATTCTTTATACATCAGGCACAACAGGACAACCCAAGGGGGTTGTAAGGGATAATGGCGGTCACATGGTTGCGCTTAAGTGGACGATGAGTGCAATATATGGGGTGGACAAAGGCGATGTTTACTGGGCAGCTTCTGATATTGGATGGGTCGTAGGCCATTCCTATATTGTTTACGGCCCCCTCCTAAAGGGATGTACCACGATTATCTTTGAAGGAAAACCAGTTGGTACGCCGGATGCCTCTGTCTTCTGGAGAATTATAGCACAGCATAAGGTGAAAACCTTATTTACAGCACCCACTGCATTTAGAGCAATCAAAAGAGAAGATCCCAATGCCCAAATGATGAAGGATTTTGATTTATCCGGTTTCAAATATCTGTTCTTAGCCGGGGAAAGACTTGACCCCGACACATTGTCATGGGCTGAAAATGCACTGAAGATACCAGTCATAGATCACTGGTGGCAGACTGAAACAGGATGGGCCATTGCAGCGAACTGTATGGGAATCCATCATTTTGATGTAAAACCAGGCTCACCTACCAAAGCAGTTCCTGGCTGGAATATGGATGTACTTGGTGATGATGGTCACCCGGTTGAACCGGGCAGCATTGGTGCAATTGTGGCAAAACTGCCGCTGCCGCCGGGTACACTGCCAACACTGTGGGAAAATAACAACGAACGATTCAAGGATAAATATTTAAGCGAATTTCCAGGCTATTATGAAACTGCAGATGCTGGATTCATCGATGAAGACGGCTATATTTTTGTTATGGCCAGAACAGATGACATTATCAATGTGGCAGGTCACAGACTGTCCACAGGCGCCATGGAAGAAGCCATTGCCGGGCACCCTGATGTCGCAGAATGTGCTGTCATGGGTGTTGAAGATCAGCTTAAAGGTCAAATTCCCTTGGGAATGATGGTTTTGAACGCGGGTGTGGACAGAGACCATGATGAGGTTATTAAAGAAGTTATTGCCCTTGTTCGAAATAAAATAGGCCCGGTTGCTGCTTTTAAAACTGCAACCATCGTTCAACGGCTGCCAAAAACGAGGTCTGGTAAGATCTTGAGAGGTACCATGAGATCCATAGCAGATAAAAAAGAGTACAAGGTGCCTGCAACCATTGATGATTATTCCATTTTAGATGAAATTGAGGAATCCTTAGGAAAAATCGGTTATGGCAAAAAGGCATAACGCTTAGAAAAAAAGGAAGAACAAATTTTTATTTGAATTATTCAAAGGATAGCAGAAGAATTCTGTACCGATGTCTCTGTGCAGAATTCTTCTTTTCTTTTTTTTAATGAAACAGTCAAGCGGGTTTTTAAAGGGAATCGTTTTCGTCCTTGCTATTACAGTTCTTGTAGTAGGCGGTACTGTTCTGTATATCTGGCAGGATCTGTCTGCCGGGCAGGTACAGATACTTGAATCTATCGGCAGGCAATATGCTTTACCGATATTCATCATTGTTATCACCTCCATGGCCATTATCGGATTTGGCCTTGAATCCATTTATACAAACTATATTCATCCCCTAAAAGAAATCTCGGTAGAGGCGTCAACGATTTATTCTTCAAACCCATCTCACCGATTGAAAATTTCCGGTAGTCAGGAGATCACCAAATTAACAGATATCATCAATGATTTTGCTGATATCTTTGAAAATCTAAGTAAAGACATTACCGAACAAATTTTATCTGCCAGAAAAGAAACCGAAAAAGAAAGGAACCTGCTGGCAGCCATAATGGCAGAATTACCCCAGGGGGTTATCATCTGCAATCGAAGCGGCGGCATCCTTCTGTTTAATTCAAGGGCAAAACGACTTTTTTCTCACAGCACATATCCCAGCAGAGCGGATCATTTTATCGGGCTTGGCAGATCGATTTTCCACCTGATTGATAAAGAATTAATTGCACATGCAATTGAAGAGATAGAAGAACGGTTGAACATTCATGAAGAAAGCCTGGCTTCTTACTTTATAACACCGATTTATACCGGCCGGTTATTGAGCATAGAAACCATTCCTGTACTTGACCATGAAAAAGTAATGACCGGATTTATCCTTACATTTAAAGACATTTCCAGCCAGGTTGATAGATATGAGGAAGTTGACAACACCTTATTATCTTTTAAACAAGCCATGACATCATCATTTGATGAAACACAACTGCTTGTAGAAAATTTTATCAGTGAAACACCCCGGATGGGAAACCCTGCGAACGCCTTTGGGGAAAAACTGTCATCCCGGTTAAAACAAATTGAAAACCAGTTTGAACAGACTGCACATTCAATCCTTGATACCACGTTAACCAAAATGCCCTTAACCAAAATTTTATTATCTGATTTTCTAAATGATATACAGAAAAGGGCTCTGGAGCAGAACGGTATAAAAATTAATATTAAAAATGCCGAACCAGACAAACGGATGCTGGCAGATTCATATTCCTTCTCTGTGGGATTTATTTTTCTCATTATCAATTTATCTGAAATGACACGTGAAAAAGAATTTGATCTTATTGCCGATACAAATAACGGTCATATTTCATTTGACATTAAATGGCATAACACCCCGGCAAACCCGATTGAGATTGAAAATATTTTCATAAAAAAAATAAGATCACAACCCTCTTTTGGGTACGTTTTAAAA
>CAYFKW010000006.1:51842-77076 GCA_964343845.1 uncultured Desulfobacula sp. | reverse complement strand
AATCAATCTGATTTTTCAATTCTTTCAGATGACAAGCATGCCTGCTTTCATGTCAGGATTACGGCTGAAGCTGAACTTAAATCAGGGATTGCCAAGAAAAAAAGAGGCGCTGTGCTTGCCGAAAGCAGGCCTGAATTTTACGATTTTGATCTGTTTACAGCAGAGGATACGACCAAAGACATCTTTAATACAGACCTGAAGAAAATTATTTTTACTGTTTTCGATACAGAAACGACAGGACTTGATCCGGAAGGTGGCGATGAGATTGTTTCCATTGCTGCAGTGAGAATTGTCAATAACAGAATTGTTTACCAGGATATTTTTGAAGAACTTGTAGATCCTAAAAGAGATATTCCAATTGAATCGTATAAAATTCACGGCATCAACTATGAAATGGTTCAGGGCAAACCCGATATTGAGACCATTCTCCCCTTATTTAAGATTTACACCTATGATACCATTCTTTTAGGCCACAACATAGCCTTTGACATGAAAATGCTTAAAATGAAAGAAGACACAACCCAGACTGTTTTTACAAACCCTGTTCTGGATACACTGCTCTTATCGGCAGTTCTTTATCCCATCAACGAACGCCATGATATGGAAAGTATTGCCAAGCGCTTAGGGGTTAATATTATCGGCAGGCACACGGCTTTGGGCGATGCGATTGCAACGGCAGAAATATTTTTAAAATTGATTCCCCTCTTAAATTCAAATGGAATTTTTACGTTGAAGAACGCACTTGATGCATCCAAGAAAACCTACTATTCTAGGTTGAAATATTAATTAAAAGCAATAGGTGAACTATTTGAAAAACAATACAAGTATCCCTCCTTTTTCTCTTCTTCCACAAGCGGAACTTGACGCTCTTTATGACTGCTTTTCCTATGAAGACCATAAAAAAGGCGCCATTCTTCTTGTACAGGAAATCTCTGTTGTGGAAAAACTATATGTCCTTACCGAAGGGGCTGCTCAATATTATTTCAGGACCAGCTTCGGCAAAACTTTAAAAAAGAATTTAAATAAAAGCGACAATTTCGGTGGTATCTCCATTTTAATGAACGACGGTGTTAGTACGAGAACACTAGAAGTGCTTGAAGATTCAAAATTCTTAACCCTGGACGCCTATATTTTTACTGAAACCTGTCATAAATTTAAAGAATTTCGAGATTATTTTACAGCTGAATTCGGCAAATGCATGCTCAATAAATCCTATGCCGGCATCATATTACGTCACATCCGGGATAAAGAGTTTAATCTACCTTTTTTTAATCAGCCTATTTCAGCAGTTTTCAGGCCGCAGATAACGACATGTCCTTTTGATACACCAATACAGCCTGCAGCAGAAAAAATGGCCAGGAGCAATTCCAGTGCCATCCTCGTAAGGGACGAAAACAGACAGATAAAAGGCCTGGTAACGGACGAAGATTTCAAATCAGGGGTGCTTGCAAAAGGCCTGACACGCCAGACCCAGGTATCGGAAATCATGTCTTCTCCACTCATTACACTATCTGCCGACAGCCAGATTTTTGATGCGTTTATAAAAATGAGAAAAGAGAATAAACGGCATTTGGCCATCAGCAGTAAAGCAAATGATATTATTGGGCTTATCACTGCAAAAGACCTGGTGTCAGCTCAGGCTGATTCAACCTATCTTTTGATTAAAACCATTCAATCTGCACAACATATCGGTCACCTTAAAGGATTTCATTCAAGGCTGTCTGAGCTTTTACTTGACCCGATTAAGAATGGATCTAACCCAGAATATATCACCAGACTGATTACTTCGTTTTCAGAATCCATTCTGGATAAAATTATCCAGTTCACAATTGATGAAATTGGAAAGCCCCCATGCCGATTTGTTTTTGTTATCATGGGATCTGAAGGAAGAGATGAACAGACACTCATATCTGACCAGGATAATGCCCTTATATTTGAAGATTTAACAGATACTCATGCTGCAAAAGAGGCGATGGCCTATTTTACCCAGTTTTCTGAACTGGTCTGCAACCAGTTAAATATTGCTGGATATAAATTCTGTGACGGGGACAATATGGCAAAAAATCCCAAATGGTGCCAACCCCTGTCAGTTTGGAAAAATTATTTTAAAAAATGGATCCGCAGTGTTGATCCTGAAAAAATATTGTATTCCAGTATTTTCTTTGATTTCAGGGGGGCCTGGGGTGATTTAAGCCTTACAGATGAATTAAAAAGCTATCTGTTAGACGAAATTGAGGAGTGGCCAGGCATTTTAAGAAACCTTACAGTCAATTCAATGGGATTTAAACCCCCTATCAGCTTTTTTGGAAAATTCATTGTAGAGGAACACGGAAAGCATGAAGGCTCATTTGATATTAAAAAAGCGCTGATGCCTATTACAGACTTTGCGCGTATTTATTCACTAAAAGAGGGAATTGGCACCACAAATACATTGGCCCGGCTGTTCAGGCTTTATACAAAGCACACGTTAAGCAATAAAGAATATTTAAACCTAATCAGATCCTATAACCATTTGATGAATTTGAGATTCCTAAGACAAATCACTACGATCATGGACGAAGAAGAGGAACCAGACAATTATATCAATCCTTCAAATCTCTCAAGTATAGATCAGGCCATGCTTAAAGAAATCTTTAAAATTGTAGAAAAACTTCAGCAGAAAATTAAAATTCAATTTACCGGGACATCTTAAGGGCCATATTTCCAGTAATTGTATTTTATATACTTGCAGTAATCAAAAAAGATAAAAACAAAAAAAAGCTGACCCTAAATAACAAGGGCCAGCTTTTTTATTTGTTTATGTGATTAGTGATCTACAGCATCACCGGCACCAATTGGTACACGGATATCTTCAACAAGCTGCTGGATTTTCTCAGGTGGTTCTTCTGTCATATTGGATACAATATAAGAGACAGCAAAGTTGATGCATGCACCAACAAAACCAAATGCCTGCGGATTAATCCCAAACAGCCAGTTATCTACGTTATCCGGGAGCATTGCAGTTGATTTGAAGAAAAACCATCCTTTGTATATAAAGATATATACAAGTGTGGTTCCCAAACCAGCGAGCATACCACAGATAGCACCCTTGTCATTGGCACGTTTTGAAAAGATACCCATCATGATGGCCGGGAAGATAGAAGATGCAGCCAGACCAAACGCCAGGGCCACAACCTGTGCAGCAAACCCTGGAGGATTCAATCCAAGGTAACCGGCGACAAGAATCGCACATGCAATCGCAACACGGGAGTATGTCAGCTCTTGCTGGTCATTAATATTCGGCATTAACCAGCCTTTTAAAACGTCATGGGAAACTGCAGTTGCAATGGCAAGGAGCAGACCCGCAGCAGTAGAGAGCGCGGCTGCAATACCGCCGGCTGTCGTAAGTGCGATTACCCAGTTTGGCAGTCCGGCAATTTCCGGGTTTGCAAGAACCATGATGTCCCTGTCAACCTTGATCATTTCATTACCTTTCCATCCAAAAGATTCAGCGTTTTTAAGGCCTTTTTCACTGTAATACTGAATTCTGCCGTCACCGTTTTTATCTTCAAACTTTAAGAGACCTGTAGCTTCCCAGCTTTTAAACCATTGCGGTACTTTTGAGTATTCAATGTTACCTTCTGCACTTCCGACCGCACCGACCTGAATGGTATCCATCAGGTTCATTCTGGCCATGGCCCCAACAGCAGGTGCAGTGGTATAAAGAATGGCAATAAATACAAGCGCCCATCCGGCAGAAGATCTTGCATCCGCAACCTTAGGTACTGTAAAGAACCTCATAATAACGTGTGGCAGCCCAGCAGTACCGATCATCAACGACATGGTCAAAAAGAGCATATTGGTCGTTGACAGCTTCTGGGCCGTGTATTCCGCAAAGCCTAATTCCACCAGGGTAGCATCTAATTTCTCCAGTACTGCCATTCCACTTCCATCACTCATTGTGCTGCCAAGTCCCAATTGGGGGATCGGCATACCGGTAAGTGTCAGAGAAATAAAGATCGCAGGTACTGTATATGCAAAAATCAGTACACAGTATTGAGCAATCTGAGTATTTGTAACACCTTTCATACCACCGAAAACGGCGTAGATGAAAACGATGACCATACCGATGACAATACCCACCTCAAAGGACACGCCCAGGGAACGGGAGAAAACAACACCGATACCCTTCATCTGCCCGATAACGTAGGTGACCGATGCAACGACGAGGCAGAGAACTGCCGTCATTCTTGCTGCATTTGAATAGTACCTTTCACCGATAAATTCCGATACAGTAAATTTTCCAAATTTTCTTAAGTATGGTGCAAGAAGCATCGCGAGGAGACAATATCCACCTGTCCAGCCCATTAAATAAACCGATGCATCATAACCTAAAAATGCAATAAGTCCTGCCATTGAAATAAAAGATGCGGCTGACATCCAGTCTGCACCTGTGGCCATACCATTAAGAACGGGATGAACACCTTTACTAGCAACATAAAAGTCACTAGTGTCTTTCGCTTTGGACCTAATCGCAATGTAAATGTAAAGAGCAAAAGTCGCTCCAACAACAAGATACGTCATAGCTTTTAAACTCATTGTTCATCTCCTTTTATTCTTCTTCAACGCCAAATTCTTTATCCAATTTCCCCATCCGATTTGAATAGAAAAAGATCAATGCCACAAACACATACATTGACCCTTGCTGCGCGAACCAGAATCCTAACTTGTATCCCCCTATGGAGATTGCATTAAGAGGATGAACTAAAATAATTCCAAACCCAAAGGATACGACAAACCAAACGATTAGACATTGGACTACTAGTTTAACATTCTTTGACCAGTATTCCTCCCTTGACTTTTCACTCATGGACTTTCCCTCCTTAGTAATAAGTTAATAAACACCATTCACTAAATAAGATCGGATCAGATTCTTTGTTCTATTACATTATGTTTTCGCAATGTCAAGGCAGTTTTTTACCTTTTTTTTTACTGCTATAATGTAACTGTAAAGCAGCAAACTACTTGTATTTACAGATAAAATCAGAATTCTGTCATTTGTTTAAGAAAATATATTTTCTAATTTTCTAAAAAAAATAGAAAACCTATCATCTCAATTCGCAACTGGATGCGAACGATAGACCAAAGCGCGCGAACAATATCGCTATACATGAAAGCATTAACTTCCTTTTAAAGGAAATTAAAAAAATCCAAATCATTTTATGAAAGAAATTTAGATCAGTTAAAATGCATTAACCGCGCTTCACAGCGGTACAGTATTTTTTCAGGAGGATTGTATATTATGATCCCTGGCAGTCCGGTGTCCCTGTAAAGTCCAGGCATAGTTTTATCTGAAATGTTTTTATTTTTTTAAATATTTCCTTGAGCATCTTGCGTTCAATTGAAGAAAGGGTTTTGGGATTAACATAATTGGTTGGCATAAATTTCTCTCCAAGAATTGAATTGATCTGACCGATAAATCTTATTTGCATTAAAAAACTGTAGGCCTGTTCAATTTCATTGTACTCACTTCTTGAAAGAACTTTTTTAATATATAATTGATAGATTCTATCTTGTGTATTTGTTTCTTTAATCCGGTGAAATAACGAATAGAGCCTTGCAAAATCAACAATAGGCGTATTGGCTTTTTTGATATCAAGACATTTTTTATAGTCGCCTTTTTTTTCAGTGATCAAATTATTGAAAAATCCAATTGGGGGTTTAAACTGCATCGCGTTTTGTGCCATGCTGCTGAAATACCCGGCATTGCCTTGAATAATTTCGAATAAGTATTCATATAAATTTTCTACGATACTTTCCTGACCGTATGAAAAACGAAAATCAAAAAAAATACTTGCGTTCATTAAATTTTCAGGTTCAGTTGTCGTTGTCCATTTTAAAAAATACTTTTTCCAGACTGACAGGGGTTGGCACCATTTTGGATTTTTTGCCATAATGCCCCCGTTGCAGTAATCATATCCTGCCTGATCAAGCCACATACAGACTTTTTCACCAAGTTTCAAAAAATATGATTGCACAGCTTTCATCTCTTTTTCAGACCCAGGGTCCCTGAAAATAATCGCATTGTCCTGATCTGTTTTCAGTGTCTGTTCCTTTCTTCCTTCACTGCCCAGTGTAACAAAAGCGAATGGAACAGGACTTGGCCCCACCTCATCCAGGGCAAATTGAAAAATCTTATTTAAAATTGCCTCAGCAAATGCCGTCACCAGCCAGGTGACGGTACGAATTTTGGTGCCGCTTGTAATCATGCTGTGAATCAGTCTTGGCAGTTGACTGTGTTTCCCAATAACTTCTTCAATTGCATTTGCGTGATTTATTTCACGAATCAACGATGTATAGGATAATTCTGTTAAAAGCCGATCATCCAGTTCAGGATTTTGAACAGAATGGTCAAAAAGCGCTAAATCAGATATCTGCGTTCTGCTTTCAGAAAGGATTGGCATGGGCTCCATTTCTTCGGTCTCTGATCTTTCTTCAGCAGGGATAAAAAATCTCAAATACGGCATTTTTTCTTTTCCATTTACATGGGAATATGTCCATAACGCTGCATGATGATGACTCAAAATTTCTTTGAGCGTGAGATTTATCCTCTGGTTGTCTACGTCAATTTCCTCTGTTTCCCAGCGGTATAATGTTTCAGGTTTAATCGGCTCTCCAGGCCATGAAATATCAAGTGTTATAATTTTTTCCGCCATGCTGAAACGGCAGAAACAGGTTTTTATTTTTACTTCATTTTTTAAACAGTTCAATACATAGAGCGCTGCCATGATAAAGAAATACGGATCAGCTTTTATGTATAAATCTTCATCAGGCACATCGCTGGTCAGTGTTAACACCAAATCAAGCTTATCAAAAGCTCTCCTGGCAATTGTGTCTAGCAGCTCCCGGCAATAGACGGGGAGCAGTGAACCTTTGGTATCCACCAGGCTTGCATATGTATCCGAAGCTTTATTCAACATATCGCTCAGGACAACAGATTCTTTTTGTATAATTTCCTTAAACTGATCCTGCCGATTCGACTCCATGTCAGGGAATTCTATCATTGCCTCAATGGCAGCCCGTATACTTGCCAGCGGAGACCGCGCATTTTTCGACAGGACCTGTAAAAGGGACTCTACTCTTTTCTCAGCCTGGCTCTGTTTTGTTATATCTGCCAGGATCAGGACAAATCCTGTAAATTGACCTTTTAAATTTAATATGGGCAGTGTTTGAACCTGTAAAATAAGGTTGCTTTTCTGCAAAATGAAATTTGACACTGTATCCAGAATGTCCTGTTTTAACCATTCATTAATCTCATCCAGGGAATGCTCAATCAAATTTTTATCAATAAAATCACTGATGACATTACCAACAACCAGGTGATCATCGCCACCGGCCGGAGAATCCTTAACCAGATAGTGTAAGGCTTTTTTGTTGCATAAACGGATCTCTCCTTTAGAGGAGCAGACAACAATACCCTCAGGCAGCTTGGAAATAAACGCATTAAGGATTTGTTCTTCCTTCAGACTTTCAGCCGGCAGATGGTTCATTTTTAAATCAAATACCTTGTTGTTAAAGGGTCTTAAAAAGTATTAACCTTTTTTTGTCTTTTGCTTTAAGAAATTTTATCCCACGGTTAAGAGTTCTTATTATAGTAAGTAAGATTTTTTTTGGATGTCAAGACATTGAATTTGATTATTTCTCTGCCATGTCAAATTTTTTACTGCAATCTCAGGGTAAATCTTGACCCTGGAAATATTATCATATAGCATGGATCTGAATCACCATATTGTTCGTCTTAAAGGTACTTATATTTTTTGTGAGGAAAAATTTTTGATATGGATATTGCATCTTTTATAGGTATTATTTCTGGCCTTTCATTAATCATCAGTGCCATTTATATAGGCGGAGACCTTTATAATTTCATTAATGTGCAAGGGTTGATGATTGTCTTTGGCGGGACTGTTGCCACGACCTTAATTACCTTTCAGTTCAGGGATGTCATCGCAGCATTTAAGGCAGCTTATTTTGTCTTTTCAAAAGACAAGGAAGACCCGAACGAAGCAGTGGCAACCATGATAAAACTAAGCCACATCAGCCGGCGCCAGGGGCTGCTTGAATTAAGTAAAATCAAAACAGACTCTCTTTTTCTGAAAAAAGCCTGCGGTCTTCTGGCAGACGGCTCCTCAGAAGAAGTGATCAGGGCTGCATTAACGACGGAAATTCAATCCCTCCAGATGAGACATTTTATCGTTCAGGACATTTTCAGAAAAATGGGGATATATGCCCCTGCCTTTGGGATGCTGGGTACATTAATCGGTCTTGTGCAAATGTTAAGCCGGCTCCAGGAACCGTCAAATATCGGACCTGCAATGGCAGTGGCACTGCTGACAACCTTTTACGGCTCATTGTTGTCCACCTTGTTTTTTTTGCCCATTGCCGGCAAGCTTCGATCCAGAACCGTCATCGAGATTATTAATCTTGAAATACAGCGGGAAGGTGCCATTTCTATTATAAAAAACAACAACCCTGTGATTATATATGAGAAGCTGTCCAGTTTTATATCCTCACGGCTGCGTAAACCCATGGCAAAAATGAATCTGAAACAGGAAAAATGAGAGACAATACCTATAACAGCGGTTTTATAACATATGATGACGATGCAACCTGGCTGGTTACATATGCTGATCTTATGACGATACTGCTCGTTTTTTTTATTCTGCTGTATACCCTTGCTTTTTTTGAAAAAGAAAAGTTTCGACATGCAGTAGAAACGATAAAAGTTCAAATAGAAGAAGATGAAAATCTTATCGGGCTCATGGAATTAATGGAAATTCCTGAAACTGAAGACACGCAAATTACCATAGAGGATATCACCGGCCTTCATTCACGAGAAAAATCATTGGTTGAAAACATTACCCGGTTTGTTCAATCCAGCAAACAGAAACAAAATATATCCTCCAGAGTTTTAAAAGGAAAAATCATCGTAAGTATTAAAGGCAAAGCATTGTTTAATTCAGGCTCTGCTTCTTTAAATCGTACAGCGATTTCTATTTTTGATGACATCATCCAAATCCTTTATGATTACCCGGAATATAATATCAATATAAAAGGTCACACAGATAACGTTCCTATCTCTACAACCATTTTCCCTTCCAACTGGGAGCTTTCTGCTGTTCGTGCCACAACTGTCTTAAAATATCTTATATCAAAAGGGATCACGCCTCAGAGACTGACCGCCACAGGATATGGAGACGTCATGCCTCTGGTACCAAATGATTCTGAAGAAAATAGGGCAAAAAACAGGAGGGTCGAATTTGTTCTGGAAAAAAAAGAAAGCACTGACTGAGCCCTTCTCTTATGCGTCAAATGACAAAAGAGAATCCTTTCGATATGAGTTTAAAGATGGGAATGGGTTTGACATTGAATTCAGGGGCCGGATAATACGCGTAATCAACGTGAGTGCAGGCGGAATCGCATTTAAAAATAAGAATTTTGAGCCGCTCGATTCCGATCTTATAAACTTTCAACTTGAAATTCCAGACTATTCAGGCGACACAACATTTTCTGCTGAATTAAGAATACTTAAAATTGATAAAAAGAACATCTGCCATTGTATTTTTGAACAATGCTCACTTGAACAGCATGAACTGATACATCGATATGTTCTTGAGATGCAGAAGAATGATCTTGCACATTGACATGGATGCCTTTTTTGCGGCAATTGAGCAAAGAGACAACCCTGCGCTTAGAAACAAACCCGTTATTGTGTCCGGTAATTCAAAAAGAAGTGTCGTGTCCACTGCAAGTTATGAGGCAAGAAAGTTCGGCATCCATTCAGCCATGCCGGTCTTTCAGGCAAAACAAAAATGCGACCATCTCATCATTGTTCCAGGGAATATGAAAAAATATGCGAATAACTCCAAAAAGATAATGGAAATACTGACACATTTTTCTCCGTTAATCGAGCAGGTATCTATTGATGAAGCCTATATTGACATAAAAGGATGTGAAAGGCTTTTTGGTTCTCCCAGGCAGATAGCATTAAAAATAAAAAACAATATTTATAACCAATTATCGTTAACCAGTTCTATTGGCATTGCGCCGATTAAATTTTTATCAAAAATCGCATCTGATATGAACAAACCCAACGGGTTAACCATTATTGAAAAACCCCAGGTAAAAAAATTTATCTTTGACCTGCCGATCCAAAAAGTGCCGGGGATTGGAAAGTCTGCAATGAAACAGATGCATTCACTACAGATCAATACCCTGGGTGACGTCCAAAAATACCCTTTGACCGTATTGACCAAAAAATTTGGTAAATTCGGACAGCGTCTTTTAGAACTGTCAACTGGCATTGATGAGACACGTGTTCAAACCAGGTATATAAGAAAATCTATTTCAAGTGAAACAACACTTCTAAATGATATTTCTGATTTTCAGACAATCAAAAAAACCATATTAGACAGGTCGCAGGTTGTTGGGAAGACATTAAGGCAGAAAGGGTTTGTTTCCTATAATGTGTTTATCAAAATTAAATTCACAGATTTCTCTCAAATAACGAGGAGTAAAAAGCTGGCAGCCGCTATTTGTTCTTCTTCAGCCATTTTTAATGAAGCGCTCACCCTGTTTAAAAAGGTAACCTTAAAAAAGAAAATACGGTTGATTGGTGTCGGCGTTACAGCACTGAAAGACAAACACCTGCCCAGTCAATTAGAGCTGATGCCGGCTGCAAACAAAGTGAAGGCACAATGGGAATCTGTGGATTCTGCCGTGGATTCAATTTCGGAAAAATTTGGTGATCACATCATAAAAAAAGCATCATTAAGCCATATAAAAAAAAAGAGGAGATAACATCATGCAGAAGACCCAGGTAAAGGTAATTGTCCAAGGCCTTGTACAAGGTGTCTTTTTCAGGGCTGAAACAAAAAAAGCAGCTGACAATCTTGGCGTCAGAGGATTTGTCAGGAACCTTCCCGATTTATCGGTCGAAGCAGTTTTTGAGGGAGAAGAATCCATTGTCAATCAAATGATTGAATGGTGCCATAAAGGATCGCCTTCAGCAATTGTAAATAGTGTTGAAACCAAGCCTATGGAATCGATTTCAAATTTTGAAACGTTTGACATAAGATATTAATTCTTATGCCATGCATGTCCGGCATTCTCTTCTTGGATGTTAAAACTGACAGATTAAGCGATATGCATACAGCGCAGTATCATTGATCCGGAATCTGATAAAAACGGTGTTCAAATGGTTAAAAAGAGACCCTGGCTTTGTACAATCGTTACCCTTTCTTTTTTTTCAGGCAGGTTTTCAAAACGGCTGAATGAATATCTGCTGCAACATGGACCGGGCTTTTTCCCCAGATAGGGTCCCACCCTGCAGGATCAGCAGTACAAAAAAATTGAACTTCCAGTCCAAACCGGGTCAGCGCCTCTTCAATCGGCATGTTTTTTATTTTTTTTGCTGCATTCCATGTTGCACCGCATGGTGCACCTCTCAGCACTTTAATCTGTTTAATTAACCCTTTTTCTACATCACATTCAATCTCGGGCGCACCAAAGACATCACCATAATCTCCAAGGCAGACCTGCCTTGACAGTGTACATCATGTTGGCGGGCAGACAGCCTCTCCGGTTGTTATCTTTTTCCCGGACGCGATGACGGGAATATTCAATTTTTTACACAGGGAGCTTAAATCATCAGATAGATCCCGGTGCTTTAAAAAATCAAGAACAACATCCGCTTCTATGGTTTCAGGCAGATATTCAGATGTATCATCAATGACTGGCGGTAACGGATCATCAATATCATACGTTTCAATTAAAAACTGCTTTTCCCCGAATTTATTAATACCGTCAATTTTATTTTTCCCAGATCCATTTTGCTGGAACACCAAAATTCTCTGCATATATTAAAACCCCAAATCTTCGTTTACCAGGATGATTTTAATCCTTTTTTTAACAAAACTTTTTTCCGTAATTGTCCAGTAATTACAAATCCTGTCAGGGCTGCTGCAGTCATGGCATACACCTGTTTTCCGACATGGCGTCTTTTTATCAAGGCGCATGGTATTAACGGGTGCTGCATAATTCTTTACCCTGATCATTGCATCTTCCAGATCACTGCATATTTTATTTCTGCCCACGATGATGATAACATTTTTAGGCCCCCACATCATGGCCGCCACTCTATTCCCGATCATATCAAGGTTAACAAGCTGTCCTGATTCAGTGACGGCATTTGTTCCTGTTACAAACAAATCCACTAACAAAGATTTGCGTCTTAACTCCATCATATCCTCATCAGATAGTTTTTGATCAAACGTATTAAGGACCTCCAGCTCGCTGTTGTCCTTTAATTCGTGGAAAAGGCCGGTTGAAATAAATGAGATTGATCCTCCCCATGAAACTGTTTTAATATTCAGTTTTGGAATAATATCATTGATGGCAATATCTTTGGCATCTTCTGCATGCTGTGCAATAAACACTTCAAAATTATTACTTTCAAGGCTCTCTTTGACAGCTTCTAACTTAAGGTTCCAATAATTATCAATAGGGTTTTTCATTGTCATCCTTTCTTCATTAAATATTTCATTTCCCTCAGATACAATACTATAACCGCAAACTGTTTTATCTTGCAAATAATTTAATAATTTTCAAGCTAATATGATCGTCAGCCTTTCATAAAATTTATCTGTCTATAATGATACGAAAAACAGATACGTTTTTTTATTCGTCAATTGACTTTCGCATCATTATCTAATATTCTAATAATATCCTGTCGTTAAAAACAATCTATATCTTTTCGGAGACCATATGAACACTGTAAAAAAAAGTTTAAATGGTGATGATAAAATCATCTTTGCAAATGAATCAGATTCTGAGGAAATTGAGAAAGGAACCCAGCCACAGAAATTCAAGCTCCTGATTGTTGATGATGAAAAAGAAATCCATGTTATGACGAAACTGGTTCTTGCAGACTATGTCTACAATGGTGCCGCTCTGGAATTTATCTCTGCATTTTCAGGTCAGGAGGCAAAAAAGATCATTAAAGAGAACCCTGATGCTGCATGTATCTTGTTAGATGTTGTCATGGAGACAAAAAGTGCGGGTCTTGAAATTGCGAAATTTATCAGAGAAGACCAGAAAAACGACAAGTTGCGAATTATTTTAAGGACTGGACAGCCTGGTAAAGCCCCTGAAAAAGATATTATTCTTAATTACGATATCAACGATTACAAAGAAAAGACTGAACTTACAACCCAGAAACTGTTTACAACTGTGACAACTGCCCTAAGGTCGTATATTCATTTGCTTGAACTGGATGAAAAAAATAAGGAAATAGCCACAAAAAATATCCGGCTGAATGAAGAAATTGCAAGACGAATTGTTGCTGAATCCAATCTGACAAAATACAATCGCAGCCTTGAAAAAATGATCGACAGCAAAAGTTCCCGATTAAAAAATGCCATATCAGAGCTGAAGGTAAAAGAAAAAGAACTGCGGGAAGCAAAAAGGCTTGCCAGCGTAGGTGATATCTCCTCTGCAACATTAAACCAACTCGACATATCAGGCGGCAGTCTCAAAGAAAACCTTACCATCATGAACCGATACAGAAATGACATGACCGCTCTTCTTGAAAAATATGAGACCCTGCAAAATATCATTACCTCCCATACAGATGCGGATGTCTCCAATGAAATTTCTACAAAAACACATGAAGTTTTAGATGAAATTGATCAGTTTAAAAAAGAGATTGATGTCAAGGAAATTCTTACAAAATACCCTGAAATCATAAAAGATTCCACCAAAGGAATTGAGCATATCTCAAAAGCGGTTAATGATATAAAACTATTTGTATCCATTAATGAAGCGCCCCAGGAGGTTACCGATTTAAATGAACTGTTGGGCTCTGTTGCCTATGCGCTGAAAAGCAAGTTCAATTCACAGATTGGTCTTCAAACCAGTTTTGGGGAGATCCCAAAGCCCAGTATTGCCAGAGCCCCGGTAAAAAAAGCGTTTTATGAAATTATTAAAAATGCATTTGAAGCGGTTAAATCTCAAGGTATTGTATCAATTTCCACGATGTATAAAGCACCGGATATTACCATTCACATCAGTGACATAGGATGCGGTATCGAGCCTGAAAAACTGAACAAAATTTTCAAACCATATGCCTCTTTCAATAAAAAAGGCGCAAAAGGATTGGGCCTGACCTTTACCAAAAGCGTTCTTTCAGACAACCATGGCATCATCAGCGTCAGCAGCACCTATAATGAAGGTACGAATGTAACAGTAACCCTTACGGTTGACCAGCCCGAAGACTGAGAGAACAGGAGGATGGTTTTCACGGATTGGATTCCTTTGGGCGGCAGTCTTTTTTCATTTAAAAGAAAATTTCACTTTACTGGTTGTATCAGTTTTTGAATCGCTGTTTTCACCTGGTTCTACGAGAAAAATTCTCTCTTTTTCAACTTTTCCAGTCGATAAAAGATATGCTTTTATTTTTTCAGACCGGTTCATGGCAAGAAGCCTTAAATCATCTTTCCCAATTCTTATATTGGTAATAATCAGTTTTCTTTTTTCAGCCACCGTCAATTTCTTTTCTAATCCTTTCTCGTCCTTTGGCTTGGGAAACGCTGATTCAGCATAGACCTGGTGTGTATATTGCTCTTCGTCCTCTGTGCCGATCAATACCTGTTTTAAATCTGTTGCAGGCGAACCAGATGCAACCAGATCATTTATTTTTTTCGCTTTTAACAAATCTTCAAATTGTTTCATCCTCAGGCCTTCTGCATCTCGAATCACATCATACAATCCCTTAATTTCAAGGTTGACCTTGGCTTTTTCCTCAAGGATCTGTGCCAGAGTGTCAAGTTTTTCAAAGCTGGAGGGCGCTATGGTTGTTTCACCATATTGAAAGTCGATAAACCCTAACTCTTCACCGCCTCCGAACATAGAGCCGATAATTGAAAATGGAGAAGTGACAACCTTTAAGATGAGATTGCCCACCATTTTAAAAATAATGGCCCCGATCTTGAATTCAGGGTCATCCAGCTCTCCTGTTACAGGCAGATCAAGATTAATCTGACCGTCGCTGTTTTCCAGCAGGGATATGGCAAGCCCGATGGGCAGTGAAGTGGCTTTTTCACTTTCCACTCTTTCGCCCAATGTAAAATTGTTAAACCGCACCCGGTTTTCAGATTTCAGCGTATTGCCTACAATCAGGTAATCAAGATCTAAAATTAGTTTTCCTTTTTCAATTTTATACCCCAGGTATTTGGATGAATAGGGGGTAAACTTTGACAGTTCAATATCTTTAAAGGTGATATCAATATCAGCGAATTTTTCTTGTGAAAGGGGATTAATCCTGCCGACAATTACAAGCGGTGAGGCTTCACCGTGAACCCCCTGCAAATGAAGTTTTGCTTTTGATTTGTTTTCTGATGAAAGGTCGGTAACAGAACCTGCAATCTGTTTCATGCTGGCATTGAACTGCGGCTGGGTCAAATAATCAGAAAAATGAATATTGCCCCCCTGGAGAGTAATGCGATCGATGTGAACCTGAGGCCTCTCTGATATGATGTTTTTATCTTTTTTCTCTGGAAGGTCTTTTTTCTTTTTTTGCGCATCTTTTTCAAAAACAGTTTTCAGATTTGTTTCGCCTGTGTCATTCACCGTAATCCGTGAATAGAAATCAGTTAAAGAGATATCTTTGGCCTTGAATTTCACCGGAAACAACGATGTCTCAACCTCATAAAAATATAATGAATTGCACTTAAAAAAATCTTTTGCTGTTTTCTTATCAAGTGATACAAAATTTGTTATGGAGGATTCTCCAGCAAATTGAAGCTGCCCGCCTGATGACTCTTTCAAATTGAGTTTTAGCTTTCCTGCTGTATTTATCTTACCGTCTGTTACAACAATTTTTACTGCATCTGTAAAATAGGGCTGAAAAGATTTTATACCAAGATTCTTTAATTGAATATCGAGGTCGGATGTTGATTCTGACGGTATGATATTTCCCTTGATCTCAATTCTGCCCTGCTTATTCAACTTCATCTGTGCCTGAATGAATCCTTTCTCCTTATTATAATTTTTAAGATTTTCAGCTTTAACAGACACATCTGATACCTTAAGCGTGATCGGATCTTTTTTTATCAAATCATTAAATATAATATCAAATCCATTCAGGTCTATCGCCGTCATATTGATCTGCCATGGAGAAGACATATTCACGGATCGGTTTGATTTTTTCGTTGCAGTTTCATTTTTATTAAGTGCTGCGATACTTTGAATCAGATTAATTTCATTGTTTTTATTCCGCTTAATAAAAAAACGGCCGTTTTTGGTCAGGATACGGCCTGTATCTATTTTTTTGTTCTCAGTATCAAATGTTGCGCCTTTTACCTGAAATTCCGGGATATTGATCATCTTTTCTTTTGTTTGACGACTGGAGATTGTCAATGCTTCAATCAAAAAATCATTGATGGAAACCTTTGAATTAAACTGGCTGTTAATTTCTGACAGCTGAAAATCTGCTGACAGGCTGGCCATACCCTCATCGATATCAGCATGGATAACAGATTCATAATAAGGGGCATATTTATTGAAGAGAAGCGATGATATTTTTATGTGACCATCCGCCTTGACGGGATGGGTCTGGAAAGTGCCTTTTGATTCAATGGTTTCCTTTGTTTCTGTTGCCATATAAATGTCATATTCACCGGAGACGGCGTTCTCCAGCTTGAAATTTCGAATGGCAGCGGTCAGGGGGAAAAGAACAGATTTAAACTGTTCAGGATTGCTGTCATCACTTAAAAATACTTTGGCCCGGTTGATTTCAAAATCCTTTAATGTCACTAAAAAAGGCTTTTTCCCGGTATGTCCATTACCGTTTGTTTTTTCTGCCGTTTCCACTTTCTCTTGATAAGGTTCGTCCCTTTGTGGTGCGATTTCCAACACATTTAATCTGCCTTTTTTATTACGATGGATATTCAGTACAGGCTCTGACACAACAATTTTAGATATATTCAATTCGTTTTCCAGGATACTGGACGGTGAAATATCCATGACCATTGCCGGGATCTGAACAATGTCTTCTTTCTGATCGCTTTTCAAATCTGTGTTTAAGGCCTTCAAATTCCCTTGAAACAATATTGAACCCTTCTGCCCTTCTTTCTGGTAATGTGCCTTAAGATTGATATTAAGGTCTGACTTGATTAATTGAACTGTTTCAGGAAGGGTTGCGTATGGCAAATAGTGTACAACATCTATACCTTCTGCAGCCACGTTTAATTGTGTTGAAAGATCCTCGGAAAAGGGTTTGGAATCAGCCTGAATATCAAAAACAGCCCCGTTTAGGTCAAAACTTAAATGCACATGCGAAGGTTTATGCCAGTCTTTTTTTTTGGTGCTTAACAAGGGAAGTGATATTGATAAATCGTTTAAGGCATGGGAGACATTATTAAACTGGTCCTTGAATTGAAGTTTACCGCCGCTGATATGAACATTCCTTAAAATCATCCTGAATATCTTTTTATCAGAAACCGTTTTATTATCAGGAGAAGGCGGACTGTTTTTAATTGTTTTTATCATATCGGAAAAATTATAGGACTTATCCTTGTGTCTGATCACTTTAATATAAGGATTTTCCAACGAAATTTCCGAAACAACAACTGCAAAATGAAAAATGGATGACAGACTGATATTTACCAGTATTTTTTGAGCAGATAATACAGGGGCTTTAAGATGGTCTTTAACAACAAAATTGTTCAGTTTTGCAGTCAGCGTTAATGGATTAAACACAATTTTTTCAACCGAGACTTCCCGGTTCAACTGATGGCTGAGTTTTTCCTGCAGGACATTTTTACCGATAACAGGTAACAGCAAAAATCCAATGAGACAATACAGGACAATAGATATGCCTGAAATGACAGCCAGTTTTTTTGAAAATATTTTGGTAAACCTCACACGACCCTCCAGCTAAATTATACCGTAAAGAATACCACCCTTTTTGCCTAAAGACTCGACCTTTTCTACAATTTTTTTATCAGGGACCAGCGGTTCTGCATGAAAGGGTTTCATTCTTGCGTCAATTATTAACGGTGGTTTGCATTCCCAATGTTTAAACTGTATTTTTTCCTGGATGCCATAAATATCATGAGACGGATTTGATCTTAGAAACGTTACCCATAAAAAATTTGAGAATGACCTTGCAGCAAATTCAGCATCATCCGCTATTACAAAAAGGGGAAGAGAATCAAGACTGCGCTGTGTTGTCAAATGTTTTTTTAAACGGTTGATCTGCACTTTACCGCTTGAATATGATTTAAAAACAGGCCCTTGAAGCACCACCATTCCCGGGGCAGCAATCTTTGGACGGTGAAACTCATCAGGCAGAGAAAAGTTTTCAGGAAGCTTTTTTTCTAACTGCCGCCTTTTTCTCCCTGCAGCTGCGATAACAAGCTTTGACCCCTGGTTGATATTCTGGGTAGAATAATCAAGCGTATCCATGGTGGTTTTTGTAGAGAAGTGAAAGTCAGAAGTGAAATCAATTCGTTCAAATATGTGACCCATAAACGCTTTTTCGTCGTTTACACTCAACTGCGGGTTATCTTCATGAGCAGCAATCATCAGGTATTTGGCCAGAGACAGCTGATTGGTTCCCAGGACTCTGCTGGCATGTGTCAATAATTCTCTGGGTTTTCGGTTTTCATAAGGCACATACCGTTCATGTGCGGTGACAAGAAGCAACGGATGCACCCCTGCATCATCTACAGCATTGACAGCTGTGACACCAGGGATGGTATCTCTTATGGCTGATCTTGTGATTTTGTGGATCAATTTCCCAAAATTGGAATCCTCCTGCGGCGTTCGCCCGACCACAGTAAAAGGAAAAACAGCATCTTTTCTGTGGTAAACAGATTCCACCTTCACATAAGGATACTCATGTTCAAGAGAATAAAAGCCCAGATGATCACCAAAGGGTCCTTCCTTTTTTGTTTTCCCAGGAACAACAATACCGGTTATGCAAAAATCGGCATCAGCAGAAATCAGATAATGATGTCTGTTTGTATATCTGAAGTTCCTGCCGGCCAGCGCACCGGCAAAAGAGATTTCCGGAACGCCTTCCGGAAGGGGCATGACTGCTGCAAGTGTATGCGCAGGCGGCCCGCCGATAAAAATGCTGACCCGCAGCACCTGATTCTTTTCAAGCGCTTTTTGGTGATGATTGCCTATCCCTCTGTGTATCTGATAGTGAAGACCGACTTCCCTGCCAGGTGTGTAGTCATTTCCTGACAGCTGGATTCTATACATTCCCAGGTTTGAGCTGAAAAGGGACTCATTTTCAGGGTCCTTTGAAAAAACCTGTGGTAGCAGGATGAATGCCCCGCCATCCTTTGGCCAGCATCGAATCATGGGAAGGTCACTGATGGCACACTGGTATTCTGTAACCTTTGGGTTTGATGTCTTCAGCGGAAAGGCATGCAGTAATGCCGGTAATGCCCTGGCAATTTTTCCCGGATGTTTGATCACTGCTTTAGGATCTGATCTAATATCGACAAGTGACGTTACGGCATCCAGCTGGGGTTCAAATATTTGCTTGGTTCTTTCCCAGGTCCCGAAAAGGTTCGACACAGCAGGGAATTTAGATCCTTTGACATTTGCAAACAATATGGCCGGGCCGTTTGCCTGGAAAACCTGTCTTGTAATCTCAGCCATCTCAAGGTCTGGATCAACCGGATCATTAATTGTTAAAAGCTCGCCCTGCCGTTCAAGATAATTAACACACTCTCTGAGAGTTGAAAATTTCATTATTTGGCATAACCCCACTGTTTCAGTCGGTTATATGCATATTTCGAATACTGATTCGGTTGATAGTTTATCATTTTCAAATACGAGATGTATTTTTGTGCTGCAGGGTTTTTATCCCCCTGTTTATCAAGACAATACCCTTTAAAAAAAGTGATTTGCGGGTTTCCCGGCAGCAACTCGTCACATTTGCTGAAATCCTGATAGGCTTTCCCGTATTTTTTTAACTCTGCATTTAAAAACCCGGATAAATAATGCGCCTGAGCTTCAGAAGGATATATTTTTTTTGCTGTATCTGCATGGGACAATGCCTGTGACTGTTTTTCCCTTAAAACTAGACATCTGGCCATGATCACATGGGCGGTATAATCATCTTCCAGCTTTCTCAATGACTTTTTAATGGTTATTTCAGCTTGATCATATTCCTTTTTCGCCAAATGCTTTTCACCCTGCTGCAATAGTTGTATCCCTTCTTTTTTATTGCGCAGTGATGCGATGTTGTCCATGTACTTGTCTCGATTCAACGGGAGCTGTGTTGAATATTGATAGATGCCATTTTGTCTTGATACTGCAGCATTTAGCCGTTCTGAGCTCATAGGATGGGTTGAGAATAACACCTGGGAAGCATTGGCGTTTTCCTTGTGAAGTGAATCCAGCATTTCCATTAATCCGACAAAGCCTTTAGTTGAATATTTAGCTTTAACCATATACTCATTTCCCAGGTAATCAGCTTCCCGCTCGTTATCCCTGCTGTATTTTGATAAAAGCAGCCCCTGCCCTAACATACCAAGGCCCTGTGCCAATTGCCCAAGCCCCGCCCCCTGTGTATTCGCTGCAGCAGAAAGCCCGGCAACAAGCAATGAAGACAGCTGGCCTTTTGCATGTTGTTCTGCTGCATGCCTTGCATTGACATGCCCCAGCTCATGTCCAAGCAGGGAGGCAAGTTCCGCTTCATTGTCTAATGTTAACAAAATCCCTCTCGTCACAGCGATCGAACCGCCGGGAAACGCATATGCATTAATATATGTTGCATTGACACATTGAAAATTATAGGGCATCTCCGGCCGATGAACATAGGGCAGCAGTTCTTTTCCCACATCAGATACATAGGCATTGATTTTTCTGTCCTGTACGATGCCGTAATCTGAAGAAAACTGAAACGGCCGCTGCTGCCTGTCAATACCGATTTCCTGATCCCGGGACAACATCATCAGCTGCTTTTTTCCTGTCACCGGATCAACTGCACACCCAGATAAAAAAGAAGACCCTGCCAGTGATACTGAAAGTGCTGTTGAATATTTTATAAATTGCCGCCTCGACAGTTTGGGTTTAGATTTGAATTCATTCATTTTTCTTTTTCCTGTCTGATAGTTCATTTTTTATTGCCAGACCGATTTTTTCTAAAGAATAAGGCTTTTTAATATATTTTCCGGCACCCATTGCCTGCGCTTTTTCAACATCTTCTGTTTTTGAATAGCCGCTGGTTATTATCGCCTTTATTTCAGGATCAATCAACCTCAATTGTTCATACGTCTTAAATCCGTTTAACCCCGGGTCCATAATCATGTCCAGCACAACAAGATCAATTCTGTTTTCTCCTGCATATTCAATGGCTTCCTCACCGCTTGAAACAGCAGTTACCCGGTACCCCAACCTTTTTAAAATATTTTTTGCAATCTTCTGCTGGGATTCCATATCATCAACCACCAGGATTTTTTCATTGTTCCCTGAATAGTCTGCAAGCGTATAAACCTGGGGTGCCCTGGCTGTTACATCTTTGTCTTCCATCGTGGGGAAATACAGCGTAAAATGGGTCTGTCCTTTTATACTGCTGACATGGATATATCCCTGGTGATCGTGAACAGCACTCCAGACGATACTTAATCCCAGCCCTGTCCCGCTTCGGCCCAGAACCTTTTTGGAATAAAACGGTTCAAATATATGGTCAATATCTTCTTTTGAAATACCCTGGCCTGTATTCATCACTGAAAATTTCAGATATTTACCATTCTTGACTTTTTCATATCCCCTGATTTTTTGATTGTGAAATTCTACCTCGCCGGCTGTAACAGCCACCCTTCCCTTCTCTCTGCCGGCTGCTTCAACCGCATTTGATATCAGGTTCATGACAATTTTTCTCATATGAATTTCAGATGCGCTGATATAGGATAAATGCGGATCAATTTTTGTGTTGATATTTACAGATGGATAATGGTCCATTAACGTTTCAAACTCTAAAGACGTCAAATACGCTTCGATAATGGCTGCAAACTGTACAGGTTCGAAAATCTTTGCCGACCCCCTTGCCAGTGTAAGCAGTTCTTCTGCTATGCCGGATGCCCTTTTCCCTGACTCTTTTATTGTTTCTACATGTTCTATTAACTCACTGTCTTTGGGAAGGTCCATTAATAACAGGTCCGGTGTTGAGACAAGACCGGACAAGACATTATTCAGGTCATGGGCCACACCGCCGGCAAGAATGCCGAAACCTTCCATTTTCTTTGCTTTCTCAAGTTCTTTTTTCAATCGTTTTTTTTCCACGCCCGCGGTCACTTTCTCTGTGATATCACGGACACAAAACAGCAGTGCCGGTGTGGAATTATATGAAATCTCAACAAAACTTTTCTCGACAAAAACAGACTGGCCATCTTTTCGAATCATCGTATCCTGGACCATTGTTTTGACCTGAATCGTCTTAGACCCTTTTTGAGCAAAAAGCAGCTCAGCTTCAGAACCGATTAATTCATTTTCAGTGTAACCGGTCAGTGTTTCCATACTGGGATTAACAAAAACAATTCGTTGATTTTGAACAATAAAAATACCATCTGGCAATGAAAATACTAAATTTCGATATTTTTCTTCACTTTCTTTCAGTTGCGATTCTGCTTCCGTATGTGCAAGAATCTCCATTTCAAGGCTTTTATTTATTCTAACCAACTCTCTATCGTGCTGATTTTCAATGGTTTTTGTTTCTTTGACTTTCTGATGTAACAGGGCAGACGTTAAAAAGACCATACGGGACTGATATTCAATGGTGTAGCCTGCTGTAATGCCGACAATCGTAAGAAATAATAGAAAACAGGTGTTATGTGAAATGGTATCGACCGGTACCTGTGTGAAATAAAACAACGCCCACCCGTACAATGCAACAAGCAAAAAGGCATTGATGCTGGCCACCAGGCATCTTATCCTGAAAAAAACAAACCCGGAAATAATAAGAAAGGCCAACATGGGAAAATTAACCTTTTTATCAGGTGAAAGCGTTATCATATATATGATGGATAACGATGTGGCAAAAAGAATCAGGCCATACCCTGTATCAAGATAATTGATATGCTTTTTATTCAACAAAAAGAACAGGAATCCAATCAAGGGCAGCAGGCACAGAAGTGGTAAAACCAGAACCGATTTAAAATTATAATACTGGAGAAGCAGATTCAGGCCGATCAGCAGGAGAACACCGTTCTTTAAAAAAGGAATTTTTGAGGCGGCTTCCTCCTCCATGAAAATTTTTTCAACAGGGCCGGGGAACAATAAGAATTTCTTGTTCAGGGATACATTGTCAAAATTCATTTTAAGCGTCGGGAATTAATGATCTTTCAAAAACATACTGATGATTAATAAAACAACCCCCATTCCTATGAGATGCCCAAATAACGGCAGCTCATAAATAAGGAAATCCAGTATGTTCTGTATTGCTTCAACATCAAACAGCAATACAATTGATTCAGATTTTTCTTCCCCGATAAATTTTGAAATCGTTAAATCAACCCAGAAATTCTGGGCTTTCATAAATCTTGATATCCCTGCGAACACCCCCATAAAAAAGCCAACTATCAGAGCATAAATACCTAATTTTGAGATCATTTTACTATTTCCTTGTTTTTTTATCACGGCCCTTTTAATACTGGTTCAATATATTCTGCAAGCTTTGTTCAAGTCAAACGATTTTCACTGGCCGGCCGGGATATTTCCTGAAGTTAGTCTTTTATTTATCAGACCTATGTGGTAAAGCCTTTGAATATTAGAGCTATGACAAATGAAACCTATTTAAAAAAAGTTGGATTTGCCTCTTTTATCATGATGGCTTCGGTGTTTGCCAGTCGTGTCATTGGTGTGTTTCGTGAAATGACCATCGCTGGTGTCGGCGGTGTACATGCAAGTGTTGATGCCTATCAGATCGCATTTATCATTCCTGAAATATTAAATCACATCGTTGGAAGCGGTTTTCTGTCCATCACTTTTATACCCATTTTTGCGCATTACATTGCACTTGGTAAAAAAAATGAAGGGTATAAAGTATTTTCGATTATCCTTAATGGATTTGGCTTCTTACTGGTATGTTTTATCGTGATCACCATGATATGGGCACCAAACTTTGTTCATTTATTTGCACCGGGCATAACAGACCCTGCCACATTCAACCTGGCGGTCAGGATGACCCGGATCATCATTCCTGCCCAGTTTTTCTTCTTTGCAGGCGGTCTTTTTATGGCCATTCAATTTGCCAGTGAAAAATTTTTCATCCCCGCGCTTGCACCGCTTATTTATAATTTAGGCATTATTTCAGGCGGTTTTCTGCTCACCCCGGTTATGGGAATGGAAGGATTTGCCTGGGGTGTTTTATTCGGGGCTTTTTTAGGTAATTTTGCAATTCAGCTCATGGGGATCAGAAGATTAGGCGCAAAATACTACCCTGTTATCAGTGTCACGCATCCGGATTTTTTAAAATATATTGTGCTTACCCTTCCTTTGATGCTGGGTCTTACCATGACCTTTTCAACTGAAATCTTTCTTAAATTTTTTGGTTCCTTTTTAAATGAGGGAAGTATTGCAGCAATGAACTACGCACTCCGCGTCATGTTTATCCTTGTTGGCCTTTTTGGCCAGGCTATTGGTGTGGCTTCCTATCCGTTTATGGCAAAACTTGCACAAAAAGGAGATATACAGGCGCTGAACCATCTGTTAAACAAGACGTTGAAATATATCTTTTTAGTCCTTCCAATTTCAATTCTTTTTATCGTTTTAAGCCCAGAAATTATACTGGTTTTATTTCAACGGTATAATTTTGACACCCAGGCAACCGTTGTGACAGCAGGTATTCTTCCTTTCTTTATGATCGGTGCATTTGCTTTTTCCGCCCAGAACATTGTATCCAGAGGCTATTACGCGCTCCAGAACACGCTCTTTCCAAGCATCTTTACCACTGTTTGTGTCATTTTAAGTTTACCAGTCATTTATTTATTCATGAAAACTTTTGGTACTAAAGGTGTCGCGTTTGGCCTTTCTTTTTCTGTTATGATGCAAACACTTGTGCTGTATGAATGCTGGAATAAAAAAACGGCTAATACAGACCGAAAAGACGTGTACCTGTTTTTTATAAAAATGATGCCTATCAGTCTTTTTTTAGGCGGTGTGATGTTTTTTAGTGCTG
>CAYFKW010000006.1:42195-51832 GCA_964343845.1 uncultured Desulfobacula sp. | reverse complement strand
CAGGCAGGTTATCGATACGTCAAGTCATTTGGGATCTTTTGGGGTGGCCTGTATGATTGGGGCAGAATTTGTATTATTATTTTTTATGATCGGGTTTTTTCTAAAAATACCTGAAATTAATACCTTGTATCAGACCCTTTATTTGAGAATTTTCCCATGGATGAAAAAATCAACTTAGTTGCAGACAAAATTAAAAATTCAACCCATTTGGTTGTTTTCACGGGTGCCGGTATCTCAACAGAGAGCGGCATCCCGGATTATAGAAGCCAGGGCGGCATCTGGGACAAATTCAAACCTGTCTATTTTGATGAATTCATGACTTCAGAGGCATCACGCATTAAATATTGGGAACAACGGCTTGATATGGAAAAAAGCCTGTCGATTTCCAAACCCAATATCGGCCACTGCAGTATTGCAAAACTGTATGAGCTGGGATACCTTAAAGCATTGATTACGCAGAATATTGACGGCCTTCATGAAGCATCCGGCATACCGGAAGATAAAATCATAGAACTTCATGGGAACACCAGGCGTGTTCGATGCATGAGCTGCAAAAAACTGATCTCCTGGGCTGACGCTCAAAAAATGATTGATGCAGGACAGAAAGCACCGGTTTGTTCCTGTGGAGGGTTTTTAAAGCCTGACACCATATCTTTTGGGCAGGCCATGCCGGTTGAAGAAACGCAGAGGGCTGCGATGCTGTCATCAAAAAGCGATGTTTTTATTGTGGTTGGCTCAACACTGCTGGTTCAGCCTGCTGCATTAATGCCTGAATATGCCAGAAATGCCAACGCCTTTCTCGTCATTATCAATCTTTCCGAGACGCCGTATGATTCTGTTTGTGATGTATTGATCCGGGATAAAGCAGGGGCTGTTCTGAAAAAGATTGCAGACAAAATTACCCCTGTTGACTGCTGACAGTCAACAGGGGCTGTATAAAAACTGCTTTTTACCCCTGATTATACTTTAAACTGTTTAACCAGTTCCATAAAATTCTCAGCCATTGAAGAAAGTGCCATTGCATTCTCCTTTAATTTATTGCTGGATCCTTGAACCTGCTTTGATCCTTCTTCCACAACCGTAATCTCTTTTGCTATTTCTTCTGCTACGGCAGCGCCTTCAGTGACATTATTGTTCACTTCATTGATTTCTGAAGAAACATCATTGATATTCCTGGCAATCTCCTGTGTGGTTACATTCTGCTCTTCCACGGCAGCAGATATGCTGGTCATGGCATCATCTGACTCCTTTACAATGGATGTCAGCCCTGTCACTTTCTCAGCCACTTCTTTTGATTTCTCTTTTATCCACTGAAGCTTTTCATCTGCTTGTAACGTAGACTTGTTGGTCTCACTGGCCAGCTCGGTAATTTCCTGTGCCACGACCGCGAACCCTCTTCCGGCATCCCCTGCTCTTGCAGCTTCGACTTTGGCATTCAATGCCAGCATACTGACCTGTTCGGCAATAGATCTGATTTCATCTGTTACAACATCAACATCATTTGCCCGGTCACCCAGTTCCTCAACCACTTGCGTAATCAGGTCAAATCCTTCAACAACCTGCTGTGTAACTTCTTTTGACGATGTAACGTTCTGCGCAATTTCATTGACCGTCGCACTCATCTCTTCAATGGCCGATGCAATCGCAGTTAACGTGTCAGTAGACTGTTCCATAGAAGTTGCAATATTTTTATTGCTGATGCTCATTTCCTCTGATGCTGCTGAAACAGTCGATGCCTTCTCAAAAGCATCCGTGCTCGCTGAATTGAGGTTTTCTGAAATTAAGCTCAACTCTGCCGCAGAGTTGTTTATCGTATCTGAATTCTCAATGACCTGCTTGATTGTCCCTCTCAAATCTTCTGTCACCAGGTTTATTCGGGCAAGGATGTGATTGATTTCATCACCTTCTTTGACATCATAAATATGCGTGAAATCTTTCTGCCGCATATTTGATGTTGCCTCCAGAACCATCTGAACTTTTTTGTTCACCAGGAAATGAAAAAAGAACCAGATAAAAAGGATAATAACACTCAGGCCGACAAGGCCGATAAGGATGCTGACGGTTTTGCCGCTATTAATGGCCTGCTGAACAGCCTTTTCAGATGAAAACACCGAAATCCCTCCCAGGACGGTACGTTTTTCTCCATGACAGTGAAAACATCTTTTTTCATTTAAGATCGGATCACTTTCAAGCAGGAAAGGTGTGCCGTTAAAACTGATATGAAAAGAATTCTCTGAAGCGTTTCCCGTATCAAGCATCTGGGAAACATCTTCTTGAGAACTGCCATTTAAAAAGCTGTCAATCTTTTTCCCAACAGCACTCACATCTGTACTAAAGGATACAACACCATCAAAATCATACACAAAAACCTTTAAATCCTTAATTTCATTATTCAGACGCTTAAACTGCGTCCTGACGGTATCATTATCTCCGATGGCCAGTGCATCAAACATGCCGCCCTCTACCGCTTTTGCCAGCATGTTGTTCTGTGCCTTCAGCTGTGCCTCACCAGATTTGACCTGAAATGATATATTATACCACAAATTTGCAAATACAACTGCAATCACAATAACGGACACCGGAATCAATACCCTGAGCCACAGTTTTCCATTTATTTGTTTAAATATTTTCCCAAACATATGTGTAAACTCTCCAATCTATTTAATGGGCCCCGCCAAACAAAAGGGGCTTGAAATCAAACGCTTCAATCCTGTCTTTGCTGTGACAGGTGTTGCAGTTTTCCATGCTCACATCACGGACAATCAAATCAGGGTCTTCACTGTCTGCATGAAGGCTGCCGGGGCCGTGGCACACTTCACAACCCGCGTCTTTTAATTCAGGTGTCTTGTCTTCTGAAACAAATCCGCCTTTTTTGCCATACCCGGTTGTATGACATTCAAAACAGGCCTGATACTCTTCAGGTGTCAATTTCTTTTCCATTTTTTTTATGCTTTCAAAAGATTTGGCTTTTTTAGCATATTTCATGTAATTCTCATATTCCTGTTCATGACAATCCTTACATGCTTCAGATCCAATATACATGCTATCCTCAGCAAAACTGCCGCCAACAAAGAAAAAACATAAAAAGAACATACCCGCCAGTAAATAATTTTTCATTTTTCACCTCATTTAAAAACCGATGATGATTTTTAAAGTTATTTAATTTGCTTTGAAAAAGGTTGAATCAGGATAGTAAAGAGCGCTTTCAAAATCAACATTTTTTTAACATTTTCACCAGTTAACAGGAACCCTGACCTGGTACCCTGCCTTATTTTTAAACACCAGGAACTGATTCTTTTTCCCGTAAAGATACAACTCCTTTGTCACGGCCACATCCTGTCTGCAGTATGCCACAATCTTGTCAATCTCCCCCTGCTCCCACCACTTTAATGCCATTAATCCGTCTGCACTTTTTGAAGCACCCAATGTCTGCTGCGCCAGGTGATCAAGAGAAAGCCTGTATCCAAGCCGTTCGTGAACCTTAAGTAAAATATCCAATGTGGGCAGAGAGTGGAAATCAAAATCTGTCAGCCCGGATAACACCTTATAGTCAAACCGGACAATATTAAAACCGATCACCAGATCAAGCTGTTTCAAAGCTTCACAGAGCGCAGGAATATCATCCTGGAAAAATGGGGTGTATTCACTGGTTCTTGAATCATATAAAATGGCACAGCTGACCCCCATTTTCTCAGCCTTGTTCCACCCGCCGACCGCCTTGGCTGACCGCCTTGTCTCGATATCCAGCACCCCGTAACTTAAATTCTTTTTTTGTGTTTGACCATTGGGAACCGTAACAGCGGTTTCTGCTGTTGTATAGGGTTGTTCACCTTTAAAAGAGTAAAACACCTCTTTCGTGTCTCCTTTTAAGATCAATGACAGGATTTTCAATGATGCGCCCTTGTCAATCGGTCGGTTTCCAGATCCGCATTTTGGTGAATGGACGCAGGCAGGACAACCTGTATCACATTTGCAGGACCAGATAGCGTCAAATGTTCTTTCAAGCAGCACATCAGACTGTTTAAATGCCTGTTTCGACAACCCAAGACCACCTGGGGCACCGTCATAAATAAACACAGCAGCTTTTCCTGTCTGTGAATGATACGGCGTTGATATCCCACCGAGGTCATTTCTATCTGTCATCACGAGCAGCGGCATAATCCCGATAGCCGCATGCTCCAGGGCATGAATTCCCCCCATGAAATGCAGTCGGTTCGATTCTATAAAATCCCTGACATAATCTGGAATCTCAATCCACAGGCCCTGCGTCTCATATTCGAGCCTGGGCAGATCCAATGGGACGATACCGATCGATTTCTGATTGGATACAAGCCGCCTGTCATAGCCTGTCACCTGCTCTTCTATTTTTAGGACACCATACCCGATTTGTGTGCCTTTAACCTTTTTGGTATCGATCCGCCTGATTATCTTTGTATGTTTACTTGATCTGGCTTTTGTATAGTAATGAACATCTTTTCTCTTTGCCGCCACATATCCCTTTTCATGATCA
The DNA here is from genome assembly GCA_964343845.1 of uncultured Desulfobacula sp. Taxonomy (GTDB): domain Bacteria; phylum Desulfobacterota; class Desulfobacteria; order Desulfobacterales; family Desulfobacteraceae; genus Desulfobacula. The sequence goes on along the minus strand of CAYFKW010000006.1, from coordinate 47,322 downwards.
AATTTTGTGATGACATAGCTGTCTCCCCTGTGCAGATAAACAGCCCCCTTATGCGTTTCAAAAAAAGATCGGTGCTTATCAATCTCCCCTAAACTTTGTTTGGTCCCTTCCAGAAAAATAGGCAGGCTTTTGCCAGTCCCTCTCAGATTCACATCCCGATGCGGTGCTTTTCTGGCAGCGTACCACATATCCCCCTGGCGGCTCCGTAATAGTTTTCCTGAGTATTCAAGTTTTGATATGACTTTTTGAACTGATTCGTCTTCAAGAAAGGGCTCGAACCGGTCAAGACTCAGCTCAGCTGCAGCACACTCAAGGTGCTGTTTTAAAACAACCTGGTTTTCAGGATTAATGATGGCCATCTCCGGCGGCAGATTAAAAAACACATCCGGATGGTTAATAAAATACTGATCCAGCGCATCTTCATGGGCAATCAAGATTAAAGCGGACTCCTTGCCGTCCCTTCCGACACGACCGGCCCTCTGCCACGTGGACATTATCGTTCCCGGATATCCGACAAGGATACAAATATCCAGGTTTCCAATATCAATTCCCAGTTCAAGCGCACTGGTCGAAACAACTGCCAAAAGCTCACCGTCTGACAATTTTTTTTCGATCGACCGTCTTTCTTCAGGTAAAAACCCGGCACGATATGCACTGATTTTATCTGAAAATTCTATGGCCTTCTGCGATGCCCAAATGGCAATTAATTCAGTAATTTTTCTAGATTGTGTATAACAAATGGTCCTTAAATTTCTGTACACGGCAGAATGAATCAGGGCAATGGCAGTTTGTGCCGCACCTTCAAGTCCCCGCATTAAAATTACATTCTTTTTACCTGATGGAGAATTTGACACGTCCACAACACTCACATCCAGCCCTGTCAGCTTTTGGGCCAGGGGAGCCGGATTTGCAATCGTTGCAGAGCAAAAAATAAAGACAGGTTCAGCACCGTAAAGATGACAGATTCTTTGGAGCCGCCTGAATACCCACGCCATATTGGAGCCCATCACCCCCCTGTAGGTGTGGACCTCATCAATGACGATAAATTGTAAATGCCTGAAATAATCCTCCCATAAATGATGGTGAGCCAGTAATGCCAGATGAAGCATTTCCGGGTTTGACAACAAAATATTCGGTGGTGTTTTTCGAATCTTGGCTTTCTGATAAGATGTGATATCTCCGTCATACACTGCTGCTGTTAATTGTTGAGAATGGCCGCTTTCAAGTCCTGCTGACCGCAGCAGCTGTTGAATGGTGTCAAGTTGATCTCTGGCAAGCGCCTTTAATGGGAACAGGTAAAGGGCCCGGGACATGGGATTTTCCAGGAGCTCATCTATAACCGGGAGATTGTAAATTAAGCTTTTCCCACTGGCTGTGGGCGTTGAAATAACCGTGTGAATTCCCCTGGAAATCATCTCTATGGCCTTTTTCTGATGGCCATAAAGCCTTTTTATCCCCAATTGCCCGAGTAGCGATGCAGGATTGTTTTTCAATCCAAGTCCGGGAGAGGCAAAAACTGCCTCTTGAGCAGGGATAGTTTTATGACAGACAATGTCTCCTGAAAATCCCTTATACTTTTTCAGAGACTCAATATAGTCATCCAGGCTCACAAAATACTCTTCCCAAGGGCTGACAGTGTTAATTCAACTGCCAGTTCTGCTGTTTTATTGGCGATATCCAATATGGGATTGATCTCAACCAGATCCATTGATGTGATTTTACCTGAATCTGCTAATATTTCCATCAGCAAATGTGCTTCCCGGTATGAAATTCCGCCGGGAACAGGTGTTCCCACCCCCGGGGCTTCGACAGGGTCAAGTGCGTCCATGTCAACGGTCAGGTGGATCCGCTTTAAATGGGCAAATTTCATTAATGCTTTATTCGCAACTGAACTGATACCCTGTTCATCAATATCCCGCATGGTGAAGACAGTGATGCCAGATTTTTTCAGTCTCTTCTTCTCGTTTACATCCAGATCTCTCTGACCGATCATGACAACATTTTCAGCCTGGATTTTTGCCCCGGGCCTTCCGACATCAACCAGGGACTTATGACCTTCCCCAATAAGAGCAGCCAAAGGCATTCCGTGAATATTTCCACTGGGTGATGTCTCTGGTACATTAAAATCTCCATGTGCATCAATCCAGATAAGACCAATGGGGTCATCATTTGTAACAGACGCAATCGTTCCAATTGCAATGGAATGATCCCCCCCTATGAATAAGGGGAAACGCTGTTTTTTAACAACCGCTCTGCCCTGTTTATAAATGGATTCACAAATTTGCGTAATCTCTTTTAAATATTTATCCTGGGCCTTGCACTTACCCATATCCACTTCGCAGTCCCGAATGGGAATTTTGATATCTCCGGTGTCAACAACCTCGTGTCCCAGCTCTCTCAGCCTTGAAACCAGCCCTGTATATCGAACGGCTGCAGGGCCCATGTCGACCCCGCGCAGCAACTGTCCAAAATCCATAGGAATCCCGATGATACTAATTTTTTTTGCCATTAAGATTGCTCCTCAGTGATATGTTGCATGCTTGACAGCTCATATAGCATAGAGTATGAAAACTATTCAACACTAAAGATAACCGTCTCAGGCGGTTGCAGGAGTAAATTCGATCCATGACTCAGAAAACCAAAGTGAGAACCACGCAAACGATTCAAACGATCAATCGTCTTTTGGACGCGGGCATTAAAAGATTAAGTGTCATCATTCGACATTCTGAACGATTTTTTTCTAAAAATGCTGATATGGAACCCTTTATGGAATTAACCCGGACAGGCAAAGATCTTGCTGTTGAGTTTGGCAGGACCCTTCGGGAAAATCCTTCACCAAAGCTGTTTTCCAGCTTTATGGGAAGGTGCATTGAAACAGCTTATCTTATCGAGAAAGGATATTCTCAAAAATACGGGTGCTGGGTTGACCATAATTTTATTGATAAAACACTTTCTCCTTTTTATGTAAAAAATGTAGAAAAGGCCATCCCGCAGATAGAAGAACAGGGGAATGACCTTTTTATCCGGAATTGGTTCGACAACCTTATAGACGAAAATATCATGGAAAACCCTGAAAAAACCTCAACCATTTTAAGTGAATTCATGGTGGAGAAAATCAAGGGCCTGGAGGAAAACCAGATTGCCATCTGCGTATCACATGACTGGAACATTTATCCGCTCAAGGAATTCAAACTCAATTTAAAGCACGAAACATCCGGAAACATCGGGTATCTTGACGGCATCATTTTTTTTGAAAAAGAAAATCGGTTTTATATCACTCATTACCAGACAGATCCGGTTTTATTGTAGCATACCCGTAATTTTATATTTAAAATTCTCCGGATCAAGCAAATCAACGGTGTGCTTCCCTGTCAGAGCGGAAGGGCACATCAGGTTTTCGCATAAATACAAGACCCTGTTAACCATTAAAATTATGCCAAGAAATATATTGGATTCTAAAATGTGCGGTTCTCAAAAAAACTATTCTGGTTTGGAGAAGAGTGAACAAGCGGAAGTTATTGCCAACACTGTCTTCAAGATACATATTTTTATTCAAAACATCCGAGCTGTCACTGTTTCCTTTTTTTCACAAACCATATTCCTGCCAGTCCTGAGCTGAAAAGAAAAAACGCAGCAGGAACCGGCACTGAGTTAACATGGATTGTTAATGCGCTTTCAGAAAGAATTCCACCGGCAAAATCCGGGTAAATCCAGTTTAAATTAGAATACGTTCCAGGAGAGGCTGCCCCCCCATGTGGTGTTAATGTAATGTAGAGGAATTCAATACTTTCTCCAGGTGCCAAACTTATATTATTCATGTTTTCAAACAAATTTGAGTAATCATAAGGATTATTAGGGGTGTAGTTATCGTTATAGATTAACGTACCCCATGAAAAAGAGGTGCCTGCCGATCCATAATTGGATTGGTCGAAAGTAAAACCAGGATCAGAATTATTATACAGCGTTGCCCATACATTAATCGTCTCAGTTGGGTTCACTTCAATTATCGGAGTATTAAAGTCCCAGCCAATACCAAAAACTTCTGCAGCAGAGTTTGTGGTTGAGATCAGAAAGAAAATCATAATGATGCTTAGAACGGACCCTGTTTTTTTCATTTTTACCTTTCTCTTTCTTTAATTTCAATTAGTTATTTTGAAATATAACAATTTCAGAGCGAAGTAAACACTTAAATAAAACCCTGAATTATGCTTAAACTGATAAATAAGAATTATTTTGACTTTTGTTCAAAGGAAAGCATATTGTTTTTTATGCTGCCTGGGCAAGAAAAATAGCCCTGACAGGGGCAGGATACCCTTCTATGGTTTTATGCTGATCTTCAGGGTCTAAAAAATCCTTCAGGGTTTCTGTATGAATCCATTTTGTTTTACGCTGCTCTTCACATGTTGTCCTGGTCACATTAACGCACCTGATATTCTTAAATCCCGCGCGTGAAAGCCAGGATTCCATTGCCAGAAGATCCGGGATAAAAAATACATTCCGCATTTTAGCGTATCGGTCTTTAGGGAAGAGGCATAGGTTTTTTCTTGAATCGATAATCAGATTTTCCAGCACTAATTCGCCACCGGGTTTCATGGAATCACAAATATCTTTCAGCATCTGGACCGGTGATTTCCGATGGTATAAAATTCCCATACAGAACACCAGATCAAAATATTTATCCATCTTTGGAAGGTGATCATAGGGTATTGGGAGGCAGAAAACGTTTTCCTGTTTTAAAAATTTCTGTATGGTTAAATATTGAAAATAAAACGAGCTTTGCGGCTCTACGCCGAGGACCATTAAGGGGTGATGTGCAGCCATTTTAAACATGTAATATCCATTGCTGGAACCTATATCAAGAATTCGCCGGCCGGCAAGGGACCCCAGGTGTGGTTTCAACCGATCCCATTTCATCCAGGACTGCCATTCAGAATCAATGTGAATCCCGAACAGGTTAAACGGCCCCTTCCGCCAGGGGCAGAGCTGTTCAAGTTTAAGGGCTAAGTCTGATGCCTGGTCTGCAGACAGGTCGTTTTTATTTCCAATTGTGACTGTCCTGTGGTCAAGGTCAATTGAAGACGGCAGAAAATCCGGAATACTTTCCAGGACGTTTTTAAATTTTAAAAA
>CAYFKW010000006.1:14006-42185 GCA_964343845.1 uncultured Desulfobacula sp. | reverse complement strand
GCCTTTGGCATGATTCAGAAAAGACCTTTTTTCTCTGACAATAGTTTCAAGTGCATTGTAACAATGATCAAGTTTAAGGTCGTGACAGTGTTGAAGAAATCTTTCCATACTTATTTTTTTATCGCAATCATTGACACAAAATTAAACCATTTCATCCATATATCGAATTGATCAAACCCGGCAGCAGACATGCGATTCTTATGTGTTTCAACCGTATCCGGAACAAGAACCTTTTCCAGTGCATCCCTTTTCTGGCTGATCTCAAGCTCTGAATAACCGTTTTCCAATTTAAATGTTTTATAATAGTGCGTTTGAATATCATTTATTTGTTTGGTTTTATGAATTGTTTTTTCAGTCAGCAGAAGGATACCATTTGGCGTAAGTCCCCGGTATATCTTACGGATCAGGTCATCTCTTTTTTGAATATCAACAAACTGAAGTGTCAGGTTTATCAAAACAACGGATGCATTTTCCAGTTTTATATCTTCTAAACGGCTGCATATCAACTCTACCTGTGAAGAATTTTCATACGGTTCAAGACGATTTGAATATTTTTCGATCATGGGTTCTGAACTGTCCACTGCTATCATGGAAAAAGGAGTTTGATTAAACAGGCTCAGAATCTGTATCCCCAGATTTCCATGAGAACACCCCAGATCGTAAATATGCGTGCCGCTTTGATAAAAATGATATGCCAGCTGTGCCTGCCGTTTAATACTTTCACCGTACAACGGCACGGACCGATTCAACATATCACTGAAAACGCTGGTGACTTCTTTATTAAATTCAAAGGGTTCAACCTTTGATTTTTTATCAGCAAAAACCTTGTCTCTCTTCATTTCCAATCCCTGAAAAAAAAATATTTTAGAACCTTTATAATATTCTGCCAAGAAGTGCAAGAATGCCTGTAAATCCGTTTCATTATCCCTTGACTCCGGTTGTTTTGAAATGCTATCTAAGGTGGAAGTTAAATCTTCAGTTGATCCGATAATAGCGTCTAAAATGCCAGGAGGAAAATACTATGGAAATTGTTGGAATCGATGTTGGTTTTGGGTTTACAAAAGCATATAATGGTAAGAACTCCGTTATATTTAAATCATTGATCGGAGATGCCACCGATATTCAATTCCGTGCTTTACTGGGTGACGATTCCTCAACATCTAACCTGCATATCACGCTTGAAGACAAATCCTACTTTCTTGGCAGCTATGCTGAACTTCAATCAAACATTCGTGAATTTACACTTGACCAGGAAAAACTGCTTGAAGATTTTGTTAAAATTCTTGCCATTGCTGCTGCCGGTATCTGTACCGAGACATCAGCACCCATCAATGTTGTTTCCGGACTGCCGGTCGGCTATTTAAAAAGAGACAGCAAAAAATTTAAAGAAATGATAAGAGGGACGCATGAAATAACCTTTCATAATAAAGATGGCAAGGACGTAACAAAACGAGTCAGCATTGACAAGATTCACGTTATCCCGCAACCCATTGGTTCTATTTTCAACCTGATTTTTGATGACAAAGGCAAGATAAAAGACAGAGGGCTTGCCACCCAGAAGCTGGGTGTTGTTGATATTGGATTTAAAACCACGGATTTCAGCATTTTCGATCATCTTCAATACATAGAAAGAGGGTCTTCTACAATGGATACGGGCATCTCAAAATGTTTTTCTGTCATTGCAAACAAATTAAGACAGGAAAGTAATATTAATATTGAATTGTATCGGATGTTTCAGTTTATCGAATCCGGAATGATTAAAATCAGGGGCAAAGAATACAATATTTCTAACCTTAAAAAACGCGTCTACAGCCATGCAGCATCCGCTATCGCGTCTGATCTTAACCGGCTTTGGGAAAATGACTGGGATATTGATTCCATTATCCTTTCCGGCGGGGGCAGTGTAGAGCTGTCTGAATATCTCAGCCCAAATATAGAGGGGAATGTCATCCCTATTGGAAAAAATATTGACGCCCGGTTTAATAACGTCCAGGGATATTGCAAGTTCGGCCGGTATAAATGGGGATATTCCAAATTCATTTCTGACAGTCAAGACGAGAAGAAGGCCAAAGAACCGGATGAAACAAAAGAGACAAAAGAGACAAAAGACGCACCTGAAAAAGAAGAGGCAACGTCTGAAAAACAATCCAAAGGGGGACTTTCCTGGTTAAGACGTCAAAACTAAAGTCTAAAGGTTTTCATGAATAAACAACTGCTGACCACTGTACTATCTCAAGTTGCCAAAGGCTCTTTATCTGTTGAAGCTGCTGAAAAAAAGCTGAAACACATTCCTTTTGAAGATATTGATTTTGCGCAGATTGATCACCACAGGACGCTGAGAAAAGGTTTCCCTGAGGTTATTTTCGGCCAGGGGAAAACAACAGATCAGATCATTGGCATACTGGAGAAAATGATTATTAATGAAAATATTGTTCTCGTGACCCGTCTTGAAAAGGAAAAAGCCAAAAAAATCACCCCCTGTTTCAAGGATGCTGAATATTTTGAAGATGCAAATTTACTGTGGATTAAAAAGAAGTCACCTGAAATAACAGGTATTGGAAAAATTCTTGTGATCTCTGCCGGCACATCTGACATTCCTGTTGCAAAGGAGGCACTTCTTACTGCCCAGGCCATGGGAAATGATGTTGGATCTATTTTTGATGTCGGGGTTGCCGGTATTCACCGCCTGTTTGCCCATCACAAAAAAATCATGTCTGCTTCTGTTATCATTGTTGCAGCGGGAATGGAAGGCGCACTGCCCAGTGTCGTTGCAGGTATGGTTAAAGCGCCTGTTATTGCTGTTCCGACAAGCATTGGCTATGGAACAAGTTTTGGCGGAATGACAGCGCTTCTGGGCATGCTCAATTCCTGCAGTTCAAACATTGCTGTTGTCAATATTGACAATGGATTTGGTGCTGGTTTCATGGCCTCGTCAATTAATCATGTATCGGCAGCTTAATGATAAAATCAGCCCCTTGCCCTTCTGCTGATTCAACGCTCAACTCACCAAGATGATCTTCAACAACAATGAAAAAAGCAACCGATAGCCCGAGACCTGTTCCCTTGTCAGGTGATTTTGTCGTATAAAAAGGTTCAAATACTCTTTTCCGGACTTTTTCTGACATACCAGGCCCATTGTCCCTGATGGAGATCATTACCTTCCTGCTGGCAGCAGTAAAGGTAAATCTTAATTGCGGCGGCGATGTCATCTCTTCTTTTGAACTGAACATTTCTTCTGCCGCGTTTTTAATGATATTTAAGAAAACCTGTTGAATTTTACTTGATTCACAAAACACCAGAGGAAGCTTGTCTGGTTTCTCTATGATGATTTTAATTTGCTTAAAATCAAACCGCTTTTTCAAATTATAATCATTTTCTGCAAGTTCCAATGTCTTCTCTAACAATTGCAGCAGATCTTCATACTGCTTTGCCCCTTCTGCTTTTCTTGAAAAGGAAAGCATATTTTGAACGATATCAGCAGCCCGTTTCCCTGCCTCGTTAATGTTCATGAGCTGGCTGATAATCTGCCTTTTTGTCATGTAGGTATTAATCGCTTCAATTGTCGTACCTGATTCTTTGGCTATTTTATCATTCTTTGGCAAGGTGTGGGTCAATCGGTTTAAAATCACTTGTGCATTCTGCATCATTCCTGCCAGCGGATTGTTAATTTCATGGGCCATACCTGCTGCAAGACCTCCCACAGAGAGCATTTTTTCTGACTGAATCATCATTTCTTCAATTTGAATCTGCTGAGACACATCATCCATCCGGATAACCGCCCCTTTTATCTCTGCATCTTTTATCGGATAAATCGTAATATTTTCATACAGGGTTTGGTCATCTGCTGAACGCGGGACTTTAAGCTCTTCAATCACTTTTTTTTCTTTGATGGCAACCTTGATTGTATCTACAAATTTTTCTAAATGAGGGAAAAACTGGAACACATACTGACCGACTGCATCTGCTGCCTTTGTGCCGGTTGCAGCTTCAGCTTCATGATTCCACTGCGTGATCATTCCATTGAAATCCACTCCCATTAATATGGAGGGCATTGAGTTGATCACATTATCCATATAATTTTTGGTCTGTTTCAGCTCCCTGAACAGCAACATACTGCTCAGACCATCTGTTATCCTCTGGCAGATGCCTTTAAACAAAAGGCTGTCCTGCTTTGTCCACACCCTGTCATGAGAACACTGGTGCAGACCTATTTCCCAGGCATCTCCTGTCTTGGGGAATACTGCCATCACGATTTGAGATTTCACAGATAAGGCCTGCCTTAAATACGGCCTGATCTGCCGTTTTGTTTCCGGGTCGTATATTAAGGTATCTTCAGCATTAAAAACCGCTTTAATCACATCACTGATCTCCTGATCAATCCTGGCCTCATAACCGGGTTTTACTTTCCATCCAGGTCTGCATTTAATAAAGGGTATTGAATAAGACGGCGCATTAGGATTACATGGAAAAAGAATATATGCCCTGTCGCACAGGAGCATTTCAAGCATAATTTCAAGGATATCATTGAGCATCTGCTCGATGCTCTTTGCGTTGATTATTTTTTTATTTATTCTATCATAACAGATATTATTGAACTCCATCTGCTTTCTTTCCGTAATATCCCTTGCAAACGTAATGACCGTTTTAATGTCTTCCCTGCCTGTAAATTCCGGACACAGCAGCCAGTCGATCCAGGTGCCGCTCGGCAGTTTAAACTCCACGCGATTGACTTTGCCGGTTTTAAAAACCTTCAGGATGGCGGCTTCCCACTCCTGGATCAGGTCTTTTGGGAAATCGAGCTGTGAATGTGTCCTGCCGATCATATCCCCAGGGGCTAATCCGATCTGTTCAATTGCAGGATTCACATATAAGTGCCGGCAGGATTCATCAAACCGCATAATGATGTCATGCGATTTTTCTGAAAGCGTCCGATACCTTTCTTCATTTATTTTCAAAGCGTCATGTATGCGCTTTCTCTCTATGGCAACTGCAATCTGGTGGGAAACCGATATGAGGATATCCAGATCTTTTTTGGTATATGCGTCAGGGTCTGAATAATTCTGGATCGCCAGAACCCCTATGACAACATCATCAATAATTAAGGGAACACCCAGCCATATTCTGGGAACTGTACCAACGATCCGATTTTCTTTTTCTCTTTTCTTGAGCCCTGCCTCATCAAGAAAAAGAGGTTTTTTGCTGAGAATAACTTCACCAGTTAAGGATTTCTCTTTGAAGATTCCTTTTTCTATATATTTTGCATCATCAAACTCATCAATATAGTAGGGAAAGTGTATCAGGCCCTTTTTCTGATCAGGGATGGCAATGAATATATTGGGAACACGAATGAGCCGGTTTAACGATGCGTGAATCGAAGCGTATAAATCATCCAGGTCACGGGTTGTATTAACGGCATTTGAAATATCAAAAAGTGTTTCATTTATTTTTTCTGCATATTTGAGCTGCCTGACCTGCTTCTTAAGAAATTCAATTTTTTCGTAAGGATCTGTTGGTTCGATTTCTTTAGTCATTATTTCTCCAGGGACGAATCCAGGCGTCACAAAGATTAGATTTCTCTTCTCAATGCCAGAGCTTCCTCATTCTTAGGATCAATCCGGAGAATCTGATTTAAATAATCATCCGCCTGGAGGACTTTTCGGTTCATATAGTAAATTTTAGCAATCTGGAATTTGGCATCCACATGACCTCTGATATGCCGATCAACGTCAATAAACCTTTTTAACGCTTTTTCCCAGTCACCTGCTTCCTGGTTTACCAGGGCTGCTTTATATACCATGTCGTAATTTGAGGGGTTCTCTTTAATACTTTGATCCAATAAGGTTTGAGGGAAATCATATTCATTGTTCTCTAAACAGATATCAATAATTTTTTCCCGGGCTGCATTTGATTTTCTTGAGCGGGCAATAATTTTTGTAAAGATATCAAGCGCAAGCCTTCTATGGTCTCTTTTCAGAAGCTTTTGGGCCAGATCCAGTGATTTATCAAGATACCGATTGCTCAATGATAAAATTTCAAGACAGTACTGGCCTGCCTGTTCAATGTCGCCTTTCTTTAAAAAATAGTCTCCCAGGTGAACACGGCTGATGACGTCCTGTCGATTGACTGAGACGGCTTTCAGCAGGCATTTTACAGCAATTTTATTCTTCTGTATCCTGAAGTGAAGCAGTCCTAAATGGCGCAGAAGCCTAGAAGCAGAAGGTTTGTACGTCAATGCCTGCCGCACCTCTTCAATGGCGCCTTTAAAGTCACCGTTTTCTTCCAGTTCCCTTGCCTTTAACCGATGGATCGTGACCGGGTCAGGGTTATTCACTCTTTTTATCACTGCTTTAATTTTTTCATCCAGAGAGGAAAGGGTTAATGGTTTTAAAAGATACCCGTCAATTTCTGTTTCCGCAACTTCAGAAACAATTTCCCTTTCAGCTTCGGCTGTCACCATGATGACCGGCATATCTCTCAGGGCTTTATCATTTCGTATTTTTTCCAGCATTTCAATGCCGTTCATGGTTGGCATGTTCCAGTCAATAATGGCAAGGTCGCACACTGTATTGCTTAAGACTTCCAAACCATCTTTCCCATTCTCCGCAAATCGCAATTGCCCGCCAATATTCAAATTTTTAAGCATTTTCCGAATGGTCAGGCGCATGCTTTTCATGTCATCAACGACAAGGATCGACATATTTTCAATATCTATCATAATACGGCTTCCCCAACAAAAATTTTATATTCCTCTTGTATCGTTTCAAATTTTGCTGCAAACAGCGCTGAATTTTGAGACTTCGCCTCGGTTTCCAGGGCCAGTGCGGCATTTTTCAGCAAATCTGCATTCACATTGGCAGCAGATCCTTTTAATGCATGAGAATTCAATCTGACCTGTTCCATATCGCTGTCATTTATTGCAGTCTCAATATTATCTATCAAATCAGGTGCTTCCTGGAAAAAAGAATCCAATACAACTTCTACGATTTCCTCATCTTGGCCGAATCGCTCCATTAACTTTTTCTTATTAAAACATATATCTGCGTCAGGATGTGTGACAGGGTCCTGCTTTGTCTGTTTTCCTGTCTCATTGGCACCGGCATCCTCAGATTTCTCAGATTCAACCTGGCTTTCTTTTTCAATCTCTTGTGATGCAGCTTCTTCTTTTAAAAAAGATGCCTGTTCACTTTTGTAGTGAACACTGTCTGCCAGATTTAAACTGATTTTTCTGGCCAGGATATCAGGCTCAACCGGTTTTGAAATGAAATCATCCATTCCTGCTGCAAAGCATTTTTCTTTATCACTTTCGAACGCATTGCCTGTCATCGCAATAATGGGGACAGTACTTAATTTTGTATTGGTTTCACTCTGTCTTATTTTCCGCGTCGCTTCAAATCCATCCATAATCGGCATCTGGCAATCCATTAAAATCAGATCATATATATTCTCTTTGTGCTTTTCAACCGCCTGGGCTCCATTTCTGGCCTCATCTGTTTTGTACCCTAACTTATCGATCAACGCCTTTGCAGTCAGCAGGTTGGTATCGATATCATCTACAATCAGAATTTGAGCAAGATGCTTTTTGGTTTCCATGATACTATAGCGTGTAATGATTGACTGGTTCTGTGCGTCATCGGGAACAGGCTGCGCCAGGACAGCTTTTATACAGTCTGAAAGCAGTGATTTTTCTACAGGTTTGCTCAAAAAGGCCATAAACCCGACCTGCTCGAAACGTCTTGCATCTCCTTTCTGCCCCACAGCGGTCAGGAGCATCAATTTTGTCTGTTTAAATAATTCATCCTGCTTTAATTTTTTCCCAAACGCTTCCGCTGCCGTGTCACTTTCCTTTGCCTCTAAAATCACCAGATGAAACGGCTCACTTTCATCCTGGGCCCATCTGAGCATTTCCAAGGCTTCTGTTTCATCAAATGCCTGATCATATTCTATTTCCAGTGCAAGTAGATTTTTCTCAAAATTTTTCCCAAGTGTTGCACCGTCACTTAACACAAGCACTTTGGCATCGTTTATGTTCTGACCTGAAAAATCACGGGCCTGTTCCTCTTCAGTCTGCTTGGTCAAGGGCAATGTAAACCAGAATGTGGACCCGATCATCTCAATGCTGTCCGCCCCAGGCCTGTGCCGCCGAATTTTTTAGTAATCGATAAATCTGCCTGGGTAAAAGAGGCAAAAAGACTGTCTATCTGCCCTTCTTTTATACCAATGCCGGTATCTTCCACACTAAAATGTATTAACGCCTTATCGCCGTCATCTGACTTTAATGATATACTTAAAATGACTTCGCCTGATTCTGTAAATTTTATGGCATTCCCTGTAAGGTTATTTATCACCTGGCGGATTCTGCCGATATCCCCTTTTAACAAACTAGGGACTTCAGGATCGATTGAGTATATAAAATCAACCCCTTTCTGCCGCGCCTGGAGCTCCGGCAAGGAGACAATGTCCTTGATCGCAACATCAAGATCGAAATTTCTAATATCCAATTCAATTTTACCTGCCTCTATCTTTGACAGATCAAGTATATCATTCACAATGGATAACAAGGCCCGCGAGCTGTTATAAACAATTTTTGAATAAGACCGCTGTTCATCATTTAAATCTGAATCCAGCAACACATGCATCATGCCGATAATGCCATTCATCGGGTTTCGAATCTCGTGACTCATGTTCGCCAGGAATTCATCTTTAATTTTCATTGCTGCGTCTGCATTGGCGGTTACCTCTTTGCATTCCTTGCGTGAGGCGTCAAGTAGCTGCTGCGTTTTCAGGTTTTTGTCTGCAAGAAAGTGAAGTGCACCAAAAAAGAAAAGCATCATAGCAAGAAGATTAAAAAACCTGTACTGGCTTATATTAATCAGATTTGAAGACAGGATAAAATGAATGTTGTATCTTTGGCCCAGGTAAAAAATCACAACACATCCAAAGGCTGCTGCAAGGTAAATAATTTTATCCTGCAGTCTTGTGAATTCGCAGATAAATACAGGAACAAAAAAAAAGATGAAGATACCCATACTGAAAAAGCCGCCTGTCTTGTAGCACAGGCAGATCGTATAAAAAAGCAGGGTTGTATTCAGAAGATGACAGGCCAGTGTGCTGTTTCTTTCTTGCAGATAATATATGTTGAAAAGGTTGATCATAAATACCATACCGCACAAAACGAGCAGGGAAACTGCACCCATTTTAAAAAACACGGTCGCCTGGAGGATAATTAATCCGGAAAAAAGCCACGAAAACTCTTTTAACTTATTGGAATCATACATTATCGATATTTTTATAACGCTGCCTCTAATAATAAAAAGTGAAACTTAACGAAAATTGAAACGTAATCTGCCGATTTTGAAGCTGTTTAGCATATTGAATTATATAGAAAGCACCTGTGGATTGTCAAATTTAATTTAGAGAATAAAACCGCGTTTAATTGGATTTTGTTCTTGACTTTCATAAAATTTATATATAATAAATATTATTTAAGTAGAGTAAAAAATTATGAATACAAATTTTATTAGCATACTACTAGTCCTTATTATCGTGGAGGTGATTATTAACACCTCCAGGCGACGGGGCTCTTAGTGGCATAAACCTTAACTTAAATTTAAAAGCCGTTATCAGCCCCAGGGGGGCAGATAACGGCTTTTTCAGTTTGGAGAAGCACAACATGAGAAGCCATATTGCAACAAAAGGGGTCGCCAGGGCACCCCATAGAAGCTTAATGAAGGCAATGGGGTATACAGACAAAGAAATTTCCCAGCCCCTTATCGGTATTGCCAACTCTGCCAATGAACTCATACCTGGACACATGCACCTGGACAACATTGTTAAAGCGGTTAAATCCGGTATCAGTATGGCTGGCGGAACGCCCATGGAATTTTCAACCATTGGTGTATGCGACGGCATTGCAATGAATCATAAAGGGATGCACTATTCTCTGGCATCCCGTGAGCTCATTGCCGACTCTATAGAGGTGACAGCAACCGCTCACCCGTTTGATGCCATCGTCATGGTACCCAATTGTGACAAAATTATTCCAGGCATGCTGATGGCAGCAGCCAGGCTCAATATCCCCGCTATTTTTATCAGCGGCGGTCCCATGCTGTCCGGCAGGCATCCTCACAACAAGGATAAAAAAATAGACCTGGTTACTGTTTTTGAAGCTGTCGGTGCTGTCCAGTCCGGCAAAATGACTGAAGCGCAGCTTCTTGACATTGAGAATGCCGCCTGCCCTACCTGCGGATCCTGTGCAGGAATGTTCACTGCGAACTCAATGAACTGTCTCACAGAGGCCATTGGAATGGCCCTGCCCGGAAATGGAACAATTCCTGAACCCATGTCAGAAAGAATCCGGCTGGCCAAGCAGACAGGACTTCAGATAATGGCACTTTTAAATAATGATATATCCCCTGAGAAAATTTTTACAAAAGACGCATTTATGAACGCCCTTGTTGTTGATATGGCGCTTGGCTGTTCTACCAATACCGTTCTTCATTTAAAAGCAATAGCAAATGAAGCACATATCGACATTGATCTTGACCTCATTAATGAGGTGAGCAGAAAAACACCCCATTTGTGCTCACTGAGCCCGGGGGGTGAGGATCGGATTGAAGATTTAAACTTTGCCGGAGGCATTCCAGCAGTCATGAAAGAACTGTCTGATCACGGCATGTTGAATACAACCTGCATGACTGCCACCGGCAGGACACTGGCCCGGAATCTGGAATCCGTTGTAAAGAAGGAACAAAACGTTATCCGGCCGGTTGACAACCCCTATCACAGACAGGGAGGGTTAGCAGTACTCTTTGGCAATCTTGCCAGAGAAGGCTGTGTGGTCAAGCAGTCTGCTGTCCTTGATGAGATGCTCCGGCACCAGGGCCCGGCTAGAGTCTTTAATTCTGAAGAAGACGCCACCCAGGCAATTCTTGATAACCAGATCAATAAAGGAGATGTCGTGGTTATCAGATATGAAGGACCTTCGGGCGGTCCTGGCATGCGTGAAATGCTTACCCCGACGTCAGCGATTGCCGGCATGGGGCTGGATGAAACAGTCGCTCTGATCACGGACGGCAGGTTTTCAGGCGGGACCAAAGGGGCATCTATCGGTCATATCTCGCCGGAAGCGGCTGAGGGCGGACTTATCGCTGTTATTGAAGAAAATGATCAGATAAAAATCGACATCCCGTCTAAAACCATAGAACTCCTGGTGTCTCAAGATGAAATTGAAAACAGGTTTTCAAAGTGGCAGAAACCTGAACCAAAAATCAAAAAAGGCTATATGGCCCGTTACGCAAGGATGGTGAGTTCAGCGGGTAACGGTGCCATATTCAAACATACTTTCTAGGAGAAAAAGAAATGAAACTAACAGGCGCCCAGATTCTTCTTAAAATGATTAAGTCAGAAGGCATTGACACTATTTTCGGTTATCCCGGCGGTGCAGTGATTGATATCTATGATTCATTGGCAAAACAGAACGGGCTAAAGCATATTCTCGTTCGACATGAACAAGGTGCTGTTCATGCAGCAGATGCGTATGCCAGAGCAAATAACTCTGTAGGGGTTGCGCTGGTGACATCAGGCCCGGGTGCGACAAATACGGTTACAGGCATTGCCTCTGCACATTCTGACTCAATCCCAATAGTTGTTTTTACAGGCCAGGTCCCAACCGCTCTTATCGGTAATGATGCATTCCAGGAAGTCGATATTGTGGGAATTACTAGGCCCTGTACAAAACATAACTACCTTGTTAAAAATGTTGAAAATCTGGCTGCAACCATAAAAGAAGCTTTTCATATTGCCAGATCAGGAAGACCCGGGCCTGTGCTTATTGATCTTCCAAAAGATATCCAGGGGACTCTGGTTGATTTTAAGGAACCTGGTGAAATCTCCTTAAAATCTTATAAGCCGACCTACAAACCGAATAAAAAACAGCTCAACAAGGTTGTCACGTTAATCTCTAAAGCAAAAAAACCGGTTATATTTGCCGGCGGCGGTGTTATTTTGTCCAGGGCATCCCAAGAAATAACAACACTTGCAAAAATGGCGGATATCCCGGTTACCGCCTCTCTCATGGGACTGGGCGCTTTCCCGGGATCTGATCCGTTGTGGCTGGGTATGTTAGGTATGCACGGGACCTTTAGAGCGAATATGAGTATCGGCCATTGCGACCTTATGATCGCTGCCGGTGTCCGGTTCGATGACAGGGTTACAGGCAACATAGAAAAATTCGCTCCTGAAGCCAAAATCGTTCAAATTGATATTGACCCCACCTCGATCCATAAAAACATAGAGGTTCAATGTCCCATCGTCGGCGACTGCAAAGCATCGCTGCAGGGGATTATCCAGTTGATGCAGGAAAAATATCCTGATGGTATTAAAAAAGATCGATCCCAGTGGCTGAAACAGATTGAAGAATGGAAGAGTACCACCCCGTTGAGGTATGAGCAGGGCAGTGATGTTATCAAGCCTCAATTTGTGGTTGAAAAACTTTATGAGATCACAAAAGGGGATGCCATCATCACGACTGAGGTTGGCCAGAACCAGATGTGGGCAGCACAGTATTATCATTTTAATGCACCGAATCACTTTATTACTTCCGGTGGATTAGGGGTTATGGGGTTTGGCCTGCCTGCTGCCATCGGGGCCAAGGCAGCATGCCCTGACAAACTGGTCGTTGATGTTGCAGGAGATGGTTCCATACAGATGAATATTCAGGAACTCATGACAGCCATTGAATCAAAAACAGATGTTAAAATCGTCATCTTAAACAATCAGTATCTTGGCATGGTCAGGCAGTGGCAGGAACTATTTTACAATAAGGAATACTCTTCCACCAACATGGAAAATGCGCCTGATTTTGTGAAACTTGCACAGGCGTATGGTGCAAAAGGGTTAAGGTGTACCCGTCCGGATGAAGTTGAGGAAACATTAACACAGGGCCTTAACAGCAAAGGCACTGTGGTTATGGATTTTGCAGTGGATAGAGAAGAGTCGGTCTACCCGATGGTGCCGGCCGGCGGATCAATTACAGAAATGCTTCTGGTTTAATTTAGGTTTTAGAAAGGATAATCACTATGAAAACTAACAGCTATCTGCTTTCTATTCTCGTTGATGATGAGCCAGGTGTTCTTTCAAGAATTGCAGGTCTTTTCTCGGGCAGGGGATTTAATATTGACAGTCTAAGTGTTGCCAGTACTGCTGAGTCTGGTGTCTCCAGGATCACAATGACAACCACCTGTGAACCGCCCATTATAGAACAGATTAAAAAACAGCTTCACAAGCTGATCAATGTCATCCGTGTAAATGATTTAACAGATAAAAAATATGTCCAGAGACAGCTGGCACTGATCAAGGTAAATGCCCAGTCTGAAAAAAAGGCAGATATTTTAAGAATTGTTGATATTTTCAGGTGCAAAATTGTTGATGTCGGACTGTCTCATTATACCATAGAAATATCCGGTGACAGTGAAAAACACGATGCCATTGTTTCGCTGCTGAAACCCATGGGGATCATTGAAATTGCATCTACCGGGTCTATCGCACTTGCCAGGGAAAACGGGACAAACAAGAATCGGGTAAACGCTTAATATCAACAGGCAGGACACACCATGGAAAAAGCAATTCTATACGACACGACATTAAGAGACGGGATGCAGGGAGAAAATATATTTTTCTCTCCCGAGGATAAACTGAAAATAGCAAAACGCCTGGATGAATCCGGTATCCACTATATTGAAGGCGGGTGGCCCGGATCTAATCCCGGTGCACAGCATTTTTTTGAACTGGCAAAAGATATTGAATTTAAAAATGCTAAAATCACTGCATTTGGTTCGACACGACGGCCAGGGGAAACCTGTGAAACAGATGCAAACATCCAGGCGCTGTTAGACAGCCAGGCAAAGGTTATTACCATTTTTGGAAAATCCTGGGATCTTCATGTTGAGTCCATCATGCAGAATACCAAAAAAGAAAATCTTGCCATGATAAAAGAGAGTATCGCTTACCTGTTAACCCATGACCGCGAAGTGATTTACGATGCTGAACATTTTTTTGACGGATATAAAGCCAACCCGGAATATGCACTCAAGACGCTGGAGGCTGCCGCTGCCGGCGGAACAAAATGCCTGGTTCTGTGCGACACCAACGGTGGATCTCTGCCCTGTGATATTGAAACCATCACACGGGCTGTGATTGATCATTTTAAACAGCAGCCTGATATTATCTTCGGGATTCATACCCATAATGACTGTGCCATGGCAGTGGCCAATTCTGTCACAGCTGTTCATTCAGGTGCCACCATGGTCCAGGGGACCATTAACGGGTATGGCGAACGGTGCGGTAACGCTGATTTAACAGCCATCATCCCCATATTATCCTTAAAAATGAATCGAGACTGCATTCCCAAGGATAAACTTGGGAAACTGGTTAATTTATCACGGTTTATTTCTGAAACTGCCAATGTACCGCCGGTTAATTCACGACCGTTTGTCGGTAAAAGCGCTTTTGCGCATAAGGGCGGTGTTCATGTCAGTGCCATTATGAAAAATCCGAAAGCGTATGAGCATATCCCGCCTGAAACTGTAGGGAATGAAAGGCGTGTCATTGTTTCTGAACAATCGGGAAAAAGCAATATAGAATATAAAGCAAAAGAACTTGGCGTCGACCTGGGTGCCGATGGTGCAAACGGGTACCAGATTGTATCAAGCATAAAAGAGCTGGAGGATTATGGGTTTGAATTTGATGCAGCTGAAGGCTCATTAAAACTCATTATGGAAAAACTAACCGATCAGTTTGTTCCCCACTTTGAACTTGAATCTTTCAGGGTTGTTGTTGAAAAAGACAAGGAACGGCCCTGTTATTCTCATGCCATGATCAAAATCAGGGTTGGCAATAAAACTGAAATTACTTCAGCAGAGGGGGATGGTCCAGTCAGTGCACTGGACAATGCTCTACGAAAAGCATTAACCACCATATTCCCGCAGATTGATGACATGCACCTGGTTGACTTCAAAGTCCGTGTGATTGACGGCATGGATGGTACAGATGCAAAAGTAAGGGTATTGATTGAGTCGCGGGATGAAAATAATATTTTCTCAACCATTGGTGTTTCAGAAGATATTATCGAAGCAAGCTGGCAGGCATTGGCTGACAGTTTTCAATACAAACTTTCATTAGATAATAATAAGGTAAAATAAAATGACACAAGACAACCAAATTATAATTTTTGATACCACTTTGAGAGATGGAGAACAATCACCTGGCGCAAGTATGAATCAAGCGGAAAAACTTCGACTTGCCACTCAGCTTGAAGCGCTTGGTGTCAATGTTATCGAAGCAGGTTTCCCTGCTGCATCAGAGGGCGACTTTGAAGCAGTCAAAACCATTGCAGAGACACTTAAAGTGAGCCAGGTTGCCGCACTGTGCCGGGCAAATAAAGAAGATATTGACAGGGGCTGGGAAGCAATAAAAAATGCTGCTCATCCAAGAATTCACACCTTTATTGCCACGTCTGAACTGCATATGAAATATAAACTTCAGATGGAACCGGACCAGGTTTTAGAACAGGCTGTTAAATCAGTGAAACTGGCGGCATCGTATACAGACAACGTGGAATTCTCTGCTGAAGACGGCTCTCGTTCCGATCCTGATTTTCTGTGCAGAATATTTGAGGCTGTAATCGACGCCGGTGCTACCACAGTGAACCTTCCTGATACGGTCGGATACGCCATACCAGAAGAATACAGCCAGCTTGTCAAATATGTCATGGCCAACACCCCGAACATGGATAAAGCCATTTTAAGTGTTCATTGTCACAACGACCTCGGTCTTGCAACATCAAATACACTTGCTGCTATTAAAGCAGGAGCGCGTCAGGTGGAAGTCACCATAAACGGTATCGGGGAAAGAGCGGGCAACACCTCCCTGGAAGAGGTGGTGATGTCACTTCATACCAGGCCCAATTTCTTCCCCCAGACAACCTCTATTAATACCAAAAGGATTTATCCGACCAGCCGCCTGGTCAGCATGATTACAGGGATTCTTGTCCAGCCCAACCGCGCCATTGTGGGTGCAAATGCGTTTGCCCATGAAGCAGGCATCCATCAGGATGGTGTTTTGAAAAACCCCATGACCTATGAAATCATGAAACCGGAAACCATCGGACTGAGCAAAAACAATCTGGTTTTAGGCAAGCATTCAGGCCGTCATGCACTGAACTCACATATTGAAGAAATGGGATACAATTTGTCCAAGGATGAATTGGACAGGGTCTTTGAAAAATTTAAACGCCTGGCAGACAAGAAGAAAAATATCCTGGATGAAGATATTGAAGCCCTGATTAATGAAGGTGTGCTCAGGAGCTCAGAAGTTTTCTGCCTGGAATATATCCATGTCTTGTGCGGCAGCACTGTATTTCCCACTGCCAGTGTTCAGTTGAATATTAATGGCCGGCCGGTACAGGGTGCAACAGAGGGGAACGGACCCATTGACGCTGTCTACAATATTATTGCCAAACTGACAGGAACGAAATCTGAACTGTTACGGTTTACGATCTCTGCATTGACTGAAGGAACCGATGCACAAGGTGAGGTTACTGTCCGGCTGCAGGAAGACGGGATCGTTGCATTGGGAAAAGGTGCAGACCCGGATATTATTACCGCCAGTGCACTGGCGTATATAAACGGATTGAACAGATTGGAATATTTAAAGGAACATCCTGTTGTCAAACCAGAGAACCTTTAACATATTCTAATGCTCCCCGACAGGAAAGGCAGGGTATCATAGCGGCCCTGCCTTTCTTAGCCTGCCGTTGAAAGATGCGTGATCAAAACTCAATGACACAACCACGTTACCTTCAATTATCGGCCGGGCCAGAAAATCTTTCTGGCAGATGATATAAATAATTCTTGTATTTTCCATTTCAATTTGGTTCAACAGGCGTATAGGTTATAATATTAACGATATCCTGCAAAAAACCTGTTATGAAAAATAAAATTCTCCTCATAGAAGATGAAGCAAAGCTTCTCAGAATTCTGGATCTGGTATTATCGGAAAACGGGTATACTGTAGAAAAAGCGCTGAACGGCCGGCAAGGAATTGACACGTGGACCAGATGGCATCCGGATATTGTCATTACCGACTTAAAGATGCAGCCTGTAGACGGAATGGAAGTCCTCAAATTCGGCCGGTTGAATGATCCGGCTGTACCGCTGATTGTCCTGACAGCACATGGTTCCGTCGAAACTGCGGTCAATGCTATGAAAATGGGGGCATTTGATTTTCTATCCAAACCCATAGATCATGAACAATTGCTGGAAATTGTCGAACACGCTTTTAAATCGATACTTACCCAGTCAAGATCATTGCAGGATCTCATTGGATCATCAGAAACAATGGTCCGGGTTAAAAAAGATATAAAGCTGTTTGCATCAACTGACAGTTCGGTCTTAATCTGTGGTGAGTCCGGTACAGGCAAGGAAATAGCTGCACGGGCCATTCATGAAGCCTCCAACCGGAAAAAAGGACCCTTTGTCAAAGTGAACTGCGCGGCGATTCCAAGAGAATTGATCGAAAGCGAATTGTTTGGTCATAAAAAAGGGGCGTTTACAGGCGCATTGCAGGATCGGAAAGGGGCATTTATCCAGGCAGATCACGGCATTCTTTTTTTAGATGAGATTGGTGACCTCCCCCTGGAACTCCAACCCAAATTATTGCATGCGGTTGAAGAAAAAACCATTACCCCTATCGGTGAAAATATCACCACACCGGTTTCTGTAAAAATTTTATCTGCTACAAATTTAAACCTTGAAAAAATGGTTACACAAGCAAAATTCAGGACAGACCTTTTTTACCGCCTGAACACTGTGTGTCTGAAGATGCCGGCCTTAAGGGAGAAACAATCAGATATTAAAGAATTAACTCACTTTTTTATTGAACAATACTGCCATGAATTTAAAAAACCTGTTTTAAATATCACGGCAGATGCATTAAGTGCTCTGGAAAATTACCCATGGCCTGGAAATATACGCGAATTAAAAAATGTTATGGAACGGGCGACCCTTACCTGTGACAAAGGCACGATTTCAATAGAAGACCTGCCAAAAGCAGTTAGAAAAAACAGGGATACGGTTTTGCAGGAAACAGCTGTTCCCGCCGCAGAGCTTGATCTTGCCTCTCAGGAACAGGCATTACTGCTGGCTGCACTGGAAAAATGCGCATGGAATCAGTCCAATGCAGCCAGGGAGCTTGGTATTACAAGGAGTGCACTTCGATACCGGCTGCAAAAATATGGTCTTAAACGATGAGATCACCCATTTAGGCAGGAGAATGAATTCGTTGTCCTGGCCCCCATTCTTTGAAAACGGTTTTCTCTTGACACAAAATAAACATAAGACTAAAAACAATAACAGTGTTTATTTTATTAACGTCAACTCATTGGAGATGTGCTATGAAAAACATGTTTAAGCTTTTTCTATTACCTGTTCTTTTTTCATTTTGTTTTGTTCTTTCAGCCTATGGTCAGGAAGCGTCCATTGTCGGCAAATGGAAAACCATTGATGATGATACCAATGAGCCCAAGTCCATTGTTCAGATTTATGAAAAAGATGGAAAATTTTTCGGAAAAATTATCAAATTGTTCCGGAAACCTGGAGAAGACCCGGATCCTAAATGCACAAGCTGCGATAAAAACGACCCCAGGCATAATCAACCGATTATAGGGATGGAAATTGTTCAGAATTTAAAAAAATCAGGGGATGAATACACCCATGGAACAATTCTGGACCCTGCCGAAGATTCGGGTGATACCTATACCTGTAAAATGTGGCTGGAGGACGGCAATTTAATGGTCAGGGGATATATTGCTTTCTTCTTCAGAACCCAGACCTGGCACCGGGTAGAAGAATAAAAAGACTCCCGTCAGTTGATTTTTTCAAGTGTGCAGAAACTGTCATAAAAGGCAGCCTGCAATCCCATATCAGACATCACTGATGTTGTCAGATAATTCACAGCACCGCTTTTGTGCCAGAACCCCTGGTAAATAAAAGCGGTGTTGTTGCAGATTGCGTCATCTAAACATACTGTTGCTTCCAAACTCGCTTTTTCACCTGAAACACGCACAACCACACCTTCCTTTACATCAAATTTTGCTGCAGTTTCTTTATTGACATACACCACAGGTTTTTTTTCTATGAATGCAAACCCCTGGGAATGCATGGAATCTTTTGTGTGACAGGTTAGAAGCCGCAAAGGGAATTGATCTTTGCCCATATAGGGTGCACTGAAATTTGGAAGCGGTGACTGGCCATCCTGCAGTGCTTTCCGGCTGTACAGCTCAATTTTGCCGGACGGCGTTTCAAACACCTTGTCTTCCCATGCGATTTCATCTTTTTTTATCCGCAGATACGCCTCTGGTGACAGTACATCCTGTGTCCCGATTTTTTGACTGAAAGACGCTGTACTCCTTTTAAGATATTCTTCTGAAGTCTTAAAACCAAGGTTGTCTAGGCCCGTTTTTTCAGCCAGTTTCAGGTAAAAATCAAACTCTGGCATGATCCCGTCCGGCGGTTCCACTGCTTTTTGTGAATAATTTAAAACCGGCGTGTACATGGAAGTGGCAAAAACATCTGCCTGTTCAAACACGAACGCCGCAGGGATAACAATATCCGCCCTTCTTGCCGTGTCTGTCAAAAAATGGTCAAACACAACTTTAAAGTCTATCCTGGAAAACTGGCGAACTGTTTTTTCAAGATCCGGGCTTTGCGTCAAAGGATTACCCGAGGCAACAAACACTGCCTTAATGGGAGGAGATTTTTCCTGTTCTAAAAAATCACCCAGCTTCCCAAAAGGGAAATACCGTGTGTTCACTGCATATTGTCTGCTTTGTTTTTCGACATCATAAATATAGGGGCTGATCGATTTTGCTGCGTAATTGACACCGCATCCCTTTTTTCCGATCTTTCCTGTAATGGCGCCCAAGGCATCAATACACCGGACAGAATTGCCGCCGTTATGGTAGCGCTGCATCCCAAACCCGATATAGATTGCCGCCGTGCCGGCTTTTGCATATCCAACAGCCAGTTCTTTAATAATTTTTTTTTCTATGCCAGTGATTTTTTCTGCTTTTTCAAGTGTAAACCCGGCTGCATACGCTTTAAACCGGTCAAATCCAATGACATGCTTCCTGATAAAGGGTTTGTCATGAAAGTTATGTGAGATAATCGTATTGGCCATGGCAAGCGCCAATGCACCATCTGTTGACGGGTTAATCCGAATATAGTTTTTAAAGCTTCTGGCAGTCGCAGTTTTTACCGGGTCGATAACAATGACATTGCAGCCGTTTTTCTGGGCCTGTTTTAAGCGTGCATATAATTGAACACTTGTAAATTTAGGGTTTCTTCCCCACACAAGAATGGTCTGGGCAGTTAAAACATCATCGGGAAAATGCCCTCTTGAACTGCCGAAGTCATATGTTTGTGCTGCAATCCCCGCCCCCCAGCAGAGGCTTCCCTCAGGCTGGGTCACCCCGCCCAGGCAATTAAAAAAAATAGTTTGAATTCTGTTTTTCAGACCGCCGTATCCATCGCTGGTATAATTGAGAATCGACCTGGTGCCATAGGACTTTTTAATTGACAGGAGTACGCTGCTGATCTGATTTATAACCTGGTCATAGGAAGCTTTTACAAAGGTATTGCCTTTTTTTATCAATGGATGCCGGATTCTTTCCGGATGATAAAGCCTTTCCACTAATGCCCTGCCCTTTTTACAAATCAGCCCTTTTGTCACCGGGTGATGCCGGTCACCCTTAAGGTTGATAATCCGATTATTCTCGACCGTAACAATGAACCGGCAGAGATCTGAACAATCCATTGGGCAGGAAACAGAAAATTGATCTGTCATGGCTTGACTTCCAACGTAATGTCACTTGTCATAATATTTAAAAAAAAAGGCTTTGGCCGCACCAGATTTCTGTGTAGCCAAAGCCTTTGTCTGTGTCAATTATTATTTTAATCTGTTCAGCTTAAAACATTCCGCAATCTTAAAACTGAACAATTGGCTCTTTTAACTATTTTCTGGGCACAATCCTGAGAAAAAGCTTCATTCACTTTGCGCCGGTGATTGTGATACACGACAATCAGGTCAGCGCCCCATTCTTCAGCCATTTTTAAAATCACCTCATGGTTTTTACCAACAAGTACTTTTGCAGAAACATTTTCACCGCAATTTTTATCCGTAAATGCCTTGAGCGCTTTTTTAAATTCCTTTTGAGCTTCTTTTTTCATCTCCGCTGTAACAAATGAGGCAACAATCGGCATACTGAATCCCGGCATCACACTGACCAGGCGGATTTCAGCGCCGCTTAATCTGGCAATATCTGCAGCATTGTCATAAACAGCCTTTGATGTATTGGGATATTCCACATCAATGGGTACCAATATTTTTTTGAACATATCCTGCTCCTTCACCTTTTTATATTTCACCAAGTTTTTTTGCCCGCCTGCGCTGTACTGTATAAACCAGTGCCAGTACCGCCAGTGCCGGAATGAAGAAAATCTGCTTCGGCAACCGCTTTGACGGCAATTTGACCATGAGAATTTCCTGGTCAAAGTCTATTCCCATCTTCTCAGCATTGCTGGAAAAAACCACATTATCCACCAGCACTTTTCCATCCTCACTACGGACTTCAAACCCGATTTCATTCAGCCGTTCTTCGCCTGTCTCTTTATCCCCAACCGGCAGCATTAATGCTTTGGTATATTCTTCCCCGTCCATATTTTCACCTTTGATGTTAAGGCGCAGCATGGTTCCGGGTTCCATATTCTCCACAATCTGAACAATCTCAGTGCCTGGTTTCTCAATATACGGCGGGAAAATTTTATCCCAGAAAAACCCAGGCCTGAACAGCACAAAAGCAACTAAAAACAGGGCAAGCGTCTCCCATAAACGGTTTTTCGTCTGAAAAAATCCCTGGGTTGCTGCGGCAAATACCAGCATCGCTATCACAGCAGCAATAATAACAATGAGCAGGTGGAGCCAGTTTTGAATGCCGATAATTAAAAGCTCGGTGTTAAAAATAAATAAAAACGGGAGGATAGCTGTCCTGATATCATATCCAAAGCCCTGGATTCCTGTTCGAATGGGATCACCGCCGGATATTCCTGCTGCTGCAAACGCAGCAAGTCCCACAGGCGGAGTATCATCCGCCAGAATGCCAAAATAAAACACAAAAAGATGGACTGCAATTAACGGAACAATCAGCCCGTTTTGAGCGCCGAGTTCCACAATAACGGGTGCCATCAATGTAGAGACAACAATATAATTTGCCGTCGTAGGAAGTCCCATGCCCAGTATCAGGCTGATGATGGCGGTGAACAGCAGGATCAGCATCAGGTTGCCGCCGGATATAAACTCTACAAACTCAGTCATCACAAGACCGATTCCGGTCAGTGTTACGGTTCCCACAACAATACCTGCAGCAGCCGTTGCCACACCAATACCGATCATGTTTCTTGCACCGGACACCAGCCCTTCTACAAATTCATTAAACCCCCTGCCAAAAGAGAAATCTTCTCCTTTTGCTTTTCGAATCATGCCTTTAAGGGGCCGCTGGGTTAAAACAATCGCAATCAGCAGTATTGTTGCCCAGTATGCAGATAAGGACGGTGAAAGCCGTTCAACTGTCAGACACCACATCAGCACGACCACAGGCAACAGGAAATAATACCCTGCCTGGGCTGTTTCCTTTAAATCAGGCAATTCATTAATCTCGTGTGAGGTGTCCAGCTCCGGTACTTTGCAGGCATACCAGATTAACGCAAAATATGCTACTGCCAGTAAAACACAGACAATATAGATGGTCGCCTTACCAGCTACACCTTTTATCCATCCAAGGCCATAGTAGGTTGCGCCGCCGATGATGATGATAAACAGAATGCTCATGATAAAGGACAGCAGTTTCTGGGCAACGGTTTTGGTAACGGTCCTTTCCATGCCTTTAAGCCCCATTTTACAGGCTTCAAGATGAACAATATATACCAGTGCAATATACGAAATAATGGCAGGCAGAAAAGCGTGTTTGATAACCTCTACATAGGAAATACCCACATACTCCACCATCAGGAAAGCGGCCGCACCCATAACCGGCGGTGTAAGCTGGCCATTGGTTGAGGCGGCCACCTCGACTGCCCCTGCTTTTTCTGCAGGAAATCCGACTTTCTTCATTAACGGTATTGTAAACGTTCCTGTTGTCACAACGTTGGCAATGGAAGATCCTGATACCAGCCCTGTCATTCCGGAAGAAACAACCGCCGCTTTTGCCGGTCCTCCCTTCAGGTGTCCCAGGCCGGCAAATGCGGTCCGGATAAAATAGTTTCCTGCGCCTGCTGACTCCAACAGCGAGCCAAAAAGAACAAACATGAACACCATGCCGGTCGAGACCCCCAGCGCCACACCATAGACCCCTTCTGTCGTCAGCCAGTAATGGGACATCCCCTTGACCAGGCTTGCCCCTTTGTGTGCAATGACATCCGGCATGTAGGGGCCGGCAAACGTGTAAATAATAAACACGGACGCTACCACCATTAACAGCCACAACCAGGTCCATTGTTGTCGGGTCACCCGGCCGTTCTGAAAGCCCTTCATAAAACAGGAATAAATATGCTGCACAAAATGCACCAACCAATGCAACCACCCAGTCCTGGACCGGGATATAGTCTCTTGGTGATGATTTAAATGTGGGATAGGCAGTATAGGCTAAAAACATGGCAAAAGCCAGATGAATCGCCCTGGCTTCTGAAGAGTTAAATACTAAAATATTAAAAATAAATGGCAATGGTGATGCATACCATAATTGAAAGATTGTCCACACAAGGGGGACATAAAAAAGTACTTTTTTGGGAATCGTGCCGACGGGGTTTCTCGCTCCGGTATCCGCCTCGGCAATCATCTCTTGCAGTGCATCTTGATCTACTGCAGTGTCATTTGCTTCGGTCATTTCTACGATTCCTCCATAAGAGAAAGGGGTGTTTACATATAAAAAGTGATTCCTTTTCAAAAACAATAAAAGTGTGCAGCAAGTTCTGGCTACACACTTTTGAAATTAAAAAAGCATCGGGCTATAACAGACCGGCTTCTTTGTAATATTTTTTCGCGCCGTCATGCAGTGGTGCGGAAAGACCGTCTTTGATCATCTCTTCTTTTTTAAGGTTTGCAAACGCAGGATGCAGTTTTTTGAATTGATCAAAATTTTCAAAAACAGCTTTTACAACATTGTAAATAACGTCTGCAGAAGTATTGGTTGAGCTTACAAATGTCGCGCCGACACCAAAGGTAACTGTGTCTGAATCTGTTCCACGATACATTCCGCCGGGGACAGTTGCTTTTCTATAATAGTCTTTTTCTGATACCAGTTTGTCAATTGCAGGACCAGTTACATTTACAATAACTGAATCACAGGACGTGGCGGCTTCTTTGATGGAACCTGAAGGATGACCGACTGTAAATACCATTGCGTCAATTTTATTATCGCAAAGTGCTTTTGACTGCTCAGCAGACTTAAGTTCTGAGGCCAGTTTGAAATCAGCCTTTGTCCAGCCAAGGGCTTTCATCACAACTTCCATGGTGCCGCGCTGACCAGAACCCGGGTTACCTATGTTAACTCTTTTGCCTTTCAGGTCCATAAAATTCTTGATACCGGAATCTTTTCTAGCGACAACAGTAAATGGTTCGGGATGAACACTAAATACCGCTCTTAAGTTTTTATTTGCACCTTTATCGGCGAATTTGCTGGTACCATTATATGCATGATACTGCCAGTCAGACTGTGCAACACCCATGTCCAGCTCACCTGCTGCAATTGCATTCAGGTTATAGACTGATCCACCTGTACTTTCTACTGAACAACGGATACCATGAGCTTTTCTCCCTTTGTTCACTAACCGGGCAATTGCACCGCCAGTCGGATAGTATACGCCAGTGACGCCCCCGGTTCCAATGGTGACAAACGTCTGGTTGCTGCCTGCCTGAACAGGTGCAGACCCTAAAAATAGAACCATTCCAAAAAATGCTGCAATTCCAAGAACTAATAACTTTCTCATTTGTACCTCCAATTTAAATAAATACAGTTGTTGTCCAGGCAGAAACGCCTGGAAAATCCTCCTAAAACAATTAAGGCTCCCCTATTCTTCCCCCCTTTCTTTTTTTAAAAAAATCAGATTATCAGATTAATTTAGAGCAATCTTCATGCCACAGTTGTATCCAGCGTAATTAAAGGGTTTTTTTTAAATTTTAACCCGGGAACAAATTGATGATATGATCAAACTTATTAAAACCAGACAATAGATGCTTGCGATATTGACATGGGAATGGCGCCTGTTCATGAAATTGATGATTTAATCAATTTTGATGAAATCATCAACACTTTTTTACCGCACGACCCGTAAAACAGGCATGTTCAAAATCTGAATGTTTCTTTTGTTCCTGCATTTAAACTTTCACAAATAAAAAATGCCTGGATGAATTCATTTTCCATTCATTCTGGCGCTGATTTTGCAAGACATCTTTTAACAATATAGGCTGGATCGGTGAAATACGTACCAATCTGTTTTGCTAACCTTTAAGCGGGTCAGGATATGAAAGATGTCTTCCATACATTTTTCCAATTACCAGATAAAAGAGGATACCGATTATTTCATTTACATTGGGGAATTGAAAAATTACGGGCTGAACTATTTTTTAAAAGAAGCTCTTTGCCGGATTTACAAGCGCAAATTCGATTTCATCGCTGTTGTGCCGGATATCCTGGAACAGTATAATTATGACAACCTCATTGTCATCAACCCCCTCATCAGATCCTATGAATGCAGATACGGCACAAACGTTCATTGCCGCGTATCTGCCGGGGAATTCATGGATACGGTATCCCAGGATCCGGATATCCGTTCTTTGATTGACACCCTGCTGAACAAACAGGCCCACATTTTTCTTTACATGTATGAAAGCCTCACTGAAATGACACTGGATACAATCAAAGGGGTGTCGATTTTAGGCCCGGACAAGGACATTGCCAAAAAAGTTAACAACAAGTCGTACCAGATGGAAGGATTAAAACACACGGTTCCTGTCGTTGATTTCAAAACCTGTGAGGGGTATCAGGATCTTATTGCCACGTGTGATGCTCTCTGGGACAGCTGGTCAGACGGCATCTTTGTCACAAAAGAGTACAGTGCCGCAGGGATCAATAGTGTTGTAGCGCATTCAAAGGCAGATATTGAAAACAAATTTAAAAACCAGTCTGCCCGGTATCTTATCACACGATTTCTGCCCCACACGCACGATCCCACTGTGCTGGCCGTAGTTGCGAACCCAGAGGAAATCTACATTGCCGGCGTGGCAGATCAATGTATCCAGAACGGCAACCGGTTTACAGGATCGACCTTTCCAAGCGTCCTGTCACATGATCAAACCGCTCAACTTAAAACCCACACCCGAAACATTGGCGTCTGGCTTGCAAAGCAGGGATACCGGGGCATTTATGGCTGCGACTATATTCTCACTGAGGATAATGACATCCGGTTCCTTGAAATTAATGCAAGAAAACAAGGCACGACCCTTGAATTCTGCTGTACACTGGAACAATCGCTGCCGCCCCGTTCACCGATACTTCCTGAACTGGAATACTATGCCGTTCAAAAGCAGGCATTTCCTGAAAATACGGTTGAAATGGAAAAAAATCCCCACAACCTTCACTGGGGAACATATAATTATAAAATTCATACTGCCGTCAGAACCAGAAACTATATCCCCCAGGCAATAGGAGAAAGGGAAGCATTCAAGAAAGTAGCTGCCGGCAATCTAAAGAAGGATTTTCTGATTCTGGAACATGCAGGGTCTGATTTTGTGATAGCCAAAGGGTCTTTTATCGCCAGGATTGTCGCACTGGGACATGACCACAGCAGTGTCAGCCAGGGGATTGACCAGGGATGTAAAACCATTGAACTAACATTTGAAAAAGAACAGATACCGGAGAACAATTATGCCAAGTCCTAACCTTGATGATGATCGCCTTGATGACTTCACAAATGACTTTTTTAATGAACTGTTTGCTGCCGGTGACACATCACCGGCCCAGGCATTGAAAAAAGAAGTCTGTGAACTGAAAGATACAGCGGAACAGCAGCACCTTACCGCACCGATTGTTGAACTTTTTTCAAAACTGGACGCGTTAAAAAAAGAGAAAAACATCTCGCCTGACGCTTTCGGGTTCTCAAAAGAAACATTGACAGCCCTTGCAATCAAACACCAGGAATTAGATGAACACAGTGTTTCCATTGGCGGCAGGGTAAACAAAGCACTTCCCATTGTTCAGGAAGCAATTTCAAGAGTGGATCAGTATTTAAATGAAAAACTGGCATCTGCGCCAAGCGGTATAGAACTATGGGATAAGATCCTTGAAGCCAAAGAACGGATTAAAAAACACCTGAAAATCGATGAAACACAATGGAATTCCTATTCCGGTCAGATCCGGAACTGCATTGACTCTGTAGAAGACCTTTCTAAAATCATTGATTTGCCGGCCAGGGTTATTGAAGATGTTACCCATGTTACCAAAACCTATCGCATGCGGCTGACACCCTATTATGCCAGCCTTATTCAGGCAGGTGTCGCAAACGACCCTGTTCTGCTCCAATCCGTCCCCACAGGTGAAATGGTTGATAATAAAGGGGTGGAGATCCCTCCTGTTGCCGCAGACCATTCTCCTGCAAGGCTCATTGACCAGTTCTATCCACGGGTGGTCACCATCAAGGCAACCAATATGTGTGCCATGTACTGCACCCACTGCCTCAGAATTGCTCATATCGGGAAAAAAGATCAGATTTATTCTGAGCAAGCATATGAAGAGGCTCTCAATTACATCCGAAAGAATCACAGGATCAGGGATGTTCTGGTGACAGGCGGTGACGCTTTTGTACTGCCCAATAAAATCATCAGAAAAATAGTGACGGCCTTGGATGACATTGATCATGTTAAACTGAAACGGCTGGGTACCAGGATTCCGGTAACAGCACCGCAGAGGGTTGACAATGAACTGCTGGACGTCCTTGCTGAAAGTAATGACAGAAAACCGGTCAGAGTGGTGACGCAGATTAATACAGCACAGGAAATAACCCCCCTGTCCGGCCA
>CAYFKW010000006.1:0-13996 GCA_964343845.1 uncultured Desulfobacula sp. | reverse complement strand
AAAGATATTTCAAAAAATGTTTCTGCTGTTTTAAACCAGGCTGTTTTGCTGAAAGGGATTAACGACACCCGGGTTAAAATGTGGAAGCTTTGTGAAACGATCCAGGAAAATTATGTCAGGCCCTATTACATATTCAACTGCTCATATAGAAATCCCCAGTTTACGCATTTCAGGGTTCCGGTTGAAGTTGGCCGGACGATCGTCGAAAGCATGTATGGCAACATATCAGGGGATGCGGTTCCACGGTATATTGCCACGGCCGGGGGTAAAATACCCCTTCACAGAAGCAATGTTCAGGATGCAGCAGACGGCAGCATCACCTTAAAGAAACCATGGAACGGTGAAATCGTTACTTATCCTGATGCTGATATCACTGAATATCAAAATAAAAATTTTTCCTTTCTAAAACCATAGGAAAATGAGACACATAACAAAGGGGCGCTGTAAGGCAGCCCCTTTGCTGAAAATTTAAACATCCAGTAATATAAAATGACTGCATCCAAAAATATTGTAGACTTTTTAACACAATCCCAAAAAGAAATGATCACATTTTTAGCGGACCTGGTCTGTATTCAAAGCGGATCAAAAAATAAATCCGGTATTGATAAAGTTGCCGGTCTTATCCAGGAAGAAATGACCGCCATGGGATTTTTATGCGAGCGGATCAGACAAAAAAATTTTGGTGACCATATCATTGCCAGGTCCCCTTTTACCCGCCAGTCTGATAAACAGGTTCTTATCACGGGCCATATGGATACGGTCTTCCCTTCTGATACAGATTTTAATTTTTTTAAACAGGGAAATCAAAAGTGTTACGGTCCCGGCGTTGCAGATATGAAAGGCGGGCTTGTTGTGGGCATGTTCGCGTTAAAAGCATTGGCAGCGGCCGGCCTTTTAGAGGAACGTCCCATTACGTTTGTCTTTAATTCTGATGAAGAAATCGGATCTCCCAGTTCAAGGCAGCTGATCAGGGAACAGGCAAAAAAAAGCTGTGTGGGATTTGTTCTGGAAGCTGGCGGATTAAACGGGGAAGTTGTTACCGGCCGGAAGGGAAATCTTTCAGCCGTCCTTGAAATAAACGGAGAGGCAGGCCATGCCGCCTTTGTAAAAAAAAATAAAGCCAGTGCTGTCCTGGAACTGGCAAAAAAAACAATTGCAATAGAAAAATTAAATGACGTTAGCAAAGGAATTTCAGCCAATGTTGGAACGGTTAAGGGCGGCATCGGTCCCAACACAATTCCGGCATTTGCCGCAGCTCAAATGGATTTTAGATTTTTAACTTTAAATGATTTTAACGCACTTGAATCCAGAATTAACCGGATTTGCAGACAAACAGATACATTGGGAACAACATCTGATTTAAAAATTGTATCCAGCAGGCCCCCGATGCCCCAGACAAAGGATAACATGGCCTTGTTTGATACACTCAAAACCATTGCAGGCTCCCTTGATATTCAGGTCACATCTGAATTAAGACAGGGTGTTTCCGATGCAAACATCATGGCAGATGAAGGTATCCCCGTACTTGACGGTCTGGGCCCTGTCGGGGATAAGGATCACAGTGAGGATGAGTATATTGTGACACAGAGCCTGCTTGAGAGGACTGTTCTATTTGCTCACCTCCTTTCAAGTTTTCCAGCACATTAACGGAGAATAGCTTGTGTATCTCTCCGGGTCTATGGTAGTTTTTTTAAGTGTAGAAGTGACGTGGAATGACGGGATTTATCTGGATGGGAAAAAATAACATCATATTATGGGTATCAGCATTATTTTTGGCTGCTTTCGCTTTAACCAGCTGCAGTAACGAACCCACATCTATTTCATTTCCTAAATCTGAACTGCCCGTTGTTTCTTTCCAGGGATTTGATATCCCCAGATTCCCGACAGCGCAAGGCCAGTTGAATTATGCAAAATCCGGATTCCCGAGCCCTGATGAAAAAGAAGCTGCCTTAAATTTCTTATTTGAATATTTCCCGGACGATCGGCTGGAATGCGGCAATGCAGCTTTGTATCTTGCCTACCTGAATTTTGGCTTTGATTACAGGTTTGCCCTGATTCAGGATTACAACCTTGCCATTGACGACTATCAGAATATTATAAAAAATTTTAAGGATCATCCCCAGATTCTGGTCAAGGCGTATTGGTACCTGGGATGGATCTATTGTGATTTACTGTCCCGGAAAAAGACGGGTATCCCGTATTTCTGGCATATTGTAAACACCTATCCTGACCTTAAAATGGGAATCACATCACCGGTCCCGTGGGTGAGCCTGGTATATCCTCAGACAGTTCAAGGGGAAACGCCTCAAAAAGAAAAGGCAAAACCACAGTGGGCCGGCATTGCTCTTTTAGAAATCGTTCGTCACAGCCCGCGCCGGGAAGAGATCTATAATGCCTTTGATATGTTGTGGAAAAACTATCCTGAATCTGTGTCAACCGGTCTGGCCATCAAGTTCCTGCTGAAAGATAAAGAGCATGCTGAAAAAGTACTGCCGCATATTAAAAAATATTTAGCGATGAATATTGCAAATCCATACCTGGAAAAAGAAATTAATGATGCGGTAAAGGGATATTAAACTTCAATGTGGCTGAAAAACAAACTCAGTATTTTCTGGCATTCTTTTCAGATCAGGATATTTTTAGCGCTCACGCTTATCATTGTGATCGTCATTCCAGGTACCGGCTACTTCTGCTATCTCCAGGCCAGGAGAGTTGCAGAGCAGCAAATGCAGCAATATGCCCTCAGCACTGCAGCTCAGATATCAAAACGGGTCGAATCTTTTTTGTCCCAGCACACCTACAACGTAAAACTGATAAAATCCTTTTTTGAACATAATTTAATCGACCATTTTAACGATAAGGAAATCCTCAGGAACTTTCATTTAATTCAAAAAGATCATCCTGAATTTGTCAATATCAATTTCGGGGATGAATCCGGCCGTTTTTTAATGGCACCGGCTCAAATACCGGAAGTCCACAAAATATTTGATCCCCGTGTCAGGCCATGGTACCGCGGTGCAATAGAGGCAAAAGGAGTACACTGGACAGATGTTTACCTTTTTGCGTCTACCCAGAAACCGGGCATGACCGTATCTGTGCCTATTTATGATGGATTGGGCGCTGTTAAGGCTGTGTGCGGGATTGATATTGATATTTCATCCTTTTCTCTTTTTTTACAGGGCATTAAAATTGGTAAACAGGGATTTGCCTATATATTTGAAAACAAAAAAGGGCGCGTCATCGCCCACCCCTCGCTTGTCCAGCTCCCGTGGAACTCTTACCATATTGATCTTTTAAGAAGCTGCCTGAACGAATTAAGCGGCCGGAACAAAACATTTGGCATGTCTTTTTTCCGCGGTGACCAGTTTTTTACAGCCTATACAGATTACCCGGGCAATGACTGGACCGTGGGCGTAACACTGCCTGTTTCAGATTTTCTTGAGAATGTGACCGCCATTCAAAATTCCATCATGTCCCTGGTCATTGCCGGCATGGTACTTTCCAGCATATTAAGCTACCTGCTTGCCATGACCATTGTCAGCCCTCTCAATATTCTTAAAAAAGGGATTGAACGGATTTCAAGCGGGGATCTTGAATATAAGGTAAACATAAAAGATCCGGATATTGCGTCTGCTTTGGCCGGGTCGTTTAACCAGATGGCATCTTCCCTTGAGATGAGCAGCAGTGAGCTGAAAAAAACTTATGCTGAGCTTGCTCAAAAAGAAAAATTAGCTGCTGTCGGACAAATGACCGCCAGTATTGCCCATGAAATTAAAAACCCGCTGGGGATCATTCTGGGATCAGCACAGGTTGTTGCCAATAGTGAGCGCCCTATGGAAATGAGAGAAAAGGCTGCTCATTTTATTATGGATGAAGTGGAAAGGCTGAACAAAACCCTGACATCTTTTCTCGATTTTGCAAAACCTGCATCACCAAATTTTCAAAAAACGATTATTACTGACCTGCTTGAAGAGATCCTTGTTTCAACAGAAGAGCGGTTCAGTGAAAAAGGGTATAAAATTGATAGAGATTTTCCCTCCATGGCACCGGCCATCTTAGCAGACCCGGACCAAATCAAAGAAGTCTTCTGGAATATCTTTTTAAATGCCATTCAATCAATGCCTGACGGCGGTACCATCACCATCCGGATCAGCATTGAAAAGGGAAGAGAAATCATTGATGAAACCATTATCCCCATTAAAGGGTTAACCCAGCACCACCCTGATTATATAATTGTTTCAATTATCGACCAGGGATGCGGCATCAGTGAAGAACAGATGGACAGGATCCTGGACCCGTTTGTCAGTTTCAGGGATGATGGTATTGGACTTGGACTGTCCATTGTATCCCAGATTGTAAAATCCCACAAAGGTCAGGTCAAAATTAAAAGTACACCTGGAAAAGGAACCCGGTTTAAACTATTATTCCCTTTGGTCAAACAGGAGAGCGATCATGCCAGCTAATGTATTATTGGTTGAAGATGAAGAAAGAATGCGGCAGGTCATTGTTATGCAGTTGTCTGACCTTGACCTCCACGTTCATGAGGCTGTTGACGGTGAACAGGCAATAGATATATTTGAAAATGAAACCATACACCTGGTTATCACGGATTTAAAACTGCCCAAGTTCAATGGAATGGAAGTGCTTCAGGTCATAAAAGAAAAAGACCCGGAAATTCCCGTGATCGTTATCACTGCTTTCGGATCAATTGAGAATGCGGTTAAGGCCATTCAACAGGGTGCATTTGATTATGTCACAAAACCGTTTAAAGAGGAGAAACTCCGCTCAAGCGTCAAAAAAGCCTTGCAAATCAGCCGCTTGACGTATGAGGTCCGTCACCTTCGACAGGAAATTGAAGATCGGTATACATTTAAAAACATTGTCGGAGACTCCCCTAGGATATGTGATGTCTTAAAGCTGGCTGGAAGTGTATCAAATACAGACACAACCGTTTTAATCACCGGAGAAAGCGGCACCGGCAAAGAACTGCTGAGCCGTGCCACCCATATTAACAGTCCACGTTCAAGCGGCCCCTTCCTGACGGTTAATTGTGCAGCCATTCCATCGACACTGCTGGAAGCAGAGTTGTTTGGATATGAAAAAGGGGCTTTTACCGGTGCGCATAAAATGACCAAAGGTAAATTTGAAGTGGCGTCGGGCGGTACGCTTTTTTTAGATGAAATTGGTGACATGGAACTGGATGTCCAGGCCAAACTGCTCCGCATACTGGAAACCCAGGAATTTGAACGTTTGGGGGGTGGAAAAACCATTAAATCCGATGTCAGGATTATCGCAGCAACCAATAAAAACCTTGAACAAATGGTGGAAGAAAAAAAATTCCGCGAAGATCTGTTTTACCGGATCAATGTTTTTCCGATCCTCATCCCGCCTTTGCGGGAGAGGAAAGAAGACATACCCAAATTATCCAACCATTTTATCCAGGAATTTTCAACCGCATTTGGAAGAAAGCCGCCTGAACTGTCGGATAAGAGCATCCAGAAACTGGTCCGGTATCCATGGCGGGGAAACATAAGAGAACTGAAAAACGTGCTTGAACGGGCCATGATCCTCTGTAACGGCGGACAAATCACCAGCAGCCACATCATTTTGAATGAATCCCAGGAAAAATCTTATGAGCAGATGAACATGGATACTTTAATCCCCATGATGATTAAAGATCAGGGATTAAGCCTTGAAGACCTGGAGAGCTACTGCATTAGATATGCCATGAAGACGACAAAGAACAATGTCTCTAAAGCTGCCCGGCTGCTGGGGTTATCCAGGGCAACCCTTCGGTATCGACTCGAAAAAATCGGGGAATAAACCATTGACTTACTCCATAAAAGGACTGATTTTAAAGTAATGGATACACTGTAAGTGATGAGATAAATCCATCAAAGGATAATACCGGAAAGGAACTGTTTGGATATACAGGAACTCATATCAGCAAGAAAAAAGCCTTTTTTTTATATTCTTTGCTTTATTCTTGTTACCGTTCTTCTTATTTCCTGCCAGAACAGAACCGCCACCCACCTGATTCCTGAAATTAAAAAGGGACGTATCGATTTAAGCGCCTGGGATTTTTATAAAGACGGGCCGGTCAGTTTAAGCGGCGAATGGAATTTTTACTGGAACCATCACATATCTCCCCGAATGCTCATGGAAAAAACCTTGACGTTAACCCCTGGTTTTATACAGGTGCCTGGTGCCTGGAACAACACAGTCACTAATGGGGAAACCGTTACCGGATTCGGATTTGCCACCTATCATGCAAGCGTGACCATTGGTGACAGCGATCACGCCCTGGGGCTAAAAATCCTGGATATGGCAACAGCCTTTCGGCTATATGTTAATGGTACCCTTATAACGTCCTCCGGTGTTCCCGGTCAGACGGCTGATCAGACCACACCCTTTTATTCACCACAGGTCGTAGACATAGAACCGCATTCCGGAAAGATAGATATTGTCGTTCATGTGTCCAATTTTCATCACTGGCAGGGCGGCATGTGGGAACCCGTATTAATAGGACAGAGCAGACAGCTGTATGATATCAGGCAGAACAATTTAATTGTCGATGCTGTTTTATTTGGTATCATCTGTATAATGGGCGCCTATCATCTCGGCCTTTTCTATAGCAGGCCAAAAGACAGATCAACTCTTTTTTTCGGGCTTTTCTGCCTCATGATTGCCTTTAGAATCATCACACATGGGGAACGATATGTAATCACATTTTTTCCAGGAATCCACTATGATCTGTTAATGAAATTCATCTATATATCGACTTATTCATATATCCCGTTATTTGTTGCTTACACCCATCTTCTGTTTCCGAAGCACTTGCCGAAAAAAATGGTGGGAGCCGCATTCGGCATCGGGTTGATTTTTATACTGATTACCCTTTTTTCAGCTGTTGATTTCTACAGCAGAGGCATGCCTGTCTACCAGCTGCTGATCTGCCTGTTCCTATTGTACGGCATATATGTAATTTGCCTTTGCTTGAAAAACAACCTGCAGGGATCCATTGTTTTCTTCATTGGTTTTTCAGCGCTGCTGGTCACGGGCCTGAACGATATACTATACTCCAGGCAGGTCATTTCCACCGGCTATTTTGTCCCATTTGGTCTTGTTATTTTTATTTTTTCACAGGCGGTTCTCTTATCTCAACGATTTTCCAATGCTTTTTTACTTGTAGAACAACAGGGAGCGACGCTTAAAAAAGAGATCCGCCAGCGGCAGAAAAGTGAACAAAAAGCCAGGGAAATGATCGATTTGCTGCCGATTCCTGTCAGTGAATATGACTTTAAGTTTAATGTCAGCTATGCAAACCAGGCTGCATTAACATCATTTGGCTACACCAGAGAAGACTTCTCACAGGGTGTCAGCGTTTCTGACCTTATTCCGGAAGAATATTTTGAAGAGATTGCTTCCCGCATAAAAAAGCTGGAAAAAGGGGAAAATCCAGGTCCTATAGAGTTGAGATTAAAAAAGAAAGACCAGTCAGAGGTCTGGGGACAGGTCACGCCCTCTTTGATCTTTAAGGGTGAAAACCCAGTTGGAATCAGGGCATGTTTTGTTGATCTTTCTGAACAGAAAAGAATGGAACAGGCAATGAAATTTGCTGCAGAACAGGAAAAATATGCCTTGGTTGGGCAGATAGCAGGGAAAATGGCCCATGATTTCAATAACATTCTTGGCGCAATCATGGGAAATGCAGAGCTGGCGCTGCTTGACACAAAAGAGGACAAAACCAGGGATAAGCTGACGTTAATTTTTGAACAGACAATTCGGGGTAAAAACCTTACTAAGAATTTAATTGCGTTTGCCAAAGACCAGGACCCCAAGCAGGAATACTTTCCACTCCAGACCAAAATTGAATTAGTCCTTTCTCTATTAAAAAAAGACCTTGAAAAAATCCATGTCATCAAAGAATTTGATGAACAAGTACCGGATATTTTAGCAGACCCGGGGATGATAGAGCATGCATTTGTCAATGTTGTCCAGAATTCTGTTCATGCCCTGAGCCTGGTTGAAACACCTGTCATAATCATCCGCACCTATACCCTTGACAGGCAGATATGCATTGAAATTGAAGACAATGGATGCGGCATCCCCAAAAACTCGCTTAAAAAAATTTTTGAACCTTCTTTCACACTCAAAGGAAGCAAAGATGAATCAGGGGCGTATAAATCAGGGATTAAAGGAACAGGGTATGGGATGGCCAATGTTAAAAAATATATTGATCAGCACAAGGGTAATATTCATATCCTTTCGACACCTCAAAAAGGCACAAACGTCATCATATGCCTGCCAATCGAAAATAAAGTGATACCGCAAAAAAAAGCTGTGCCTGAAAATAGGTATAGTATCACCAGCAGGATGAACATCCTTCTTGTTGAAGATGAAACAAGCATTTCAGATGTCCAGTACAAACTGCTGACAAAGCCTCCCCATTACCATACAGTCGATATTGCCCGTGACGGACATCTGGCAATAGATTATTTTAACAAAAATGACTATGATTTTGTATGTCTGGATTATATTCTTCCAGGCGGGATTGACGGCATGGGTGTCTATCACCATATTCGAAAAACAGACAAAACCATTCCCATTCTGTTTATCTCGGGAAATTTGGAATTTATCGAATCAATTAAAACTTTGAAACAGGAAGATCACTATATTGATCATCTGTCAAAACCGTGTACAAGCAGCGAGTATATAGACGGGATCGGCAACCTGTTTAAAAAAACACACAACTAACCTGCCGGATTCTAGTCTGTTTTCAGGACAGACAGGAAAGCAGACTGCGGGATCTCAACAGATCCCACCATTTTCATTCTCTTTTTACCCTTTTTCTGTTTCTCAAGCAGCTTTCGTTTTCTGGAAATATCCCCCCCGTAGCATTTTGCAGTAACATCTTTTCGAAAGGCAGATATGGTTTCCCGGGAAATAATTTTCCCGCCAATCGCACCCTGGATCGGTATTTTAAACTGCTGCCTGGGAATCTCTTCTCTTAATTTTTTACAGGCAGCCCTGGCCCTTGCAACTGCTTTGTCCCGATGAATCAACTGAGAAAGAGCATCCACGCGCTCTCCATTGATAAGAAAATCTAATTTTACCAGATCGGTTTCCTGATATCCGGCTATTTCATAATCAAACGATCCATATCCCTGGGTAACACTTTTCAAGCGGTCATAAAATTCATACACCACTTCAGCCAGGGGCAGTTCAAATTTCATCTCCATCCGGTTACTGGTCAGGTATTGATAATTTTTACTCACGCCCCTGAAATCATGACAAACCTGCATCACATTGCCCATGTATTTATCCGGAACAATAATGGATGCATTGATGAACGGTTCCCGGACCATGGAAATTTCTGCAGGATCAGGATACTGGACAGGGTTATCAATAATCTTTACAGTCCCATCTGTATACGTAATCTCGTACATGACAGAAGGGGACGTTAAAATCAAGGAAACATTATATTCGCGTTCAAGCCTTTCCTGGACGACTTCTAAGTGCAGCAGCCCCAGAAAGCCGCATCGGTATCCAAACCCGAGAGCAACCGAACTGTCTTTTTCATAAATCAAAGATGCATCATTGAGTTTAAGTTTTTCCAGGGCCTCAGTTAACTCTTCATAATCATCAGACGCCACAGGATACATGGATGAGAACACAACAGGGGTGGGTTCTCTGAATCCTCCCATCGCTGTATCACATCTGTTGCCGGCCATGGTGACGGTATCCCCGATTTTTACGTCACTGATATTCTTGATGCCTGCAATAAAATATCCCACCTGCCCTGCAACAAGTTCGGGCTGGGGCTGGCGCTCTATTTGAAACAATCCAACCTCTTCGACCTTGTATTGGGCATCATTCGACATAAACTGTATTTTATCACCTTTTTTTACACGGCCTTCAAAAATTCTGAAATGGACTATGGTTCCCCGGAATGCGTCATAATGAGAATCAAAGATCAACGCCTTGAATGCTGTTTCTTTTTTTGAAACCGGTGCAGGGATAGTGTCAACAATGGCCTGGAAAATCTGATCCACACCTGTCCCTGCTTTTGCAGAAACCAGTAAAGCCTCATCAGGATCAAGTCCCAGGTCTTCTTCTATCTGTTCCCTGACCCAGTCGATTTCTGCTGAGGGTAAATCTATCTTGTTGATAACGGGTATAATCTCTAAATCGTGCTCCATGGCAAGATACAGATTTGCCAAGGTCTGTGCTTCAACACCCTGGCTGGCATCCACCAGTATAAGCGCACCTTCGCAGGAGGCCAGTGCACGGGACACTTCATAGGAAAAATCCACATGGCCGGGTGTATCGATTAAATTTAAAAGGTATTGTGTACCATCCTGTGCTGTATACGGAAGCGAAACTGTCTGGCTTTTAATGGTAATGCCTCTTTCCCTTTCAATATCCATGGAGTCCAGTATCTGGTCTTTCATGTCTCTTTCAGAGATAATACCTGACAACTGAATCAACCTGTCTGACAATGTCGACTTTCCATGATCAATATGCGCAATAATGCTGAAATTCCGAATATGCTCTATATATAACTTCAAATCTACTCCAAACTAATATATTGACAAAACCTATGGTTACGGCTAAAAATTATTCATAGTACATGTATCAATTGAGTTAAAAGGTGTCAAGAAAAGCCAGTACGGCAAGTGCGGCTGACTGCATCCATTTTGGAGAAAAAACGCATGACCTATTCAATTCTGATTGTTGATGATGACGCTGCAATTAAAGAATCTGTTGAAGAATTCCTAACCATATTGAAATATGATGTTAAAAGTGCACTGAATGCTGAAGAAGCATTACATATATTACGTTCTTTTGACGCTGACGTTGTATTGACCGAT
Source organism: uncultured Desulfobacula sp. (assembly GCA_964343845.1). GTDB lineage: Bacteria > Desulfobacterota > Desulfobacteria > Desulfobacterales > Desulfobacteraceae > Desulfobacula. Next base: position 3,122 of record CAYFKW010000006.1, on the reverse strand, counting down.
ATCATGATGCAGGGCATGGACGGGCTGGAACTTACCCGGAAGATAAAAAATGCATATAAAGCCGATGTCATGGTAATGACCGGGTACAGTGCTGACTATTCATATGAGGAAGCGGTCCAGGCCGGTGCAAGTGATTTTATTTTTAAACCGTTTCGATTTGAAGAGCTCGATTTAAGAATTAAACGCGTCCTGCGTGAAGCTGAATTCAAAAAAGAAAGAGCCAACCTTTTGCAGAAACTGGAAAAACTTGCCATCACAGACGCTTTAACAGGGCTTTACAATTCACGACATTTCTTTTCCCAGATCAAAACTGAAATAAAACGGTATAACAGGTATTCACGTGCCCTGTCACTACTGATCCTGGATATAGACTTTTTCAAGAATTATAATGATACCTGGGGACATCTTGAAGGGGACAAGGTATTAATGGGAATAGGAAAAACCATTAATTCCTGTATGCGATCGATGGATACAGCCTACCGGTACGGGGGAGAAGAATTTGCCATTCTTTTACCGGAAACAAAACTCCAGAAAGCTTGTGTTGTAGGCGCAAGGATTAAAGATAATATCAGCTCCCAGGTCTTTGAACCTGAGAAGGGTGTAAAGCAGTCGATTTCAGTGAGTATTGGTGCAACTGAACTGGCAGATGGTGAAGACTTCAGATCGTTTATCAGCAGAACCGATAAAGCCCTTTATAAATCAAAAGATTCAGGACGGAACAGGCTTACGTATATCATCCCAAACTCAGATACGGATGAAGGAGTGTAGGGTTTTCCATACAAATTCAGCACCTGTCTTTTTTTTTCGAACGATCGTTTTTTAGCAGATCTTTTTATGAATTTTTTATCCGCTTACACTTTCTAACTATATGATTTTAAAAACTTTTCAAATCACTCACCTCTTTTTCGGCCCTATGGCTTTCTTTTAAACTCCTCCCTTTATCAAACAAAGCGTTTAATATCTGCCCTTTGCACACCAGAAGCGAAGGGAAAATCCTTCACAATTGCCAAATCGCGTGAAACCACTGACGTTAAAGGCTTCTCAGGTGGGGATATAAAACCGTAGGAAAAACCCTGCACAATTTGCCTGCTGCAAAATGCGTAATCTGAAAAAATCTCGTCATATCAATGAGTTATATAAAGTCAATTGTTTGGCACGGATATTGTTATATCAATGGTCAGTAACAAATCATTCTATTAAAAACACATAAACGGATGCTAAACATATTTCAATGGAACTCTTATGAGAATCAATAAGCTTCGGCCAATCCTTTTCACTGCTGTTATAATGTTCTTTTCATTTTTAAATATTTTTTCCGCTTTTTCAGCCACACTCCACTGGGAAGCAGTACCGTCAACACAGGACTGTATCATTGCAGGTTACAATGTGCATTACGGCACCGCTATCGGACAGTATCCCAATGTTATCGATGTCGGTGATGTCACTTCTTATGACCTTGACACCTTAACCCTTGTCCCGACACAGACTTATTATTTTGCTGTCAGTGCTTATTCGACAAACAATCTGGAAGGATCGCTGTCTGCTTATGTTCCTTTCAGGGACAGCCCCAGCATAGAAGGATACCCTGTTGTCAACCACGCGGATAATACCATTGAAGTCACCTATAATGAAAGCAACATGCAGGGGGCAGACATAAAGGAAAATTATGATTTCAGTCCCACCATTCAATTTGATCCTGCCTATACCATTTCAAGAACAGACAAAACCTATACCCTGCGCATGAATTACATCCCGGAATATACCATTGTCACAATGACAGCAGCCAACATCACTGACAGCAGTAACAATGCACTTATCTCCAATTCCATTATCCTGAATGATAATGATTCAGATGGGATGGCAGATGACTGGGAATCATATCACGGGATTGATTCTGCATTTTCAGATGCCGATTCCGACGGATTGTATAATCAACTGGAATATACAAACAATACAGATCCAAATGATGAGGACAGTGATAATGACGGCATGGATGATCACTGGGAGATTCAGAACAGTCTTAATCCGCTGGTGGATGATGCTGATGGTGATATTGACGGAGACGGCCTTACAAACCTGGAGGAATATCTCGGCAATACAGGCAGCGGCTCCAATCAGAACCCGGCACAACCTGCAGCGGCTCAACCGGGAAATAATTCAATAAATACCAGTTTGACACCCTACCTGAGCTTCAATCCGTACAGTGATCCGGAAAACGACCCGCACATCCGTACCCAGTGGCAGATCAGCACGGAGCAGACCTTTTCTGTCTCAGGAAGTTCACTGACAGCCCTGTCAGTTCCCGAGTTTATTCTTGGTACCGGCACAACCTATTACTGGAGAGCAAGATTTATTGACAGTCAAAACAGGATATCTGCCTGGTCTGAGCCGTTTTCATTCACCACAGTGAATACAGACCCGCAGGATCCGGACGGCAACGGTGTCCCTGATGTTCAACAGGTGACCAACGGAACCATTGATATCGACAATGACGGAGAGCTTGATGTTGCATCAGATACGTATAAGATGGTGACCAGCGGTGACGCATCGTTAAGTCTTAGAGGCGGTACCAATGTTACAGCCATAGACTGTTTAAAGTCTGTGAGTGCAGATGAAATCAGTGAAACCTTCGGCAGGCCGGACAACCTGGACCTGGGCCTGATACAATTCAGGATCCAGGTGAATCATCCTGGGGATACCGCCCAGGTGGATATCTATTTTTCTCAAACCGTTGGCACCCAATGGTATAAATATGACCTGATTAACGGCTGGCGTGAGTATTCCAGCGACTACCCCGGCAATGTTGAATTCAGCCCTGACAGGACATCTGTCCGCCTTACCCTTGTTGACGGTGGTCCCGGAGACAGTGACGGCGTTGCCAACGGTATCATTGTGGACCCATCCGGTCCAGGATCTGTCGCTTCGGGCGCAGCAGGTGGTTCCGGCGGCGGCGGCGGTGGCGGCGGCGGTGGCGGCTGCTTTATTGCCACAGCTGCATTTGGGTCTCCGGTTGAAAAGCATGTCCAGATCCTGAAGGACTTCAGAGATTACCAGCTGCTTAAATGCGGGCCAGGCAGGCGCGTTGTAAAAGCTTACTATCAGTATTCACCGCCGATTGCAGA
>CAYFKW010000005.1:188725-214550 GCA_964343845.1 uncultured Desulfobacula sp. | reverse complement strand
CCCTAATCGCTATTTAGCATATAGGGGTGTCCGTTTCAACTGGGGGCCATTACACCCTTTACGAAATAGATTGTTCTTTTTTGTATAATATACCTATTGTTGGTGTCGATGTCCGCCCCAAACCCGAGGGTATTGTTCCAGTAAAACTTGAAGGGAAAATCATAAATTTCGGCTGGGAATGGTTTGCTGAGTTTTTTAATACTTTATAAAAAAGGGCACACAACCAAGTGTTACAGCAGACTCGCTGAAGCTCGCAGCTGAACTCACCGTTATCTTTAAAAAGGAATTTCAATGAACGAGAATCTAACTGAACAAGAAAAAATCGGATGTTTGCCTTACGTTATAAGCGGCCTATCTTTTATTCCACTTCTTGGTGTTCTATTTGGGTTAATTGTAATTGTTTGGGGTATTATTAAGCGAAAGGTCGGTGGTTGGAAATTAGTCATAATTGGGACTCTCGGAATACTCCTTACCGTTGTCTTATATGGAACTCTTTTTTACAAAGGTTTCATTGAGCGTGATGGTGTTTTCGATGAGTTAAGTGGCCAACTAGCTCAAACTCAATTAACAGATCTTGTTAAGCATATTGAATACTATAAAATTCAGAATGGCTATTATCCTGTCAAATTAGAAGAACTCCAACCAGAAGATTCTGAAAAAATAAATAGCTTTGTATTTATCCACGATGCAGCAAATAAAAAACTAAAAATAACTGAACAAGTTCTTTACTTTTACAAACCAATCAATGATGGACAAAATTATCATTTGTTTTCCTCTGGAATTGATGGTGTTCCTTACACAGCTGACGATATCCATCCAGTGGTAGCCACAACAGAAATGAATAAAATTGGGTATCGCCGAGAATAAAGATAACCCGAGCTGTACTGGATCACTTGGGGCTGCCTTCGGCAAAAACGCCCCAAGTACCCTCCCGCTGGTCGGCGGCCCGTAATCTCCATCCGTTCCCGCGCCGCAGGCGCGGCACGGGAACTCCCGAGTTGCCCGGATCGGCCAAACATTTGAACCTGACATCTGCAGCGCCAGAACCAAATATTCAACTCGGGAGTTATGCTATTAAGGAACAACAATGAATAAAAAAAAACTACTCCAAATTGCAGATACAAAATTGCTCAAGGTAACGGACAGGCCTGAAATTGTAATGCACAGGGGGGAAGGCCTATATGTTTTTGACACTGAGGGTAATCAGTATCTGGACTTCATCGGCGGTTGGGCGGTCAACTGCTTGGGCCATTCTCCCAAAGTGATTACTGACGTTCTTGCTGAACAGTCCCGCCGCCTGATTAACGCGAGCCCTTCCTTTTACAATTTGCCCATGCTGGAATATGCGGATTTATTGACTCAAAACTGCTGTTGTGAGCGTGTTTTTTTTACTTCCACCGGCGCAGAGGCAAATGAAGGCGCAATAAAACTGGCCAGAAAATACGGGGCAACACTCAAGAACGGCGCCGCTGAAATTATCACCACTCATCATGGATTTCATGGCAGAACATTGACAACAATGTCGGCAACGGGAAAGACACAATGGGACAATTTATTTGAGCCGAAAACAAGAGGCTTTGTAAAAACGATTTTCAATGATTTCGATTCCGTCAAAAAATCAATAACTGAAAAAACATGCGCAATCATGATTGAACCGATCCAGGGCGAAGGAGGTGTGAACGTTGCCACCTCCGATTATATAAAAAACCTGCGCGAGCTGTGCAGTCAGGAAAATATTCTTCTCATTTTTGATGAAATACAGACCGGAATGGGAAGAACCGGAAAGTTGTTTTGCTACGAACATTATGACATAGAACCGGACATCATCACGCTTGGCAAGGGAATCGGAGGCGGTTTTCCGCTCTCAGCGCTGCTCGCCAAAGAGCACCTGAATATTTTTGAGCCTGGCGATCAAGGGGGCACCTATACAGCTCAACCATTGGCCATGGCTGTCGGCCTGGCAGTCCTAAAAGAGTTGCTAGGCCAAGGGGTGATTACTCACTGCAAAAAAATGGGCAGTATCATTCGGCAAGGACTTTTGGAATTATCCGAAACCTTTGAAATTGATAACATTAGGGGAAAAGGGTTATTGATCGCATTTGATTTAATGGAAACAAAAGGACCTGACCTGGTAACCAAATGCCTCAATGACAAGCTCCTGATCAATTCTCCAAAAGAAAATTCAATTCGGCTTATGCCGCCGCTCATAGTGAATGAAAACGAAATTGAGAAAATGTTGATGATTCTAAAAAACAATCTTGCCGGCAAAAAGATGGCATAACAAGACAACGTCAGCCGGTGTAAAAAGCCGCGCAGATGATTTGCAACGTTCCCGCGCTGCAGGCGCGGCACGGGGACTCCCGAGCTGATCTTGACATGATGGCGACATGATGTATAATCATGGTGTATACATTAGACTGGAAGTTAAAAATGATTAGGACTCAAATATATTTAACAGAGCACCAACGTAACGAATTGGCTTCCATAGCTAAATCATTTGGGAAAAAGCAGAGTGAGCTCATTAGAGAGGCCATCGACATGCTTATCAAACAGGCCGGCAAGAGCCATAAGGAAAGGGTGCTCCATGAATCTGCCGGAATGTGGAAGAATCGAACGGATCTCCCTGATTTTGATTCTATTCGTTCTGAATGGGACAGGGGCTAACAATGGAGAAGCCGATTCTTTTAGATGCTGATGTTCTTGTTGATTTTTTTAGGGGATTCGATAAAGCAGTTGCCTTTGTTAATAAATTTAGTGATCGTATAATCCTGTCATCAATTGTGGTTGCAGAGTTGTATGCCGGTGTCAAAGGAGAAGCGGAACAAAATGTTTTCCAGCACTTTATATCCTTATTCCGTGTTGTCCCAATAGATACCGCCATTGGAAAAGCCGGGGGGCTATATAGACGTGACTATGGCAAGTCACATGGTGTTGGACTTGCAGATGCTGTACTGGCTGCAACCGCCGTATCTGAAAGCGCAGAATTAAAGACTCTCAATACTAAGCACTACCCTATGTTTAAAAACCTCAGTCCTGCTTATAAAAAGTAAAGGCTTGGAAGAATTTTTTCATACAGACGGCAAAAAGGGGATACGCCCAAAACATATTTTACATCCAAATTCGACTTTAATCAGCGAACCAATTGCTTGAGGTGGACCACTTGGTCAAACATTTGACTCGGCAATTTACCCAGTGTAATCAGACCTTAAAAGCTCTGCCACACCCGGAAAATTGCCGGTCAACTATGGAGTCAGGTAACAATTAATATTTGACAGTCACAATAACTGGTGCTGTTTTGAACGATTCAAAAATGCCTCATATACGAAAAAAAGACATATTGTATCTATTTGCTATTATTCTACTGTTTTCATCCTGTATTTCATCAACATATAATCTTGAAAATAAAATTGGTCTATATAAAGTGATTGAAACAGAATGCAGCTTGACACAGGGTGAATTCAATCCATGTAATGAAATTAGATTTATTGAGATTGTAAAAGGTCAATTTTTCGGAATTGAGCCTGACCAATTAGCTCTGGTTTTCTGGCGTTCAGGTGACGATCCAGAACTTTTATATGAGGTGTATGAGATAAGAAATCATCGGCAAAAGCTGCAGGAAGAAAAAAAAATATGGTTGACGAATGAACATATTGAAAATGAAAAAGCGTTCTTTATTCTTGAAGATAAAAAAGAGTTTTTCATCATTGAATCAGGCAAAATAACCGATTATATTTTTCACCTTCAACAAAAAAATCAAGCAGGAGAGGTTTTTATCCGAGATTTTCGTTATAAACTTTCTCCTATCAGCAGAAGTGAAATAGTAGAATTTAAATTAAATTATCCTGTTGACGAATAAATTATTGCGGTAACCAACTGTATATAATTCAGATATCTGAAATCGTTAGAATGGACCGCTGGGGAGGCCCCTGTGCAGCCAGTGAAATTGTTACAAACAATTGAAGAAGTGATCATAATGAAGCGAACTTTTATTGTATGTGTTTTAATGTTCATTCTGTTCTATCCAAATACCGTTAAACCATATTCGCTTTCAGTAGCAACGACTTCAGAGAAGGATAAGACCTATATAAAGGAATTACTCGATAAAGGGATTCATCCGGATTCTATAAGAAGTATAGAAACTGGATTATCGGCTATTGAACAGGCTTGCATAAATAAAGATGTTGAAATGATCAAACTGCTTTTAGAATATGGCGCTCATAATGGTAAAGCACTGCGGCTCGCTTCAGAAAGGCAACTAACATATATCGTAGAAACACTCATACAACATGATATTTCAGAAATAAATAAAAGGGATTCTAAAGGAAAAACTCCTTTAATACATGCGATTGAAGGGAATAACCACAATATGATGAAAATTTTGATCAAATATGGAGCTGATCCGAACATTCAACACCCATCAGGTAGGTCTTTACTTCTTTTCGCCTACCAAGATCGAGATATACAAACTTATAAAATATTACAAAGTTTAGGTCTTGATAACAGTGAGATTATTAATATTGAGGAAAAAAAGAAATTTAATAATTATAGAGCGGCGTTGTATATAAGCTGTTTTATAGTCGTATTGTCAGTGGTAGCTATTGTTTTTTTCAGGAGTAAAAAAGCTGGGCTTAGTAAAGTTACAAAAACAATATTCGGATGGAGGAATTAGTGCGAATTCAAGCTGAATTGTTAATCGATCACTGGACGGGGACCGCGAACAGTTCAACTGCCTTTTTCAAGTTCTTTGACGGTGTCCGTCTGTTCAGCCGTCTAAAAAGTTGAATCCCACCAAAACGTATCCTGGAAAATTTAATTTGTGAGTTCCCCCGTTTCACCCGGCGGCCGCGAGTTCTACCGTTATGTGATTGCTTGACATGACGTACGGAATGTCGGACATTATGTTAAAACGAACTGAAAAGTGTAATATGGCAACATTAACGGCAACAGAAGCCAGAAAAAAATTATACCGGCTAATTGATGAAACGGCAGAAACACATGAGCCGATTACAATTACTGGCAAAAGGGGGAATGCTGTCCTTCTTGTGGTTCGCTAATTGATACAAAATCATTATCAAAAGGCAATTTAAGCCTTTTCATTATGCTAATCTCTCTTCTTGGAATTTTTTTAGGCATATATATTTTAACTGATGGTTCCAGATACTTTTTTTTAAGTATCCCTGTGATTTTGCTTTTTGGGTTGGTAAGATTTAAAGCATTGAATAAATCACGAACACTCTAACAATCATTACGGACCACTTGGGTCGGCTTTCGCCTTCCCAGTCAGCTTGAGCTTCGCCCGGCGGCACTGAATATCCGCTGTTATGCCTACAAGGGTTGAACGTTTAGACAAAATAAAAAATGAATTTTTCAACGTTTTTTTCAAAACAGGCCAGAAGGCCAGAAGGCTTGTTTGGACGTATTGTCATGAGATTAGTATTCGATCAAGGCAATGCCCTGTTGAATGATTTTGTCAATGATCTGATGTCTGTCCAGACTGATGATCGCATAATTGAAATTGGATCCGGCACTGGAAAACTGATTTACAGCATGGCCAGAAAAGTCGATAAAGGGTCTATTGAAGGAATCGATTTTTCACGCGCTATGGTATCAATTGCCAGAAAAAGAAATAAAGAAAGCATAGCAAAAGGAAAGGTGAAAATAGTTGAAGGTAATTTCGATGAAATTTCATATAAGAAAGACAGTTTTACAAAGGCCTGCAGTGTCAATACCCTTTATTTCTGGCCTTCGCCGGAGAGAACTGCAAGGAAAATAGCAGAGATTTTGAAACCTGATGGCAGACTTTTTTTAGCGTTTGAGGATATTGAGCAATTGAAGCAGCGTAAATTGAGTCAGGATGTCTTCAATTTTTATACGAAAGATGAAGTCCAGGATCTTTTAACCAGGGCTGGTTTTTCCCACGATGTAACTATTGTGTCAAAGAAAAAGGGTAACTTGATTTTTCATTGCGTGGTTGCCAGAAAGAATTGCGAATCGCGGTATATTTACTGACAGAACCGAGCATGTCATTTTCAGGCTTAATCAGATAAAAAAATGGCAGCCCTCCAAGATTTTTCTCATGATCGGAACAACTGATATCAGATTCGGTGTAAAACAGGCTACAATAGAACCTTATATTCAATAATCTTATGAAAGTGCGATAACAACTTTATCCCTGCCGGTCTCTTTGGCCTCATAGAGTGCCTGATCCGCCTTTTTGTAGATGGTATCCATCGTGCTGTTCTCGTTTTCAGCAACGATCTTCAGGCCAATGGAAACCGTTACAATACCAGGGGGATTTTTCTCATGCTGAATTTGTAAGTTGCGGATCTCCTGGAGCATCCTGTCTGCTATGACAGTGGCTTCTTCGATCTCATTGACTGTAAATATTGCTCCGAACTCTTCCCCGCCTAAACGGAAAACCATGTCATCCTTTCGCTGAAACACGCTCATCAGTGTCCCGCCAATGGCTGTCAGCACCCTGTCCCCGGCCGGATGGCCGTACGTGTCATTGTATTTTTTAAAATTGTCCACATCCAGGATACCCAGTACAAAAGCGTTTCTTTCACGGCGGGTCTTTTTCAGAACCACGGCAGCCACTTCGTTGAAATACCGCCTGTTAAAAAGACGGGTGAGTTCGTCGCGCATGGATAACTTCTCAAAATGTTTGCGTTGAGACACGTCCTGATAAAAAACTGTATAACCGGATGACTTTTCATTTCTTCTCCGCAAAGGAGAAATAACTGCATCTGCCCATATGACCGATCCGTTTTTGCGAATAAGCTTAACTTCCCCTTTCCATGCAGAACCCTTTTGAATCTTATTCCACATATCCTGCATTGCACCGGGCTTGTTTGCCATATGGCTGCCGAGAGCCATCAGGGGTTTACCGACAAGATCCCGGTATCTGAACCCGGTTGCCCTGCATAAGGCCTCTGTAACTTCAGTGATGATGATATTATTATCAAGGTTCACGCCAAGCAGATGCGGGTCCAGAGACGCCACTGCATCCCTGACCTGTTTGAACTGCCTAAACGAGTACAGGCCCCATATAAGTGCCAGGACAAGAGCCACAACTGCAGCGATGAAAACGACCCAGAACCATGGATATCCAGCCGTTGCCCTTGTTGTTTCAGGTGTCAATATGACGTTTCCCTGATTTTCAGAAATAAAACCAGGGACAGGCTGCATCCTGCTGGCAGGTTCCGGCTGTCTGTCCTGGGCCAATTGGGTTTCGTTATTCTGCCCTGGCGTTAAACCGATTCTCCCACTGTCCGGGCTGCTGTGATCGAAATCACTGGCCGGAGGAGAAGGCTGCGGTAGGATTTTTGCCTGCCTATTTTGAGGGGAAACCGCCTGTGTATCCGGTTCAATTCGGCGGGATCCAGGAGGCCTGTGGCCCGGAGGCGGGAATGGCGGTCGTTCCTGCTCAGATAAAAATCCGTCATTGTTCTGGTCTAAAACATCAAAATGTTCTGGCGGCCCGTCAAATTCCTGTCTTGATACGCGGTTATCTCCATCCTTGTCAAGCCTGGATACAAACCCGCCTTTCCCGTTATCAGGACCGCTTTCCCTGTTGAATCTTTCCTGCGGATGGGGAGGGGGATTACCGAACTGGGCTGATGCGTTCCGGACAAAGAAAACATTAAATAAAAACAGGAAACCGGTAAGCATAAAGAAAACAATGGTTCGATAACACAGTGAACTTAACCGCATATTTAAGCCTTGTAATGGAAATCCGTTTAACACATGCTGCTCTAATAAAAAAATCAGTGATATCTTCTCGTCAATTATGGCAATCTATCATATTTATGTTCTTCTTCCTATAAAAACTGTGTCCTGCTGCCTCATTTTATTGAACCAGGGAAATCAGGCCTGTTTTTAATTCCTGCTTGATAAAAGAAAAAAACCTTTATACCGTACTGAAAATACCTGTGACAAGCTGCAGATGTTTAACATTACGCAGCGCAACACCCCAAAAAAAGAGGACAACATTATGAACATTGAACATTTCATGCAGGGTTACAAAGAAGCGTGGGAGCAGCGGGATCCGGCAATGTTTGCTGCGCTCTTCCTACCGGATGGCCGGTATCACAATACCCCGTTCCAGCACCAGCAGGGGACTGCACAACTTATCGCGTACTGGAAGCGGGTGCAGCTTCAAGAAGACATCCAGGTCAGCTTCAATGTGCTGGCAAAAGATACGAATTCCGGCCTTGCACACTGGCACGTGACCTACCAGGTCGCGTCTGAAGAACTTTTTCAAATCTGGGCAAAGTCCACAGGAACAGGTCTTCCTGACCGCAAACCAGGCGATCCCCTGCCCCAAATGGTGCTGGACGGCGTGCTTCAAGCCGTCTTTGCCGACGGCCTTTGCGCTGAAGCGCACATCTGGTGGCACAGCATGCCTCAATACAATTGAGCTGCTGCAGGGGACATCCGCTTTTTATCGTGATACTGTTTTTCATTTGAACCATTTTACTGTTTTTGGTTACTAACTTTTAAACCATGACAAATGGTAGTGGACAATACGTATTGTTTACGTTATTAATTTTTATGCGATAACAGGCTGTCTTATCTAAAATTACCGGAGGTAGGAATTATGACATCTTATCACTATTTCAGGCAAAAGTTCAATTTATCTGCTGTCTCATTTTTACTGTTTTTTATACTGGCAGCTTTTTTAACACCGGATATAACCGGGACCACCGCATTCGCCAAATCGTCCTCCCCTCTGAAGACGGCAGACAATCCAGAATCAACTATAAAAAAAGCCCCCATGTCCAAGCCTGGGAATACAACACAAAAAAAAGCCGTACTCCCTGATCTTAAGGTTGAAAGAATCTGGCGGGACCAGAATTGTGTTCTCCATCTGCGTATTAAAAACAGGGGGAAAGGCGTCATACCGGACAAACAATTTGACAAAGCCAGACTCCAGGTTGCTGTTGGCACTGACAAAAAAACCTTTTATCTGAAACAGATCGATCCAAAAGGCAGGTTGAGAAAACCAAATGGAAAAATTGATACTGCCTCCGGGATTAAGGTCAAACAGCCTGAAAAAGTATCTGTATTTATTGATTCCAGCCGTGCAGTAAAAGAAAGTGATGAAAAAAATACCAAACAGATAATGCTGGGCCTGTGCAAGAAAAACAGTAAAACCAGTGCCCGCTCAACTTCAAATCCTGCAAAAATCGCTGCAGCCCGGAAACAAAAAGAAATCCGTTCAACCGGCCGGATCCTAGATGCGGCAAAAACGATGAAAAAAGAGATGAGCGACAGTGTTCTGTTTATTGACGGCCCGACAAATATAGAATTCATTTCCCCACGGCTCGGCCGTAACCTTAACAGGGGCGGATCCCTCACAGTCGAATATAAAATCCTAGAATATGTATCTGTGATTCCTGATATTGAGTTCCGCCTGGTCTACATGGATGTTTCCTTTCCTTCCGAGGTTCCCATACACGTACACAGGGGTGAAAGCAGAGCCTCAGACCCTGATGAAGTCCGGTCCTTTACGATTCCCCTGCCTTATGGAATTTCCATCGGCCGCGTCCATCTCACGGCTGAGGGCGGCTCAAGCCTGATTGGCCAGAGCGACACGTTCTGGATACAAAGAGAAGAAGGAGATCTAGAGATTGAAGTGTATCAGCCGGCATTAAATCAGCGTTTTTATCCAGGCAGCGATATATCGGTTGTCCATTCAACCCCTGTCCCTGCACCTGCCAGCGTAACCATCCGCCTTTCAAATCTTTACAGCGGCCATACCATGGACCTGTATTCCGGGCCGCCCAGGGGGAGCTACCGGGTTGCAGGACCGCCGGAGAGCTGGCCGGCCAATGACCACTACATTCTCACTGTTCTTGGAAGTGACGGTTCGGTTGGGATGAGCCAGCCTTTCATCATCCGGCCGTATGCCTTAACAGTTGAACAACCCAATGGCGGTGAAATCCGCCGAACGAGGACAAGTCCCTGGCAGTTCAGATGGGATGCAGATCCGGGAATTGATAAAATTGAAGCCTATATTATCAAAAACAATGTGGAAATGCATCACTGGACGCCTCATGGTATGCCGGAATCCCTTTCAGGGGATGAACTTCTGATCAGCCCGGGCCAGGACTGGCACCCTGCTGGGACGGATTATAAGATCCGGATTGAAGGATACATTGAAAACCCTGATGACCCGTCTGCTTACATTTTAGTGGCAATGGATGAAAGTGACGGAAATTTTGAAGTCATTGACGATTGGGAACCGCCAGCACCCTCCTCCGGCTGCAGCTACAGACGTTGGGTAAACATCCGGCACCCCCATTACCTGCCGGAAAACAGGTGGTATGTCGGACAGACATATCCGATTCAGTGGTGTGTTGCGCCTGCCGATGTCATTGGTGAAGACATTACGCATGTGCGCGTCAGTGCTATCGGCCCGGATGGAGATACGGTTGTTATTGACAGCAATGCCCCGTGCACGAATCGGTCAAGCCTGGTCACCTGGACCACGGATGCTGATGGCGGGACCCTGGACTGGACAATACCTGAAGACATTCGTCCAGGAAGGTACCAGATCCAGGTTGAAACTCTTGATGGCGGACATGTGGACCAAAGTGACGGCCCTATTTACATCATGAAATGGAGTACTGTATCGGCACCTTCCGGCGGAGAAGTCTACCAGGTAGGAGATACCATTGATATCAGGTGGGAAAGCGGCGGCCTGGACGGAGAACGTGTGCGTATCAAGCTGTCATCTTTATCTTATGGATTTTACTACCGGTACTACTATATTGCTGAAACACTTCCCAATACCGGCAGGTCATCGTGGACCATTGATCCGGACGCATTGCCGGAGGCTGTTACAGAACTCTCTGACTTGAAAATCGAAGTGATGGTGGGAGACTACCGGTCATGGAGCGGGCTGTTTACGATTCACAGATAAATAGGTCAGTTGAAAATAGTGACCATAACATCAGGAAAAAACAATGAAAGCACATTACTTGCAACATGTTCCTTTTGAAGGGTTAGGTTCAATCGAACAATGGCTGATAAAAAGGGGATACCAGATTTCTAATTCAAAGCTTTTTGAATCATCAACCCTGCCCGACCCTGGACAATTAGATTTTCTCATTGTCATGGGTGGCCCGATGAGTGTAAATGATGAAGATCAGTTTCCCTGGTTAATTCAAGAAAAACGGTTTATTCGCAGGGCAGTGGATTCAGGAATGCCTGTTTTGGGGATCTGCCTTGGGGCACAATTAATTGCCAGTGCCATGGGAGCTCCGGTATATCAGAATTCAGAAAAAGAAATCGGCTGGTTTCCGGTTCAGGGAATTTCACCAAAAGAAAATGATACTTTCAGATTCCCAGCATCCGCCACAGTGTTTCACTGGCATGGTGAGACCTTTGATCTACCGGCAGGAGCAGTTTTACTTGCACGAAGCAAGGGGTGTGAAAACCAGGCCTTTCAAATCAATACGTCTGTCATCGGGTTACAGTTTCATCTTGAAACCACACCTGGATCAGCAGAGGATTTAGTAAACAACTGCAGAAATGAATTAATCCAGTCAGCGTATATACAGACTGAAACACAGATCTTATCTGCAGATACTGAAATGTACTCGTCTATTAACCATATGATGGAACAGGTGCTGGCATACCTTACACAGAACAGGGACTGAAAATGGATGCTGCCGCTGAGACGGTCAAAATATCGTTGAATCAAGAACCTGCCAGGGACATTCACGTTAACATGAAAAAAATATAAGGGGACGTTATGCGCAAATGGATCACAATAATTCTGGTTATGCTGGTAGCTGTATGCGGTATATTCTGGACAACATCTGACAAGGATATGCGCAGGCTTATCTTGAATTTTCCGACCAACACAGATGTTCTTTTCTGGTCAATTCCGCAGCGGGATGCAGCGTTTCGCGCCATGGACAGAATGCCTGTTCTTGCAAAATCCCGGATCATTCCTGCCGGCAGAGAAGTTTATCCATTACCAAAAGGAGCACCCCTTGATGTTGGTGTGGATATTGATGCCTATATGGCAGATCAGCGTACGGCTGCCCTGGTGATTGTTCACAACGGTAAAATACGTCTTGAAAAATATGGACTCGATTTTGAACCCGGCAAACGCTGGACCAGTTTCTCGGTTGCAAAATCAATCACCTCGACATTGGTTGGTGCAGCCATCAAAGACGGGTATATCAAGAGTATCGATGACAAGGTGTCGGCATACATTCCAGACCTTGAAGGATCTGCTTATGATAATGTCACTATCAAACAGCTTATGACAATGACCTCAGGTGTGAAATGGAATGAGGATTACGGAGACCCCAAATCAGATGTTGCATTGTTTAATGCCCACAAGGCAGACCAGGGCGTTGATGTGACTGTGAGTTATATGCGCAGATTAACGTCTGAGTCTTTGCCGGGCACAAAATGGGTATACAAGACCGGTGAAACCAATTTGATCGGTGTCCTGGCCAGTTCTGCAACCAAGAAGCGTTTGTCTGACTACCTGTCTGAAAAGATCTGGGGACCTTTTGGCATGGAGTTAGATGCGAGCTGGATACTGGGGTCTACAGGTCATGAAATCAGCGGCTGCTGCATACAGGCGTCAACCCGTGACTTTGCACGCTTCGGCCTGTTCATGATGGGCGGGGGCATTGCAGGCGGCAACCCGGTATTACCCGACGGCTGGATTCAGGAAGCAACCACGAAGCAGGTTGATACCAACAGGACTGAATACGGGTACGGATATCAATGGTGGACGTTGAATGATGGGGCCTATTCCGCACGCGGGATTTTTGGCCAGGGAATTTTTATTGACCCGATGCGGAAACTGGTTATCGCCTCAAACAGCAACTGGCCGCAGGCGTCAGACCGTCAAGGCGGCGATCAGGGGAATAAGCGTTTAGCATTTTACAGACAGGTTCAGCTGGCAGTAGACAGGGAGGCAAGCCCATAAATATCGACCTGACGATTGAAGAAAAACAAAAACAATAGTTTACCCCAGCTTCCAATGCATAACCGCTTAGAACCATCCGGACTGGCTGTAAGAGTGCTTTCAAATTTACCTGTACCGTCCTGTATCTGTTTGCTGTATGGATTTTACCTGATGTTGATCCAAAGGGCAGGTGGATATATAAATTTTAAAAATGTATCAAATCTACTCTTGACTCTTGCGTGATAAAATATAAGAATCCCCAAAACAGGTATTCGCAACCCAGGCTGTTAAAGTTTAACGTTATGTACGACAGGAAAATTTAATTGGCTTTGGAATCAAAAAATAAAAAATGGCGGTTTATAGTGTGTTTTACCTGTGTTTTACTGGGTGCATCAGTCTTTATTGCCCCAAATCCACAATTTGGTCAATACGTCTTGTTTCAAAGCGACTACAGTATAAATTTCATCATATTAAAATGGTGTGCCGGCCCCCTTTTTATGCTGTTTGGAATTTACTATTTTTACAGGGCGATAAAACGTAAACCAATTAACCTTATTTATTTTAACTGTAAGAGCTGTGGCAGTATTTTAAAGCTGAATGACGCATTTGACCACGAGTGTTCAAGCTGCGGCACTAAATTAGAAAAATTAGAAGATTCCCTGGTATAAACAGAACGCAGACCTGGAAACAGAAAAAATTACCCTGACATAGCCCAAAAGCACTCTACCTGCCGCTTTCTGCCGGCAAAACAGTCCTTTCAATTTTTTACAGCACCAAAAGATGAAGGGGACAACCCCCCAGATCTTCTGCCTTAAAATTGTCTTGATTTTTATTTTAAACCATGTATGCTGACCCGTATTTTAATAATGGAGAAAATTATGCAGCAGCGGCTGTCCCGAAAAGTTAAACAGACTGTGATTCAATCCCCGCTTAAACACAAGAGGGATAAACAGGGAGTTATCTTCCGGGACAGGTACAGGCAGGCATAAAAAAGAATATCATACTCGACCCCAAAAACCTCCCTGAACCGACCCGGTTCAGGGAGGTTTTTTTTATGAAAAGAGATGGGAATGGAACAGCTTAAAGGTGTTTTTTTACCGGTGATCACACCATTCAGAAATGGTGAAGTTGATTATGAATCATATGTAAATCTTGTAACCTGTTACAAGGATAAGGGCATTTCAGGCCTGATTCCGCTTGGCACAACAGGAGAAAGCCCCTGTGTCACGCATGATGAATTCCATAGGATCATCAGTGTTACCATTGAGGCTGCTGGCGGTGCGGTGCCGGTGTTTGCGGGGATCGGTGGCAACTATACGGATCAGGTGATTGAAAAAATCCAGGCATTTGAACATTCCGGCATTGCAGGAATCCTTTCGGCGTGCCCCTACTACAACCGGCCGGGCCAGAATGGTCTCATCCGGCATTTTGAGCGGATCAGTGATGCCACTGACCTGGACATCATCATATACAACATCCCCTATCGGACCGGAGTCAACATGGCCAATGACACGCTTTTAAAGCTGGCCCGCACCCGCAATATTGTGGGGATAAAGGATTCATGCGGAGACATTAAACAGTCCCTGGACCTGCTCGGCAGAAAACCGGATGGGTTTTCCGTGCTGACCGGGGAAGACCACCTTTTTTATACGACAATGGTAAATGGCGGAGACGGGGGAGTACTGGCCTCAGCACACCTTTACACAGAAGATTTTATTGATATCTTCAACTGTATTGAAAACAATGATCATCAAAAAGCACTTGAAATCTGGGGAAGAATCAGGGGCATTATCCCCAGGCTCTTTGAGGAGCCCAATCCAGCACCATTAAAATACTGTCTTGCATCCCTGGGATTAATTCGTTCTTCCCAGGTCCGGGAACCGCTTGTGGATATCAGCGCAGATCTGAAAAAGGTGCTTGATGAACATATCGACAGAAACAAAAATGATCTGTACAGGCAAACGCCATAATCCTGAAAGAAGTAGCTGCAGCTGCTGTACCTGTCGTATCTGCTGTCATTTAATTTTTGATTGATTGAACAGGATATGATATGGTGTCCTCTTTTTTAAGGATCAGGCAAAACAAATGTTTCAATCAGTAAGACATAATATTTATCGCCTTTACATCATCAAGCTGTCAAAATGGCTGATGCTGACCATGCCCATTCTCTTTCTTTTTTACAAGGAAAACGGGCTGGCTGCGCAGGAACTCTTCCTGCTTAAAGCGGTATACTCTTTTACCATTGTTGTTCTTGAGGTCCCTTCAGGTTATCTGGGTGATGTCTGGGGCAGGAAAAACACGCTGATATTGGGCAGCATACTTGGATTTACAGGGTTTGCTCTTTATTGTGCCGCCAGTGGGTTCTGGACCTTCCTGGTGTGTGAGATGATCTTAGGGGCGGGCCAGAGCTTTATTTCCGGGTCCGATTCTGCCCTGCTGTACGACAGCCTGCAGGCCGCTGGAAAAGAAAAAGAGTATCTCAAACTGGAAGGCAAAATGATTTCGGCTGGTAATTTTGGAGAGGCCCTGGCAGCCCCTTTGGGGGTGTTTATTGCCATGATCAGCCTGAGAACGCCTTTTTTCTTTCAGGCGGCGATTGCATTTGCTGCTGTGCCGGCCGCACTTACCCTGGTAGAACCGGACCGGAGAAAAATAAAAGGATATACCAGCATCCGGCAGCTCTTAAAGATTGTTAAATTTTCTCTTATTGACCAGGCGTCACTCAGGGCGGCCATCCTCTATTCATCCATTATGGGAACAGCCACCCTGACAATGGCATGGTTTGTCCAGCCCTATTTTGAATACCTTACCCTGCCCCTGGTATTTTATGGATTTTTATTCCCTGGACTCAACCTGCTTACCGGTGTGGTGTCAGTTCACGCATGGCGGGTAGAGAAGGCTCTGGGGCGGAAATCCGTTATGTTAGGGATCTCAGCAGGTATTGGCGGCGGATACCTCCTGATGGGATCAGCCGGCGGACTGAGCGGTATCGTCTTCCTTTTCATATTCTACAGTATCCGGGGTGTGGCAACACCGGTGCTGAGAAACCAGATCAATGAAATAACACCGTCTGATATCCGCGCAACGGTTCTGTCGGTTCGAAGCCTGATCATCCGGCTGGCTTTTTCGATTCTCGGCCCTGTTCTGGGGTGGCATGCAGACCTGGCTGGTATCCCGTCAAGCCTGAGAGGCGCCGGCCTGTTTTTCCTGATTACCGGGACAGCCGCAGCTCTTTATTTTATCCATATGACGGCCCGGCCGGAATTTAAGACGGTTCAAACAGGGAGCAAATCTTAATACCTTAAAAAGGGCAAAGCTGCTCTTGAGGCTGCACGGTCAAATAGAAAAATTATCAATACCCTTTTTGCTGACAACCCAAAGATGTTTTAACCTGAGGGAGATTTTTTCTCCTGCGGAATCCTGCCCATCGAAAAAATCCAATCCATGGAAACCTTCGCCCTCTCCTTTGTTCACAAAAATCTGAATTTGTCTGAATTCGAAAAGGAACATATTTTTGAGAGCCGCCATAAATATCAGGTTCACTATATAAATCACATTCCAGCAACATCGGCGTTGACAGGACCTGTTTAAACACCTATTTTAAGGATTTCAGCTATGAAAATATCGGTTCCATGATTCTGAAGAGGGGGTTGTTCATGAAAGTCAGCTGGCTTCACATCATCATATTATTTTTTCTCACGGTCCCGTCCCAGGCATCTGAGATGACGGCAGTGAAGGTAAAAACAGCAAAGGTTGCGGAAGGGACTGCTGCATCCACAACCGATATTGTGGGCACTCTCTATTTTGAACGGGTAAGCCGGGTTGCAGCCGAGGAAGGGGCAAGGGTCAGACAAGTGACGTTCAAAGAAGGTGACACGGTAACGTCCGGAGATATCCTTGTAAAACTGGATACCCAGATCCTGGAACAGCAACTGGCCCTGGAAAATGCCAGGCTCAACCAGGTGGATCTGCGCATTGAAAATGCAAAGCGCGACCTGGACCGGATGACCCATCTTTTTAAAAATAATGTGGCAACAGAATCGGCATGGGATGACCTCCGGCTCAAGCATGAAGAACTGCTTCAGGAAAAAACTGTCCTGGAACGGCAGCGGGACATTTTGAAGATCAGAATGGAAAAAACCGTAATCAGAGCACCTTTCAACGGGTTGATCCTGAAAAAAAATGTGGAAGTCGGTACATGGGCCGGCCCGGGATTGGTATTGTGTGTGCTGGCAGCGTCTGATGCCCTGTTTGTACAGGTTCCGGTTGCTGAAGAAATCGTGGGTTTTACCAGAAAAGGAGACAGGCTCACTGTCTTTCTCAACGCTTTTGACAGACATCTGACCGGGATCATGACAGGCATCCGGCCCGTGGCTGATCCCAGGACCAAAAATGTCTCCCTGAAACTGAAGCTTGAATATGATGGACCTGTTGCAGAAAACATGTCAGCCATAGTCCAGGTACCTGTATCAGACCCTGAAACCGTGCTGATGGTGCCAAGGGATGCACTGGTTCAGTACCAGGGTACAGACATGGTATATGTGATCAGGGAAAAAAAAGCAAAAAGCATTGTGGTGAAGATTGTCCATGCCAAAGGAAATATGGTGGGGGTGAAAGCAGCAGGACTGTCGGCAGGAGAAACTGTGGCTGTTGAAGGTAACGAAAGGCTCAGGCCGGGACAGATTGTCGAAATTTCAGGGGAATAAATCATGGGGCTTATCGGACATGCCATTGAAAAACCCATTTCTGTTATTGCCTTTGTAATCCTGGTGGTCATCTTCGGCATCATTGGAATGTCAAAACTGCCGCGGCAGCTGACACCGGATGTGGAAACACCGGAAATAACGGTTCGTACGGTTTGGCCCGGGGCGACCCCCACTGAAGTGGAGCAGGAAATAATCGAAAAACAGGAAGAAGCTCTAAAAGGGCTTGAGAACCTTGTTTCAATGGAAAGTTCGGCATTTAACAATTACAGTGAAGTATCGCTGACCTTTCCTGTGGGCTACGACCTGGACGACGCCCTGCTTCGTGTATCCAATAAAATGAACGAGGTGGATGACTATCCGGAAAATGTAGATAAGCCTTCCATTGAATCTTCCGGTGCCCAGTCCAACCCCGTGATCTGGATCATGTTCCGGAACCTGCCAGAGAATACCCGTCCCATTGACACATACCGGACCTATTTTGAAAATGAGCTGCGCCAGCGGATAGAAAGAGTTCAGGGTGTCGGGTCTCTGTTCGTAGGCGGCGGCACTGAGACCCAGGTTCATATCCAGCTTGATCCGATAAAACTTGCAAAGTTCAACCTGACCATTGACCAGGTCATCGCCCGGATCAGGGGCGCCAACCGCAACACCTCAGCCGGACTCCTGGGCATTGGGAAAAAAGAGTATCGCATTCGGACTGTAAGCCAGTTTGACAGACCTGAAGACACACTGGACGTCGTGGTCTATGATGACGGTATCCAGCGGGTTACCCTCCGGGACATTGCCGCGGCCGATCTGGGATATGAGCGGGCCACAGGTGTGGTCATGCAGAACAACAGACAGGTCATTGCCATTGGCGTACGAAAAGAACAGGGAGCCAATGTCATCGCGCTCGTGGCAAGACTGTCGGCAGAAGTCAACCGCATCAACAAAGAAATTCTTGCACCCGAAGGCCTGATACTGGACTGGGTTTATGACCAGGCACCGTATATCATCAATGCGATTGAACTGGTAAAGAAAAACGTATTTATCGGCGGTGCTCTGGCCATTATAGTTCTCATGATTTTTCTCGGCAGTGCATCAGCCACCATCACAACAGCCGTGTCTATTCCAATTTCAGTCATTGGTACGTTTCTTTTTCTCTGGATCCTGGACCGCAACCTGAATGTAGTGAGCCTGGCCGGTATCAGCTTTGCGGTTGGCATGCTGG
This sequence comes from uncultured Desulfobacula sp., assembly GCA_964343845.1. Taxonomy (GTDB): domain Bacteria; phylum Desulfobacterota; class Desulfobacteria; order Desulfobacterales; family Desulfobacteraceae; genus Desulfobacula. The sequence continues at coordinate 195,694 of CAYFKW010000005.1, read as the reverse complement.
TGGACAACGCAATTGTGGTACTGGAAAATATAGACCGCCACCGGCACATGGGCAAGACACCCTTCAACGCGGCTTTTGAAGGCGCCCGCGAAGTGTGGGGTGCTGTATTTGCATCCACAGCCACAACCGTTGCAGTCTTTGTTCCGGTAATTTTCATTGAGGAAGAAGCAGGCCAGCTTTTCCGGGATATTGCCATTGCCATCACCTTTTCCATTTCATTGAGCCTGTTTGTATCCGTGGCCGTGATTCCGGCTGTCCTGAACCGGCTCTACGGTTTCTCCGGCAATAAAAAACTCAAAAAAAGAACCGGAGTCTTCCAATGGATCGGCACCCGGTGCCACAGGGCACTCATGACGGTTTCTTCCTTTTTTTTAAAAAATGCACTGACCCGGCTTACCTGTATTCTGGCGTTTACTGCTTTATCCGTGACCCTTGTATGGCAGCTGATGCCTAAAACCGAATACCTTCCACAGGGGAACCAGAACCTGGTCCTGGCTGTTCTCATCCCCACGCCTGGCAGTTCCGTAGAAAAACGCCAGGAAATGGGAAAATTCTTTATGGACCAGCTGGCGCCATACCAGTCAGAAGATTGGAAAGACGGTATCCCCATGATCGAGGATTCCTGGTATGTGGGAGAAGACGGGTTCACCATACTGGGCGGGGTCAGCATTCACGAAACCGAAGCAGGCAAAACCCTGCCGCTTTTCAACCGCATTGCGAACAGCATGCCTGATGTGTTCGGGTTTGCTTTCCAGGCAGGTATTTTCCAGACAGATATTGCCTCCAGCAGGACCATTGACGTGGATATTACCGGTGAAAAGCTTGATCAGATTATAGCGGCAGGTGGCCAGTTATTCGGGGCACTCATGGGTCGGCTTCCGGGGTCGCAAATCCGGCCCATCCCCTCCCTTGAGACAACCTATCCTGAAGCCCGGCTCAAACCGGATCGGAAAAAACTGGCTGCTGCCGGACTGACGGAAACCGAATTCGGTACATGGGTAGACGTTTTAATGGACGGGCGGAAAATTGATGATTTCCGGCCAGAGGGCCAGCGCCAGTTAGATCTTGTAATCAAAGGACCGGAAATGAGCGGCCAGACACCGGAAGACCTTCTCAACACAACGATTATCAGTCCCATGGGCGGTCAAGCCCGTATCGGCGACCTGGCCTCCCTTGTCTATACCCGGGGCATGACCCAGATCAATCATTTAGAACGCAAACGGCATATCAGGCTTCAAATGACCCCGCCCAATGCCATGCCGCTTCAGGAGGCAATGGAAATTGTATCTCAAAAGGTCATTACCCCACTGCAGGAACAAGGCCGGCTGCCGGGTGTTGACATCCGATTGGGGGGAAATGCAGACAAGCTCACCCAGACCAGGCTGGCCCTTCAGTGGAATTTCCTTTTGGCTGTCGTTATTACTTTCCTGCTCATGGCTGCCTTGTTTGAAAACTTCTTTTATCCGCTGATCATCCTTTTTACAGTTCCCCTGGCTGGAGCCGGCGGATTTATTGGTCTGCGCCTGGTGGACACATTTATTGCGCCCCAGGGGTTTGACGTGGTGTCCTTGCTGGGATTTATCATTTTAGTGGGAACAGTCGTGAACAACGCCATCCTCATTGTGCATCAGTCTTTAAACAATGTCCGCTACAATGGACATAAGCGTATCACGGCCATAACAGAATCTGTCCGAACCCGGATAAGGCCCATATTCATGAGTGCATCGACTTCGGTATTCGGAATGCTGCCCCTGGTCATCTCTACAGGGTCAGGGAGTGAACTGTACCGTGGACTTGGCAGCGTACTTCTGGGCGGCCTGGCATTGTCTACGCTGTTCACTCTTTTTGTGGTGCCATCCCTGCTGGCCTTTTTTATCGGCTTCGAGAAACCGAGAATGCCGGAAAAAACCGGGCCAAATCTTGATCAGCGATAAAGATACGATATCATAAAAAGGAGTGGCACCTGCTGAAAGCACATCCTTTTAGACTACCCGGGGCCTATCATCTTCACAAAGCATGAAACTTAATAGTATTAATAACGCTTCTGTGTTCACAAATATCTGGTTATAACTCAAATCGAAACACAACAGATTTTTGAGATTCACCCTAGTTTAAACCGCATTGCTTGAATCATCATGCCGGAAGTGCCTTGAAATAATGATAGATTTTTTCAAGCTTGGGTTTCTGTTTTTCTTTTGATTTTTCAACACTGCCGAATTCAAAGAATTTAACCTGTTTAATTCCAACATAATTGAATATTGCTTTTTTCATTAACGCCTTATGTGCATTATTCAAAAAAAACAAAGGGTAGTATTTTGGACCTTTCATCGTTGAAATACAGATCACAGATTTCCCTTTAAAAAGGCCTTCATGGGAATATGTGCCTTTGTTCCGATACGCAAAATTAGTTGAAAACAGCTGATCAATGTATCCAAGCAACATGGCAGGGGGTCTTCCCCACCATATAGGATAGATAAAGACCATCCTGTCTGCCCAGATAATCTGCTCTCTATACACTGAAAACCTGGGATCCGTGTGCATGTCGCATCGCTTTTTATTCTCATCAAAAAAAAGAATCGGGTCAAACTGTTCTTTATATAAATCAAGCACTTTGACCTTGCCTGTATTTTCATTTTCGTCTATACCTTTTAAGGTATGCTCCAGAAAAGCATGGTTTAAGCTCTGGTGATTCGGATGCGTGTAAATAATTAATGTGTTCATATCAGCTCCTTTATGTTATCATTTGATAAGTAAAATAGACCAAATCGATATACTTGTCAAATGATAATTATCATTTGACAAGTATATCATCGGTACAACACACACAACAGGAGCACACCAGCATGGATAACAACCTGTTTTTTCAAGCTATTATCGGGTTTATTGGAGCGGTACATGCCAATACCCATTCCCTGATGAAAGATGCCCGATCTGATAAAATCACTCCCCAGCAGCATTCTATCCTGGAATATGTTTATTTCAGCAGCGCCGTAACAACAAGCCAGATCGCTGATTGTCTGAATATTTCGCTGCCCAACGCCAGCAGGGAGCTTAAAAAGCTCTCCACCCTGGACCTTATTACAAAAGTAATTGATGAAGAAGACAGGAGAAAAACTGCCATAAGCTTATCAGAAAAAGGGAAAAAGCTTATGCAGTGTACATTTGAAAAAATACAGAAAAAATTCTGGGAAAACGCCGGCCGTTTCTCTGAGAGCGAGATGCAATTAATCCTGTCCTCAATGAATGTCCTTGAAAAAAAAGTATTTTTTCAACACTGATGCAGCTGTAAAACTGATAATCGAACAGGTGTGAAATTTGTTATTCTATTTCATATCCGTCCAGCAGCATGTTGAGATCATCAACCGAAAGTGAACGGACCTGGTTCGGGAGCCAGTTGTATTTATCGATTAGATACCGATAAACCGCTTCCATGCCAAACAGGTTCTCATACCCTTCTTTTTGAGCAATTATATCACCCATCCTGCCGATATCGGCTTTTAACTTGGCTTCACCGACCAGGTGCTCCTCATTTGTTTTGTGGAATTCTTCGTTGCTCATCGTAATTAATCTCCTTTTTTTATAATTACATCATAGCATGAAACTAAAATTACTTAAAAATAATATTTCCAGAAATCCAGTCCGTAAAAACCATCACCCCTATCCTCTGTTCACGAATAGTTGGTTATACCTGAAATGGAAGCAGAACAGACTTTTGAGAACCCCCATGATTTCAATGGGAATTCGGGCATATAATTTTTTTCTTATGGTTTGACAAAGCAACGACCTTAAAATAAATATGGTAATAAATGTTAGACTGTGTATCCTGGTTACGATGTTACAGATTCCTATTTTATGTTCAAAGGAGGTAAATTTATGGACTGTCTTTTTTGTAAAATTGTTAATGGAGACATACCTTGCACAAAAGTTTACGAAAACGATAAAGTTTTGTCCTTCATGGATATCAATCCTATGAGTAACGGCCACTTGCTCGTCATACCCAAAAATCACGGCATTACGATAGATGAATTACCGGAATCAGATTTTCTTGCTGTCATGGCCGCCACAAAAAAAATTGCAGAAGCAGTTAAAAAGGCGTTGAACCCTGACGGCATGAACATTCTTCAACTCAATGGAAAAGCCGCCAATCAGGTCGTACCGCATTTGCATGTCCACATTGTTCCAAGATGGTCAGATGATGGGCTGACAGTGTCCAAATGGGACCCGGTTCCTGGCGATATGGAACAGATTGGCCAGACATCGGAAAAAATACAGGAATTTCTATAGGAGATTTCTTTATCCGCCTGCAGCGCCTTAAATGGTCTCAAAGGTAAATACCGGGCAAAATGAGTCACACACCGTACTGTTGATTCACCTTTAACACCTATAAAACAAGGCTCTGTAGCAAAAAAGCGACCTTGAAAAACGGAGAAACCAAAGAATGGAAATTCCTTTCTGACAAAGAAATTGCGTCTGAAAAAATAGATATGGAGACAGCTGTCCCTGTAAAGAATATGAAAAAAAAGAACCTGAACTGGCTGTGGGCAGCATCTTCATCCGTGCAGAAATGGGAAAAGGCGGCACCATGTCCGGAAATAAAACCTGGGCTGCCCATGGCAGATCTTTATCCGGCATCAGTTTTACCCTCAATGAGGTGGGTGACACACCAGCATATGTCCCAAAAGTTCTACAAAAAGTTGGCGACAGTATTATGACCGTGAGTGTGAGCTGGGAATTCAAAGCCAGTAAATAAACCTTAGAACCACATCTGCTGCTTTTCTTTTACAGATCTTGTCCTGTTTTATAACTCCTGTTGACCGGGCAGGATCAACGCCCGGGAATTGACAGGGCCCGTCTCAATGCATACCGTTCTGGTATGATAAAAATCTGGTTTCCATCAACATTCAGGTGATCCTATGAAAAACTTTGGCTGCATCAAAATTGCCTATATTCTCCTCTCTATTTCATTCCTTGGCATTGCCTGCAGTATCCCTTATTATTTTGAATCCCCTTCCATATTCTACAAGACAGGCATTGACAAATTCCTGCTCAGGTCAGGAAAAATACTGGGGATCTGTGCAACCATTCTTATCTTTTATCAGCTCGTTTTTATCAGCCGGTTTGCCCCCTTGGAAAAAGTGTTTAAAATGAAGAACCTTTTCCAGTCTCACAGGACAAATGGATTGATTATTCTTGCGGCAGCAATTTCCCATCCTGTCTTTATCCTTGGGGCGGATCATTTTGTGCTGTTTCCATTTGAATCAAAATACTGGCCTGAAATAACAGGGATCGTGCTGTTAACTCTTCTGGTGCTTTTTGTTCTGATCTCTCACTGGCAGAAAAAGCTCAAACTCGACTATAGGGTGTGGCGGATGCTGCATAAATCATTTGCTCCAATCATCATTGTTCTATTGTACATTCATATCATCAATGTCAGCAAGACCTTTGAATCCGGGGTCCCTTTTTATGCCTTAACCACCTTTTTTTCTTTAAGCCTGATGCTAATTGTAAGGAAATATTTAAAATAAAGACTAATAGGCAGGAAGAAGTTAAAAATGATGATGACATATAACAAACACAATATCTGACAGAACTTTTAATAAGGAGATTTCCAATGAAATATATTTATAGACTATGTATCCTGTTAACGCTGCTGTTGTTTGCAACTTCCGCTTTTGGCAGGCAGTGGAAAATTGACCCTGATCATTCTGAAATCAGATTTCAGGTAAGACACATTCTCACGACAGTGTCAGGCACTTTTAATGAATTTACAGGCGACATCCTTTTTAATCCTCAACAGCCTTCAAAAGGGAAGATTAATTTCACTGTCAATGTCAAAAGTGTGAACACAAACAATGGAAAACGCGACAACCACTTAAAATCAAAAGATTTTTTTCATGCAGATAAATTTCCCGAAATGACGTTCACATCAACAAAGATCTCCCATAAAATGGGGAATCAATATGAATTGGAAGGCAATATGACCATCAAGGATGTGACAAAAAATATTACCCTGGTGTTTGAATTCCTGAATCCAACCCAGCACCCATTTGATAAAAAGAATAACGTGGGTGGGTTTATCACTAAATTTATAATCCCTAGACTCGACTACCATGTTGGAAACGGTAAATTCCTGAAAATGGGGGTGGTGGGCGATGTTGTGGATGTTGAAATAGCCGTGGAAGCGCTGACAAAGAAATAATCCAAAGTAAAAAAAAGCTTGCTTTGGTCAATAGCTTTTACGGCGTGTTTTGTTCAGGATATCCAGGTGGTATTTTGCTGATGTCTTGAAACTGCAGGCGCACTGCATACAATTCCGGCAATAGAACACACCATGCAGACCAATGAAATGTCCTGTCAGGAAAAATACGTTTTCCAGACAAGTCTTACAATGGTCAAAAAGACAATAGTTAAAAAAACAGGCCGGATGAATGCAGCCCCTTTTTTAATTGCCAAACTGGACCCGGCCCTGGCACCTATCACCTGCCCTGCGGCCATACAAAGGCCGATTGAATACAACACTTTCCCACTGATAATAAAAACAGCCAGCGCAACGATATTGCTGGTAAAATTCATCACACGGGTGATGCCTGAGGCCTTTCTCATGTCCAACCCTAGAAAAAACAATAATGCTGCTGTCCAGAAAGATCCTGTTCCCGGACCAAAAAAACCGTCATAAAACCCCAGTCCCAGTCCAAATAAAAAATAAAAAAAATGGTGTGGCATTTTAAGGTTTCCAGGCTGGCTGCCAAGGTTTTTTGTAAACAATGTATAGAAAAACACAAAAAGCAAAAGTACGGGCACAAGGTATTCCAGGGCCCCGGCTTTTATCTGTTGTACTGCCCATGCCCCGAGCATGGATCCAATAAAGGTAAACAGGATGCCTGACCAGCTGTCATCAATCCGCACCACCCCTTTTTTGATGTAGTTATATGAGGCTGAAAGCGTTCCACAGCTGCCCTGGAGCTTGTT
>CAYFKW010000005.1:186511-188715 GCA_964343845.1 uncultured Desulfobacula sp. | reverse complement strand
GTGGCGGCAGGCCTACTGAAAAAAGAACAGGCAGGGCTATAAGCCCTCCCCCGCCGGCAATGGAATCTACAAACCCGGAACATAACCCTGTAAAAAACAGAAGCATATATGTTTGAAATGTTATATCTGCAGTCATCAACTATCACTTCTCCGGAATTTACGGCAGCAGCAGGCTGATAATGGACAGGATCACCCATTGCAGGAAATCAATCACAGGATTCAAGACCCCCAGGAAAAGCAATCCGATAACAATCAGGAATCCAAATCGCTCAAGTCGTATCAGAAAGGCCTGAATATCAGGGGGTGCAAACCCCATCACAATTTTAGACCCATCCAGTGGCGGTATGGGGATCAGGTTGAAGGCTGCCAGGATAATATTGATCCTGGCAAAAGAAGCCAGCAGCAGTCCGGTCTTGCTAGTGTGAGGCACAGACAGCAGACTATAGGCAAAAAGCGCCAGGAATGCCATGATGATATTTGCAATGATCCCGGCTGACGAAACCAGGACCAGCCCTTTCCGATAATCCCGGATATAACTGAAATTTACCGGTACAGGCCTTGCCCAGCCAAACCCCACGACAAACAGCATCAGCGTCCCCACGGGATCAAGATGTTTTAATGGATTCAGGCTCAGGCGTCCCTGATTTTTTGCAGTGGGATCCCCCATTTGTAATGCCACCCATCCGTGGGCAAGTTCATGAAAGATAATCGCATACATCAGCGGAACGGCAATGACGATGAATGAGAACGGATCGCTGAACAACAGGTTGAGCAGGCCCATATATCTGTCTCCTTTTAGTCTCTTTTATATCGCAGCAATGTCTGCAAACCGCTGCAGGAACATACGTGTCAGCACTATGTAATAATCATGAAACCCATGAAAGTCAAAACCATGGCTGAAAAATTTTTTGTTCACCCTGTGAAAATAAGTGATTTTCAAGCATATTTTTTATTTATCACAAGCTCAAAACCCTTTTGCGCTTTTATCTTTTACCTGTTTATGAGAGAATGCCTCATCAATTTGAAGGAGACCTTTATGAACCGATTTTACGGGTGGTGGATCGTGTTTGCCGGTTCCATCATCCTTTTTATAGCTTCCGGGATCGGGTTTTACTGCCACAGCGTTATCCTTGATCCTTTAAGCAGTATGCATTCCTGGTCAAAAGGGACAGTTTCTGCCGCCATTACCCTTTTCTTTTTTACCAACGGCCTTGCAGGCCTTGTAATGGGACGGTGGGTGGACCGGTACGGCCCCAAATGGTTCCTGATCCTGGGATCGTGTCTCTTCAGTGCGGGCCTTCTTGCACTGCCCCGGATCAACAGTCTGCCACAGCTTTTTATCATTTACTTTATCCTGGCACTGGGATTCTGTGCCACTGCGCTCGTACCCGTTAATACCCTTCTGACCAACTGGTTTATTCGAAAAAGAGGATTTGCCATGAGCATTGCCAGCAACGGTCTGAGTGTCGGCGGCATGATCATGGTACCGCTGACCAGTTTTTTCATTCTCAGACTTGGATTCAACCAGGCCCTTACCATTCTGGCCGTCATCTATGTTGCTGTTGTTATACCGGTTACCCTCATCTTCATCAAACAACGGCCTTCAGACATCGGCCAGTCCCCTGACGGTGACCCATCGCCTGAAGCTTTAGAAGAGGGTGGTCAAATCCCCGGATTCCAGATGCAGACATGGACACGGATTCAGGCCATGAAAACCATGGCGTTCTGGTCTATTTCTATTGCTTTCATGCTTGCTCTGGCCGGCCAGATCGCTTACCTTGTCCATCAGGTCTCATTTCTGTCCCAGTATCTGGGATCCCATCAGGCTGCCCTGACAGTCAGCATCACCACGGGTGCCAGCATCATCGGCCGCCTTGTGATCGGGAGCTTTGTGGACCGTGCAGACAAACGGTATGTCACCATTGGCTGTGTTCTTCTCCAGGGATCTGCTGTGGTGACCCTGGCCTTCAGCAGCCATATCATTATATTGTATGCATGCACCTTTGTTTTCGGGCTGACCATGGGCCCTCTTTTGATGATGCAGTCTTTGATCACCGGGGAGTGTTTCGGAATTCCGTCATTTGCAACAGTGGCCGGCACCATGGGATTGATTACCATGCCTGGTGCTGCATTCGGGCCGGTAATCGCCGGTTTAATCTATGATGCCACACAGAGTTATACCATGTCGTTTCTCTTGTTTGCAT
>CAYFKW010000005.1:171270-186487 GCA_964343845.1 uncultured Desulfobacula sp. | reverse complement strand
AGCAGTGTTTATCTACTTTGCCCGGCCGCCGGTTTTAAAAGAATAAATGGTGTCTGCATCAGCCATTGAAACCGTTTCATGCATTATTTTTGAAATTTACCTGAATCATTCCCGGACATTCTTCCGCAGTCTCTTTTTAATCTTTGAGACGACCGCTGCAATCTGCTCCTGGACATCATCGCCCAGGTCAATCCACTGGAGACCACTGTTCCAGTTCCCGTCAGGCCCGCCTGCACAATGAACGATTCGGGCGGTCAAATTCGATATCCGGCTGCCCATGATACGTAATTCACACTCTTCAATCAACTGTCCGGCGGCAAACGGCACCTGTCCTGTACCGGCGACATTGAGTCCATCAGGGCTGATATCCACAACACGAATGGTTTGATGATTAATCTTGACCATACTGTCATCCTGGAATTCCACCGGTACCCTGAAAGACTGCCGGATTGCCTCCGGGTCTGATCGCACGATAGTTGAATCCGGCATTTTATTTGATGGTGTGCTGGCCATAACAGCCTCCTTTCATTTTAGATAAAATGCTGAAGAAATAGTATCATTCCAACGATCTGACTATTTTAAAATAGGAAGATGCTGCTTGTAAAGGAAAGTATGACAATTCAACAGAAATTGAAGGGGAAAAGGGAACACTGAATGGAAGCATCCTTACAAAATCCGTGAAAGCAGAAGCAGATGCCATTCATGCGATTTTATGTGAATAATAAAGGGTTCCGGCCTGGATAGTCATTCTTTTTCTTTTTCATTTCAATATACCAGGCTTCATCCCCATAATATTTGTCAGAGCAGTCCGGACAAAGACTGTGCGTAAAAGATGCACTTGAATATTTTTCAATATAAGATTCCAGAAGGTTCCAATACCCTTTGTCATCTCTTATTTTTTTGCAGCCAGAGCAGATAGGAATGATGCCTTGCAGTGTCTGGATCTCATCCAATGCATTTTGAAGCTGCTGAATGAGGTTTTCTTTTTCTTTTTCTGCTTTTTTTCGTTCGGTTATATCATGAGCCACGCAAAGCGCTCCCACAGGTGTTCCATCTTCATAAATATATTCAATATTAAATAGTGCAGATATGATCCCGCCATCTTTCTTTACAATATCATATTCCACCTGGCTTTGAATTTTCTCTCCTGCCATCAACCTGGAAAATCTGTCAAGAAACAATGTCTGGCACTCATCTGAAATCAGGTGTATGGGATTCATCGATAAAAATTCTTCTTCTGTATACCCACAATAATCGCATAATCCGTCATTTACACTGACAAATTTATAGTTGACCAGATCAATTTCGAACAAACCGACAGGTGCATGTTTGAATAAAAGCCGATATTTTTCTTCACTTTCCTGTAAGGCTTTTTCAGCTTTCTTCCTTTCAGTGATATCATGAATGATGGAGTATAAAAATTTCTGCTGGTTAAATTTTATGGGTCCACTGTAAATCTCAACGTTTTTAATCTCGCCTGAGGCTGTCTGGTGTTTGAAATAAAAATGTCTGCGTTTTTCCTGCTTTGCCTTCTTCATTTCATCCAACACATCTTTTCTGCTCAGTGTATTGATATCTGTAATATTCTGCTTCAAGATCCGGGCATAATCCCATCCATAAAAATCCAGGGCAGCAGGATTTGCATCAATGATCTCCCGTGTCAGGATTAATTATCAGCATGATGGCATGGTTTGTTTTGAAAAGGCTTAAAAACCGATCTTCACTTTCCCGAAATGCCTTGTCAACTTTCAGGCGATCACGTTCTACCTGTTCCAACACCTGAACTTTTTTTTCAAGTTCTTCATAACTGAGTTTGTTCGTCATATTATCACCAAAAGATATCATCGTTCCCTTACGTATAAAAGTAAGGGTATTTTTCATTTTAATCAATTAAAAAAAAGTGGGCCAAGCAATTGCTCGGCCCACAAGGCAAATTGGTTCTCTCCCCTGAAGAACTATTGCCTTAACCTTATGTTCTTCTTTAATTTCAGATAAATCTTACATTACTATTTCATCGCATTGTCCAGTTGTGTGAAAATCAGCGGTGACGTCTGTATGTTCTATTATGCCTGTTGTGATAATGGCTGCGATCGTTTCTGTCATTTCTGATGACGATGGCTGCGTAAGCGTTCAGCAGTCTTAAGTAATCAACTGCAGGATCATGGTACTGCCTGTTGTGGCGATGACTGTGCCTGTGCCGATATTGAGGATGATTTTTATGACGTGAATACCTGTGATACTTTTTGTGATGTTTGTAACCTGCATGACCATGGTAATGCCGGTCACCATGTTTTGCATGTCCATATCCATGCCCATGACCGTTATTTTTTTTTCGATGACCTTTGCCATCAGCATATGCAGTTGAAAGTGCAAACACTGTTACCATCATCAATATCGTTAAAATCTGTATAACCCTTTTCATGACAGCGTCTCCTTTTTATAGATTAAAATTAATAAACTTTTCTGCCGTCTATTTTGTTTGACACCCATGGATCGAAAAACTTCATTTTTTTTAAGAGAAGGTTTACTTTTGGCCATATTTTTATGATACTTGAACAGCTTTCCTTTAAATATTTGAATAATGAATTATTTTTAATAAATAAAAAAATGAATGTTTTGAACCTGCCGGTGTCTAAAGGTATAGAAAAGGAGAATTGAACATGAAAAAAATTATCGTAGTCGTCCTGGTTGTTTTTACTGGCTGTTTTTTTGTTTCCTGTGCCAATTTACAGACCAAACAGGAGCAGGGTACGGCTGTTGGTGCCGGTGTCGGGGCCGGTGTCGGGGCTATTCTGGGCCAGGCTATTGGAAAAGATACGGAATCCACCCTTATCGGCGCGGGTATTGGTGCGGCACTAGGCGGTATTGCAGGCAACCAGATCGGCAAGTATATGGACCTGCAGGAACAGGAATTGCGCAATGCCATAGCAGCTTCTGAATCTGCCAGCATCCAAAGAGAGCAGGATATTTTAAGAGCAACCTTTAAAGGAGAGGCCTACTTTGATTACGATTCTGATCAATTGAAGCCCGGGGCATACACTGAACTCAGGCGGATATCAGAAATTTTAAACAAATATCCCCAGACAACCATTGAAGTTGGCGGGCATACAGATGTCAGGGGATCAGAAGAATATAACCAGGCGTTATCAGAAAGGCGGGCCCAGTCTGTTGCAAATGAATTGATGAATAACGGGGTCATGCCGCAGCGGATAAGGACGGTGGGATATGGTGAATCCCGTCCCATATCATCTGATCATGCGATGAACCGCCGGGTGGAAATCATAATTGCTCCCATACGACAGGGCTGATGTAATGACTCTGGTTTGACAAAAAAGGACTTTCACATGCAAAAATTTATCTTATTGTCTTCTATATTATCCCCAGATTTTGCTGTTCTCTCAACCCCTGGTATTTTGCCAGACCAACAATCCGTCGCTTAATGAAGGTCTAAAAGATATGATTGATTATACAGAGGCGAAGATTAAACTTTAGCCGGTTATAGAATAGGTGGATGTTATGGAACAGCTGGATGATATTATCAAAACAATTTCCCTGACAATGGGTGCAGCCTGGGCAAGCGGCATTAATCTATACGCAACCATACTGGTGTTGGGATTCATGGGTCTGACAGACACGATAGTGCTGCCTCAGGGTCTTGAAATTTTAATGAACCCGATGGTTTTGGGTGCAGCAGGGTTGATGTATTGTGTTGAATTCTTTGCAGACAAATTCCCGGGCGTAGATACAGGCTGGGATACAATTCATACGTTTATCCGGATTCCTGCCGGTGTTATGATTGCGGCTGGAGCTGTCGGAGATGTCAATCCTGCCGTCTCACTTGCGGCTGCCATACTTGGCGGCGGCATTGCTGCCGGAACGCATTTTACCAAAGCCGGGACCCGATTGCTCATAAATGCCTCCCCTGAACCGGTCAGCAACTGGACAGCCTCTGTTTTAGAGGATATCGCCGTTATTGCAGGGGTCTGGGCGGCACTGCAGCATCCAATCATTTTCCTGTCAATCTTAATCGTTTTTATCATTTTGATGATCTGGCTGCTCCCTAAGATCTGGGCTGCAATTAAGAAGTTTTTCAATTTTTTACAGCAGACGTTCACAAATAAAAAAAAAGGGACAAAGGAATCGTCAGATGCTGTTAAACATCCGTCAGAAAATTGATTTATACCAAACCGATGTTAAAGGTTTAACAAAAGACAACTTAAGGCGCATTGAGGGAATAAGATGAAAGCTTTAACCAAATACCGGCTGATCGGGACCTTCCTGAGTGTTTCCCTTTTCTTTATGTTGACTTCTGCAGGCGCACAATCAGATGAGAACCAGAAACTAAAGGCCATGATTTTTGAGCTGGAAACTAAAATTGAAGATGCAGACAAAAGAATGGTTGCCCACCCGAAATTCCTGGAAGAGCTTAGCCGACTGGTTGAAAAATATAAATCCCAGTTGAGAGAACTTTTTTTTAAAGATACGTTTGCAGACGGCAATTTCAATAAGACCCCTGAGTGGATCGTAAAATCAGGCCATTTTTCTGTGAATGACGCAGGCCGTCTATCAAATTTGGTTGCCATGCAGCCGGTTGGAACTGAGTCAGAAAAAAAGCCGGAAGAGATGCCAGAAAAGAACAAATCCATTGAAGCGGAGGCTGTTGGCATCCTTTTAGACAGTATTTTCGGGCCTGCTCCCAAAAAAGAATCCCAGCAGGAAGAACAGATACCTGAACAGATGCCTGAGCCTGTACAACCTGCGTCCATTTATACACAAAGAACTTTTCCGCCTGCATTTGAAATGAATTTTAAATTCAAATCCTCTGGTGAGGGAGAGATGGTTGTCACCCTTCTGGGATCTCAAAGCCTTTTACCCAGATACCGGCTGAAAATTAAGGCAAATCATTCTGAAGCAGATCCCATGGAGATTATAAGAGAAAGCAGATCAAGAAGTTTTGTGGTTGGTGCCGGCACCAAATTCCCGGAAATCAATGATGGAAACCTTCACACCCTGTCATGGATTCGGTTTACCAACGGGGCGATGAATGTTTTAATTGATGGAGATGTCATCCTTCAAACTTATGAAGTCTATTACAGGGACAATTTTACAGGGTTTGAGCTGACCAACAACGGGGGATCTTATGAGTGGGATTCCTTTGAGATATTTAAAGCCCGGAAACCTCAGGCAGACTAAATACTATGCCGGCACCGCTGCCGGCTGCCTTTAAATAGTTCATGTCTTTTCCTTTAAAGAAAAATCAAAACTCAACAGATTTTTGAGAATTGCTATATATGATTGACAGGGGATTGGTTTGAATGGCGATTATAGAATTTGCCAGAAATATTTTCAGACTTCCTGCAAAAATGCTGTTTTAACGCCACTCCAACCACACCCCCTTTCAACTGTCTGTGATCTATGCACTCTCCACAAAACGAAAACTTTATGGCAATCGTTATATACCCTTGTCAATCATCGGCTGTATAGTAAAACCTTTCCGGTAAATGTTATAATTGACCCAATTGTTAATTTAACGTATTTTAAATACAGTCTGCTTTTAAACTGTATATCTTTAACAATTTGGAGATTTCCTATGGGTACTGACAATGTTATTTTTCTTGAATCATTGGAATGGTTTGATGAAACAGGTAAATCCTTTGTTTCCAGAATCCCTGAGCATGGATCTGGTGAAATCAAGTTTGGCGCACAACTCACTGTGAGAGAAAGCCAGGCAGCTGTTTTCTTTTACAAAGGAAAGGCTGTGGGAGTGTTCGGTCCTGGCCGCCATACGTTAAAAACAGGCAATATCCCGCTTCTAACGAAAATTGCCAGTCTCCCCTGGGCATTCAAAAGCCCTTTAAGGGCTGAAGTATATTTTACAAACTTAAAAACATTTACCAATCTTAAATGGGGCACAAGAGATCCTGTTGCATTTAAAGACAGTGAACTCGGATTGGTCAGGTTGAGAGCTTTTGGTGTGTTTAATCTAAAAATTGTTCAGCCGGTTTTATTTATCAACCAGTTGGTTGGGACTCAAGGCGTCTATACAACAGAAGAAATAAGTGATTACCTGAACCAGGTTGTTGTCTCCAAATTTAACGATTTTATGGGCGAGAACATCAACACCATATTTGATTTGCCGTCACAATATGACGAGCTTGCTGAAGGGCTTTCCTTAAAAATTCATGAGGACTTTGAAAAATTCGGCCTGTCCATAAATGGTCTGTACATCAATTCTATTACACCACCACCGGAAGTTCAAAAAGCCATTGATGATAAAAGCAGAATGGCTGTGTTTGATGACATGAACAAACTGATGAAAATGAAGGCTGCCATGGCTATGGAAAAAATTTCTGAAAGTACTGATGGGTCTGCCGGTGCAGGCGCAGGTACCGGTATGGGCATGGGAATGGGGATGATGATGCCGGCCATGTTTGCCCAACAATTGTCCCCTCAAAGCCAAAAAGGAGGCATTCAACAACAGACTGCCTGCCAGGAATGTCAGAATCCAATTCCAATGGATGCAAAATTCTGTCCCCAGTGTGGTCATCAACAGGTTATTTTTGAAAAATGTGAAAACTGCAGCAAAAATATTACACCTGGCGCCAATTTCTGTTCTAGATGCGGTCAAAAAGTTCATCAAAAAGCAGAAACAAAATTCTGTTCAGCCTGCGGTGCAGAAAATCTTTTGGATTCAGTTTATTGTAATAGTTGCGGAGAACATCATTAATTTTAAAGTCCAACATCAATGCCCCCAATGCGGGGCACCCGCCATACTTGAGGAAGAGACGCTTTTTTTTGTGTGTGAGTTCTGCAGGGTAAGATCCTGCATTTCACAAAAGGGATTTTTCAGGTATGTCTTTTCTCCCCATAAACAAATACCTGAAGACCAACCGCTTATTTATATTCCCTATTGGCGATTTAAAGGGGTTCAATTTACATGTTTATTGAAAGGTGTTGATTATAAATTCCTTGATATAAGCTGTATTGCAATGCAGCACAAGCCGCCTGACATTCCATTTTCATTGGGATTTCGATCTCAGGCCCTTACACTGAAACTTATTTCTTCCAAAACAAGAGGAACTTTTTTACGTCCCTGGGCATTTAAACAAACGCTCATCAATATGAACAAACAGACCAGACCCAGGAACACGTTCTTCCAGGAAAACATTGGAGAAACAGTGAGCTTGATTTATTCTCCATTTTATAAAAAAGAGAATCTACTCTTTGACGGAATTCTAAATAAACCCATTGGTACGGATGCTGACAACAGCATCAATGTTGAGCCGTCCCATATCTGCCGCCCGGAAAAAGAGATATCTTTCATTCCAGGACTCTGCCCGTCCTGTGGATGGAATTTTGATGGCAGTTTTGACTCGCTTGTAATGGTGTGCCGCAACTGCGGGACACTCTGGCGCACGCGTGGCAGCAAGCTTGTGAAAATAAAATTTGGATGCGCTGAACCCAACAGTGAAAAGGATGTCTTGCTGCCTTTCTGGAAAATAAATGCAGATATTTCCTTGATTGATCTCAGGTTCTACTCAGATTTAATACAATTTGCCAACCTGCCAAAAGTACCGAATCCTGATTTTAATAAACAAGTCATTTCCTTTTGGGCCCCCGCATTTAAGATTCGCCCCAAAATATTTTTAAGATTAATCACCCAGCTGGCCATTTTACAACCCGGGGATGATGATAAATCGTCTCTTGGGACACATAAGCTCAGCACGGTGAACCTTCTGCAGAGGCGGTTGAATCTATAAAGATAACCCTTGGTGCTTTAATGAAACCGGCCAGACAATATGGACCGATGTTATCAAAAATAAATGTAACGCCCACGGCCGTTAAGCTGATCTATCTTCCTTTTGAATCAAAGGGTCATGACCTGTATCACCCCAAATTGGGTGTCAGTATTAATAAAAATACTTTAAGGCTGTCTTCTAATCTTTAATCGCTCTGTAAAAAAAATGATAAGTCTGGAATCCTCTGGTTAGGCCAATATCCTGCCTGTGATATCTATTCTTTGTTCTGGAGGATTTCATTAATTGCTATTTCCATTTCATTTTTATTATACGGCTTTGGCAGCGCCATTTTAAATCCATATCTGCCATATTCTGTTATGACAGGGTCTGTTGAATATCCACTTGAAACAATGGCTTTAATCCCGGGATCTATTTTGAGTAAACTTTTCATACATTCTTTACCGCCCATTCCGTCCTTAACGGTTAGATCGAGTATCACTAAATCAAATGGCTGCCACTCAGATAACGCTTTCTTGTATCTTTCAATTGCTTCATTCCCATCTTTGGCCATCTCAGGTTCATATCCCAGTCTCTTCAGCATATGATTGGCAAGTGTCCGAATCATTTTTTCATCATCCATTAGAAGAATTTTTCCTGTTTTAACTTTGGCTTTTGGCAATTTAATATCTTCATATGGTTTTGATTTTTCCATCTCTTTTTCAAATGCAGGAAGAAATATTGAGATTGTTGTCCCGCTGCCTGGTTCTGAACTGACAAAGATACGGCCGCTGTGCCGCGAAATAATAGAGTAAGCCGTGGTCAGGCCCAGGCCGGACCCTTTTTTTGTTCCCATTTCTTTTGTTGAATAATATGGGTCAAAAATTTTTTCCAGATTTTTATTATCAATCCCTTTTCCCTGATCGCTAATTGCAATTTTAATATACGTATCTGCGGATAACAGCGGTAGAATTTCGTTTGTATTTTTCCCGCTTTTAAAATTTTGAGCATTAATAATTATCAGTCCGCCATCAGGCATAGATTCCACAGCGTTGGTAAAAATATTCTCAAACACCTGTTTCATCTGTATTTCATCATACTCAACCCGGTACAGGTCGTCTTGTATATTGACCAGCGGTTTAATATTTGAGTTTTTTACGCATGAATTGATTGTAGAAATGATTAAATCCCTTATGGACCCGACTTTTTTAATCGGCATGCCGCCTTCAGAAAAGACGATTAACTGTTTGGCCAATTCCCCTGCTTTGGCAGATGCTTTTTCTGCCTGGGATAGAAGTCTTACAATATGGATATCTTTTTTTATCTCAACTTTGGCTAAAGAAATGTTTCCCATAATCACTGACAACAAATTATTAAAATCATGTGCCAGGCCTGCTGCCAGTGTACCGATGGCTTCCAGTTTATGAATCTGCTGACGATGGCGTTCTAATTCTTTCAACTCTTCATCCGCACGAAGCTGCCGGGTCACATCTCTATTAATGCCGCGATAGCCAATCTGCTTATTGTCTTTGTCAAATACAGGCACCCCGGCTGATTCAAGAAATACAATCTCTCCATTCTTATGTTTATTTTCATTTACGATATTTTCGAACGGTAATGAATTGGATGTCTTTTCACTTAAAAGTGTTATCATTCGATCTCTTTCCTTGTCATCCATGGTAAAAAACGGGGATTTACCCAACACTTCTTTTGAATCATACCCAAGAATATCCTTTATTGTTTCACTTACAAAGGTATAATTGCCTTTGTGATCCAACTCCCAGACAAAACCGGTTGCAGTCTCAACAACAGAACGGTATTTTTCTTCACTTTGTTTCAAGGAATCCATCATGCCGGATATTGAATTACTTAAAAATTCGAACACATCAATACCCTGGTAGTTTGGCTGCTGCTTTTTTTTCAGCGGATGAATAATCGTGTTGACAGGCTTTTTAATGGTCTGGTGTATAAAAAAGATGAGTAAGACAGATGCAAAGACCAGAATAAGTAATGTATTAAAATTTGCTTTATTTACTTGTGTTTCCAAAGATGCATAATCGGTTTCGTTTTTTAGAATTATGATCTGCCATGACCAGGGTAAAAAATTCTCATGAAAAGCAAACCATCCGTCATTTTTAAGTTGTGTAAACCTTAACCCAAAGAATTCTCTTTCTTTTACTACCCACTCATCTGCTTTTGACGGCAAATCGGTTTCTAAAATTATTTCGTTGATTTTATTATCGTAAATAAGACCTTTTAAATTTTCCTGGGTCAGAAAATCTTCAACCTGCCCCAGCGTTAGTGCCTGTTTGATAATGAGCGATTCGTCATTATCTGCCTCACCTGCCATCAGCAAGTTCTCAAAATTAATATTGCAGATATTACTGATCCTGCGCGAAATAGAACCCAGGTCACGCTCAACTTCTGTTTTTATATAATCTGATACTTCGTTCAGAACAAACCGATCCAGCATCAATCCCATGGCAAACACAAGGACTATAACCGGCAGGGCAATCCTCAGCACCAGGCTTTTTTTTAAATCCGCTATCATTTTCTCCTATTCAAACCTGGGAGTTACATTTTTTAAGGAATCCGGCCAGACAACATTCTTTTTGCTATTCTGCCACTGGATGATCAGGGGAAAATGTCTTTTTTGTTTACCTTTGGTATCTACGCCATACCTTCCAATCACTGTCATTGTATCGAGTTTGGATAAAATATTTCTCAATCCCTCTCTATCCAGCGAATCATTCTTTTTCAATGCTGTTTCAAGTATCATACCCGCAGCATACGCTGTGGCAGCATGATAGGATGGAAAGATCTTATAATGATGATTGAATGCTTCAATAAATTTTTCCCCCCGGGGGAATTTGGTCCCAACCTCCTTTTCCCACTGCGAAGAAGAAAAAACGAGATCTGCATCTTCTTTTAAAATCGTTTGAAATTTCTGTGTAGCCGGTCCGACAGATGCATAATAAGCCTTGGGGAACCAGCCGATCTTCTTTAGTGCCCTCCGCATGTCAATGGATTCATTCAAATGGCCGCAAACGATCATCACATTTGAACCGGACATTTTTGCCTGAGATGCGATATCGGTAAGATCTCTTAAGCCTTTTTCAAATGTATGAAAATATTTAATTTTCAGCTTGAATCTTTTCGCCCATTTTCGTGTCGCTTCTGAAAGTGATACTGAAAATGCATCATCTGCCGAAACAATTGCAAGATCTGATAATTGATACTTCACCAGCATCTGTAAAAATCCAACTGTATATTTGCTCGCTGGCGTGTAAACGCCAAAGGCATATTGGTATCCTTTCTCCCACAGACGATCGGCAGATGCACCAGATAACAGTATAGGGTAATGATTTTTTTCAGCAATCGGCAAAATGGCCTCGGATATCCCGCTGGAATACGGCCCAATTACAAAATCCACCTTTTCTCTTTCAATTAATTTTGTGTAGATTTTTACTGCCTCATCTTTAGAGCTCTGATCATCCTGGATAATGATATCAACCTTTTTGCCTAAGATTCCCCCCTTACCATTAACATGGCGCTGCCAGAGTAAAAACCCTTTCTGCTGCATTTTTCCTAATTCGGTGTATTTACCGGTCAGGGGAAGGGACAGGCCGATAGTGATGTCTGATGCAATCCCATGGCATGCTAGACTCAGGCATATGACGACAATTAGCGAGACAATACGATGGATCATATTCACCTCTTTCCGATTTTTTATGATTTAAATCAGAATCTCATTTCCAGGTGGATTTATGAAGATTTTATTAAACCCTCCAACAACAACTACTTTTTTTCTCTGATCTGTTTTCTTTTAAAATCATTTAATGGAATCTTTTTATTTTAACTAAAAACCGCTCAAAATTATGACATTTTTTTCCATTGAAGGCCCAAATTATTACATTTTTTATCTTTTAATATCCGGAATTAAAAAAACACTGTTTATTTTATAAATTCAGGTAATTACCTTGACACACAACAAAAAATTACATAAAAAAACAGCTACATTGTGATTTAAAAATAAAGGATTGTTTTGTCAACAATATATGCCTACAATAAATCTGTCAGACAAGGCCTGAAAATCTTAGAGCTTCTCTCAGAACAGGGTGCTTTAAGTGACAAGCAGGTCTCTGACAGACTAAACTACAACCTGTTAACCGTTCAACAAATTCTTTCTATTTATAATGACGCTGGATATATTGTTTGTGATCATGACGGATGTTTTGACCTTTCTATAAAAGTTATAGAAATAAGCAGAAAGTTCCAGCAAAGAAGCGAAGTAAAAGATATTGCCCGCAAGTACTTAAAACAGTTGTCGGTCAAATATAACGAAACCACAACACTTGGGGCCATTGAGGAAACTAATGTAATCTATGTGGATAAAATAAACAGCATGGAACTTATCCGTTTTGTTCCACATTCAGAACAGAAAATAACCGCCCATCATACTGCCCTGGGGAAATCTATTTTAGCCAGTTTGCCTGTAAACGAAATACACCATTATTGCAATTGCACGAACTGGAAGCAAATCACACACAAGACCATTGACTCAAAAGAGAAATTGCTCATTCGGTTAGAACAAATCAGAAAACAGGGATTCGCTATCTGCGATGAAGAATACTATTTGGGATTAAGAAGTGTTGCTGTGCCAATTTTAGATTCATTGAATTATCCACGATTCTCCATTGGCATATGGGGACCGGTTGCCAGAATGATACCGGCTAAACTGCGGCAAATGCAGATAGATTTGACAGATGCCAGTTTGCAAATTTCTAAATATTACACAAAACCATCACGCCGGGAAGAACAATTTGAGCCCGCAGCGCAACACACCCCTGTTAAACGGAAAAAAAGAAAAAAGCCTGAAAAAAGCCTTCTCGAAAAAACCCTTTCCATATTTCTGTAAAGATCTAATCTCTGATTTTCTCTTTAATGGCCTTCATAATCCCAAGACATGCCTGGTTTGCATCTGCTACGATAGCGACATCTGCCATTTTCATCATGGTGGCATTGGGATTTTTGTTAATCGCAATAATAAAATCAGCATCCGTGATAGCAGCCGTATGCTGGATGGCGCCGCTGATTCCAAAGGACAGCAGTATTTTTGGTTTTATATTTTTCCCTGCCTGCCCCACAAGAGAATCATGAGAAATCCATTCAGAATATACCACAGGTCTTGTTGCACCAACTTCAGCATTCATAAGCCTGGCCAGATCGAACAGTTTTTTAAACTTGCCTTTACTTCCCATTCCCCGCCCGCCGCAAATAACAATATCCGCTTCTTCAATCTTCTTCTTTTTTGAGGGTCTGTGTTCAGACCTGACAAGTTTAATTTTATCCTCTGGTAAATCTTGTGGTACTTCCAACTTGATTATTTCGCCTCTTGCCTCATCATTATGCACTTTTTCCTGAAAGGTTCCAGGTCTTACAGTTGCCATTTGCGGACGGTGGGAAGGCGTAATAATTTTTGCTATTAAATTTCCACCAAACGAAGGTGCAATCTGGACCAGACGGCCCTTTTCATCTATATCAAGGTCAATGCAGTCTGCTGTCAGTCCGGTGTTAAGCTGTTTTGCCATCCGTGGTGCTGTTTCCTGGCCAAACCGGGTCGCACCAACAAGAAGCGTTTCAGGCTGGTGCATTTTAACAAGCCATGTCATTAACCACGAATAGGTTTCTATTGAGTAATACTTCAGCCTCGGGGCATCGATGACATATACTTTTTGTGCACCATGCGCAATATATTCTGCAACATACTCGTCGACCTTATGTCCAAAAACAACTGCACATACCTGAGCACCTGTTTTTGAAGACAAATCAACTGCCCTTGATAGAATCTGCAGGGTAACCCTGTTCTGGAAATAATTCCGGTAATCACCAAATACCCATATATCTTTATTCCTGCTCATTTTGCCTCATCGTGTTCATGTGTTTTAAGGTCTTTTCCCATGGCAGAGCTTATAACTTTGCCATAATCATCAAAAAGCTGATCCACAATTTTTTTGACTGCTCCTTTCAACAGTGTATTCTTTTTCTGGGTTGTTGGTGAAAAAACATCAATTATTCTTGTAGGAGAATCCTTTAATGCAGAAAACGTTTTGCTTAATCCAAGCTCCTTTGCATGAATGATTTTTATATCAGGGTTCCCAAACGCTGTTTCTATCCCTCCAAGGGCTAAATATCTTGGTTTATAGGCTGACAGATCAATTGTTATGAGACCTGGTAAATCCATTCTTAACACTTCTGAGAAATCATCTACATGCCGCTGAACTTCAATCACCTGTCCCTTGATTTTTATGGAATTAACATAGCCGCTTGCAGGAATTTTTAATTCTTCGGCCAATTGCGGGCCAACCTGGGCAGTTTCACTGTAGCTCGTTTGTGAACCACACAATATAAGATCAAATGTCTGACACGACTTTTGAATATATTCTGCCAGAATCTGACTGGTCAAAAACGTGTCTGCCCCCGCCATCTGACGATCAGTCAACAATACTCCCTTATCTGCGCCAAGGGCTTTGGCCTGATATAAAATCTCCTCTGCCATGGCAGGTCCCATCGTGATGGTGGTAATACAAGCGCCCTGTTTTTCCTTGACCAATAATGCCGCTTCCAGAGCCCTCCGGCTTGCAGGGTCCATCATCCCCTGGGCCAGTTCTCTTTTCAACGTTCCGGTTTTTGAATTCCAGGGCAGTTCTGAAACCATTGGCACCTGTTTTATACATACAATAATATTTAGCATAACTTTGCCTGTTTACTGGGGTTGCGATAAAATTGATCTGGCAATAACCATTTTCTGCACTTCACTTGTTCCTTCATAAATCTGTGTTATTTTTGCATCCCTGAAATACCGTTCCACATCATATTCTTTGCTATATCCATATCCACCGTGAATCTGAACCGCCACATCTGTTACATGTTTTGCTGTTGCACTGCAATGAAGTTTCGCCATAGATGCTTCAGCTGAAAATGGTTTACCACTGTCTTTGCATGCGGCCGCCCGATAAAGAAGCAGCCGGGATGCATCAATCTGGGTCGCCATTTCAGCTAAATAGTTCTGTATGGTCTGAAATTTGGATAAGGGCCTGTTAAACTGCTGCCGTTCTTTTGCATAGGAAACTGAACTCTCAAAGGCTGCCTGCGCGATACCAAGCGCCTGTGCGGCAATCCCTATCCTGCCTGTGTCAAGCGCAGTCAGCCCGATTTTCATACCCTGGCCGAGCCTGCCCAGCAGGTTCTCTTTCGGTACCCAGCAGTCTTCAAAAAAAAGAGAGGAAACAGGATTCGCCCTCATACCGCAAAGGTCTTCAATTTCTCCTACTGAAAATCCCTTTCGATCATGTTCAACTATAAAAACACTGGCACAGCTTTTTTTATTCATATCTTCCGTCACTGCAAAGACAAGTATAGTGCCACAGACACCACCATTGGTGACAAAAATTTTAGTGCCGTTTAAAACAAATCCCTCC
>CAYFKW010000005.1:126521-171260 GCA_964343845.1 uncultured Desulfobacula sp. | reverse complement strand
GATTCAATCGCATTGGTCTCTACCCCACCTGCATCAGAGCCTGCGTTTGCTTCGGTGAGACAAAAAGCACCAATGCTGTCCCCTCTGGCCATCTCAGGAACAAATTTCTCTTTTTGTTTTTTTGTCCCATACTTAAGAATGGGGAATATGCCAACACTATTGTGTACAGTAACACAAAGCCCAAGTGCAGCAGACACTTTTGACAGCTCTTCAATCGCAATGGCATAGCTTATGGTATCAAGTCCTGCCCCTCCGTATTCTTTTGGTACTTGAAGTCCAAAAAAATTCAACGGCTTCATTTTCTCAACAATTTCCCAGGGGAACTGTGATGCTTTGTCCAGAAATGAAACGTGCGGTTTAATTTCACTTTCTGCAAATTCGCTCACGGTCTTCCGGATCAACTGGTGCTTCAAACAGGGATTAAAATCCACAATATGACTCCATGTTAATTATATGCATTTACAAGTATGTTAAGATAATCCTCTTCATCAAGCGTCCTTGGGTTTGATGGGTTGGAATTATTTAAAAATGACATCTCAGCAATCTTATTAAACTGGTCCTGTCCTATTTTCAAGTCTTTAAATGTTGGGATCGACAATTGATCTGATAAATCTTTTATCAATTGGATAAATTTATCAGACGCTTTTATTTTATCAGATTCATTGATTCCGGCTTCCTTTGCCAGATCAGCCATTTTGGCAAAACACTCTGACTGATTATATGCCAGTACATGGGGCAGGAAGATAGAATTTGCGATTCCGTGCGGAATATCATACAGCGCACCAATGGATTCAGAAATGCAGTGAACAGCGGTTACATCTGAATTTCCAAAAGCAAACCCGGCAATGGTTGAGCCAAACATTAAACTCTCCCTGTCACAGTTATTATGCTCTATATTCTGATATGCGCCTTTAATTGATCCCAATATTAACTTAACCGCTTTTGCTGCTGCCATATCTGTAATAATGGTAGCCGGTTTTGACAGATAGGCTTCTACTGCATGGGTCAGTGCATCAAGACCGGTAGAAGCGATAACCGGAGGCGGCAGCGTTTTAATCAGATCCGGGTCAACAATGGAAACTGCCGGGTATAGTCTGGGTCCTTTAATGCTCATTTTAAATCCCCGTGCTACATCCGTAATTACAGATACCCAGGTGACTTCACTCCCAGTGCCGCAGGTCGTGGGGATTGCCAAAAAAGGCAATGGATCATTTTTATATTTTTCTTTGCCCTCATATGCTTCAATGCCGCCATCGTTTGTTGCAAGCAGTGCAAGCGCTTTGCCTGCATCCAACGAACTGCCACCCCCAAATCCAATGACCAGATCAGGGGGGATCTTCCGCATTTTCTCGGCTGTTTTGTTGATGGTGTCGGATTTGGGATTCGCTTCAATTTCATCATATATTTCAATGCCGGGAAGCTGTGGTAAAATTCTATCCAGCAGGCCAGCGTTAACGATTCCCTTGTCTGTCACAAGAATCATCTTTTCCGCCTTTAAGTTTTTACTGATGATATGTTTTAAATCATTAATCTTTCCTGACCCAAAATACAGTTTTACAGGCATATGAAACTTCATGTCTATTTCTCCTTGAAAATCAAATCTTTTTTGCTTTGTTGCATTAGAACAAAAATGATTGAATGTCGAGCTTTTTCTAAGGCAGATCCTTTAAAACCAGGGTCACCGGTGTCAGGCAGAACCATTCATAAAAAAATATTCTCAATTTCATTTTTCAAAATTAAAAACCATGATATACATTAAACACGTCACTGATATATTAAAAGAAAGGGAAACAAATGGATATTAAAATCAATTACTGCTCTGTCTGAAATTATAAACCAAGGGCTGCCGGTCTGGCAGAAGCCATAAAAAAAGAATTTGGTATCACCCCTGAATTAATTCCTGGTTCAAATGGCGTGTATGATATCATTATCGATAAAAAGACTATCTTTTCAAAACATGAGGTTAAACGATTCCCTGAAAATGATGAAATTATTGCTTTAATCAACAAATGATTTTATAAAACGATTGTTTCATTGCGTTTGTTTGCTGCATATTTATATTTCATCAATAGGGAATCAGACAATCAAATACTGTCTTTTCATTCATACAACTAAAAAAGGCTGCTTGTTTTGAAGCAGCCTTTTTTAGAAAAGGAAAAAAAGATGAAAAAACTAATCTTTGTTATGTTACTAAAATTATAAAGCAATTGATGTGCCATCCAGGTTAAAAAGATACGCATAAAAACTTCAACTTATTAAATTTATTAAAAATATTATACAAAAAAAAATTTCATCTTTTGTTAGAGCCTTGTTTCTGGGTTTTTTTACATCTCTTTGGGTACCAAAAAGTTCAAAATTTTGAACTTTAATTCTCTGTTTAACATGACCAAACAATTCAACTCATTGAAATAAAAGAAAAAATTTTGATTTTCTGTTGGGTTCAAAAAATTAAACTTGCAGAAATAGATCTGAGTTGAAAAGTTTCTGCAAGCTTAATTTATAAATTCAGTGGTGATATTTAGTATTTATATTGATCTGTTTTAAACGGTCCGTTGATTGGTATTCCAAGATAATCAGACTGTTCCTGTGTCAATTTTGTCAGGCTGACAGACAGGTTTTTTAAATGCAGCCGGGCTACTTCTTCGTCGAGCTCTTTTGGCAACGTAAACACCTTGGTTTCTAAATCCTCTTTTGCCAGTTTAATTTGAGCCAGCGTCTGGTTTGAAAAGCTGTTGCTCATCACAAAACTTGGATGACCTGTTGCACAGCCCAGATTCACAAGGCGTCCCTCTGCCAGGACAATGACAGACCTGCCGGATTCCAGTGTCCACTTATCCACTTGTGGTTTTATATTTGTCTTCCTGGCTTTTGGGTTGTTATCCAGGTAGCCCATATCAATCTCATTATCAAAATGACCAATATTACAGATAATCGATTCATCTTTCATCTGCTCAATATGTTCACCTTTGATCACATGGTAATTACCCGTTGCTGTCACAAATATATCACCAAAGGGGGCTGCTTCTTCCATTGTTACAACTCTATACCCTTCCATGGCTGCTTGAAGCGCACAAATGGGATCAATCTCAGTTACCCATACAATCGCACCGTATCCTTTCATTGAAGCGGCGCACCCCTTGCCCACATCACCATAGCCGGCAACAACAACCGTTTTTCCCGCAATCATTACATCTGTTGCTCTTTTTATGCCGTCAGCAAGTGATTCACGACAGCCGTAAAGATTATCAAATTTCGATTTGGTCACAGAATCATTCACGTTAATCGCAGGAAATAAAAGCTCATTTTTTTCAGCCAGCTGATATAATCTGTGAACACCTGTGGTAGTCTCTTCTGAAACACCCCGGATCTTTTTGGCAATGGTGTTCCATCTTTCAGGATCTTCAGCAAAGCTGACTTTCAACCGATCCATCAGACATTTTTCATCCAGGCTATGGGTTTCACCCTCAAGCAGGGACGGGCTGTTTTCCACTTTAACGCCTTGATGAACATAGAGCGTTGCATCCCCTCCATCATCAACAATTAAATCCGGGCCTGAACCATCCGGCCAGATAAGTGCCTGTTCCGTACACCACCAGAATTCTTCAAGAGTTTCACCTTTCCAGGCAAAGACAGCTGCAGATCCTTTATCTGCAATTGCTGCAGCCGCATGATCCTGTGTAGAAAAAATATTGCAGGATGCCCATCGAATATCAGCGCCCAGTTCATATAAGGTATCAATTAACATGGCGGTTTGAATCGTCATGTGAAGGCTGCCTGTAATTTTCAAGCCTTTTAAAGGCTTCTGCGGACCATATTTTTCTCTGATGGCCATAAGGCCCGGCATTTCTTTTTCTGAAAGCTGCATGTCCTTATGCCCCTCTTCTGCAAGAGAGATGTCTTTGATTTTGTATTTAAGACTCAGATCAAGATCGATGTATGAAGGATCTTTACTTAGTTGCAACATGTTAAAACTCCTTATTTTTTTAAATAAATAAACATATCAAAACATATTGATATGTTGTTTTCTTCCCCAAATTACAGATATTTTTTCACAATGTCAATAAAAAAAACCGCCCGGACACATCATGTGCATCCAGGCGGCCTGTATATCAGATGGTTACAATAACCTATATACCGGAAAGATCTCTTATCTGATCTGCTTTATCTGTTCTTTCCCAATAAAAATCAGGATCCTTTCTTCCAAAATGTCCATAGGAAGATGTCTTCCTGTAGATGGGACGCAGAAGATCAAGCGTTTCAATGATTGCAGCAGGCCTTAAATCAAAAACATCTTTGACGATTTCAACTGCTTTGGTTTCAGATATCTTTCCGGTCCCCATAAAATCGACCAGCAAAGACACTGGTTCTGCAACGCCAATTGCATATGCGACCTGCACTTCACATTTATCTGCTATCCCTGACGCCACAAGATTCTTTCCCACATATCGTCCCATGTATGAGGCACTTCTATCCACTTTTGACGGATCTTTACCTGAAAAGCACCCGCCGCCATGACTGCCTTGACCGCCATAGGTATCCACAATAATCTTTCTACCGGTTACCCCACAGTCTCCCATCGGTCCACCCACAACAAAACGGCCGGTTGGATTTATAAAAAACCGGGTATCCCCATCGATCATTTCTGCCGGGATGACCTTTTTAATGACTTCTTTGATAATAGCAGATTTTAAATCATCATAAGACACATCAGGAGAGTGTTGGCTTGAAATGACAACAGTATCCACTCTTTTGGGCTGCCCGCCAACATATTCTATGGTCACCTGAGATTTCCCATCAGGCCTTAAAAAATCAAGGGCACCATTTTTCCTGACCTGCGTCAACCGTTTGGTCAATTTATGTGCATAAATAATGGGCATCGGCATCAGTTCTGGTGTTTCATTCGTTGCAAACCCGAACATCAATCCCTGATCACCAGCACCCTGTTCTTTATAGAGCCCCTCACCTTCATCCACACCTTGTGCAATATCGGCTGACTGCTGGTCAATACTGGTGATAACAGAACAGGTCTGCCAGTCAAATCCCATGCTGGATGAATTGTATCCAATATCTTTGATGGTATTCCGAACGACCTCTGGAATATCTACATAACAATCTGTGGTAATTTCTCCTGCAACCATTGCCAGACCGGTTGTAACCAGAGTTTCGCACGCAACCCTGCATTTTTTATCCTCAGCCATAATGGCATCAAGGATGCTGTCTGATATGGCATCTGCCACTTTATCGGGATGGCCTTCTGTTACGGATTCAGATGTAAACATGAAAGATTGTTCTTCAGACATTACACACTCCTTTTATCTATAAATAAATTTGTTATGACACTTAAATAAATTTTATTTTAGGTTCTAATTAATAAGTTTTAATTTACTTTTTGTCAATAATACATCAAAATCATTCACAGACTGCATGTTCATTTTTTTAAAGCCTTGACAATTGTCACATAACTTCTATTGTTTGACTCTGATGATGATTTGCCAACCCTTTTATATTTGGAGACCATATGTCTGAACAACGCACGACAAGAATTACCGGCATCGGAAATACGCTTGTTGACATTTTAATTAATGAATCTGACCGTTTTTTAGAAAAACTGGGAAAAGAAAAGGGTGGTATGACCCTTGTAGACTACAAAGATATAGAACAGATCCTGTCTGAAACTGATCAGAAACCTGCCATTGTACCAGGTGGATCCTGCTGCAATACGATCATTGGAATCGGAAACCTTGGCGGAAAAGCAAGGTTTATCGGGAATCGTGGAAATGACACTTATGGACAGATATTTAAAAAAGCGTTGATCGATTGTCATGTTGAACCTATTGTTTCTAGCTGCGACACTCAAACCGGCAATTCTCTATCTGTTATCACACCTGATGCACAGCGATCCATGTTCACATTCCTGGGTGCATCTTCCCTTTTAGCACCTGACGCCATTACAGCAGACATGTTTAAAGACACTGCCATTGCAATGGTAGAAGGATACCTGTTGTTTAATCCGGACTTGATGATGGCTGCGGTTGCAGCAGCAAAAAATGCTGGATGTCTTATTGCACTTGACCTTGCCAGTTTTGAAGTGGTCAATGCATCAAAACCCATCCTTGGAAAAATCATTAAGACCTATGTTGATATCCTTATTGCCAATGAAGACGAGGCAAAAGCATATACCGGATATGATAACGAACAAAAAGCTTTGGAACAATTGTCTCAACATGTCACATATGCCGTCTTAAAAATAGGCCCAAGAGGCAGTTTTGTCTCATTTAAAAATAAAATCACACGGATTCATCCGCAATTGGGGGATGACCCCATTGATACAACCGGTGCAGGGGATCTCTGGGCTTCAGGCTTTCTCTTTGGAATAGCGCATGGGTTTTCCATTGAGAAAAGCGGCAGACTTGCATCTGCATGCGGATATGAAGTTTGTCAGGTTGTCGGTGCCCAGATACCGCAAACTGCATGGAAAAGAATTAAAAGTATCATATGACGAGACCATCTGCCATTACCGGTTGGCCCGCTTTCAGTGAAAAGATGTTATCCATCGTTTGTGTCCGGTTTATAAAACCGTAACAGCTTTTCCGGTTTCACTCCGAAAAAAAACAGGGTAAGGATCGTCCAGTTCCTCAGGGTACAATACAGTCTTCCTTCTCGTTCCCACCGCCTTGGTGATGTGACGGCCCTGGCTGTTAAAACAGCCAGTCTGCCCTTATCCTGCTTTATTCTTCTCATCAAATCAACATCTTCCATAATCGGAATTTTTCGATATCCTCCGATGGAAAAAAAATAGGATTTCTGAATAAAGATCGCCTGATCACCAAAAGGAATTCGTGTCAACCGCGACCGAATAGACGCTGATTTCTCAACCATTCGATAAAACAAACCTTTTCCATTTATTAAAAGGTCAAAAGCACCCGCCTTAATGCTTTTGTCACTCATTGCATGCTGGATGAGAGACAGTGCTTCTTTAGACAATCTGGTATCACAATGCAGAAATAACAGTATCTTTCCTCTGGCTTTTCTCGCCCCTGCATTCATCTGAAGTCCCCTGCCCGGCCCAGCACTGAGACAGACAACCGTTTCATCTTTAATGCATTGAATGGTCGTCTGTTTGTCACTGCCATCAACAACAATAATTTCAAAGCAGCCCTTAAACGTCTGTTGATATAACTGTTCTATGGTTTTATTGATGGTCTCCTGTTCGTCCAATACAGGAATGATAATGGAAATATCCAGCATTACAGATTTTTTAATACAGGGGTTAAAATTTTGTGTGTTCTCTTTCCTATCTTTCTACCTTTTCTTACTTGATCTGCAAGCATTTTTAAATCTTCTCTGGTATCAATATCGTTTAATTCCGGCAAGCATTTACAGCGGAGGCCTGTTTTGTCAACGGCTGACATTGTCTGGTTGAAAACGCGCCTGGTTGACCACTGTATATCCTGAAATATTTCGCTTGAAAACCCTGTGCTATCAAACCCGATCAAATAATATCCCCCATCACTTGACGGCCCGATAACAGCATCATGGGTTTTCAGTTCCTTGAAGGCCAGTTCAATGATGTGATGTGTTATCTCAGGTATATCTGTACCCAGCAATAACACGGTATCATAGCCGCTGTTAAACATTTCGCCAAACGCATTGGCCATCCGCTGGCCCAAATCTTCTCCCTTCTGACGACAGAAAGCATACCCATTTCCAAGCCACTCCCTTAATATTTCTTCTTTATTTGAAGGCCAGAAATATAGCTTAATTTCTGCTGTTGTCTGGAGAGCCGCGAGTGTATCCAGTACAAATCCTTTGTAAAGATTTACAACAAAATCATTATCAAAGGATTTGGACAACCTGGTTTTTACCTTTCCTTTCTCTGGCACTTTTAAAAATACGATAACCGCTTTTGAGATCATTTAAATGCTACTTTGTACACATCTTTATATTTTTTTGCGAAATGAAAGACAATCCCTTCTTTAATATGATCGGGTAATTTTTTAAAGCTTGGCATACATCCTTCAGGGAGGATGATCTCCTTGATACCTGAACGTCTGGCAGCAATGATTTTTTCCTTTATACCGCCCACTGTCAGAACCTCTCCTGTCAAGGTTATTTCACCGGTCATGGCCAATTTGGGTTTTACTGCTTTCCCAGTGGCAAGAGAAACGATTGCAGTCGTTATGGTGACACCGGCACTTGGTCCATCCTTTGGGGTCGCACCTTCCGGCACATGGATGTGAATAAACGCCTTATCAAAATACTTTTTATCAATATTGAATGTGCTCATGTTTGATCTGACATGGCTGTAGGCAATCGTTGCTGATTCCTGCATGACATCACCCAGTTTTCCGGTCAGTTTAACCCCGGGGGTTTTTTCATGAACTTTTACAGCCTCTATGGGAAGGGTTGCACCCCCAAGCTGTGTCCAGGCAAGACCTGTCACAACCCCCACACCTGATAACTGCGTCTCATGCTTGAAAATCGGTGGGCCAAGTAATTTTTCCAGGGACTTTATGTTCAGATTAATTTTTTTCTTTTTCTTTTTCAGTATGGTGACAATACTCTTCCGGATCATTTTATTTAAAAGCTTTTCAAGGTTTCTGACACCTGCTTCTCTTGCATACCCCTCAATTAAATGACGAATGGTGGGGTCTGTAATGGTAATAATTCTGGATGTCAGTCTGTTTCTTCTTAAGAGCCTGGGCCATAAATGTTTTCTGGCGATTTCCATTTTTTCCTGTGTGATATACCCGGATAAGTTTATGCGATCCATCCTGTCCAGCAGAGGGCCTGGGATGGTATCCAGTTGATTGGCTGTACAGATGAACAACACTTTTGATAAATCAATCCTTAAATCCATGTAGTGATCTAAAAATTCGCTGTTCTGCTCAGAGTCCAGCACCTCAAGAAGCGCAGATGCAGGATCTCCCTGATAAGAGGCACCGATTTTATCAACTTCATCCAGCATGATCACCGGGTTTGCAACTTCCGTATCCTTTAATGCCTGAACCATTTTCCCTGGCAATGCACCTACATAGGTTCTCCGATGCCCTTTGATTTCTGCTTCATCTCTCATTCCGCCCAGACTGAATCTGTAAAATTTTCGACCAAGGGCCTCTGCTATGGATTTTCCAATAGATGTTTTCCCAACTCCCGGCGGGCCAACAAACAAAATAATAGAGCCGGCAATATCTTTTTTATAAATACCTGCAGCAAAGAACTCGATGATTCTTTCTTTAACATCAGACAGCCCTGCATGATCCCTGTCCAGGATTTCCTCGGCCCTTTTTATATCAATATTATCCTCTGAATATATACCCCAGGGAAAAGAGGTAATCCAATCCAGATAGTTTCGTGTGACACCATATTCCGAAGATCCTGTTTCAAGGACTGATAATTTTTCGATTTCTTCATCAAACCGCTTTACCACATGCTCAGGCGGTTCTAATTTGTTAAATTTTTCTTTAAATTTGTCGACATCTGATGTCTTATCATCTTTTTGCAGTCCAAGCTCTTTCTGGATGGCCTTGAGCTGTTCCTTCAGAAAAAATTTACGTTTATTATCATCTACCTGCGTGTTAATGTCTTTCTGAATCTTGGTCTGAAGTTTTGCAATCTCTATTTCCTTTTGCAGCAGCATCATTACTTTTTTCATTCTATCCATAACAGATGCGGATTCTAAAATTTCCTGGAGGTCATCCCCTGTTGCTGTGGTGATTCCAGCTGCAAAATCTGTTAAAGGAGACGGCTGGTCCGGACTGAACATGTTTAAATACTGACGTACTTCCTCCCCATATAACGGGTTCTGTGAAAGCAGCTGTTTGATGGCACTAATGATCGCAATGGCGTATGCCTTTAGTTCATCTTCATTTTCTTTTACTTTTTCAAAATATTCGACCTGGACAACAAAGGGCGGCTTTTCTAAAAGAAACCGTTTGATTCTGAACCGTTCAAGTCCCTGGGCAATAAACTGAATATTGCCCTGAACATCAGTAATATTCATCATTCTGACGACACATCCAACTTTGGGAAAATCTTCTTTGTATACATATTTTCCTTTTACCTCTTTTACATATGCAATACCCAACAGATTTTTTGAATCTTTGGATGCTTTCATCAGCGTTTTTTCCCATCTTACTTTGCTGACCATAAGCGGCTGAACCTGTGCCGGCAGATGCGGCCGTCCTGTGATGGGAATCAGATACAGAATATCGGGCTTTGAAACCTGTTGAACCAGTTGACTGTCTGCACTTTTGTTTTCTTCATCTACTACTTCCGGTGTAATCGGCCTGTTGTCGTCTGTCATAATCCACCTCATAAGAAAAATTGATAAGTTCGTATTGATGAATAGTACTTTATTATAATATTGTTTATCTATCTGACAACCTAAAAAAGCAAAATCCATACCATTCTGCTTTTTGTTCCAGCAGCAGAGCGGTATGGATTTTGGACAGTAAAGGAGAACGGCTATTTCTTATCTGCAACAGGGAAACCCTGATCACAATTTCCTTTAGACGGGCATGAGCAGCCCGAACTGCAGCCGCACCGGTCTTCACCCTTATACACTTTTATAAACCCTCTAACGGTGAAGATAACAGCACCTGCAACGATAATTCCAACAATTAGCAAATCCATTCTATCACCCTTTGGTTAAACTAAAATTAAAGAACCGACCTGATAAAAGATCACAGACAGTCCAAATGCCAGAGCCGTGTTAAAAACCATTGAAAAGCCTGCCCATTTCCAGGACCCCGTTTCTTTTGCAATACAAACAACGGTTACAAAACACGGGGCATAAAATATCGTAAAAATAATCAGACTGAATGCCGTGAGAGGCCCCCAGCCAGGCGCTGATCTTAATTTTTCTGATAGAGAACCAGTTTCTTCGGGGTCTACCTCACCGATAGAGTAAGCTGTTCCTAGTGTCGAGACAACAACCTCTTTTGCCGCAAAGCCACCCACAAGACTGATATTGGTCCGCCAGTCAAACCCGGCAAACCGGGTGATTCCTTCAAGTGAAGAACCAATACGACCGGCAATCGAATGTTTCAACCCTGCCTCCGCTTCCTCAAAGTCAACCTGCATTAACCTTTCTTTTACAGCAAGTGCTTCTGCTGACAGTTTTTCGGCGTCAAGGGTGTTGATTTCTGTTAATATGTTTTGTGTTGATGCTGAAGCGACGGCCGATCTTTGATTTTCAAACTGTTTTACTTTTTCTTCAGAAAGTCCTGGAAATGTCATCATGGCCCACAGTACGATGGAGATACCCAGAATTACCGTGCCGGCCTTTTTTATATATTGCCAGGTTCTTTCCCACGTATGGATCAAAAGGCCTTTCAGGGTTGGCAGGCGATAAGGGGGAAGTTCCATAACAAACGGTGTTGATTCTCCCTTGATAACGGTTGAACGAAGCAGCCATGCCACCAGCAATGCACCCACCCACGAAATCATGGTAATCAGCAGCATGACCCTTGCCTCATTTTCGGCAAAAAATGCTGCAACCAAGAGTGCATAAACCGGTAATTTTGCACCGCAGTTCATGAATGGAACAGTTAATAGAGTTGCCAGCCGTTCTTTTGGTGATTTCAGTGTCCTGGCTGCCATCACACCTGGGACTGCACATCCGCCTGCGATGCCGCCTGATACGATAAACGCCATGACAGAGCCGCCATGAAGACCAAACATCCTGAAAATTCTGTCCAGCATAAAAGACATTCTTGCCAGGTACCCTGAGTCTTCAAGAATTGAAATCCCGAAAAACATAAACATAATCAACGGGACAAAACCGATGACGCCTCCTACACCATCAATCATACCAGATATGATCAGCGATTTCAAAAGTCCTTCTGGCAGTGCGGACTCTGCAACCCCGGACAACCACCCGAAAAAGCTTTCAAACCATCCAACAGGCATCTCACTGTATGAAAATGTAAAATTATACAGCCCCATTATAACGCCGATCATGATAACTGGGCCAAGGAATCTGTTTGTGACCACTTTATCAATCTTATCAGAAAGCATGAGCCTGTTCCTGTCCTGCTGGAACCGGATAACATTCTGCTTAAGTACAGAATTAATAAATCCATACCGCTGATCTGCAATTAACCCTTCAGGATGGGTATCCAGTGTTGCATTGAGATGGCTTGTCAGTTTTTTTACAATTTTTTCTAATTCAATGGCAGTCTCATGATTTTCTTTTTTCCCCAGTTCGATAATCTGGCTGTCATTTTCCAGGTATTTTAACGCAATCCATCTGGCACGGTATTTATCAGTCAGAAAGCCGGCAGCATGAATCACGTCTTCCATTTCATCCAGCGTTTCATCAATATCATGCCCGTAAGAGATATGAAGCGGTTCTGATGAATGGCCTGTATGCCTTGCAATGGTCCGGAGCAATTGTTTCTTGCCTTTGCCATTTCTGGCAACCGTGGGGACAACTGGAATCCCCAGAAGAGTTGATAATTTTTCAATATCAATTTCAATCCCGCGCTTCTTTGCAACGTCCATCATGTTTAATGCAATGGTAACTGGAATTCCCATTTCCATAAATTGAACAGATAAATATAAATTTCTCTCCAGGTTGGAGGCGTCCACAATGTTAACAATCATGGATGGCTTCTCATTCACCAGAAAATCCCTTGCCACCACCTCTTCTAAAGAATACGCAGACAGTGAATAGGTCCCGGGAAGATCTACAACGCTGAATTTACCTGAATCACTAATACAGGTGCCTTGTTTTTTTTCAACTGTAACGCCGGGATAGTTTCCCACATGCTGTCTTGCGCCTGTCAACTCATTAAAAAGAGTTGTTTTCCCGGAATTGGGGTTGCCGGCCAATGCGATCGCTGTGCTCATATTACACCTCAACTTCTATATAGTCTGCTTCATTATTTCGAAGCGTTAATGTGAATCCCATAATTCTTAAAGACACCGGATCATACAGTGGCGCCCTTCCCTGGACCTTGATTTCTTTTCCTGGAATCAACCCCATATCCCGTATCCGTCTGCCAAGTTCTCCAGATGCCTTTACAGCAGCAATTTTCCCTGTTTGCGCCACCTTCATTTGTCGTAACTTTATTTTTTTCATTCAGCCCTCTTTGTTTATTCTGTATTATTTAGTTTTTGCAAAGGTAAAAAGTTTTATATACCTAACTTTCTCCGGTGTCAAGAAAAAATTGAGTCGGATATATAAAATATTTGACTTAATGTTATTTTACCGTTAAATGTATGACCATATATCTTACGGAGGCATAACATGACAAAAAAAATACAATTATCCGAAAGCCTTGAAGACTATCTTGAAACGATACTTGAGCTGCAGGAAGAAAAAACTGTTGCCCGTTCAAAAGACATTGCACAAAAACTGGATATCAAACGCGGGTCTGTCACAGGTATGTTGAAAAAACTGGCTGAAAATGAATTTATTAATTATGAACCCTATGGATATGTTACCTTAACCCCTAAAGGGAAAAAAATCGCTACGGAAATAGAAAAACGTCATAATTTTTTAAAAGATTTTTTTCACAGGCTAGTAAAGGTTGATCTGGAAACTGCAGACCGGACAGCGTGCCAGATGGAACATGCCATGGATAACGACACCTTTAAAAAATTTCAAACCTTTGTTAAATCCATAGACAAATAAGTTAACATTCCAACAAGCCATTACTTAAAGCAATCTGTACACATCCTTTTTGATACCGCCAGCGGGGAAGATGAAAACCGCCATCCTGTTCCGGCGTCGATCTATTTCTTTTTTAAAAACAAGTTACTTTAAAACTAATTTTTATGTTGACTTTGCTTAATGTTTGGTGTATCTAACTTTTCGTTTTTAATCAAACTCGATGAATATCGATTATTAATACGGTTTTAATAAAAATTATTCATCTTAATTTTTTAAGTGAGGAGAATATGAAAAAACAAATTTTCGTTAGTATTACCAGTATATTATTTATTTTTGGGATAGGATTGAATGGTGCATTTGCAGACACCGGCGAAGCGCTGGAAGACCGTGTGAAAATCTTGGAAGAAAAAATGGAAAACCATCCGCCTTCCAGCAGTATTGGAAAAATTTCAGATGCCATCACCCTTTCCGGCGCGATTGAACTGGATTATACCTATACAGGCGATTCAAATGTATCTGACAACACTATTAACAGCAGCAGCTCAGAACTTGAAATCGGCACAGTAGAACTGGGTCTTGAGGCAGCATTGCATGACTATGTCTCTGCTTATACCTTGTTAAAAGGTGAAAACCTTGATACGACAGACCGAATTTTCTGGGACGAAGTGTATTTTACGATCAAAAAAGAGGATTTCCCCTTGTATTTCACAGGAGGTAAAAGATGCCAGCCGTTTGGTGTATATGAAAGTCTTTTTATCAATGATCCTGTCACACAAGACCTTTATGAAATCAATGACTCCGGCGCAACTGTAGGATTTGCAGACGATGAAATATTAGGGCTTGATCTGTCTTTTACCGTATACAAAGGCGCTGTGCTGATTACAAAAGTCAATGATGCAGGATATGGGTGGTCTCGTGACAACACAGCCGGATTTACTGATTCTGATGATGTTGAGTCCTATATTGTCAGCGGTTCAATATCACCTGTTGAGCCGTTAACCCTTTCTGCATTTTATAATTCTGAACCTGGAGACACAGACCGGAACACTACTGCAGGAGGTGCTGTCCATTTTGAAATGGCCGGGTTTATAGCTGATGCAGAATACATTACCGCCCTGGAAAGAGAAAAACATGTTACAGATAATAAAGAATACACTGAGACAGCATGGACAGCTTCCCTGGGATATCACATTCTAGATCCATTTGTCGTCGCTGTTCGGTATGAAGACTTTGATGCAGACAAAAATGCCGCAGGAAATCTTGATTTCCGGTATGGGTGTGCTGTGACCTATACGCTGTTTCAAAATAACAGCTTTGCCTGTGACCTGATGGGTGAATATAGAAGAACTGAATATGAGACAGCAGCTGGTTCAACAACGGATGAAGACTTGGATGAATTTTTCGTTAGAATCGCTGTAAGTTTCTAATCAGATTAAAAGACAGGAGGATAGCCGGAACAGAATGCCCTCCGGTTATCCTCGAAACAATTGTCTTTGCCTGGTAAGTTTTAAATGCACATCAGTTTTGATCTATAACCCACACTGCAGTAGCTGTATAACCGATGTGCTCTCGTATGATACGATTATTTTCTGAAATTTCGTCCAGATAGGGTTGAATTATCGCTTCAAGTTCACTGTCAGGTTTATTGCTCGCCTTTTTGAAAAATGCCATCTGATTATCGAACTCCTCCTGCACAGTGACATTTTGTTTCCATTCGATTGTATCAAATGTAATCTCAGGAAAAAATCCCATAGCAAATATAAGGTTAATTTTAAAAAAAATACTCTGCGGTTTGTCTTTGAGCGGAGTTCCCTGTATTTTTTCCCATAAGACTGACATGACGGGATGGTTCCTTTTTGCAGCCCATCCCCGCATGGCACATCCTTTTTTTGAACAGTCCATCATCTTAAAAAAAGATTCAGGCGTGGCTACACCGGGAGACATAAAAGCAATGACAAGATCAAACGCTTTTACCCATCCTTTTTTCTGAATGTCCAGTTGATGCCAGTCTTCACACAGGATGGTAAGATGCTTCTCAAGTTCCGGTGGGATGTCCTGCTGAAATCTTTTTAACATCCCCTTGGAAAAATCAAGTGCTGTCACATCCGCCCCGTGTCTTGCCAGTTCGATGGCAAGCATTCCTGTTCCACAGCCAATATCCAGAACTTTCATTCCATCAAACAACAGATTGCTTCTCTTAAAAAAGTCGATGGTTTTTTCAAGCCGCCGGTTCCTTACTTCTGTTTCATTAAGGTTATACGTGCTGGCCGCCTTATCCCAGTATTCAGGTGTAGAGAACCCTTTGTGAACATTGTAGGTGTCCCCTTTTTTATCACCAGCCCATTCTTTGATCCAAAAATCTTTGTTGAAAATGCTATCCATAAAAAAACCTTATCCTATTCAGATACCTGGCTTAATTCTGAGGGCTCTGTTTCAGGCAGGCTCACATCGTCATCCCGTGCAATAAAGATCCCGGTCATATCTTTGATCACCAGATACAGTGACGGCACAAACACCAGCGTCAAAACGGTTGCAGCAATCAGACCATAACTGATACTGACTGCCATGGGGATAAGAAACTTTGCCTGAAAACTGGTTTCCAATAATAATGGGAAAAGACCGGCAACTGTTGTCACTGACGTTAAGAGCACTGGCCGGAACCTGTCCTGCCCAGCCTCAATGATGGCATCATATACTCTCATGCCGGATCGAATTTTAGAATTCATAAAATCAATAATAATCAGAGAATCATTTACCACGATCCCTGATAATGCGACAATGCCGAAGATACTGAACATGGTTAAGTCAAGACCGGTTACGAAATGTCCCAGGACTGCACCAATAAGGCCGAAAGGAATCGCGGTCATGATGATGACCGGCTGAATATAAGACCTGAACTGGCTGGCGAGCAGCAGAAACATAATCATCGCAGCCAGAGAAAAGCCTACCATCAGGCTGTCCATCATTTCTTTTGTCCTTCTGGCCTGGCCTTCTAAATCATAGGTCACACCAGGATATCTGGTCACCAGCGTTCCGAGATACTCTTTTTTTAAACTGGCAACTATTTTCTGGGCATTTGCCACGTCTTCATTGATATCAGAAATAACCGTAATCGTTCTTTTGCGGTCTACACGCTGAATGGTTGAATACCCTCTTTTTACTTCAATATCCGCTACCTGGGTTAACGGCACCTCTCTGCCGTCTTTTGTCCGGATCCTTAACTCATCTATACTGGCCTCTGATTCCCTTTCTTTTTTTGAATACCTGACCATCACTTTAATATCATGTTTGCCTCTTTGTATTTTCAGAGCTTCATCCCCATAATAGGCCTGCCGAATCTGGGTTGCGATATCTGCCATGGTGATGCCCAGGGATCTGGCCCCCTTTTTAATATGGATCTGCATTTCCATTTTCCCGGGCCTGAAATTATCTGTTATATCAAACGTTCCCGGAAATCGGGCGATTTCATCCTTTAACTCGTCCGCCGCAAGCTGCAATTGTTCCAGGTCTTCTCCTGCCAGCTGAATTTCTATAGGATTACCGCCTGGACCTCCCTGGATAATAGAGAATGTGAGCTGCTCCGTTCCGATAATATCGCCAGTCAGCTCCCGCCACTTGGCGATGACGTCCGGGGCGGAAATGTCCGGCCGCATGGATGACGGTTGGATTTCTATCCATGCTTCCCCGCAATGGCCGCCGAAAACCCCTGGCTTCCAGTCCCGCCTGGG
Organism: uncultured Desulfobacula sp.; assembly: GCA_964343845.1. Lineage (GTDB taxonomy): Bacteria > Desulfobacterota > Desulfobacteria > Desulfobacterales > Desulfobacteraceae > Desulfobacula. Next base: position 153,911 of record CAYFKW010000005.1, on the reverse strand, counting down.
GATTATCCCCACTTGTGAAAAATTATTCACAATGAGATTTTTACCCCCGACCACCCTGTCCCTGAAATGTTCGTTTAACTCAAATGCCCCTTTCTCGATTTGCTTGATCGTTTTTTCAGACACCTGAAACGGTGTTCCCAAAGGATAAATGACTTCTGAAATCATCCAGTTACTGTCTGTTTTACCAAACAGAAGAAATGGCACATGGCCGCCGGCCAGCAGCCCCACACTGGCAATCAGAACACCAACGCCTATGGCAAGTGTAAAATATCTGTTCTTAACACAATACTTTAAAACCGGGGTGTAAATGGATTGGATAAAAAACATTAACAGGTTATCAATTTTAGTTCTTAACCATTTATGTGCATCTGAGATATCTGTCTTCAGCCATTCCAACCAGAAAAAACAAATTTTATAGATCAGGCTCTTGTTCTTTTTTGGTGGTGTTAATGCATGATTTAAATGGGCTGGTAAAATAATAAAGGCTTCGATCAGGGAAAAGGCCAGAATACAAATAACCGCCTGCGGCATGATCGCAATAAATTTACCGATTAACCCTTTGATATGCATGATCGGCGTAAACGCTACAATTGTTGTTGTCACCGCCATTACAACAGGACCGCCGATTTGTGCGACCCCGTCAATCACTGCCTGCTTGGGAGACTTCCCCTGCGTATAATGCGTATAGACATTTTCACCAACGATTATGGCATCATCCACAAGGATTCCCAGTGTCATTATAAACCCGAACATGGACAGCATATTAATGGACGCACCAAAGTAATTTAGCACCAGGAAGGCGCCCATAAAAGAGATGGGGATACCAGAGGCAACCCAGAAGGCAAGCCCCAGGTTCAGGAACAATGCCAGGACAATAAACACCAACAGGATTCCCTGGATACCATTTTTTAGCAACAGATCAATTCTATCCTGGACCATTTCAGCCATGTCAAACCAGTACCCCAGCGTAATGCCTTGAGGCATCTTGTCCTTATGCATCTGTATATATTCTTTTACTGCTTTGGTAATGGCAATATTATCCTGGCTGTCGGTTCGCTTTACAACAACCAGGGCAGCAGGCTTTCCATTGAATCTTGCCTTGACGTCTTTATCTTCAAACCCGTCGGTAATGGTTGCGATATCATTTAGCCGAATGGTTGTACCATCTTCCCGGGTCAGAATCGGTATTCTCCCGAATTCTTCTCCTGTATACCGTTTTCCTTTTGCCCGAACGAGAAATTCCCCGCCTTTGGTTTTGATTTTACCGCCGGGCAGGTCAACGCTGCCAGCTCTGACTGCCTGTGACACCTCATCAAAAGAAAGATGATACCGTCTTAAATTTTCCTCTGACACCTCGATGGAAATCTCATAATCTCTAACCCCTACCAGGTCTGCCAGCGAAATTGCGTCGTATTCTACAAGATCGTCCCTTATTTTTTCGGCTGTATCCCGCAATAGTTTTTCATCCACATCACCATAAACAGCCAGATAGATAGCGGGATCATTATTTTTTATTTCGGTAACTACCGGGTCCTCTGCTTCTTCAGGAAAAGAATCAATTAAATCGATTTCCGTTTTGATCTCATCCACTTTTTCTGTGATATCTGTTCCTGCTTCCATTTCCAGAAACACATCGCCGTATCCCTCTACAGCCGTGGAGTACACTTTTTTGACACCCTCAATGCTCTTGAGCTGCTCTTCAATTTTTATACAGATTCCTTCTTCCGCTTCTTCAGGAGAAGCCCCTGGATATCGAACCCCGATATCAATCATATCAAGGGAAAATTGCGGAAACATCTCTCTTCTCATGTTTAGAGCGATATATAACCCTGCCACAATTATGAAGATCATGATCAGATTGACAGACACCCTGTGCTCTACTGACCATTTACCTAGTGTTTTCATCTGTTAATTCCCATTTGTAATAATCGTAAGTTCCATGCCTTCAAGTGCACCCGGCAATGGGGAGGAAACAATTTTATCCCCGGGATTCAATCCCGCGTTGATATAAATCTCTTCTTCAAATTTTCGAAATACATTCACTTTTTTTGTTTTTAAATGGTTATCATTGACTGTAAAAAGGATATCACCATGTTTTAATAGATACCGTGGCAGAACAAAAATATTTTTATAGGTTTCACCAATGATATCGCATTTAACAAACGTACCCGGCTTTAAATCAAAAATCCCCTTTAATTTCGAACCTGGCTCTTTAATTTCAAGTGTCATGGGCAGTGTCCTTGTTTTTTCATCAATCCTGGCTTTAAGCCTTGCGACTTTCGCATCCCATACATAGGGATTCTCACTTTCCAGGTTGGCGATCATTACTTTGGCATCAGGCGTTTTACCATTCTCAAAAAATGATTCTATCCATTTCATCTGTTCCAGTGGAATTCTGACATCGACATCCAGATCATCTTTCTGGTAAATGGAACCAATGCTTTGACCCGGATTAATATATTCTCCAACTTCAGCCAGTTTATCCAGGACAAACCCATTGAAGTTTGACCGGATCTGTGTCTTTTTCAGCGCAAGATCCGCCTTGTTGAAATCGACTTGAGCCATGGCGAGGGCTGCGTTCTTCTGATCCATATACGTATCGGTCATTGACAGCCTGTTTTCAATATTCTGCAGCGCTATTTTTGCCTGCAGGTATTGCTGTTCAGCTTTATCAAGACTGTTTTTAGAAGCAAACTGATTTTCTGTTAATGCTTTAATCCGCTGCAGTTCTTTTTGTGTTAATTTTAAGTTTGCCTCTGACAACTCAATATCATTTTTAAGATTCTGGATATCCTGTTTCAAATTTTCAATGTCCGTCATTGCCTGCCTGATCCGAACCTGACCAGACTGCCTGTCCAGTTTATAGGATCGTTGATCCAGCCGTACCAGCACCTGGCCTTTTTTAATCATTCCTCCCTCAATAAAGGATGGATGTATATATTCAATCCGTCCGGGAACTTCTAAGGCGATGTTTACCAGTTTTCTTGGTTTTACTGTACCATATGCTTCAACTGTCATCGTCTTTGACACAGGATTGACCGCAATAACTTTCACACTGGGTGGTGTTTTTACGATTTCTTTTTTTTCAGGCTCTTTTTTCAGGGATACTAGCAGCATAGCCACCCCTGTGGCAATGCCCAATACAATGATTACCCGTATAATACGAAACAAAATTGAACCAAGGGTCCCCTTTTTCAGTGAATTTTTCATAATCGATCTTTTACTCCTTACTGATATCAACAAATAGATGATAGCAATCCATTTGTTTCATCTATATACCAAGATCCTGAATTTGGAAAGATACTGGATTGTAAAAAAGTGTAAAAAACAGACACCGTTACAGCCAGAAACAATGAATAATATGAGGAAGGACTTTGTCTGCCTGTCAAGGCATGCTGTTCAAAAAAATTCGTTTCTTTTGAATTGTAAAAACCGTTTGCCTGGAAGAAAAACTGATTATTTTTTTGCTTTGGCCTTTTTAGGTTTATTCTCTTTTTGATCTGTTTTTTTCGAGGCCTTTTTTTTGGATTTTGTCCCCCTTAAAATTGGGATCAGGGCTGCCCTGTTTTCTGCTAGCAGCAAAGAAATGTCTTCAAGCTGATTTTCGTTGAGTTTAATTTCTGATTTTTCCAGGAATTCAAACAAATTGTCGGCAATATCAAGCATTTTATCATAGGCGTCTGCTTCTTTTTTTGTCGCAAATGTCATCTTTTCCTCTCCATTCCTAACAACAATGTATTTAACGATTACAGCCATCTTATCTCCTTGGGATCATATTTTTTTTTATAGTCTTAATATAAAATAAGAGGGAGGTAAAGGGTTTTAATTCGCGCTTGAGACACGTCTTATTTACCGGCCTTCTTCTAATTGTTCATTGGTGGCGTTCCACGGTGCAATTTTCAACAATATGATCAGGCCTGGGACTGCGACGAATGCACATATAATATAAAACTGACTCCACCCGACAAATTTAATCAAGTATCCGGTTGTCGCTGCAGGTATCGTACCTGCGACAGCCATTAAACTTGTCAATAATGCATACTGTGTTGCGGTAAACCTTCTGTTGGTTTGAATGGCCATATATGTGGCATATGCCGCCTGGCCCAATCCTGTGGCAAACAGTTCAAATGCAACAATGGCACCCAATAGTCTCAGATTGTGTTCAATCCAGAAATTTGACGTATGATCTATCATGTTCAAAACGGCGAAAAATGCAGTAGAAATCGCCTGCAGGAATCCAAAGACATAAAGAGATCGGGCAATACCCAGCCGAATCATTATAGACCCTCCCACGAGGACGCCGCCAAAGAGTCCAATCATTCCGATCCCTTTTACAATGGCCAGATACTGGGTCTTTGTAAATCCCAACTCATCTATGTAGGGATAGGTCATGAAACCTGCCATGTTATCTCCCAATTTATACAGCATTATAAATAACAGGATCAGCATCGGTTGATTCCTGTGAAAAAACTCAATAAAGGGTTCAACAACAGCAGCCTTTAAATTTATGGGAGGCGGTTCTTCAACCTCTGGTTCCGGCACCAGGAGGTTGGTAACAATTCCCACGCTCATGATGCCGGACATCATTAAAAAAATGGTTGACCACTGAAAATGATAATCTGAGAGAACGCCGAATCCGATAGCGACGAACATTCCAAGGCGCCAGCTGTTCATCCAGACACCATTGCCAAATCCCAGCTCCTGACTGGTTAAGTATTCGCGCCTGAATGCATCAAGAGCGATATCCTGGCTTGCGCCAAAAAAGTTCACACAAATAGCAAGCATTGCAATCCACAAAAGGGATTGTTTGGGATCAAATTGACCGAGCATGGCAATGGCAATCATCAGGCCGATTTGTGCAATAAGAATCCACCCCCGCCGCCGTCCTAAAAAAGGGGGAACCATGCCGTCCATCATGGGAGACCAGACAAATTTTAATGAATATGGCAGACCAACCAGTGCGAACAGTCCGATTTTACCGATATCGACATTGGCGTCTGTCATCCACATTTTAAGCGATTCTCTGATAATATAATATGGATAACCAGAAGAGAACCCAAAGAAAAACATGACCATCATTTTCCACGACAACATGATTTTCAGTGTCTGGTAAAAAGATCGTTTGGGAGATTGTGTCATATGCGTTAAAACACAAGAGGTTCAGCTAAAGATGTATGGACAGGTCACAAGCGACAGCAAAACAATCAAGATTCGATTTTTTCTTTTTGAGATCTGCCTGACACTCACGGATAATTGCGTCCATTTGGTCATCTGACCGGTCCTGATTCAAATGGAATAATCCCAATTTTTTAACGTTGGCTTTTACAGCTAAATCAAGGACATCCTGGATGGAAGAATGACCCCAGCTGATCCGCCTTTTGTATTCATCCTGAGTGTATTCGCCATCATGAAATAAAAGATCCGCATCTTTTACAAAATTCAAATATGCAGTAAACGCTTTTCCTTCAACATGATGATGCCCAAGTTCATTATCAGTTAAAAAAACAAAAGTTTTACCATCTTCTTCAAACTTGTATCCAAAGCCGCCGCCTGAATGGCTTATGGGGATAGTGTCTATCTGTACAGAACCGATTGAAAAAGAAGTATTTAATGACTTTTCGAATTTCATATCTGCGTTGAGATCTTTTAAACCGATCGGGAAAAACGGCTTTTTCATGACTTCGCTCAGGACATTTTTTGTTCGAATGCCGGAAAATTCTCTATCCTGAATCATGACACTGACCTTGCTGTACAGCAATGGTCTGAAAAAAGCGATCCCCAAGATATGGTCCCAGTGCGCGTGAGTAAATAAAAGATAATAGCGTTTGATATCTCTTTCAATTAAGGAATGCCCTAAACGACGCATACCCGTTCCAGCATCAATAATAATCGTTTCCCCTGTTTTTGCAGTAATTTCAATGCAGGTCGTATCACCGCCATACTTGATGTATTGCTTACCTGATACAGATATAGATCCTCTAGAGCCCCAACATTTAATATCCATTATTCTCCTGTATCATAACAAAAATTTATCGTCTACCCATAATTTCGTTTCAATCTTAGATTCTTTTGACAGGATTAATGGTGCTGCTGATGTTTCAAATTTTCCTGTAATTCAAGATACCTCATAATTATAAATCGAAAAATAACAATAGTAAACAATATATTTATCATCATTGATACTCTCAGGATCGTTCAGTAATCACACAGATACCTTACACCTGAATCATTGCATCAGAATACATGTTTTTCCCAGCCTTTCATTCTGATGTATCATTAGCAATTTTTATTAACACCAAAAACATCCCTTGCTTTCACATATACCCTGAAGCCATAATTCATAATGATTTCAAAACGTTTTTCTGTCTCCTGGCTTGTTAAGCATTTTTAAAAAAAGTTAAGGGAAATCAAACTTTTTTACGTTCACAGGTTGACAACACTGTTTATTTTGCTTAGGAATTTAATATTTGGATACACTTTAAACTGGAAACAATTATTATAAATTAAGGGGATAGATTAAATGGCACAACTTATAGCAGACAGAAGGGATGTTGATTTTGTTTTACATGAGCAAATCGGAATGGTTGAGCATGAATTATTTGACGAATTCAATAAAAAAACGATCGATCTGATTGTCTCTGAAGCAAGGAACCTGTCCATAAAAGAAATCCTTCCCACGTTTAAAGATGGTGATGAAATCGGCTGCAAATTGGAAAATGGAACTGTAACCGTTCCCGAGTCATTCAAACGCGCCTGGAGGTTATACTGTGAGGGAGAATGGCTGGCCATGTGTGATGATCCTGACGTTGGCGGCCAGGGAATGCCCAAGCTTGTCGGGTGTGCAGCTTTAGAATATATGGTAGGCGCGAACTCTGCGTTTATGCTCTATTACGGAATGACACATGGTGCGGCAAAACTTGTTGAAGCCTTTGGCAACGAGGAGCAGAAAAGATTATACATGGAAAAAATGTTTGCCGGCACCTGGGGCGGAACAATGCTGTTAACTGAGCCTGAGGCAGGATCTGATGTGGGGGCGCTTACCACTACGGCCACCAAAAAAGAGGATGGAACGTATTCAATTCAGGGATCAAAAATATTCATTTCTGCAGGGGAACATGATCTATGTGACAACATTATTCACCCGGTACTCGCAAGAATTGAAGGTGCACCTGCAGGAACGAAAGGAATCTCACTGTTCCTGGTTCCAAAATATCATGTAAACGACGACGGCAGTTTAGGTGGATTCAACAATGTTGTTTGTACAGGCATAGAACACAAAATGGGAATACATGGTAATGCAACAGCCTCGTTGTCTCTTGGGGAAAAAGGGGAATGTATCGGTACGCTCCTAGGAGAAGAGAATAAAGGGATGCCTGAAATGTTCCAGATGATGAATGAAGCCCGTGCATTTGTCGGCATGCAAGGCTTTGCAGTTGCATATGTATGCACTTGATTATGCTAGAAACAGAGTCCAGGGAAGACACCTCCTTGCAGGAAAAGATGCCACAGCAAAAAGTGTTACCATTATTCAACACCCGGATGTGAAACGCCAGCTTCTGAATATGAAAGTGTATACAGAAGGGATGAGATCTTTGATCTACTACTATGGGAAATGCTCTGATATCGTTCACACGACGGATGATGATCAGCTCAAAGCAGACACCAGTGCATTAATTGAAGTTTTAACTCCGATTGTAAAAGGATATATTACAGATAAATCTCTTGAAATCTGTTCCCATGGCATACAGGTGTATGGCGGGTATGGTTACGTGAGCGAGTATCCTGTGGAACAATTAATGCGGGACTCCCGAATTTTTATGATTTATGAAGGGACCAACGGCATACAGGCGATGGATCTTATCGGCAGAAAGCTTGCGATGAATAAAGGAGAGAGCTTTAAATATTTTCTGACCCAGATCAAACTGACTGTCGATGAAGCCAGGAGTATTAAAGGGATTGGAGACCTGGCGGAAAAGGTGCATCATGCCGTATCCAGACTTGAGTCTTTATCACTTGACATCGGTCAGAGAGCCCGTTCGGAAAAAGCGTTCAATGCGTATGGGTTCGCCCATCCATTCCTTGAAGTGACAGGAGATGTTACATTTGCCTGGATGCACTTGTGGCGTGCTTCAATCGCAGCACCCAAGCTTGCAAAAAAAGTGGGAAGCCTGGATAAGGAAGCTGTCGCAAAAAAAGCTGCTAAAAATAAAGACGCCGCCTTTTATGCAGGCCAGGTTGAATCTGCAAAGTTTTTTATTAATACACTTTTACCTTCTGCATATGGAAAAATGGATGCGATTATTGAAGGAGATTCGAGTGTAGAAGACATCCTGGATGTTTCATTTGGTTCAAAATAGTTTTCGCATTAATGATGTGTCAGAAGGAAGTAACTCCCTGTCTGACCATCTTAAAAAGAGTCTGTCTACCGGCACTGATATGGCCAGGTTAGCCGTATCGGTGTCTGCAGCTCTCTATCGATCTCCATTGTACGGATACCAGTCTGAACTTCTAAGCCGGCCTACTTTTATAATAACAATCTCGTAGGTTCCTGTATTAAAAACAACTTTCCGACCCAACTCTCCGCCAGTATCTTCTGAAACAATTTTTATTCTTTTCCCGGCTAAAATCTGCTTTGCCGTTTTAAAATTATCCCGCCCTATGTCACGTTTTGAAACGTCTGAATTGTATGCACCGCCAAATATCTGCGCTTCCAAATCAGATCTGTTTGATCCATTGTCTATCATCATTTTTATTAATGTTAATACAGCAATATTACCATATTGTGCCGTTGTTTTTTCACGTGCTTCAACAAACGGAAAAAGAAAATGATTCATACCTCCGATTTTAAGCGCTTTATCGTATAAACTAACGGCCACAGAAGATCCAAGGACTGTTGAAATCGTTGTGGGTCTTTCTGGAAGATAGATATATCCAGGTTTCAAAAAATAATCTTTTGTAACAGGTTTTTCTGAAGCGTGTGCCATAAATTTTATTTTGTCATTTCATTTTTTCCATTTGTTTTATCGTATTCACTCTTTCAGATCAAGTTAAGATTCATGACAAAATTTAAAAAAACCATTTATAAACAGATTGCTTGAAGATTCTTTAACCTTGTCAAGTTTCAGTGGCTATGCTAATAATATTTGGTTAATGCCACGGCTGATATTAAGAAGGATTAATACCAAAAATCAAACAAAGAGGTATTAATGGAGAACAATCTGTGTATTCGAATTGGGCATCTAAAAATAGTTGATCATCTTGTTCTCGGTATTACCGATCTGCAAATCAAGAATAAAAAAATGACCCCTGTGCATTCAACCTTTGAAACCATTCAAATGAATTCCTGGGATCAGGTCTGCGATGAACTGACTGAGGGGAATATTTCAGGTGCATTTATGACTGTTCCCCTTGCGATGGACCTTTTTGCTGCAGGATTGGACATAAAAATTTTAATGTTCACGCATCGGGCCGGCAGTATTGTTGTTAAGAAAAAGGCGTCAGAATTTAATTGTGTTGCTGATTTCAGAAACAAATGCTTTCTGATTCCTTCCAGCCTGTCGGTGCAGAACATGCTTCTGCATCGACTGTTATCTACTGCAGGCCTCAGGCTCGGTCTGCATGAAGACACAGATCCGGATGTGACAGGCGAAATCGCCCACCCCTTCCTTATGAATGAAATGATGATAAACGACACTGACAATGATATTGCCGGATTTGCGGTTGAAGAACCCTTTGGTTCGGAAGCGGTTCAAAAGAATATTGCAACAGAAGTGTGCACCTCTGGAAGCCTTTGGAAAGACCACCCCTGCTGTGTTTTTGTCATACGACAGGCGGTTTTGGAAAAACATCCTGAAGCTGTAGAAGAGATAATATCTTTATTTGTTCAATCTGCAGAACGTCTTGAAGAATCAAAAGACGATACCCTGCTGGCAATGGCTCAGGAATTTCTTGGTCAGGATAAAGAGATCGTGAACCATGTCCTTTTTGAATCAAATATTCGTTTTGATCCCTCTTTATTGGTTCCGGACATTGAAGCCTTGAATCTCATTCAGGACTATATGAGTGATACAATGGGCGTTTTAAAACATAAGATAGATATGAACCACCTTGTCGACAGTTCATATATTTTGAATGAATAGTTGAGAAAAAAAACCTTGAAAATTAAAATTGAAAAAGTAACAAAAATTTACAGGAAATCAAAAAAAACAGATTATACTGTTTTAAAAGACATCACGTTTTCAATCAACGAAGGTGATTTTGTTATCATTCTCGGCGAATCCGGCTGCGGTAAGACAACCCTTTTAAATCTGCTGGCAGGACTGGAACTGCCCACGTCCGGAAAAATATATATAGACGGCCAGGAAATTAAAGGAATTCATCCTTCCCGGTCCATGCTTTTTCAACAGCCCACGCTCATTCCGTGGCTGAGTGTCAAAGACAATGTTGCTTACGGGTGCCGGTTGAGAGGAGATACGGAAAAGCTCAATTACAGGGTTAATCAGTTTCTTGAAATTATGGGAATCGGCGGCTTTGCCAATGCAAAACCCAATCAACTATCCCTTGGCATGGCGCAGAGAGCATGTCTTGCCAGAGCATTGGTTGGTTTGCCGGATGCACTTTTATTAGATGAACCTTTTGCATCCCTGGACACGTTTACACAGGCCCACATACAGGAAGAACTGGTCAACTTATGGCTTTCCGAACAGTTTACTGCTGTTTTTGTAACCCATGACATTGATGAAGCCATTCGACTTGGAAATAAAATCATTCTTTTAGCAGGGGAGCCTGCAAGCATAAAAGATATTTTTAACATCGATGAGGAATATCCGAGAGACAGAAACAATCCTAAATTTAAGAAAATACGAAGAGAAATTTTAAAACGATTTAAAAATTCATACCTTGCCAAAAGGAGTCTTTTATGATGGATGGTTTCTCAAAAACAAAACGTGATTTTTTAAAAAAATCAGTTGCGATGTGTTCAGGACTGTTTCTGCCAAGTGCAGTGAATGCCTATTCAAAAGGTGAGACGATTCGAATCGGCTACCTGCCTATTACAGATGCCACGCCGTTACTTGTGGCCCATGGACTTGGATATTTTTCAGAAGAAGGCCTTGCCGTTGACAGGCCGGTTATGGTAAGATCATGGAAGATTCTGGTTGAATCATTTCTGGCAGGCAAATTTAATTTAACACATATGCTCTTTCCAATTCCGGTTTGGATGAGATTTAAACAAAACGTACCAGTTAAGGTACTTGCCTGGGATCATACCAATGGGAGTGCTGTTACTGTGAGAAACGATTCCGATATTCACGGTTTCAAAGATTTAGGCGGCAAACAGATCGCTGTGCCATCCTGGTATTCCATGCATAATCTGATTTTGCAAATGGGCATCCAGTCTCAGGGATTAAAACCGGTTATTAAACCTCAGTCCGAAAGGCTTAAAAAGGATGAAGTAAACCTGTTTATTTTACCGCCGCCTGATATGCCGACAGCCCTCCTGGGGAAAAAAATCGATGGATACATTGTTGCAGATCCTTTTAATGCGTTAGCCCAGATTAAATTCAACGCCCGAATTATGAGATATTCGGGTGATATATGGAAAAATCATCCATGCTGCGTTATTGTTGCCAATGAAAATTTTATCCAGAAGCATAATATACTCATACAAAAGGCTGTGAATGCAATTGTGAGGGCACAAGACTGGTGTATCAGCAACCCCAATGAAACAGCCCACCTTTTAAGCCGTGACGGTGAAGGATATCTGCCGGTACCCAAAAATGTGCTGAGCAAAGTATTTGAGAACCCTCAGAAAAATCAAGTTGTTCATCCTGACTGGGATGTGACCCGGATTGGCTTCCAACCGTTTCCCTTTCCGTCCGCGACACGGTTCATTATTGACCAGATGCGACAGACGCTCGTTGAAGGCGATACGCAGTTTCTAAAAGCACTGGATACAAAAAAGGCAGCTGATGCGCTAGTAGACGATACATTTGTGATGAAAACGCTGGATGAAACCGGAGGGATTCATCGGTTCTGCAACTGTGATTTAACCAAACCATACACAAGGGAAGAAGTCGTTGAAATCAATTAATCGATTTATTTATCGCGACCCGAAACAAGTAGGGCTGAATGCGGTTTTTGGTAATCGCGATTTTGGATGGAAATATGAAATTATCGGCCTGTTAATTTTCACTGGATGCTGGATGGCTGTTACAGAATTTATTTTCACCAGACCGCAATTTGAGCAGTTCAGCGGTTTTCTGCCTGTTCCAACTATAAAAGCACTCTATGCGGCTGCTCATGAAAGCAAGTTCTGGATTTCAGTTGTTGCAAGCCTGGGCCGGATTCTCATCGGCATATCGCTCGCTGCAGTCATCGGTGTACCCATTGGTATCCTGGTCGGTTTCTACCCAAAGCTCAGAGGACTTTCATACTCCCCAATTCAATTTGTCAGAATGATCAGCCCCTTGTCCTGGATGCCCATTGCGTTACTCTTATTTGCAAGTTTTGAGTCTGCTGTTTATTTTTTGATTGTAATGGCTACGATTTGCCCTATAATACTAAATACAACAATTGGCGTTTTAAATATAAATCCCCAATGGATAAAAATGGCATTAAACCAAGGGGCAAGTAATTTCCAATTGATCAGAACAATTGTTATTCCAGCATCTCTTCCAAACATGTTAACAAGTTTGAGGCTGGCATTGGGTATTGCATGGATTGTCCTTGTTCCTGCCGAGTTTCTGGGTGTTTCAAGCGGACTGGGTTATTTAATCAACGATGCCCGGGATACAATGGAGTATGATAAGTTAATGGCAATGGTCATTGCAATTGGCATTCTTGGATTTGCTTTGGACAGAATTATTCAAAAGCTTCAGCATAATCTGAGTTGGTCATGGAATGAAGAATGATAAAAGAAATATTATATGTTTATACATAAATTTAAGGAGTGTTTAAATGGCTGTAGATCCTAACATTAAGATTGTTGTGGCAGATGACTCTGGAACAATGCGCATCATGTTTAAACAGATTTTAAACAAGGCTGGATATTCAAACCTTGTAATGGCGGTCAATGGCTCAGATGGGTTGGAAAAAGTAAAAGCAGAAAAACCTGATTTGGTTGTCAGTGACTGGAACATGCCTCAAATGGACGGGCTTGAGTTTTTAAAGGCTCTCAGGGAGATAGATGAATTCAAAGAGCTTCCATTCATTATGGCGACTGCACAATCAGATAAAGGCCAGCAGATTACAATTATGGAAGCCGGGGGTAACGCGCATGTACCCAAACCATTTGATGAAGAACAAATCAGCCGCGCCATAGATAAAGCGTTTGGCAAAGCGGATGATGCACCAAAAGAAAAGCAGCGCAATGTAATGGGAGGAAAAGTTGAAATCAATGTCGCCCATATCCAAATCACAGACCATCTGGCTTTGGGAGCACTTAAGCACAGGATTGAACAAGGAGATGTGACGCCTGAACATTTTGATTTAACCACCAGCCTGAAAGCGGGTTGGAATCCCATCCAGGAAGGCCTTGAGAATGGTGAAATCGATTGTGCTTTTGTTCTGGCCCCCATTGCCATGGATCTTTTTGCCTATGATTCTCCAATCAAACTGGTACTATTTGCTCACAAAAACGGATCCACATTTATCCGTTCCAGACATTATGACCATCGGTTTGATTCCCTGCAAAGTTTTTACAAGTATAAAGTTGTGGATATCCCCCATAAAATGTCTGTTCATCACATGCTGGCGCACCAATTCTTAAAAGAACTCGGACTCAAGCCGGGGGTTCCGGGTAAAAAAGCAATTAATGTACGATTTGAGGTTGTTCCTCCTATCAAAATGCCTGGCATCATGAAAGAGAATGAGGATGTTGCAGGATTCATGGTCGCAGAACCTGTTGCGACAAAAGCCATTGCCGGAGAAATAGGCAATCTGGAATTTTATTCTGCCACTAGATGGGAAAACCATCCCTGCTGCATTGTTGCCATGCAGGAAGATTTTATCCAGCAATACCCTGAAGCAGCTCAGGAATTTGTTTCGTTGCTCGTGGATACAGGCGAATATATTGAAAATGATAAGATAAGAGCTGCCCAGATCGCAGTAGATTTTTTAGATCCTGAAGGCAAAATAGGATTAAACCCGGAAGTAATACAGAATGTATTTTCACAGCCACTGGCTATCCGATGGGATGGTCTCTACCCCGAGGCAGCTGACCTGGATAAAATACAAAGATACATGCATGATGTCATGGAAATCGGTAAAATTATTGATCTTGAAAAATTTATTGAAAAACGATTTGCAGATGAAGCATACCGATAATTTTTTAAGGGAGCCTTAAATGAAAATCACTGACCCAGATGTTATAAAAACAGGAGAAAAAGATCTGATTGAGGCTGTAAAAGAAGATCTAGATCTGGATGTCATTAAACAAATTCTAAAAAAGAGAATTGCTGAAACGAAACTATCAGCAAAAGGAGGGGAAATTGTTGTTCACAACAATGACATCGCCTTTCGACTTGATTTTGATTTAAATTTAAGCGGCAGCCTGATGTTCGACAGACAAGGCTCTTATATTTCAGAAGGGGATGACGCAGACACTAGTGACGAATTTGACTCTGTGCAGCCGTTTGAGGAGGTTGATACCGGCCAGGAAAATCAAAGCCCAGATCCCCTTGCACCTGACGACCTGGCTGTTGACCATGCCGGAGATACGGATGATCTGGAAGATGACGACCTCAATATTGATCTTCCTGATTACGGAGATGAGGACACTGATATAGAGAATGAAGAAGCCGGTTTACATGGGGATCTCCCGGAAGCTGAAACCGATGACATGGCAGGTAACGGGATAGATCCAATGGATGACCCTGCTGTAGAGACTGATTCAAAAGCACCCCACGATACCGGGCTGGAACTGGAACCTGATTTGGAAGATGCATTTGACAGTAGTTTTGATCCTGATTTAAAGGATGAATTACCTGATTTAGAGAATGAGCTGAAGGATGAAATTGAAACAGAATCAGACCCTGGGATTGAAGAAGATTTACCAGATGATTCAGGGCCTGATATTGAAGATGAAATGGATTTCGATCCAGAAGAAGCCGGTGACGCTCAACCAGAAGCAGATGACAATATTGAAGACAATATCGTAGACGAAGATATAAATGACATTCTTAAAGAAAGCCGTGATTTCTGGGAGCAGAAAAAAGATTCATAAAATAGTCCCAACCATTTATCAAGGAGGGCATTAGCTCATGTCAACACCAGACCACAATGGCGATCCTGTTAACTTAGATGAGTTAAAAGAGATTATGGATGACGATATGGAGCTTATTCGAGAGTGTTTTGCAGAGTTTATCAAGGACTGGCCGGCCTCCTACATTGAAATTAAAGGGGCCATCCTTGAAAAAAACGCCGCCAAATTGGATGAATCCGCCCACAAATTGAAAGGAACGTTAAGATATCTTGCTGCTGAACCAGCGGCAGAAGCCGCGTATTCCCTTGAATTAGCCGGCAAAGAAAATGATATGACTGATGTTGAAAACAAACTTTTAACCCTTAAAGACATGTGCCAGGAACTGGTAGTCTATATAAATAATTTCAATCAATAATCTCTAGCCTTTTAGGAACCATGCCAATGCCGGATGATCAGAAAGACCTCTTTGTTGAGGAGTACAAAAACATTTCCATTTTGTTTGTGGATGACGATGCTATTGCACAGCAGTTACTGTCAAAATTTTTCTCGGGATGGAAAATGTCTGTGGCCTCTTCTGGTGAAGAAGCTTTAAAAGTAATGGAGGAACAGACATTCTCAATTGTGCTCATTGATTATCAGATGCCGGGTATGGATGGTATTGAGTTGTTAAAAAAAATCAGAAAGCGTCACAATCTGGTTCACACCATCATGGTAACAGGCTCGGATGATGTAGATACTTTAATTTCCAGTATTGAACTGGGTGCATGTGATTTTGTGCTTAAACCGATCAATAAAGAGACCCTGAAAACAATTATTCTCAGGGCTGCTGAAAAAACAACACGGTGGAAGAAAACCTTACATAAATTAATGAAAAAATAGCATGAACATTATCAGTTGCTGAACAGATTGTTTTTCTACAGTCTTTTACTTTCCTTTTGTTACACACACCTCATATAGCGGGCAAATGTGGCAGCGTGGCTTTTTTGCATCACATATATCTCTTCCAAAATATATTAACTGCAAAGACAGATCGTTCCAGGAGTCTTTGGGGATTGTTTTCATCAAATCAAATTCGATTTTTACCGGATCTTTTTCCTGGGTTAACCCAAGCCGCCTTGAAATTCTTAACACGTGCGTGTCAACAACGATGGTTTGTTGGCCAAATGCAACCGATCGTACCACATTTGCAGTTTTCCTCCCCACTCCCGGCAGCTTAATGAGTTTGGCAATGTCATCTGGTACAGCACACTTGTATGTTTTTTCTATCTCCATGGCACAGGCTTTAATATTTTTTGCTTTGTTATTGTAAAAGCCTGTGGAAAAAATGAGCCGTTTTATATCATTCAGCGGTGCGTGCCCTAACCGTTGAGGGTCTGGATATTTTTTAAATAATTTTTTTGATACCGTGTTTACCTGCTTATCTGTACACTGGGCAGACATGATGGTTGCGATCAGCAGCTGAAAAGGGGTTTCATGCTCAAGCTGAGTCTTGACAATTGGATACCTGTTTCTTAATGTTTTAAGAATTATTTTAATTTTTTGGGCAGTTATCACCATTGAGCGGTTATATATGAAACAAAAAAAAACCTCAAGCCAGATAAAAGGACTGGGACTTTGTTCCGGCGGACTGGACAGTATTCTTTCAGCAGTGTTACTCCGAAAACAGGGCATTGATGTTACCTGGATTTGTTTTGAAACCCCATTTTTTTCTTCAGCTTCAGCGAAAAGAGCATCTGAGCAGACAAACATTCCCCTTATCACGATAGATATCACCGACGACTATATGGAAATGATGAAAAATCCTAAAGCCGGGTTTGGGAAAAATATGAACCCCTGTATGGACTGTCATGCATTGATGTTTGCAAAAGCCGGGGACATATTAAAGAAAAAAGGGTTCCACTTTCTTTTCAGCGGAGAAGTCCTGGGCCAGAGGCCGAAATCTCAAAATAAGAATTCACTGCGGTATGTTGAAAAAAATTCCGGGTTTGATGGACAGATTTTAAGGCCGTTGTGTGCAAAACTGCTGCCTGAAACTGCTGTTGAGAAAAAAGGGCTTGTGAACAGGGAAAAACTGATGAATATTTCAGGACGGTCTCGAAAAATTCAAATGCAGATGGCAAAAGACTTCGGTATCCAGGAATACCCCTCTCCAGCCGGCGGCTGTCTTTTAACGGATAAAGTCTTTTCACTCCGTCTCAAAGATCTGATGGCAGCCCGGGAACCTATTGAAAAAAGAGAATTATATTTTTTGAAAAGCGGCCGGCATTTCAGACTGGACCAGGACACAAAAGTGATCGTTGGAAGGTCAAAACAAGATAACAAATATTTACTGCACTATGTTAACAACACCAAAGACATGGTGCTGAAACACGCCAGCATGCCTGGCCCTGATGTCGTTCTGACCGGGAACCTCAGTCAGGCGAATATTCAGACAGCAGCGGTGCTTTGCGCAAGCTATACAAAATCAAAACCAGGGGATACTGCAGACATCAGGATTTCCCATAAAGGCACAGATGATATTCTTACCGTTGCAGCAAAAGAACCATCAGCGTTTAAAAAGCTAATGATATAAAAACAAAAGCCCTCTTGCCAAAAGAGAGCTTTTCAAGTGTTGCGATGTGAAACTTCACTGGTAATAATTCAAGCTAATGATAAATCATTTTATCCCAGAACTCTTTCTCATCCTTGTCCCAGTCAGGACCGAATTTTTTTTCACAAAACGAAGCCAGTTTTTCATACCATCTTGTCCAGGGATTCTTACCTTCCTTTTTTGCATTTAACACATCAATAAGAAAAGTTTTTATATTAATCATTTCTTCTTTTGGGATATAAGAACAGGCGCCTCCGAGATAAGACTTCTTCAAATTATCTGGACTGAGTGCATGCGCTGTGAGCATTACGGTCACAATCTTCTTATTATTTGCAGTTTCCAGAAGCTTGTATCCATCCACCCCCATAATATCCAAAATGGCGATATCAAACTCTTGTGTTAACAGCAGCTCATTTGCTTCTTCAAAGCTTTGCGCTCTGTAAACCTTGCACATATCCAGTAATTCTTCCAAAGAATCGAGAACATCTGGTTCATCATCAACAATTAGGACTTTTTTGTTTTCAAGACTCTCTTTCGACATAATTCATTCCGATCTTTTAAGCGTTAATTATTTATTTATGCTTTAGGATGTTAACCTAAATACATTTTCCAGGAAACCATATATCTTAAATATAATTCCTACTGCCGCAGATTCAATGCCTTATTTTTCAAGATTTCGTCCAGATGGTTTCACCGGTTTCATTCAATAGTAGATTCAAGACCCTGAGCCTTTTTTCAGCGTCGATCACCCATCACCTGTTTCCTTTTTTCATACCACCCATTTTAAGAAACTGTATTTAAAGAATCCGGTTTGTGATGGTCAGATAAAATATTATGGAATCAGGTTTGCTTTCAGCTGTCCGCAGGCGGCTGAAATATCATTGCCTTTGCTCTTTCTTACAATTGCCGTAAGGTTTCTATCAAGTAATATCTGTAAAAAATTGCTGACATCTGTTTTTGACGGACGGTTATATCTGCTTTTATCATGTTCATTAAATGCAATTAAATTTACTTTTGCCTTTATGGGGGTTAAAAGCTTCACCAGCCTGATGGCATCTTCTTTTGTGTCATTGAGTCCTTTGATCAGAATATATTCAAATGTAATTTTATTTCTTGGTTTCATTGTGAATGTCCGGCAGGCCTCTAACAAGCTTTTCAAGGGATATTTTTTATTGATCGGCATTAGTTCCGACCGCTGTTCATCTGTGGTTGCATTTAATGAGACAGCCAGATTTACAGTGGTATCAAGCCCCAGTTTCGATATTTTAGGAACCACTCCTGAAGTTGATACTGTGACACGCCTGGGAGAAAATTTAAGTCCATAATCACTGTCAGTGATAATGTTTAAGGCTTTGATAAGGTTTTTATAATTGGCCAGCGGTTCTCCCATTCCCATAAAAACAATATTCGATAGTTTTAGTGGATCTGTGCCTTTATGGAGCAGATAAAACCTGGCATCTCTGACTTGGGCAATCATTTCTGAAACCGTCAGGTTTCGAACCAGGCCGCCCTTTGCAGTTAAACAGAACTGACAATCTTGTGCACATCCCACCTGCGATGATATGCACAATGTAAAATGGTCTTTCTCAGGTATCAAAACCGATTCAATATGGTGACCATCCTCAAGCCGAAGTAAAAACTTCTGTGTTTTATCCTTTGATATCTGGTGGCCATCTACTGATAGACGCGGGATAAAAAAATGCGTTTCAAGTTCCTTTCGAAACGGTTTTGAAAGATCCGTCATTTCATCGAATGTGTCAACCTGCCTGATGTACAGCCACTTGAAAATCTGCCCGGCCCTGAACGCTCGTATGCCTTTCCCCTCAAGCCAGAGCTCAAGTTCTTCCCGCGTAAAATCTAATATATTTTCCATACAATTTTATCTTCAAAAAATGATTATTTTCTTGACATATCATGAAATATATACTAATTTCAATGATTTGATTTGATATTTTGAGGTTGGTCTCTTTATGTTTGAGAATTTGAGCGATAGACTTGATTCGGTCTTTAAAAAACTAAAAGGTCACGGCACCCTGAATGAGAAGAACATCGAAGATGGTCTTAAACAGGTACGAATGGCACTTTTAGAGGCTGATGTCAACTATAAAGTTGCCAAATCTGTCATCGCAGATATCAAAGAGCGAGCCTTAGGCCAGGAGGTAATGCAAAGCCTTACACCTGGTCAGCAGGTCATAAAAATTGTAAATGATGAATTTACCAGAATGATGGGGTCTGAGCATCAGGGACTGAATCTTGGTGGAAAGGCTTTGGGTTCTGTCATGCTTATTGGGCTCCAGGGGTCTGGTAAAACCACCACAGCCGGGAAACTTGCGCTCTACCTTCGAAAAGAGGGCAGAAACCCTTTTCTTGTGCCGGTGGATGTTTACAGGCCTGCGGCAATTGATCAGTTAAAAAAGATTGGAAAACAACTGGATGTGCCTGTTTTCCAGTCCACAACTGATATGAAGCCTTTAAAAATTTGTCAGGAAGCGCTATTGGCAGCCAGGGAACAGGGGTGCGACACCCTGTTGCTGGATACCGCGGGCAGGCTGCATCTTGATGAAGAACTAATGGCGGAACTTAAAGGAATCAAGAAAGCCATCAATCCATCAGAAATACTTCTGGTGGCTGATGCCATGACGGGTCAGGATGCAGTCAACATTGCCGGATCATTTGACAAGGCGCTTGATTTAAACGGTATTGTCTTAACAAAAATGGATGGTGATGCTCGCGGTGGGGCAGCACTTTCCATAAAGGCCGTTACCGGCAAACCGTTGAAATTTGTAGGGGTTGGTGAAAAATCAACAGCGTTGGAAGCCTTTCATCCAGACAGGATGGCATCTAGAATTCTGGGTATGGGAGATACGCTTTCGTTTATTGAAAAAGCCCAGGAAGCTGTTGATCAGAAAGAGGCCAAGGCACTTGAGAAAAAACTTAGGAAAAATGCCTTTACCCTTGAAGATTTTCGGAATCAAATGAAATCGGTCCGGAAAATGGGGTCTATAAAAGACCTGATAGGAATGCTGCCAGGTGTTAATAAAAAGCAGCTCAAAGGGTTAAATATAAGTGACAAGGAATTTGTAAGAATTGAAGCAATCATCAATTCTATGACACCGGAAGAAAGACGGGTTCATTCCATTATTAAAGGGTCTAGAAAAAAAAGGATTGCCAAAGGAAGCGGGACATCGGTTCAAGATGTCAACAAGCTTTTAAAAAGCTATACCCAGTCTATGAAAATGATTAAGAAATTTAATAAAGGCGGTATGCGTTCATTAAAAAACATGCTGCCATTTTAAGGAGAAAAAAAAGAATATGGCCGTAAAAATCAGATTAACCAGAAAAGGAACAAAGAAAAAACCTTTTTACAGAATAGTCGCTGCTGATATTGAGCGCCCCAGAGATGGAAAATTCCTGGAACTGCTGGGCACATACGACCCAATGGTTGAACCAGTTGCTATTACGTTAAAGGAAGACAGAATTAAATATTGGCTGGATGAAGGTGCTAAACCCTCAAACACAGTTCAAAGCATATTGAAACAAAAAGGGCTCTAAGCAAAAGGTTAAATTCCCCCTTTCAATATGCATCCCAGTATTCTTAAACACCCTATTTATAAGGAGATGACGTTATGAAAGAGCTGATAGAATACATTGCAAAAGCGCTAGTAGACAATCCGGATGACGTACATGTTTCAGAGGTTGTCGGAGACCAAACTTCTGTACTGGAGCTTAAGGTCGCAAAAGAGGATCTGGGTAAGGTTATTGGGAAACAAGGAAGATCGGCACGTGCCATGAGGACCATTTTAAGTGCGGCATCTACAAAGCTTAAAAAACGAACCGTTCTTGAAATTATTGAATAGATGATGAACAAAACAGCTTCGTTTACCATAGGCAAGGTAACCGGAGTTCATGGACTCAAGGGCTATCTTAAAGTCTGGTCCTTTGCAGAGTCCATTGAAACGTTTTGTTCCGGTAATATTGTTCTTTTAAAAACTGTAGAAGAGGATGGTGGAAAAGAATTCACCATTCAAAAGGCATCACCCCATAAAAAAGGAATTCTGCTGTCTTTAAAAGGGGTTGACAACCGGATCCTTGCCGAGGATCTCGTTGGGAAAGAGATTGTAATCAAGCGGGATCAGCTGCCTGAACCTGAAGAAGATTCCTGGTACTGGCAGGACCTGTATGGGCTTGATGTTGTGGATCATCAAAAAGGTGCTTTAGGAAAAATTACAGATATTTTTCCAACAGGCGCGAATGATGTATTGGTTGTCACACAGGACAGAAAGGAAATCCTCATTCCGATGCACAAGCATTTTGTTGAATCAGTTGACATTGAAAATAAAACTGTAAAAACGACACTGCCTGAGGATTATTGATGGACTTTACGGTACTAAGCCTTTTTCCGGAGCTGATTACCTCTTTTTTCAGCCATGGCATGATATCAAGAGGGATTGAAAAAAAACTAATGTCTGGACATTGCATCAATATCAGAGATTTTTCAACTGACCGTCATCACACGGTTGATGACAGGCCCTATGGCGGAGGCAGCGGCATGGTTATGAAACCAGAACCATTGCAGGCAGCCATTTTAAGTGCAAAAGAAATACGCCCTGAATCCAAGGTGATTATGATGACCCCTCAGGGTACCCGGTTTAACCAGAAGAAAGCATTTGAACTTGCGTCTGGGAAAAAGGGGCTGATTTTTGTCTGCGGCAGGTACGAGGGGATTGATGAGCGGATATTTACCACGCTGGTTGACGAAGAAATGTCTGTTGGAGATTATGTGATGACAGGCGGAGAACTGGCCGCAATGGTGATCATTGATGCTGTTGCCAGATTAATCCCGGGCGTACTTGGCAGTGATGACTCTTCAAAATCAGATTCTTTTGTTGACGATCGGCTTGAACATGCTCAGTACACAAGACCAGAGGAATTTGAGCACTTAAAGGTGCCGGGTGTTTTACTATCTGGAAATCATGAAAAGATACGGAGCTGGAGAAAAAAATCTTCTCTTCAGAGGACCTTTTTAAAACGGCCTGATCTTTTTTACAAAGCAGATCTCAGTAAAGAGGAAAAGGAAATTTTAAAACAATGGTGTCAGGAGCTTGAAGCCCTTGTCAAAAAGTAACCTTTATGTGGCGTTGATCCACTACCCGGTCATGAACAAAAAAAATCAGCCGATTGGGTCAGCCCTGACAACAATTGATTTGCATGACATCGCAAGAGCGTCTATCACATTTGGCGTAAAAGGATTTTATGTGGTCACTCCGTATGAAGATCAGGCCCAGCTTGCCACGCAGGTGACAGACCATTGGACAAAAGGTGTCGGAGGGAAACTGAACCCATTTAGGAAAAACGCTCTTGAACTGATCCGTGTGACAAAGACCTTTGAAGATGCGGTTGATGAAATTAAAAACGAGAGAAGCGAACCTGTTGTAACCATTGCAACGAGTGCAAAGAAAGCACCAGGTTCAATAACAACCAAGGAGTTAAGGCTAAAGCTTGAGAATAAAGCATCCCATGTGCTTATTTTTGGAACTGCATGGGGGCTGGCAGATGAATTGATTGATATGTGTGATTTTATATTGGACCCGATTTTCGGAAGTACTGAGTACAATCACCTTTCTGTTAGATCTGCTGCTTCAATATATTTAGACAGGATTATAAATGACAGATAATATAAAATTCATATCTGCCAAGGGAAAGATTTTAGGAGGAACAAATGAGTAACTTGATTGAAAAAATAGAAAAAGAGCAACTGCGTCTTGATGTCCCTGAATTTGATTCGGGAGATACCGTAAAAGTACATGTTAAAATCAGAGAAGGTGAAAAAGAACGTATCCAGGTATTCCAGGGTGTTGTTATTAAAAAAACCAAGGGATATTCAAGCGCACGGTTTACCGTAAGAAAAATATCCGGCGGCATTGGTGTTGAAAGAATATTCCCCCTTTATTCTCCTGTATTAGATAAAATTGAGGTGGTTACACGGGGTCGTGTCAGACGATCTAAACTTTATTATCTTAGAAATCTGCGCGGTAAAGCTGCCAGAATCAAAGAAAAACGGTTTGCATAGAATTTTCCTTAATAGGATTTGCTGATGTGGCAATTTGAACACAAAGCAAAAGCCGAAGGATATACTAAAATAGCTGGTGTTGATGAGGCCGGCAGGGGTCCCCTTGCCGGCCCTGTCGTGTCTGCAGCAGTGATTTTACCAGATAATTTTTCCTGTAAAGGGATCAATGACTCTAAAAAACTCACAGAAAAAAAGAGAGAAGCACTTTTTCCTGTGATTAAAGAGCAGGCCATTGCTGTTGCAACAGGCATCTGCTCCCACCAGGAAATCGATCAGATTAATATTCTTCAAGCCGCCCTGCTCTCCATGAAGCGGGCAGTAAAAAACCTGTCAGAAAAATCTGGCACTATCTTCCCTGATTACCTGCTCATCGATGGCAAATTCACGCTTGATATGGACCTTGACCAGAACCCTATTATTAAGGGGGACTCAAAAAGTATTTCCATTGCGGCGGCCTCCATTATTGCTAAAGTCACCAGGGACAGGATCATGAAAGAACTCCATGACGTCTATCCAGACTACAATTTCATCAAGCACAAGGGATATCCCACCAAAGCCCATAAAGAGGCAATCCTGACGCATGGGCCCTGCCCTGTTCATCGGAGAACCTTTAAAGGGGTAAAAGAGGTCATTCATGCCAAATGACCAGACGGCACTGGGGCATGAAGGTGAAAAAGCAGCGGTTTCCTTTCTAAAAGATCACGGATTTAATATTTTAGAAAAAAATTATCGGACCAAACCGGCTGAAATCGATATTATTGCCAGAGAAAAGGACTGCCTCTGCTTTATTGAAGTTAAGACCAGGGCCAGTATCAGAAAGGGCCTGCCAAAAGAATCGGTTACCTGGTCAAAACAAAAAAAAATTATCCTCGGTGCCACTTATTATCTTAAAAAAACAAATCAGTTAAATTCCAAAATCCGATTCGATGTGGTTGAAGTTTTCAAGAATAATGATACGATTGAGATAAATTTAATCAAAAACGCATTCCAGAGTGCTTAAGGCTTTTAAAAATGGATAGCAAAACAGTATCCGGTACTTTGTATATCGTTGCCACCCCGATAGGGAACCTGGAAGATATCACATACAGGGCGGTTACCGTATTAAGACAAGTGGATATTATTGCAGCAGAGGACACCCGTCATTCAAAAAAACTGCTGTCTCATTACCATGTTGAAAAAAAGCTTATCTCCTGTCATGAGCACAATGAAGATAAAAGAAAAGCCCGATTTATTTCTCACCTGAAAGATGGCCTTGATATCGCCCTTATTACTGATGCCGGCACCCCGTCCATTTCTGATCCAGGTTATAAACTTGTTTCAGCCGCTGCAAATGAAGGTATTCACGTTATCCCCATCCCCGGATGCAGCGCTGCCATCGCAGGCCTGAGTGTATCAGGACTTCCAACAGATTCATTCCTGTTTATCGGTTTTCTGCCAAAAAAAAAGCAGCAGCAAAAAAAAAAATTAGGTAAATTAAAAGACCAGGGCGCGACCCTCATCTTTTATGAATCCCCCAAACGGATTAAAGGGCTCATTAAAACTGTCAACGATATTCTGGGGGATCGAAAGGCCTGCCTTGCAAGGGAAATAACCAAGCTGCATGAAGAATATCTCAGGGGCAGCTTATCTCATATTCTTGGAAAACTTGAAAAGAAAGAAAGTATCAAAGGGGAATGCGCTTTATTTGTTCAAGGGAGTACGGAAAACAAAGAAATCAATAGAGAGGATTTAGAGCTGCTGCTGCTTGATCGATTGAAAGACAGCTCGGCTGGCACATCAGGTCTGGCCAGAGAAATTTCAAAAGAATATCACCTGCCTAAAAAACAAATTTATGACCTGATTCTTAAACTAAAGCAGAGGGAAACCAAATAATGTTCCTGTTTTTTTTGTTTAGAATGTTTTGATTTTCTAAACGTTACAACTTATTCTCCCTATAAAATTTTTAAGCAGGCCCTATACCATTTTTGAATTGTTAGGATTGTGTTAGAATTGCATTAGATAGTTGAAAATTGTGTGAATAACCTTTAAATATAGTCTCAAAAAATTAGGCAATTATTTAATAACAATTAAAGTTATATTAGGAAATCATCCACAACACATATATAAAAGTTCCTGCCCCGGTGCGTTTGGGGAACAGGATTTTTGTGTATAAACCAATAAAAGAGAGAACCATATGAGTCTTCAGCTGTGTTATATCATTGTTGGAATGCTGATTTTGTTTGCAATTTTCGATCTGATTGTCGGGGTTACCAATGATGCGGTCAACTTCTTAAATTCATCCATTGGGTCCAAGGCAGCGCCCTTTTTTACCATAATGATCATCGCGAGCCTCGGGATTTTAGCAGGGGTTACCTTTTCAGGCGGTATGATGGAAGTGGCCCGGAAAGGTATTTTTCATCCCCAGTTTTTTACCATGCCCGAACTTCTCACCATTTTTTTAGCTGTCATGATGACAGACATCCTGCTGCTTGATCTATTTAATACACATGGACTGCCGACGTCTACCACCGTATCTATTGTTTTTGAGCTGCTGGGCGCTGCTGTTGCCGTATCTGTTCTGAAAATACTGGCTGCCGCCGACACGTCAATGGCATTATGGGATTATATTAATACGGCCAAGGCCATGGCCATTGTGGGCGGTATTCTTTTATCCATTGTAGTGGCATTCTTTTCAGGTGCCGTTGTCCAGTTTATATCCCGCCTGATTTTTACTTTTGATTACCAGGAACGCATCAAGAAATATGGCGCTCTCTGGGGCGGTGTTGCCATGACAGCCATTACTTTTTTTATCCTTATAAAAGGATCCAAAGGGGCAACATTCATGGATGCCCAGACCGTGGCCTGGATCAAAGGCAATTCTCTTGCAATTATGGCAGGCATTTTTGTTGTGTCGGCAGCTATCCTGCAGGTGCTGATATCTTTTTTTAAAGTGAACATTTTAAAACCCATTGTTCTTATTGGTACATTCGCTCTTGCCATGGCATTTGCTGCCAATGATCTTGTTAATTTCATTGGTGTTCCTCTGGCCGGGCTGAATGCCTTTCAAAATGCGATTGCGTCCAGCGACCCGCTTAGTATTTCCATGGCTGCGTTAAGCAAAAAGGTCCAGTCACAGACCTTTATCATGCTGCTGGCTGGTTTTATCATGGTGGTGACGCTGTGGATATCAAAAAAAGCAAGGACTGTAACAGAAACTGAAATCAGCCTGGGTCAGCAGGATGAAGGCACTGAAAAATTTGAATCAGTCTGGCTGTCCAGAAAAATTGTGAATATGTTTGATTTTCTTTTTGGATCTATTAAAAACATTACCCCGGAACCCATGCGGGAGACTATTTCAAAAAGGCTTACGCCAGTGGCGGAAAGCAAAGGCACCTCTCTTGCTGAGAAACCCTCATTTGATTTGATTCGTGCATCTGTGAACCTCATGGTCGCCAGTGCTGTTGTTTCGTTTGCCACCTCTTTAAAATTGCCGTTATCCACTACCTATGTAACCTTTATGGTTGCCATGGGAACCAGTTTTTCAGATCA
>CAYFKW010000005.1:122977-126511 GCA_964343845.1 uncultured Desulfobacula sp. | reverse complement strand
GCTGTTTACAGGGTAACCGGTGTTCTCACTGTCATTGGGGGATGGTTTATGACAGCATTCATCGCCTTTGTTGTTGCATTTATCTTTGCCAATGTACTGGCATACCTCAAAGCGCCCGGCATTATTTTACTGGCAGCTTTTGCCGGTTTCATGATATGGAAAAATCACCGCAAACATCAGATGAAAGAAAAAGACAAAGAAGAAATCCAAATCTACAATCTTCATAAAGTAGAAAATTTCAAAGAATCCATCTCTGAAACATTTGATCATCTGGCGTTTCTCCTCAAAGGGATCAGAGAATCCTTTGACATTACATTTGATGCACTGTTTGAAGGTGATTTATACCGTTTGCGCCAGGAACGGGCCCACACCAAACACATCCAGAAAAGTACAAATATTATTATTGCAAATATATTTAAAGTGCTCCGGTTGCTGTCTAAAGATGACCAGGAAGTCTCTTATAATTATTACCAGATTATACGGCGTCTTCAAAAACTGTCTGATGGTTTCAGGGATACGGTTATCCGATCCAGTATGCATGTCAGTAACCGTCATAAAGGGCTTTTGGATGTCCAGATATCAGAACTCAGGGAAATCAAAAAAGTCTTTTTAAATATCATTTCAATCGTTGAAACTGCTTTCCGGGATAAGCAGATCGTTGACTGCCAGGATGCAGTGGAGCAGTTCCATTACCTGCGGGAACTGGTGGATGATTTTAATGAAAATCAGATTGAACGCATCAGAGATGATTCTTCTAAAACACGGTTGAGCATTCTTTTTTATGCCATCAGCGGTAATTGTGTAATGATGGCCAAGCAGAATGTGAAGCTCCTGGATATTTTTAATGAGTCGTTCAAGCTGAACCAGAAGTGTTCCTAAATTAAACACAGGATTTTTATTGTACCGGTTTTCAAAATGTTAACCCTCGTCATGCTTATGCCTGACGAGGATTAATTTATGTCTATAATGCTGCTATTTAATATATAACGTTTTCAAAGAGATTTATAGCTTCAGCCGATAATTGAAAGAGGTGTACTTGTCATTAAATTTTAACGAACGTCTTGTTCGTTAAAAAGCGAAAATAATTAATCCTTAGCTTCCTGCTGGAATAATTATTTGACGCCACGCCAACCACACCTCCTCCAATCATCTAAACAGCATCAATTTTTCAAAGCGAATAGCCGAATAACAATCTGTATTCAGAAATACATTTTAGAGATCTTTGAACCTTTAGACTTTTAATAGATGTATGAAGAGGTAATGGTTTGAACGGCCTTAAATAATCATTTTGGCAGGATGCCTGAAAATTGATTATTTCGGCTTTTCAATGGACATGGACGTCCATTGAAATTTAGTGAAAAGTATTACCTCGAATTACATCTCCTTTGGTTTGTTATTTAGCGGCCTTCTCTATTGTGTTTCGCACTCACAGGGCTCAACAGTTTTTTCATAAGACACAGATAGAAGCTCAACTATATCTTGTGCAACCTTCTTTACTATTTTACCGCACTCTTTTGACTGCGCTTCCCCAAATCGTTCTCGCAAGGTTCCACAATGTGTGGTTTCAAAGGTGTCTAAAAACTGCTGCCGTATCTCCTGTGCCAAACCAGCCGGGATATCCCAGTCTTTACCAAGGTTCTGTCGTCCATACAGATGCCCGATCACAATTAATGCACCGGAAAGCGCTCCGCAGGCCTCATCAAACGACCGACCGAAGCCACCCCCAAAAGCCGTGGCATGAGCAACGGCCTGGCCTGGGTCTTGTTTTAGCCCTTCCAAAACTGCTGCTGCGACCGCTTCTGCACAGTGAAATCCATTCTCCCAGTAAAACAGTGCTTTCTGCGCTGTCTTTTCTTTTATTTGCTTCATTTTTTTTGTCTCCCTCTGCTTGTTTTCATCTAAAATATCGATTATATTAATAAACCAATCGTGTCCAACGATTTATTTCGATGTAATCCATCGGATACACCGATAAAGGAGGCAATACCATGGAATTCAGACAGCTTAAAACGTTCAGGGCCGTTGCTGATAATTTAAGTTTTACCAGAACAGCCCAAAAATTATTTATGGCGCAATCTTCGGTATCAGCCCAGATAAAGGCCCTGGAAGATGAACTTGACATTAAACTGTTTGACCGGATTGGCAGAACAGTGGTGCTGACAGATGCCGGAAATAAATTATACGATTATGCACGCCGGATGGAAGAAATGACAGACGAAATTAGATCTGAAGTATCCGATCATACCAGCACAAGAGGCCACTTGACCATTCGGGTTCCAGAAACACTGGCTGCTGTTTATATGCCGGAAATTATCCATCAATTTCATAGAATCAGCCCAAAAGCACACTTAAATTTTATCAATTGTTCTGATCGCCAGCTGAAAGAAGAGCTGAACTCCGGCAGAATCGATCTGGCCTTTTTAATGACAGATTCCATCAGCTTTAAAGATGTGAATGTTAAAATGCTGAAAACAGAAAAGCTCACACTAACCGCCCATCCCAACCACCCCCTGGCTGCAAAACAAATGGTTTGTTCAGCAGATTTGGATAGACAAATCCTGTTTCTACCCAAAACAGATTGAAGTTACAGGCGTGCTTTCGAGCGGTCGCTTGAAAAAACAAACATTTCTCCACTGACCTTTGAGTTTTCAAGTATAAACAGTATGAAGACCTGTTTAAAAATGGGGATCGGATTAACCATCTGCCCTGAAATTTCTATTCAGCCGGAAATTAAGTTAAATGAACTGGCAGTATTAAAATGGGAGAATGAAACGGTTGAAACATCCGTCATTATGATCTGGCATGCGCAAAAATGGTGTTCACCCCTGTTGAAACAGTTCTTGAGCCTGGCTGAAAAATATATCTCTGAAAAATAAAGAGGGCAGTTTCTAATTTAATAAAAACTGCCCTCTTGCTGTATACAGTCAATATAAGTATCTAGTTAAGACACATTACATTTTACTTCCTTCTGCATGACTCTGAAGTTTAACTTCAACTTTTTCAGTCAAGGATGCATAGTACTTTCTCAAGAGAACCAGAACTTCATCACGGCCAAAGTGATCCACAACTTCTTCGTTGTTGGACAGTGCATGACGCAGTTTTGTCCCGGAAAGAATAACTCTGTCTTCTTTGCCATGCGGGCAGGTTCTCATGGAAGCCATGCCGTCACATTTGTAGCAGTAGAATGTCCAGTCAATTTTCAATGCTTCGCAAAGCAGTGCTTTTCCTTCGCCTTCCGGCTGAGGAATAATATCAAAGATTTCCTGTGCTTCAAACAATGTGTAGAAGTCACCAACACCAGCATGGTCGCGGCCGATGATCATTCTGTTTACACCATAGTTCTGACGGAATGTTGCATGGAGAAGGCCTTCTCTTGGGCCGGCATATCTCATATCCAGCGGATACCCGCCATTAATAACATGTTCTTCAACAAAATAACCTTTGATCAGTGTATCAATACATTCAATACGAACTTCTGCCGGAATGTCACCAGGTTTCAGGTTACCAATGAGTGAATGGATCAGGACACCGTCG
>CAYFKW010000005.1:100688-122967 GCA_964343845.1 uncultured Desulfobacula sp. | reverse complement strand
CATACATCAAGAGCGATTTTGCAGAGATGCTCATGAGATCTGTGCATCGGATTTCTCAACTGCATGGAAGCAACATTTGCCCAGCCTTTTTCATCCATGATTGCACGGGTTTCTGTCGGGGTAAGATAAACGCCTTTAAATTTTTCAGGGAATTCACCTTCAGAAAGAACTTTTACAGGGCCTGCAAGACAGAATTCTTTTCTGGCCATAACCATCTGAACACCTGGATGATCTTCCATGGCAATTTTCCAGAAGACATCATCTTCAGATTCTTCGCCATGACCCTTGTAAACTTTTTCACATTCCCATTTTTTCTCGTCTTCAGACATTTCAAATTTTTCTTCGATTTTCATGGTGGCATAAATTTCACCATTTCTTTCGAGAGCAATTTCATCGCCTACATTGATTTCTGCTGCGTCAGCTGCAGATGCATCCAGCATAACAGGTACAGGCCAGAAAGTACCATCAGCCAAAAGGAAGTCAGCACAAACACTTTTCCAGTCTGCTTTCGTCATAAAACCGTTCAGCGGGCTGAAACCACCGATGCCGAGCATGATCAGGTCACCTTTAACCTGTGAAGAAATCTCAATTTTTTTAAGACCTTCTGCTTTTTTAAGTTCTGCTTCAAGTTCTGCGCCTTCAAGCTTACAAATAACGAGGCCTTTTCCACCGTGAGGGGCTACTAATTTAGACATATACTTCATTCTCCTTATTTATGTGTTACTTTTGATAAATGCTTACACAAACATTTATCCTAAAATTTTAAACTAAAAAATCTTGTAAGATTTAATGATGATTGACAAATTTGTCAAGAAATTTATTAATTTATCTGCAAAATACTGGCGATTTCATCCATAGATTCCACATTGAAATCCGCTTTTAATTCGGGCTGCTTAAACGCTGCAAACCAAACTCTGGCGCTGACTGCTGCCTGCCGGTCATAATCAGAATCCCCGACAAATAAGATCTGGTCAGCCGTTAAATCATATTTTCCCATTATCAATAGTAATTGCTCAGGGTCAGGTTTTGGCTTTTTTACTTTTGCAGCCGTTATGACAACTTCAAAAAACGATTCCAGTCCGAAATCTTTTAAAACCTTTTCCATTGTATTGGTTCGATTGGTACCGATCCCTCTGATATACCCATGCGTTTTTAGTTTTTTCAGAAGTGTTTTAAGCCCTTTTTCCGGTATCATGTATTGAATAAATTTATGATACCCAATTTTTTTAAGTCGGTCATACACTTCAGCTAAATCCTCCATTTCAGGGAACAGGTATTCAATGGCTTCTTTTACTGTCATCATATGAACATTTAAAAACTGTTCCTCAGAAAGACTTTTTTTGTTAAAGGATTGAAGGACCTCATCATAGTATTTTCTATTGGCTGCAGCAGTATCAAACATAACACCGTCACAGTCAAACACCACTGCTTTTATTTTTGAAACATCCATAATTCGTTATTTATTTTATTACGATGTGTTATTTAAGATCTAAGATTTTTTCTTTTCAATAAAAATCGCATAGACCCTTATGGTTATTGTTGGTTTATATTTGCTGTCTGTTGTAAGCGTCAGCACATCATACAGATCATCTGCCTTCTTTGAAGTACTTTTAACTTTTACCTGCCAGGATTTTTCATTTTCATCAGGCTCGATAAGTTCAGCATAAATTTTTGAATCAACTCTCTGTTCTATCCCCAAAATAGAAAATTTATACTTATCCGCCGGGGTGATCTTAACAACTGACTCTAATGTATCGCCGGGGTTACCATCCATATAGACGGATGCGGGGTTTATGTTAACAACCTGCTCAACAGGGCCTGTGACAGTCAGGTTAAATTTCTTTTTATCCGGTGCATTGGTTTTGACCACCGTAACCTTTTTCATGGTTTTGCCGCCATAACCGGCTGTCTTGAAACTCAGCTTTATTTTACCTTCCCCGCCCGGAGGAATCTCTCTGTCGAAAGAGTGTTTATCACATCCTCAGGGCGGCAGGACATCATCGATTATCAACGGTGTATCGCCTGTATTTTTGATAATAAACTCATGAAGGACAAAAAGGCCTTCAGGAATAGATTCAAATGTAAAGACAGGGTTTTCCACCCGGACTTTCGGGGCTGCCAAAAGCTGACAGGGCCAGCAAATCAGTAAAAATATAATAGCCGCAGTAATTCTCTTTATTACCATCATCATTTTCTTACGTATCCATTCACATTTAATCCTGCAGCAATACAATAGGATGAAAAGCTGCCTTATTCAAGTTTTATAAAAACCTATTCTTTTTTAAAAAGACTCTTTAACCCCTGGGTGGCAGATTCAACCCCTTTTGATGCCGAATCAACTGCTTTCTGGGCTGCCTCACCACCTGTTTTAAGTCCGGAAGCGCCTAAGTCTTTAATATTCCCAAACTGTTTTAACCCATCATTAAAAATTTGTGTGACCGAGTCTGCGCTGATACTGCTGTAAAGTGAAGAAAAAATCTTTTCAAAGGCTTCAGCTGGTGTTGCCCCCTGTTTTTCTTTTCCAATATCCTTTAAATGGATATCGGGCAGGGGTGCTGTAATCTCTTTTCCGGCAAGAGCTGCCATTGTCAAATTGACCTTCCCGTCTTTTACAATCACATTATTGATAACAATCTTCCTGCCTTCTTTTTTCCCACCTGAATCTGCTTTTGGTTTCGCACTTTTTTCTGCTTTTGCGCTTCCTTTTACATTTTTCAACAATGTCTGGAAATTATCAGACCCGGACATCTTCTCGTAGGTTATCTCAGGAGCAATGATTTCAATTTTATTAATAACAATCGGATTCTTCGTAATAGACCCTTCGTCAATGTCAACAAACACAGACCCGACTTTCATGGCCTGTGCTGATTTAAACCCTTTGGGATTCCCCAGCAGAAAACCTTTAATCTTTGCCTGGCCTGAGAATATTGAAACACTTACATCCTTTACTTCAACATCGGTTTTTGTAATCTGAGGGCCGACCGTATTCACTGTTTTTTTGACAATAGGCCCTAAGTTTGAAACAGTAAAAAACAATACACCTGCGATCAATACAAGAATAACCACACCTGCAATTAATACTTTTTTCATTTTGTTTTCCCCTCTATTCCTTTATTTTTTTAAACAGTTGTCCATTGATCATGCTGCTGATACCGTCGTCCTGCATTATTGGTTTCCCGTCGATGCTTAACACTTTGACCACTCCCATCAGGGCATTGGCTAACATGATATTGGGAAATGAATAGAACGTTTCTTTTGGTATCTGCTTTTCTACAACATCATACCCTCTTTTAGACAGTATCGTCAACACACTATTAAGGGTGACGCCGTTAAGCACATGTTCTGATGCAGGGACCATAACCGTTTTACCGTTTATGGCAAATATCCGTGTGGTGTTGGTTTCTGAAACCGTTTGATCCGGGTTTAATATAATGGCTTCATCCGCTTGATTTTGTCTTGCAAAACTGCCTGCCTGATTATAATACAGGTAATTTAATGTTTTATAGTCTGCTATAGGGGACTGTCGGGGATATGGATACGTAATGAGGTCCAAACCATTTTTATTCAAGGATTCAAGCCTGTGGGTATATTTCCTAACAAACCCTGCTAAAAACCATTTTTTTCCATTGTTCTGCTCATCTTTTGCTATGATCAATTTAACAGCCGCCAGTTGATTTTGAAAATCATTTTCCCTGATGAGCAGTTGAATCACATCCTCCCAGGTAATGTCCGGCGGCGGCGCATGAAACAGGACTTCACAGGCTCTGTTTAGTCTTGATATATGATCTTCCAGCCGGAAGATGGTCCCATCTTCTACCCGGATCGTTTCAAAAAGGCCGGCACCATATTGAAACCCGGGACTTGCGGCTGATATTTTTGCCTGATCCGCCTTTACAATTTTGCCATCCACCCAGGCCTTGTGCACGATATTCTTTTCAGGGGCAATGGTTCCAGATAGTGATTCCATTAATGTTTTTCCTTTATCAAGGGTTTCCTGGTATTCTTTGTGTGGATCTGAATCATAGACAATGCCGCCGCCCACAGAAAAAAGAACCGTCTGTTTTACTATGGTTGCCGTTCGAATAGCGATGGAAAGATCCATGGTGTCATGAAAACTGATGTATCCTATTGAACCCGTATATACATGTCGTTTTACAGGTTCCAGTTCATCAATGATCTCCATGGAACGAATTTTAGGACACCCTGTTATTGACCCGCCCGGGAAAGTGGCCCTTATAAGATCGACAGACGTCTGATTCTCTTCCAGTTCACCTTCGACAATAGACACCAGGTGAAACACGTTTTCATATGACTCAAGCCGCTTATGTTCTTTTACGATAACAGACCCGGACTTTGTCACCCGGGAAAGGTCATTCCGCATCAAATCCACGATCATGGTCAGTTCAGCATCATCTTTGACAGATTCAACAAGGAGCCGCCCATTTTCCGCATCTTCAACCGTTGTGTTCCCTCGCGCAATGGTTCCTTTAATTGGCCTTGTCTCTACATGCCTGCCCCGCTGCTTAATAAATCTTTCCTGGGACGTAGACACGATCTGATGGTTTCCCGCCTGGATATAACTGAAAAATGAAGCTGGATTCCGTTCAAACAAATCCAGAAACAATGAAAAGCTATCCCCTTTGAATCCGGCTTCAAACCGCTGGGAAAGGTTGGCCTGGTAAATATCTCCTGCCGTCAGATACTCAATTATCTTTTTAACAGCAGTGATATACTCAGGTTTTGTGAAACTTGACTGAAATCCTTCATTCTCAATTGAAAATGATCGTCTTTTCCGTACCTGTTCACTTCTTTCAAAAAAGAATTGCTTTATTTCCCGGACAATATAGTCTGTATTTTCCGGGATACTGTCATGGGCCAGGATGGGGATGCATAAATGGGTCGTGTCTTTTCTCTTATCCAGAACAAGGATCAGAGACGGTGCATACAAACACAGATCCGGCAGCTGGGTATCCACACAGGTTACAGGCAGTTTTTCGATTTGATCTTTTAAATCATAGGAAATATATCCAAACAGACCTGAATGAACCGGAAGATCTTCCAGACCAGAACTATCTTTTATTGCAAAATGATCCAGCAGTGTTTTGAGTGCTGACAATGGGTTCTGGTTCAAATTGATATTTTTCCCCAGACACTTCAAAGAAACTGTTGTATTTTTGCTTTGAAGTTCAAGCCAGGGTTTAACAGCCAGAATATGATACCTGGAACAATCAAGATCTGAACCCGACAACAACAGGACAGTTCCCGGATCATCAGCAAAAGATTCTGCAATGACCTCAAATGGTCGGTCAATCTCAATTGTTTCCTGATGAACGCCTTTTATAGAAGGAAGATGGTTTAACCACTCAATTGTATTCTGGCCATTCATCTTGTGACCGCTCATCTTAAAAAAGGATTCATTCTCTTTTCGTTGCCTATGGTTGTTTCCGGACCATGACCGGTATACACAACTGTGTCGTCATCAAAGCCTAACAGCTTTTCTTTGATGCTTGAGATAAGCGTATCATAATCGCCACCGGGCAGGTCTGTTCTGCCGATAGATCCTGCAAACAAGGTATCGCCCGCAAAGAGGTGTCCTTTTGTATAAAGACAGATACCCCCTTTTGAATGACCGGGAGTATGAATTATTTGAAGGGTAATTTCTCCAAATTTTATTTCATCCCCATCATTCAGAAGAATATCAGCCGGAGGGGAATTTTCTGCAGACAGCCCAAACATTAAAGCAGATCGTGATAATTCTTCCAGCATGGGCTCATCATCCGGATGGATAGCAAGTTCTGCGCCGGTTACATCTTTCATTCTTCTGTTGGCCCCCACATGGTCAAAATGGCCATGGGTATTGATCAAGTATTTCACCCTTAATTCAGATTTCGACAAGGCCATCAGAATCCGGTCTGCATCATCTCCCGGATCAATCACTGCTGCTTCTTTTGTCGTCTCACATCCTACAATAAAACAATTGGCCATGATAGGTCCAACTTCAAGTTTTTTTATTATCAAAACAACCTCCAAAATGAGTTGAGGGTCAAAAATTATCGCTGTTGAACAATAATAACAAAAAATTTCTGCTCAGAAATATTTATTCCTTACCCTTTTTGCCTATGTAAATCCTTCAAGGGATCTGATACGGTCCAGTACACCATTAATAAAAGAGCCTGAATCTTTTGTACCATATTTTTTCCCAATCTCAACCGCCTCGTTAATCGTAACGCTGCATGGGATATCAGGGCGGTTTAAAAATTCAAATGTGGCAATCCGCATAATGTTTCTATCCACCACAGGCATTCTGGAAATTTTCCAGTTTTTTGAATATTTATCCAACAGGTCATCAATGGTTGACTGATGGTCAATTACCCCATTGACAATATCTAAAAAAAAAGGTTTTATCCCCTGGGTAAGCTTTTCTTCATTATTGGCACAAAACGCATTTAAATTCGCTTTGGAATCTGTTTTATCCATATCAAAGAAAAAAAGTGCCTGGAGTGCCAGCTCCCTTGCCTGCCTTCGGTCTCCCATTCTGCTATGTTGCCTTTTTCAAACTGTCAGAAAGATTTGCCATTTCTACTGCGCCAAGCGCAACATCAAAGCCTTTATTCCCTGCCTTGGTACCTGCTCGTTCAATCGCCTGTTCTATGGTCTCTGTTGTCAGAATTCCAAACATTACAGGCACATCAGCTTCAAGGCTCACAGATGCAATCCCTTTTGACACTTCTGCACACACATAATCATAGTGCGTTGTCGCCCCGCGAATCACTGCCCCTAAGCAGATGACTGCATCATATCTTCCCTGCTTGAGCATTTTTTTGGCTGCCAGGGGAATTTCAAAGGCACCCGGTACTTTTAAGATTGTAATGTTTTTATCTTCTGCACCGCTTCTCGTTAAGGCATCCAGTGCGCCGTCTACCAGTTTACCCGTAATAAAATCATTAAACCTTGACGCGATAATTCCAAACTTTTTACCTTTGGCCTGCAACCCTGCTTCGATAATTTTTGGCATTTTTTTAATCCTTTTACTAGAATGATTCTTCTATGGCATTGATCTCATATTAAGCAAATGTCCCATTTTCGCCTGTTTACACTTTAAATACCCCTGATTATGACAATTGGCTTCAACTTCAATGGGAACTTGTTCAACAACACTTAACCCATATCCTTCAAGGCCAATCATCTTTTTCGGATTATTGGTGAGAAGTCTCATTTTCCTTACGCCCAAATCAACCAGCATTTGAGCTCCCACGCCATAATCTCTCAAATCAGCTTTAAATCCCAGTTTTTCATTGGCTTCAACTGTATCCATCCCCTGCCGCTGGTATTCATATGCTTTCAATTTATTAACAAGCCCTATGCCTCTGCCTTCCTGCCGAAGGTATAATATGACACCACATCCTTCTTCCTCTAACATGGACATGGCAGTGTGCAGCTGGTCCTGGCAATCGCACCGAAGGGAAGAGAAAATATCGCCTGTCATGCATTCTGAATGTACCCGGACAAGAATCTCTTTTTCAGGATCTATTTCCCCTTTTACCAGGGCAATGTGTGTTAAATTATCTAAATCATTCTCATAGGCGATAATCTGAAATTCACCGCCCACTTTGGTGGGGATAACAGTCTGTGCTGCTTTTTTAACAAAACTTTCTGTTTTAAGTCTGTATTTTACAAGATCAGCGACTGTGCAAATACCAATGTTATGTTTTTTTGCAAATTTTTCCAGGGACGGCATCCTTGCCATTGTGCCATCATCATTCATAATCTCACAGATCACGCCGGCAGGCTTCATCCCCGCCAGCCGGGCGAGATCAACAGATCCTTCTGTCTGGCCGATACGGACCATTACGCCCCCATCTCTGGCACGCAGGGGGAAAATATGTCCAGGCCTGGCAATATCATGCGGCGTTGTATCATCTGCAACAGCCGTCAAAATAGTCGTTGCCCTGTCTGCGGCAGAAATACCGGTGGTCACCCCTTTTTTCGCTTCAATAGACACTGTAAACCCAGTCCCGTACTGTGAGGTATTATGGTCCACCATCATCGGCAGATCCAGTTTATCAGCAATTGTATTGTCAAGAGAAAGACAGATCAGTCCCCTGCCATACTTGGCCATAAAATTAATGGCTTCCGGTGACACAGCTTCTGCTGCCATGGTTAAATCCCCCTCGTTCTCACGATCTTCATCGTCAACAAGGATGACCATTTTACCATTTTTAATATCTTCAACAGCCTCTTCAATTGTTAAATGCGGCATTTGTTATTCCTTTGGTTATAAAAACCCATTTTTTGCAAGAAGTTCCATTGTCAGATCCTTTTTCCCATGGGTCAAAGCATCGTTTTTTGAAACACTTCCCATTAAATTCTTTTTTACATATTTCCCGATCATATCGGTTTCAACATTGACCTCATCTCCCACACGTTTCAAACCAATGGTTGTAATTTCCGCTGTGTGAGGAATAATGCTGACTTCAAAACTTTCCCCGGTGCATTTATTTATCGTCAGGCTGATGCCTTCAACAGCAACAGACCCCTTTTCAATCATATCATCTGCCAGGGATGGTCCTACATCAATCTTAATGATGACAGCATTGCTCTTTCGAACCATCGAGGAAATGATACCTGTTCCGTCAATGTGTCCTGATACCAGGTGGCCGTCTATTCTGTCAGACAAGCGCAATGCCCGCTCGATATTTACACGTGAGCCTGCCGTTAGATGCTTAAACGTAGTCCGGTCAACGGTCTCAGGTGCCATATCCACTTTAAACGCATTTTTTTCAACACTGACAGCTGTCAGGCACGCCCCGTTAACAGCAATAGAATCACCGATCTTTGTTTCGGACAAATCGATATCACACCCAATGTGAAGCACTTTTCCTTCGCCACTGGATTCAATTCTTTTTATCGTTCCAAAGCTTTCAATGATGCCTGTAAACACTTCCTAACTCACCTATTTACGCTTAACGGATCATGTCCTTTTCCGGGTATCCGTTTTTTTTTATTTTAAATATCCTTTAACCAGAATATCAGTTCCAAACTGAGAAACATTCACATTTTTAAGAAGGAATGCATCCTTTATCAATTCAGGTCCTTTTCCGTTGAATACAGGGATACCGTCACTGCCCCCTAAAAATTTTGGCGCCAGAAAGTATAATACTTTATTTACAATTCCAGCGTTCAGTGCTGATCCGGCAACAATGCCCCCCCCTTCAATTAAAAGGCTTAAAATTGACATCTGACCTAACTTAATCATCAGTTCATTTAAATCAAGTCTCTGGTTTTTCAACGATACTTCAATAATTTTTGCCCCCATATCCTCAAGGGCGGCCTTTTTACTTCTGGATATACCAGGGCCCGTTACAACAATGGTTTCTGCTGTTGAATCCTGGGTTAATACAGCTGCATCTTTTTTTATGCCCAGTGTTGTATCCAATATAATTCTTACCGGGTCTTTTGTTTGCCTGCCTATGATTCTGGACGTAAGAGAAGGATCATCTGCCTGCAGCGTTCCTGACCCGATCAGTATGGCATCGACTTCATGCCGGATTTGATGAACATAGGCCCTTGAACTTTTATTGGTAATCCACTTGGAATCTCCCGTAGATGTCGCAATACGCCCATCCAGGGTTGCAGCACATTTCAAAATCACAAACGGTTTTTTTTCATTTTGAATATACCAGATAAACTCTTCAATTAGCGTCCTGGCATCTGCTTCACAGACCCCTGAAACAACTTCAACATTATGCTTCCTGAGGTGTTCGATACCGCCGCCGCTGACAAAAGGATTTGGATCTTTGCAGCCCACAACGACTTTTTTTATACCGGCAGCGATAATTTTATGCGTACAGGGAGGGGTTTTACCAAAATGGTTGCACGGCTCTAATGTGACATAAATTGTTGCATCTTCTGCCCTGGCGCCGGCATCAACTATGGCGGCTACTTCTGCATGGGCAAGACCGGCTGCTTTATGATATCCTCTGCCGACAACAGTTCCATCTTTTACAACAACAGCACCGACACAGGGATTTGGAGATGTGAAGCCCTTTGCCTTTCGCGCAAGTGACAACGCTTGCTGCATATAATCATGATCAGTCATCAGCCTTATCCGAAATCGCTTCAAAATCTGCGGCGTGGTCTTCTTTTGAAATCAATCCTTTCAGCTCTTGAATAAAATCATCCACATCTTTAAATTCCCTATAGACAGACGCAAATCTCACATATGCAACATCATCTATCTGCTTTAAGGCATCAATAATTTTTTCTCCCACGACTTTTGAAGATATTTCACGCTCGTTTGTTTCCCTTAGATCGCGTTCTATGATATCCACGGTTTCTTCAATCTGGTTGATACTGATCGCCCGTTTTTCACATGCTTTTTTTATGCCGGTTAACACTTTTTCTCTGTTGAATTCTTCTCGACGACTGTCTTTTTTCACGATCATGATTGGGATCTGTTCGACACGCTCATATGTTGTAAACCGCTGGGCACATTCCTGGCATTCCCGCCGGCGCCGAACTTCAAACTCAATTTTGCCCGGGCGCGAATCAACCACTCTTGTGTTCAGTTTTCCGCAAAATGGGCATTTCATATGGGCCTCTTTTATTTATGTACCAAGCTGGACAAGCTCAACCTGTGCTTTATCAAACATATCCAGGGTTAACGGATCATCATATCCATCTGTATAATACACTGTTTTAATTCCGGCATTGATAATCATTTTTGCACAGATAGAACACGGCTGATTGGTACAATAAAGGACAGAACCACTCACCTGGATACCATGAAATGCAGCTTGAATAATTGCATTCTGTTCTGCGTGAACGCCGCGGCACAATTCATGTTTTTCTCCCGAAGGCACCTTCATCTGAGCCCTTAAACACCCTGTTTCCCTGCAGTGAGGAACTTTGGCCGGCGCGCCGTTGTACCCAGAACACAAAATTCTTTTTTCTTTAACTAAAACAGCGCCGACACTGCGCCTTGTGCAGGTTGAGCGGCTGGCAACAAGGTCACATATTCCCATAAAGTATTCATGCCAGGACGGTCTGTCAGGTTCATGGTCTTTCATGGAATTATTCCTCAGCATATAATGGATATTGTGTGCAAAGATCTTTCACTTTTACTGCAACAGGGTCAACATTGGCTTCATCGTCTAGAACATCACATATGAATTGAGCAATCTTTTCACTGGCTTCTTCCTTCATTCCTCTTGATGTCACCAGCGGGAGTCCGATTCTTATCCCGCTTGTTATGAAGGGACTTCGTTTTTCATTTGGGACTGAATTTTTATTAACGGTTATGCCAGCTTTCCCAAGTCTTTCTTCTGCATCTTTCCCAGAAATATCTTTCTTGGAAAAATCAACCAGTACCATGTGATTATCTGTTCCGCCGGATACCAGTTTGTATCCTCTTTCCAGCATAACATCTGCAAGCGCCGATGTATTCTTGACCACCTGCTTTTGATAT
Organism: uncultured Desulfobacula sp.; assembly: GCA_964343845.1. Lineage (GTDB taxonomy): Bacteria > Desulfobacterota > Desulfobacteria > Desulfobacterales > Desulfobacteraceae > Desulfobacula. The sequence goes on along the minus strand of CAYFKW010000005.1, from coordinate 111,500 downwards.
GTCTTAAAGGACTCACCAAGGGCTTCCTTAAAGGCAACGGCTTTTGCCGAAATAACATGCATGAGCGGCCCGCCCTGGATCCCCGGAAAAATCTGACTGCCAATGGCTTTGGCATATTCCTCTGAAGAAAGGATCAGTCCGCCTCTTGGACCGCGTAATGTTTTGTGAGTCGTTGAGGTAATCACATCGGCAAATCCGACCGGGCTTGGATGGACACCTGCAGCCACCAATCCGGCAATGTGGGCCATATCAACCATAAACAGTGCATTGACAGATTTGGCTATCTGAGAGAACCCTTTAAAATCAATGATTCTCGGGTAGGCACTTGCACCTGCCACAATTAACCTGGGCTGATGTTTTCTGGCAAGCTCTTCAACTGAATTTAAATCAATTGTCTCAGTTTCAGGCGATAAACCATAATGAATGAAATTGTACAATTTTCCTGAAAAGCTGACATCTGCACCATGTGTCAGGTGTCCCCCATGGGACAGATCCATTGCAAGAATTTTATCTCCAGGGTTTAAAAGGGCAAAGTAAACAGCCATATTGGCACCAGAGCCTGAATGGGGCTGGACATTTGCATATTCAACATTAAATAATTTTTTGGCACGCTCGATTGCCAGATCTTCAGCCTGATCAACAAATTCACATCCACCATAATACCGTCTGGAAGGATAGCCTTCAGCATATTTATTGGTCAGGATAGATCCCTGCGCTGCCATCACTGCATGGCTGACCGTATTTTCAGAAGCAATTAAATTCAGCTCGTATTCCTGCCGGTCTGCTTCCTGCTCAATAATCTTTGCGATAGCAAGATCGGTTTTATGAATTGTCCCCATGTAACTGTCCTTTCCGGCACATTTATTGATCAATTGTTTGAATTCGTTCTAAATGCCGGCCGCCTTCAAATTCAGTATCAAGCCAGACCTGAACAAGTTCAAACGCCAGGATATCTCCCACAATCCGGCCCCCAAGAACCAGGATATTTGAATCATTGTGAACCCTGCTCATCTTTGCTGAAAATATATCAGCGCATAATGCTGCCCTTACATTTGAGAACCGGTTGGCAACCATGGACATGCCAAGGCCTGTACCGCATAGTAAAATACCTTTTGAAAACTGCCCATTTGAAACAGCACCAGCTACTTTTTTACCATATTCCACATAATTGACTGAGGCTGCACTGTGAGTTCCTGCATCTTCCACTGTATACCCTTTTTCACTCAAATACCCTTTTATCTTTTCTTTGAGCTCAAAAGCGGCATGGTCACATCCGATGATAATGGACTGTTTTTTACCCATGATTTTCCCCAAATTAATTAGAATTTTGCTTTAATAAAATCAATGGCATCTTGAACCGTGATCAATTTTTCAGCTTCATCATCATCAATTTCAATCTCAAAAATTTCTTCCATTGACATAACCAGTTCAACAATTGTTAAAGAATCCGCACCTAGATCTTCAATCAGAGACGCTTCCGGAACAATATCTTCAATATCAATATCAGGAATTTTTTCTGCGATCACTTTTCTTACTTTTGTTTCAACAGTCATGGTTTAGACTGCCTCCTTTAACTTAGGTTTCGCTAAATTATTCTTCCTCTTCAGCCGGATCATTTACATTTCTTCCATTATAAGCGCCGCACTCAGGGCAGGCGGCATGGGGAAGCTTAGGTTCCTGGCATTCAGGGCACACACCCACTGTGGGCGTACTTGTTTTATAGTGCGTCCGTCTTTTTCTACCCCTTGCTTTAGAACTCTTTTGTTTTGGTACTGCCATTCATCTCTCCTAACTATATTATATTATTTAAATTTCTATTATTATACCCAATATAATAAAACACACATATTTACCCTAAATTATGAAAACTGTCAAGATATTAGATGCCGCCCATATAACCTAAAAAAACCTACCCGTTCTAATAACATCTATGGCAAATATCACTAAGCTTTTTGTTAAACGAAAAATATATAATTTTTAGATAATTGGAAAGGATGTGGTCAGCATGGCGTTGAATCATCATTTCAGCAGGAGGCTTACGAATGATGATTTCCACTTTTTAACGAACAGGACGTTCGTTAAAATTTAGTGATGAGCATAGCCTTTCTAATTATCGGTTTAATTGCAAATTCAAATTAAAATATTTACTTAGCTTCTATAACTTGTTGCTGAATCGAATGTTTTATGTTACTTAAGGGCTCGATTTTACACACTATTTATTTATGGAGAACAAATGGAACCAATTGTCACACGCTTTCCCCCTTCCCCAACCGGATACCTTCATATCGGAGGCGCCAGAACTGCACTGTTTAACTGGCTATATGCGAGGAAAACAAAAGGAAAATTCGTCTTAAGGATTGAAGACACGGATGCAGCAAGATCTACAGAAGAATCTGTGGACGCCATTTTAGAATCGATGAAATGGCTGGGTATGGACTGGGATGAAGGGCCGTATTTTCAAACGCAGCGATATGATATTTATAACGACTATATTGACAGGCTTGTCGAAAAAAAAGCAGCCTACTACTGCTCCTGCACGCCGGATGATGTCGATGCCATGAGAGAGGAGGCAAAGGCTAAAGGGCTCAAACCCATGTACAACGGGAAGTGCAGAGAAAAAAATCTTCCCAGAGGCAGCAACACGGTCGTCAGACTTAAAACACCAGACGAAGGTGTTACTGTTGTTAAAGATATTGTTAAAGGAGACACAGCATTTCAGAATTCTGAGATAGATGATTTTATTCTTCAGAGAAGTGACGGATCCGCCATGTACAACCTGGCCGTTGTGATAGATGATTTAACCATGGGAGTCAACACCATCATACGGGGCGATGACCACTTGATCAACACACCCAAACAAATGCTGATCTACAAGGCATTGGGGGAACAGATACCTGTATTCGGGCATGTTCCCATGGTGCTAGGGTCTGATAAATCACGGCTGAGTAAACGTCACGGCGCTATGTCAGTGGGTGAATATCGGAAAATGGGATACCTGCCGGATGCCATGATCAATTATCTGGTACGACTGGGCTGGTCGCATGGGGACCAGGAATTTTTTGAAAGACAGGATCTGATTGAAAAATTCGACCTGGAACATTTAGGCAGATCAGCCTCTATGTTTGATACAGACAAACTGACAGCGTTGAATTCAAAACACATTCAAAACAAATCTCCTGAAGAACTGGCAGATCATCTGCTCTTTCATTTAAAAGAACTGGGAATTGACGCCAGAAACGATGCCTTTACACAGGGTGTGATTGAAACGCTTCAACCCAGGAGCAAAACACTGGTAGAAATGGCAGACAATGCTGTTTTTTATTACCAGGAGAAGGTTGTTTTTGACCAGAAAGCAGTGAAAAAATTTTTAAAACCGGACATCCTTCCTGTTCTTGAAAAATCTGCAGACTATATTGACGGTCTTGACGATTATACACAACCTTTGCTCGAAGATGTGTTTAAAAGAATCATGGAAGAAACCCAGTTAAAATTCGGGAAAATCGCCCAGCCGATGCGCGTTGCCCTTACCGGCACGACTGTCAGTCCCGGCATCTTTGAAATGCTGTTAGCCCTGGGAAAAGAAAAAACAGTCCAAAGGATTAAAGCGGCCATAGACGTCATCCAGACTTAAACAGGGTCAGGATGCTGAATAAAGGACACCTGCATATCCGACAAAACTGGCAGAAGCGGATTTATCATAACTTGTGGCGTAGTCAAGCTCAACAGCATTGACTGCGCCAAGCTTTTTACAGGCAGCAGCAGTTGCTGCAGCAGCCCCTGGGCAGCACATATTTTTATGGTCCAGCCCCTGGGTGATGATTTGCGATTCATCCATTGCTACCATGGCGTCAATTGCATTTCTATCATTTTCATGCCGCACCCATTCAACGGCTTTTTCACCTGTGCCTGCTGAAATAAATCCAAAGTCAGGTCCATAATGCGTCATGTCCGTAGACCCTATTATCTTAATACTTTTTGACAGCTTTTCTGCTTCTTCAACCACCATATTTCCAATAATCGAAGCAAAAAATGAAGGTGCCACACCACACACGACAATTTTTGAATCCGGGAAAAAATACTTAATAAACGGATTCTGAAGCTCAAGTGTATTGTCATCTGGAAATTTTGACGGAGACCGCTTCCGGATACCGAGACCTTTTGTGATATTATCCACCAGCTCTGTATCCACTTCAATCTCACCAAAAGGTGTCTCAACCATACCATGTGACAGCACAAACGGTTCAGACTGTTTATGCATATGGGCACCAAATAAAATAATGGTATCTGTTTTTTCCTCACAGTGGAGGCTTGCAATGATCCGGCAGGCAATTGATCCTGAATAATACCACCCTGCATGTGGGACAATGCCGCCAAGGAAGTCGCCTTTTAGCCGTCCTTCTCCCTGGGCTAAAAACGCTTTGATAGAAGATTCACATTCACTGGCAGCTGCAGGATACCAGGAACCGGCAAATGCCATCTGTTTCTTTTCCATGATGTCCTCCTGTTTTTTATAACCATACCATCACGTTACCTTTTCTTTACGATACGCCTTAACTCAGACGAATGGGAGAGGGAATACTATCTGCCGGTTTTTTCAAATACTTTTATCTTCAGCCACTCCAGCCAGGGGTCAAACCCTTCTTCAGTCTTGGCTGAAATTTCAAATACAGGGAGATGGGGGTGAACCTGCTTCATGTTATCCACTGCAAGCGCTGCATCGAAATCAAGATACGGTAACAGATCGATCTTATTGAGGATCGCTACATCCGCCACCATCAACGGATATTTTAATGGTTTGTCTTCACCTTCTGTGACACTGAGCACGACCGCCCTTGCATCTTCACCAATATCAAATTCAGCCGGACATACCAAGTTGCCAATATTTTCCACGATCAACAGATCAAGATCACTGCATCCCAGTTGTTTTGCCGAGTTGATGATCAGGTTCGCGGCCAGGTGGCAGTCGCCGCCGAATTGATCCGTGTTGATCTGTGTCACCTTTGCCCCTGTAATTTCAAGCCTGTCTGCATCATTTGTTGTACAGACATCTCCAACAATAACGCCAACCCTTATCCCGGGCATGAGCTTGCCCAGCGTTTTACAAAGCGTTTCTGTCTTGCCTGAGCCTGGAGAGGACATCATGTTCAGAACAAACACATTTTGATCCTTAAAATATTTTCTGTTTTTATCTGCCTCAGTTTCGTTTGCTTCTAGAACTTTTTTTTGAATTTTTATTTCCATTTGATCTGCCTATGTTTAATAGTTGTTTTCTTTTTTATCCTTATCCTGCCCAAAAAAGATCTACTCAGCCAGTTCAAGAGATGTGATCTCAATTTCCCGGCCGGTGATCAGTTCCACCTCCCCGTCTTTACAGGATGGACATTGAAATACCGGGCCTGTCACTTCCCACTGGTTATCACAGGTTTTGCACCGGACGGTCACCGGAATAAATGTTATATCCAATCTGGCATCCTCCAGAGGCGTATCCTTTGTAATAATTTCAAAACAGAAAGTTAAGCTGTGTTCAACAACTGATGCAAGCTTTCCAATTTTTAAATTCAACTTCTCGACCTTTGGATTCTCAATTTCCTCTGGAATGGAATCTATGGCAATTTGAACCAGCTGTTCGGCAATCCCCATCTCGTGCATATGTTCACATCCTTAATTTCTTGTTCTAATTGTGTTGCCGTTTTAAATAAAACTCTTTTTTAAAGGTTAAAAACCTGTCCTCTTTTATGGCATCCCGCATTTTCTTCATAAGATCAAGATAATAAAAAATATTATGTATGGTGTTCAGTCTATAGGCTAACAGCTCTCTAGACTTATACAGGTGCCGCAAATATGCCCGCGAATAGTTCCGGCAGGTATAACATTTACAATCCGTATCAATTGGGCCTTTGTCAAGCTTGAACCGCGCATTGGGTATATTAATGGTTCCTTTTGATGTAAAAAGCTGCCCATTCCTTGCATTTCTTGAAGGCATCACACAGTCAAACATATCACACCCCATTCCAGCCAGCTCTACTAAATCTTCAGGTGTCCCTACCCCCATAATGTACCGTGGCTTATCCCGGGGGAGGAGCGGTAAGGTGTGTGCTGCCATCTCATACATGATCTCTTTGGGTTCCCCTACACTCAGCCCCCCGATGGCAAACCCCGGAAAATCAATCCCGGTTATCTGATCTGCGGATAATGACCGCAGTTTCTTGTACATTCCTCCCTGGACAATGCCAAACAGATTATTTTGCGCCCCGTTTTCCTGCCAGTATTCAAACCCCCTCCTGGCCCACAGGGTGGTTTTGTTTACTGCTTCCATTGTCTGTTTTTCATCGGCAGGATATCCCATGCACCAGTCAAGGGACATCATGATATCCGACCCCAATATCAGCTGTATCTGGATGGCTTTTTCAGGAGAAAAAACATGCCTGGACCCATCGATGTGAGATTGAAAAGAAACCCCTTTGTCTGAAAATCTGGCAAGCTTTGCCAGAGAAAAAAACTGGAATCCCCCTGAATCGGTTAAGATGGGCTTGTTCCAGCGAATAAATTCATGCAGGCCGTCCATGTGTTCAACCACCTCACAGCCCGGCCGTAAATATAAATGGTAGGTGTTGCCCAGGATAATCTGTGCCTGGCAGTGGTCAAGCTCCTCAACACTTACGGATTTGACAGATCCAAGTGTTCCTACCGGCATAAAAACAGGGGTTTGAATAATGCCATGACCGGTGGTAATCTTTCCCAGCCTGGCATGAGATTGACCTGTGCCTTTGTTTTCCCCGGCTTCTTTTATCAGTTCAAATTTCAGCATACAACTATTTTTCTTATTCAGTATTTTAAATTTATTCAATCAGCATGGCATCGCCATAACTGAAAAATCGATAATCTTTATGGACAGCTTCATCATATGCCTTTAATATTCTCTCTTTATCGTAAAATGCTGAAACCAGCATCAGCAAAGTAGATTCAGGCAGATGAAAATTTGTAATCATCGCATCCACACATTTAAATTTAAATCCCGGGATAATGTATAAATCGCACATACCGGCTGCTGCACTCACCTGTCCGTTTTTATCAGAAAGATATTCCAATGTCCGCACACATGTTGTACCGACCGCAACAATCCGCCTGTTCTCCTTTTTTGCCTGATTAATGATATGTTTACTTGTTTCGGTCAGGGAAAAATACTCTGAGTGGATTTGGTGATCCCGAATATCATCCACTTTCACAGGCACAAATGTGCCATATCCGACATGAAGCGTAATTTCGGCAAATTGAAGTCCTTTTTTCCGAAGATCATCCATCAGGGATGCTGTAAAGTGAAGACCGGCAGTCGGGGCTGCAACAGCGCCTTCTTCTGATGCATACACGGTTTGATAATCCTGCCGGTCATCTTCACTGGATATTGCATCATCTCTTTTAATATACGGCGGCAGCGGCACATTTCCCTTTTCTTTTAAAAAAGAAAGGAATGCCTTGCCGTTCAGGAATTTAATTTCAAGGACAGCATCTTTGACCGATTCAACAACAGCTTCAACCGTGTCTGCTAAAAAAAGCCTGGTGCCTTTCTTTGGTTTCTTTGATGCCCGGACCAGACAGTCACACTGGAAATTGCCGGTGCTTTCAAGATTTTTCAGCCCGGCAGCATAATCAATGATCAGGACCTCGACCTTTCCGCCTGTCTCTTTTTGACCATACAACCTTGCAGGGACAACCTTGGTGTTATTGATAACCAGCACATCATCCGGTCGTAACAGGCGGGTGATATCGTTGAATCTTTGGTGTGAGATTGTTCCAAGGCTTCTATTGATATGCAGCAGTTTGGATTCACTTCTTTTTTTGCAGGGCGTTTGAGCAATTTTTTCCAAGGGCAGATCATATCGATAGTCAGACAGTTGATACATCAGTGTCCTTCCATGGCAAAGTAGACAATCATAAGCCCGATCAACATCAGGGTAAACCCGAATTTTCTTAAATTTCTGTCTTCAAGACCCATAATCATTTGAATCATCTGCTTCATTTTTTCCGGAAATGCAAAATATGGCAGTCCTTCAACAATCATCACCATACCCATAACACAAAAGAAAAACTTCATTAATAATGCTATCCTCTTAAAATTCTTAACCGCATACAGCAACAGAAGATATTTTTATATTTTTAGACACCTTTATGCAATAAAAATTATATTGATTAATAAAAATATCAAGGTTATAAGAGAAAGTTATTATTAAAAAAATATTTAGGGGAAATAGTATTTTATGCAGTTTGAACCTGTTATCGGTCTTGAAGTTCATGCCCAGCTAAAAACCAGAACCAAAATTTTTTGCGGGTGCTCGACAGAATTTGGAAAATCACCCAATGCAAACACGTGTCCGGTGTGTACAGGCATGCCGGGTGTATTGCCTGTCCTTAACAAACAGGCAGTGACGTTCGCACTAAAAGCAGCCCTTGCAACCAATTGTAAAATAAACCAGGAAAGCCGGTCTGGCAGGAAAAATTACTTTTACCCTGATCTTCCAAAAGGATACCAGATATCCCAATATGCACTGCCCATTGCTGAACATGGCCATCTTGAAATTCAGATTGAAAATGCAGATCCCAAAATCATCGGCATCACGCGCATTCATATGGAGGAAGATGCAGGGAAACTGCTTCACGACCCGGCAAGGTCAAAAAGTATGGTCGATCTAAACAGGACAGGGGTGCCGTTAATTGAAATTGTCAGTGAGCCGGATATCCGTTCGGCAGGAGAAGCCGGCGCCTATTTGCGAAAACTGCATTCCATCCTTAAGTATATTGACGTGTGTGACGGCAATATGGAACAAGGCAGTTTCAGGTGCGATGCAAATATCTCATTAAGACCTTTCGGCCAGAAAGAATTCGGCATCCGCGCTGAGCTGAAAAATTTAAATTCATTTAAAAATGTCGAAAAAGCCATACGGTATGAAATCGAACGCCAGACATATGTTTTAGAAGAAGGGAAGCAGGTGATCCAGGAGACACGGTTATGGGACCCGTCAAAAAACATCACCATCTCCATGCGGGGCAAAGAAGAGGCACATGATTATCGATATTTCCCTGACCCTGACCTGGTCCCGGTCATCGTGGATGACAAGTGGATGCAGGATGTTGCCAGAGACCTGCCAGAACTGCCGGATGAAAAGCGTGCCAGGTTTATAAAAGAATATCACCTTGCAGATCTGGATGCGCAAGTCCTGACGTCTTCAATTGAACTGGCAGATTTTTTTGAAGAGACCGCCCTGCCTTTGAAAAACAAGAAAAAGGCTGCCAACTGGGTGATGACAACACTTTTGGGGCTGTTGAACACAAAAGGGATAACCATTGATCAATCCCCTATCAGTGCCGCATCATTTTCAAAGCTTCTTTTATTGGTGGAAAATGGCAGCATCAATGCCAATGCAGCAAAAACCGTATTTGAACAGATGGCCGAAACCTCTGGCGACCCTGAAACCATTGTAAAAGAAATGGGGTTAGAGCAGGTATCTGATCAGTCAGAACTTGAGACAATGGTCCTTGACGTCATCAATGAAAACCCGGATGAAGTCACTGCATACAAGAATGGTAAAACAAAACTTTTAAGCTTCTTTATGGGACAGATTATGAAGAAAACCCGTGGAAAAGCAGATCCAAAAATGGTTAATTCAATCCTGAAATCAAAACTTTAAATGGAGCAATATGGTGAAAAAAAGCTATTCTTTCCAGTTAATCAGTCTCGCACTCATGACCCTTTTTTTTATGGGTTTCAGTGGGGCCGCAGAAACAAAAAATGATAAAAATACCATTGCGGTACTGCCTTTTAAAATCAATGCACCAGAAGACTTTACATATATTCAGAATGGTATTGTCCGCATGTTTGACACCAGATTATCCTGGCCAGACGCTGTAACGGTCATTCCTAAAACAACCATCAGAAATTATCTTGCAGATATGGATGGCGTTTCTGAAAACAAGAAAATTGGCAGAATTGCCAAATTAACCCGGAGTGATTTCATTCTTACAGGCTCTGTTACCGGGATCGGAGGTGCTTTCAGCATTGATGCCAAAATTTTTGATATCAGAAACAAACGGTACATGTCATTTTTTGAGCAATCAAAAACCATTGATACGCTTATTGATAAAACAGACAGAATCGCCGCGTCTATTAACAAAAAGGTCTTTGACCGGACAACGGTATCCTGGGAAAAATTAGAGCAGGAGAAGCAGGCGTATATCAAGGAACAGCAGCGAAGGAATCCAGAATATATGATGCAGAACCCCCAGTGGCAGGAAACAAAAGAGTCTCCTGGCTGGCGGATATGGGAGTACCTGTTCTAGCGCTATACTGATCTGGAGCTAACTTGCGCGCAGAAGAGAAAAAATTGACACCGGTTTTTTAATTCCTTTTAATGTCACGACACCCCGGCTGTATGTCGGCCAGAGATTCTCTATCATTTTTTTTGTTTCTTCACCTATAATGATATCGCCTGCTGTTGCATGGTCAGACAATCTGGCGGCTATGTTGGTGACTGTTCCTGAGGCTGTAAATGTCATCCGGGTACCCAGAAGGCCCTTGAAACGGGTCATCCCAACCAGCGCAGATCCTGAATTTATCCCGATATTCACATCAATGGGTTTGATGTCTTTCCCTGGGGAATGAAGAATAGAACGGTTCCTGTCAGCAATCTCAAATGCCGCTTTAACGGCATTGATGGCATTTGATTTTGCATCATGGTCCTTAAATATAATCATGAGCGCATCACCAGATGTTTCATTGATATCGCCATGGGACCTGTAGATCGGATCTACAAAGCTGGA
>CAYFKW010000005.1:97107-100678 GCA_964343845.1 uncultured Desulfobacula sp. | reverse complement strand
CCAGGAAAAGAATGGTCACATCCTTTCTCTCTTTTTCTTTTGTTAAAAGATCCGGATGCTGATCCAGCATTTGCCGGACAGAGCCTGGAACAAAAGGGCTCAGCGTTGTCAGCTTTTTGCTGATCTGGATTTTTTCCTGTGTTATTTCCCAATGGCGCTTTGCATTCAAGATAATGTTGCCCAGGACATCTGCAAAATCTTTTATAAAGAAAAAATCACGGCGGGTATATCGCGTCAATGGTTGAATCACTACACTGATGGCAGCCAGAACACGGTTTTCAACAAAAACCGGCATGGCATATTCTGACCCGACTGCAACCAGAGACCCGTCCATCCTCTCTATGGGCTGGCTTTCAGAGACAACCACGGCTTTTTTCCTCTGTATGGCTTTTCGCACTGCCGGCCGGTCCCGTTTACAGGATTGACAGCTGACAGGTTCTTCATATAAGGCACACTGCAAAGGGCTTGTATATTTAGTTGCATCCGGATCCAGCAGAAGGATACACACTTCCATGCAGCTGGGTATCAGTTCGCGGAGATCTTCCCTGAATTTTTCTATGATCTCATTGACTTCCATTAAAGGAACAATTTCCTTGATCAGCCGCTGCAAAACATGAAACCTTTCCTTGTAATATCGATCCATTATTTACCTTTTTGCAATATCATTTCAACAGTTTATCTTTAATGAGACAGAAGTGTGGTTCAGTCATTTTCTTTATCAGCAATAAAAAAGGCCTTGTGACATTTTCATCACAAGGCCTTTATGATTATTCAGGTGGTTTTAAAACATTTTTTCTAATTAAACATCTAATTAGAAATTAATCTGCCATTTCAAAGCACCATAAGTTACTTTAGCCTGGCCAGTTTCTTCGTAATCTACAACACCGATTTCAGGAACAAGGAATACACCAGGAGTTAAAGTAATTGTAGCATTTGCATAGTAGCAGTTAACTTCGTCTTCAGCAGCAGCAAGGTCAAGGTCAGTTTCTGCATATGCATAACCAGCTTCAATTGTAAACATGTCATTAATTTTTGCACCGATTACAGCAAGGTAACCAAAACCGTCATTGTCAAGAACCTGTGTTCCAGAATTGCCAGCTCTACCATCTGTAGTTACAGTACTGTCAACATCTATTACAATGATGTTTGCAGGGTTCTGACCAATCCACATGTCAGCTTTAACAAAAAGCATGCCAAAATTAACAGTTGCAGCAGCACCAACGACATAAGAATCAACATCATATGTAGTTCCAGCATTCATTACTTCAAAAGTGTTGTAACCACCAGCTACTTTTAAAGTCACAGGATCCATTTTAAGTGTGTAACGTGCTTCAATTTTGGGTATTTTGTTTTCAGTTGTACCAGTAATATTGGATACAGCACTTTCTGATACGAAAGCAATCTGGAAGTCACCAAAAATAAGTTTTACCTGGGGAAGACGACCACTGTAGATACCACCTTTGTTCAAGTGGTTCAGGTCACCACCATAATGAGAAGAAGAAATACCAAGACCGATATCCATTGGAGAATAGTCCTGACCAATTCTTAAAGAGCCAGCACCAAAATTCCAAGTTCCGTAGAGGAGACGAAGGTTTGGTCCTGAACCATATTCAAAACGGCCGGAAATTTCATCACTTACTTTTACGTTTGCCCCAATACGGGAATTTCCAAATAAACCTTGAGTAAAATCATCAACTTCTGTAGTGCTACCAATTGTTTCAGTGTCAGTCCAGCTCATATCTACACGAGCAGAACCATAAAATGCCCAATCTGCAGCGATTGCAGTTGTAGCAAACATTGCCATTGCAGCAATAACGAGTACTAGTTTTTTCATCTTTTTCTCCTTTAATTAATGTATCTGCCACCTGAACAGATTGAATATTCACGCTCCTTTTAAACGTAAATATTCATCATTTAGTACTGTTTAAGGGGTTTTACAGGCTTTGTCAACAATTTTTTCATGTTTTTCCAACTTTTAGTCCAGCTCAAAAACAATAATATTAGAAGATTGTGTTTTGGTTCCAATAGCAAGCTTTCTCTTGCCAATCACAGACAGTACAATTTCATCTTTCCCGTCATTGTCAATATCAGCAATGGCAAAATCACTGATCCATGTCTGTATCGGCCTGGTTTTAAATACAGGCGCCATGGCAATGCCGTTCCAGGAAAAAACCTCCAATGTCCCGTGTTCAAACCGTTTATACCGTGACAAAAGCCCGCCGCCTGCCTGTTTATTCTGTATAGCAAGCACGTCAGGCTCACCATCTTTATTTACGTCATAAAACAGAATCCTCTGGTTCAGGTAAACCCTTTCCTGGTAAGTTGAATCAGGGTCGTTACGATCAAGGAGGAAATAGTTTGCTGACCCGCCGAATTTCCGGTTCCCTTCCCATTCTATTCTGCCGGTATCACCTGCAACTGCCATATTGCCGTCCTGATCAATGAATATGTATTCTACTGCATCGGCAGCAGTGGTACTGCCTTTGGCCAGAGAGAGCGCAGATACGCCGTCGGGCAGCTGCAGCTTTCTTTCTTTTGAATATCTGCTGCCGTCTGGTATCATGATATAAATATCACCTTTAAAGGGGTGTCCGGCAGATTTCTGACCGATCAGTATTCTAGATTGATTCTCATCGTTTATAACCCTGAAATAGTAAGGCTCATTCTCAGTTAATGTCTGATACGTACTGCCGTTGTATTCCAAAACAAAAGACTGCAGCCCCTCCCTGTGGATATTTATGCTGGTAACAAATATTTCAGGATACCCGTTCTTATTAATGTCCTCAATATCAAGGGAAACAATCCGGTTTGTAGCATTGAAATCAAGCGTTTTTTCAATGGTCAGCTTATTGCCTTTGAAGGCATGAATCATGATTTGATAATCTGTGGCTGTCACCAGCTGTATTATACCATTCTTATTCAAATCACCCGCCGCAATTGAATTGATTTGATCCTGCGACTTTGAAATTGTCCTAAAACCTTTCTGGTTTACACTCTGCAGCTGATTAAAGCCACCCCCCTGCCCCAGAGAATCTTCACCTGAACTCTGGAAGGGACCGGCTGCCTGCGGTGCTGCCTGCTGCGGCCGTGCATACATCTCATTGGCAATATTCCGGTTAAACACTTTTAAATTGATATCTCCTGCAAAGGTGTTGATCATGGGGATGACATCTCCCATGGTGTTGCTCTGCTTAAAAAAGGTTAACGTCTGTTTTTCTCCTGTAACATCCACCATGCTTGTATCAAGACTGACACTGTCCCCGAAATTGGTTAAACTGCCGAAAAGAACATAATCAACCCCCATATTGGCACCGATAATCCTGGCCTTTGATTCATTCAGGGCGCCTTTTGCACTATCGGATTTCTGGGCTTCTGCCATGATTTTATCAACCGTTTCACGGTCTATTACATCAACTTTTCCAGGATCTGACAGCCGTGATGACAACATATCAAATAACCCGTTCTGCAGAAAACTTAAATCCTGCGAAGAGTTCATTTTAAAAGGGATAATGGCCACTTTTTCGGGCGTCTGGCAAAATCCCAGGGTGGTTGTAAGCATCACAAGCCACAG
>CAYFKW010000005.1:84728-97097 GCA_964343845.1 uncultured Desulfobacula sp. | reverse complement strand
AGTAAATTATTTTTATTCAACCATTTGGTATTGTTTTCCAACGCTTCACTCCTTTAATAGACGTTCAACTTTTAAACATTATAACAGCCTTTTATAAAGCCTGTTTTTTTAAACATAATCGTTTATTACAAAAAACACCTGGATCTTGTATACAACCTGATATCGACGCTCTCAAGCATAAAATTGTAATTTTTTGTTCAATCAGTGTGTTATATCCCAAGATAAAAGCTTAAACAACTCTTTTAAACAGTTTCTCAATCTGATGTTTATTCCAATGGATCATGACAGGTCTGCCGTGGGGGCAGTGGAACGGATTTTCACATTTTTCAAGATCCATGATCAATTTTTCTATTTCCCTGGTTTTTAAACTTAAATTTGCCCGGATCGCGCCATGGCACGCCATCAAGATGATACTTTCCTCAAGCCAGTCCTCTTTTGAAAACCGGTTCTTTTTCACCATGGCGGCCTCAATGATATCAATAATGACAGGGGTTGCTTCTTTTTTTTCAATAATGGCAGGAACAGACTTGATAACAAACGTGTTCCCGCCAAAGGGCGCGATATCAAACCCCAGTGATTTTAATTCATCACAGATCGTCAGCAGAAAATCTGCTTCCCGGTTATTTAATTCAATAGTCTCCGGAACAACTAAATTCTGAATCTGCACCTTAAGGTTACGGTATCTTTGTTTTAATGTTTCATATACAATTCGTTCATGCGCTGCATGCTGATCAACCAGTATCATTCCCTGCCGCGATCCTAAAAGGATATAGGTCCCCATGACCTGGCCCAGAATTTTCACATCCTGTTTGAAAATCTGTTTGTCTTCACGATTTTTCTGCCGGTTTCCCCCAGGGGTTATATCAATTGACTGTTTCCCTGACATCTCCTGCCAGTTGATTGTGGATTGCTCGGCAGCATATCCTTTCCCGGGCTGCGGCTGATATGGACTTTTTGGAGGGGGTTCTGTCTTTTCATGATAGGATATGACCGGATCATCTATCTTTTCAGGCTGCCTGTTCGGGGATGCAGACACAGCAGCATATCCCAGGGCGCTTTCCTGGGCAGCAAGCAATGACCGGCTTACTGCTTTTGCGACCGCCTGGTACACGGCCTGCCCATTATAGAACTTGTTCTCTTTTTTAGATGGATGAACATTGACATCCACCTGGTCATAGGCAACGCTGATAAATAAAACGCCCAGCGGAAACCTGCCCTTCATTATCCTGCCTTTATATCCCTGAAAAATGGCAGACATCAGTCCCCGGTCATAAACCAGGCGGTTATTCACAAATAAAAATATTTTTGAGGATGTGCTTCTGGTAACCAGAGGATTGGTACAATAGCCGGATATGCGGACAGACGCATCCTCAAATTCAATGGGATACAATTTCCCGGCCGTATCCCTGCCAAGAACATGGACTGATCGTTGAAACAAGTCCTGGGAACCTGAAAAATTTTTCTGCAGTCTGCCATTAAAAAATAACCTGAACTGGATATGTGCGTTTCCAAGTGCCAGCCCGGAGATAGTATCTGCGACATGGCTGATTTCCGTGTTATCAGATTTTAGAAATTTTTTGCGGGCAGGCGTGTTGAAAAACAATTGTTTCACTTCCACCATGGTGCCGACAGGCGCGCCAGTATCAGATACGTCTCTCATCCTGCCGCCCATGATTTCAATTTTTGTTCCGGTATTTGACGCTTTTGTCCGGGTGGTCAAGGTAAATTTTGATACAGATGCAATGGATGGCAGGGCTTCGCCCCTGAACCCCATTGTTGAAATGGAAAAAAGGTCCTGTTTATTAAAAATTTTACTGGTTGCATAGCGTTCTACAGATAAAAGCGCATCATCTCTTGAAAGCCCGATGCCGTTATCCGATACACGGATCAGGGATTTACCGCCTTTTACGATTTCAATGGTAATCTGGCTTGCATTCGCGTCAATACTGTTTTCAACAAGCTCTTTAACAACTGAAGCAGGCCGCTGAACAACTTCACCTGCAGCGATCTGATTGGAAAGAATTTCAGGCAGAATTCTGATGGTTGTCATCTTTTAGAAACCTTAATAGAAACTCAGACTCTTTCGGGCTTAAATCAAATTGGAAACTTGCGCTGTCCACCAGCTTGCCTGTCGATATGCCCGGATCCTGTTTCCTTTTTTCAGAAATCCATTTAACCGCTTTTTTTAACTTCTCCCCTTTGGGCTGTATGGTTGACATATCAAACCTCCTTTATGGTTAAAGGGTGGGAAACTTGTTTTCCAGCTGAATGGTTTGTTCAAATCCGTAACCTGCTTTTAAGATAGACATTTCATCAAAATGATTTGACATCATCTGGATCCCGACAGGAAGCCCTCTGGATGAATACCCGGCAGGGATTGAAATCCCCGGGACCCCTGCCATATTTGCAGACAGTGTGAATATATCTGTTAAATACATGGTCAGGGGGTCGTCTACCTTTTCCCCGATTTTAAATGCCGGTGCCGGTGCAACAGGAGAAAGGATAAAATCACACGTTTTAAATGCAGTTGAAAAATCCTGCATAATCAACGTCCTTACCTGGGATGCTCTGCCATAGTAGGCATCATAATAGCCGGCGGAAAGTGCATATGTCCCGATAATAATTCTTCTTTGAACTTCCGGCCCAAATCCTCTGGATTTTGTTTTTTTATACATCTCAATCAGGTCATCTGAAGACGTATCCCTGAACCCGTATTTCACACCGTCAAACCTGGCAAGGTTGGAGCTTGCTTCGCACGGCGCAATGATATAATAGGCAGCCACGACATATTCTGAATGGGGCAGGGAAATCTCTTTCAGCTCAACCCCCAGTGAGGTAAAAATTTTCTTTGCATCATTAAATACAGCTTCAACTTCAGGATCAATCCCCTCAACAGACAGGTATTCCTTAGGGATTCCGGCTGTCATGCCTTTTAAAGATCCTTTTTTAAACTGATCCATGGCAGCTGTAAAATCCGGTACGTCCACTTTTGCACTTGTTGAATCCATGTTGTCATTCCCTGAGATGACATTGAGCAGGGTGGCTGCATCGGTGACATTTTTTGTAATCGGCCCGATTTGATCAAGGGAAGAGGCATAGGAGACCAGACCAAACCTGGATACCCGCCCATACGTCGGTTTAAGCCCGACAACACCACAGTGGGAGGCTGGCTGCCGTATAGATCCACCTGTATCTGTTCCCAGTGCGGCACAGCAGAATTGCGCTGAAACTGCCGCAGCAGATCCGCCGCTTGAACCGCCCGGCACATAGTCCTTATTCCAGGGGTTTGTCGTAATTTTTACAGATGAATTTTCAGTAGATGATCCCATGGCAAATTCATCTAAATTTGTTTTCCCGATAATAACCGCACCACAGTCCTTTAATTTTTTTACAACCGTGCCGTCATACTGCGGCACAAAATTATCAAGGATTCTGGATGCACATGTGGTTTTCATCCCTTTGGTACACAACAGATCTTTTAAAGCGATGGGGACACCTGTCAAGGTGGAAATCCTGCTGCCTGCAATATCGTCATCTGCTTTCCGGGCCTGTTCAACCGCCATCTGCCTGTCAACCGTAATAAATGCACCGATGTCATCATCAAGTGCATCAATCCGGTCAAGCAGCGCTGTGGTTAGCTCGACAGACGTGATTTTTTTATCTATAAGGTATTTTCTGGCCGTTTCAATGGTTAATGTATGGTACTCCATTGGATTGTATCCTTTTACTTTGGCGGTTCATAAAACGCTGGCCGTCATCCGGAACGCTTTAATAGAACGTCTGGTTGATATCTGGCGCCGGGGTGACAGCATGATTACTTCACAACCCGTGGAACAATATAAAAATCTTCATCCCTCTGCGGTGCGTTGGCAAGTGTCACAGCAGGTCCTGGCGACGATTTAAGGTCGTCGGGCCTTAGAACATTGTTCATAAACGCTGCACCTGATGAAGGCTTGACACCTGCCACATCCACATCTTTCAACTTATCAATATATTGCAGGATATTGCTCAACTGCTCTGTCATCTTTTCTTTTTGCGATTCATCAATTTCCAATCGCGCCAGGTGTGCAATATTTTCAACCTCATCCTTTGATATCTTCATTTGAATCCTTTTTAATAATCAGTGAGTTTATCTTCATTTTCTTTAATTTTTCTTTATATTTCTTTGCCTCATCATACGTGCCAAAGGACCCGGTCCTTATTCTATACCAGGTTACGCCGTCTTTTTCACCTTTTTCTCTGTAAGAAGAAATGCCTTTCTTTTCAAGAAGTGCCATTTGTGTGACTGCATCCTTAAACGCTTTGTATGCGGCAACCTGAAGGGTATACCTCCCTTTTGCAGCCTGTGTCTGTGCAGGTTGTTCCGTTGATGATTTTTTTTTCAGGGTTTCTGATTTTGAAATGGTCCCAGAGGATTTCTTATGGTTTGTTTTTACAGTTTCTTTTGCCGGGACAGCAGTGCTGTCTTTTGCGGCTGTTTTTTTAAATGTCTGTTTTTTCTTACTTATTTTCGTTGGAATGGCATCGGCTTCCGGTCTTTTTTCTTTTTTAGGGATAATTTCCAGCCCTGCTTTTTTTGAAGCTGATGCTTCTTCAGGTACTGGCTGGTGTAAAACTTTATAAAATTTTAAATCTATTTTTTCCTGCGTGTCCTTTTTTTCCCCGAATTCACTGGCAATCGTTTCAAGTCTTTTTTGAAATTTCTGGGTATCAAACTTTACCGGGGACGTCCCCCGGCCCACCATGATGCCCAGCAGAAACATCCAGGCAGCGATAAAGGTATAGATTGTATATTTTAAAATCCCTTTAAAGGATATCATTTTTATTACATTCTCTCTGGTGCAGACACACCAAGAAGTGTTAAGGCATTCCTGATGACTTTTTTCACACCCAGAACAAGACTTAACCGCGCCATGGTGAGTGCGTCATCATCTGTAATAACTTTATACTTGTTATAATATCCGTGAAAGGCAGATGCAAGTGTCATTAAATAGGTAAATATAACATGGGGATGAAGTGTCTTTGCACTTTTTTCCACATTTTCTTTAAATGAATTCAATATTTTTAAAAGCTGAATTTCTTCTACAGCATTCAATAATTCGATATGATCGGCTTCTTTAAAATCAATATGCTCAATAATATTTTCCTGCCGGGCCTTTAAAAGGATCCCTGTTATCCTGGCATGGACATATTGAACATAATATACAGGATTATCTGAATTTTTCTGTTTTGCAAGTTCAAGGTCAAAATCAAGACCGGAATCATAGCTTCGGCTTAAAAACATGAATCTTGCAGCATCTTTTCCCACTTCATCTACAATATCTTTAAGGGTAACAAATTCTCCCGCTCTTGTAGACATCTGGAAAGGCTTCCCCCCCCTTAACAGGTTGACCAGCTGAACCAGGATAACTTCAAACTGCTCACTTTTTTTACCCGATGCCACAACAGATGCGTCAATTCTTTTTATGTACCCGTGATGATCTGCGCCCCACACATCAATCACCCTGTCAAACCCCCGTTCATATTTTTCCATATGATATGCAATGTCCGAGGCAAAATATGTTGTCAAGCCATTATTCCTTACAACAACCCTGTTTTTTTCATCGCCGAAATCCTGGGTGCGAAACCACAGTGCGCCATCTTCTTCATAGATAAGGTCTTTTGATTTAAAATCGTCTATGGCTTTTTGGACTCTGCCGGAATCATAAAGGCTCTGTTCACTGAACCATCGATCAAACGTAACATTAAATACAGACAAGTCCTCTTTTATGCCGGCAAGAATTTTATCTGCTGCAAATTCTGCACAAAAGGCAATGGCTTCTTCTTCATCTTTCCGGATAAAGGAATCACCTTCCTGCTCAAGGATTTCACCAGCCAGGTCCCTTATATAATCCCCTTTATAACAATCATCAGGAAATTTGATTTCTTTGCCGGATGCCTGAAGCATCCTTAAAAAAACAGAGGTGCCCAGAGTTCTAATCTGACGCCCGGAATCATTGATATAATATTCTTTCTGGACATCATACCCTGCAAATTTCAGAATATTCCCGACAGAATCACCAACAGCAGCACCCCTGCCATGCCCTACATGTAGAGGGCCTGTCGGGTTGGCGCTGACAAACTCCACCTGTACACGCTCATGGCCACCGATATCTGAAGCACCGTATCTTTCATCCTGTTCAAGGATCTGATCAACAACAGGGTGCCAGGCTTTATTTGAAAGAAAAAAATTGATAAACCCGGGACCGGCTATCTCTACTTTTTCAATTAACCCTTTGGTATCAATTTGGGAAACAATGCTTTCAGCAATTTTCCGCGGTGCCATTTTCTGATTTGATGCTGAAACCATTGCAAAGTTTGTTGAATAATCTCCATGCGATGGATGCCGGGGTTCTTCTATTTCCATTTCAGGGATTTCATCTGATGGCAGCAGGCCATTCTCAAAAGCGCCCCGGGCTGCGTCAAGGACAATTCTTCTAATATGCTGTTTCATTATTGACTCTAGTTTTCGTGTTCAGAAGTATCTTCAGGTGTAAATTTCGGAGTGTCGTCTTTTGAATCTATTTCCTTTATTTCGTCTTCATCTGTTGTTCCGTCTTCCTCTAAAATTTTGTCGATCTCAACATCTTCTTCTTCTAAATGAAACGCTTCTTCTTTTGGGAAAGCTTCTGCATCATCATACTCAACAACGATTTTATTCTCCGAATCATTCTTAAAAAAATCGGCCGTTGTTTCATACAGTTTTTTACAAAGGCCTTCAGTCGGGAAAAAACTGCGTCTCCTGATCGCCTGTATAAATGCATCTGCACCCTTTTCATACGCCTTTGATATGTCTTTTAGGACATAGTCTTCTTCATGCAGCGGCATTACAACGCCGGGGTCTACTTCGCTGGATTCTAAAATCGTTAACATGCCGCTTTTAATGTTTTTCTCAAACCTTATCTTCTGTCTCATCCAAACTCTCCTGTAATGTGGTTAACCTAAAACTTTTTAATATAGCTCAACTATTCTCCGTGTCAATAAATAACATGATTTATTTAAACCAGGCATCACAATTCCACATTCATACACAAAGGCCATTCGCAGCATCGATTTCATAAATTCGCTTTGACATAAGAGAAGACAGGTGTCTGGTAACGTTTCCTGTGATAAGGGATATGGAGAGTTTTATATTCTTTTCAACATATGACCTGGTTCAGAAAATCTGCAGCGGTTTTATTCTTTTTAAAAATTTTGCTTTCATTTATTATGTTTTTTGTGCAACATTAGGGGGAAAGTATTGACCTGTTATAAACAAGATGATATACATGCGAGGTCAAAATTTGGGAGGAGTGGCCGAGCGGCTGAAGGCGGCGGTCTTGAAAACCGTTAAGTGTCAAAGCTTCGTGGGTTCGAATCCTACCTCCTCCGCCATAAAATCAAAAACGGAGAAATGGCCGAGTGGCTGAAGGCGCTCGCCTGCTAAGCGAGTATAGGGGTAACACTCTATCGAGAGTTCGAATCTCTCTTTCTCCGCCACTAACAGAACTTTCAGGAATTTTAAGCAAAAAAAGACAAAAGGGGGTCACCCATTAGAGCCCCCTTTATTAACATCAATTTTTTAATCTACTTAAAAAGAGGGGTCCAGTCTGCTCCTGGCTTTTGCTGCCCCGCAGGAAAAGAGGTTAAGAGCAGGCTTGGCCACTTTCAACAGCTTGACCTTTGAGCACATTGCGGATAGTTTTGGCAAGCTGCTGCAAAGAAACAGGTTTTATTACAAGCTCTGAAATACCTATTTTTTCTATACTTTCTTCGTTAATCAAGGTACTGTAGCCGGTACATACAATTATGGGAATATCAGGCCGGACCGCTAACAGGTTTTCTGACAAATCCACACCATTCATCTGGGGCATGGTCATATCTGTAATGACCAAATCAAATTTTCTTGGATCAGATTTAAATACTGTTATGGCATCTTCAGGGTTGGCCCTGGTTTCAACCTTGTACCCCAATTTTTCAAGAAACCGTTTTGACATATCAAGAATAGTTTTTTCATCATCAATGAAAAGTATTGTTTCTGTTCCCTTTGGCAGGCTTTCCTTATTTTTTACGCTTATTTCCGGTTTTTGATCGGTAACAGGAAAGAAGATAGTAAACGTCGTTTCCATGCCGATTCGACTGTCAACTTTTATCGCACCATTATGATTTTTAACCAATCCATGAACAATGGAAAGACCCATTCCAGATCCCTGCCCGAACTTTTTCGTCGTAAAATAAGGATCAAAAATCTGATCTATAATATCATCGGGGATCCCAGGACCGTTGTCACGGATCATGACCTTAAAGTAAGTCCCTTTTTCCAGATCAGTCTGCGGTTTTATTGAATCTTTTTCTATAACTGTTTCTTCTGCAGTTATCTCTATCTTTCCGCCGGATTTTTCCATCTCCTGGTAAGCATTTGTACAGATATTCATGAGAATCTGATTTATCTGGATCGGGTCTCCCAAAACTGTAATTTTCTTATCAGACAGTCTTTTTTTGATTTTTATCGATGATGGAATCGTGGATCTTAAAAAATCGATGGCATCATTGACAACTGCAACAATTTCAATGGGCTTTAATTCATGCTCTGTTTTTTTGCTGAAATTCAGCAGTTGTTTTGTCACACCTGCAGCCTTAAGAGCAGCAGATTTAACCTCTTTAAGATTTTTGTAAAGCGGATTTCTCTTTTTGATACTTTCCAAAGCCAGTTCTGTATTTCCCAATATCATATACAGCAGATTATTAAAGTCATGTGCGACACCTCCTGCCAGGGTGCCGATGGATTCCATTTTCTGGGCCTGCCTGAGCTGGGCCTCCATCAATTTAACATGTGTTATGTCTCTAAAAATGGATAACTTTGAAACCTGACCATCTGACAAATGTATGGGAGAACTCACGACAGAATAGATATTACTGCTGTCAGGGCTTGTTATTTCGTTTTCTACGTGTTCCCCCTGCCTTACCTTATCAAAAGCACACCACCTGCATATTTCATTTTGGTTAAATATGACTTTGTAGCAGAACTCACCTGTGGCATCAGATCCGACCAGTCTTTCCATAGCCGGGTTTGCATATGTTATTCTATACCCGGGGGAACATATAAAAGCAGCATCTGACATGGCTTCCATCATGGAACGGAATTTATCTTCGCTTTCTTTTAAAGAAATTTCTGCTTTTTTTCTCTCAGTTATATCATGAATAATTGAATATAGTACTTTTTGCCCTCTTATTTCTATAGGGGAGCTGTACACTTCAACATCCCGTATTTCTCCACTGGCCAGCTGATGTTTAAAAAAGAAATGCTTCTGCTTTTGTTGTCTGACTTTTTCAATTCTGTCAAAAACCTCTTCATCTTCCAGCATATTGATCTGTGTTATCTTTTTTCGGATCAAATCTTTGTAGCGCCATCCGTAAAACGATACTGCAGCCGGGTTGGCATCAATAATGTCAGCTGTTTCAGGGTCAACCAGAAGCATGATCGATTGATTGTTCTTAAAAATATTTTTATATCGTTTTTCACTTTCGATAAGTTTCTGATCTGTTTTTCTGCGGTCCTCCTGCCGTTTCAGCACGAGTCCGATAATGACGGTTAAAACAGGGTAAATGAGTAAAATCGGTAGTGCGACAGCTTTAATAATCGGCAGTCTCATCTCGGGCGGCATGAGGATCATACAGGAGAGCATGACCAACTGAACAACAACACCAAAAATATAGAGTTCCTTCCATCCAAGAGGCCTTTTATATTTCTTGCTGAAATACCGCCAGACAAGTCCTGCACATGCAGTCGTGACGATGACAACCGTACCGACAATACCGCCGGGGCCGCCCTGGTAAAGTCTGAACATCCCTGCTATCACGACAGCAATGGTTGTTGGGACAACGCCGAAAAACAGGCCGCACAGGCTCCCGAGAACCCACCTTGTATCAAAAAACACCCCGGGCTGAAGGCTCCAGGGGTTTAACATCACAACAATTGCAATTATACCGACTAAAACACCTGTAATACTATATTTCAACGGTTTTCTTGTAATCGAGTAGATACCAAATGCATCGTAAACAGCGCAGAGGCCCAGCATCAACGCTGCATTATTCAGCAGACCGAAAAAACTTTCCATAGCCAATCCCAAGCAAAGCTTTATTTTAAATCAATCTGGTTATTATTTTCCTAGCGTGTATTCGAAAAAGACAGCTACAATTTACATGAAAAATCGATGAAATGCAAAACGTTTTCGTTCCATTCTTTTTACAGCAGATTTACAGAATCCAGCCGTTTAACATCCGGCGGCAGGTGAAGCCCTCCCAATGTGCCGCGCTCCAGCCACTGTTTCCATGTCTGGTGAAATGTTTCATCCAGTATGTACAACGAAATTCTAACTGATTGTTCTGAAGGCTCTTTTTGAATAACAGCACTGAAACGGGTGTTCCCATAAATATCTGTTTTTGGCCAGCACAGCCCTGTCCTGGGTTTATCAAGGGCTATCCAGACATGCTGGCCTGTTGTAATATTTTTAGTCTGCCCGACAATTCTTACTTCGCTTCCTGTTGATGATCCCGGAATCGGGGAGTGAATCTTTCCTGTCGGGCCGATAACAGCTTCCGGATAAAATATAGTTGAAACAAACAGGATTCCGAAAAAGGCAAGACACACTGCCAATCCCAAATATAATGGAATTCTTCTGGGTGGTTTAAGCCTTTTTTTCAGCTCAAAGCCACCGGCCGGGTTCTGCCTGGATTTTTCTTTAAGTGAATCGTTCATCCCCTAAGAACCTTGAGGCTTTATTTACACTCTCCCTGGTTTTTGTAACCGGCATCCCTTGCTGTATTAAAAATTTTATAACAGGCTTTTCTGGGAGGGTAAATATAAAAATTTATCCAGTGCAATCTTTTTCTTTTCAGCAAACAAAAAAGCAGGGTCCAGGACCCTGCTTTTTATTCCAGATATTCAGCCGGCGCTTTAAATCTTTTCGATTTTTACAGCACAGGCTTTTGTTGTTGGTGTTTTTGCCACAGGATCCAGTTCACAGCAGGTTAAAAGATTTGTTGGCGTTTCAGCAAAATGGAAACTCATGGAGACGGTTCCTTCAAGACATTTGTCTGTGACCTTGACTTTTACGTCAACGTCTCCCCGCCTTGATTTTACTTTGACCATATCATTGCTTTGAATGCCCAGTTGAGATGCATCCTGCGGATGAATATTCAAAAATTCCTCTTTGTTCAGAACATTCAATCCATACACTCTTCGCGTCATGGTGCTGTGATAGTGAAACAGGCTTCGGTCTGTTGTCAGGAGCAATGGGTAATCTGTATCAGGTGCTTCACCTGGTTTTCGATATTCCAGGGGCTTAAACTTGCCCTTGCCCGTGTCTGTTCCAAATTTTTCTGCATGAAGAACGGATGTTCCAGGATGGTCGTCTGACGGGCAGGGCCACTGGATACCGCCTTTTTCAAGACGGTCATAGTTTATGCCTGCATATGCCGGCAGTACCGTGCCGATCTCATCCATGATCTGGGATGCATTTTCAAAGTCAAACCCTTTTCCGCCAAGGCGTTTGGCAAGCTCACCTGCAATCCACCAGTCTGGTTTGGCTTCGCCGACCGGATCCACAGCTTTGCGAACCCGCTGAACCCTTCTTTCGGTGTTGGTGAAGGTCCCGTCTTTCTCTGCAAAAGTGGTTCCTGGCAGTACCACATCTGCCAGTTCTGCTGTCTCTGTCATGAAAATGTCCTGAACTACCATGAAATCCGCTTTTTTCATGGCTTCAATGGCATGGCTGGCATTGGCTTCGCT
Organism: uncultured Desulfobacula sp.; assembly: GCA_964343845.1. Classification (GTDB taxonomy): domain Bacteria; phylum Desulfobacterota; class Desulfobacteria; order Desulfobacterales; family Desulfobacteraceae; genus Desulfobacula. Next base: position 85,288 of record CAYFKW010000005.1, on the reverse strand, counting down.
GAGCACTGGATTCTCGCCAACCAGGTACATGGACTTTACACTGCCGTCCAGGAGGCCGTCAAATATTTCTGTATGGGTTTTACCCAGTTTATCGCTGAGTGGTATGCCCCAGGCAGATTCAAATTTGGCTTTAACATCTGAATTCACAACCTGCTGGTATCCGGGATACACATTCGGCAGGCAGCCGATATCACATGCACCCTGTACGTTATTCTGGCCTCTTAACGGATTCACCCCGGTTGAGGGTTTGCCAATGTTGCCGGTAAGCAGGGCCAGGTTGCTGATGGCCAGTACATTGTCCGTTCCATGGACATGCTGTGTGATGCCCATGCAGTAAATAGCAGAACTCGGGGTCTCTTTTGCATAAAGTTCTGCTGCCTGGACAATTTTATCTTTTGGTACACTGGTCAGTTTTTCCACTGTATTCAGATCAAAAGCGTCAAGAGACGCTTTGAATTCTTCAAACCCTTCTGTTCTTTCATTGATAAAAGTTTTGTCTTCAAGCCCTTTATCCAGAATCACTTTTGCCATCCCCATGAGCAGAGGGATGTCAGACCCGG
>CAYFKW010000005.1:62902-84718 GCA_964343845.1 uncultured Desulfobacula sp. | reverse complement strand
GTTTAATCTTAAGGAACACTTTTGCAAATCGACACATGTCAACTTCTTTAGGATTCACAACAATCAGGTTAGCGCCTTTTCTGGCTGCTTCTTTAACCTGGAGCCCGATAATGGGATGGGCTTCTGTCGTATTGGTTCCAACTGCCATGATGGTTGACGCTTCACCAAGCTCAGCAATGGTGTTTGTCATTGCGCCGCTTCCGTAAGAGGTGGCCAGACCGGCCACAGTCGGCGCATGTCACAGTCGCGCACAATGGTCTATATTGTTCGTCTCCATGACTGCCCTGGTAAATTTCTGGAGCACATAATTGTCTTCATTGGTTGCTTTGGCAGATGAGATGGCAGCAAATGCATCCCCTTTGTTCCTGGAAAAATTGTCTGCCACAACGTCGAGTGCTTCATCCCATGTTGCTTCAACAAATGTACCATCTTTTTTGATAAGTGGTGTGGTAAGGCGTTCCGGGCTGTTTACAAATCTGTATCCAAACCGGCCTTTGACACATAGCCTGCCTTTGCTGGCTTTATTGCTTAAATCCCCTCTGGCGCTGACCAGTTGATTGTCCCTGACACCCAGGATAATACCGCACCCGCAGCCGCAGAACGAGCAGACCGTTTTCACGGAATGCGTTGGTCTTTTGGCATCTTTTTCCGTGAGTGCACCCACAGGGCACCGGACAATACATTCACCGCAGGATTCGCAATTGGAATCCAGCCTGGGTCTGTCGCCAAACCCTGCTATTTTCGTTCCCTGGCCTCTTTGTGCAAAATCAATGGCGTTGATATTCTGAATTTCATCACAGGTTCGAACGCAGATACCGCACAGGACACAGCGGTTGGGATCAAAATTAAAAAATGGATTGGAATCATCAATGGGTAATAATTCTTCCGGTTTTTTCAACCGGCTGAACCTGTCTTTATTCATGCCCACATGATCGGCAATCCTCTGCAATGCACATTTGGTGTTCTGATAACAATTGAGGCAGTCTGTGTCATGATCTGCGATCATCAGTTCCAGGTTAACCTGCCGCATCATCTGAATTTCAGGTGTTTCAGTTAAAACTTCCATGCCTTCCTTAACTTCAGTTTTGCAGGAAATAACTGTTTTTTTCCATTCTCCCTGGATTTCTACCAGGCAGAGTCTGCAGGCCCCTATTGGTTCCAGTTCCCTTTGATGACAAAGATGTGGAATGTAAATCCCTGTCCTGAGCGCTGCATCCAATATGGTCATTCCTTTATCGGCCAACACCGATAAACCGTTTATTGTAAGTTCTATTTTCTCAGCCACTTGTTACCTCCTTAGTTTATACGCCCGGGAAGGCATTCCACTGCTCGGAATTTTTTAGGACATTTTTCAAAACACATGCCGCATCGTATACATTTTTCCTGATCCAGAACATGAACTTGTTTTTTCTCACCGGTAATCGCTTCTACCGGGCAGGCTTTCGCACAGATGGTGCATCCTTTGCATTTTTCTTTATCAATCACGTAAGAGATGAGCTCTTTGCATGCCAGAGACGGACATGCTTTGTCATTGATGTGGGCCTCATATTCTTCACGGAAATACCTTATCGTCGTTAAAACCGGGTTGGCAGCACTCTGCCCCAGTCCGCACAGGGATGAATTATTGACGGTATGCCCCATTTCTTCGAGCAGCTCAATATCCCCGGGCTTTCCACGGCCTTTTGTGATATCAATCAGGATATTGAGCATCTGTTTTGTCCCTACCCTGCAGGGCGTGCATTGTCCGCAGGATTCCTTCTGGGTGAAATCAAGGAAGTATCTGGCGATATCCACCATGCACGTGCTTTCATCTAAAATAACCATACCGCCGGATCCCATCATGGACCCTGCTGCTTTTAATGAATCGTAGTCAACCGGCGTATCCAGGAAAGATTCCGGCAGGCACCCGCCGGATGGGCCGCCTGTCTGGACAGCTTTAAATTTTTTACCGTCTGAAATCCCGCCGCCGATATCGTAAATAATTTCTCTTAAAGAGATCCCCATGGGGACCTCAATCAAACCGCAGTTGTCAATTTTGCCGGTCAGTGCAAACACGGCGGTTCCTTTACTTTTCTCGGTTCCGATGCTTGAGAACCATTCTCCGCCCTTGGTGATAATCTGCGGCACATATGCAAAGGACTTTACATTGTTTAATACAGTGGGTTTATCAAACAATCCTTCTTCGGTTGTTCTGGGTCTTGGAGAGGCTTTGGGCATTCCCCTGTTTCCTTCTATAGAGAGGGTCAGGGCTGTGGATTCACCACAGACAAATGCACCCGCACCCAGGAAACACTCGATATCAAATTCAAAATCCGTACCCATAATATTCTTGCCAAGGAATCCTTTTTCATGGGCCTGCTTGATCGCATTATTAAACCGTTTTACGGCAAGAGGATATTCTGCCCGAACATAAACATACCCTTTTTTTGCACCGATGCAGTATCCGCAGATCGCCATACCTTCCAGTACTGCATGGGGATCAGATTCCAGGGTGCATCGATCCATAAATGCGCCAGGGTCGCCTTCATCTGCGTTACAGACTACATATTTTTCCTCGCCTTTGGAATCATATCCTGCTTCCCATTTCCGACCGGCAGGGAATCCGCCGCCGCCCCTTCCACGCAGTCCTGATTTTTTCACCTCTTCAATCACATCTATCTGCTTCATTTTAAGCGACGCTTCCAAGCCGCTGTATCCATCACGGGCAATGTAATGGTTGATGTTTGAGGGATCAATTATCCCGGTATTGTGAAACAGTTCCCTTGCCTGTGATTTAAAAAAGGGGGTCTCCATCAGGTCCTGGATACCCGGGACTTTTACATCCCCAACAGTTCCCAGTGCATAGGGTGCCATCGGGTCATTGCCAAGCACATAATTGTCAATAAGCTCAAGTGCCATTTTGCTGTCTACATTTTTATAAAAAATATTTGAGCCGTCTGATTTCACTATATTAACAAGCGGTTCTGTATAGCAGGGGCCAAAGCATCCCACTTCAATCACCCTGGCATCTATGCCTCTTTTTTCTATCTCTTCTTCAAATGTCTGTTTTACTGCTAAAGCGCCGGCAGAACGACCACAGGTTGCCGCCCCCACATAAATTTTGGGCGACGTGTATTGACTCAGTTCATTCCATTCATCATCTGCACGCTTTTTTATTTCAGTGAATTCCATGTTATTTCTCCTCTTCAAAAAGCGTATCCACAGTTTTCGTGGTCAATTTTGCTTTTACATCATCATTGACCATGACACAGGGGGCCAAAGCACAGCATCCGATACACGCTGCTGTTTCCAGCGTATAACTAAGATCTTCAGTCGTTTCCCCTTCCTTTATATCTAATCTGTCTTCGAGTTCCTCAAGAATCATCTCAGCCCCACGGACGTGGCAGGCCGTTCCCCTGCAGACCGTTACCTTGTTTTTCCCCATGGGTGTAAACCTGAATTGTTCATAAAACGTTGCCACGGCATAGACTTTACTGTCCGGAACGGCGAGAAATCTTGCGACCTGTCGCATTGCCGGTTCCGGAAGGTAGCCCAGCTCGCTTTGAACCTGTTGTAAGATTGGAATTAATTCGACGGTTTTACCTTCATAACCCTCTAAAATTTTTTCTACCTGTTCATCCATCATGCCTCCTTACTTTGCCAGTTCTCCTGCACAACTTCTGTATCTAAGCCAAATCAACGGCCTTGTCTGATTCTCAGACAGGGTATTCCGATCCAACGACCCTTATCGCTGAAAAAGGCGAATTTTTCCTCTGAAATTAAATCATATATAGCCAAAGCCTGAGTGGCGTCCATTGTCAACTGAGCCAGACAGCTGTCGTCATTCATCGCCTGGCTCCATACTGCTGGTTTTACCCCTTTGTTCATGACCCTTTTCCTTGTAAGTACAGTCTAAAACCCTTTTGTCCCGGACATGGGCATACGGTTCTATTCTTTACCTGTAGGCGGTTAACCATAAATAGCTGGTAAGTTTTTGTCAAGAAAAGGTTAAAAAAATATCCAGTAGAAAAACCGGTGTTGGATTGAACGATAAAACCGAAGATTACACCCCCAAATAATCATTTTTTTATCCACGGCAGACGGGCCTGTGTTCTTTCCATGGTTTAGATATATCTTAAGTGAAAAATATTCCGGCTGAACACCTTCATAAAACCGGCCTGCCCGGTAAAATCAGCATGGATTGGAAGGCTGTTCTGACAACAGCCTTTTTGGATCAGTCTCTTTCAATAACGTCTTCTATGAGTACAATATTTCTTTTATAGACAAATATTGTTTTTGTTTCATCCATACCGCCATTATACAGCATGATGAATTCTTCATTATGGTGGAGCAGATAATCGGATAATCTGTCGAAACCAAGGATGTTCATATACCCTGAAACAATTTTACCATCAAGGGTCTGGACCTTGACCTTTCTGTCTTTGTTATGAATTTTTTCATTACGTTGTGTCATTCATCCCCCTGGCCTTTTGTAAGCATGCCTGAACTAACCAATAGAAGCGTTTTATCAATCTATGTTTAACAATATTCAATCGGTGTGTAAAGAAAATTTCACCCCCCGGCAATTAACGTTTTCACGATATCCTGCTGATGAGGCCCTTTGGAAGGAAAAACAATGTATTTCCCGAAATAAAAAGGCTTTCACCAGCGCCGTTTTCAATTCACCGAAACGCTGTACTGCTGAACATTGGCCTGCTCACGGTACCGGGTTAAACTAAAAGTGAATTGATGTTGTAAAAATCAAGATATCAATTCCATGATTGGGGTCCTGCAGGGAGGCGTTTGAATAGTGCATATACCGGAAGTTTAAATCAAAAAAGCCTATTCTTGCACCAATCCCTATTCGATCTTCAAATTGAAAATTGGATGCCAGGTTCCGGTCTGCAATACGATACTCATCCAGGTATGCTGCGCCAATCCCCCCTTCTATATACGGCTGAACCAGATTTGTTTTTTTACCGAAATGATAGGTAAAAACAGGAGAAAACGCAAACGCATTTATATCATCGGTTGTGTGCTCCCACCGATTATAGGACAATTCAAAGTATCCTGAAACATACCCGATATTGGATTCAAACCATTTCCAGGGAAAATCTTTTTTCAATCCGACACGATAAATATCAATATCCGGGTCTGCTTCACCATAGGCAAAAGAGATACCATATCCGCTTGACTCAGCCATTGCAGTACTTGTGAACAACACCAGGCTGATACACACCAACACCCACTTTTTCATAATTTTTCCTTTTTGATTGTCCGTCAATGGATTTAAATACCATCCCCATAATTTTTTATCCCTCTTTTAAATGAAAGGATCTATTTATTCAACAAAAAAAATATCTTTGGCAAAGGTCAGCACCTGCAGGATTTAAGAACTATTCAAGATTCCTCATTTAACCGCATTTCTCCTTGACATAAAATACAAGTAAGTTTATATCCTTCTAACAATTATAATAAGGAGATATATTTCTATTTAAAAAATAGAAATTTAAAAATATGCACTTAAAACAGGCACTTAAAAAAAACAAGGCGCCCTTTGTAACAAAATGGTTCCAGGCAACAATAAACACATATCCTGAGCAGACTGCTAGGGTTTTAGGTAAGGAATCCAATCGGTTTGACAATCCTGTCGGTGCTATCACACATGAAACCATTGAAGATGTGCTGGATCTCATTACAGAAAATTTTGATCAGGATGCGCTTGAGAAGGCACTTGATCCGATCATTCGGATCAGGGCGGTACAATCGTTTTCAGCGTCCGAAGCGGTCAGCTTTGTTTTCGCGTTAAAAAAAATTGGTGAAACTATTCTCGATGACAGTCTGATCAGAGAATTTGACAAGCTTGTTGATATCATAGCTCTGGCGGCATTTAACAAGCTTATGAAATGTAAAGAAGAAATATTCCTTTTAAAAGCCACTGAAAGTAAAAGACGTATCCACAGGGCTTTTGAAAGGGCAGGTTTAGTAGCTGAGCTGACAGAAGAAGAGCTTGTCGGCTCTAAAAAATCTTAACATGCATGACAAGATTTAGGCTTGTCATGTGTAAATTAACGAGGTGGTTATAATATGAATCAAAAGTACTTGATCCCCCTGACAACTGTTTTCCTGCTTTTTTTAGTAGCATATACAGGGGTTGAGGGAGCAGGGCTTCAGTGGTTCTTCGGATTTGTTTTCCCCTATGTAGCGATCATTGCCTTCCTGGCCGGATTTATCTATAAGGTTTTAGGTTGGGCTGCCTCTGCTGTTCCATTCAGGATTCCAACAACGTGTGGACAGCAGAAATCGTTGCCCTGGATAAAACAGAACTCCATTGACAACCCTGATACTTCAACAGGTGTGTTTGTGCGCATGGTCCTTGAAATTTTCCTTTTCAGGTCTCTGTTCAGAAACACAAAAGCAGCCTTCAACCGAAATGCATCAAACAGGCTCTCTTATTCATGGGAAATTTTTCTCTGGGTGGGCGCTTTGGCATTCCACTATGCCTTTTTAGTAACTTTATTAAGGCACTTTAGATTTTTCACATCCCCTGTACCTTCCTGTATCCAGTTTCTGGAAAAAATAGATGGTATTGTTCAATTGGGACTTCCCGGCATTATGCTGTCCGGCGTTGTCCTGTTAGCGGCAACACTTTTTCTTTTGGCCAGACGGATTTTTGATGCCAAAGTGACCTATATTTCTCAGGCAGCAGACTACTTTCCCTTATTCCTTATTATAGGGATTGCTGCATCCGGAATTGCCATGAGATATTTTACAAAAGTAGACATTATTGGCATAAAAGAGCTCACCATGGGCATCGTCACGTTCAGCTTTGTCAAACCTGAAAGTGTTGGCGGTCTTTTCTATGGCCATCTCTTTCTGGTATGTATCCTTTTTGCATATTTCCCCTTAAGCAAACTCATGCACATGGGTGGCGTTTTCTTAAGCCCGACAAGAAATATGGCAAACAATACGCGTGCAAAAAGACATGTTAACCCCTGGAACCCTGATGTGGATTTCCATACGTATGAGCAGTATGAAGATCACTTCAGAGAAAAAATGATTGAAGCTGGACTGCCAGTGGATAAAGAGGAGTAATCAATGTCTGAAGAAATACAACCAAATGAACTACTAGATAAAATAGATCATGGCCCCCGGTCTGATAAAGGGCCTGCCAACTGGATGGACACGACAAAAAGCGTCCAGATCAGACCGGGAATGTACTGTTATGCTGCAAAGGCTGAAAGCGTTGAAGCTTTGGGACTTCCCAATGCACGGCCCTGGAATCCCCTTGAAGACGACTGGAAACTGCCGGACAACTGGCAGGAAATCATTTTTGAAGGTCTCAAGGACCGTCTTGAACGGTTCCGGACCTTTAAAGTCTTTATGGATATCTGCGTTCGCTGCGGCGCCTGTGCAGACAAATGCCATTATTTTCTGGGCACGGGCGATCCCAAAAACATGCCTGTCTTGAGAGCAGAGCTTTTAAGATCTGTCTACAGGAACGATTTTTCCACCGCAGCAAAACTGTTAAATAAAATACCCGGCGGCAGATCACTGGCCGGTGCAAGGCCAATGACAATGGCAGTGCTTAAAGAGTGGTGGTACTACTTTTTTCAATGCACTGAATGCCGGCGGTGCTCTGTGTTCTGCCCATATGGCATTGACACTGCTGAAATTACCATGATGGCCAGGGAAATCTTTAACCTCCTGGGTCTGAATATCGACTGGATTGCAACACCGGTGGCCAACTGCCATCAGACAGGAAACCATCTGGGAATCCAGCCGCATGCATTCAAGGACATGCTGGATTTTTTTGTTGAGGATATCGAAGATATCACCGGCGTCAACTGTGCGCCCAATTTCCAGAAAAAGGGAGCAGATATCCTTTTTATCACACCGTCCGGCGATGTCTTTGCCGACCCGGGGACCTATACCTGCCAGGGCTACCTCATCCTGTTCCAGTATTTGAAAGAAAAATACGGACTGGATGTCACCTGGAGCACCTATGCGTCTGAGGGCGGCAACTTTGGTTCTTTTACGAACAACGAAACCATGAAACGGCTGAATGCCAAAATGTATGCAGAAGCCAGACGTCTGGGTGTCAAATGGATACTGGGCGGTGAATGCGGTCATATGTGGCGCGTGATTCATCAGTATATGGATACCATGAACGGCCCTGCTGATTTCCTGGAAGTTCCCAAGAATCCGATCACCGGAACAGTTTTTCATAACGCTGCATCCACAAAAATGGTTCATATCACGGAATTTACCGCTGACCTGATCAAACACGACAAGCTTGAGCTTGACAAGTCACGGAACTCAAACCGTATCGTCACATTCCATGACTCCTGCAACCCGTCAAGGGGAATGGGGCTTCTGGATGAACCCCGGTATGTGATCCAGAATGTCTGTGATAATTTTTATGACATGCCGCCGAACACCATTCGGGAAAATACATTCTGCTGTGGTTCAGGATCCGGCTTAAATGCAGGTGAGAACATGGAGCTGAGAATGGCGGGTGCTCTTCCAAGGGCCAATGCAGTGAAATATGTCCATGAAAAATTCGGCGTGAACACACTGGGTACCATCTGTGCGATTGACAGGGCAGCGCTTACGACGCTTTGTGAATACTGGGTACCGGATGTAGAGGTGTATGGTGTTCATGAACTGGTCGGGAATGCATTGATCCTGCCAGGCGAAAAGAAACGGACTGAGGACCTGAGGTTTGAACCCTTACCTGGCGTAGAGGAGGAAGACGATGAATAAAAATATGATCATCACAGGGCTTGTCATTTTTGCCCTGGCTGTACTCTCACCATTCTGGTTTAACCTTGTCACGACGACTCAGGCAGCACCTGAGCCAGAACTTTCGTCAAAGGCCAAAGCAGAAAAAAAGTGTGTTCTGGATAAATATGACATGAGAGCCAATCACATGTCTTTATTGGACGAATGGAGAGATTCAGTGGTTAGAGATGCGGACCGACTATACAAGGCTGCCAACGGCCATACATTTAACATGAGCCTTTCTACTGGTGAAAATTCATGTCTTGGATGTCATGAAGATAAAGCAAAATTTTGTGACAGCTGTCATACATATGCGTCGGTTAGTCCCTATTGCTGGGAATGTCACACAAACCCCAAGGAGATTGAATGATGAAAAAGAGCAGAAGAAGCTTTCTTAAAGTAGCAGGTATTGCTGCCATTGGGTTAGGTGCTGCTCCGGCAATGAACTTTGCTGCATCTGATTCTCATGGTACAGCCCATGCGGTGAAAAGCAAAAATCATGAAGCACTTTCAGCCCATCGCTGGGGCATGGTAATTGATACCAATAAAATAAATGAAGAAGTGGTGGAACATGTGATGGAAGCGTGCCATAAAGCACATAATGTTCCAGATTTTGATCACGAAGTGGATGAAGAAAAATACCCGAACACAAGACCGGTAAATCACAAACAGGAAATCAAATGGATCTGGGAAGAACATTTCCACTATGCTTTCCCGGATAAAGAAGATGAATTCCTGGCAGAAAAATACCATGATCTGCCATTTCTTGTGACGTGTAACCACTGCAAAAATGCACCATGCGTTCAAGCCTGTCCGACCCAGGCGACATTTAAAAGAGAAGACGGCATCGTCCTGATGGACTTTCACCGTTGTATTGGATGTCGGTTCTGCATGGCAGCCTGCCCATTTGGTGCAAGAAGCTTTAACTTCAGGGACCCAAGGCCGTTTATTGAGCATACCGTTCCTGAATTTCCGACCCGTTCCAAAGGGGTTGTAGAAAAATGCAATCTGTGCGCAGAACGATTGGCCAAAGGAGAACAGCCGCATTGTGTGGAAGCATCTGAAGGCGCTATAACTGTTGGGGATCTTGAAGATCCTGAATCAGACGTTCGGGCACTTTTAAACGAACATTACACAATCAGACGTAAACAGTCTCTGGGTACTGAACCCTCTGTTTACTATGTCATGTAAGAGGAGCTGATATGATTGAAATAGCTATTAAAGGAAGTAAAAATTATTGGTTATGGATCGTCTTTCTGCTCCTTATCATTGGAATGGGAGCGATCACCTATCTTGACCAGTTCATGAACGGGCTGATGATTACCGGCATGAGCCGGGATGTATCCTGGGGTTTTTATATTGCAAACTTTACATTTCTTGTGGGTGTTGCCGCAGGAGGTGTTATGGTTGTGATCCCCTATTATCTGCATGATTATGAAAAATTTCACAGAATCACAATTCTTGGAGAATTCCTGGCTGTTGCTTCTTTGATTATGTGTCTTCTTTTCATTATCGTGGATTTAGGACAGCCTACCAGGATGTTAAACGTATTGCTGTATCCAACCCCGAATTCAATGCTGTTTTATGATATGATCGTGCTGAACGGTTATCTTTTCTTAAACATTGTTGTGGGTTGGAAAGTGCTGGAAGCAGAAAGAAATCAGGTCGAACCGGTCTGGTGGACAAAACCTCTGGTTTTAATTTCTATTCCATTTGCCATTGGTATCCATACAGTAACCGCCTACCTGTACTGCGGTCTTCCCGGACGTGGATTCTGGCTGACTGCGATTCTGGCACCCAGGTTTCTTGCATCTGCATTTGCTGCAGGGCCTGCATTTTTAATTATTCTGTGTTATCTCATCAGAAAATTCACTAAATTTGATCCAGGCTGGGAAGCCATGCAAACCTTGTCAAAAATAGTTTGTTATGCCATTATTGCCAACCTGTTCTTCTTTTTATGTGAAGTCTTTGTTGTCTATTACTCCAATATCCCAGGGCATAAATCGCATATCCAGTACCTGCTGTTCGGGTATCATGGATACCATGCCCTTGTACCCTGGATGTGGACAGGATTGCTTCTGATGGCAACCGGTGCAGTTTTTCTTGTTATCCCCCAGTTGAGGAACAACAAAACCTTATTGCCGGTTACCTGCGCTATGATATTTGTTGGTGCATGGATCGATAAAGGCCTTGGCATGATCTCCGGCGGATTTGTACCCTCACCTTTGCATCATGTAACAGAATATGCCCCGACAATTCCGGAAATCAAAATCACCTTAATGGTGTATGCTGTTGGTTTCCTTGTCCTGACTGTTCTTTACAAACTTGCCACACAGGTTAAAGAAGAGGTAAAGGGATAATTTAAAAGAAAAAAACATCTTAAAAATGGTCCAGGGGAGTTTCTTTGAAAGAAACTCCCCTGTTTTTTTTACCGGATGTTGTATCTCAGCCTTTAAAATCTCATACAGGAATGATAGTATTTTTTTACAATGAAGGAACGCAGCCCTCACATACATATTGCCATTCCCTTTTTAGAACACAAAAGGAACAGGTTCCTGGTGGCATTGGCTAAAAAAAATCTCGAAGATGCCTGTGACATCTACCTTGACATCGTCACCCATGCCAGGAGGCTGTCAGATATTACTGAAAATGACGAAAAGCTGCTAAACCAGATTCAGGTTATATATAAAAAGTATGCTGCAGCCACTGTTTCACAGCTCAAGTTTTCTCCTTTTAAAGAACCGTATCAACAATTAAAAATTTTATTAAGAGACCACATCAGATCATGTTCAGACCCTGTTCATCACATGGACTTCCAACAGTGGGAAACAGCACTGGGATTGAACCGGGCACAGCTTGATCTATTGTACAAAACAGCCATGACCTTCCAGATGACCCGTGGATGCAGTCATTTTTGCAGGCGGTGCAATGAATGGGCCCTGCCAAAGGTAAGATCCCATTTTTCTTTTAATGCTGTCTGCCGGATATTAGACCGGATGACAACCCAGGACAATACTGACATCGCTTTATATGGTGCATCAGACCCCCTGGACTGGGATGACAGTCACCATACCCTCTGCGACATCATTGACTATGCAGATCAAAACCTCATTGAGTACAGCATCTTAACAAAAGTTCCCAGAAGAAAGGAACCCCTGCTGAAAAACCTCTTGAAAAAAGGCACCAACCTGTCGGTGAGCCTGACATCAAAAAACAAAACACGTATCTGTAAAATCGAAAAAGAGATAAAAACTGTCATCAGCAAACAGCATGATCTTGATGAATTGCTTATTCCGGCAGGCCGGGATGAAGACTTTTCCAGCATTAAACCCTCTATCACGGACGGATACGGTACTGAAATTACGCCAGACGGCGCATTCATTATTCTTCCAACGTTTACCAGCGCCCTGCATCCGTATGGACACCAGAAAATTAAAATCACTTCAGACACCACTTTTTTCCCGCTAAAAAAAACAGGCAGGCAGGCACTGCTCGTGGACTATTTCAAGCCCCTGGAAGGATACGACTTAAATAAAAACAGGGTTCATCTGACTTATCTGCTGGATGTACAGGTTGAATCCATTCTCCTGGACAATGGAACAGATGAATTGACTCCGCCTGGCATGAGAAGCCTGAAAGAATATCTGTCGATCTTTGATGAAAAAGCAAGACGTCAAAGGCAGAGGATGACACCTTCTGTCATGAAACGGCTGAAAAAAGAAACACTTTCACAGCAGCAGTTTAAACACCTGGCATCACGACAGAAAATCATCTATCTAAATAAAATTAAACGCCATCTCCTGCTGTGCAAAAAGACACCCTGTTTTTTCTCCAAATTGAATGCCATGTCATTTTTTCTTTCTAGTGTCTGTGCATATCAAAAGAAAAACCCAACCAGAACAGATGTGATCAAAATCCTTTTAAAAGATGAAATGTCAGTTGTTCAGCAGTTTGGGACAAAAAAGGGCTTTGCTGCCGATATCAAAGATACACTCAAAGATCCAGCTTCAGATTCCTTTGATGTGTTCCGATTTTTAGTTTTCAACCTTCTCACTGACCAGAATTTATCTGTGACACATGCATTTATAGAAAAATTTTCTTCTCATTACGATCCCATTACTGACATTTTTGTTCAATCAAAAAAAACAGTGACTGACACTGCATAGGAGGCAGTGATGCGTTTATCCCTGAAAATTGACGATTTTAATGATGATGCCGATAGATGGTTTCATGATTGTTCCAATGTCATACTTGATTTCCATGGCAATCCATTTAAAGCAGAACTGGTTGTGTTTTCTGACGGGAATCACCACATGGCCTTAAAGGAGACCTTGACCGCATTTCAGGCTGACACACCTGATTTAAAACACATTTTTTACGCCACCACCCCCCCTGCCCCTATTGTGACGCTGTTAAAAGGCGGTACGCTTCAACTGGGTAATTTCCAGCTTACCCTCCAACCGGATATTTTTATCAGTCCGCCGCATATTCTTGAAGCCCTGGCTTTACAGGGGCATGTTCACTCCCAGATTCCATTTGTCGTTAATCAGGGCAATGTGCTTCTTGTAAAAAAAGGGAACCCTAAACAAATCACCGCTGTTCCTGACCTTGTCTATAAGGACTGCACACTGTTTTTATCCAACCCTGATACAGAAACAGCAAGCTACACAGGATACCGGGACACGCTTGTCAATTTAAGCCGGGACAAAAACATTATCGATAAACTGCGCATTATTCACGGCACTCAGATTCATCACCGGGAAGCCGCATCATCCATCCATGATGGGGATTCTGATGCAGCCATACTGTATTACCACCTGGCCATATATTTTAAAAAAAATTACCCTGATGAATTTGACATCATCCCCTTGGGTGGGACAGTAAAAAAACCAGATCCTATCGATGGAAATATTATCTGCCGGACATCTGTGTCCCTTGCAGGAGACGGCGGTGCTTTCGGCTTAAGATTTTTTAACTTTCTTAAGACAGACAAAACAAAATCAATATACAGGCATCATGGCCTTGTGCCCTGTTAGAAATGATTGCAGCCGGCATATCTTCATTCACTGCAGGACGTTAAGACAGAATCAACAGCATTTCACTTAGCTTTTGGAAAACCATATCCAGGCGCAGGTCATGCTGTTTCGATTTTAGAGATACCAACTATTTGCAAATAGAGAACAGGGGGGGAATGGTTTTCACGGATTGGATTCCTTTGGGCGTCAGGACGCCGCAGGAGAAGGAATCCTCCTTGGAAAAAATCATGGATGATTTTTGAAACTGAGTGCAAAACTTTAACCCTGTTTAAAGTTATAACACTTGCCGGAAAGATTTTTTTGATACACCAGAAGTTTACTGAAAATCTCTATAAATGACCATTATTCAGGAACAGAAATATGGCGTACGCTATATTTACAAACTCAAAGAAAACTGCTATAAAAAAGTTCCAAATAGCGGCCTATCTTTATCTTGACAACTTTATAAAATAAGTATAGTATTAAGAGTTTTTTAAAATTGCGAAACGTATTGAAATAATAAGGAGAGTTGAAAAATGTACGCAGTGATTAGAACCGGCGGGAAACAATACAAGGTTCATGAAGAACAGATCCTCAAGGTTGAAAAGCTTGAAGGAACCGAAGGTTCTCAAATTGAATTTGAAGACATCCTCATGTACTCAGATGGTGAAACGGTCACACTTGGAAATCCAATCGTAGAAAATGCTTCTGTTAAAGCTGTTATCCTTGAGCAGGGACGAGACAAAAAGCAATTGGTGTTTAAATATAAACGCCGTAAAGGCTATCGAAAGATGAGAGGCCACAAACAACATTACACTGAAATTAAAATAGATTCCATTTCGGCTTAGATAGTAAGGAGAGTTAAATAATGTCACATAAAAAAGCAGCAGGTAGCTCTAAAAACGGTCGCGACTCAAATGCGCAGCGGCGTGGTGTTAAAAAATTCGGTGGTGAAAATGTCCTTGCAGGGAACATACTTGTCAGACAGGTCGGCACCAAAATTCACCCTGGCAATAATGTAGGTATGGGTAAAGATTACACCCTTTTTGCAAAAATCGACGGTGTTGTTGCCTATGAAAGAAAAGGCCGCGATAGAAAAAAAGTCAGCGTTTATGAAGCGTGAAATTTGTAGATGAAGCAATTATCACCGTCAAGTCCGGCGATGGCGGCCGGGGATGCACAAGCTTTAGAAGAGAACGGTTCATAGAAAAAGGCGGACCTGATGGTGGAGATGGCGGCGATGGGGGTCATGTTATTGTAAAAACTGACCCTGGAAAACGAACCCTTTATGATTATCGCCGTCAAAAATTGCTCAAAGCCCGGAATGGTGCACCTGGCCAGGGCAAGCAAAAACATGGCAAAAAAGGTTCCAACTGCATTATCCTGCTCCCTCCCGGCACAATCGTTACAAATCTTGATACCAATGAAATCCTTGTTGATTTAACCTGTCAGGAAACTGAATTCATTATTGCTAGAGGCGGTATGGGCGGTCGTGGAAACAAACGATTTGCCACCGCAACCAACAGGGCTCCCCGCCATTCCCAGCCTGGTCTCCCGGGCTTAGAACTCAAACTTAAACTTGAACTCAAACTGCTGGCTGATGTTGGACTGGTCGGCCTGCCCAATGCCGGCAAATCAACCCTGATCAGCAGGATGTCTGCAGCACGCCCTAAAATCGCGGACTATCCTTTTACCACTTTGACACCAATTCTAGGTATGGTCGAACCGCCGTTTGGAGAGCCTTTTGCAGTTGCAGATATCCCCGGGATTATCAAAGGGGCTCACGAAGGCACCGGGCTTGGCATCAAGTTTTTAAAGCATATTGAAAGAACAGGAATTCTTGTACATCTGATCGATGTGTCGCAACTGGATCCGGATGAACCGCTTAAAGCATTTCACCTGATCAACAATGAATTATCAAAATACAGCCAGACACTGGCAGATAAAACACAAATTGTTGTATTGAATAAAATAGACTTGCCTGATACTAATACAAAGATAGAAAGATTTAAACAGTCGCTGAAAAACATTCAGGTGTTAACGCTTTCTGCTGCAACAGGGGAAGGGGTTAAGAACCTGATAAAACTGTTATCATCAAAGCTTATTAAGAGCGAAAAATGAAAATCGGACTTTTTGGCGGGACATTCAATCCTTTACATAACGGTCATATCGGAATCCTGGAATATATTAAAGATGTTCATGGGTTTGAAAAAATATTTTTAATCCCGTCTGCCACACCACCCCATAAACCCAACATCAATTTAGCCCGTGCAAATGACAGGTTCTCCATGGTAGAAGAAAGTTTAATACACCATAAAGGCTTTTTTGTTTCAGATAAAGAACTTAACAGGAAAGGACCTTCCTATACCATAGATACCATTACCGAATTCAAATCCGAATACGGCAGCGATGCAGCTTTCTCATTCCTGGTTGGATCTGATGCATTTTTAGACATCACAACATGGGAACGCAAAGACCAGATTTTCAATGCGGTTGAAATTTTGATCATGCTAAGAGGTGTTTGGAAAAACTATGGACCGATTATTTCCTTTATAGATGAAAATATTTCAGATGGATATTTCTTCAACGAAAACAACAATACATTTGTACATGACAAAAAACAAAACATCATTATCTGCAAGGTACCGAAAATCGATATCTCATCCACACTGATACGCGAAAAAGTAAGAAACAATGAATCCATAAAAGATCTGGTTCCAGAATGTGTAGAACAAATGATTAAAACAAAGGGACTTTATCAATGAAAAAAACCATTCCATTGCCTGATGAACTGAAAAAATACCTTTTACCTGCTCTTGAACGAAAGGTAGTGTCTGTTAAAGCGATTGATGTCAGGGAGTTGACCTCCTATACAGATGTGCTCATCATTATTGAAGGCGCCTCCCGGCGTCAGGTGAAATCGATTGCTGAACATTTAATTAAAACACTAAAAAAACAGCACATAAAAGTGTTAGGTTCAGAAGGTGTAAAAGAAGGTGAATGGGCGCTGCTGGACTATGGTCATGTGATTGTCCATGTATTTGAATCTGAGGCTAAATCCTTTTACGATTTAGAAGGATTCTGGTCTGATGCCCTTCCCATGGATCTTTCGGAATTTGAGACATTGTTTGATTCAAAGGAGATGAATGATGACGTCTGAAAAACAGCCCGTTCATATGCTCATGATCCTTGATGGGTGGGGGATCAACCCTGATACAAACGGGAATGCATTTGCACTGGCAAGCACCCCTTTTCTTGATGCGATGCTGGAAACATATCCTTCCTGCAAGCTTGAATGCTCTGGAAATGCAGTGGGACTGCCGGACGGGACAATGGGGAACTCAGAAGTCGGGCATATGAACATTGGGGCCGGGCGGAAAGTGTTACAGGATTTTGTCAGGATCAATACAGCTATTGAAGATCAAAGTTTTTTCAAAACCCCGGCACTTTTAAAAGTGATGAATCAGGTGGCAGAGACAAAAAAATCGCTTCATATTATGGGGTTATTGTCAGATGGTGGTGTTCACAGCCATATATCCCATCTGTTTGCCTTGATTGATATGGCAAAACAGAACAATGTAGACCATCTGTTTATCCATCCCATTCTGGATGGCAGGGATACATCTCCCACCAGCGGTATCAATTATGTAAAAAAACTTGAATCCTATCTTGATCAACTGTCTTATGGGAAAATAGCCACCATTGTCGGCCGGTACTGGGCCATGGACAGGGATACCCGGTGGGACAGGGTTGAAAAAGCGTACCTGCTTTTTACTGAAGGTACTGGTATTCATGAAAAAGACCCTGTCCAAGCGGTGCAGCATTCATATGACAACGGCAAAACCGATGAATTCGTTCCCCCTGTTTTCCTTGGATATGATCCTCCCGCAAAAGGACCTGGTGGTACAATTGAAGATGGCGACGGTATTATATTTTTTAATTTCAGGGCAGACAGAGCAAAAGAAATCACAAGAGCATTTACAGAAAATAATTTTTCTGCATTTTCCCGGAACAAAAAAATAGATCTTGCTGAATTTGTCTGTATGACGCAGTATGATGAAACGTTTGACCTGCCTGTGGCATTCGGTCCCCAACATTTAGATAATATTTTAGGCGAAATTCTATCCCGGCATCACATTCCCCAGCTCCGCATTGCAGAGACTGAAAAATATGCTCACGTGACCTATTTTTTTAACGGGGGAGATGAAAAGATTTTTGATAAAGAAGAACGAATTTTAATCCCCTCGCCAAGGGATGTTGCCACTTATGACGAAAAGCCGCAGATGAGTGCTGTTGAAGTGGCGGATAAAGCATGCGAAAAAATAAGGTCAGGTGAAATTCAATTCATCATACTCAATTTCGCCAATATGGATATGGTGGGGCATACCGGTGTTCTGGAAGCGGCAATCAAAGGATGTGAGGTCGTGGACACCTGTGTTAAAAAGGTTGTCACTGAAATTCTGAACACAGGAGGGGTTGCATTGATAACAGCTGATCACGGCAACTCAGAAAAGATGATCGCAGACGACGGTTCTCCCCACACGGCTCATACCCTGAACCCGGTCAGGCTGATTCTGGCAGGGGAAGGCTATAAAGGCATGCCGATGAAAGACGGTATATTAGGGGATATCGCACCCACCATTTTAAAAATCCTGAACATCGAACAACCGCAACAAATGACAGGAACACCATTAATATGAATGTTGATTATATTATTACAGATTATATTACAGGAAAAGCGGTAAGAAATATCGGCCCGGAGGCGGGCAGGCAGCTCTTTGAAAAATTCCTGGTAGAACAAAAAGGATATGACAAAAACGATATCAGGGTCGATGAACCACTTGTTGTTCAATTCCAGGGAGAAGATTATCCATCAAAAATTGACTTAATTGTTTTCTGCAATAAAAAAGCCGTGATGGCTGTCACCTGTGTCGCAGGGTCAATTGGATCATATGAAAGAGAAATTTTAGCCGGTGCCAGACTTGTTTATGACTACCAGATCCCATTTGCCGTTTCTACCGATGCCAGGGATGCTGTTTTTATGGACACTGTTACGGGTAAGACAATCGGAAAGGGCCTGGCTGCCATCCCGTCAAAAGACGATGCCTTGAACCTTGTCCAGACACTAGCATACAAACCGTTTGATCAACATAAAAAAGAACGGGAAATGATTATCTATCGCTCTTTTAACCTTGAGAGAGTAAATGTATAATCCTTATCTATCGCGTTGGTATCATTTTTCCAAACTGAATATTTTTTTGACACCCTGTAACGGTACGTTTTAAGCTCTGCTTATTTCCTTGTTGCAGTGCTTACAGAGTTTCGCTCGTTTCTTGATGATCTCGGCGCAATACGGGCATTCCCTTGTATAATGCCTTTCATGCAGCTGCTGGATTGCTTTTTCAACCCCTGCCTGAAGCACAGGTGTCGGGAACTTATGGTTAATGAGATGCTCTGTAGCGTCCACATCCCCCAATTCCCCTACCATTTCAGCAGCCTTCAGCCTTGCTCTGTTCGGAATTTTTGGATCAAGACAGATTTTTAAAATTTCATCCCAGTCTTTGGACATATAATAATCTGTTAAAATGGAGAATGTCTGCTTTAACAATTCTTTTTCAGCTTCTCTTCTGATCATGACTTCATCATCCAGTGCTCCTCCTCTTGCCCCTTCCGGGCTGAATACAGGCATATATTCAAAATTGGTCTGTCCCGGTTCAACGTAGCATCTGTAGGATGATTTCATCTCCATTGTTTCACTCATATGCTCCCAGCCCTTTTTATAACTGGAACACTCATCATTAAAACAGACAAACAAATACGGGGTTCCCCAACCCAGACCATCACTGAAATTTATAGGCGGGACTTCCCACAATGTCATCTCGGTTTCACAATGCGGGCATAGCGGTTTATCCATTTTTATATATTTTTCAAGAAGCTCATCTTTTGTTTCAAATGCCATTCTATTTATCTCCTTTGGTCGTCTTCAGTTTCAGACTTTCAAAATAAGCATATAGTCAGAGATGTCAAACCCTTCTCTAAGCGTTTAAATAAACGATATCATCTTTTTCTTTTGATAAAAACAAAAGCCATGAAGATCTATATCTTCATGGCTTTTAAAATAATGTATCATCACTCCCAGTCGCTGAAACGCCTGGGGGAAAATTATACTTTAACCTTACTCAATTACAGCCAGTACATCGCCTTTTGCCACAGAATCACCGCTGCTGAAATTTACTGCCTGAACTGTTCCGCTGACAGGTGACGGCAGGGCATTTTCCATTTTCATTGCTTCAATGACAACAATGGTTTCACCTTCATTAACCGAATCCCCTACATTCTTTTCATATTTAATGATCATGCCGGGCATGGGTGCGTTCAAAGGTGTACCAGATCCGGATGCGGCTGGTGCGGGCGCTTCTTCTTTTGGTGCAGGCGCGGGGTCTGCTTTTGGTGCTGCGGGTGCAGCAGGCGCCGGTGCAGGCGCTGCCGGAGCGGCCGGTGCAGGTTCGGCAGGTGCTGGTGCAGGTGCTGCATAGGTCACCACTGGTGCACCGCCGATTTCATCAACAGCGACTTCAAAATAGTCATCCTCTATAAACACATTAAAGGTCCTGACATATTCACTTTTCAAGGGTGCGCAGTCCAGACATGTTCTTTCAATCAACTCACCTTTTTTAGCTTTTTCAACCATCTCATCCTGCTTTTTGACATCATCCAGGGTGATCGGTTTGATGTTATCCGGCACCTGTTCTTTTCCATATTTCTGCATCAGGTATTTTTTACCTGTCACTGGGAACAATGCGTAAATGATAAGATCATCATCATCCACTGCCAGATCTCCAATTTCCGCCTTTGCTTTTTCCAGTTCCGGCTCAAGGATCTCCGCCGGTCTGCAGGTGATGGGTTCTTCGCCCCTGTCATAACCCTTTAATGCTTTTTTCTGTACGTCCGGATCAATAGGTACACTGGTTTTTCCGTACAATCCAAAGCAAAGGTCTTTTACCTGGGCAGTAACCATTTTATACCGTTCATCATCTGTATCAAACAGGACATTATTCACGGTCTGGGTACCAACAATCTGGCTGGTCGGGGTAACAAGCGGAACCTGTCCCAGTTCTTTCCTGACCCGTGGCAGCTCTTTATACACTTCATCTATCTTATCAATCGCATCCATTTCCTTTAACTGGTTGACCAGATTGGACAGCATACCGCCGGGCGTCTGGTGCAGGAGCACATTAATGTCAATAACAGACACCTTGGTGTTGTCCAGCAGATGCTTGTATTTTGGCATGACATCACTTTCAAGGACTTCATTAATTTCTGCCAGCGCCTTAATATCAAATCCTGTGTCTCTGTTTGTACCGATAAGGGACATAACAATCGGTTCAAGTGCCGCATGAGAGGTTCTGTATGCATAGGGTGTAACACAGGTATCAATAATATCAACCCCGGCTTCAATGGCTTTCATGTGGGTCATCGGTGACATGCCAGAGGTAAAATGGCTGTGCAGGTGAATGGGCGGTGTAACGTTCTCTTTTAACGCTTTGACAATCTCGTAGGCATCATAAGGTGCCATAAGGCCTGCCATATCTTTAACACAGATGCTGTCTGCACCCATATCTTCAAGCACTTTTGCCTTATTGATATAATATTCAAGGTTGTAAACTTCACCCCCCAGCCTGGGCTCTGTCAATGTGTAGCAGATGCAGCCCTGAAAATGCGCACCGCATTCTTTAATGACAGGGACAACGGTTTCAAAATTACGATAATCATTTAACGCATCAAACGTCCGGAAAATATCCAGTCCATTCTCAGCCGTTCTTTTAACAAACAGTTCAGCCAGGTCGTCAGCATAATTTCTATATCCTACCAGGTTCTGGGCTCTAAGCAGCATTGAAAACGGGGTGTTTTTCATGTACCGTTTCAATGTTCGAAGCCTTTCCCAGGGATCTTCACCAAGGAATCTGTGCATGGTATCAAAGGTTGCACCACCCCAGACTTCTGCAGCCCAGAAACCGATTTCATCCAATCGTTCAGC
>CAYFKW010000005.1:39745-62892 GCA_964343845.1 uncultured Desulfobacula sp. | reverse complement strand
GACGGGGATCATATCTTCTGTTCTGCCTCTTGTTGCAAAAAGAGATTGATGACCGTCCCGCAGAGAAATATCCTCTACTAGAACTGGATTCTCAGCCTTTGGTCTGTCTTTATCATAATTCATTTCTACCATTTTAACTTCAGTGTGATCACTCATTTATCTTCTCCTGACTAATTAAATTTTTATCATTATCAAATTTTTATTTAAACATCCTGAGCTGCATCATCGTATTGGCCTGCATATGAGTTTGTCGGCCTGATATTCCCCAAATATTGTTCGGCAATGCAATAAGCGGTGCCTGCACTGTGGTTTCTGATACAGGCTCTCCAGCCTGTTGAGCATTGTATGCAGCAGCTTCCTCTGATGTTTTTATGTATGTGGTGACTGCAGCTATGGCCGCAGCGAATTTTCTCTTATCCATTTTCAATCCTTTTTATTAAACCGGTATATTACCATGTTTTTTTGCAGGTCGTAATTCTCTTTTTGTCACCATGGCCTCAAGCGCATCAATGAGACGGGGTCGTGTTTCAGACGGTTGAATAACCGCATCCACATAACCTCTGGCTGCTGCGCAGTAAGGATTTGAAAACTGTTCATTGTACGCTTCTATTTTTTCTTTACGTTTTGCAACCGGGTCATCTGCAGCCTTGATTTCTCTGGCATGAATAATATTTGCCGCCCCTTCAGCCCCCATTACAGCCACCTCAGCACTTGGCCACGCAAACGCCATATCCGCTCCTAAATGTTTTGAACACATGGCCAGATAGGAACCACCATAATCTTTTCGAGTGATCAACAAAAGTTTGGGAACAGTTGCTTCAGAGTAACACCATAGCAGTTTTGCGCCATGGCGAATGATGCCGCCCCATTCCTGATGACTGCCTGGTAAATATCCTGGTACATCGGCAATGGTCAGCATCGGGATATTAAATGCATCACAGAATCGAATAAACCGCGTGGCTTTATCAGACGCATCTATGTCAAGACAGCCCGCCATCTGATTGGGTTGGTTGGCAATAATTCCGATAGGCCGTCCATTAAGCCTGGCAAAGCAGATGACAATATTTTTTGCAAAATATTGATGCGGTTCGAAAAATTCACCATCATCCATAATCGACGCGATAACGTCCTTAATATCATATGCCCTGTTCGGATTATCAGGGATAACCGTATCCAGTGATTCATCCATACGGTTTGGATCATCTGTTGGCGGGATATATGGTGGATCTTCCATATTATTGGAAGGTACATAAGATAACAGCTTTCTTATCTGCAGGATGGCGTCTTCATCAGAGTCACAGGCAAATTGTGCCACACCTGATTTTTCATTATGCGCCATTGCACCACCTAAATCTTCAAATGTAATCTCCTCACCGGTCACCGCTTTTATAACATTGGGCCCTGTAATAAACATATAACTGGATTCCTTGACCATGAAAATAAAATCTGTCATGGCGGGAGAATAAACCGCACCACCGGCAGTTGGTCCCATGATTGCTGAAATCTGAGGGATAACGCCTGAAGCAGCAGAATTCCTGAAAAAGATTTCACCATAACCGGACAAGGCATCAATTCCTTCCTGAATTCTGGCACCACCTGAATCATTCATCCCGATAATAGGGGCGCCTGCTTTTAAGGCCATATCCATTACTTTACAAATCTTTTTTGCCTGCATCTCGCCCAATGATCCTGCCCTTGCAGTAAAATCCTGGGCATATGCGAAGACAATTCTGCCGTCCACTTTCCCATGCCCTGTCACCACACCATCTGCAGGAATTTGAACTTTTTCCATTCCAAAATTGGTACATCTATGGGTGACAAACATATCCAGTTCTCTAAAAGTACCTTTATCAAAAAGGATATCCAGCCTTTCCCTGGCATTTAACACGCCTTTTTCTTTTCGCTTCTCAAGAGCTTTTTCTCCACCCATTCCCAAAATTTCCTGTTCTTTTTTCTTGAGCTCTTGAATTTTGTCAGATATGACTCCCATAATACAAACCCTTCCTTATTATTTATCCATTACTTTGATTTTTTATATAAAAACGCCATGCACAAAACCATTCATCCGGATGTTCATCTGGCGGACATCCGATACATTCAGTTTCTATCCGTCGATCTATTGTCCTTGCAAAATATTCATACTCAACCAATCCGGCTGATTTACAAGGATAATCATCTAATTTTTTTCTCTTTCTTGCAGACTGAACCCTGCATTCATTCATCTGAAATACAAAACTTTCAGGGCTTTCGTCAACAATTGATTGCGTATTAATTAATGAATACATTCTGAAATTTAAGGCTTTTTTCAATCCATCAAGACCGCAATGATCATCTAAGTCTAGAAATGATTTAATTGTAAATGCTTCATATGGAGAAAATTGCGCCCAGCACGAATCATTACAGCGCTTGGCATCATTCATTCCATTATCAAATTCCACAGCTTGAAACCACAAACCGTCATTCACCAGCCAATTTTTTGCCACAGCCTCTATCAATGCATCAATTTTTTTTTCCTCCAGCGCCAGTAACGGTTGAGGCAGCCCATCTTCAGTCTGAAACCCTAAAACATCACCAAATCGTTTCAATGCAATTGAAGTGGTCTGTTCTGTTGCCTTCTCAAGCACCTTTAAAGCTTTGTCCATGCCCATCTGGTGGCGGACTTCGGTGAACCAGAGCCCATAGTGAACTACAATTCTTGTCAGCATGTCAACAATTAATCTTGCTTTTGTTTTTTTATCCAAACTCAACGGATCAGTATATGTATTTTCCAAGACAGTATTCCTTGTTGTATTTTTTTTATGTTGGGCGGCTTTTCCTCTGGTCCAGCCATCCATAATCAAAGCCGTTATGTTACATATTCACTATAATTTAGTTATAAAATAGCTATATTAAAGCCAAAAAAACTTGAATTCATAACCAAAGTAGTCTATTAATAAAAAGGAAAAGAATCAACCTTCAATAAAAAAAAGTTAATTGAAGTAAAACTGATATATCAGGAACAAATAAAATGAGCATAAAAATACATCTGCATATTACCCACCGCCAGCATACCAATGGTCAAGAAGTAGTGGAAGTAAACGGGAACACTGTTGGAGAAGCGTTACATAATTTTATTGAACAATATCCAGGCATGAAAACCGAACTGTTTGATAAAAAAGGAGATTTGCTCCATTATATCGAAATCTATCTGAATAAGGAGAGCGCTTACCCGGGTGAGCTTGAAAAACCGTTAAAAAATGGAGATGAACTTCAGATTATCACGTTTCTTGCCGGCGGTTAAACCTTATCCCCATGATACCTGTTCATCTTTTTTTGGGTTAACTCGAAAAGGCAACGCTCAGCATTTTATTTCATGGCTGTGATTATTTTTTCCTTTGCCTCCGGCATTAGATCAAACCCCTTATTTTTTACCCAAACGTTAATTTTTCTGCTCCCTGCCATATGTCTGCCGGATTCAGGATCCCTTTTGCAGTGCCCTTTTGCTGTTGCTTTTGGCTGAAATAGACGCTAAGATAAAACAATAGCAATTTTAATCGTTTATCGTTCCAACACTGGACCATTGAATGGGATCTGACTATCAGCATAAAGTTCTTGTAGTAGACGACGAAAAGCAGGTCGGCAAAACCGTCTGCCGTATTCTTAAAAAAGAGGGGCTTGAGCCTGTTTTCGCAGACGGTGGTGAAAATGCCATAAGAAAAATAAAGAAAACGAACAAACCGTTTTCCTTAATTATATCAGACCAGAAAATGGATGGCATGACCGGTACTGAGTTCCTTGAGCAGGCAAAGCTGCTGGCGCCGGATACGGTCCGGTTTCTGCTCACAGGTTATACTGAAATGGATATCATTATCAATGCTGTGAATAAGGGTGCTGTCCAAAGATACATAACAAAGCCTTGGGATCATAATGATTTTGTTAAAACAATCTGGTCCGGCATTGGGCTGTATGAAATAGTCCTGGAAGACAAAAAGCTTATCCGGCTTGCCAAAAAACAGAATGCAAAATTATATGAACTCAATTGCGAATTAATGGAGACCTCCAAGCACCATGACAAAGAAATACAAGAACTTGATCAGGAAATAGAAAAAGTTAAAAAAAGCCTTGAAAAGCTATCTTCAACACCCGCAGTTTCTTCAAAAACTGTATTAACAGAAATTGAAAACTTTATTAAAACAGATACGAATATTGATACTGAAAAACTTGAACTTGTTTTTTCAAACACAATTTCAGTCCTTTTTGATCAGTTTAAAGACTTATCTTATCGAAATGGATTTGAAATGCCCGAGATATAAGGTCAACCCTGTATGACAGAAAAGAAAAAACCAAAAGTCATCATTCTGGAAAGCAATGATGCTGTCCGGAAGCATGTAAAAGAAATTCTGTCAGAAGAAGGATGGGATGTTTTCAGCGAAAGCGTTTCAAAAAATGCACTGGACCTGCTTGCTGAATCCAAAAATTATCTTTTTGCTTTGTTTGTCTGCAACTTTAAACTGCCGAAAATGGAAGGAGATGATATATTACAAAAAGTAAAGTCCATTTCCCCATTTACTCAGCGGATGATGATGGTTCCAGCAGACAAACCTGGCACATTAATCAGCGCCATTAACAAAGCAGAAATCAATGCCTGCATAATGGTTCCGTTTGACGGTAACGATCTAGTGAATCAGGCAAAAAGCTGCTTCAGGCAATTCAAAAAGGCCTTGAAAAGGCAGAAATTAAAACGCGTTACTGTGCACCAGAACAAGAAAATGTTTCAAATCGCACAAAATTTAAAGAAAAAAGATGAATCGATAAAAAACAGCATTGCTGAGAAGAAAACGCAGAAAGTAAGCCTCAGGCTTAAGAAAAGAGAGTTAAAAAACAAATCTGAATCAATCAAGGATATCTCTCTTGCAAACTTTATCGAACAAAAAAAGATCACCCCTGATCCGGAAGCGTATAAAAAAGAATTTTTAAGGCTCTGTAAAACCATCAAAGGTCTGTCTTCCATCATTACAAATCGACACAGGATTGACCCTTTAACCTTCAATATCAGAGATATCCTGAATCCCCAGATAAATAAAGAGACTGCACCTGATGCAGATGTCGAAGGCGCTGATACACCTGAAGAACAACAGGACACTCCGGATGACCAGAATCAGGAAACATCCATAGAAGATGATAGTGGGAGCAAAGAAGCTGAAGAACAAGGCCCCGTTCCAAAAGCCCTTATAGAAAACATTTTAAAAGTGGCAATTTCAGACGTGATCAAGAGGGGAACAAGTGAATCAGAAGATTCAGCAGAACCAGATGGTATTGATGATTTTTTCCTTGATGATGAAAATATTTTCAGTGAATACATCAAAATTTCAATCTCTAAAGATCAGATCAAGGCCTGGGTTGAAAGAATCAAACCACCTGACAAAAAATGCCCTGAACTGACAGTCACGGATCTTATGGACATGCTGATGCAGCGTCAGATTTCTCACGGTATTATTGATGACGAAGCCATTGAGGCATGGATTTCAAAACCCTCTGTTGATAAAATTATCATTGCTTCAGGTGAGGCACCAGACCTGGGAAGCGATGGAAAGATAGACTTTTGTTTTGAAACAAATTTTACCAACCCCGGTAAAATAAATGAGGATGGAACGATTGACTTCAGGGACAGAGGTGACATCCCATATGTCAAAAAAGGGGATCTGCTTGCGACAAAAACACCTGCCAGGGACAGCAGGGCCGGGATAAGCATTTCAGGCACCCCTATCCCTGTGGATGAAGTAAATGACCCAGTCTTTGTTGCGGGGCCGGGCACTGAAATGTCTGAAGATGAACTCAACATCCATGCAGCCATTGACGGGCAGCCCCACCTCGATGCCATGGGAACCATTTCAGTAAACCCGGAGCTGGTGATTCCTGGGGATGTCGATTTTGAAACCGGAAATATAGAATTTAAAGGCAACATCATCGTCAAAGGAATGATCAAGGAAGGCTTCAAGGTAAAGGGGATTAACCTGACTGTTCAGGAAATAGAAGGGGGAACAATTGACCTGTCCGGAGATCTGAATGTTTCTGCCGGAATTACTGAATCGACCATATCGGTTCATGGAAACATTTATGCAAAATTCATCAATCATTCAAGTGTCATGGGATTCGGGGATCTTAACATTTCTAAAGAAATCATAGATTCAGATATTTTGTTAAGCGGCAGCTGCCAGAATCAAACCGGGCATATCCTATCCTCAAAAATAACCGCAAAACTGGGAATTGAGGCAGGGAAAATCGGTACGTCATCATCCAAACCTGCCACCCTCAAAGTAGGGGTGGATGAACATCTTGAAAAACTGAAAGAAAAAATCAATGAAAACCTGCAGTCGTCTATTGAAAAAGTGAAACTTCTAAAAGATGAAATTCAGAAACTGGAAGATGAAGACCAGGAACTCTATCAGCAGATCTCTGAAAAAGCCCATATCCAGGATCGGGCTCAGATCGAGATCAAAAAATTCAAAACATCGCTGCCTGAGCTTGAAAAAGCAAAAGATGTAAAAAAAGTAAGCCAGGTGTCAAAAAAAATAAAGGACCTGGCAGGAAAAGCAAAAGCTGCTGAAAAAGATCTGAGCGCTATTTTTGAAAACCAGGATAAAATTGCAAAAGGGACAGAACAGTTAAAAGATCAGATAAACAAAATGGAAGAAAAGAACAAAGCACTGGTAACTGAAAAAAAAGCGATCAAGGAATTTGCGAAAAAACAGAGGCCTGTATCCGTTATCACAGTCGCAAAAACGATTACCCAGGATACGGTTGTCAGGGGGGCAAATGCCTCTATCATTTTAAAAGAGGATAAATCCCGGTGTAGAATTATCGAAACCGGCCAAAGTGACAATGACACCCATTATTATGAAATGATCATATCCGATCTTTAAACAGTCTTGCCAAGATTCAGGTAATATTCTCCTTCCTTCTGTTTACCTCTTTTTAAACACCCATTCCCGTAAATACCGCATTTATTTCTCAGCACTTTTTTTACTTGTTTTATCTGGTGTTGTGTCAGATTCTCATCCGTCATAATGTTCATCAACGATTGAATTCTAAACTTGTCCTGGGAATGATATCTTGAAAGCTGGTCTTTATGACCGCCCCGTTTGATCGTATACGGCTTATCAATTAAAAACACGGGCATGCTTGATGTTACCCTGAGCCACAAATCATAATCCTCGCAAACGGTAAAGTCTTCATTAAAATATCCTTTCAGCTCAAACAATTCTTTTCTCATCATAACAGCAGAGGGACTGACCAGGCACAGGTTCAATGACGGTTCAAATATCATTCCTGATGGTTTTTTGTGTTTGCGTCTTGGGTTAACCCTTTTCCCATTCCTTATCCATATCTCTTCGGTCTGGCAGATGAATGCTTCTGGATGGTGTTCAAAAAATTCAACCTGGCAGGATATTTTTCTTTCATCCCAGAGGTCATCAGAATCTAAGAGTGCCATGAACTGGCCGGAGCTTCTTTTTATCCCTGCATTTCTCGCTGCACTAACCCCCAGATTTTCCTGGCATATGATTGTCACTTTATGTTTGTATTTTTTAAGAAGGTCCTGAGTATTATCTGTTGAGCCGTCATCAATTACGATCAGTTCAATGTGAGGATAATCCTGAAAAAGGACCGAATCAATCGCTTCTTCCAAAGTCCAGGCCCGATTATACGTTGGCAGAATTACACTAACAAGGTAGTCGTTCATATGTTTATGTCTCCGGTAAATCAGGGGGATCAAGGAAATCAATCTCAGGCTGTGCAGCATTTGCTGTATAATTTGCCTGAGTAACTGTGGTTATGACACAAATTATTTCTAAAAGAGTCTTATCATCAACACCATGGTATTTAAGGTCGAGGAGGATATCGTCCCTGACACGGCCTTTATATTCTAAAACCTGTTTTGTGAATGTTAATATCGATGCCCTCCTGGGATCAGACGCTGTCATCATTCTTGCTTCCAGACACTCCTGGTGTGTAAGCCTGGCACTATTTACCGCACCGCTTGTATGCAGCGCGATACAATAGGGGCACTCATTAAACTGAGACACAGCCAGACTGATGAGTTTTTGTTCTTCATATGATAGATTAAACGTCTTAAAGCTGTCAGTTGTATCTACAAACGTTTTTAATACTGTGTCTGAATTTGCCAGGATACATAACAGGTTTGGAGTCATCACCAGGTTTTCAAATATTTTTTTTGCAGCCCTACCGGCCTGTTCTGGTTCTACAAAGTGGAAACGGCACATTGAAAATTCCTTTCTTGTTAGATGTGTCCCGCGATTTTCCCCCGCTGCCTTTTGTTTATTCAGCATTTTATCATATCTCATAAAAGAACAAGTGACAATCATGGGGATAGGGACAACGAATCATTTTCACCTTGAAAATCCGCCCAGAACAGCAACGTTGATGATATCGTTCAATTTGATGATGTGCTCAAAACGCTTCAAAGGCCTTTAAAACAGGGCGGCAAAGAAGATACTCACCCCGTTCGGCAGCCGCGGTTTGAGCATTTCAGCCAATTTTACCAAACCGTTAACACATTTTTTTTACAGCATAATATTCATAATAATAATGTTTAAAACGCCTGGATAATGATATGATTCTCAACAATAACCCCATAAAAAAGGAAATGCCATGGATAAAAAGACAGCTTTAACTGCCCCCTGCGGGCTGGATTGTTTCAATTGCGAGCTTTATGAAGAAAACTTAACAGATGACTTTGCTGCCCTCATACATAAAAAATTGAAAATTCCCAAAAAACAGATCCCATGCAAAGGATGCCGGGAACAGGATGGAAACCATTTCCATCTCCCAGAAGAAGGGTGTGCCACACTTGATTGTGTAAAGGAAAAAGGTGTTCGTCTTTGCTGCGACTGTGAACTATTCCCCTGTGAAAAACTTGCACCTGTTGCCGACAGCGCTCAAACCTATCCCCACAATATGAAAGTATATAATCTTTGCCGCATCAAAAACAACGGCATTGAAAAGTGGATAAAAGAAGCAAAGCAAATCCGGAAAAAATATTTCAAAGGGCGGTTTGTTGTCGGGAAAGGGCAGCTCTGAAAACTTTCAGGCATCCCCCCTGTCATACCCTTAAAAGTACATCAGGGAACCGGTTTAATCTTGCCGGATCAGGATTCTCTATTTATAGCGCCTGGCAAAGATATGTCCCGGTTCAACACCACCCAGAAAAGAAAAATTTGATGGCAATTGATTATCTTCAGAACCTGTTTTGATCTTATTCTTATTTTCCGTTCACTGTTTTTAAAATAATTTGTTTTTTTTATGGCATGAAGATTGCTCTTTAATTCAAGGAGCAAAAAATATTTTTTCGCCGGTATTTTTTAGCGGTGTTTGGTACGGGATTACGGCATAAAAAAAACGAAAAGGCTTAACCATTATACTTTTTCATAAGTAGTTTTTTTTGCTTGCTTTTTATAATGAAATAAAAAAGAATGAATTTGATTCATTATTGTTATAGTTATCCTTGACAACCCGTTATAAATCACTTAATGAAGGGCCTTAATTTAAAGATATGGTTTATCTAATTTAGAGGACATTATGGGAAAAGGCAAAACGATTAAACATTTAATTGACAAAGAATGGTGTAAAGGGTGCGGCATCTGCATTCATTTCTGTCCAAAAAACGTTCTTGAATTTGACAGTCAGGGAAAAGCCGAAGCCATCAGACCCGAAGATTGCATTGCATGCAAACTATGTGAACTTCGATGCCCTGATTTAGCAATACAAATCATAGAAGAGCAGGAAGGGGAAAATGAAAAACAAGAATAAAATCAGGTTTGTCCAGGGAAACGAGGCCTGCGTGGAAGGTGCTATCTATGCCGGGATTGATTTTTTCGCCGGATACCCGATCACCCCGTCTACTGAAATAGCAGAGCATCTTGCATCTAGACTGCCCCAAAAAGGGGGTAAATTTATCCAGATGGAAGATGAAATTGCATCTATGGGCGCTATCATTGGTGCCTCTCTTACAGGAAATAAAGTCATGACCGCTACATCGGGCCCGGGTTTTTCCCTAAAGCAGGAGGCACTGGGATATGCGTGCATGGCAGAAATTCCATGTGTGATTGCCAATGTACAGCGCGGCGGCCCATCAACTGGGAACCCCACCCATGTCAGCCAGGGGGATGTAAACCAGGCCAGATGGGGAACCCACGGTGATCACGCGATTATTGCACTGACCGCATCCAACCATCAGGATGTTTTCAAAATAACAGTAGATGCATTTAATATGGCTGAAACATACCGGACGCCTGTTGTTTTGTTGCTGGATGAGGTCGTCGGCCATATGCGCGAAAAACTGACCATTCCAGAACCCGGGGAAATCCCGGTAGTGGAAAGGCTTAGAACGTCCGCTAAAAAAGGGGTGGATTATCATCCTTACCTCCCTAGAGAAGACGGCAGGCTTCCCATGTCTGATTTTGGTGCTGAACACCGGTATAATGTTACCGGCCTTTTTCATGATATGTGGGGATTTCCAAATAACAACCCCAAAGTTGTCAGCGAACTTTTGAGACACCTTGTGGATAAAATCGAAAACAATGTCAATGATATTAACAGGTACAAGGAATACTGGCTGGATGATGCTGAATTTATCATGATCTCCTACGGATCTTCCGCACGGTCTGCCATTCACCTGGCAAGGAATCGAAGATCAAGAGGTGTTAAGATAGGGGTTTTGGAGTTACAAACCCTCTGGCCTTTTCCTTCAGATATGATCCGGGAAAAATGTGCCGGTGCAAAAGCCGTAATGGTTGTTGAGATGAATATGGGACAAATCGTCACCCAGGTAAAGAATGCCGTTGACAACCCGCACAATGTCTTTCTGGCCAATCGAATAGATGGAGAATTAATTACCCCTACAGATATCAAATCCATTTTAAGAATGATTCAGGGGAAGGGGGTGTAACATGACAAAAGAAGCGTTTAACTTTAAGGATTATATTCGACCAAGATTTTTCCCCCACCTCTGGTGCCCTGGCTGCGGCCACGGTATTGTTCTGGGGTCTTTGCTGAGAGCGGTTCATGAATTAGGCCTTGATAAAAATGAAATCGTTATGACATCAGGTATTGGATGTTCATCCAGAATTTCAGGCTATGTAGACTTTCACTCCCTGCATACCATCCATGGCAGAGCATTGTCTTTTGCCACTGGTGTAAAACTGTCAAAACCAAGCTTAAAAGCCATTGTTCCCATGGGAGACGGTGATGCCCTTGCCATTGGCGGTAATCATTTTATCCATGCAGCCAGGAGAAACATTGATATCACTGCCATTGTCATGAACAACAGGATTTACGGCATGACAGGCGGACAGTTTTCTCCTTTGTCCGGCAGCGGTAAAAAAGCCACCACAGCACCTTACACAACAATTGACAGGAATTTTGATATTGTTGAACTGGCCAAAAGTGCCGGTGCTACATTTGTTGCAAGATCGACAGTCTATCATGCCAATGAATGCAAGGACCTGATTAAAAAAGGAATCACCCACAAAGGATTTTCTGTTGTGGAAATCCTAACGCAGTGTCCAACGTATTACGGCAGGAAAAACAAGGAAGGAGACGCCATCCAGATGATGGAAGGATTTAAAACAAACACAGTAAAAATCGGATCCAAAAAACTTGAGAAAAATCCCGATTTGATCCAAAGAGGCATATTTGTAGAAAATACAGATATTCCTGAATACTGTGAAGCGTATGATAAGATTATTGAGACAGCAATGAAAGGAAAGGCATAATGGAACGTTCAAGATTGGTTTTCTCAGGATCAGGAGGACAAGGCGTTATTACCGCTGCCATTATCTTAGCCAAGGCAGCAGCAATTTTTGAAGAGAAAAATGCCATTCAGTCTCAAAGTTATGGTGCTGCCGCAAGAGGGGGAGCAACACGAAGTGATGTTATTATAGATGATTCTGAGATATTTTTCCCAAAAGTTATTCAGCCCAATATACTGGTCAGCTTAACCCAGGAAAGTTATAACAAGTTTGCGCCTATTATCCGTCCCGGCGGTCTTCTTTTAGTGGACTCCAAATATGTTGTCATTGAAAAAAAGGTCGATGCAAAACATATTTCCCTTCCCATGTATGACACTGTGATGAATGAAATAGGAAAACCCATTGTTTTTAATATTTGCATGCTGGGCAGTTTAATCGGCATTTCAGGACTGATCAAGCCTGACTCTATAATGAAAGTCCTTGAGACAACCATTCCCGAAGACTTCATGGACATGAATAAAAAAGCCCTTGATCTGGGGTTGGAAATGGGCAAAAAAGCCCGCTATTGATCTGTTTTTTAGCTTTTTAACGCCTGTTGTACGTGTTTTACAACAGGCGTTATGTTTTGTCGTCATCTTTAATGGGAGGGATGGGACCGGCTGCTGGGAAAAGATCCTCTAAATTCAATCCTTTGATTTTCTTCAAACAATCTTCCAATGCTGTTTTTTCATCCTCACCTGCACCCTGATGTTCTGGTTTGGCCACAATATTTACAAGATTCGGCACGGCAATATAATTTCCGGCCAGGTTGCCCTGAAATTTTTCATGAACATCTAAATAGATCATTCTTCCGTTTCTAATTAAATTGTACCTGCTTACTCTGGTAAGGATGTCATTTTGATGAAGATCCATTTTATCATTCTCCTTTTTAATTTATATAAAAATCTACACGCTTTAACTGATTTTGCAAAGGGTTTATTTCATTTCGGTCTTGAAAACAGGAAGCTTACTGATATAAACCTTCATATATGGCGTGAAGACAAATTAAATATTGACTATTACAGTCCAACGTATGATGATACAAAATTTTAGAAAATATCATATTCCAGGGGACGAAACACATGGCCCGAGAAACTGACAAACCGACTTCTCTTGTTGCAGACTGGCACACTCTTCATAGAGTTTTTATCAGACCTGAAGACGAAAGCAGCAGAAAAACCCTTGTAAAATATATGGAGCAGATTCTGTTTGGTCTGCATGATTTTCTAAACAAGCACGTCGGGGTAACAGAGGAAATCAGTCTGGTAAAGTTAGCTGAAGAATATACAGATACCCGGATTAATAAAGACCCGCAGAAAAAACTGGCAGATGTTATCAAGGATATTATAGATGAAATAGCCCCGAGGGCGGTAAATGTTGCATCCCCGTATTTTGTTGGTCATATGACCTCTGCCATTCCCTTTTTCATGGTCCATTTAAAAGCAATTACAGCAGCTTTGAATCAGAATGTGATTAAACTTGAAACATCAAAAGTCTTATCCGTACTGGAAAAACAGATCCTTGCCAAAATGCACAGGATGATATTCAAGTTTGAAAATGAGTTTTATCTCCAGCATGTCCAGAACACTGAAACATCACTGGGCATTTTCACGACAGGTGGTACCACAGCGAATTTAACTGCGTTGTGGGTGGCCAGGAACAAAAGCTTTGCTCCAAAAGATGATTTTGAAAGTATAGAAAAAAATGGCTATTTTGAAGCGTTAAAAGCACACAATTTTGAACGGTCTGTTGTTCTTGTATCAAAAAGAGGCCATTTCTCCTTAAAAAAAGCTGTGGGCATTCTTGGTTTAGGAAATCAAAATATTATCCCGATTGATGTTGATTCAAACAGAAGTATCGATCTTGCCAAACTAAACGCACAGATAAACACGCTTCAGACAGACAAAAAAACCAAAATAATCGCCATTATAGGGATTGCCGGCGCTACTGAAACAGGAATTATTGATCCGCTGCCAGCACTTGCTGACATCTGTGAAACTCACAACATTCATTTTCATGTTGACGCAGCCTGGGGCGGTCCTGTGCTCTTATCTGACAAGTACCGCCCTCTTTTGAAAGGAATTGAACGGGCAGATTCTGTTACGATTGATTGTCACAAACAATTTTATATGCCCATGACATCGGGGATGGTCTATTTCAAAAACCCAAAAGCGCTTGATCAAATCGTTTACCATGCACGGTATGTCAACAGGCCTGGCAGTGTCGATTTGGGGATTAAAACACTTGAAGGTTCAAGAGAAGCCAATTCATTAATTCTAGACAGTGCATTAAAAATCATGGGATCCAAAGGATATGCCCTCATGATTGAGCATGGCATAGAAACAGCAAAACAATTTGCAAAAATGATAGAAAAAAGAGAATTGTTCCAATTGGTAACCTCTCCCCAGCTCAATATTTTAACCTACAGGCTCGTCCCCAAAGAAATACAGGAAAAACTTAAAACCGCTAACAGCAGGGAAAGACAGAAACTTGATGCCGCCCTAGATGATATAAACATCAAGATCCAGAGAATTCAAAGGGAGGCTGGTAAAAGTTTTGTATCAAGAACACGCTTAAAGACGTCTCCGAATGATGATCATAATACAGTTGTGCTTCGCTGCGTCATAATGAATCCCATGACCAATGTGGACATTCTTGACGAAATCCTGGATGAACAGGAGTCAATTTTTCACAAACTATAATGTGACGTCAGGTCATGGCAAGCCAGACGAAAAAGTCATCTCCACATGACCTGTCAGGCGATATATTCACCTTATCTGTACAGATGCACTTTTCTTGTGTATCTATTCGACCCATCTGACATGATCATTTTAACCACTTTTTCTGAATTGCTGCCAGCTTACCATTTTGAACAATCTTCATTTTGCCTTCTTTGAATACTTTCAACAAATAATTTCCCTTTTTGCTTCCTTTTTTTGTCAGAATATATTCTTTGCTGAAACCAAATGGTTTGGCCGTAAAAAACATATCGTCTTTCCCAAGTTTTTCAAGTTGATAACCATGAACCAATTGGTAACCGACAAATACATCCACTCTTCGTCTTTCCATCATGGTGACTGCCTGAGACAGAGAGTCCACTTCAAATTTGCTGAATGCGCTGCTCAGGTCAAAATCACTTCCATGGGTATACCCTCTTATCAACGCTACTTTTTTGCCGTTGAGTGATTCTAAACCTTTCCATGCGTCTGCTTTGTGTCTGTCTGTATAAAAAGCAACATAAGTTGCTACATTAATATGCTCTGAAGAGTAATCAAATATTTTATCCCTTTCTTTATTCCATGAAGCGGGGAATACAAGATCCACCTTCCCCTGTCTGACATTTTTCAGACAGCGTTTCCACGGTCTCATTTTCAGATTAATCGTATAATTCATTGAATGGAATGCTTCTCTGAAAACA
The DNA here is from genome assembly GCA_964343845.1 of uncultured Desulfobacula sp. Taxonomy (GTDB): domain Bacteria; phylum Desulfobacterota; class Desulfobacteria; order Desulfobacterales; family Desulfobacteraceae; genus Desulfobacula. The sequence continues at coordinate 47,688 of CAYFKW010000005.1, read as the reverse complement.
TCCCAGGCATATCCCTGCAGCCTGTTTGAATCCATGCCTGGGGTGATGATCTCATTTTCCAATGATGGATCAGATGCAGGAATTTCAAATGTATGGGGTGCAAAATTTAACAGCGTCATAACACTTAATGTTTTAGCCTCCTGGCTAAATGAATCCTGAGGACTTGCAAGGACTGAAAGCAGTACAAAAAACAGCCCGATTAATCTTGTAACCATATTTCCTCCAGAGTGAATCACATTTTAAAATGGCGCTTCAAAAAGAGTGGTCAATACCGCCACTGGATCGTCAGAAGTTTGATTATAATATATTAAAGAACATTACAAAAGTGCCTTTTTTTTTTCAATTCCAACATTTCGGGGAGTTCCTTTCATATAAGAGGATTTACTAAATACCGCAAGCAATTGATTTGGAACTTTTATCGACAACACACCATTGTCCTGGGCTTTACTTCATGTATTGTCCGGCCTTCCATGGCCTTTTAATTGATCATAGAAGGATTTTCTTTGATAAAAAAACAATCGCTATCAGAACAACACTGCCAAGGATTTTTTCCATGGTTTTATGAGATAGCTTGACAGCCCCCATAAAAGACCCGATAAATCCACCTGCCAAGACCACAGCAATCAGCGGCAGATAGGATTTCAGATCAATGGCATTAAACTGCAGTCTGGCGATAAGGCCGGAAACAGAGTTCAGCCAGATAAAAATAGATCCGCAGGCAGCCGCTTCTTTATGCGTACCAAGGCCAAGAAGAATGATGAGAGGCACAAGATAAATACCGCCGCCAATTCCCACGATTCCTGCAATAAGCCCCAGGACTGCGCCTGAAACCAGGCATAAAACCATTTGACTGAAACTTGAGAGATTAAGTTTAAAAGCAGTATCCTGCCATACATAAATTCTGAATGCGACAAAAATCAGAGAAATTAAAAGAATGATATAAAAATATTGTTTGGGAAGATGGATGGTTCCGCCCAAATAGGCAGCCGGCACTGAAGAGATGAGAAAAGGGAAGATGAGTTTAAATCGGCCATGATTATGTTTAATAAAATGATAGCTTCCAATCGTTGTCACAAAAACATTCAAAACCAGTGAAATCAATGGTATCGCCGCTGTTTGAACACCGAACAGAACCATCAGGGCTGTATAGGACGATCCGCCCCCGAGGCCGACGGAGGAATAAATCAGGGCAACCGCAAAAAAGATGACAAAAAACACAAAATTTAAATCTGAAAAAATTTCCATCTGTTAAGGGCAGCATTTATTTTAAAAAATGCACAGCGTCTATGGAACAGGGTAAAAGGGGTAAAAACCATTCGCTGACCATTTTGTTTATGCTAATTGTTTTTAATTTTTTTGCTGCCATTGTTCCTTTCAACAGTGCCTGCAGTTACGATCAATTGCCAAGACCGCCACTATTTAATAATCAATGCCTGGTTGAGGCTCTATTCCTTTTCTATACGCATGCTTAATTTCTCTGATTTCACTGACTGTATCTGCCAGTTCGATCACGTCAGGGTGCGCATCTCTACCGGTTAAAATCATGTGCAGCCGGGAAGGTCTTTTGTTTAAAATGTCAAGAACCTGTTCAAGATCAATAAGGTTTAAACTCAAAGCATTGTTAATTTCATCAAGAATCAGCACATCAAACAGGTTGCGTTTTATTTTTTCCCATACCAGAGCGATCGCATCCTGCGCATTTTTCCGATGTTCACTATGGGGGAATGGATTGCCTTCTATTCCACAGAATCCTTTGCCTGTATGTGTAAGCTCCACCAGTTCACCCAGTCGTTTGATGCTGTCCCACTCTCCCGAGTACAGATCACCTTTCATGAACTGTATAATGCAAACCTTCATATCATGCCCAGCGGACCTGAGGGCCATCCCCAAGGCGCTTGTGGTTTTCCCTTTACCATTGCCGGTAATAACGACGACCAGTCCTTGTTTTTTTTTGGGTTCAAGCTTTCTGATTTCCATATTCTACTCTTTGATCAGACAACAGATCTCTCATTTATTCTGATGATGTCACCCTTCTTGTTAATATAATATGGCAGATTGATGAAAAGACAAATAGATATTGCTTATCCTGTTAAACCATATCTTTTTTTTAGGTTCACTTAATCTGGTTCAACAAACCACTGCTTTTTTCTGAAGGCCTGATCCTGGCTCTTTGCAACCAATTCCCCTGTTTCTTCATTATACACCTTGATATCATACAGAGATGTCTGCCGGCCAAGATAGTTTTCCTTTGCTTCAGCAACCAGCCTATCGCCAGGATATGTTGGTTTTAAAAAACTGATACTTACATTTAAGGCGACCGCAACCTTTCCATGGGAATTGCACGCTGCTGCAAAAGCCATATCACTTATTGAAAAAATAACCCCCCCATGGGTTGTTCCGTGAAAATTCGTCATATGTTTTTCTATGGCAAGGGATACGCGGCTGTGTCCCGGTTTTACAATTTCTACTGCTGCCCCTAAAAATCTGGCAAAAGAATCATTTAAAATAACCGTATTTATCTCATTTTGACGTTGTGTTTCACCCATAAGATCTCTCCTGCAATTTTTAATATAGAAGGCTTTTTATGAAGGTTTCTTTAAATAATATGAAAAAATCATCCCTAAAAAAGAAACAGCGCCTGCAACCATAAATGGCACTGTAAACGATTGGGTTACATCTGCGAGGTATCCGCCTATGGCAGGTCCGAGCGATTGACCGATTCCAAAAAAAAGTGTAACAAAACCAAGCCCTGCCGGTGCAAGTCGCGGACCGACGAAATCACCGGCAGCAGCAGCCATAATGGTTGGGATACTCCATGCAGTTAACCCAAATAAAAATGCAGATAAATAAAAGCCTGCCTCAAATTTTACTACGGCGTAAATAACATAGGCAGCACCCAGTACAAAGTATGCCAGTGCCGCACCTTTATTGCGTCCGATTCTATCAGAGATACCTCCCCAGATCACACCGCAAAAAATACTCAACCCGCCTACTGCAGCCCATAACCCACCTGCCCAGGCTTCTGAATATCCCATTTCTTTTACAAGATACGCGGCAAAAAAAACAATATAAATTATATAAGATAATCCATAAAAGAAATAAACAACACCAAGATACCAAAGTGCTTTCATTTTATAGACCTTTCCCCAGTCCAAAGCAGACACATTTTGTTGGGAAGATGCTTTTTGAAATGCATCATCTCCGGCGTGACCAACGGGTTTCAGGTTCATATCTTCAGGCTGGTTTCTTAAAAACACCCATACAAATCCACCCACAATCAAAACACAGCTCCCGAGGATATACCATGAATAACGCCAGCCTTCGGTTTCATATAAAGACAGGATGAACGGCACAATGAGACCTGATAAGAATGTTCCCAGCCCGATACCTCCAGAAACAATCCCGGTTGCAAATCCCCTTTTATGGATGGCAAACCAGGCCGATCCCAATGCCATGGCCGGCACAAATGCAGCTCCATTTCCCAACCCTGTCAACAACCGCATGGCAAATGCAAAACCAAATGAATCAGCAGCCCCTGTCAAAATCATTGTAACACCCATCAGGACCAGGGCAGAGGAAATGACTGTTCTCGTTCCAAATCTGGCCGCTAAAAATCCCCCTATAATCGCCATGGAAAGGTATCCAATAAAATTTCCCGTGCCCAGCAGCCCTAATTGAGTGTAGTCAAACATGAGGCCATCTTTCATGGCAGGCAAAAGAATTGTATACGCCATACGTCCGAAGCCGTGGGCAGCGACTGTTGTAAACAGACCCATAAAAATTACAATCCATCCGTAATGTAATTTTTTATTCATTTCTTTCTCCTTAAAGGTATAACAATCAATACCGCTTCAAATCGCAACACAGTATTGAAACACAAATTTGAATTTTTTTCTATCTGACAGCTTTTCACAACCTTCTTTTTATTGCAATCTTTGTTTTGATTTACAGAATTTGTATCTGGCTGATATCCTTATTAAAAAAAAACCTGTAGTGTTACACTGATTATTGGATAAATATTGACTTGAAAGTTTATATTTTTGTATTATGTTCCAGTATTAGTTTCGTAAACATCTTTATTAACCAGCTTTTATTTTACATGAATACCTCGCTCCAGGAGATTACTTATGGCGTCACTATTTGATCAGGCTTCAATTGGTACGATTCATCTAAAAAACAGAATCATCAGATCTGCAACCTGGGAAGGCATGTGCGAAAAAAACGGCCGGCCTACCCAAAAATTAATTGAATACTATCGCACGCTTGTCAAAGGCGGCATTGGCTTGATTATTTCCGGATATACATATGTTCGCCCCGAGGGCAGACAACTGCCTGGGAAAATGGGAATTTATACAGACAAATTTGCGCAAGATTTTAAAAAATTAACTCAGGCAGTACACAACCTTGATGGGAAAATTGCCATTCAGCTGGTTCATGCCGGTGGTCAAACCGACACGAAATCAGCCGGGCGGCAGCCTGTGGCTCCATCCGCTGTCAAAGCAGGCGCATTCCCTGAAACACCCCAGGCGTTATCTGTCCTGGAAATCGAAGCCATAACCGATGCATTTGCCCAGAGTGCCCGGCGGGCAAAGGAATGGGGCTTTGACGCTGTCCAGATCCATGGTGCACATGGATATCTTGTCAACCAATTTCTATCTCCATTTACAAATCAAAGGACAGACGCTTATGGCGGCAGTCTTGAAAACAGATGCCGATTTTTATTTGACACCTACGATAAAATCAGAGCTCAAGTTGGCAGAGATTATCCTGTTTTTATTAAATTGTCATGTGATGACCATGTGAAAAATGGCCTGTCTAAAGAAGAAGCGCTTCAGATTGCCAAGCGCCTGGCTGAATCAGGCATTGATGCAATAGAGGTTTCTTCGGGTTCAGCAGCATCCGGCGAAATGGGACCTGCGCGCAAAAAAATAACATCACCGGACAAAGAAGGGTATAATCTCAAGCTGGCACTTGCTGTAAAACAAACCGTATCCTGCCCGGTTATCAGTGTTGGCGGATTCAGGTCATACAGGATTGCTGACGATGCCATTAAAAAAAAAGGAGTAGATTTCATCGCCCTTTCCCGCCCACTGATCCGGGAACCTGACCTGCCAAACAAATGGTTTAAGGATAAAAAAGGGCATGCGCAATGTATTTCATGCAATAAATGTTTTATGCCGGGGTTGTCTAAAGGTGGTATTTATTGTGTTGCGGATAAAAAGAAAAGAAAAGAAAAAACCGCATGAAAAAACAACTTTTTTTTATTGTCCTCTATATTTTTCTAACCTTCCTGCCGGATGCCCATGCAGAAAGACTATCCGTTCGTATTGGTATCTTTCCTCTAGAGCCGATCAATTATATGGATAAAAACAATACAGCTCAAGGATTCTATCCTGCCTTGATCCAGAAGATTGCTGCAGCAGAAAACTGGAAGATTACATACGTTGAAGGGAGCTGGGCCCAATGTTTAGACAGGCTTCAGACAGGAGAGATTGACCTGATGACGACCATTGCCTATTCAGAAGAAAGGGCCAGGACAATGGATTTCAGCAAAGAACCTGTTGTTGATATATGGGGACAGGTCTTTGCTCTGCCTGGGAAAAACATCAATACCATATTGGATCTCAACAACCGGAAAGTGGCCATTATGAAAAAAGATATTAATGGCAGAAATTTTATTACAACAGCAAATAATTTCGGGGTACACTGCCAAATCGTTGAACTTGATTCACACCTTGATATCTTTCAGGCGGTAAATGCCAATAAGGTGGTTGCAGGGATTGCGCCTCAACATTTTGGATTACGGCATGCCAAAGAGTTTAATCTTGTGGGAACAACCATCCAGTTTTCACCTTTTCCTGTTTTTTTTGCGACAAAAAAAGGAAAGAATCATTATCTTCTGAGTCAAATCGATACGCACCTGAAAAACTGGAAAAATGATGACGCTTCTATTTATTACCAATCTCTGGCGTACTGGATGGGCGGCGGAAAATACTCACGCCAGATTATTCCAAAATGGTTAATTGTCCTTCTTGTCCTGGCTGCTGCCATCTCCATTCTCCTGTTTTTCTTCAATCGGATGTTAAAAATCCAGGTCATTAAAAAAACAGATGAGCTGCAAAAAAGTGAAGCGCATTATAGAGAACTGGTTGAAAGTGCCAACAGTATCATTTTAAGATGGGATCGTACTGGAAATCTGATCTTTATCAATCAATTCGGATTGGATCTTTTTGGCTGTTCTGACAAGAAAATTACAGGACAGAATATCTTGACTGTGCTCCCCCCTTTAAAAAATGTTTCAAAAAAAGAATTTGAACGGATAAAGGAAAGAATCGTCAAAAGCCCAAAAAATTTTACGTTAGAAGAAAGCAGTCATTTTGACGATACAGGTAAAAAAATTTATATCCAATGGGGTAACAAAGCCAGCTTGAACAGGGATGGATCTCTGCAGGAGATATTGAGTGTCGGAACTGATATCAGCCAGAGAAAACAATTGGAAAAACACCTAGTACAGGCCCAGAAAATGGAAGCAATTGGAACGTTAGCCGGTGGTATTGCTCATGACTTCAACAACATACTTTCTGTTATTATGGGGAATGCTGAGCTTGCGTATTCTAAAAATGCCGATTCTAAAAAAATTGCTGGAAATCTGGATAAAATCATTACAGCTTCTCATCGCGCAAGAGAGCTGACAGCTCAAATCCTGGCCTTCAGCAGAAAATCAGATTTAGAAAAAATATCTATGAACCTGTCTGCTATTGTGAAAGAAGCCTTGAACATGATTCGGTCAACTTTGCCGGCAACCATTGAAATCCGGTCCGAAATATTCTCAAAAAAGAATATATTAGCCAACCCCACACAAATTCACCAGGTGATATTGAATATGTGTACCAATGCATTCCATGCAATGGAAGACAAAGGCGGTGTTCTGTCTGTTTCAATAAAAGAACTTCCTTCCACTGAACTGGGCTTGCTTCCCAATGATATAGATCCTAAACCGGGAGAATATCTCACGTTGGAATTCAGCGATACAGGCTGCGGTATGAACAAAGAAACGCTGAATAAAATTTTTGATCCGTATTTTACCACCAAGAAACCCGGGAAAGGAACAGGCATGGGCCTGTCTGTTGCACATGGAATTATCCGGGAACATGACGGCCATATAAAGGTCAAGAGCACTGTTCATAAGGGAACCACTATACAGATCTTTCTACCGGTTGATCATCGTGTTGAAATCCAAGAAATTTTTCATGAAAAAGAGCCCATTGCAAACGGAAATGAAAAAATTATGATTGTTGATGATGAAAAAGCCATTGTCGATGCCGTGGCAAGTGTTGTGTCTAATTATGGATACGAACCGTTTCCATTTACCAATAGTTTAGAAGCGTTGTCATCCTTTGAAAAAGACCCCAACCTGTACGACCTTATTATTACCGATATGACAATGCCAGAAATGACGGGTTCCCAGTTATCCCGTGAAGCGCTGTTGATCAGAAAAGATACACCCATTATTATGTGCACAGGCTACAGCGAGCTCATTGACAGGGAAAGTGCTCTGGCCATGGGCATATCTGAATACCTCCAGAAACCAGTATTGAAAAATGATCTGTTGAATGCGATTCGCACTGCCCTTGATGCCCGTCCCTGCTGATTTCAACCCAACCGCAACAAATTATCATTTGTGCAAAAATATACAATACAGTTTCAACTTTCTATTTTATAATCCATATCAGTAACCGTCTGGACCTGGGACTTGACTCAGGGTTTTGAATTGATGCAGCAATCAGCATTCCGGGGGAAAAAGGAAGGCTGTTAAAGCTTTCTTTAAAAAAATTTTTATGTAATTGACACATTAGATTGTTTATTAAAACAGTCCCGATTACATGATTGGAATTAATGAATGGATTTTTCTTTAAATGGATTTCTAAAGGGCATTAAGTCCG
>CAYFKW010000005.1:0-39717 GCA_964343845.1 uncultured Desulfobacula sp. | reverse complement strand
TGTGGCTGACTCCCCTGCCCATCGCCGCCATCATTATCACAACATTTGTCGTTAATATGCGCCATATTCTAATGGGTGCTGTTTTAACAGAAAAATTGCAGGGATTAAACACTATCCAGAAGTATATTTCTCTGTTTTTCCTCGTAGACGAAAATTGGGCATATTCGCTTAATGAATGGAAACATGGCAATCAAAATGCGGCATTACTGGCCGGCGTCGGTTTCTCACTTTTTCTTTCCTGGACGGTTTCAACAGGTTTAGGAAGCATGCTGGGCTCAGGTAAAATGGATCCTGTCAAGTGGGGAATCGATTTTGCATTTACTGCGATTTTTATCTTTCTGGCGACCGGCATGTGGCAGGGTAAAAAAGATCTAATCCCCTGGGTGATTGCTGCAGTTGTAGCAATTATAACGTCAAATTTCTTTCCCGGCAAATGGTATATCCTTGCAGGAAGCATTTCCGGAAGCATTGCAGGAGTCATCATCCATGGCAGACAATCTTGATGTATACATCACAATTTTTGGAATGGCAGCTGTAACCTATATCACCAGGATATCGGGATTTTACATTTCCAATAGAATTCGAACCATGCCGTTGTTTGTTGAGCAGGTCTTGAAATATATCCCTGGAACCATTATTGTATCCATTATTGCCCCGCAGGTTTTTTCAGGAGGAGAAACAACATTGATCGCTGCGGCAATTTGTATTTTTGCTGCCCTGATTTTTAAAAATATGGTTGCAGTAATGATAACAGGTGTCATGACAATTTCTATTTTACGGCATCTGGTATTTATATAAAATGACTGGTTTATGACTAAAGAATTCAAACAATATTCATCTGTTAAACACCTTGATAACCTTGAAGTGTTAAAGGCTGTATTCTATCAGCACTCCTTCGGCCGCCATTATCATGAGGGGTACGCCATTGGTATTATTTTACAGGGATCTGAAACCTATCAGTGCAATAAGAAAACAAACATTGCCCCTAAAGGAAGTATCGTTGTTGTGAATCCCGGTGAGATCCATAATGGTCACGCATCAGATGTAAATGAAGGCTGGGGATACTTTATGATTTACCCTCACCTGTCTTTAATCCAGAAAGCCCTTGAACAGCTTGGAATGAAAAAAGACAATCTTCCCTGGTTTCCTGAGTCTGTCATCTTTGATGCTGGTTTCAGGAAAATTCTTTATCACTTTTTTATTGCCTATGAATCTGGAGATTCAAAACTGTCCCTGGAAACCCATTTTCTCGAACTTTTGCGGGTACTGATCAAACATCATGCTGCGTTCCATCTGCATTCAAGAAAACCATGCATCGACTCGAAAAAAGTAAAAAAGGTATCAGATATTATCCATGCACAGTACAGCAAATCTTTATCTCTTGAATCTCTGGCAACTGAAGTAGATCTAAGTGCCTATACTTTACTGCGCCTGTTTAAAAATGAATTGGGCATTTCACCTTATCTCCTTCAAACAAATCTTAGAATTAATAAAGCAAAAAAGCTTTTAAGATCAGGTATACCTTTTGCCGATGCAGCTGCAGACTGCGGGTTCTCAGATCAAAGCCATATGACACATCAGTTCAAAAGATGGATTGGTGTCACACCCGGAGAATACTTTAAAGAGATTCGTATATCATAATCCAATCGATAGGTTTTTATTTTAAAATGGCACTAAATCAGTATTTTACCAGGGCGTCATAGAATGGTGATGTCAGCTTTTTAACGAACACGACGGTCGTTAAAATTGAGTGACAGGGATACCCTAAGTTTTCCGTCTCTCTATGATATAAGAAAAGAGATCTACAGCCCAAGTCCCCCTGGATTCATGATGTTATTGGGATCAAAATGACTTTTAATGGCGCGCAGTACATCCATCTGCTCCTTACCCAGATGTTTTTCAATCCAGGGAGCCATCATTCGGCCGACACCATGGTGATGGCTGAGGGATCCATGGTTTTTTTCAATCTTTTCAATGATTCCACGCTGAAAGGTTCTGAATTTATCTATGGAATGCATTTTTGTAATAAAAATGAAATACAGATTGGTTCCCTGGGCATAAAAATGGGAGGCATGGGTCATGCAGATCGTGTGAGGATGACGCTTTATGTACTGCCGTACACCATGATAAAGGTCGTCTATATGGTCCCAGGTAACAGACGCTTCCAGGGTATCTATTAAAACACCAAAATCATTCAATGCATCACGCATATAGGGATCTGAAAACCTTCCCTTTCTCCATTTGCTTGCTGGAAGCCCGGTTAAGTACAGGCCCTTGTTAGATCTGGCCACTTTTTTAACCTGTTTAAATACATTTCTGGAAAAGGACTTTTCGCCATCTGTCTGCCCCATTAGAAGGCAGCGTGATCCCGGATCAAGATGTTTAAACCGGAGAAATTTATCCAGCAGACCACCTTCCAGGCCATACATTTTCATGGCAACATCTGTTTCTTCCGGATCGGACAGCCGCAGAACGGATGGCATGCCGAAGCCGGCCTGGCTGATTTGTTTTGCAGTTTTTACAGCCAGGTTAAATTCAGGGAACATAAATGAAAACGCATTTGATGTTTCAGGCCGGTATGGATATATTTTCATTGTGACTGCCACCAGTACCCCGAAACATCCTTCTGATCCTTTCATGATATCATTCACTTTCGGACCTGTTGCTGCGGCCGGGTAATCAAGGGTTTTAAATGAGCCGGCAGGGGTAATATATTCCTGGCTGACAACCAGATCACAGGCATCCCCAAAATATGAGGATGCCTGACCTGATCCCAATGTGACAATCCACCCCCCAACTGAAGAGTATTCAAAACTTTGAGGAAAGTGACCGCCAGTGTATCGTCTTGATGCTCTCAGCTTTTCAGGGGCCTGGTTTAACAAGGATTCATATTCAGGCCCCATCATTCCTGCTTCAACAGTCATGGTCTGATTTATTTCATTAAACTTGATCATTTTATTCATGTGAGTGTTCATTACAAGGGTTACCCCGCCTTTGGGACAGCAAAGTCCCAGCGTGACTGAACTGCCGCCGCCATAGACATGGACAGGAATTTTTTTTTCATGGCAGAAGGTCACAATGTGCTGAATCTCTTCTTTGGATCGCGGATGCAGAACCACATCAGAAATATCTTTAACCTGGCCCTGTCTCAAGCTGAGGATATCTTCCATGGATCTGCCACTGGAATATTTCAGCCGGGAATATGAATCAAAGCGTATGTTTTCCTGTCCCACAATTTTTTCTAATTGTGAAATGTCATCAGAACCAATAACAGGCTTAACACTGTCTGTAACGACAGTATTCCCTAAACTGATATGGGTGTTAAAATCTGAATCAGTCAGCCGGAGTGACTGCTTTATCACATTGAAAAATCCCTGACTTGGATTTTTGAATTGATTTTTAGCCCCCCATTTGAAAATAGACCGAAATGTTTTTTCTTTTGGCGCTTCCTGATACCATTGGGGTACAAAAGTCGTTTTATGATTTTTCATTTTCTGGGATATCCTGTAATGTCTCGGATTTGTGTGTATAAAGGCCTGAGTGCTCCATACATCTTTGAATACACTTTTGAATATAACTCTCTGTAAATCTGGACATGATCTTTTTGGGGCTCAAAAACTGTTTTAGTATGCACCATTTCCTTTACGGCTTCATCAATACCTGAGTACCATCCAAGCCCTTTTGAGACAAGGACAGCCACCCCCAGTCCTGATGTTTCATGGGTCTGTCCTTTTTCAATGGGCAGGTTAAAAATATCTGCCGTAATCCTGCAGATTTCATCGCTTTGAGAGGCACCGCCTGATACTGCGGCTTTTTTTATTTTCTCCCCTGTTTTCCCCTGGATTTTTTCCAACCCTTCAAAAAGGGCGAAACCAAGTCCTTCAATGACAGCCCTATAGACATGATCTTTTGTATGGACATCCCCAAACCCGATCATTGCACCTTTGGCATCCGGGTAATCCAACCCTGCCCCCCAATAGGGCTGCACAACGAGCCCCATCGCCCCAGGTGAAGTTCTTTCAAGACAAAGGTTCAGGACCTCTTCCGGGGGAACGCCTTTTTTTTGTGCAAGCGTGACTTCTTTATGTGCAAATTCCTTTTTAAACCAGGTGATCATCCAATACCCTCTGAAAATTTCAATTTCAGGGTTATAAAAACCAGGTACAGGCGCTGGATAGGCAGGCAGGTATTTTATCAGTTCAATGTATTTTTCAGATATGGTCTGAACCGTTGCTGTTGTACCAAAACTTAAACTCGCCATTGTGGCGTTGGCAACGCCTGCTCCGAGTGTTTCACATCCTTTATCAGATCCGCAGGCAATGACCGGAATTCCTTTTTTCAGTCCTGTTTGCTGTGCAGCACCTGTCGTAATTTTCCCCAGCAGGTCACCCGGGTTGGCTAAAATGGGGAGCTTGTCGGCTTCAACCGGGAAAAGCTTCTTTGCCAACCGGTTCTTTGCTGCCCAGGTCTGCCGTTTATAATCAAAAGGCAAATGACCAATCTGCGATGCAACAGAATCTGAGAAATTACCTGTAAGCCGATAGGTTAAAAACCCCGAAAGCTGAAGATATTTAGCTGTCTTATCCCATATCTGCGGCTGGTTCTGCATAATCCAATTGCATTTGCCCTGGGTTTGAATATCATCAATTTTTTTTTTGAGCCCCAAGATTTTCAGCCCCGCATTCAAGAGTCCTTTCTGCCCCCAATTGGGTCTGCAGCTTCGCTTATCCATCCAGACGATAACCGGTCTTAACGGCATCCCATTGCTGTCCACATTTACCATGCTTGCTCTCTGGGATGCGACACCAACACCTGCTATAGCATCAAACAGTATTGGATCTTTCTGCTTGAGCTTCCGGCATGCTGATTTAAGACTGCTCCAATACAGCTCCGGGTCCTGTTCTGCCCACCCGGAATATTTACTGTAGTAAGGCTCGTACTCGATCTGAGTTCTGTTCAGCATCTTCCCTTTGTGAGAAAAAAGAATGGCCCTAAGACTCTGCGTCCCACAATCGATGGCTAATATTGTCTGTGTTTTCAAGCGGACGTTCCTTTGCGTTTACTGGGTGGTGAATAATATGTTTTCCACAACGTATCATATGCTTCTTTTTCCTGTTTCCATCTTTTTCTGTCCCATGGCAGATATGGTGCACAACACTTCTCAATGTCACCGAGCAGATGCGTTCCGCCATCAGGGAGCAGCAGGCCGATCCTTACCCGCCTTAACAGCAGGTCAGAAAGGTGCACGATGGTTTCATGTTCTGCTGCAAAACAAAGTTCAGCCCAGAGCGTCCGGGTGTTTTCAATCGGTGTTAACAAACCTTTATCATAGTGTGAAATAATCTTAACCCCCCATACACCATACCGCCCCAAAAGCCTTTTTTTAATTCCCTCCGGCAAATTCAAACCCGTTCTGTCTATGGTATTATCTGGTTTTCTTTTCACGGCTTTTTCATATGCAGGTTCTGGCAGATAAGATTTAGATGCAGCCAGCGCATCTTTGGCCAGCATTTGAAACGTTGTCAATTTCCCGCCTGTTACGGTAATAAGGCCTTTATTCTTCCATATCACATGTTCTCTTGATTCTTGAGAGGCTTGTTTTTTCCTCTTGCTCAGGACAGGTCTTATCCCGGCAAAGGAAGAGATACTGTCATTTAAAGTCAGATTAAGACCGGGCAGGATATAGTTTAATCCTTCGATTAAATAGGTTGCCTCATCCAGTGTCATATAGGGCTCTGATGTCAGCGAATGATCATGGTCGACGTCCGTTGTCCCAAGAAAAACGGATCCTTCCCAGGGAACGATAAAAACAGGCCTCAAATCCTCGGGATGCATAAAACTGATCACGCAGTCTAAAGGAAAGACATCTTTGGGAAATACCAGATGGCTGCCCCTTAACGGCCTGATATGAAAGCCTTTCTTTGGCGAAGGATGAAGCGTTTCTGCGAATGCACCTGTTGCATTGATCAATACAGTGGTTTTTACGTTGATCGCTGATGGGCTGCTTTTTTTTTTGATATCCACGGAGGACAGATATCCTTTTTCATCTCTGTGAAACCCTTCTAATGCTGTGTAATTCAAAGCAGTCCCTCCCAAACGGCATCCGTCATGAATCTGCCGTAATACAAGCCGTGCATCATCTACCTGTGCATCTTTAAACCCAACAGCCGCTATCAGGTTTTCATTTCTGATTTCCGGCACTTTTTGCAACATTTCATCTTTTGAATAAGTTTTGTGCTGTTTTTCTTTTGCCATAAAGCTATAAATTGAAAGACCAAGTTTCATTGATGATTTCGACGGTCCATAGTGATCAAAAAGCGGCATGACAAATTTCAATGGGGTTACAAGACCTGGATAACGTTCCAGTAATCTTTCCCTTTCTTTTACGGCTGTCTTTGTCAGTAAAAACTTCCCCTGCTTGAGATATCTTAAGCCGCCGTGCACCATTTTTGAGGAACGGCTTGATGTGCCCCAAGCAAAATCCTCAGCCTCCACGAGAAGCACTCGATATCCCTTCTCTGCAGCTTTTAAAAAAATTCCAGCACCTGTAATTCCACCACCGGCAATGACCAGGTCATACCTTTTATTAATTTCTGAAGTTTTCATTTCCGATTCTGCCATATTTTTTCTGTCAACTGCATGATCTGTTTTACGATTGGGATAATATGCGTTTTTTTTTGTTTTAACGCATTAAGAAGATTTTCATAGTATGTAAATGAGACTGTCCTTGCTTCGCTGCTTTGAAAATAGAATTCACCCAAGATCCCATATAACGGTTCAAAATCATTTAAAATCATATTAAACACAGGATTATCAGTTGCTTTTACCATAAGCATCTGCAATCCCCAGTCATATGCTGCATACTCAGCTGGAATATCTGTTAAGGTTTTAGACATTTCAAGATAATCAACAATCTCATCGAATTTATTGTTTACGGCTTTTTGCGCAATATCAGGAAGTATGGCAGTCCTGACTTCCAGTAAATGAGATACCATATCTGTAGATAGATTTTTTCCATATCTTGAAAGAGAGCTTAAAACGCCTAACCCGCCGGTTGTCAGGTAATCGTTCACCCGGGTTGGTTTACCGTGACTTATGGTAACCCATCCTTCTTTTGACAGTCGCTGCAGTGTTTCCCTTAATGTCGGTCTTGTCACGCCAAGTTCAGTTGCAAGACGTCTTTCAGCCGGCAACGCGTCTCCTGGTTTGTATGTCGCCTCCAAAATGGCTTCTAATAATTTTTTTTCAGCAAATTCAGCTGGTTTTAATAATTTTTCAACCACTCTATCTTACCCTTTGAATCATTTGTTTCAACTGGTAAGAGGTCATACCAGTTGAAACAAAGATTGTCAAGTCTGATATAAAGGGAAGAAGCAGATAACACAGGCATTTGATTTTAAGCTGGACACTCCTGTCTATGACATGGGCTTGTCTGCTGCACCTGTGGAGAGAGCGGATGTCAGAAAAGATGATAAAAAATTTTTCAGGACCATTTATAGATAAGATGAGTGGACCAGGACATAAAAAGCGATTCCGGCAGAAACAAATGCCAGAAATAAAGACAACTTAAATTGTTACCCCATGTTTCAAGGATATTTTTTCAAACATAACAACAATGCCGGCTGCAAGCCCATAAACAATATCAATGTCAGCATTCATATCAGCTGACGAGTCAAAAAACAGGTTGAGGTCGGACGCCATACCCTCTTCTGGCTTCCAATAACACACGAGCATTGGCACTTTAGGCAATGGGTAGAGAACCAGACTGATATCAGATTCATAATGGTTCTCCACCCTTTTACCATTAAATATATGGATCAGGTCTTCAAAAAGGTGCGGGTATTTATCAGCGATTTGTTTTAAAGACTTCTCTGATCGCTGAACAAACAGCCCATTTTTTTCCCGACCCCCTTTCAGCTCTCTGAACGGGACCCACTGGCCTGTCAAAGGCACACCTTTGCAATTCATAACATATCCAGCTACCGGACCTGCTATCCATGGATTAATATGAATCTGGGAAAACATGCTGCCGTTCTGATCAATGGAAAAAGGTTTCCCAAAAATCCGGATCGTGAGTTTCCCATTTGAAAAGCTGCCGCCCACTCTTTCTGCTGCCTGCACAAGGTCACAGGATTTGATATCCTCTTTTAAAGCGTCCAAAAAAGCGTCCCGGGCCTCATCAATTGCTGAACCTTTCTTCTGCCGGCCTTGATATTGGTCTAATATTTCCTGGCTTAACTTAGGGCAGAGATCAAGGGGCTTATTTCCTAAAAATACTTTTGAAGCAAATGCAAGACAGGTTGACTCATTACATTTTCTGCAATTGGATTTATCCAGAAGCTTAAACACTTCCATGGCATTCGCAAATTGAGGCATTTTAAAAACTCCTTTTTTTTAATTTTCACCATAACACATCACCATGATCTTTTAAAAAGACAAAAAAGTCCAAACTGCAAAAAATCACTTGAAAAGAAATGATTTTTGTCTGGACATTCTGGATGCAAAAACCATACAACTTGTATACTCTATTTTCTGAATGAACATCGATTATCATTTTTTCTGGATCAAAACAGCAGCACGCAGCGCAGGGTAATTTATTCATTGGATAAAGTACTGCGTTGGTAATCAGTGATAAATCATATGCCGGGACAAGCCGTGATTTGAGGTGTTCAAGGCCAAACAAACGCAATGTAATCAGTTTTGATGGCAGCAGGGTTGAAAAAGAGATGGCTTGACCTTATATTATCACAAAATAAAATCAACTCAAAAAATGGAGTGACCATTGAAACAGACAATTGTAATTGCCACAACCAATAAAGGTAAAACCAGAGAAATTCGAAAACTTTTAGCCCACTCAAATATTGAAATTAAAAATCTCGATGATTTTGGCCCAATTCCTGAAGTGATCGAAGATGGAGAAACGTTTGATGACAATGCATATAAAAAAGCATCATTTACGGCAAAGGTTCTGGGAGTTCCTGCCATGGCAGATGATTCCGGACTTTGTGTTGATGCGCTGGAGGGTGCTCCTGGTGTTTATTCTGCCAGGTATGCTGGAGTAGGTGCGACAGACAAAGACAATGTGACTAAAATGCTGAAGGACCTAAAAGGCAAAAAAAACAGAAATGCAGCATTTAAATGCGTGATCTCAATTGCAGTGCCCACAGGTGCAGCATTGACTTACGAAGGAGAATGCAAAGGCATCATTACAACGGAACCCATTGGTGAAAATGGATTTGGATATGATCCTTTGTTTTTTTACCCTGAATTCAATAAAACCTTTGCCCAGCTGTCCATCGAGGAAAAAGGACAGGTCAGCCACAGGGGCAGGGCCTTACAACAAGTTGCCAGTGAAATGGATAAAATCATAGACTGGATTGACATTAACATGCCGCAATTTGAACGCGTAGGATGTAAAGGAAAAAAATCATGACACCATCTGCTTTTAGAGACCTGGTAAAAAAGAACAGGTCGAACCGGCGATTTGACAACGCTCATAAGCTGGACAAAAAAACCTTGCGGGGCCTTGTAGATCTTGCAAGAAACTGTGCATCTGCTGCCAATATGCAGCCTCTTAAATACGTGATCTGCTGTGATGATCAAAAAAATGAAGAGATTTTCTCGTGTCTTGGCTGGGCTGCCTATTTAAAGGATTGGAAAGGACCGGTTAAAGAAGAAAGACCGACTGGATATATTGTTATCCTGGGAGACCACAGCATTGCCAAAAAATTCTGGTGTGATCATGGTATTGCTGCCCAGACCATCTTACTTGGTGCCCGGACAATGGGTCTTGGCGGAACCATGTTCGGTGCTGTTAATATTAAAAATTTAAAATCACATTTAAACATAGCCGATCACCTGGAAGTAAAGCTCGTCCTGGCATTGGGGAAACCAATTGAAGAAATTCAGATAGACGACTTGGGTGCCGACGGCGATATTAAATACTGGCGGGATGAAAATCAGGTTCACCATGTTCCAAAGAGAAAGCTTGACGACCTTATCATTGACGCATGGTAAATCAACCAGACATACTGCTTGTTAACCCTGCCTGCCTTGATAGAAGGGTGTTTGGAGAGGATGGGGACATTGTGCCTATTGGTTTGTATTATATGGGTGCCCTCCTTTTAGAAAACGGGTTTCAAACCACCCTTGTCAATCTCGCAGAGGGCAAAGAAGATCCGCTTCACCATTTCAAAACAATTGTTAAAAAAGAACGGCCGGATATCATTGGATTCTCCGTAACCAATCCAAACCGATGGAATGCGATTGAATGTGCAAAGGCAGCCAAAAAGATAAGGCCGGATATCTGTATTGTTTTTGGCGGCCCCGCACCAACTTTTTTAAGTGACCATTTCTTAACGATTTGTCCGGATATTGACTTTATTGTGAAAGGTGAAGGAGAATTTTCGTTTCTGGATCTTGTAAACAATTTAAAAAAGCCCACCATAAATTCGCTCAAAAAAATTGACGGTATTGTTTTCAAACAAGGAGATACTATTGTCAAAACCAAGCCCAGATCTCATATCCAAAATCTGGACGCACTGATTCATCCATCAAAGTACTTTGCATTTCAGCACCTGGCCATGTCCAGGGGCTGTCCTGGAAATTGTACCTTCTGCGGGTCACCCAAGTTCTGGGGAGACAGCGCCATAAGGTTTCACAGCCCTCAATGGTTTTTCAATGAAATGAAAGTTCTTGTAAAAAAGGGAATACACCATTTTTTTATTTCTGATGATACCTTTACAATGGACAAACAACGGGTGATCCAACTATGCGATCTGATCATATCTCACAAATTGCCAGTCACCTGGAATGCCATTTCAAGAGTGGATTATATTGATGAAGACCTGCTGTATTCAATGAGAAGAGCAGGATGCATTCAAATCAGCTATGGCGTTGAATCCGGATCAGAACAAATTAGAAAAACGCTTGGCAAACCTTTAAAACATGACACAATTATCCATGCCTTTAGAATAACGGCTGCTTTCGGCATTATGCCGCGTGCATATTTTATTTACGGTTCCCCTGGTGAAAACAATCAAACCATCCAGGAAAGCATAGATCTTTTAAAAGAGATAAAACCCTTAAGTGTAATTTTTTATATGCTGGTTATTTTTCCAGGGACTTATATGTACCAGTCTGCTAAAAATAAAGGGCTTGTCACTGATGATCTGTGGAAACAGAAACTCGAAGATCTCCCCTGGTTTGAAATAGACCATACACTTGATTTTGAAAAAACAAAAAGCTTTGGAGACCGATTAAGATTAGAATTTTACTCACATCTTCATTCATTTGCACAAACCATCAGTCTTGTGGACAAAAAAGAGCTGTATCCATATCATGCTGATTTCTTATCCAGGCTGGCATTTACATTTTCCTTTGGTGAATTTGCGCAGGATTCAAGGATCACAGATCAAGAAAAAACAGCAGAATTTCTTTTCAAGAAAGCGCTGTCTTACCACCCGGATTCAAGAGCTTTTCTGGGACTGGCCATGCTGCGCCAGAAACAGAAACAATTTGAAAAAGCCATTTCCATCATTGAAAAAGGTCTACATCATTTCAGTGAAAACAAAGATTTAAGCATATGCATGGGAGTCAATCTAATGAATTTGGGACAATTTGAAGCTGCATTAAACTATTTCCAGAAGTTCTCTCATTTACCTGAAACAGATCATTATATCAACATTTGCAATCAACAGATCACAGGATAAACACATGGACAAAAAAACAGATTACCGGCTTGCCAATCTCCAAAAACGGGAACTCAAATTAAGGGCACAACGCCAGGAAATTCTGATGAGTGATTCAGAAAAAGCAATAGACATGATTTTGGATTCACCTGCGCCTGCAACACTGATCCAGTCTTTTCCTGATCAGGACCTGTATTATCTGATGCATAAAATTGGTCCTTATGATTTCATTCCAGTCTTATCTTTAGCCAGATCAGAACAATGGGAATATATATTAGATGTTGAAGTATGGGATAATGACCGGTTTGATCTTGATGTGATGACAAAAACATTTGATATCCTTTTTCAGGCTGACCCCAAAAGGCTGCTTCGCTGGGCTGTTAAAGAAAAGCCGGATTTTTTCGAATTTTACCTGTTTAAAAATATGGATATAAAAATCAGGGAACATGACGATCCGCCGCCTTCTGATTTTGATGACTATATAACCATTGATGATAAATTTTACTTTAGATTTCCGGAAAAACCGAACATTGCCGGAGAGGATATACCTGCACCTGAAAATAAGCACGACGCCTGGGAGCTCATTGAAAAAATGCTAAAGTTGACTGCAGAGATGGACCTGGCTGTGTACCATGGCATCCTTTTAGAAACAAGCGGCCTGCTACCGGCTGAGACAGAGGAAGAGCAGTTTCGCCTGAAAAATCTTCGACTTGCTGAAAAAGGGTTCCTGCCCCCACACGAGGCAATTGGCATTTATCAACCCACAAAACTTTCCGAACTGAGAAAGAAGCCGCGCAGTAGACAAAAAAATAAAACGCCTTTTGACCCGGATATTCCATTACCGCCTCAATTTTTCTCCCAATTCATAGAAGGCGATGACTTGTTTGTTGCCGCTTTAAACCTTCTTGACTCAGGCCTCACATTGGATATCGAATTTGAATTGACCGCCTTAATTAATAAAGTTATCTCTGCAGATAGGATTAAGCTTCGAAGCAGAGAAGACCTTGAAAAAGCAATTTTCAAAACCTGTGCCCACCTGAATCTTGGCCTTGAGGTTATTCTTAAGGGAAAACAAAGGCCTGAACTTGCCCGTGACATCATACAAGACTATTTTCTTGAAGACATTTTCAGAACCGGTTCAAGATCCAGTATAAAGCTGAAAACAGACGCCATCAATTGGTTCAAACACAGTTTTATGAATACAAACAACCTGCCGTTAAGCTTTCTTGGTGAGGACTATCTGGGTGTGATTGGCGGGTTGTTTCTTGAGCGGCCTCTGTTTTTTGACAACTATTCATCCGGTGAGTTGTACAGAAATTTTAAATCTGTTTCTGATATCAATAAAACAGCGCAGGTATTAGATCAGATTATTTCCCTGGACACTGTTCTGGGGAAATTGGATGTTGATGTCCAATCTTTCAAAGAGGGTGTTTTAACATATAAAACGCTCATATTAACCCTTTGGGCAAAAGATCGCTTGAAACTGACACCAAACCTTGAACCCATTGATATTCATATATTTAAAGACTTTTTCATCGCCCTGTTTTCTGAACCTGACAAAAAAATACATAAAAATATTCAGCTCAGCGATTTAATCATATGGACAACAGAAGTGACCCATATGAAGGAATCAGCGCTTACAGACTTTTATCCGGTCCTCAATTCCCTTATACAGGAACTTGAAGAGGAGTACAGCCGTGTTGAACCTGACAATATTGATCCCAGGTTTATCCCTCATTTCCTGCTCAAATAAATTCAAACTCACCGATATCTGACAGGTATGGTGATTGCCAGTAAGCTTTTCTTTTTGTAAAGATGTTATGTCTTATAGAATTTGGCAGAATTATTTTCAGATACATTCGACAGCTAAAAGGGGGGTGTACTTGTCATTAAATTTTAACGAACGTCGTGTTCGTTAAAAAGCGGAAAACAGCATTTTCAGGCTTCCTGCAAAAATGCTGTTTTAACGCCACTCCAACCACACCCCCCTTTTAACTGTCTGTGATCTATGCACTCTTCACAAAACTAAAAACTTTATGGCAATCATCGGCTGTATCGGGAACTCTTTTTGGCAGATATTATAAAGATGAGAAGACCGATTCCTCACGGTTCTGATATGGTTGTTTCCCCCCAGCCTGATCCACTATGATCAAGCAGTTGATTTATCGAGTAATTTTTCTACATTGTCACACAGCGGTTCAATTTCTGCCAATTGAGAATCCAGTGGGGTCCCATTCAGGTTATTGATAAATATGGATTTGCTGTCGGGGATCTGCCCGATAACAGTTAACTTCTCAAGCGCAGTTGATAATTCTTTTTCTATTTCAGGGGTAACTTTATTGATAATAAGTGACACAGGCAGCCTTGCCTCTTTGGTTAAATCAGAAACTCTTCTGGCCATCATGATGGATTCATAAGACGGATCAACAACACACAGCACATGATCACACTGTCCGTCAAGACGTCTGCCAAAATGTTCGACACCTGCTGCAGTATCAACAATGACAAGATCATGGCCCTTAAAGTCTAAAGATGAAAACAGCAGCCTGAACAATCTGCCCATGGGACAGGCACACCCTTCTCCGAAATGATGAATCTTGCCCACAGACATGACCTGGATGCCATCTGATGACGCCACACAATCAACTGGCAGATCCTCTGGTTTTAAATTGTCCGGGAATAGTTGCGGCGATGCCCCCAGCATGACACCAGATGCTTTTGTTTTTTCGCGGAAGCCGTTTTTCCCGCCCAAGTGATCCATGAAAGGTTCGGGCATATCCAGCCCCAGCATTCGGTACAACCCGATATTTGATTCATCCGCATCAACTAAAAAAACGTTTCTGCCTCTTTTCTGCATCCCCCTCGCCAAAAGAGCTGAAATTGTGCTTTTACCGCATCCACCTTTGCCGCAGATCAATATTTTCATAATCGTATGTTTATCTCCCTGATGGTTGTCCTGCTTAACCATAATAGATAGATGGTATCCCCTTTTATGGCAAGTAAAAACAGATGCTGTTCTGTATATCGGTTTCAATTCATATGTTGCTGCGGGGGATATTTTCAGGCAAAAAAGCTGATAATGGATGAACTATTGGTCTTGTATATACTCTGACGGTTTGTTCCATTGGCATCATATGACAGGACACTATTGAGGGCAAAAACATAGTTGCTCTCACTTTTACCATGGATGGTGTCTATGGCATCTGAAATCTTAGTAAAAAAACCATCTGTTCCGGCAAGCGTATCATATACATCTCTCAATCTGCCTGAAACCGATGATGAAAAATCATCATTAATTTCAATGGTACCATCATTGTTTAACGTCAACCCAATATCTGTTAATTTATTATCAATCGTGTTCTTTTTCTCCAGCGTGACAGCAGAGGCAAAATCGATATGGGACACCCCCAGATTGGTTGTACTGCCATTTGAATTCACTTTCAGGGTTTGATCCTGAATCACTATACTGGACAGGTCTTTAAAAAGTTCTTTTTTTAAGGTTGGGGTGATGGCACTTTTATTGTCATCCAGCCATTCAATCAGTTCATTATAATCATTGATAATATTTATCAACTCAGATGCCAAGACCCTGTTGCCGTATTTTACATTAATTTGAAGATTCTCATCGGCATCTGTGGTGCCCAGAAGATACCCGCTCACTTTATCTGATTCAATAGTGATGTCATTAGAATTATATTGACGTTCATCGCCATCTATCCGGTACTTGTTCTTATAACCAAAACGGGTAACTGTGTCCAACCCCAGGTCTTCGATTAACTCACCACTTGTATCAGCCAGGGAAAATTCGATGTCCTCTCCTGATGTTGTACTGCTGATGGTCACATAAGAGATGTTTTTGTACGCCCCTTCCCTGTATGGGTTATAGTCCCTGACGTTTAAATCTTTTAACTCGGCAGTAACATCAAGACCCAGTCTGTTTATGGATCGCTCTACACTGAGTAGAACAGATCTATTGGTTGCCCGGGCCCCGATAGGACTGTCGATTTCGATATCAATTGCTGTTGAACTATCGCCAAGGGTTAAAGAAAAAGAATAGGTGCCGGTTTCAAAATCAGTTGCATCATCACTATCAAATTTTTTACTGACTGCAGTTCTATATGTGGCAAGGGTGTCTATCTCCAACGAATAATCTTTTTCATCAGCCAAGGATGTTGCTTTTGCCAGAAGCTTTACCGGATCTGATGTTTTTGCTGTTTTTATCTGCCAGGAAAAACTATCAGACAAAAAGGAGTTTGATGTTAATCTGGTTTGAAAATACCCCAGTTTTGAACGCAGTGCAGCAGCAATATCAGACATTCTGCCTCGATTATCATAAGAGCGGGCAGTATAATCAGACGTATCATCAATATTTGGAGAAATTGCAGTCCGGAACCGGTTAAGGGATTCAAAGGGGAAAGTTTCTGCTACCTGTTTTTCGTTGATGGAATCCATCAGCTCTCCCATTTAACATAACACCAAAAGCTCTATAACTATACCATACCCTATAGGTTATAACAAACTGAAAAATCAAGACTTAACTGAAATGAGACAGACGAATGGGAATGTTATTGTGCTACCATTACAATTTTTTGAGTAATATTCAGCGGGTCAAGGCTTTCGTCTGACAGCCCGGCATCGTCCACCGCTCTTGGCATGCCGTATACGACACAGGTTTCTGCTTTCTGGGATATACACAGGCATCCTGAATTTTTCATAGCCGCCACACCTTTTTTTCCATCCTCTCCCATTCCAGTCAATACAATGGCAAGGATATTGCCTTTGTAGGATTCTGCAATTGAATCAAACAGGACATCTGCTGAAGGCCGGACGCTGTTGACAGCTGGCTTGCTGTTCAATTGTATGATTCTTCTGCCTTGATGATCGGGTTTGGATACCGTCATATGGTACCCGCCTGGTGCCACATATACTTTTGTTGGTTTAATCTCATCCCCATGGCTTGCCTGGAAAATATCCAGTTCAGATTTTCCATTCAGACTTTTGGCAAAATATTTTGTCATGTCTGCTGGAATGTGCTGCACAAGCAGAATGGGCACTTTTAAACTACCCGGTAAAATTGAAAAAATCTGGCTTAAAATTTCAGGACCGCCTGTTGATGATGCCATAACAATAATATCAATTTTTCCTGTGAATGGGACAGGCCTGGACGGCTTTTGGGGCGGCATTTCCTCTGTTTCCAAAGGCATAAAAAACTTATTTTTATACTCAACCGGGCGTTTTCGGGAAAACCGTTTACGACTTCTCAGAAGGCCAATAATGGTTAACAGATGAAGCCGGAACTCGCCATATTGTCTTGATTTCATGTCCAACGGCTTCTCAATACACTCATAGACCCCCATTTCAAGCGCTTGGACTAACAGGTCGGAATCATGGTTATCCGGGTCATATGTTATAATTATATTGATGTCTGGATTCTTTTTCCTGATCATATCAACGATTCCTATTCCCCCCATACCCGGGGTCAGGTCAAGTAAAATCAGATCTGGATTCTGCCCATTTGTCTTGGCAACAAGCATCGCTTCAGAGCGGGCGACGCCTGGCGGATTGATGCCAGTTATTGTATTGCACATTTCTTTTAAAAGAAGCACAAAATCAGGATCATCATCTGCCAAAATTATATTTAGTTTGTCGACCATACTATCGTTATAATATTCCTGACTGTTTTAATTTCAGTTCAACCATAGGCGCATCAAAGGGTTTGATAATATAAGCCTGGACGCCCAAACGCATTGTTTCCAGAATAACCTGCTTTGCTGTTACTGTGGTTGCCATTATAAAAGGCATATCTTTCATCCCATTGCTGTTTCTGATAGCTCTGAGGAGTTCTAAACCTGACATCTTAGGCATCTCCATATCAGATACAATCAAATCAAAACTTTCGGTCGCCCCTTTTCTGTATTCATCATTTAAGACATACCAGGCATCCTCCCCGTCAACAGCTTCTGTTATGTCATTTAAACCTAACCCGACTAAAATTTTTTTCATTGCGGCTCTAATTGAAGCTTTATCATCAACAATCAATATTTTCATTTACCGATGGTCCTTTACAATTTGTGCTTTCTGCTCAATCAGATTGGCAAACGCTATATGATCAATCACTTGAACCATCATATCCTCTATAAACAATTTCCCCTGAATGGATTCAGAACATGTTGCATCTTTTTCGATTTTTTCACTAGTTTCAATTGTATCTATTATTTTTGAAGCAATAATCCCAACTTTTGTAGAAACATGTTTTGGGAAAATTGCAAAGATCTCTTCACCATCTACAGCACATTCTTTTGCGGGTAGAAATTCACTCATTGAAAAAAGTATCACTGCCTGTTGATTATGTTCTACATATCTTAAATCACCGGTAGTGTGAATATCGCCAGGTTGAATAGGTTCCAGCCTGGAAATACTTTTAAGTTCCAGGGCAAAATACTCTTTATTCCCATTACTGAAAACGATAAGGTTCTTCTTCTCACCGGTTTCATCTTTTTCTTTTATTTGATTCCGTTTGATTTCTTCCTTTTTAATCGATTCAAACCGTAAAGAGGCATATGAAGCTATCCCTGGTATGTCCAATATCATAATCACATCACCATCGCCAAGAATGGCAGTGCCAGCGAAACATTTCAAATGCTTTACATATTCTGATAAAGGTTCGACAACCACTTCTTCAATGTCAGAGAGATCATCAACACACAACCCGAAAATATTCATACCCAATTTTAATATAATCACGTACGTTGCGTCCCATTGGTTCTGTCGACGATCCTTTTTGTCTACTCTTTTTTCAGCGTCATCAGATGGCTCAGTTTCTTTCCGCCGATCTGCAATTCGTTCTCTTTTCTCCTCAGTTTCCTCTCCGGTTTCCGGCTTTTTTATATACGTTTTAATACCCAGCACATTACGCAGTCTTAATATCGGCAACAGGTGTTCCCTTAATCTTAATACTTCTGAACCCGCAATATCTTCAACTTTCTCATGTATTTTCCCTGGCTCTAAAAAGATAACTTCTTTTATACTCACCTGTGGAATAGCAAATTTTGAGTCACCGACACGAACAATCAAAGAGGGAACGATGGCAAGAGTTAAAGGTATAATAAGATGGACTTTTGTTCCTTCTCCTTTTATAGAATCAATTTCAATCTGCCCTCTTAATCTTTCAATATTTGTTTTAACAACATCCATTCCAACGCCACGACCAGAGATATCTGTAATTTCTTCTGATGTAGAAAAACCAGGCAGAAATATTAAGTCCACTTTTTCTTTATCCGTCAGCTTTTCGATCTGATCTTCTGCAATAAGACCTTTCTCAAAAACCTTTGACAGTTTCAACTGTGGGTCAATACCAGCGCCATCATCTGAGATAGTAATATGAACATGTCCGCCTTGATGAAACGCTTTAATGCTGATTGTTCCGGTCTCAGGTTTAGACTTTTTTAACCTTTCTTCCGGGGTTTCTATTCCATGGTCAATACAATTTCTGATAAGATGTGTTACAGGGTTTGCCAATTTTTCCAGCACATTCCTGTCCACCTCGACATCTGCGCCATCCAGTACAAAATCAACCTTTTTTGAAATTCTTCTGGCAATATCTCTTACCACTCGTTTATACTTCCCCATCAAATCGATAATGGGCTGCATCCTCATTTGCATGATGGTTTCCTGAAGGTCGGTGGTCACAACATCAAGATTCTGCATCATCTTGGAGACAGGGCTGTTTTCTTCAACAATTTTGTCCAGCAATGGTCTAAGCTGTTTTCTTGCCAAAACCATTTCACCGACCGTATTCATCAATTTAGAAATCAGTTCAACATTAATGCGTATGGTTTGAGTTGTCACTGCATTAGTAATAGTGGATTCAATTGCTGTTTTTGAAGATTCTTCTATACTTTTTAAAGAATTTGGTGTTTCTGATGTTACCTGTTCTTTTTGTTTTTTACGTTCTAACTGAGGTGAAATACCTTTTAAAATCGTCTCATAATCAGTAAACTGTCTATCAACTAGAACCATCTGTGTTTTATTCACTTCAAGGACCTGCGACAACAACGGCAGGTCAAGGATGGTGGCGATGACACAGAAAAAACCATCTGTTTTGCCTGATCTGTCCGCATCCTCAAGATCGGAAAAAAGGATATCACCAATACTGTTTATATCCTCAATAATCGAATCGGCATCTTTTTCTTTGGCAGCCAAATCATTTTCAAACCGGATATGCACGGCATAGACAAACTTCTGGCTGCTCAATGCATTTTCAAGCCGATGTTTATCAACAAAAAACTGCTTATCTTTGAATAAAGAACCTTCCCCAATCGGCTTCACCATTTGAAGGCTATTATCGTCTTTTCTGCCGTGTTGATGCTGTTTTGATCCAGCCGTTTTTAACGGTTTTTCTGCTGTTTTTTCTTCATCCTTCTGCTCTGTTTTTTCTGATGGCGCCAGGTTAAGCACACGATGAAGACTGGCTTTCTCCTCCTCAAAGTCGCAGGTTTTACCAGTTCCAATCAAATCAACCATCAACTTCATTTTATCAAAGCCTGAAAGAAGTGCATCAACGATACTGGACGTGATGACCAGTTTTTTTTCTCTGGCCCTCATCAGTACGTTTTCCATTGCATGGCTTAAACTTGATAATTCATTGAAACTGATAAAGCCGGCGCCGCCTTTAATGCTGTGTATAGACCGGAATGCATGATTGATTAAATCATCGTCAATGCTGGCACCTTTCTCTTCCATTTTAAGGAGATCCGGTTCCAAGCTTGCAAGATCATCTTTTATCTCTGCGATAAACTCTGATGACATTACATCTAAAGAATCAAAGCTGTCGCTGCTCATGAGTATTCCTTAGATATTTCTGTATTGGGGCGAGTGTTTAACAATACCTTTTCTGCATCCAATATCATTAAAATTTCTTCAGGCAAATTAATAATACTTTCCATATATTTTTTGGCAGCGGGTTCAATATTGGCGGGAATCGATTCAATATTCTTTTTATCCGTACCAATGACATCACCGATTTGATCTACAATAAACCCGACGTCTTTATGCTTAAAAACAATAATATGGCTCTCGGCGTGAACCACCCTTTTTTCAAGTCCTAATAAAACACCGACATCAAAAATTGTTAAAATCTGACCTCTCAAATTTATCAGCCCCAATACAAATTCGTCAGCCTGCTGGATCTCAGTGATCTTTATGTAAGGAACAATCTCTCTTATATCCTTAATGTTTATCCCGATAAGGTTATGCGCAATCCTGAACGTTACATATTGAAATTTATGGTCAAGCCGTGACGAATTCATTTTATGTGCTGCCTGCTGTCCACCTAAATTCTAAATGTTTTTGTTAGCTGCCTGAGTTTCACAGCGATCTGTGCCAGTTCATCAGTTTGTTCTTTTTGTGACATTGACCCTTCTAATATCTCATTTACCATCCTAGACAATCTTTCTGAATTTTCTGAAACTGTTTTAGCTGTTTGGGAAGAAAGGGCAACATCTTTAGAAATCTCTTCCACTGCAATTGCTGTCTGACTCAAATTATCAGAGACACCCATTTCAAGGTCCATAACCTGCCGCATACTCTCTGCAACCTCTTCAGTTTTATCTGCCGCCAGATTGATATTCTTCGCAACAGAATCTGCCGAATCAGCAGATTCTGCCACATTTCTTGTCACCTCGTTGGTTGTGGCAGTCTGCTCTTCAACAGATGAGGCAATCGATCCCATTATGGTATCTACTTCTTTTATGACTTTGGTAATTGCCTGGATAGCCTCAATGGCAACATCAGTGTTTGTCTGCATTCCTTCAATTTTTTTACGAATATCCTGGGTGGCACCTGCTGTCTGCTTTGCAAGCTCTTTTACCTCATTGGCAACAACGGCAAATCCTTTTCCTGCTTCTCCTGCACCGGCTGCTTCAATAGCCGCATTCAATGCCAGAAGATTTGTCTTTCCGGCAATGCCATTTATCAAATCAATAATATCGCCTATTTGAGAGGCTGCCTCTCCCAGTTTGTGGACCACATCATAGGTCCTGGTAGCCTTTTTGGATGCGCCGCTTGTAATGGCCGCACATCTGGAAGAACTTTTGGTGATCTCACTTTGGCTGGCATACATCTGTTCCATTGCTGTTGCAACCGTGTTAACAGCAAAAGACATCTGTTCGGCGGCAGCAGCAACCGATCCAATGTTTGCAGATGCTTCTGAAATATTTTTGTTTGAATTTTTAATTTCATTGGATACATCTACTGAATTCATATTTACATCATTAATTTGATAACTGACCTCTTCTGCTGCCGAGGCAATACTCGTGATGTGATCTGAAATTTCAATTGCAGCACTCGATGCCTGAACAGCCATTTTATTGCCCTGCTCAGCGCCGGATCCGATTTTATTGGCAATATCTCTGACCTGCTGTGAAAAGTTGGCAACATCATCACTGGTCTCTCTAATCACATCCCACGTGGCATTGAGTTTTGAAACCATCCTTGAAAAAATGACCCAGACTAGGAAAACAACTACAGCCACACCGATAATTCCAACGATCACGCTCATAATCCGGGCTTTTTTCATGGACTTCTCTGCATCGGAATTGTCAACCAGAACGGCAATGCCGCCAATAATCTTTCGTGTGCTGCCATGGCAATGAAAACAGGCTTCTTCATTATTACTTGGCATGAGTGATCCGTAATACAGTTTATCTTTAATTTTCTTTTTTATGAGGCCTCCGCCATCGCCGGTCTTAAGCATGGTTTCATTTTGAGCTATAATGTCCGGATTATTTAAAAATTCATTAAAAGATTTTCCGATAACGCTGGGATTTGTAGAAAAGCTGATTTTTGATTTATAATCATAGACAAATACATCAATTTCAGGCAGTACACCATGCAATCTTTTAAACTGGTCTCTTACAATGTCATTGTCGCCAATGGAAAGCGCATCCGTCATTCCGCCTACTATAGAAGTTGAGATCTCTCTGCATCTGTTTTCCATACTTTCATCATGCATTTGCTTTTGATAAAAATATCCAATGCAAACCACTATGACGAGGATACAAATCACCACCATTGAAATCATTACGGCTGATCTAATCCAGCCATGCCTTTTGTAGTAACCGACCAGGTCCATAAATCCCCCTTAAAAGATTGTAAAACAGATATGCTTCATGTATAAGCCTAACATGACATCAATGTTTCAAAATGAAATTAACATAAACACTCTGTCTCCAAAACCAGGAGTAACTATCTGGTATTCTAAAATACCTGAAATTATTCAGTTAATTTTTTGTAAAAATAAGTACCACAATTTCAGGCCAATGGTAAATGAAATATTTCAAAAAGATGATTTCCTTACGCCATTTTTAAGCAATGAAGAAATAGACACTATCAACGGCTTTAAAGCCCTTAAAAAACAAATTGAATGGATAAGCGGCAGGTACCTGATTAAACGAATGATACAGGATATTTTTCTAAGCCATGTCCCGCTGAATGAAATCACAATTTCATACCTGGAAGAGGGGGCACCTTATCTTACAGATTTTCCCGATATTCCTATTTCATTGAGTCATAGCAACGACGTCACGATAACTGCCTGCAGCAAACAGAAAACAAAAGTTTTAGGCATTGATGTTGAAAAAATTTCCAAAAAACCTGATGCCAATTTCTTGAAGATAGCATTTACAAAACGTGAAATTTCCAACCTAAAAGATAATACTGCTCAAATTTTCACGAACTGGACGATTAAAGAAGCGTATTTAAAATTTATTCAAAAGGGATTCAATGAAAGCCTCCAGAACGTTGAGGTCATCCATAATCAAATCTGGCATAATAACGTAAAAGTCGATGTGGATGTGTTTTCAGACCTTATCGATAGTGAGTATGTGTTTTCACTTGTTTCAAATTAGAAGTGAATTTTAGTCTTGATCCTTTTTTAAAAATTTGAGTCTAACAAAGTAATCGAAAAAATCTGGGCGGTTTAATCATGGTCAAAGATGTAACCGACAGATCTGCGACTGATAAAATACTCAGGTTTTTTGGGATTTTTTTCAAAATACTTTCTAAACCTGACAATAAAATTGTCTACCGTTCTTGTGGACGTTCCTTTTGAATAGCCCCATCCAGCTGTCAGCAGCATCTCTCTTGATAACGGCTTTCCTTTGTTTGCAATAAACAGTTTTAGTAAAACAACTTCCTGTTCAGTTAAAATGATCTCCCCTGGCACGCACACGGCTTTTGAAGATATGAAATCAATATGATTATCACCAAAATCGTATTGTTCCCCTTCAAATTTTTCATATTCTGGTGTCTGGTTCCTTTTTTCTTGTTCATACCAGGTTTTTTTTTTAATTAATCGGTCAACCCTTAGAAGGAATTCTTCCAAGTCAAATGGCTTTGCCAGGTAATCATCCACACCATATCGAAGCCCTTTGACTTTATCTTTGGTATCACCTTTGGCCGAGAGAATGAGAACAGGAATTTTTTCATCATCCTGACGGATGGTTTTCAAAATAGAGAACCCGTCAATCATGGGCAGCATAATATCAAGAATAATTAAATCAGGTTTCCAGGACCGCCATTTTTCTATGCCCTCTATCCCATCTGTGGCAAGCTTCACCAAATATCCCTGGATAGAAAGATTCAAACGGATCCCGTCAGCGATATGGACTTCATCTTCTATGACCAGGATACGCTTTTTCTCAACCGTTTCCATATACTTTTCTCCCTCACATTGGCAATACTCGCCCGTGGAATGATAATTGTAAAGGTAGCGCCTTTCCCTTTCCCCTCACTGCTGACAGATGTTTTCCATCCATGGATCATTGCAATGCTCGAAACAAGATAAAGACCAAGTCCTGAACCTGAAACCCCGTTCTGCTTGTCCATGCCTGACTGATAAAATTTCCTGAATATTTTTCTGGTTTCTTTTTTATCTACACCTATGCCATTATCGATAAAATCAATGGTGATCTTTTGTATATAGCTTTTAAATTCTATTTTCAGCATTGGTTGCTGCGAGTCATTGTATTTTATTGCATTTGAAATAATATTCATTAACAGCATTTCAAATAACAGCAAATTAACAGGATAAACCATTTTATTGTCTGATTTGTTTTCTATTGTTATGGTAAGGTCTCTAAACAGGGATTCATTTGTATTGCAAAAATTCTCCACAAGCGTTACAAGGCTTTCCGTCGTGACTTCAGATCCAAAATTTTGACTCTCAATTCTGGCAAGGTTAAGAATACTATTAATATTTTCTGTGAGCCGATTCACATCTTTCAACATATTTTCACTATATTTTTTTATCTCCTTTGGGTTTAACTGGTGCCGGATAAATGTTTCAAGATAAATTCTAAGAGAGGTCACGGGTGTTTTTAATTCATGGGTAAAATTATAGATGAAATTATGCTGAAGCCTGAACAGGTTTGCGGTTTTCTGATAATATATAAAGGCCAGAAGAATACCAATGAGCACGACTGCTATTAAAGCACTCAATACAAGTATGGTCATCCCTGTTTTTGATGGAAATATGAGTTTCGGATCAATATGAAATTTTAAAATAACCACTTCCAGAGCAGATGTGATTTCCATGTACCAACTGACGGTAAGGACTAAGAATGTTGCCAAAGCAAAGATGGAACAGGTAAAAATAAAAACTGGGTGTAAATACCACCTGGAAGGGTTTAGAATCTGCATCTTTAGGCGTCAGTCCAGTGCTCTGGGAACGTCATTGTAAAGCAAACCCCATTATCTGGAGCGCTCTCCCACTCAATACTGCCTTTGAGTGTCTGGGTAATCAGATTAAATACTATAGACATGCCAAGGCCGGTACCACCCTTACCCCGCATGGTCGTATAAAATGGATCAAACGCTTTTTCTTTCTGCTCAGGTGTCATGCCTTTGCCGTTATCTTTATAAACAAACAAAATAGTGTCATCTTTTTCCCGGTTAATGTCAATCTGGATCAACCCGTTTTCTTTTTCCTGAAATCCATGAATTAATGAATTCATAATCATATTGTTCAAAATTTGTGAAAATGCTCCTGGAAAAGAATTCAATTCAATATCTGCCTGGCAGTTTACCTGAATTGTGTGACCTGTCTTTTTATATCTGGGACGAAGACTTAATAAAATTTCATTTATATATTCTTTAAGATTAAACCTGCGCCGATTCTCACTGGACTGATCAACTGCCACCTGTTTGAAACTTGAAATTAATTCGGCTGCCCTTTCCATATTAATTAGAATTGAATTGGAAACTTCTTCAACCGTTTGAAAATAATTTTCAAGTTCACTGCGTTTTAATTCTCCTGAAGCATATGTCTTTTTAAATTCATTTGTTTTGGCATCCAGAAAGGATGCGGCTGTAACACCAACGCCCACCGGAGTATTGATTTCATGGGCGACACCTGCCACTAACTCGCCGAGCGCTGCCATCTTCTCCGACTGCACCAGTTGATCTTGTGCTCTTTCAAGTGTATCCAAAGAAATCTTCAATTCTACATTCGCTTTTTCAAGGTCTTTCTGGTACTGGTGTTTCTCTTTGATAAATTCAGCCCTTTCAAAGGCTTTGCTGACAGCGTGATATAAAACATTCATGTCTTGAATGGGTTTGATAATATAATCCCAGGCACCCAGTCTTAGTGCCTCAACTGTATCAGATATATTCCCTGCACCAGAAACAATAATTATGGGAATTTTTGAATTTTTTTCGGTAACACTGGCAAGGACTTCTAACCCATCCATTTCCGGCATTCTCAGGTCGCACAGGACAAGATCAGGGTTCTCATTTTCAAACCGCTCCAATCCAATTTTTCCGTTTTCAGCGTCTATTACTTCAAATCCAAAATCTTCCAGAAACCCTATTACACTATCCCGGATGTACACCTCATCATCAATTACCAGAATTTTTTTGGTCTCAGTATCATCCATGGCTGACATCTTTCTTTGCTAATCTTTATATTGTTCCTTGAGGGCCTGGCAAAGCACCTTCAGGTCACTGGCAGGTTTGATCAATACTTTAGAAGAAGTCACCCCTAGTTTTTTGACTGCATCCGGGGGCATATAATCAGCAGATCCTGTATGAACAACAAATTTAATTTCAGGCAAAATCTTTCTGGCCTCAACCATAAATGTATTGCCGTCAATTCCTGGCAGACGGATATCAACAACAGCTTCATCGATAGGGTTATTCTTTACAATCTCAAGGGCTTCTTCTCCACTTCCGGCTTGATAAACAATATAGCCGTCATCTTCCATATACGCAGCAATACTCTGCCGAATACTTTCTTCATCATCAAGGATTAAAAAATGTTTAGGTTCAACCGTCATTTAATTCTCCTCACCAAAAGTGAAATTTTAATCTGCTTATTTCAAGATCTGTTGAATCTCTTTAGAAAGATCCTCTACAGTTACAGGTTTTATAATAAATCGTCTTATACCTGCTGTTTCTATTTCCTTTTCATTTATTGCACCGACATATCCAGAACAAAGAATGATTGGCATATGCTCATTAATGGATAGCATTTCTTTTGCAAGATCAAACCCGGTTTTCTCCGGCATGGTTTGATCTGTTACTACCAGATCTATAGTATGATGATTTTCTTTAAAAAAATCAAGCGCTTCAATGCTTGAAAAAAATAATTTTACCTGATATCCAAGAGATTCAAATCCTTCTTTGCACATTTTAGCGATATCTTCATCATCATCTATCACTAACAGTTTTTCACCTGAAGCAGGGTTCTGTCTTTGTGTGGCATCAACCACTTTTTCCATTGTATTGTCATGTTCAGCAACCGGCAGGAGGACGGTAAAAATTGTCCCGTTATTAAGTTCACTTTTTACACGGATGTCTCCTCTGCAGGACTTTACAATACTATAGGCAGTTGCAAGTCCCAACCCTGTTCCTTTTCCTTCAACTTTTGTTGTAAAATAAGGATCAAAGATACGTTCTATGATATCCTCAGTCATGCCACAGCCTGTATCAGACACCTCAATCATCAGGTATTTTCCTTCTCCATCAATCAGATTTGGATAACCGAGAATATCTGAACCTGTCAACACAATCTCTTTTAATCCGACAGTCAGCGTTCCCCCATTTTTTTCCATTGCATGGTATGCATTGGTACACAAATTCATTATGACCTGGTGAATTTGTGTTGGATCTGCAACTGCAGGTCCGCAATGCCTGTCAACCTTGTCAACAATGGTAATGGTTGAAGGAATTGACCCTTTTAGCAGCTTTAAAACCTCTTTTAACACAGGGTGAATTTTTATTTTGTGCTTTTCTTCTTCACAGCGACGGTTGAAAGATAGCACCTGACTTACTAAATCAGCTGCCCTTAATGCCGCTTTTTGAATTTTTTCACTTCGTTTGTACACTTCTCCTTCTGGTTCTGACGACCTCATAATCATATCAGAATATCCAAGAACCGGACTCAATATATTATTTAAGTCATGGGCAATTCCACCAGCCAGCGTACCGATTGCCTCCATTTTTTGGGCTTTTCGAAGTTGATTTTCCAGACGCCTCCATCTTGTTTCAGCTTTCTTCTTCTCACTCACATCTAATAAAGATACAACCGCTTTGTCGGTTCCAGGAATAATTCCCAAACTCACATACACATATTTTTTTTTGCCATCATTAGCGACAAATTTTATTTCATACTGCATTGGGGCATAATTATCTGAATTATTTTTAATTCTTGCCGCTATATAATTTCGCATCACCTCAATATCTTCTCTTGCCACAAAATCATACCATTTTTTCTTCCCAGCGATATCCCGTCCTTCCATATTCGCAAGCTCTGCAAACTTTGAGTTTACCATAGAAATGGTATCATCGGGCTCAAGAATAATGGCAGCAGTTCCAGTATATTCAAAAATAGCCTTATACCGTTCTTCGCTTTTCTGGAGCTCTATGGTTCTTTCTTTTACAAGATCTTCAAGCCGCTCTTGGTATTCTTTGTTTTCTTTTTCTAACAGGCTTTTCTCAAGACACTTTTTTACAGAATGATAAAGTACGGTTAAGTCCCGGATAGGTTTTAAAATGTAATCCCAGGCACCCAAATGAAGCGCTTCAACAACCGCCGTAATATTCCCTGTCCCTGAGGCAACCACTACGGGTGTTTGCGGGGCGTTTTCTCTCAATACTTCAAGCACTTGCAGGCCATCCATCTCTGGCATTCTCAAGTCTAATATGACCAGATCAGGATGCTCGCGGTCAAAAACTTCAAGCCCTTTCCGGCCGTTTTCACCTTCAAAAACAATATAATCGTAGTCCTCCAGATAGGTCCTGATGCTTTGCCGGATATAAGATTCGTCATCAATTGTAAGAATTTTATATTTTCTATCTGTTTTCAAATTAGCTGTCCAGGCCTGTCATCGGTCATTTTTCTGTA
Organism: uncultured Desulfobacula sp.; assembly: GCA_964343845.1. Classification (GTDB taxonomy): domain Bacteria; phylum Desulfobacterota; class Desulfobacteria; order Desulfobacterales; family Desulfobacteraceae; genus Desulfobacula. The sequence goes on along the minus strand of CAYFKW010000005.1, from coordinate 10,626 downwards.
CCTGTCGTTCATGTCTATTACAACGTCTAAACACTGTCTTGTGAAACAGTATTCCCGTAAAGGTTTATCTGTCAAGCAATAATAGGATAATTATGTGAAAAATGTAATAAATTCATATTATTTGTCTCAAAAAACGGTTTTACCTGTCAAATTAAAAATTAATTGACAACACAATCAAACAAAATATAGAATACCCCTATGAGAATCTTGCCCCTGCGATGTACGTGATTGTGCGAAAGTCTTTGCCCTAATCGTATGTGAACGGGAGTCCACACTTTTACTGGTGCGCAGGTTCCAGAAAGTATGGAAAAGCCTAAAGGTAATACTGGATGCCCACCTTTGAACTTTTGGTTCAAAGACTCACCAAGCAACACGGCAATTTTGGGGGTAACTCAACCCGGCCTTTTACAGTTTCCACCTGAATTTCCGACAGGTATCATCCTTTTTTTTAGTTCCGAACAATATCCATTTGAAAAAATGTTAATGCGCACGGTTTTATTTTCATATAAAAGACGTTATAATATAGTTTGTATTATCGTTAATAAAACATCCTTGACACGAGTTAATAACTATATTATAGATATCTATAAAACTTTTTAAGTATGTTACTAATAACAAATGAGGTGTGCAATGGCAAACCGTATCAAAAAAGAATCAAGGCAATTCCAGCCAGGCCAGATTCTTGATGAGTATCTTGACTTATATGAAGTAGACATTGCCATAAAAAGAACAAAGGAGGACTTAATGGCTTGCAAAGCGATTCTTTCCTATCCAAATAACACAAACAAAGAAATACCAGATTATTATAATTTAGAAGAAATCAATGAAGAGCTCAAATACTTGAACTCAATCAAACACGCGTAAAGCGGTTAGGTTTTTATGGCACTCTTAACCGGCAAACAGTACAGGGAAAGAAACAGAGAGAGAGCTGCAAAATGGAGAAATTCCTTAAAAGAAAAGGGATATAAAAATTTCAACATGATGCTGTCACCTGACGTTCAAGAAGCCATTTTTAACGTTAAAGAGGGGACAAAGCTGTCAAATGCCGAAGCACTTGAGTTAATTGTAAAAGAGTACAGCAGGTTGAAATCAAACGAATCCTAACATTTGAGTTATTGAATCTAAATTTTTTTCAATTTATGTTTTGCAATTTAAACCATAAGATTTTATATAACTTTTTTAAAAACAAATCTTAACATCAAATAAAATGGGACTTCCTTATGAAGGCACATGAAGAAAAAAGGAACTACAAGCGGTACAATCATCACTGCCCCATAAATTTGTATCATATGGATCACCAGGATCAATCCTTTTATGCGGAAATGAAAAACTACTCCCAGGGAGGCACTTTTTTGCTGACCAATGAAAAACTCGTTGTAGGACAACTTGTTTATCTGGAGATACCGCATCATGACAAACAGGCACAAGGGCCTGAAAAATACAAAAGCTATAGTGGCTGCGTCAAGTGGTCAAACATCAATTCATCCTCCCCTCCCGGGACTGAAAAACATAAACCATGTGAATATGGAATCGAATATTTCAAACCAGTCCGGTACCAGTGAGAATAATGCCCTGCATTCCTTTAATTATATAGTTTTCTGAAGCCGGTTTGATTTTTAGTTTTGACCTTAAAAATGACTGGCTGTTTTGAAAAACAACATTAAATCTAATACAGAAATAAAAACAGCTTTCCAGCCCGGACGCTGAAAAGCTTTATGAAATTGGCTCCCCAGCACGGACTTGAACCGCGGACCCATTGGTTAACAGCCAATTGCTCTGCCAACTGAGCTACTGGGGAGCAGTGCCTTTGAGAAAGACTCGAAAGGTATATATCACCCCCATTTTTTTGTCAAGAAAAATCAACAAAAAAATTGACATATAGATGTATCGGGTTTATTCTTAACAAATGAAGGAATAACCACACCAAGGAGGGAAATTATGGATATTAACAGCATACAGGGAGCAAATGCATACGCAAATGTCCCCCATGCCACCCCCCCGGTTGATAATACTCAGTTGCGAGAACAAAACCTTGAGGCATCCAGAACTGATTTAAATACAGAAAACACAGCTGCGGCTCAGCAGGCGTTTGAGGTCACGATTACACAAGAAGCGCAGGACAGACTAGCACAAGAAGCTGCAACAGAAACTGAAGATCAGGAAGCTGCTGCCCAGAGCCAGCCCCGTCAGGATATTGCATCTGCTGCACAAAACAGCCAGATAGTAAATATTGTTGCCTGACAAAAGACCCCTTAAACCATGATCACTGAAACTGGAGTTGTTACAAACGTCGCCTCATCCACTGCATGGGTTAAAACAATCCGATCAGGGGCATGTGAATCCTGTTCTTCAAAAAAAAGCTGTGGTACAGCCAACAGCCAAAAAGAGATACTCTTTTCTGTAAAGAACACGCTGAACGTTGAAAAAGGAGATCATGTGGTTGTCGGTTTAGAAACAAAACCCTTGCTTTTTTTAACTTTTCTTTTGTATGTTTTTCCAATCCTGCTGCTTATTTTAGGTGCCATCATTGGTCATAATATGGCCCCTTTATTTCAAATAAATCCTTCCCTTTTCTCAATGGTAACCGGGTTTATTTTTTTTGGATTTTCGGTTTTCATTATCCGGAAAAAAAATAAATCCCTTTCAAAAAAAAATGAGTACAAACCTTTCCTTGTAAGGAAAAAACCACCCGTCATTCCAGAGGGTTGTTCCCTGCCTTAAATTTAATATTTTTTCCTTGCCAAGATAACGACAATATAATATATACGCTGGCTAGTTGTGGGTTTGTCGCATGAACTCTAACCCTTAGATAAGAGAGAAGTATTATGACATCACAACGAGACCTAAAAGTAGCTATATCGATGATGATCATTCTTTTGATCACTGGAATTATATGCTATGCCTCTTTTACTCCCCCTGTACCTGAAGAACCAATTCGCATGATGTTTCAGAACAAGGCTGGAAAAGTTTTATTCACCCATGAAGTGCATATTGGCGATTATGGAAATGATTGCCTAGACTGCCATCACAACATTGAAGATGATGAAACCTACAACTGCAGTGAGTGCCATGAGGAAACAGGTGATGAAGACTTACCATCCAGAGCTGACGCGTTTCATGCTCAGTGCAAGGGATGCCATGAAGACAGTGGCGCAGGTCCGACAGAATGTAATTCGTGTCATTCCATATAGTTGAATTAAACCTTTAATAACCAACAGTATTGAATGATCTTAGCTTTTTACAAAACAAGGACTTATTATGATTAAACGATCTTTTTTCGCTTTAACCCAACCAACGCTCAATTATGATCTTGTAGAATCAGATCCGAAAGAGCCAGAGTCAATACCAATACCGTCCAACCTTATTTTGCTTTTAAATGAGCCCATGGATAGCACAAAAGAAACGCTGCTAAAAAAAGGAGACACGGTAAAAAAAGGAGGAAAGCTGTACCTTTACAAAGACAGTACAGCGTATGCGATTTCTCCTGTAACAGGAACCATAAACCTCATTGACGTCTATTCAGATGATTTTGGCAACAAATCTACTTACCTGGTTATTAAAAATGATCAGAGTCAAGCAACTGACGATGACCCGGTAGTCTATGACCTAAAAGAAGATATTGCCTCTGCAGATGAGTATTTAAGGATGCTGCCAGGTGCACCACCTTTTAAAACCCTTGCCAATGGTGATGTGAATATCAATACGATCGTCATCACTTGTGCTGATACAGATCTTTTATCCACGACCAATCAATATATCGCATTAAAATATTCGGATGAGATAAAAGAAGGTGCTCAGATTTTAAAAAAACTGACCAATGTTTCAAAACTGTGTATTACTGTTCCGAAAAATTTAAATCTGCAGGGTGGATTCGATTCCTTGCAAGTTTTTAATACCAGCATGGCGTACCCGTCAAATTTACCTGCAATGGTTTTAAAAGACCATTTAAATATGGTACTTCCTCCTGGGAAAACGCCTGAAGATTTGGGCGTTTGTTTTATGTCTGCAGAAGCTGTTGTTTCATTAGCCAATGCATATAAGGCAAAAGCTGCAAACTTTGAAAAAATCCTGACGATTATTGGGAAACAAGGAACTCAATACAGAGTAAAAGCTACGATTGGGACGCCTTTACGTAGAATTTTCAACACCTTTAGTATTCATGTCAATGACTATGACAGAATTGTTGTTGGCGGCCCCATGAAAGGATTTGCAACATATACACATCACCATCCTGTCCAACCGGACATGGATACAGTAATCATTCAAGACCGGGACGAAATTCCTGAACTTTCGAATAATGCTTGTGTCAATTGCGGCAAATGTATCCGTACCTGCCCTGTTAATATTCCTGTAAACCTTCTTGTCCGATATCTTGAAGCGGACCAGTATGAGGAAGCGGCAGACAGGTATGATCTTGAATCCTGCATTGAATGCGGACTTTGTGCATATGTCTGTACTGCAAGAATTCCTTTATACCAGTTCATCAGACTTGGCAAACATGAGCTTTCAAAACTTAGAGCAGATATTTAGATTGGAGACTGCCAATGAATAACTTTAAATTAACTGTATCCCATGCGCCTTTCTGGCATGATGGAGATAGCCTGTTCCAAATGAACCTGAATATCATGATTGCTGCGCTTCCTGCAGTACTTTTTGGTATTGTTCAGTTTGGAGCACCTGCGATTGGTGTACTGGCGCTTTCCATTTCCACTGCCATGGCCTGGGAATTTATTTTTAATGGAATATCAAAAAAAGAACAGTCTGTCGGCAACCTTGATTCTGCCGTTATCGGACTTCTTTTCGGCATGATGCTTCCTGTCACATCTCCATGGTGGTTAGTTATCACAGGAACCTTTGTCGCTGTCATCGTAGGGAAAATGATTTTTGGAGGAATCGGTGCAAACCCGTTTAACCCAGCCCTCTTAGGGATGGCAATTTTAATGCTGTCCTGGAACAGCTTTTTTGATTTTGACACAGCCCTGGTGAATTATTCATTTGATTTTACTGAACTCGCACCGCTTGCTGCTGTCAAATTTCAGGGTGCGGCTGCAGCTGAATTATTTCCTGTTGGCGATCTTCTTATGGGTAAAGAAGTCGGATCTATCGGCTCAACATTTGGATTGGGCATTATATTTGGTGGTATATTCTTAATTCTAAGGGGATATGTTCGATGGGAAATTTCTGTTTCATTTATCTTGGGCATTGTCATCACAGCGTTCCTTTTTAATATGTCAAATTCAGACAATTATGCAGGCCCGTTGTTTCATCTGTTTTCAGGGTATACACTTCTGGGTGCATTTTTTCTTGCCACAGAGAATTCATCATCACCTGTCAACACGATCCCCATGTTTATCTATGGATTCCTTGGTGGTGTAATGATCATTCTAATGAGGAATATCGGCGTATATGCAGATGGAACTGTATTGGGCATTTTATTGATAAACCTTGTTAACCCCCTGATCGACAACATCAGACCCAAAGCATTGGGGAAGGGAGTGAACAATGCGTGAAATGATTAGTATGGTCGTCGTGTTAACAGTGTTGACCGCTGTTTCTGGTGGACTCCTGGCCGCAATAGAATCTGGTACAAAAGATAGAATTGAAGCACAGATTTTTAAATTTCAACTGGCACCGGCCATGAATGAAATTTTCGGTGAAGTGGAAAATGAACCTGCCAAAGATAAATTTGAAATTGAGCATGAAGGGGTGAAATATAAATTCTTCCCTGCCAAGCTGAAAGACGGTTCCAAGGCGGTTGCTTTTGAAACCAAAGGTAAAGGCGGCTACGGTGGCGACGTTGGATTGATGGTTGGCATCAACCTTGACAGTGATAAAATTGTTGCTGCCCGGGTAACAACACATGCTGAAACCCCGGGATTAGGCGCGAGAGCAAAGGACGATCCGGAGTTTGTATCACAATTTACAGATAAACCCGTTGATGCAAACTTAAATTTAAAGAGTGCCAATGGTGAGATTGATGCCATGTCTGGTGCAACGATTACGTCTGCAGCCGTCACTTTGGCTGCTGTCCAGGCTCAGGATCTTTATAAAAAGCTTAAACCTGAAATTTTAAAACAGATTAAATAAAGCATTAGAGGAGAACTTAAGATATGGCACAATCCTTAGCAAAAGAATTTACAAAAGGACTCTGGGCTGAAATACCTCCTTTCAGGCTTGTTTTAGGGCTCTGCCCGGTTCTTGCAGTAACGAAGACTGTTGAAAACGGTATTGGAATGGGTGTTGCAACCACTTTTGTTCTTGTTTTCGCAAACTTATTGGTATCTCTTCTTCGAAACGTGATACCTTCAAAGGTCAGAATCGCCTGCTACATCGTCATTATCGCCACGTTTGTTACGATTGTAGAGCTTGTGATGCAGGCGTTTACATATGAATTGTTTCTTAAACTGGGTATTTTTATCCCGCTGATTGTTGTTAACTGTATTGTCCTTGGCAGGGCAGAGGCTTTTGCCAGTAAAAATACACCTGTACTTTCAGTTGCTGATGGACTTGGCATCGGTATTGGATTTACGCTTTCTCTGGCAGCACTCGGAGCAGTCAGAGAATTCTTAGGTGCGGGTACGATTACCATTTGGGGCGGTACACCTGTTTTTGAAATGGGAACGGCATTCCAGCCCTTTACGTTTATGGTAGAAGCTCCTGGTGCCTTTGTCGCCTTAGGGCTGATGCTGGCAGCCATGAACCTCATCCCAAGTAAATAAGGAGAAGATAAATGGAATTTTTTGAAATTTTCATCGCAGGTGTCTTCATTAACAATATTCTCCTTGCCCAATTCTTAGGCAACTGCCCTTTCTTGGGTACCTCCAAGAAAATGGAAACTGCCGTGGGTATGGCAATGGCAGTTATCTTTGTTCTGGTTATGGCAGGAATGATTACCTGGATCGTTGATACGTATTTGTTAAAAGCGCTTAATATAGAATATTTAAGAACCGTATCCTTCATTCTGGTCATTGCATCGCTTGTCCAGTTTGTAGAAATGTTTCTTAAGAAAAGTATCCCGGCACTGTATGCAGGTCTGGGAATCTTTTTACCGTTGATCACAACAAACTGTGCAGTCATGGGGGCATGTCTCCTCAATATCAGCAAAGAATATTCGTTTATAAACGCCCTTGTATCCTCATTCTCTTATGCGGTTGGTTTTGGGCTGGCGCTCATCCTTTTTGCTGGTGTCAGGGAAAGAATCAACCTCGCCAGAGTACCTAAACCGTTACAAGATACATCAATAGGACTTGTGACAGCAGGTATCATCGCGCTGACATTTATGTCATTCAAGGGAATGGTCTAGAAAAATGGAATAATTTATGAAGACTTTTGAATCTAAAGATTTGAATTATTCAATTAAATATAAGGTGATAATATGATCTCAGCTTTATTGTTTATGTTAGGCATCGGCGCTCTGTGCGGCATCGTTCTCAGCCTCTCGTCCAAAGTCTTTTATGTTTACGAAGATCCAAGGATTGCGCTGGTTGAAAATAACCTGGCCGGTGCAAACTGCGGTGGTTGTGGATATGCAGGATGTTCTGCAGCGGCAGAAGCGATTGTTAACGGTGTGGAGCCCCCTTCTTTATGTATCGTATCAAGTAAAGAAGGCGTGGAAGGAGTAGCAAAGATAATGGGGGTTGATGCAGGTGCTGCAGAAAGCCCGTTATCCTATAATATGTGTGAAGGTGGAAACCGGGCCGATGATAAATACCACTACATGGGCGTTTCTTCCTGTAAAGCCATGGCAGTTGTCTTTGGCGGTAAACGGGTTTGCGGCGTCGGATGTATCGGTCTTGGTGATTGTGTAAAAGCCTGCAAATTTGGTGCGGTTGAAATCGGCCCTAAAGGTTATCCAGTTGTAAATGATGATCTTTGTGTGGGGTGTGGCGCCTGCCAACAGGCGTGTCCTAAAAACATCATTCAGGTCAATACATTGTCTGAACAACTGATGAGCTTCAATCAAAAGCAGGATGCATTAGCACCATGCGCCCAGACATGTCCTGCTGAAATTAATATACCCCGGTACATCAACCAGCTTAAAGAAGGCAAATATAAAGAAGCTGTCCAAACCATCCGGTTGAGAAATCCACTGCCGCTTGCCTGCGGCCGGGTCTGCCCTCATCCCTGTGAAAATGAATGTCGACGCGGCATTGAAGATGAGGCGGTTTCCATTAACCAGCTCAAACGGTTTGTCGCAGATTATGAAATGAATTCCGGGTCCAGAATACCCATCAAATGTGCGCCGGATACCGGTAAAAAGGTTGCTGTAATTGGCGGCGGACCTGCCGGGCTTTCCTGTGCATTCTTCCTGAGAAGGATCGGGCACCAGGTGGATATTTTTGAAGCCATGCCAAAACTTGGCGGTATTATCCGATATGGTATCCCAGAGTACAGACTTCCCAAAAAAGTTCTTGACTGGGAAATCCAGGGGATCCTTGATTTGGGTATTAAAGCCTTTACGCATGTTAAATTTGGTGAGGACTTTGGACTGGGCTCTTTGATGGCCTCGGGATATAATGCTGTATTCATGGGGATTGGTGCATGGAAAGATTATGCGCTTGGAATCGAAGGAGAGGATCTGGACGGCTGTTTTAAAGGGATTGATTTTCTCCAGAGATTTTCCAGTGGCCAGGAAATAAAACTTGGCAAAACCGCTGCGATTGTTGGCGGTGGAAACAGTGCAATAGACTGTGTCAGGACGCTTAAACGGCTGGGCCTTGAAAAAGTGTATATTGTGTACAGAAGAACCAGAAACGAGATGCCTGCCAATGAAGTTGAAATTGTTGCCTCTGAAGAGGAAGGCATTGATTTTGTATTCCTTGCGGCTCCTACACGTGTTATTGGAGATGAAAACGGAAAAGTCAAAGGTCTTGAGTACCTGAAATGTGAACTGGGCGAACCAGATGCGTCCGGCAGAAGAAGACCGGAACCGGTTGAGGGGTCAGAAACAATCCTGGATGTTGAGATGGTCATCTCTGCCATCAGTCAGGCACCGGATGCCTCTTTTAAAGAGAAAGACCCACATGCCAGAATGAATGATCTGGAATTGACCCGTTGGAATACGATTGACAACAACCCTGAAACCCTGCAGACGTCAATCCCATATATTTTTACTGGTGGGGATGCCGCAACCGGACCGGATCTTGTTGTCTCTGCTATTGGCGGCGGACGAAGGGCTGCCCGATCTATAGACCTTTTCTTAAAAGGTGAACCTGTTGAGCCGGTAGAAGATTCTTTACAACAAAAAAGAATTCACGAATCCATCTTCACCAAAGTGGATGGCATTGAAAAGAAACCCAGGGCAAAGATGCCGGAAGTTCCTGTTGAAAACAGGCTGGATTCAATGATAGAAGTTGATCTTGTACTGCCGGAAGATAAGGCACATACTGAAGCTGAACGATGTTTAAACTGCTGCAGAATCTGTTATAACCCTGATACTGATTTTCCGATTGATAAATCAGCATAAGGGTTAAATTTTAGCAAAATAAAGATTAAAGGGTATCAACATTTTGATACCCTTTAATCTTTTATGCTTCATTAAATATATGCTGAAAAGCAAATCAAAAATAATTTATATCTCATTTATTATTCTCTTAAGTACAGGGATCGGCGCCTGTGCCTATTTTTATTTTCAGATGTCTTCATTCATTCGGACACCCTATGACGAGACAGCCAGAGAAAAGATATTTATCATAGCACCCGGCCAAAGCCTTAAAGTTATTTCAAAAAATCTGGAATCAGAATCTATTGTATCAGACCAGTTGTATTTTAAACTTTATGCAAAATCAAAAAAGGCAGGGAAAAAACTTCAGGCAGGTGAATATCTTCTTTCTGCCGGTCAGACCCCTGAACAGATTATAGAAATTCTTTTAAAAGGAAAAGTAAGATTGTATCGAATTACCCTGCCGGAAGGATTAACTTTAAGAGAAACTGCTGCATTGGTTGAAAAAGCAATGTTATGCAAAAAGAACAAATTTATTGACCTTTGTTATAACAGATCGTTTATTGTTTCCCTGGGAATAAAATCTACAACCCTTGAGGGGTATTTGTTTCCAGACACCTATTTTTTCCCGAAACCAAGTTCCTGTGAAAAGATCATCACCACAATGGTGGGTCATTTTAAAGATACATTTACAACACAATGGCAGAAAAAAGCCGATAAATTAAATTTTACCATCCATGAGGTGGTGACCCTGGCATCAATCATTGAAAAAGAAACTGGTGCAGCTTTTGAAAGGCCGATCATTTCTTCGGTATTCCACAACCGTTTAAAAAAAAACATGCGGCTTGAAAGTGATCCAACAGTGATTTACGGCATTAAGAATTTTGACGGCAATATTAAAAGAAAACATCTCAAAATGGCGACCCCTTACAATACGTATCAAATTAAGGGCCTTCCCATTGGCCCGATTGCAAATCCCGGGGCTTTATCTTTAAAAGCAGCCTTGTACCCGGATCAGACAGATTATCTTTTTTTTGTATCAAAAAAAGATACCACGCATCAGTTTTCAAGAACCATTCAGGAACATAATCGAGCAGTCCGCAAATACCAACTTAGAAGAAAATAGAAGCCCTTTCAACTGTCTGTGATCTATGCACGCTTCACAAAACGAAAAACTTTATGGC
>CAYFKW010000004.1:256448-274720 GCA_964343845.1 uncultured Desulfobacula sp. | reverse complement strand
GTGCTTATTTACAGTTGTATGCATGCGACAATCGATTAAACGCTCTTCTATAAGTGCTGTGTTGAATTTGATGAATTGCGTGATAATACCATAGGGTTATGTTCTCATATGCGTCCAGTTTCGATTAGAAAACCATTTTTTTCCCTTTTCTGTGCGGCCTTTTTTTTGTTGGTCTGGTCAAGTGCGTTTGCACTCAGTCCGGAGGAAGTCCTTGTGGTTGCAAACACTAATGCATCTAAAAGTAAAGGGCTTGCAACCTATTATATGGAAAAAAGAAAAATCCCCAAAAAAAACCTTGTCCTGCTGTCTCTGACAGATCAGGAAACCTGCTCCAGGGAAGTGTATGAAAAAAAAGTTATCCCGCGTGTCAGAGCATTCGTTAATGCCAACGATCAGATCCGCGCCATCGTCACTGTTTTTGGAATTCCATTGAGGATTTCATCTCCCAAGAGATCCACTGAGGAACAAAAAAAGCTGGATGGCCTTAAAAATAAAAGGATTGAATTGGAAAATCAACTCACAAAGGGAAATATCACAGACTCAAAAATCAGGAAGGAAAAACATGACCAATTATCCCTGTTAAACAGTAAAATTTCAATGTTGTTGAAGCGAACGGATAAAATGGCTGCCTTTGACTCTGAATTAACCCTTGTAAAAAAAGAGGAATATGAACTGGACAGGTGGCTGCCCAATCCGTACTATTTAGGGTTTAAAAATAAAAAAACTGAAATTAAAAGATCTGAAGTGCTGATGACAAGTCGGCTTGACGGGGCAGATGAAGCAATTGTAAAACGAATTATAAATGACAGCATTGAAGCTGAAAAAAACGGCTTAAAAGGCAATGCCTATTTTGATGCCAGGTGGAAGAACCCAGGTAACAAAAAGGTTTCAGGATACGGCTTTTATGATAAATCAATTCACTCAGCCGCCAGCCTGTTGTCTGAAAACAATCGAATAAAGGTGATCCTTAATGATGCTGATACACTATTTAAAAATGGCGAATGTCCGGACGCAGCGATTTATTGCGGCTGGTATAGTCTGGCAAATTATATTGATGCGTTTTCATGGCAGAAAGGGTCTGTCGGGTATCATATTGCCAGTTCTGAATGCGTGACGCTTAAAAACAAAAAAAGCAACGTCTGGTGTAAAAAAATGCTGGATAAAGGCATCACAGCAACCATTGGTCCTGTGGGAGAGCCCTATGTCCAGGCCTTTCCCGTACCTGAAATTTTCTTTAATTTTTTAACTGAGGGGTATCTGACCCTTGCAGAATCTTATCTTGTCAGCCTGCCTTATCTTTCCTGGAAAATGGTTCTTGTCGGAGACCCTTTATACAGGATGAATTTAAAGCAGTAAAGCGCTCATCCATCTTTTATATAAACAAGGAATGACAAAATGAAAATCATAGGGCTGATTGGAGGAATGAGCTGGGAAAGCACAGCCCATTATTACAATGAACTGAACCAGGGTATTAAAAATGCATTGGGCGGGCTCCATTCAGCTGAAATACTACTTTACAGTGTAGATTTTGGCCCCATTGAAAAACTTCAGCAAAAAGGGGATTGGAACCGTCTTGAAACTATAATGACAGATGCAGCCCAAAGAGTTGAACGCGGGGGGGCTGATCTTATATTGATTTGTACAAATACAATGCACAAGCTGGCTGATGCAGTCCAGAATGCAGTGACGATACCCCTGCTTCACATTGCAGATGCCACTGCTGAAGTCCTTGCCAAGGACAATGTAAAAAATATCGGCCTTATAGGCACTGCATACACAATGGAACAGGCATTTTACAAAAACCGGCTGATATCAGAATTTGATCTGAATGTCATCATACCGGAAAAAAAAAGCAGACAGAAAATACACCGTATTATTTATGATGAATTGTGCCTGGGAAACATAAAACCGAATTCAAAAAAAACCTATATTGATATTGCCCGGGGCCTGGTTCAAAAAGGGTGTCAAGGTATTATCCTGGGCTGTACAGAAATTGGTATGCTGCTTAAACAGGAAGATGTGGAGATCCCATTATACGACACAACCAAAATTCATGCTGAAAAAGCAGTGGAATGGGCCTTAAAAATGTAAAAAATTATTGCCTCAACGCTGTTATCATGTGGTTTTATCAAGAACTGTTCGAATGGTGGTCGCTAACCCTCTTAAGTCTACCGGCTTCAACAGAAATGATTTAATGCCAATCTCTTTTGCAGCTTCAGAATCCATTTTAGAACTGTATCCTGTACATAAAATAATGCTGATGTCTTCTTTAATGTCCATCATTTTTTTGGCCAGTGTTTCCCCTGTCATATGGGGCATTGTCTGATCCGTGATAATTAAATCAAACGCCAAAGGGTCTGCCTTAAAAATCTCCAGCGCTTTTACGCTGCTGTTAATCGCCGTGACTTTATATCCGATTTTTTCCAGTCTTCGTTTCGTGATATCGATCATGGCTTCTTCGTCATCTACCACCATTATGCTTTCAGTCCCTTTGGGGATGGGTACCTCAATATCCAGTTGTTTGAATTGCCGTTCCTGAATAACCGGAAAATAGACATTAAAAACAGTTCCTTTTCCGAGAATGCTTTCAACCGTAATAATGCCGTCATGATTCTTAACGATACCATGAACGACTGACAAGCCCATTCCAGAACCCTTCCCTATTTCCTTTGTCGTAAAATACGGATCAAAAATCCGCTCTTCAATGTCTTTTTCAATGCCCATACCAGTATCCTGGACTGAAAACCGGATGTACCTGCCCAATTTTAAATGCGGCTCATTTTGGATTGAATCTTTTGACAGCTCTTTCTGGTTAAGTGTCACGGTCATAACCCCACCTTTGTCATCCATGGCCTGAGCTGCATTTGTACAAATATTCATTATCACCTGATGGATTTGCGTTGCATCAGCATAGATATCACCGCAGTCACCTTCTATTTCAGATTTAATCTCTATCGTGGTTGGTATGCTTGCCCGAAGGAGCTGCAATGCTTCTTTCAGGACGATCTGAAACTGGACCGGCGATCGGGATTGTTCTGACTTTCGACTAAAGGCAAGTATTTGTTTTACCAGGTTCTTTGCTCTGTTGCTCGCCTTCATTACTTCAGCAATATATTGTTTTTCTGCACTATCCTCAGATAATTCAAACCCGATCATCTCTGAATACCCCATAATCGCTGCAAGAATATTATTAAAATCATGGGCAATTCCTCCAGCCAGCGTACCGACAGCTTCCATTTTATGCGATTGACGGAGTTCTGATTCAAGTGCTTCTTTTTCTTTTTCAGTCTTTTTATACTGTGTGATATCCCTGGCAATGCCAATAAGACCAATAATATTACCATCCTTATCCAGGTAAGGACCGTTATTCACAAGCCAGTAGGTATCTCCTTTTGATGTGTTTAACTTTAAATCTGACCGCGTTTCTATTCCCAGTTCGATCACTGTTTCTTCCTGCGCATGGATATAGTCTGCAGATTCCATTGGCAGCAAATCATAATCTGTATGGCCTAAAACATTTTCAACCGGCTGGTCAAAAGCATCGCAGGCTGCACGGTTTGCCATCAGGTATCTGTGCTTTAAATCTTTGATAAATATAGCATCAGAAGCTCCATCCATTACTGCATTTAAAAGGACATTGCTTTTTCTTATTTCCAGGTCTGCTTTTTTTAATTGATCAACTTTGTGTTCCAACTCATCTGAATACACTCGAATCTCTTTCACCATGTCGTTGAATGCATCAGAGAGCAACTCCAGTTCGTCATCACTTTTAACGTTGATGGAAATGTCAAAATTTCGTCCTTTAACCTGTTCAGCACCCCTGGTCAACTGGGAAATCGGTTTTGCAAACTGTCTTGCCTTATATAGTGAAATAATTGACATCATGCCGATAAAAATAAAAACAATAATCAGTGCCAGCCATTTTATTATGTTGAAGGCTGAGAATGCTTCTTCTCTGCTGATTTCAGCGATGAGCGCCCAGGTTGTTTCCCCTAATTCCAATGGTGTGTAAGCTGAAAGGACCTTATCCCCTTTGTAATTTATTATTGTCTTTTCACCGGTGATGCCTGTCAAAGCTTCCTGGCTTGCTGTTGTATCAACCGTCCCGGTTTCAGGGTTTGCAAAAGATGTCTTTGTTGAACGATTCACCGGGTCCAGATAAGAATCGGACCGGATGAGCTTATCCGGTCCTACAAGATAGGTTTCACCCGTCACTCCAAACCCTGTTCTTTCCTGCATAATTGTGTTGATTTTATCAAAAGACATCCTCAGGCAGACAATTAATTCAATACTGTCCTTCATGAGGACAGGTTGTGCTATAAATGCACAGGGTTCCCCAAACAGCGGGGCATACGGCTCAAAATCAATAAATTCAAATGTGCTGCTTTTCAAAACGCTGCGAAAAATTTTTCCTAAGGCTGAGTTGTTATAGCTGCCGTTGATTATATTTGTGCTGTAATCATCATCATGTGCTACAGAATAAAACACATCGCCATTCGGTACGATAAGCAATAAATCACTGAATCCATACACATTTATAAAATAGTTGAAGTAATCTTCATCACTGCTTATTTTAGGGGCAATTGCCTCTTCCAACGACATGGTTGTGACCATTATCCAATCCAGTCCTGGAATGTTGATGGGATCATAGCGGGCTATCTCCATTTCACCTGTGCTGCCGACGGTGATATTGGGCCCAAACGAAGTATCAGTCACTTTCTTAATATAGCGGTCCTGTTTCCTTTCTCCAGTTTTTCCTCTTTTAATCATCCGGTCAGTTCGATAATTCGGATCAGTTCCAACATCTCCAATGATAAAGGTTTCACCTGTTTCTCCCATCCCCTGGCGGCGTTGTACAATGGTATTGATTGCTGTATTGGTAAGTTTTAAAATGATGACACCTGATGTAGTATCACCTGTCTCTATAATCGGTGCGCCTATAAATGCGATATGGGCTCCATTCGAAGGCGAATACGGCTCAAAATCCTGAACATTAATCTCATTTAAAGCGTTTTTAAAACAACGCGTGACGCCACTGTCTTTCAGATCTCCATTTAAAAGATTCTGTCCCAGTTCGGATTCACGATTTAAGCTGAACACAACATCCCCGGACTTCCTGACAATCAATATATCTTCATAACCATATTCACTAATAAACTGCTTAAAAAAATTGCCGTATTTGATCTGTTCAAAAAAATCATACAATCGGACATCAAAACCATCTTTGTCATCGAATACAGAGGTAAAATCAGCCAATGCTTTTTCAACTGTAGAATTTTTTGAAATAACCTTTATATCGCTGAAACTTTTTTGGAAATATTTTCTGATTTGTGCTTTTTTATTTTCCTGCACGGTCATCAGCTTATCAAAGGCAGCCTGCTCAAAATTGGCAATCGTATCCACCAGCAGGCCGATGTCTTTTTTTTGTTCAGCAAACAAATTTACCATCTGGGCTTTTTTAACTTCTCTAATGCTTTTTAACTGGCCAAACGCAACAGAAGAAAGAGATTTGTCAGAATACATAAAAAAAAGGACACCGACGATTGCAAAAGGGATCATGCTGAGGGTCAAAAAGGAAATCAGTAATTTCGTACCAATTTTTGTTAATTTAAATGACATGAAACTGCTTTCTTCAGTTTAGATCTGAACACTTGATTCTTTTTCGCATGTTAAGCCATAAATCGACAGTTTTTTTTGCATCATCTGCTTGACCTGTTTTTGATAATCGGTTGATGAGATCTTCAAAAAAATCTGGATTGGCTGATTGCCATTTCGCTAATTCTTTTTGAGGGAACAAATGAAATGTTACCCCTTTTTTCTTCAGCAATACCCTTGCCTCTTTTTCAGCCAGATGCGTTGCCGGGATTTCCAGCTGCCTTGCCTCCTCTGCAGTTTCGATAAAAATGGCCTGGTTCTCCGGACTTAATACCTGCCACGTTTTTTCACTGATCCATACACCCCAGCCAGGCCCTTCCCACAGGACAACCTCTGTCACATGTTTTGCCTGTTCATAAATTTTATACGACACCATTAAGTCAACTGAAAACGGGCAGCCATCAATCACACTTCTTTTAAGCGCCTCGTAAATATCCGGCAAAAAAAGCGGTACTGGATTGCCGCCTGCCGCTTTTATCAGGCGGGGCATATCTTTTCCCCAGGTGCGGATTCGCATGCCCTTTAAGTCAGAAAATGACCGGACCGGTTTTTTCGTGACAAGTAAATATGGGTTAAGCAGGTGAAAAAAAAGCGGTTTGATTTTATTAATTCGCGCTTCATCAGAAAATGCCGTAATTTTGTCCATGAAGGCTTTCATGATTGCACTGGACTGACAAATATTATCCATTCCCATTGGAATGGCATTGGGTGCAGAAAAAAATGCCAGCTCCGAAGGAAAATATCCTGATGACATGGCAGCCATATCAATGGCACCCATTTTTAACAGCATAAGATTTTCCTTGGGGCCTCCCAGGCCGTTAGACCAAAAAATCTTGATGACAACATCACCCTTTGTTCGTTCTTTTATCTTATCAGCAAACCATTGATCTATTTTTGAACCAGCAGTTGTTGAAGGGAATTGATGATTCATCTTTAAAACTGTTTTAGCGAAAACGTTCGGTAAAGCAAAAAGGATAAGGCAGACCATAATAATAGGAACAGGAAAAAATCTCATTGTTTTTTTCATAGATAACAGCGCTTTTTTAAAAAAATAGTGAGCCCAGAATTTAAAAATTTAAACCCAATTATAGAAATTATTTAATATTAACACTCTCTTTGGCAAATCGCAATCAATGGACGCGATAATTTTACAGCAGAAAATCAAGTACCGGCATTTGGCAGATAAACATGGAAGGCGGTACCGGCACCCTTCTGTGTTTCAATATCAATGGCACCTTTATAATTTTTTACAATTCCCTGCACAACGGAAAGTCCTAATCCTGAATTATTGCTGCTGTTTTTTGTTGAAAAATAGGGATCAAATACACGGTGCAGAACGTTGGGGTCAATACCCGGACCATTATCACGGACACTTAGCCTGATATAATGTCCTGCTTTAATGTCCAACCCCTTGGGGATGTTATCCTGGCTCAGGGTTACTTTCTCGGCAGAAACGGTAATAATGCCTTTCCCTTCTTTAATCGCATGTGCTGCATTTGTAATCAGATTCATCAGAATTTGCTGAATTCTTGTTTCCTCGCCTAAGATAATGAGATTTTTATCCAAAATTCTGGTTTTTATTTCAACATCATTTTTTAAAGACGACTTAAGCAGGTCAATGGTTTCATGCAGGGTTATATCAATATTGATCATGTCTTTATCATGATCATCCTTTTTACCGATGGTATGTAGTTTTCTGGCCAGTTGGCTTGCTCTATTAGATGCTGTCTGCATTTGTTCCAAATATTCATAGACCGCATTGTCCTTTGGCAGTTCAGAAAGAGATAACTCTGTATATGTAGCAATAATGCTCAAGATATTATTAAAGTCATGGGCAATGCCGCCTGCCAGCAAACCAATGGATTCCATTTTATGTGACTGCCATAATTTTTCTTCCAGATCCATTTTTTCTTTCTCTGCTTTCAGCCGCTCTGAAATATCTCTGCCAACAATTAAAAATTCATTTGGTCTGTCATTCCCGTCTGATATGGATTTTATGTTGATTTCCAGCGGAATTTTTCTGCCTGATTCTGATAAAAGAACGGCTGAGTGGATATCGGTATAATTTTGACTGCGCGCTTCCATGACATCATCAAAATTTTTTATTATATCATTGATATTTTTTTTGATCATCACCTGTTTTGAAAATCCACTTGTTTTTAATGCTGACGCATTTAAATAAAGAATCTTTCCATCTTTTGTAATGGTGAAAATAAGTTCAGCCGCAGCTTCAGCCAACCGCCTGTATTGTTTTTCACTTGATTCCAATGCTGCTTCTGTTTTTTTATGGTCCTCTATTTCCTCTTTTAAGCATGCTTCAGATATAGACAGCAGTTTAACTTTTTCCTTAAGCGTGGTGTTTGATTGTTTAAGCTGGTGATATAACTCAAAACTTTCAATGGCATTGGCACAATGTGCCATCAGGATAGAAAAAATCTCAAACGATGCCTCTTCAACTTGTTTTGTATTTTTTTCCAACACACCCACAAACATGCCCCTGACGCGAGAGGCCGTCGCCAATACATGAAGCAGCAATTGGTTGTCAAAATCTTTTGAATATGCAGTGACAGTCTTCTTTTCCAGTACTGCACGCGAGAAAGTACCATCTTCTATGAAAACATCAAGTTCATGTTCAAGCTGTTCCCTGCCGTTTTCAGGATAACATTTATACATGTTGAAATCAGCATCATCCTCATTTACAAGAAGAAAGGCGATCTGTTTAAAATCAATAATCCGCTCAGCCCTGTCTTTGCACTGCTCAAAAATGACACTGGGATCCTTAAGCTTGTTTATACTGGAATTGAATTCACCCAGCTCTTTTGTGAGCTCCAACGTCATCATTTTAAACCGGTTGGCCTGCTCCAGATACGCCAATCTTTTTTCAAGATCTATTTCATACGGCTTATTCATAAAAAAATTTTACTGCTTCCATTATCTGGCGGTCTATTTGTTTTACAACAGGCTCCAGCGTACTCTCAGGAATATTCAAGGCAGTCCAGGCATTCATACTTAGCCGGTGCAGTCCATTTTCACCGGCAGATCCTATTCCCAGCGCCGTCACCAGCCAATTTGAAATATATACCAGGCCTGTTTCTTTTGACGGTACTTTTTTAAACTGAGCATGATGATAGTGAATCTGCCTGGATATCCTGTCTGAAAAATTCCATTTTGCTGCTAAAAGACTTCCGAGTTTTGCATGGGTCATTCCAAAATATTCAGGCTCTATCTGGTAATAGTTCAGTCCCAGTTTATTTGCCTTGTTTACCATGGAATTACACTCTTCCGGAAAATAATTTAACAGGATCAATCGGCCGATATCATGAAGCAGTCCCCCAATAAAAACCCGATCTGAATTCACACCCTTTACATGTGTGGCAATTGTTTTAGCCGCAATGGCGCATGCCACGCTGTGCCGCCAGAAAGACTGCATGTTTACCCGTTTACCTGAAATACCTTTGAAGTATTTTATAACGGTGATACCCAATGCAAGAGAACTGACCTGATTTGTCCCCAATGCCATTGCTGCATAATGTAATGACTCCACCTTTTTCCCCAGGCCGTAATGTGCACTGTTGACAATTTTCAAGAGTGCCGCACTCAGGCTGGTGTCTTTGCTGACAATATCAGCGATATCCTTACCCGAACATTGCGGATTTTTTACAGCATTATTGATTTCTGAAAAAATCGTCGGCAAAGAGGGAAGTTTTATATCGTCTTCCAGTAAACGGTCTAAATTCTTAATTACCTTTGGTTTTCCCATGAAGGACTGGGGCTCGTTTTTTTCCTCATACACAGAAACCATTTCAGACTTGTTGTTCTCAAACCGATCCAGACAGATTTGATATACCGTATCAATAACAGGATTTTTTATATCATTCTTCTGGAACCACCTGTCGAGAAACGCTATGGCTTCCACATTTTCTGATTCGTTTTTTTCAGTATCACGTTGCTCTTGTAAGTCAGGGGCCGTTTGGATGCTTACTTCAGGAATTCCCCACATTTTTAATGTACGGATTTCTTTTTTCGTCAGCTTTAAATTCCTGGAAAATAGCCGGCGGCCGTCTGTATTTGTTACATCTTCATCCAGGATCATTCCAGGCCTTATTTTGGAAACACTGATTCTTCTCATTGCTTTTTATCCGCCAAATTTAAGAAGTTAATAACAAATAACTGAATTAAAAAAAATGGTCAACACCCTACCGTCAAATTAAAGATAAAACCCTTTGATAAATATTTATTTTATTGATTTCTCGATTCATTTAGGGTCTAATCCAACCCTTGCTGTATATTATTTTAAAACCGTTTGATTAATTTTAAAATGCTGAAACCTGAATTAAAAAAAACAATTCTCCTATCTTTTCCGATTGTTGTGGGACAACTTGGACAAATGCTCATGTCTGTCGTGGACAATATCATGGTCGGGAAAATAGGTGCCCAGGCACTTGCAGCAGCTTCCATCGCCAATGCCTTATTTACGTTGATAATGGTGATCGGGTTCGGGATATCAATGGCTGTCACACCGTTAACGGCCATGGCCTATGGCGCAGGCCGTGAAAAGGAATGCGGCGTGGTTTTGCGTCAGGGCCTTCTGGTCAATATTTTTTCAGGTATGTTGTTGTGCGGACTCACCTTCCTGATTTCAGAATGTATTGCATTTTTAAACCAGCCGGAAGAAATTGTACGGCCGGCATCACTCTATATGAAAGTGCTTGGCATGTCTCTTCTTCCAATGATGCTGTTTCAAAGCTATCGGCAGTTTGCAGAGGGGGTGAGCTATCTGAAGCCGGCCATGATCATTATGCTTTTGGCCAATATTGTCAATATCATCGCCAACTGGGTGTTCATCTATGGGCATCTTGGTATACCTGGTTTGGGATTGACAGGTGCCGGCATTGCCACCATCAGTTCAAGAACATTCATGGCCATCGCATTGATCATTGTCATACGAAACTCCCCTGTCATGAAACGGTTTGACCCTACGTTACGTTATAGAAAAATCGATTTTTCAATGATGAGACGACTGGTTTCCATCGGTATTCCTGCAGGGTGCCAGTATTTTTTTGAAGTAAGTGCATTTGCAGCATCATCAATTATGATCGGCTGGATGGGAACCATTGAACTGGCGGCTCACCAAATCGCCCTGAACCTGGCTTCTATTTCCTTTATGGTTGCCCTGGGCATATCATCAGCAGCAACCATAAGGGTCAGCAATGCCGTTGGCAGGCAGGACCTTCCTGGCACCAGAACCGCAGGATTTTCTGCTCTCCTCCTGTGTGCGTGCTTTATGGCATCAGCTGGATTGATTTTTATATGTTTCAGATTTTCTCTACCTGGTCTTTACGTTGCTGAAAAAGATGTCATTGATATCAGTGCCGCCCTTCTTGTCATTGTTGCATTCTTCCAGATATCTGACGGGACACAAGCTGTCGGTCTTGGAATATTAAGGGGAATAACAGACATGAAAGTTCCTACCCTTATTACCCTTGCAGCCTATTGGGTCATTGGACTCCCGTCTGGATATATTTTAGCGTTTAAACTTCATATGGGAATCTATGGCGTATGGTATGGGCTTCTGATAAGTCTTACTGTTTCCGGGTTGTTAATGATGATTCGATTTAATTTGAAAACAACAAAACCGTGACGCTTCAATAGCTGTTTTAGTTGACCTGCTGCAGCCGGCTTCCAATCTGTACTGCTTTCTTAATCTGCTTTTCCTGCAGCATAATCTGTTCAGTCTGCTGCCAGGCCGCTTTATCTATGGAACCAATTTTTACCACAGGCGAGGGTTTTACAAGTTCTCTTGTTGCTGCCAACTGCTTTCTCCGTATCTCATGATCTTTTTCTTTATCTCGTTTTTTAATTGCTTCAAGTACGCTTACCTCATTTTCCGGGTCCATAGCTGCCTCCCAGGCCTTCAGGAGAGCTGATAAAAAAGCCTCGGCCACCTCTGGGGAACGGGTTACCATAGATTTGGTTGTGATGACTGAGTTTGCTACAAAATTCACTCCAAAATCAAGCGGATTGAAAAACAGCACTTTTTCTCCTGATCTGACCAAATTATCTTCATATGTCACACCCTGGGAATTTTTATATACCGGCCAGACATCAACTTTCCCTTTAAAAAAAGGCGTCGCATCAAACCGGACACTGCTGAGAATCACATCGCTTTGATTTAACCCGGCCTTTGCGAGCAGTGTATTCATAATGGTTTCATCGTTTCCGCCATATGTAATGCCTATTTTGCGGCCTTTTAAGTCTTGAAGTGTTTTGATCTCAGGCTGATCTGCCCTGTATATCCATTGCATTGGGTTAATTTGGAACAATTGCGCAAGGACCACAATTTCAGCACCTTTCTCCACTGCTCTGATCACCTGGTCGGCAGATGCCACTCCAAAATGAGACCGGCCCAGCTCAAGTTCATTAATGACATTTATCCCGGGTCCGCCTTCTTTTACGATTACATCCAGACCCTTTGCTTGAAAATATCCTTTTTCATCTGCATATATATCCCCTGCAACACTTGTGTTAAAAAACCATTTCAGCCTGTATTGAATCTTTACTGTCTTTGCATAGCAGGGTGATGCAGAAATTAAAACCGCCAGGACAACCCAGCATACATAATCATGATAGGGTCTCAAAACACCTCTCTTTTATTTGATATTGACCATTTTATTTTAATTCGCTCACCAATTGTTTCCAATATCCCCTGGTACATGGAAATAATAATTCCAATCATAAATAAAGCAATTAAAATTTTTGCCAGATCACTTTGATAGAGTGCAACCCTGATGCTGTATCCAATACCTGCAGTTGCTGCGATAAATTCTGCCACGATCGTCCCGGCCATGGCAAGTGTGGCGCTGCCTGATATCACTGTCGTCAATTTGCTTAAATTCTCAAAAGCACGTATTTTAACTTCCAGCTGCCATCTCATGCGCCCTGTAACAATATAGAAATGTTCTATGTCATCTATCGGTGTCGCCATGATGCCCAGTACAGACAAAAGAAGGGGAAAATAACAAATCATGGCTGCAATTAAAAGCCTTGAAATAAACCCGTCACCCAGAAGGATAAAAATAATGGGCGCAAGTGCTACGATCGGATATGCCTGAATATTATAGGCAGTTACTTTTATAAAAGAACCCACCCAGGATGATTTTCTACCCGGAATTCCAATGGTAAATGCCATTACAATGGACAAAAACTGTCCTAAAACCGTAATCGATAACGTATTGATGACATCCATTAAATACGTTCCCGAAAACTGGCCGGCTGTTTCTATAATCAATTGAACTCCGGGGATGACATAATCTGACAAAGATAAAACAACTTTTACCGCCAATAGAAATATGACACCCATCAAATACACGATTAAGAATTGATAAATCCGCCTAAAAAGCATTCATGATCTCCAGCATCGTAACATCCAGTTCTCTTTTGTCCAGATGATAGTTCTTTTTATAATCCTGGCCGTTTATCATAAACGCACTTTTTTCATGCTCAGGTTTGCCAAAGACAAGAATTTGACTGCAGAATTTTGATACTTCCATCAGGTTATGCGAGATATATAAAAACATTTTGTCAGGGAACAGTTCCTTGATTGCGAGAATAATGGTTTCTCTTAATTTTTCATCTACATTGGCAAGACTTTCATCTAAAATTAATAAATCAAATTCCTGCAGTAAGTATCGGAGAAGATTCATACGGTTCTGCTGTCCCATAGACAATTGAGAAAACCGTGACCCTAAAACATCCTTTAATTCAAACACCTGAATAAGTTCTTCTTTTAATGTATCCTTTCCTTCAGGCGTTACTTTTTTTATATGATTTCCAGCACTTGACCATCCCGGCAGTCTCTCCTGGTTATATGAATAAAGAACTGTCTTTATCTTTCTTATCTCAATTTCGCCATCAAATTGGTGATGTGAGTTGGCAATCATCCTGGCCAGCGAGGTTTTACCAACACCGGATGGACCAAACAGCGCTTTGAATCCTGGTTTTTCCATTGAAAAGGATAAATTATTTATGACAGCAGTCTTACTGCCCGGGTATGTAAAATTCAGATTATGACAATCAAGGCGCATGCATTACTCCAGGGTATTCTCCAGTTGAGCCCCCATACACTTATCGGTCTTTTCTTTAAAAATCAATACCCCTCTCCGTTTGCCATGCTTTTTATTCATCGTATTGATAGACCGTCATTTTTTTTCTTGACGAACAAAACAAATTGTTCCATATTGTTATATACAAATAGTACAATGGTTGAATTGAACTGAAATACATTTTAAAAGACAGTCATCATGAATCATAAAAAACAAATCAAACCCATATGGCCAACTCCGATGGCGATAGCCATAATTATCTGTGCTTGTTTCCTTCTGGGAACTTCATCCTGCAACACAGCCAAAAAATATAACCGTGACACCATTGTTGAGCAGGACAACCACCTGTTAAAGTTGTCAAACGGATTAGTGATAGACACAGAACTGAATCTGATGTGGCCGGATTCTGATAATGGAACCAAGGTGTCGTTTGATGAAGCACAAGTGTATGTTAAAAATTTCAATTATGCCGGCTATACCGATTGGCGATTTCCTACGATCCAGGAGCTTGAAGCATTAATGGTTTACGATCCGCCCAACACAACTGAGCCCGCAGAGGGATGTGCCGGGAATTATCTTATCCACCGTTTTTTCAAGCTGACCTGCTGCTGCCCCTGGGCGCTTCAGGATAATGGAACTCGTCCGGCGGCTTATCCATTTATGAAAAGCATTGCCTCAGGCAGCATGTGGCATCACAAATCCGGCAAACTTGGCAATCGGGTCATACCGGTAAGGGATTTAAAATAAACCCATCCTCAGACTGCTCAGGAAACCATCAGGTTTTTACAGCTGGTCTAAAATAACCCTGCTCAACCGCCGGGCCCCCTCAACCAATATGTTGTGGTCATAAAAGGCAAAAGAAAGGCGCATATAATTTTTCAACTCTTTTTTGTGGGAAAACAGCAGTCCTGGATAAAAATCTATCTTTTGTTTCTGTGCTTCTTTTCTAAACGTTTTTGTATCAATATCTTTTGAGAATTTTATCCAGATAAAATAACCGCCTTTTGGAATGTGAAATTCTGCATGATCTGACAAAGACAATGTTAATTGATGGCAAAGGATCTCAATTCGCTTCTGATAGACTGTTTTGAGCCGTTGAATATGGGGGCCCAGAAATCCAAGTTTCATAAATGAATTCACGATTTCTGATGTAAAAGGGTTAAGCCCGCCGCCGCTGACCAAAAGCCCTGATCCTGAAATCTTTTTTAAAAGTTCAGGACGTGTATGTATCCACCCCAGTCTTAAGCCAGGGGCTAAAATTTTTGAAAAAGAGCCCAGGCTTATTACAGGGCATTGTTCAATAAAACTACCCATGGGCTGCGGAGGTGTATCCGAATAATTCAGTAAATGATAGACCTCATCTGACACAACAAGCAAATTTTTCTCTTTACAGATATCAGCCAGTTCTTCCCGTCTTTTGGCAGACAGCGTAACACTGGCCGGGTTATGATAGGTTGGAATTGCATACAGGAATGAGGGCCTCAGCGTTTCAAGTTTTTTTTTGAGCACCTCTATAACCAGCCCATTCTCATCTACTGGTATGCTCACAAGGTTAAGATGATGGTCTGCGAAAATTTTCAAGGCCAGAAAATAACTGGGTTCTTCTACAAGGACGATATCGCCCGGACGTGCAAATACCGTGCATATTAATTCTAACGCCTGAGAATTACCATTGGTAATACACAAATGTTCAGGATCTACATTTTGTGGGTATACATTTGATAAAAAGCTGGCAAGCGTTTTTCTAAAATTGCTGTTTCCCTGGGATTTTCCATAGGCTAGAAAAAACCGGGATTCTTTTGATAAACAATGGGCAGCAGCCTTTTCCAGTTCCTTTACAGGAAGCAAATAACTGCTGGGTTGTCCAATCCCCAGATGGATCATGTCCGGAGGAAGATCAAGCTGCTGAAGGTCTTGATTAATATTCATTTAAATTCTCCATATAGAATGCCTGATTAAATTTCACACAATCAGTTTTATTCAGCAAACGCAAGATTTTTGTTATGGTGATACCAGCTTTTTAACGGACATGACGGTTGTTAAAATTTAATGACACATACCCTCCTGTCGACCATCGACTGTATAGCAAAATCTTTCCGGCAAATGTTATAAATAGTTCAATTAATATTTACATCACAAAAACAACCTGAAATAATGGTCGATAATTGATGAATGATAAAGGTTTAATTTCATGTGTCAGAGCAGATCATAACTGCTGCAAAAAAAACAAAAAGGTTACATCAATTTGATGCCTGGGACGGCGTCTGCGGCCTTGAACAAATTTGCTGAAACCTTTTTTTAATTTTAAATGTGAAACCTTAAAGGAAACACGCTGAATAAATGAGAGTAACTGTATGCGAGATCCCAAACAACTGGACGCAAACCGATGCCCATTGGTATAAAACCATCCAGCATCTTGAAAAAGACCGTTCTGACCTTCTGGTCCTGCCTGAAATGCCGTTTTTCGACTGGATCACGCGATCAGATGATGTAGATCCGAATCTCTGGAGGCAGTCAGTTGCAGCGCACAACCATTGGATTAGCCGGCTGGGTGAGCTGCCTGTTGAAATGGTCATTGCTTCCAGACCTGTCGTTAAAAACAATCTGTTTTTAAATAATGGATTCATTTTTACGCAGGAAAAAGGGGTTATCCCGGTCCACGATAAATATTATCTGCCGGATGAACCCGGGTATTTTGAAGCTTCCTGGTATCAAAGGGGAGACCAAAATTTTAATATAATGACAGTCAATGGCCTGAATATTGGGTTTCTTATCTGCACTGAGCTCTGGTTTACAGCAAAAGCAAGAGACTATGTAAGCCAGGATATTGACATCCTTGTATGTCCGAGAGCCACCCCCAAAACAGAAATTGATATATGGAAGACAGGCGGCAGGGCTGCGGCTATTGTCTCAGGCGCATTCTGTCTGTCTTCCAATTATAACGGTCCAAACACTTTAAAAGAAGATTTTGGCGGAATGGGGTGGATCATCGAGCCAGAAAGAGGGGCTGTGATGGGGATAACGTCTGCACACCGGGAAATGTTAACTCTTGAGATTGATCTTCAACAGGCCAGGAAGGCAAAATCAAGTTACCCGAGATATGTAAAAGAGTAGATGAAAAAAAAGATCATTAATGGATAAGACATACAATACAGCAGCATTTATTTCAGGGATTTCATCTGTATTGGGCCGGGGTTCTCCGGCTGTTATCCTGCAGGTTAAAAAGCAGCAGCAGATTCCAGGATAACCGGTTTGATATCCATCGCCAGTTTCATGACCTTTTTCGGGCTTAAATTAAGCTGTGCCCGGGATTCTATTTTTTTTAGATGTTCAAGGCTTTCCGGACTGCCGAATTCAACCTTATCATCATCCTGGTCTATAGTATAAAACGCATACCCGATTTTATTGGCCAGATAGTCTGCCAGATTAATAATTAAAAGCTCTCTATCGTCATCATCTGAAAAATCATTCCAGTGATGGAACTCAGCGATCTGAATAAATTCCTTTGAAAATCTCATCTTTTTCAATGCTGCTGCACCAAAGGTCGTGTGAATTTCATGAATGGCAATCTGTGTCGGCATCTTTTCAAGGGATTCTTCTGGATACATATCCACCACAGCTTTCAATATGAGCATTTTTCCGATATCATGAACAATCCCCATTAGAAAAATAGTATCTGCATTACCGATTCCCAATGTTTCTGATATCTGTTTGCCAAGAGAGGCACAGGCAAAAGAATGCAGCCACAGCTTTATTAAAATTTCATTCAATGATTGATTCTTTGATTTATATAATTCTTTTGTTACCAAGGTTGAAATCAAGCCATACGTCGCTTTTATCCCCAATCTGACCAAGGCTGCATTTAAATTATCCGCCCTGTCAACACCTCTGTATAAGGGAGAATTGGCAATGGATATCAGTTTGCCGCTGATGACCATATCTTTTTTAACAATTCTCACCAGGTCTTTTATCGAAGGATCGGCTGCACCCATTAATTCTTTTACCTCTCTAATGATTGAAGGCAGTACAGGAAGCTTTATTTTTCCTTCATAAAATCTTTCGATAATCTGGGACACATTTTGTGCATGGGTGATTCTTTTCTCTTCTTTTATATCATCTGAAGAAATCAATCCTATCCTGCCTAAATTCTCCAGCAGCTGGATCTTGCTCACCGGTTTGGAAATATAGCCATCACATCCTAAGCGGATACACTCTTTTATGGTGGACATGTTCATTCGAGAGGTGACCATTATAATCTTGACACGATCTTTTCTGGGTATTTTCTTTGCTTTCTCTTTTTTCCGAATCATACTCAAAAATTGTCTGCCATCAATTTTTGGCATGGAGACATCAAGCGTAATAAGGTCATAAGGCGTTGTCGTTTTGGCGGCACTGTCAAATAACTTCATTGCTCTCATACTGTCACCAGCAGGTGTGCACTGACCTAATCCTTCCAGTTTTTTTACCAATATCCCCCTTGAAACGAATTCATCATCGACAATTAAAATTTTCATT
>CAYFKW010000004.1:197173-256438 GCA_964343845.1 uncultured Desulfobacula sp. | reverse complement strand
TGCATCTCCTGCAGACAACCTTATGGTTCTATTATCGTGAATCAATGACGGGTATATCATTCATAAAATCGCCGTTGGTTTCTTCTTTGTACGGCATTAAGACAGCCTGAGACGTTTTGCCATCCACAAGGATCTTTATAGGATCCTTAAAATGAACATGCTTTAGATACGTTGTTGCATTTTCACATGTCTGACATTTAAAAAATTGGTAATCGATAAAATCATCTCTTTTATCAGATATCGTGATATAGCTGATACCTAAGGATGTAATATTTTGAAAAAAATGGGAGCCTTGAGAAGGATCTGCTTTAATACTTTCTATGGTTGTCTCCAGCATGACCCCCACGTTGGAAATATCATTCCAGACCACTGGGATGCCCAGCCATCGGTCTGATGACCCCCATCTGCCAGGGCCGATCAACACATATTTCCTGCTGTTTTTATTAAACAAGGCATTGATTTTATTAATTTCTGCTGCTATCTCAACAGTTTTTGAAGGATCAAACGTTTCAGGGACAACATAAACGATATCCTGAATATCCTTATACTCACCATTGCCAAGGGATAAGGTCGAATAACAAAATGCCGCCTTTTTCTCATCAGGCCCTATTGTGACATCAAGGTTTTGTTTGTACCGACCCATGGGCCTTATTTGAAGCAATGAAAATTGTGGTTTCTGGCCCTCTTTTTCCGGTAGATTGACTGCAAATTCGACTTCTACGGAAGCCCCCATCCATTTGCTGCCGATTTTTGTTACCTCATTCAGAAGTTCTGCCAAAGGAAAAGAATTAAATTTTAATACACTGGCAAAGGTTAACACAGGGAATCCTTTGTTGGAAAACGAATCTCTGATCCTGTTATCCTGAACAAAAAAGGTAGACGATAAGGATCTTACGACAGGGTGATCCGCAGCATCACTCAAATCAAGCCTGGCAAGAGTTGGATCTTCAATGCTGCTTGATATAAACTGTTCATCATCTGGAAATTCATCAAGCTTTAATGCATAAAAAAATTTTTGGGAATTTTCAAGAATGTCACTTACGATAGAAAACTGCGGCAGGAACTGTGGATATTTTGGACAAAACCTGAGTGTCTTCCCCCCTTCCATTACAATCTTTCCAAGACCCAGCGCAATATAGCTGATACCTTCTTCAGCCTTTAAGTGGGAGATGGGATAAAAATTATAACTTTGGGCAACACCTGAGATGGCCGGGTAAAAATAATTTTTATATTCTCTGCCTGTTAATTGTTGAAGAATCACAGCCATTTCTTCATCTTCAGTTCGATGCATGGTAGACTTTGCATACGACCTGGGCGCTTTAAGATACGTGGATGCATAAACGAGTTTAATTGCGATAATCAGTCGTTCCAGTCTCTTCTCAAGGTTCGGATGGGAATTGGGCAGCATATAGGTATTGTAAAGCCCGGCAAACGGTTGATAATGTGCATCTTCAAACAAAGAAGACGATCGGACAGCTATGGGATATCTAACACTCTGTAAATAGGCTTTTAAACTTTTCCTTAATCCGTCAGGGAAACCGGCTTCGATAAATTTTCCAATAATCTGGTCATCCGTAAATTTTTTATGGGAGTCAAGGAGGCGGGACAGCTTATTTTCCTCAATAAAGGTTTTAAACCCTTCTGTTGAAATCACAAATGTCTGAGGGATCTTAATATCGACGTCAGGGAACCTCTCTCTTAAATATGGATCCTTTTTTATCTGGGATGACATAAACGCCAGGCCTCTGGCTTTTCCACCGAGTGATCCATTGCCGATTTTCATAAAATCTGTATCTGAATCAAATTTTTCAGAATCAAACTCAATAATCTGCCCCTGACTGGACCCTTTTCTCCTGGCGTGAATCGCTTCTATTAAAAACATCTTCAGGTCCTGTGGATCTGGAAAATCGCTGATTTTATAGGGTTTGAGTTTCAAGGCAAAATCGATTTCACTTCTGGCCATAAACCATCTAGAAAAATCATTATTCATGGCGTGATAGACTATGCTTTCGTCAGGAATTTCAGACAATAATTTCTCAATGGCTCTTAAATCACTGGCCCTGGCTATTTCCTCGCCATTTGGCAACCGAAAGACAAAGGCGCCAAAGCCAAGATACGACACAAAAAAACTTTTAATTTGATCATTTAAATTACTGGAATTTTTATTGATAAAAACAGCTGGGATATCAACCACCTTTTCCCTGTTGTGTTCTTCAGTACTCAAAATAAGGACAGGAAGGTCCGGGATTTCTTTTTTGATTTCTTTTAACAGTTTATACCCTGCAGATTCATCTTCACCCCCACTTTTTGGATATCGCATATCTGAAAAGACAGATAACAGGTATGGTTTATACTTTTTATATAAGGCTACTGCCTCTTCATAATTGTGGGCAACCAGCACCTTGGGTCTGCCGCGCATTTTCAAAAGCCGGTGTTCTTCATTAATGGATTCTTCAATAACTGACTGCGTCTGCATAACAATCTGTTTGTAAAGAACAGGTAAAAATGAAGAATAATGGTAAGGAGAGTCTTCAACCAGAATAATAACCCTGACATTGGCATTCTCTGTATCAAACGCAACATTCTTTTCATCTTCAAAATTCTTTATGATTGCCAGCAGCAGGTCTGCATTTCCTCCCCAGATATAGGTCCGATCAATGGCTGTTGAATTGTCAGCACAGATATATTTATCAATATCACAGGTATTATGCAGCAGCATAAAAAAAGGAAGCTCTTTATGTCTTTTTTTTACCTCCTCACCAAAGGTATAGACATCCATTCCATCCAGACTCGGCATGGCAAGGATTAAATCAAACTTTTTATCTTCAAGTCTCTGGAAGGCTTCTGTGGTGGAAGATACCCATGTGAGCCGCGGCGGTTTTGAAAGATTCAGTCCTTTATATTCATTTATAATCCTTGTGGAAAGCCGGCCTTCTTCTTCCATGATAAATGCATCATACGGGCTGGACACCAAAAGGATATCCCCGACCTTGTTGGCCATGAGTTCGTGATATATTTTCAAGGAGAGAACTTTGGTTGATTGAGCAGGGCTGTCTATTTCCATATAACCTTTGCATTCCTTTATGGTTTTATCTGTGAATTATATATTATTTGCCTTAAGATTACAAAAGCCTTATTGGTTTCATTTTCAAAATTTAACGGCATCTGTACAACAGACAAACAGACCTTTGTTTATATTGTCTGCACAGGAATCCGGTTCTAAAGGAAGACGCCTGAAATAAGGTAAACTGCCGTATTGGTTTTTATCGCAGTTTAAACACTTTTAACACCTCGAACATACGATGCGACATTTCTGACATCTGTTCATACGCATCCACAGTCTGTTTTGCGATTGACGCATTATCAAGCACTGCCTGGTTGATGTGAGATAATCCCTGGGTTACCCCTTCAATGCTCGTGCTTTGATCAGCAGAAAACTCTGATATTTCAAGGACCAGCGTATTCACCTGGTTTACAATATCGTGAATCTTGCCTAACACTTCAGCATTGTTGTCCACATGTACCGACCCCTTATCGATTTCTTTTATGGAGTCGTTAATCAATTGCGCTGTCTGGGTAGCAGCCTGAGCACTCCTGTTGGCAAGATCCCTCACTTCATCTGCCACGACAGCAAAGCCACGGCCAGCGTCCCCGGCCCTGACCGCTTCTATGGATGCATTCAGTGAAAGCAGTTTGGTTTGAGAGGCAATATCATTAATCACACCTATCACATTGGAAACATCGGAACTGGTTTTTTTTATTTTTTCCATTGAAGCCAGCATTTCAGACATTTGACTGTTTCCTTTGTCAATTTCTGTCATTGCATTGCTGCTGATCTGCTGAACTTCCAATGCTTTTTGTGTGTTATCTTTTGCCCGCGTTTCAATCTGATTCATTGAGGCAGATATCTCTTCGATTCCTGCTGACTGCTCATCTGTGTTTTCAGATAAAGTTGTTGCAGATGTTGTTAATTCTTCAGCGTTTGTTTTTACCTGTTCACTGAGATCAATTATCTTTGAAATGGATTGTCCTAACAACTCAATAGAGCCATTTATACTATTTTTTAATTGTTTGAGATCTCCTTTCTGTTCACTGGTAAGCGTATTGGAAAAATCACCTTTTGACACCGATTCCATAACCTGATTAACATCATCCAGGGCAGAATGCATGACCGTCATCAGGCTGTCAAATGCCATGGCTGTTCTCCCGACTTCATCCTGTTTCTTTGAATTAACCCGAATGGAAAAATCCGATGTCTCTTCTACATCCATCACTGTTTCTTCTAATTTTATCAATGGCTTGGTAATGGCATTAATGATAACAAAGGCAGCAAGAAACCCGATAACAATCCCGGCGATGACAATGATACTGATATATATTAATGCAGAAACCACACCCTTTTTTGCAGAGGTTTGAACATCTTTGTTAATTTTATTGCTGACTTTCAGCATTTTTTCAAGTTCATGATTCACTTGTTTTGTTGCTCCAGAAAGCTGCTGTTTCATCCTGGCAATATTCAAGTTGGCTTCAATATATTCAGTCTGAACCGTAAAAATGCCGTCATCTGCCAGGGTTGTTGATTTAAATGTCTCAAAATTTGCGGCTAATATCTCAAAACTGTCCTTATTTTCTTTTGTTCGCAATTTTCTTTTGAGCCGCTTCATTCTTCCTTCAGTTTTTTTGGCCAGGTTCAGGAAATCTGTTTTCAGTTTTTCAACCTTCACGGCTTCCTTTTCCACTATCAGACTTTTAATCATATCTTGAAATTCAATAAAAAACGTTCGAAAGTCCTGACCTTTATACAAGACCGGTAAATCTCTCTGGAACATGCTTAACAGAAGATCGCTCACCTCTTTTGCGGTTGCTGACGGTGTCATTGAAAGCTTTCGTCCTTCATCTTCTTTTTCACCAATGGCTGTCTGAGCTGTTTCTATGAATGTGATTAAAGATTTATCCAGGGTTTTCCTGTTTTTATCAAAAATGGCAACTTTCTCTTTTGCCATTACCTCTTTTTCAAGCTTTGCCATGTGTGCCTCAATCACATCATGTGTTTGTTGAAAAAATTTATTTTTAATGATTGTCAGCGCTTTAATATCCAGATTAAACTGACCTTTTTTTAATACCCGGGAGAGGATGTCAATATTCTCATCAACACTTTTTTTTAAATTTATTAGCAAATTTTTCTGTGACTGGATTGCTTGTGCATCATCCATAGATAATAACGAAAGGACAGCCACGTGAGATTTCAGCATATTGTTGGCTAACAGGTTGGATGTTTTATCCAGCGGTGCAGAAATGTCTGACAAAGTTTCCACTTTTCCTTTTATCTGGCTTGTAAAAAATAAGCCTGATCCACCTGCACAGGCCACCATTAAGACAAGAAAAATAAACACAAGAATCAATTTGGTTCGGATATTAAGATTTTCCTGCAAATCGAAAAAGGATTGAGGGATGATTTTCATGAGTTTCTCTTGAATTTGAGACATTACGATTCCTCCAAATCAGAGTATTTATGAAAGCAGCCATTTTAAATATACCAGATCTTAGTTCAATCTGACATATTTAATATATTTGACATTAGAAAAAGCCGCTTTTGCTGAGACCCCGAAGGTGTGTTTGTAATACCTGTGTCCAATAAAACATAACAGCTAAATCTAAAATTTGACGCCCGCCCTGCTGAAACATTCAGCACAACACTGTATGATTGAGCGCTCGTTCATCCTATTTTTTACATTAATCCAATCCCTTGTCAAGAGGATATCCCTGGCAACTCTTTTCGGAAAAACTTGACTTAAAAAGTGTCCATCAACAATTGTCCTCATGCGTATCTGTCAAAAAAAATGGACAAGATACGTACGCTGTCTTCAGCTTAAGCGTTCATATTGAGCCAACCATATAATTTTGAGCAACTGGAATCTTAAAGCGTGGTTCAATTAGAGGGAAAAGGCTGTAATGGTGGGGCCTGTCCTAAAGTCCCATCTGTTTTTCTACTTTTGCAATCTCTTTTAATATACTCTGTTTTTCTTGAGGCGTTAATTCTTTGGAAGCCAGTCTTTTCTGAAGCCCCAGAAGAATCATCTCCTCTCTATATTCAGTGCACGTATATTTTGCGCTTTTATTTTGTTTTTCCATGGCCGTATTAGTATAATTCATATTTAACAAGCTTCCCGTCCAGCCCGCCGATTTTTAACGGTCGTTTCCAGGAGGGTGCCAGGGGAACTTTCTTGATATATTTTGGTTCACCAAAATATACAAATGCTGTTGATTTTGAACATTTATTTTTCAAAAACTGACCCAGTGTTCCATAAAATGTGTTTAAATTTTTTTCCCT
Source organism: uncultured Desulfobacula sp. (assembly GCA_964343845.1). Taxonomy (GTDB): domain Bacteria; phylum Desulfobacterota; class Desulfobacteria; order Desulfobacterales; family Desulfobacteraceae; genus Desulfobacula. The sequence goes on along the minus strand of CAYFKW010000004.1, from coordinate 250,107 downwards.
GCCCATCCGAATGCCATACGGTGGGTTTGTCACAATGACTGTTTTTTCCAGGGATTGAATATCCTGAAAATCTTTTTGTTCAATTTTCACCTCATTTCCAAAATGGACCCCCATCATATTTGTTTTCACAGCATTAATTGAGTATGCTGACACATCACTGCCTGAAATCATTCCTTTTTCAAGTTTCCTGATATTTTCTTTTGCATCTTTTTTAATCTGATCCCATAATCTGGCATCAAAATCAGGTAACGTTTCAAACCCAAAATGATTTCTGAACACTTGTGCCGGTATCCTGCAATAACTCATCAATGCCTCAATCAGGAGGGTTCCAGATCCACACATAGGGTCATATAATGGGATACTGCCATCCCATTGCGACAACCTGATAATTGATGCGGCAACCGTCTCCTGCATGGGTGCAGAAACAGATTCTTCCCTATAGCCCCGCTTGTGCAGTGGACCGCCGGAGGCATCAATGGCTATGGTGGCCTGATCTTTATGGAGATGCAGATTAATGATAATATACGGGTCTTTAGCGTCTACGTTCGGTCGTTTATTGGTTCTGTCCCTGAAATAATCTGCAATAGCATCTTTAACCCTCAATCCTGCAAAATTAGAATGGGTGATCTGTGATTCAGACACATTGGCAACAATGGAAAATGTTTTTTTTACTGCTAAAAACTCCTCCCATTGAATCTTTTTTGCTGCTCTATACAGATCATTCTTATCATCGCATCTAAACGATACAAGCGGAGCAAGTATTCTTGATACAAGTCTTGAAACATATGTGATTCGATAAAAATCCCTTTTTGACGCTTTAAACCATATTCCTCTGAAAACCGGTTTTAAGTCATATGCGCCCAGTTCTTTCAGCTCTTTTAAGGCAATATCTTTTATACTTTCTGCCACCTGGGCAAAGTATTGCGATTCTTTCTCGTAAAGATACGCAAGTTTTGCCTGTTTCCTGGTTTTCCCTCTGCCTTTTTGAAGGATTGTTTTTTTTGCCTTATTCACCCCTGACATCCTTTAATCGTTTCTTTTTCTCGTCTGTTTCTTTTTTCTTCTGGTGCCGATCTTCAAAAGATCTGCAATATTGGCTTTTGCATCAAGGACCGGATCAATCAATGGCATCGAACATGTCATCAAGGTGGATATACCCGGGCCATGACCTGCGAGCAGGCAATCTGAATGGACGACAATTCCTATACTGACCGCACCTTTGATAAATGCTCTGCCATAAGAGTTGTCATGGTCAAGCAACGCGACAAAATCACCAAACCGGAGTTTATCCAGCTTATACTGCTTTACGGTTTCCGGATCACTTGTCATTACATCATAATCCCCTTTTGCCACATGGGCAGTTCCTAACCCTGATCCCATACACTGGGCAGGTACAATGGTAGTGACAGGGACTTTTAGTTTCTTTTTCAATGCCTTGATTTTCATTTTGTTTAAAAGTCTTGGATCTAAATTATACAGTTTAATGTCTGGATAATCTATCAGCTTGAGTCCCTGGCCTCTTGTTCGAATGATTATTTTGTCATCATATGTCATTTGTTCTAGAACGTCTCTGGCAAAATCAATCATCACATGCTCTGAACCGCCGTGATGTCCCAAAACAACCCCTTTTTCGCCTTTTGCTTTCCCTGAAACAATTATTGCATCGTTGCCGACACATGACAATAACTGCAAAGAATTGTTCGGAAACTCGAACGGTTTTGCTGCATTTGCCGTACAACTGACACCCGGTTCAATATGATCGCCTGCCAGTCCGAAAACAGAATCCCCTGCCTGGATGTTTAAGGTAATACCCCCAATACTGGGAAGAATAAAGGGTTTGCCCTGATAATCCACCTTCCAGTCAGGTTTAATTCTAGGCTGTCCAGGTTTACATTGCATTGATAACTCAACCAGCCTGGATTCGTTTGTTTTTAACATGATGGGCTCCGAAGTTCTATTTTTCCAGTTTTAGTAAAAAAGGAATCGCAAAAAAACCAATTACAGCACTTATAATAAACATGTTCTCAAGCCCTGCAACATCACCAATAATACCAGCAAGGAAAACCGCCAAGGACCGGACAGCAAAAGAGATCATCATGAACAACCCGTTTGCGGCGGCTGGGTTGACTTTTGCATTTTCCTGTATAATGACCAGCATAACAGGGGTTGTTGAAAGCACTGCAAATCCTGTTATCAAAACCATCATAATTTTTATGATCCCGTTTGTAAAAACAAAAATAAGAATTGCAACAGGTGCTATGATCAATACCCAGAACAGGACCCTCTGCCTGCCCAGCCAATCACTTAATGTGCCTGCACTCAGAACCCCTGCCACGCCAAAAGCTTCATATAAGGTAAGTGCGGCACCGCCGAGCCAGAGGCTTCCTGTTTCTTTTTCCACAAAAACAGTGAGGAAGACACCCATGGCAGCATGCATAAAAGATCGGGCTGATAAAATGCCGGACAACGGGATCAGTACATGCCTTATTTCACGAAATGATGCAGCCAGCGATCCGCTTCTTTTAAACTGTGTCTTCTGCTCTGCTTTCTCAAGTGAAAAATACAATAATACAGATGTCAGGACAGCAAACCCCATGACAAAATAGAAATGATCTGCACCTAGAAATGATACTGCCGCCACTGCAAAAACAGGCCCGACAGTCCGTGCTGATTCTCCGCCTGTCATGAAAATACTCATCCCGCGGCCTTTTCTATTTCCTGAATATTTTGAAATCAATACAGGCGAGGGAACATGGTACAATGCGACCCTGATCCCTGAAAAGAACAACAGCACAAGCAGCATATAGTATGAAGACGCATGCAGGATTAAGCTCATGGGAACCGCTGTAAGGGTTGGTGCAAGAATCACCAGCCATCTTGCAACCCCCTTGTTATCTGCAAACAGTCCAATAACTGGATTACACAGTGCCGGGACCTGCATAATTGTAGACAGAAGCCCTGCCTGACTCAAGGTCAATGATAATTTTTCGATAATCAACGGCAGTAAAGGTGACAAAAAACTGGTGTAGACATCGTGAATAAAATGGGAAAATGCAACGAGCGCCACCCTGCCTGTTTGAAATTTTTCAGACTTCATTCCGGCAGTGTTATCAAAATTGATTTTGAAAGTAAAAATATTTTTGTTCTATCATTTTTAATAATTTTCAAAAAATTAGTAGCTATCTTATGGATTTCTGTTAAATTGATACTTACTATAATAACTAAGACCTTCAGAATCATTTAAGGGAGACCTTTGAACAAGGATGGTGAACATGGATAATCTCTCCTATCAGGCACTCGTGGTTGAAGAAACCCAAAAAAACCAATTTTCCAAACAAATCAAAACATTACACATCAATGATTTACCAGATAACGAGGTTCTCGTCCGGGTACATTATTCATCTTTAAACTATAAAGATGCACTATCTGCCACCGGGAACCGGGGTGTCACACGGCAATACCCTCATACACCTGGTATTGATGCTGCAGGCGTGGTTGAAGAAAGCCGGGATGACACCATAGCCGCAGGAGACAAGGTGATTGTCACAAGCTACGATCTTGGCATGAACACAAGCGGGGGATTCGGACAGTATATTCGTGTGCCTGGTGACTGGGTGGTAAAACTGCCGGAAGGGCTTGATTTAAAGCAGAGCATGATATTTGGAACAGCTGGTTTCACTGCAGGTTTATCGGTTTTTAAACTGATTCAGACCATTAAACCCGATCATGGTGAAATTCTTGTTACAGGGGCCACAGGTGGGGTGGGAAGCCTTGCGGTTGGGATATTATCTCATTTGGGATACACGGTCACAGGTGTTACCGGAAAAGCAGATCCCTCCTTCCTTAACGCGTTGGGCATCCATCATATCATTAGCAGGCATGCGTTTATTGAAAACACAAAGCCCCCGATGTTAAAAGCCCAATGGGCTGGTGTCATTGATACGGTGGGCGGTGAAATACTGGCCACGGCCATAAAATCCACCAACCCCAATGGCGTTGTTACATGCTGCGGGAATGTGGCCTCTCCTGATCTGCCGATCAATGTATTTCCCTTTATTCTCCGCGGTATATCCTTATTGGGAATCGACTCACAGAACTGCCCGATGGCATTGCGGTCAGCCGTATGGGAAAAACTGTCCCGCGAGTGGAAGTTTGATATGCTTCACAACATATATGATGAAATTTCTATTGATCAGCTGGGCCGCAAAATAGACCTTATATTGAAAGGAGAACTCAAAGGCCGGACAATTGTAAATTTAGGTTGATACTTTTATGTGTTTTACTTGACATTAATGACAAATTGAACTTTAATTTTTTATTGGACTTCTTAATTCAAAAATTTAATTTTAAACAAGGAGGATATTATGACAACTCCAGCTCATTGCCCTGGGTTTGAAAATTTCAAACAATTAAAATCTTTTACTTGCAACTGCCCTAAATGCGGCGCAAAAAAAGAAATTTTCTCTGACGAATTCGATAAAAGTCATAAATGCGACAGCTGCGGTGAAGAAATTGATTTCACCACCTGCACATATGAAGCAGGTTAACGCTCAGTAGCTGTTTCAATTGTTTAAATCCCGGTTTTTCAAGTTTTGGTTTCTGGCTGACTAGACCGGGATATTAATTCATACCATCACCTCTCATTGTCTGGAGAAAAATGCTGAAACATCTGCTCGTTTTTTTCATTACCATTTTTACCATATGGTTTGGTGCCTGCGCTGCAAAACAGCAGTTTCAATATCAAACCAGCAGCAAAATCAAACCGCTGCTGCAAAAAGCGCCTGCCTATCCCAACACCCGGTTTGTTACCCTTTCTGATCTTCATTTTTACGATAAAACACTGGGGGTTTCCGGAACAGCTTTTCATGACTATATGATTGAAGACCGAAAGCTGCTGGTCCAGAGTGATGAAATTCTTACGGCGGCCATAAACAATATCATAAAAGAAAAGGTAGATTTTATACTAATCTCCGGAGATTTGACAAAAGATGGAGAAAAAATTTGTCATCAAGGGGTTGTCAAAGCATTAACCAGGCTGGCATCATCAGGTACAAAGGTATATGTCATTCCTGGAAATCATGATATAAACAATGGAGAATCCCTGGAATATTCAGGGAATACAACCAAGCCGGTGCAGAATATAACTGAAAAGGATTTTATGGAACTGTATCAGGCCTTTGGGTATCAGGAAGCCATCAGTAAAGATCCAGATTCTTTAAGTTATGTGGTTGAACCTGTAAAGGGTTTGAGAGTTCTGGCACTTGATTCGAACAGATGGAAAGAAAACAAGCCAGGTCACGAGCCGCCCATCGACGGGGCATTTTCGCCTGCAACACTACATTGGATTGAAGCCCAGCTGATTCAAGCAAAAAAAGAGAGTTCACCCGTCATTGCACTCATGCACCACGGCATTATGGAACATTTTCCTGCCAATGAAAAATATTATGGCGAGTATATCGTTGATGATGACATTCTGGTATCAGAACTTCTGGCAGTATATGGCGTCCGGTTAGTATTCACAGGCCACTTCCATGCCCAGGATATTACAAAAAAAACCTTTGCCGGATCTGGTACTTTCATTTTTGATATTGAAACAGGATCCCTTGCAACTGCTCCCTGCCCCTATCGAATCATTCAGCTTTCAAATGGCGGCACAGCGAGCATTAAGAGTAAATTCATTAAAACAATCCCGTCCCAGGAAAATTTTGCTGAATATGCGTATGACCATGTGTTTAATTCTACGATAAACCTTGCTAATGCAAAGCTGGACAAATTTTTTGTCTCAAAAGAGCAGCAGGCATTAATCACAGGCCAGATCGCAAAAGCATATTGTGCGCATCTTTACGGGGATGAGAAAAGACCGGGCACGACAATTGACAATCAAGGGTTTGGATTGTGGCTCAGGTTTGTCACTTGGTTCCAGGAAGACCTGATTGACGGGTGGTGGACTGATCTGGAACCCAAAGACAATGATGTAACAATCAATCTTCTCACTGGAGAGTCTTCTTGATTAACATTTCACTTTATCTTCCTGATTCATCTGATGAAATCACTTAACTTTACCAGTCTTTTTTTCCTGTTGATATTCCTCACAGCCTTTTCCTGCGCATCCAGGGATAAAGAAACATTTTCTGAAAAAGAATGGGCACAAACAGTAGAACAAACAAGCGTTGAAGATCTGTATGCAGGTCATGAAAAAAATCACCGGTTCTTTGCCCCCTGGATGATCATGAAAGATAAAAGCTTTTTTGATGTACTGAAATGGAGGCTGTTTTCCAAAACAGATTATTCTGAGGAAGAAAAGATATTTTTACCCAGAGTTTTACCCGATACACTGCAGCGGCTTAAGCAGACCAAAGGAAACTTTATCTGCTGGATCGGGCATAATACCTTTTTAATCCGAATCGATAATGTCTATTGGATGACAGATCCCATTTTTTCCAAACGAGCCCTTTTACCGGCAAGGGTCACTCCCCCTGCCATAAGCCTTGACGCACTTAACAAGTTTGCAGAAAATATCAATGTGGTGATCTCCCACAACCACTATGACCATTTAGACAAGGCCAGTATAAAAGGCCTTCATCCACAGACAAAAGTATTTGTTCCCAAGGGATTGAAGGATTATGTAAAAAAAATGGACAAACCAAATGTTAAGGAAATGGACTGGTGGGAAGAGCAGAAGGTCGGAAAAGATTCCACCCTCATCTGCCTGCCTGCCCAGCACTGGTCTATGCGAATAACGCAGGCGAGAAACGCATCGCTTTGGGCATCCTATCTATTGATCACACCTGATGTTACCCTCTATTTTGGAGGTGATTCCGGCTATTTTAAAGGATTCAGAGAATTTGGACGAAAATTTCCACGCATTGATTATGCGTTTATGGCCACAACAGCTTACCATCCAAGATGGTTTATGCATTATCAGCACATGAATATTGAAGAATCTGTTAAAGCGTTTGAAGAACTGGGCGCAACATATTTCATACCCACGCAATGGGGAACGTTTCATCTGGGAAGCGAGCCGGCAGGATATCCTGGATTAGACTTAAAACGATATATAAAAAAGCATCGGTTAAACCCTTTGTCCTTTAAAATTATGGATATCGGACAGATCCTTCCCATTGAACAGATAAAATAAAAACCATGCCAGAAAAAGGCGCCCTCTCAGATACCTGTAACTCATTTGTCAGTGAGATTCTTGAAACTGCTTTTTCAACATTTGTATTTGAAAACAGCCCTGGGGTTGGTATGGTGCTTAAACGCATGTATTACTTTATTGAGGAGATGTTCCTATGACTGATGATAAACCATTACAAGATTTTCAAATGATTTATGTGGCATCCTGCGGAGAGGGTATTAATGCCTTCAACCTTGTTGAATCTACACTTGTTCAATTCCCTGACAGTGACATTTCGGTTGTAAAGGTACCTCACATCAGAACAGAACTTCAAGTAGACGAATTAATTGAAAAAGTCAAAGATATTGAAAGCCTTATCGTACATACCATTGTAAATCAGAATTTAAGACAGTATTTAACGCGGAAAGGTATTGACAATCAAATTGTTACCATTGACCTGATGGGACCTGTAATTTCAAAAATTCAGACCTTTTTAAATTCTGATCCCCTGGAACAGCCCGGGCTTTACAGAAGAATCCACAATGTTGATCTAAAACAGGTGTCTGCCATTGATTTCACTCTTGCCCATGATGATGGACTGAATCCTGACACCCTGTCTGAAGCAGAAATCGTTTTGGTGGGATTATCAAGAGCAGGAAAAACCCCCTTGTCCATGTATATGGCTGTCCTTGGATGGAAAGTGGCCAACATCCCCTATGTACCGGGCGTTGCCATGCCAGATGAAATCAAAAGCATAGACCGGAGAAGGATTTTTGCGCTGAATATCAACACGGTACAACTCCTTGCCCATAGAAAACTGAGGCAGGAAACACTAGGTACAAGAGGGTTTTACGCTTACTCATCAAGAAAAGATATTGAAATGGAGATTCAATATGCGCAGAAATATTATATCACCAATGGATTTTCAATGATCGATGTCAGCAACAAGCCTATTGAAAACAGTGCAGAGGAAATCATTGAAATGATTACCAGGCGGTTCAAGACAGAGGCACATCGATAGAACCTGAAAGGGGACTGGTTCTGCTCCTTTAAAAATGACTTCTGGAAGATGAAGTCATGGGCTTATTTTTAAACTTTGATTCAATTGAATATGAGAACTGGCCTTTCCTGATTTACATTTGGCGGGCACACATCACATTATCATTGTTTCAAAAGCGATCTTTTACCCTTATAATGACACTCTCCAATAGGAACAGGCCGTCTTTATTTATAAATTGTCACCAGGGGAAAACTGCGTTAATTGTCCGTAACGCAAAAAAAAACACAATTATGGACTCAAGCTTAAGGTATTGCTTTTATGGTTAATCGTTACAGTATAATACATTAAAAAATCAGACCCCAGTATACCATGTATATTCGGCTGGTCAGGAAAAGCAGGATACATTCCTACATGCAGGTTGTTTACAACTGCTCTATCAATTCTTATTTCCTTCAGGTGTATAAAAGGCATTTTCACTTGTTGTTCTCCAATAAGCTTTACTGTATATTCAGTCAATTTCTTTGGAGGATATAATCCGAGAGTTTTGACAAATTCAGGCGTCAGAAGCGAACGTGTGGCTCCGGTGTCCAGCAATAAAGTTGCTGTGGATGATTGGTTGATTATAACATTTACTAAAATTTTATTATTTTCAATAGTTATAGGTATAATTACAGGTGCATCAATAGAATTTGAAACTGGAATTAATGATAACAGATTATTACAGTTTTCTATGCTATTATCTATAGCCCAGTTTGGTTTCGATCGATTTTTTTCATTTTTTATTGTTACCCATAAATCTATTGCTTCAAGGCAGTATTTTTTTGCGTTTATATAATCGTTATGTTCAAAAGCGTACCGGGCTGCACCTTGTTTTTTAACTGCTGTATCTACGAGCGAAGTTGTTTTGCATGCGAACAGAAACAAAAAAATTAAACCCGTGAACAAAAGGATTACATCACGAAAATTCATCATAGATATACTCAACATTAATTTTCATCGTCTCTTGAAAAGACTAATTATATGCTTTTAAATATTCGAGGGCACCTTCTTTATACAGAGCACCTTCAAGCAAATCACGCATGTTAATCGGAATGGTCTCCCAAGGTCTGTGGCTGTAGCTGAATTTTTTCATATTTCCAGTTATCGGATCAAAAATCACAATATTCAGCCAGGATTTATCGTGGGTCGTCCTCTGGATCCAGTGATCACCATAAACATACAAACTATTACCAAAATACCCCTTGATGTAATTGATACATTCCTCGCTTTTAAAACAATCTGGTTTAAAAGTATTTCCTATTTTTTGTTCGGTAACATAATGGGGTATTGTATCAGGAAATATTCTTTTTATTTCACCATATATAGAAATAGACATGGTATTCTGGATGGAACTTTTATCATCCTCATCCCAATGGACCGGATAATCACATCGTTCGATAAAAGGGAGTATAACAATTTTTCTATCGCTTTTATTTGTAATTTCCTTAGGGTCATACACAATTTTTTCTGACATACTCAGTACGTCGTCAATGTAAAATCTGACTGTTACTTCACCTGGTATCAACTTCTTCTTGAGTTCTCTTCCCAAAAGGACTCTAAAGGATGTGTACATATTGGGACGGACTGTAAAATCATTCATTATTTCTGAAGAAACAATTTCCTCCTGGTTGTTTACGATTTCAAATTTCAAAAAGTGGCCTTTAGATGTTTTAACGTTTCCCCAGGAAGCTAACAACACCAGTTCGCTATCTGATTCATAAATTGTTTTCATTGGTAAATATGCAGTTGGGGATGTGCTTCCCATTGGCGTGGTAGCTAAAATAGAAAAAGTTTTGGGTGAATGACCTGAAGATACACATCCTGTAAATATGAAAACGAAAGCAAACAATAGAATAACTACACTGATGGGGGTTCCAGAAAAACCATATGGATCAACTTTGAACCTTGACATATGTCCTCCATTTTCGCAAATGTCATTAAATTACAAAACCTATTGATAGATATAGTGGACTTTACCTAATCTGAACCATTCACAAATGTCAAATCAAAAAAGATAAAATTAACTGGAAACAGAACTTTTGAGGCTTGTCAGGTAAAAAATTTGGTTGAAATGTTCAATACCACATCTGCACTAAAGGCCCTTTGTCTCCATATACCGGATCATATAGAGGTATGGTCACCTTATGTATGTTTTCATCAGTGATCGGACGCTCTGCTTTTTTTCCGTACCTCATATCTGGTATCTGATCAACCGGGTAAGCTCCGACAACTTTAAAATCAGATGACTGCTCAATATTTTTATGTGCTACCCCGGCAGGAATTACAATTGTATCACCAGCCGTTGCTGTTACAATTTTTCCATCCGGGCCGCCAAACTGAGCATTCACCCACCCAGAATAGAGACCGAGCACCTCGTGTGCAGTACTGTGGTAATGATGAAAAGAATATAAGCCATTGCGCCAGGCGTTGACCCAGTTGTTTTTATAAAAAATCTTTTCAATGGACGCCGGATGAATATCCGGGGATGGTTTAAAAACCTTCCTGAATATCAATAACGGGATGGAATTGTTTGGGAAAACCCCATCATCAGTAAATATAAAGGATTCAACTGATTCTTTTGGCATTGACCAATTCTCTTTATCGTTTTCAATACACCAATAATAGATGCATATCTGAAAAAAGTGAAGCGTTATGACCTATATCAACCAGAAAAAGGCTGAACAATTATTGACTTTCCATAAAGCATCATTGTCAATCGCTAGATTTTTGAATTGATTTCAAGTGCTGATTGTAATAGAATGAAATAATTCTGATGACTGACTTTCAATATTGATAGATTACCAAAACTTTTTTATTCCATTACTGACCAATCGCAAAAGGAAACCGTTATGATTGATCAATTCAGACGCAGATATTTAGAAGCCGTCCTAGATACAAACCGGGACCTGGCTTTTGATACCATCGATTCTTCTCTGGAAGAGGGTCATTTGCCGGAGACAATTATATTCGAACTTTTAATTCCTGCAATGGAAGAACTGGCAGAAATCGTCAGTGCAAAGCAGGATGCCACCCTGGCTCAACTATACCTGGCCTCGCAGATTTCAGCTGAAGTGACGGATAAACTGATCCCCTTATTTGCCGAAAAACCAGATGTTGAAGGTAAAATGATAATAGGAACCGCTGCTGAAGATTTCCATGGTCTGGGGAAAAAAATCGTTAAAGGCTGTATAAAAAGCAAAATGATAGAAGTAGTGGACCTGGGTCTTAACGTACCTGCAGAAAAATTTGTTGCTGAGGCGGTAAAACAAAAAGCCCAGGTCATTGGTGATGGTCCACACAGCAAGAGGTGTCAATGGACCTGTCAAAATAAGAGAACTTCTGAATGAAAACAAATTAGACACTCAGATCCGTTTGGTGGTCGGCGGGGCACCCTATCGTTTTCATACTTCGCTTTATAGGGAAGTTGGGGCAGATGCCTGGGCAGATAACGGCATCACAGCAGCAGAAGTGATTGCTGATTTAATAAAGGACATTCAAAGATCATGAATTCAATAGAGAGACTTACAGCAGTTATGCAGGGCAGCATACCGGATCGTGTACCGGTCATGGGTAATTTGCTCGAACAGGGAGCCAGAGAACTGGGTCTTTCAATTAAAGAGTATTACTCCAGAGCAGAGTATGTTGCTGAAGGGCAATTAAAATTAAGAAAAAAGTATGGATATGATAATTTGTCCGGTTTCTTTTATGCCGGATGTGAAGCCCAGATGCTGGGGTGCCGGAAAATAATATTTTCTGAAACAGGGCCGCCGAATGTAGGTCATATGATAATTAAAAATCATAAAGATATTGAAACGTTAGAAATTCCAAAAGACATTACTGAATCGCCCGTATTCGAAGAACTGTCAACATGTATCAAATTATTAAAAAAAGAATCAGGTGGAAAATACCCGGTTGGCAGTGCTGTTGTCAGTTCGTTTTCTCTTCCTGCCATTCTCATGGGCATTGACAAATGGATGCATTTATTAATTAATGGCCCTGGAAGCCTCAGGAAAGAGCTGCTCCAGAAGTGTTCTGACTTCTGCATAAAACTTATCAAAGCCCTAAGGGAAACTGGTGCAGATGGCGTCTCATACTCAAATCCTGTTGGATCAGCTGATTTTTTCACTCTTGACCAGTTCAAACAGCTTTCCCTAGAATGGATCAAAAGAGATATAGCGGCAGTAGGCCCGGAAGGTATCACGTATTTCAACGGCGGCGGCCGGATCAACCCCATGATTGATACCATAATAAATCATACCGGTATTACGACATACTATATAAATCCTCTGGATGATACAGCAGAAGCAAAAAAAATTATCGGTGATAGAGGAATCAGCAGTGGCGTCATTAACGATATCCGCCTTATCGATTGGGGAAAAGATGATATTTACAAAGAAGTGAAAACGATTATGGAATCCGGATCATCAGGTGGCCGGTTTATTTTCGGCACGCTTGTGATGCCCTATCTCATCCCGGATGAAAATATTCATCACCTGTTTAACGCTGCAAGGGAATATGGGGCCTACCATTGATTCAACCATCAAAACAATATAAGGGCAAATGGCCTGATTTAATCTCTTGCGGCATTCTAAAAAAAGAAATCAAATGGGTCATTGCAAAAAACAAGTGGCCTGTCGATGTCAAATTTCTAGATTCGTCACTGCATATCAATTTGGACAGGTTATCAAAAGTACTGACCACTGCTTTATCAAAAAGCGGATCTAACAGGAAACTGGTTGTCTATGGCACCTGCCATCCAAAAATGGATGATTTCCTTTTAAGTGGAAATGCGCAACGGACCTGTGGACAAAATTGTGTTGAATTTTTACTGGGGAAAAAACGGTTCACTGATGAATTATCAAAAGGTGCTTTTTTTCTTTTTGAAGACTGGGCAAAACGCTGGGAAAAAATCAGCTATAAATATTTTGGAAACTGGGACATTATGAAACAGATATTTCAGGATGCCCACAACTATATTCTGTGTATAAAAACACCCTGCTCAGGAAATTATGAAACCTTTGCCGATCAGGTGAGTCAGTATGTCGGCCTTCCATTGAAATGGGAGCATTTTGATCTAAGTGAACTTGAAAAAATATTAAAAAAAAGTATCTATGAGTCTCTTGAGGATAAAGATGTCTGAAGAAATCGCTGCGCTGAAAAATGAAATTGAACATTTGAAAAAACGGCTGAAATCGCTTGGCCATGAAAAAGCAAATCTACAGATGGCCGTACACATGGTCAACAAAGTTACACAGGCATCCGGTTTAGTCGATATTGTTGATCATATTCTTCATATCCTGGTGGGAGCAATTGGCGGGTCCAATATAAGTATTTATTACGAAACAGAAGGCAGGTGGAAGTATACAGATATCCTTGGTGAAAAAAAATGGATGGATGAACTTGATGATGATCTTGTCAAAGATGCCATAAAAACCAAGACCTTTATTAAAAAACAGGAAGAAGAATTATCAGCATTATTGATACCAGGGTTCCCGGAAACATATGAAACATGGGTGTATCCACTTCTTGTTCATGGTATTGTTTTCGGTGCTATAAAATTACAGGGTATGGCAATTGAACATGCGCATTACAGAAGGAATATCGACCCGTTTATTCAGTATTCCGCTCTTGTATTATATCATGAAATCTCCAACATTAAAAAACTGACAAATGCCTATCAAAAAGTAAACACTGCAAAAACCGCGCTTGAGAAAAGCCAGGAAAGATTCGAGCTGGCAATGAAATTTGTTAATGAAGGACTGTTTGACTGGAATTTAAAAACAAATGACATATATTTCAGCCCTGTCTGGAAAAGCCTGCTGGGATATGCGGATGATGACATAAAAAAGGATTTTTCCGAGTGGGAAAAATTAATCAGGCCAGAAGATGTAAAAGATTCCTGGGATATGTTTTCTGACGTTTTAGATGGTAAAAAAGACCGGTTTGAAAAAGAATTTCAGATGCGGCACAGGGATGGGCACTGGGTTGATATACTATCGCGTGCAAATGTAATTTTTAATGAAAAAAAAGAGGGTATCAGGGTCGTTGGTACGCACGTAGATATATCAAAAATTAAAGAAATGGAACGGGAGCTCAGAGAAAGTGAAGAGAGATATCGGTCAATCATGGAGGCGACAAAAGATCCCACTTATATCTGTTCTGAAAAATATAAAATCGAATTTATGAACCCCGCAATGATCGATTGGCTGGGGAGGGATGCCACTGGTGAAATTTGTTATGAAGCCATCCATAATGAAGCTTCAAAATGTTTCTGGTGTCCGTTTAATGAAATACTTGATAAAGAATCCGTTTCTGTTGAATTTATCAGTCCCAGGGACAATAAAAAATATATATCATCCAATGCACCGATTATCCATGTTGACGGATCGATTTCAAAATTGACGGTGCACCACGATGTCACAGACCTGATAGAGATGGAATCGCGCCTTCAACAAGCGCAGAAGATGGAATCGATTGGCAACCTTGCAGGGGGGATAGCACATGATTTCAACAATATTCTTTATCCAATTATCGGCATGTCTGAGCTGCTTTTATCTGACATGCCCCCCGAAAGCCTTGAATATGACAATGTTTCTGAAATATTGACGGCTGGAAAACGAGGGGCAGATCTTGTAAAACAGATTCTCGCTTTCAGCAAACAGTCAGAACATCAAAAACTTGCTGTCCATGTCCAGCAGATCTTAAAAGAGGTCATCAAACTCTGCCGTTCCACAATTCCTTCTGATATCAGAATCATAGAAAAGCTGAATGACAGATGCGGCAAGGTTAATGCGGACCCCACCCAAGTTCACCAGGTCGCCATGAATCTTATAACAAATGCATATCATGCCATTGAAAAAAATGGGGGGAAGATAACCATATCCCTTGATGACGTTTACTTGGAAGGGTATGAGATTCCAGATACCAGCATTGAATCCGGCAGGTATGCTTTATTATCAGTATCAGATAATGGCATCGGTATAGAACCCGGAAATATAAATAAAATTTTTGAACCATATTTCACCACTAAAGAGCAGGGAAAGGGCACAGGACTAGGGTTAGCAACTGTTTACGGTATTATCAAGGAACACAATGGAGATATAAAAGTCTACAGTGAATTGGGAAACGGCACTTCGGTCAATGTATATTTACCCATCGTAGAGCCATTCCGGGAATCTTCTGCAGACCATACCAATGAGACTTATCCGACCGGAGATGAAAAGATATTAATCGTGGATGATGAACCAAGCATTGCAAAACTCGGGCAGAGAATGCTTGAACGGCTCGGTTATGATGTCACCGTACTGAACAGCAGTTTAGCGGCGTTAGAAACAATTAAAAAAAATCCAGAAGCTTTTGATTTAATTATTACTGATATGACAATGCCGGAGTTGACTGGCGACAAACTGGCAAAAGAGGTTCTGTCTTTAAATTCTTTTATGCCTATTGTAATCTGTACAGGATTTAGTGAGCGTATAGACCAAAAAAAATCTGATGACCTGGGGATTAAGGCTTTTCTAATGAAACCCGTTATCCTGAAAGATCTGTCAAATACTGTGCGGAAAGTTTTGGATCAGGCATTAAAATCACCGTATTGACGGACAGGTAAAGATACCGGCAACTTTTTTAAGTGGGAAAGATAAGCCGGTGCTGTTGTTAACGACACCGGCTTATCTTTCTTTATCCCTGTTTAATGGCTGCCTGTGCTGCTGCAAGTCTTGCAATGGGAACCCGATAGGGCGAACAGGATACATAGGTCAGGCCTGCCTTATGGCAGAATTCAACTGATGCTGGATCTCCGCCATGTTCACCACAGATGCCCAGTTTAATATCCGGTCTTGCTTTCCGTCCCCGTTCAACCGACATATTGATCAGGCTGCCGACAGCCTCCTGGTCAAGTGTCTCAAACGGGTCTGAGCTTAAAATGGCATTATCAATATAATCATTCATAAAGGATCCGATATCATCTCTTGAAAACCCAAAAGACATCTGCGTGAGATCATTGGTTCCAAATGAGAAAAATTCTGCTGTTTCTGCCATTTTGTCTGCTATGAGGGCTGCTCGCGGGATCTCGCTCATGGTGCCATACATATACGGGATGGACATCAGGCCGCTGGATTCAAGTACCTGATCATATGTTTTTGTGGTGATGTTTTTCACAAACATCAACTCTTTTTCATTACAGGTTACAGGCACCATGATTTCTGGTAACGGATTCTTCCCATTTTTAATGAGTTCAGCACTTGCCTCAAAAATCGCTTTTACCTGCATCTGTGTTATTTCCGGAAATGTAATTCCAAGACGAACCCCTCTGTGACCAATCATTGGATTGGACTCTTTGAGCAGTTCACCTCTTTTAATGACTTCTTCAAGATCAATATGAAGTGCTTTTGCAATTTCAAGCTGATTGTCCCTGGCCTGAGGGATAAATTCATGAAGCGGCGGATCTAAAAGACGAATCGTTACCGGCAGGCCGTCCATTACTTCAAGTGTGGCTGCAATTTCATTTTTCACATATGGAAAAAGCTCATCCAATGCGCCCTGCCTTTCCTCTAATGTCCTGCTCAAAATCATCTTTCGCAGAAGGAATAATGGCTTTTCCGAATTTGCCCCGTAAAACATATGTTCTGTTCTAAAAAGACCTATGCCTTCAGCACCAAATTCAATCGCCTTTTTTGAATCTTCGGGCGTATCTGCATTGGTCCTGACTTTCATCGTTCTATAGGTGTCTGCAATGCGCATGAATTTACTGAATTTAGGATTTTCAAGTGCATCTTTCATTTTAAGCTGACCCTTATATACAATCCCTTTGCTACCATTCAGGGTGATAAAATCGCCTTCATTAAATGTATGGGTCCCCACTTTAAAACATTTGTTTTTATAATCAATATTCATGGCGCCAGCACCCACAATACAGCACTTTCCCCACCCCCTTGCAACGAGGGCTGCATGACTTGTCATCCCCCCCCGTGCAGTTAATATGGCTTGTGCAGCTCTCATACCTTCAATATCTTCCGGGTTGGTTTCTTCCCTGACCAGAATTACCTGCTTCCCTGTTTTGGCCCATTGAACAGCATCTTCAGAAGAGAATACCACTTGCCCAAATGCACCGCCAGGTCCTGCAGGGAGACCTTCTGCTATTTTAACAGCTGTTTTTTCACTGTCTGGATCAACAACCGGATGGAGCAGGTCATCCAGGTTTTTCGGCTGGATACGACACACCATTGTCTTCTCATCTATCAAACCTTCTTCATACATATCCATGGCCATATTCAACGCTGCTGTTGCTGTTCTTTTCCCAACCCGGCACTGCAGCATATAAAGGGTGCCTTCCTGTATGGTAAACTCAATATCCTGCATATCTTTATAATGATTTTCCAGGAGATTTCGGATATCAAACAATTGCCTGTAAATCTCAGGCATCGCCTCTTCAAGAGAATCGATATGCATATTTTGAGAGGTTTTCGTATCCATATTCAATGGATTTGGTGTGCGAATCCCGGCAACCACATCTTCTCCCTGGGCATTGACCAGCCATTCGCCGAAAAATTTATTTTCTCCTATGGCAGGGTCTCTTGTGAAGGCAACACCTGTTGCAGAGGTATCTCCCATATTGCCAAACACCATACTTTGAACATTAACTGCTGTTCCCCAATTATCCGGGATATGCTCAATACGGCGATAGGAAACCGCACGCTTGCCGTTCCAGCTTTTAAAAACAGCCCCGATAGAGCCTAAAAGCTGTTCTTGCGGATCATCAGGGAATTCTGCTTTTAAATAGGCCTTGATTTTGCTTTTAAACCGTTCGCAAAGGGTTTTCATATCATCAACACGAATATCTGTGTCATTGACATACCCTTTATCATTTTTAAGATTGTTCATCATCATTTCAAGGTGGAGTCGAATACCAAGACCGTCCTCCGGCTCTATCTGCTCTGCTTTTTCCATGACCACATCAGAATACATCATAATCAATCGCCGGTAAGCATCATAGACAAACCACTCATTACCCGTTTTTTGGATCAGTCCCGGGATCGTAGCTGAACACAGACCAACATTTAAAATCGTTTCCATCATTCCCGGCATAGAACTTCTGGCCCCGGACCTACAGCTGACAAGCAGGGGATTGGATGGGTCGCCAAACGTCATCCCCATCTGTTTTTCAATAGACTTCATGGCCGTTTCAAGCTCTGCATCAAGTGATTCAGGAAGCTTAAGTCCAAGATCGAAATAATCATTACAGCAGTCTGTTGTTATGGTAAAACCAGCTGGAACCGGGAGTCCAAGACGGGCCATCTCAGCCAGGTTTGCCCCTTTTCCCCCTAGAAGTCCGTTTTGCGACGCATCACCTTCTGTTTGATCAGGCCCAAATTGATAAATGTATTTTTTCATATTTTTTCTCTCAATTAATTCGTCATGTTAAAAAAGTAAACCCTAACTATTAAAAAAAAACGTTATGAAGTCAAGACTATTTATTGTATTTATATCAAATGAATACTGCATTTAAAATAATAACGCTATGTTAAAACAAACATATAGGATATGCTCGTGATGTTGATACACACCGATACTTAAGAATGATGAAAGGAGAGTCTTGAATTGATACGGTTTGGGTTGTGTTGCATTTTTAAAAAATATCCCATTAAATTCAGGAGAACAACTGCCACACATTTATCAAAACTTTCAAAACACGATCAACTGAAACGATTGTCAGATATTTGTCTTGAGAACTCTTTGAATTTACAGGCCGCACTTGAATACTGCCATAGAAATCAAATTGGTGATTTTCGAATCAACAGCCAGATTCTACCTTTAAAAAGTCATCCTGTTGTTGGCTATGAAGTGAAAGATTTAAACGATGGAGAGCAAATTATTAAAAATTTCAAAGCCTGCGGTCATTTTTGCCGAAAAAATAACATTCGTACGACGTTTCATCCAGACCAGTTCATTGTGTTGTCCTCTCCGAATCCTGAAGTGGTTCAACGCTCAGTTCTTGACCTGAATTATCAGGCCCAGGTAGCCCAATGGGTGAAAAGTGATGTGATTAACATTCATGGCGGAGGCGTCTATGGAGATAAACCTTCTGCTTTAGACAGACTGCGACATCAAATTGACATGCTGCCCGATGCTGTACGGGACCGGCTGACAATTGAAAATGATGATAGAAGCTACAGCCCAGAGGATTTGATACCATTGTGCCAGGATATGGGAATCCCTCTGGTCTATGATGTTCATCACCATCGGTGTTTAACAGACAGTCTCACCATTCAAAAGGCAAGCGAACTGGCCGTTAAAACGTGGAATCGAGAGCCGGTTTTTCACATCTCTTCTCCCATACATGGCTGGGGAAAAACCGATATTCGGAAGCATCACGACTATATCCATATCAATGATTTTCCTGACGTGTGGCTGGACTACGATCTGACAGTTGAAGTGGAAGCAAAGGCCAAGGAACTGGCCGTATTTAAGCTCATGGAGGAACTTAAAAAAAGGGCAGAGCCTCAAAGAGGCTCTGCTTGATATTTTCTTCAAATAATTCTACATTATCCTGCCACATCGATACCCGGGTCACATCCTAAGCTCTTGTCTGGATTTTCACACTCGAAATTTTTGTATCGGGTATCTTCATGGCCTCTTTTGACTTCCTCGTTGCTTTCTACATAATCTTCTACTTTTTTCATTTTATCACCTCATATGTTTTTTATATTTTCAGCCTTTTTCTTTAAGACTCTGCCTTTTGTCTGGCTTTAGACATAATTTAATGCACTCTTGTCAACATGCAATATGAGGCTAATATGGGTTTAATGATAGGTAAAAACTATCTATAAAGACGTCATGCAAATCCACCCTCAACGGTTTCTATGACATGGACAGTAAAAAGGATCTTAGATTGGTTTGTTTGTTTTTAATACCCAGCTTTTCCCGCAAGTTTTTCCGGTGGAAGCTCACTGTGGCTTCAGTCACAAATAGAATGTCTGCAATCTCTGATGTGGTCTTCCCGTCTTTTACAAGCGATGCCACCTGCATTTCCTGTGGTGTCAGCATAATATTCGCATTGGACAGCCGTTGCATTAAAGGAGAAATGATATCATTTAAATGATCATCAATAATACCAATCAAAGTTTTATCTTTTTGACTGAGCTGCCCGTGCTTGAGCCTGCCAATATATGGCAGAACAAATGTTTTCACATTGGTTAAAAATTTCTTTTCCAGTTCAATTTTATCTTCTTCTCTTTGTTTAATGAGCACTTTTAAAGCGATATTGGCTTCGGCCAGGCTTTGATTTTGATCTTCAAGCTTATTCTGATTTTCTTTTAAAGCTTCCTGTACCAGTTTTAACTGGGTGATGTCCTCATGGGAAACAATCACTCTGACAGGGCCCTCATCTGCCAAAAGGACCGCCCGCATATAGAACCATCGCGGGCCCTCGGGTGAATGGCAGGGGTAGTCATATAAAAATTCTGAAACTTTTCCTTTAATAACGTCTTTTATACCTGATGCCACTGACTTTGCATCATTTTTGTCTTCCCCGTCCACTGCACTGCAAACATGCAGATAGTTCATTTTTTTGAAATCAATATCATCAGGAAGCCCGTTGGCTGTTGAGAATTGTTTCCATGCAGCATTTGTCTCTAGAATAAAACCATTTTCATCAATAATAGCGATGTGCGCAGATATTGAATCAAATATTTTTCGTACCAGTTCATCTGAAAACAAAAACTGATGGTCAAAATTCGAATCCATATTCCACCTGTCAAATTTTTTATTTTTCCTAATCTAACCTGAATTCATCTTATCTGTAAATAACCTGATACAATATTCTGTAAAAAGCATTGTAAATAAAAAATTAAATACCTTCTTTTCATTATCTTTAAAATTATTATATAATTGCTCCATATTCATGCGTAACTAAATCACAACAGGGTGATATGAAACCAGGAGCCTCAAATTTCAGGATGTTATACATTCCTCATGGCGGAGGTCCCTTACCTGTTCTTGGTCACGAGGGGCACACTGATTTAATCAATTTTTTAAAAGGCATTCCTGCCCGTTTGCCAGAACCAGAAGCCATTCTTGTTATCAGCGCTCATTGGGAACAATATATTCCTACAATTATCGCTGGGGGCTATCCTCCTCTTATTTATGACTACACAGGCTTTCCACAAAAAGCATATGAAATAGTTTACCCGGTAAAAGGTGCACCTGTGCTTGCAAAAAAAATTCATTCCCTGCTCAATACACATGCCATTCCTTCCCAACTGGATAAGACCTGGGGATTTGATCATGGGGTGTTTATTCCGCTTAAACTGATGTATCCCAATGCGCATATCCCCTGCACCCAGTTATCTTTAACAATTGATCTTGACCCGTCCTTCCATATTAAAATTGGGCATGCACTGGCCAGTTTGAAAGATGATAACATTCTAGTGCTTGGTTCTGGGTTTTCGTTTCACAACATGACAAAATTTGGGATTCATACAACAGACAAAAAAAACATAGAATTTGATCAATGGCTTATCGACGTGTGCACCAGCAGAAATTTATCTAAAAAACAAAAAGAAGAACAGCTTATTCATTGGGAAAAAGCGCCTCATGCAAGATATTGTCATCCCAGGGAGGATCACTTATTGCCGCTGCATGTCTGTCTGGGGTTATCTGACACACCTGCTCAAGTTGTTTTTAATCAAAACATCCTTGGAAAAAGAGCATCTGCATTTTTATGGCAGTGATGTATACCGATATTTGATTTAACGGTAATATTATATTACATTTTTTTGCAACTGATATAACCTACAAAAAGGGCAGAGCCTCAAAGAGGCTCTGCTTACTTTTTTTAGAAGGGCGTTTAATTATCCAGCCACATCGACACCCGGGTCACATCCTAAGCTCTTGTCTGGATTTTCACACTCGAAATTTTTGTATCGGGTATCTTCATGGCCTCTTTTGACTTCCTCGTTGCTTTCTACATAATCTTCTACTTTTTTCATTTTATCACCTCATATGTTTTTTATATTTTCAGCCTTTTTCTTTAAGACTCTGCCTTTTGTCTGGCTTTAGACATAATTTAATGCACTCTTGTCAACATGCAATATGAGGCTAATATGGGTTTAATGATAGGTAAAAACTAATATTTATATTTTGAAACCTTTTTTTAGATGCGTTTTTCAAAATAATGCTTATTATCTGTTTCAAATGGCCTGAACCTTAATCGACTTAACAAAAGGAATACATTATGAGTGACCTGACAAATCAATTTTGTGAGCCTTGCAGATCAGGTGCCCACAAGATGACCCCTGAGGAAATAAAAGTACAACATGCAATTATTCCTGACTGGGAGATTTTAAGCGAAAATGAGGTATTTAAAATCAAAAGAAAGTTTACGTTTAAAAACTTTCAAAAAGCACTGGATTTTACAAATGCGATAGGCCAGCTTGCTGAAGATGAAGGCCACCACCCATCGATTCTAACAGAATGGGGTAAAACAACCATCACTTTGTGGACTCATAAAATCAATGGATTGCATCTCAATGATTTTATTATGGCCGCCAAAATAGATCAGTTATAAAAAGGAATAGGTATGTCGTGTTCTTTACGTCAGGAATTAATTGAAGAAACCATCGATTTTCATGGTCACAACTGTCCCGGGTTAACTATTGGAATTCGTGCTGCTGAGTTAGCAATTCAACATTTGGATATTCAAGGTGATGAAGCGATTGTCTGTGTAACAGAAACAGATATGTGCGGTGTAGATGCGATCCAGTATTTAACTGGATGCTCTTTTGGTAAGGGGAATCTCATTCATAAAGATTACGGTAAATCTGCATTTACTTTTTACAACCGGCTGACACAAAAAGGATTCCGCGCTGTCTTTATAAATGATTTTGCAAGAGGGGAAAATGATAAAAATATTCGAATAAAGCGATTGCTTGATGCGGATTTAAAGGATCTTTTCACCATCCAGGAGGTTGACGCACCTCCTGCAAGGCCCGCGCGAATATTAAAAAGCATTCCGTGCAGTGACTGTAATGAAATGACAATGGAATCAAGGATACGATTATTTGATGGAAAGAAGCTCTGTATCCCCTGTTTTAAAGAAGTAGAACAAAAAATTTAAGACATTTGATAAAAATTATAAAAACTGGAGACCAATCATCTTCTAATGTTTTTGAAATATAATTCCAACATTAACGCTCTATTATAACGGTACGTTAAACTGGAAACAGTATAACGCAACATATAGTATTAGTTAGGAGAAAAAATACCATGGGAACAAAATACACATGCAAGAATAATAACTGCAGTTACCCTGGAGACACTCAATTTGAAATGAGGTTTAAATCAGAAACTATCATGGATAAGAATAATTTTGCAGCTGTTTTCTGTCCGTTCTGCAAGCAGGAAATGGACCGCTCTGTTTTTATGGATGTCCCTTCTGACCCGGAAATTGATTTCAGTCAGGATTTAAAGGGTGTGGCATCTTAAACGATTAAAATTTCGCAACCATACCTTCCGTTAAAAACCGTTGCCCAGCATTGATGCGGTTTGCCGTCACAATGCCGGGCCTTGTTTCAGATAGAAAACACTTACAGCAGATCTCCCACTCTTTTTACAGCGCAGAAATCTCCGCACATGGTGCAGACGTCATCTTCAGACGGCTGGGATGATTTCCTGTATTGCCTTGCTTTTTCCGGGTCCATTGCGCACTCAAACTGCCCTTCCCAGTCCAGCGTTCCCCTTGCTTTGCTCATTTTATGATCAATGGTATCTGCATTTTTCAACCCTTTTGCAAGGTCACCGGCATGGGCAGCAATTTTGGATGCCATAATTCCTTCTTTTACATCCTCTGCTGATGGCAGCCGTAAATGCTCAGCCGGGGTTACATAGCATAGGAAATCTGCACCATGCATGGCAGCAAGGGCGCCGCCGATGGCCGAGGTAATATGGTCATAGCCTGGTGCGATGTCTGTTACCAGAGGCCCTAACACATAAAACGGTGCATTATGACACAGTTTCTTCTGCAGTTTCATGTTCATTTCCACCTCATGCAAAGGAACGTGTCCCGGGCCTTCGATCATGACCTGTACATTTTTATCCCACGCCCTTTTGGTCAGTTCGCCAAGTGTAATAAGCTCTTCTATTTGCGGGGCATCCGTAGAATCTTTAATTGCCCCGGGTCGTAAACCATCCCCCAGACTGATACACACATCATAGGCTTCACAGATGTCAAGCAGGCGGTCAAAATGTTCATAAAACGGATTTTCATTCTGTGTTTTTTCCATCCACTCAAACAAAATGGCTCCGCCGCGGCTGACAATGCCGCACAGCCTTCTATTCGTTCTAAGGCTTGTCACACACTTCTGTGTCAGCCCTGCATGGATGGTAATAAAATCAATACCGTTTTCAGCATGAATCTCAACTGTTTTAAACCAGTCCTCAATCGTAATCTCTTCAGTGGGTTTTCCGGTTCTTGTAAGGGTATCATAGATGGGCACCGTACCGATCATCACAGGGACCTCTGCCACCAATCGTTTTCTAAACCCTTCTGTATCACCGGAAACACTTAAATCCATCACTGCATCCGCTTTATAATCCAACGCCAGTTTTGCTTTATTCATTTCAGCATCAAATGAGCATACATCTTTTGATACACCCAGATTTACATTAATTTTGGTTGTAAGGCCCTGTCCAACACCTGCAGCTTTCAGGTTTACATGATTGCGGTTTGCAGGAATGGCAATATGCCCTTTTGCCACTTTCTCCAGCAATGCTTCTTTTGAGATGACTTCGTTTTCAAGCACCTGCGCCATCTGTGGAGTAAAAATTCCTTTTCTTGCCGCATCCATCTGGGTTGTGTACGTTTGCTTCATCTGCTTTCTCCTACGATTTGTTTTATTTCTTTGATTCTTTTTTTTATATTTTCAGCCCCAATGATTTCCGTTACAAGGCAGATTGTTTGTGCTCCCCTTGACACCACCTCTTTTAGATTTCGGCATTTGATTCCACCGATGGCGACAAAAGGGATATCGTGTGTTTTTACGACATGTTCAAGATATTCAAATCCAACTGCATCACATACATCTTCTTTGGTCTGGGTGGAAAAAATCGGGCCGACGCCAATATAATCCGCCCCATCATCAATGGCTTTCCGTGCCTGTTCCGGTGAGTGGGTGGAACAGCCAATCATCATATGCGGCGCTATCTTCCTTAACGCTTTCACAGGCAGGTCGTCCTGACCCTGATGAATGCCGTCCGCCTCAACCATAAGGGCGATATCGGCATGATCATTCACAATAAAAGGAACACCTGCATCTTTTGTGATTTTCCTAATTTCAAGACATTCGTTATACATACCCTTAATACTTTTATCTTTTACCTTCTCGCGGTATTGAAGGACATCAATGCCTGCATCCACCATTTGCCTGGCAACCTCTGCATTGGACCGCCCCAGGGAAAACTTCTCCCCCAGTATGCCATATATGCCGTGTGGCAGTATTTTTGAAAAGCAAGACAAATATCCAGGTTCCAGGGAATAAACGGAAAATCGAAGCGTTTCTGCTGTCTTTCCGGCATCATACTCTCCTGCCGTCTTCAGCATCTCTTCAATGGAACGCAGCGCCTCCTGAACCCTTTTAAAATTTGACAGAACCGTATCCTTTAAGTCTATTCTTCTGTCATTAACGCTTTCAGATGATATCACCCTGCCCACATCATTTACCGCATCCCGGGATGACAGAAGTGCTTTTTCCTTTCCTCTGAACAGATCCCTGATCTGGTGACGGACGGTACGGATTTCAAATGAAATTTTCTGGTTGTCAAAATTGAATCTGGCAATATCTTCGAGAACTCTTAAGCCTTCGGTTGATCGATTGATATTGGCATCCAGCAGCCGGGCCATATTCATGTTATCCTCCCTTTACCTGTCTTAAAACAATACCGGCCATCATGGCTGCGACCATGGCTATTTTTGGCGGGAACAATTCATGGTCCGCCTGATCAGAAACAAAATCCCCTACGATATGACAGTTTCCCATCTGTCTGACGCATACTGAATCCATAGCCCTTCCGGCAATGCCTGACGCAGATACGATCAGTTTTCGGGTGCTGCCCAGTTCCTCAATAAGCATTTTTTTACTAGCCTTGTTGTCAAACCCTTCTATAACAATATCACAGTCAGAAAAAAGAGACAGGGTATCCCCGTGTGCTATTTTCTTTAACACTGTTTCAATAATCATTTGAGGAAAAATATCTTTCAAATTCTTTTTCAGGCAGGATGTTTTTGCCTCCCCCACCTGGGTTTGGCGGTAAAACTGCCGATTCAGGTTGCCTGCTTCTACTTTATCAAAATCAACAATCTTTAACTGCGGTACCTTTGCCTGGGCAAGATGTCTTGCCACATTTGAGCCAATTCCGCCGATACCTGCTATGCCGATTTTCATTAAAAAATCTCCCAGTCTTTAAAAACCGGTTGGTATCCATTCATCCGGATCATTGCGGTAATTTCATCAACACTCCTGGTATCTGTCACTTCAAATTGAACCGTGGCATTGCTTTGCTTTATGGCATATCCCCCCACATCGGTTTTTGACCCAGCAGAATAACGGGTCGCCCCCAAGTGTATCAGCCGGTCCCGGAACGCAGCAGATTCTCTTGTGGATATGGTAATCCCAAGTCTCGGCATAAACAATCGCCAGGCCAGCATAAACTGCACAAAACTGATGTCGGACAGTACATTTTTCGGCTCAATACCCCCTTGCGCTTTTGTCATCCTGGGAAGAGACAAAGACACTTCCACATCTGAAAATTCCTGTTCAAGATATTTGGCATGCAGGCAGGTCATAAATGCCTCTGACCTGGGTTCACCAAGGCCGAACAGTGTACCGATATTGATTGCTCTGAACCCCGCTCTTGCCCCTCTTTCAGGGGTGAGCAGGCGGTACGTATAGTCTGCTTTTCTTCCTTTTGGATGCACTTCCCTGTATATTTTCCGATTGTAGACTTCCTGATATATGGTAAGCGAATCCGCACCAGCTTCTTTCAGCATCCGGTAGTCCTTTTCTTCCATGGGAAACATTTCCAGTGCAATAGAAGAAAAGTATTTTTTCATAATCTCCATGGCATCCAGCAGATAGGACATGGGCGTTTTGGACGGTGCCTCGCCTGTGAGCACTAGAATATGCCGAATCCCCATATCTGCAATGGCCCTGGCTTCCAGGTCAATCTGTTCTAATGACAGTTTTGTGCGGTTGAAATCGGTTTGACAATTAAACCCGCAATAGGTGCAGTAATTCGTACAATAATCAGAAATATAGAGGGGTGCATAAAGCCCTATGGTTCGCCCGAAATACTGATGGGTAATTTTCCGGGCTTTCTGGGCCATTTCCTCCAGCAGTTCTTCCGCCCCTGGCGAAAGAAGATTTAACAAGTCATAAGGGCTTAAATGGTCCCGGTTCAGTGAATGCTGAACATCCGCAGCCGTTACTGAACTAAAATAGCGCTTAAAATCAAATGATTCGTATTGATCCACTACCTTCATAAAAGACATGGCGCTACTCCCTTAAAAACCCGGTCAGCGGTGAGGATGCCTGGGCAAATTCTTTTTTATCTGCCAGCTGCGACAAATAAGCCATTCTGCCGGCTTTAACTGCTAACGAGAATGCTTTTCCAGCAAGAGCAGGGTTCCCGCTTGTTGCAATTGCGGTATTCACCAGCACTGCATCTGCCCCCATTTCCATGGCTTCTGCTGCCTGGGACGGTTTACCGATACCTGCGTCAACAACAACCGGGAGCTTACTGATTTCAATGATCATTTTAATCATGGGTTTCATCTCAAGACCGCGGTTTGTTCCGATGGGCGATCCCAGCGGCATGACGGCTGCTGCGCCCGCGTCATGAAGCTGGTTGGTCACGGTAATATCCGGCATCATGTAGGGGAGCACGGTAAATCCTTCCTTTGCCAGAATTTCCGTTGCCTTGAGGGTTTCATGGTTGTCCGGCAGCAGGTACTTCATATCTGTGATCACTTCAATTTTTATAAAATCCCCGCATCCTGCCTCTCTTGCTATTCTTGCAATACGAACCGCTTCCCGGGCTGTTCTTGCACCGGATGTATTGGGCAGCAGTGTGACAGAATCCGGAATATAGTTTAATATATTTTCTTCTTTCCCGGCAGCGTCCACCCGTCTCAGGGCCACGGTAATCATCTGGGAACCGCTTGCTTCGAGCATCGGAGTGATAAATCCTTTTGAAGCAAATTTCCCTGTACCTGTAAAAAGGCGACTGCTGAACTCTGTATTACCCAATTTAAGCGTCTGATCCTTGACCTTTTCCATTTATCCACCCCCTACAAAACTCAAGAGCTCAATTTTATCTCCATCCTTTATGGCAAATTCTTTCCAGTTCTCCTGTTTGATCACCTGAAAATTAACTTCTGCTATCAGGGCGTTTATTTCAATCCCCTGTTCCTGAATCACATCCATTAAGGTCCTGCATTCAGATTTTATCATTTCCCCGTTCAGGCTTATTTTCATAAAACCTCCGAACTCAATTTTTATTACATTTTTATGAAACCTGACTATTTAAAGGCTGTACAGAAAGGACAAATTTGGAAGAGCTGCTGCTTCATGCACTATCCCTACGCCGGTATTAACCGTATCAGGTTCCAAGGGTTGGAACTTTGAGCTCCTCTCAGCTTTTTACAAAAGCACCCCCAGTGAACTAAATATGTATTATTACTTAAAAATTACCTGGTTTGTCAATCAAAACTTAACAGATGATTGACACGATAATGGCTTTTATGTATAACCCTCTTCATTATTGGTTGCCCTGGCAAACGGAACATGGTGCAAATCCATGACGGTCCCGCCGCTGTAACCGGAAATATCTGTTTTTGTCTGCTGCCACTGTGAAAACGGGAAGGATGAAAAAACAGGTGTAATGCCGGAAGTCAGAAGACGAGCCAGGTACAAAAAGCTGTAAAATCTGATGGTAAAGGATTTTGTTAGGATTAAACTCCGGCAGAATCCTTTTTTAATTTTGCCGGACATGTAGCGAGGAGACTATGACCACCCAACTTGAGTATGCCCGCCAGGGCACGATCACAAAACAAATCCAAACTGTAGCAAAAGCAGAAAGCCTGTCCGAAGACGTTATCATGGACCGTGTGGCAAAAGGTGAAATTGTTATCCCTTCCAATCGAAACCGGCCCCATCAAAAAGTTGTTGGCATTGGGACAGGACTTCGAACAAAGGTAAATGCCTCCATTGGCACATCATCGGACATTTGTGACATCCGTTTTGAAGTGGAGAAAGCAGCGGCTGCCCAGGAAGAAGGGGCAGACACTTTGATGGAGCTTTCTGCCCACGGAGATCTCGATGAAATCCGGCGGGCCGTACTTGCCAACACCGATTTTGCGGTGGGCAGTGTCCCTTTATATCCGGCATTTAAAGAAACCATCCAACAATACAAAAACCCTGCAAAACTGGACCCTGAATTTCTGTTTGATTTAATGGAAAAACAACTAGAAGACGGGTTGAGCTTTATGGCTATTCATTGCGGGATCAATCAATACACCATTGAACGGTTGAGGAAACAGGGGTTCCGTTATGGAGGGCTTGCATCCAAAGGCGGCACCTATATGGTGGCCTGGATGGATATCAATAATAAAGAAAACCCTTTATATGAACAGTTTGACCGGGTCTGTGCATTGATGAAAAAGTATGATGCCGTCCTCTCTCTTGGAAATGGAATCCGGGCAGGTGCCATCCATGACAGCCACGATCGGGCCCAGATGGCGGAAATGGTCACCAATTGCGAGCTGGCTGAAATTGGAAGGGATATGGGCTGTCAGATGATGGTTGAAGGACCGGGTCATGTACCCCTGGACGAAATCAAAGGCAATATCATGCTTGAAAAAAGGATGTCAGGCAATGCACCGTATTATGTCCTTGGGCCGATCCCCTGTGATACAGGTGCTGGATATGACCATATTACGGCTGCGATAGGGGCTGCGAACGCTGCCCGATTCGGGGCAGACCTTATCTGCTACATCACACCATCTGAACACCTGGCCCTGCCGGATGTAAATGATGTCAGAGAAGGGATAAGGGCTGCCAGGCTTGCGGTTCGTATCGGGGATATTTCAAAATATCCGGATAGAAGAGAAAATGAAAAACAGGCGGCCATGGCAAGACGGGACATGCGATGGAAAGATCTGGAATCTTATCTGCTGTTTCCCCAGATTGCTGGGAAAATCCGTGAGAAAAGAGCCCCTGAACTAAAAGAAACCTGCACCATGTGCGGAGATTTCTGTGCCATGAAAAAAGGGATGGAAATTTTTGAAAAAGATATCACTTATAAGAGGTAACCATTATGAATTTGTTAGATAAAACCATACAGTCCATACCAGAAACATTAGATCAGGATGCTTTTGAAAAAGCAAAAGAACGGCTTGCCAATCAGGCCAAACCTGCCGGAAGCCTGGGCGTAATGGAAGACATTTCTGCCAGGCTTGCCGCTATCAAAGGAACCATTGATGTGCGTCTGGCCAACAAACAGATTGTGACGTGTGCCGGAGATCATGGTGTGGTCGAAGAAGGCGTAAGCCTTTTTCCATCTGAAGTGACGCCCCAGATGGTTTATAATTTTGCTCATCAGGGCGCATCTGTAAATGTTATTGGTACCCATGCCGGTGCCGCTGTAAAAGCAGCAGACATCGGTGTGAATCACGATTTTGAACCAGACCTTCCTATCTTTCATAAAAAAGTTAAGCACGGGACAGCCAATTTCACAAAAGAACCTGCAATGACACGGAAAGAAGCCATTTTATCCATTGAAGCCGGTATTGAAATTGTCAATGAACTGCATGCGGATGCACCCGTAGACCTTTTGGGAACCGGCGATATGGGAATTGGAAACACCACTCCCTCATCCGCAATTATTGCCGTTTTTTCAGGCATTCAGGTTGATAAGCTTACTGGCCGTGGGACAGGAATCGATGATAACGCTCTTAAAAACAAAATTGGCGTCATTGAAAAAGGCATTGCGCTTCACACCCCTGAACCTGATGATCCAATTGATGTTTTATCAAAAGTGGGCGGCCTTGAAATCGGCGGGCTCGCGGGTCTTGTTATCGGTGCGGCAGCAAAGGGTATTCCTGTCATCTGTGATGGATTGATTTCCACTGCCGGTGCTCTCATTGCCTGTGAACTTGCGCCTGCTGCAAAAAAGTATCTGTTTGCCAGCCACAAATCCGTAGAAATCGGCCATGCCTATATGCATCAGCGACTTGGTCTTGATCCCCTGATTGACTTAAAATTCAGGCTGGGTGAAGGGACAGGCGCTGCCGTCTGTATGGAGCTTTTGGATCTCTCCACAAGAATTCTGGCAGATATAAAAACATTTGAAGAAGTAGGCATAACGGATGCCCAATAAATAGAACCCCTGCCAGGGTGTCCCTGACCATACCCTGGCAGGATATGCGATAACGCCTTATCTTCACACTGCATCAAGTCACTTATTATCGCCTTGATCTCTCGATCAGGCTATTTTATACTCTTTTAACGAAAATAATTGGTATTACCTATTGAATTTTTATGGGTTCTTATGTAAATGTTGTTTTCGTAACATGCCCATGCGATAATAAATTAAAAATTGAAATGATAAAGGAACTATATTTGTGCCGGACCAGATTAATATCGACGCTTTGATTAAAATTGTTTCCCAGGGGGGTAAAATAACGACAGGCGTTGACGTTTACAATGATAAAGGAACACTGCTGTTAGATAAAAACTTTCTTGTCACAAACGCAAAAATGCTCGAAAGAATTAAAGAGAACGGGGTTAACAAAATCCCCATCAGCTCAGAAGGTAACAGCGGCATTTGGGATGCTGAAGGCAACCTGATTTCTTCAAACCGGGGAGACAGCGCAGAATCGGACATGGAAAAAGATGAAGTTACCCCTGTGCCTGTTCCTGAATTAAACAAAATTGAAAAACGCTTAAATGAAATTGAAGAAACAAAGAAACAGGCTGAAGAACACTACGAAAAAGCAAAAGAGTGCATTAAACAAGCACTGAGCGATATAAAAAACACAGGGGGTCAGTTTGATTATGGTGAAGTCAGTTCTCATGTCAATGACCTGGCTGAGTATTTAACCATTGGGGATAATCCTTTTTCTTATCTTACAAGAGAAATCATCTCTTATGATGATTACCTGTATAACCACTCTATCAATGTCTGCACCATCGGCACGACCGTAATGAACAAGTTCAACAAGAGTTTCAGCGCCATCATTGACGGCCATCTGAACACAACTGAAATAGATGCCTACGCCCCATTCGGCACTGATTCTGATACTAAAAAAAGTACATATACACACTTTCAAACAGATGAGCTGCATAGTATTTCCGTTGGATTTTTTCTTCATGACCTTGGAAAAGTCCTTATCCCTGATGAGATATTGAACAAACCCGGCAGGTTAACGGACGAAGAGTTTAAAACCGTAAAAAAACACTCTTATGATTTAGGGATGAAGATCCTTGAACAAAACGGACTCAACAGCCCGTTTATCAATAGTATTGTAAAATACCATCATGCCCCGCTCTATCAGAATGAGGACCGGTGCTATCCAATGGACCGGCAGCCCGATCAAATCCCTTTGTATGCAAAAGTATGCAAACTGGTGGATATTTATGATGCCATGACCTCTAAGAGAAGCTATAAAGAAGCGTTTAACCAGATTAATGTTGTCACTGAAATTTTCAGGTCATACGCAAAAAAAGAAAAAACACTTCAATATATCCTGCATTCATTTATAAAAAGTATCGGCATCTATCCACCGGGGAGTATTGTCTATTTAAGAAATGGCCAAATGGGATATGTGCTTGAAAGCAACGGACCCTTTATCATTCCTTTTACAGACACAAAAGGAGATTCGCTCACTGGCAAACCTGATCCCCTGGATTTGGGTGAACCTGACCTGGATGAGATGCTTAAAATAGACAATCGAAGAAGTATTAAAAAGCCGCATGAAGTGTATAAACTGCTGCCGTCCTATTTAAAACCCAACCAATCTCAGGCAGAACCTGCTGCGATTTAATTGTCCAGCGCTTCTCTGGCAGCCTCTGAAATAAGCCTGCTGTCAAAAGGTTTTTCAAGAAATCCTTTCACACCCGCCTTGTGCGGATTTCTGTTTTTGATCCTGTCGCTGAACCCTGTGCTGATAATAATCGGAATATCAGGCCGAATGTTTAAAACACTTTCGGCAAGCTGTTCACCTGTCATTTTCGGCATGGTCATGTCAGAAATGAGCAGGTCAAATGTTTGCGGATTTAACATAAATGCATTTAAAGCCTGTTCAGGATCTGTATAGCCGATAACTTCATAGCCCTGCTTCTCAAGCATCTGCTTACCCAGCTTTACAAGAGAATCCTCATCATCCACCAAAAGGATGGTTTCACTCCCACGGCGGAGATCCGGTGCAGTTTGATCCTCTGTGATACCTGTTGGTTCTATCGTTGGAAACAGCACTTTAACGGTTGTTCCCTTCTCAGGCTCGCTGTAAATTGAAATATACCCATCGTGATTATCAACAATTCCGCGAACAACAGAAAGGCCTATACCCGTACCCTGCCCTATTTCTTTGGTAGTAAAATATGGATCAAACACCCTGTCTTTAATTTCTGGATCAATTCCTATGCCTGTATCGCTGATGGTTAATTGTACATACTCTTTCTGAGTGTCCAGATCTTTCTGGTCAAATGCACGAAAAACGTTTGAAAGGCGAATACTCAAGACACCACCTGTTGCTTCCATCGCTTGTGCGGCATTGGTACACAAATTTATAATTACCTGGTGAATCTGCGTGGAATCTGCCTCTATTGTTTTTGTATTGTCAGATAGGTGCAGACGGATATCAATGGTTGTTGGGATGGAGGCCCTTAACAGTTTAATAGATTCATCAACGATTGAATGAACATGAACTGGTTTTTTCTCTTTTTTAGTCTTGCGGGAAAAGCTTAGTAACTGCCGTACCACATCCCTTGCTCTTAAAGAGGCTGTTTTGATCTCCATTATATTATTATGCGACGGATGCCCTGGAGAAATAAAATCCAATGCTAGTTCAATATTACCGATTATAATTCCCATAATATTGTTAAAATCATGGGCAATTCCGCCTGCCAGAGTACCAATGGCTTCCATCTTATGTGTCTGCCTCAGCTGGTCTTGAAGTTTATCTTTATCAAGTTGAACCTGTTTTAGATCTGTTATATTTCTTGAAATTCCGATTAAGCCTATAACCTCATGAGTCTCATCCAGGTACGGACTTTTATTTGCCAGCCAATAGGTTTCGCCATAAGCGGTGTCCAGTTTTTCTTCTGCAAGAATCGCCTTTGCCGTTCTTAAAACCTTTGTATCAACATCATTAATGATATCTGCAGATTCTGAAGGGAAAAGCTGTGCATCTGTCTTTCCAATGACCTGTTCATGAGGTTTCCCCAAAGCCTTGCATGTTGAGGAATTCGCTAGAATATATTTTCCTGTCAAGTCTTTGATAAAAATTGCATCTGTGGTATTTTCCATGACTGCATTTAAAAGCCTGTTGGTATTTTTCAATTCTTCGGTACTGGCTGCCAGCTCTTTTGTTCTTGCACGTACTTGAAATTTTAGGGAAATCGTCCAGACAACCATCACCATGACAACTGCCAGTCCTATGCCAATAATGATAAGGACTTGCTTGATCGTTGCATGCCAGCCAGCATCTGGTTTCCCTAACAGATATTTGTCAAGGATGTGAGGATACGCTGAATCTTTATCCTGCTTAATCCTTTTCAACATGACATCCAGCTGCTGTAAAATTTGTCTGTCGCCAGTTTTAGGTGCTGCGAATCGTAATTCAAGCGGGGCATATATTATCGGGCTTGTCTGAATATCGTAATTTTTTTCGTTCAAAAGCCCAAAAAGCCTGTTCACCACACCTGCATCTGCCTCACCCTTTTCTACCATTTCAAATACTTTTTTCTGGTCAGATGCCGGTACTTTCAGACATGTTATATCAAAACGTTTCATCATCTCCTCTAAGGTTTTATACATAATGTGCCCTTTTTGAAACGCTACTTTCTTACCATCTAGGTCTAAAATGGATTGAACCTTGGAATTTTTCGGCAGATACACCTGTCCCCAGTCAACGATAACAGCTTCATTATTGAACCTGAACTTCTGAAGACGCTCTTTGCTGTAAGCAATCGGCCCCAGAAGATCTATTTGTCCGCTTTGTGCCATCTTAAGGCCGTCAAGCCATGATACGTTAACCCATTCAATGTCCCATTTTGCCAGGCGGGCGACTTCCTGAATGACTTCCGGATAAATACCGGCAATAGTATTATCTTCTGTTGTAAATGAAAGTGGCTTTGATTCATGAACCCCTACTTTAATTTTAGTTGCACCAAAGGCAGAAGATGTACATACCAATATAACCACTGCTATCAAAATAAACTTATTTTTATCATTCTTTTTAACAGGCATAGGCTCGCTTATCTGTCTTTCAATATTATGATTTCTTATTGGAACCGGTTTGATTAGAATGGTCTTATAATAGCACTTTCAAATTCAAACTACAATGGGAGGAGATAAAAGCGGTGAACCCTGCTATTTTTTAACCAGAAGTTCAACTAAATGACAGACGTCGATTTTGCTGTTCCGTTTGTCCAGTCCGCCACGTAGCTGCAGTATGCATCCCGGGCAGTCTGTTGCCAGGATATCTGCACCTGAGGCTTCAACATGATCCAGTTTCTTTTTAAGAATCTGGGATGATATTTCAGGAAAATCAACTGAATAAGAACCGCCAAATCCACAGCAGACATCCTCATCCTTTGATGGAACATAAGTATACCCGGCCTTTTTAATCAGCTCTCTTGGCTGCCTGGTCACATGAAGTCCCCGACAGAGATGGCAGGGGGCATGGTAGGCGACCTTTTTATCCTTATGCTGAGCTGTTTCAGGAAATGGATATACCTCATCCACAAAGGACGAAAAATCAATTATTTTCTGTGTAAATGATTCTAACCCCTTTAAAGGACGTCCTGATTCCTTGGAAATTTTTTTATAATTATGGATTAAATGGGATGCACAGGACGCACATAAGGTAAGGATATAATCATATTGTTTCGTGTCAAATGCGTTGATGTTCTGGATGGCAATTTCCCTGGCTGTCTTTTCTTCTGCAGCCATCATGGCCGGCAGTCCGCAGCAGGTCTGATCCATGGGAAATTCGATTTGTATATCTGCTTTTTTCATTAATTCCACCAGATCCGCCCCCTGGCTGGGATAGATAAAATCTATGGCGCAACCGGCAAATAAGGCCACCTTAAGTTTTGGATCAGAAAGGGTAATGTGGATTTCTTTCCACTGATCCCGAAGCGGTTTTTCGGCGATGGTCGGCAAACTTTTAAACCCATGATCTTTTTCCAGAAAAAAGGGCAGATGACGAATCATGGGCTGGCCTTTGGACAAAGGCTTTTGAAACAGATAAGACTGCCTTAAGATAAAATGGAACAGCTTCCTGTTTTTCATTACCCTGGACATTAAATAATTTTTAACCGGTCTCTTTCCCTCTTGTTCGATAACACGCGCATAGGTCTTTTTTATCAAATGCGGCAAATCAATACTGACGGGACACACTTCTTTGCATGCCTGGCAATTAATACAATTTTTAACAATAATTTTGTCGTTGTCTTTTCCATGATAAAACAGGGTTAAAATCAACCCAATGGCGCCGATATAGACATGTCCATATTTATGCCCGCCAACCTTTGCGTAAACCGGACAGACATTTGCACAGGCACCACATCGAATACACCGTAAACTTTCAGAAAATATTGAATCTTTTGATAAGGACAGCCTGCCGTTATCTAAAAAAATAACATGCATTTCTTTTTTTTCAGATACCGTATTTAAACATTGGTTGGCCCCTTTAATCCAGGTTACATAAGAAGTAATGGCCTGGCCGGTCGCATTCCTGGGTAAAAGTTTTAGGATCCGGAGGGCAGATTTCAAATCTGATACCAGTTTGTCAAATCCGACCAAGGCCACGTGGACCCTGGGCAGGGTGGTAACCAGCCGCATATTTCCTTCATTGGTAACCAAACCCAGTGTGCCAGAGTCTGCAATGGCAAAATTTGCTCCAGAAATTCCCATATCCGCTTCCATAAATTTGGGTCGAAGCTCTTTTCTTGCCACTTTTACTAATTTATCTATATTGTCGCTGTCCAGTTTCTGATTCGTTTCTTTTTCAAACAGCTCCCCTACCTGGTAGCGCGACAAATGAATCGCCGGCATCACCATATGAGACGGGCCCTCATGCTTGAGCTGAATAATCCATTCACCCAGATCTGTCTCAGTTACGTCAAAACCGTGTTTTTCCAGGTGGTCATTTAAAAACGTCTCTTCTGCTGTCATGGACTTTGATTTTATTATCTTCTTAACCTTGTTTTCTTTGCCGATCCGGGCAATAAGTTCGTTGGCTTCTTTTGCATCTTTTGCTCTGTGAACAACTGCCCCTGCATTTTGGGCATTTATTTTAAATTCCTCAAACAGCGACTCCAGATAAGGAATCAAACTGTCCTTATTTTCGGCAATGGCATCCCGTATTTTGTTAAAATCAATATCTTTATATACAGTTGACCTGTTTTCCCGATAAACCGTATTAAACTTATCAAGGGCAGACCGAAGGAATGTGTCTCCGAGGGCTTCCCGGATCTGTTTTTTATAAGATTTTATATCCTGTGCAGTTTTAATCATCACCTAGTTTTCTTTCAGCAAAAGTAAATGCTGTTCAACAGGTCCATGAACACCAATAGCCAATACCCTTTCAATATCAGCTGTCCGGCTTGGTCCTGTGATAAAAGCAGTATAAGACGGCATATTTTTTTTCAAAATTGCATCTAAATGAGATTCTATTTCAGCTGAATCGGTCTTGATTTTTGAAACGGGCAGCATGGCGATATGAATTTTAGCGAGCATGGTTGCCACTCGAATCTCTTCAGAATCAGATGCCAGCATTAATGTTCCTGTTTCTGCGATGCCGTAATCTGCCCAGGTAAGGGATGTATCTATGTGGACTGCATGCTCCCGTAAAGGGGAATCAAGCAAATCCAGACTTTCAGATTCACATAAATCAGACATCTTATCCTGATCATTTTTATCAAGACCGGGACATGCTATTGTTTTTAAACTCTTTTTTTTGTTTAAATCAACAGCATACGCCAACCCTTCAGAAACAGAAGATATTTCTTTCACAATGGTTCCGGCAGCAAGTGATTTTTCAATCATTGTCTGTTTTAAATCTTTCTTTTCCATTCAGCATGTCCCTATTTTCAATCCTTATCCGTAAGCAACAGATGGCAGCCAGATAACCAGTTGCGGCCACATAATGATAATGGCAAGCCCGATCAACTGGAGAATGATAAAGGGAACAACTCCTTTATAAATGTCTGTCAATTTTATTTCCGGCGGGCAGACACCCTTTAAATAGAACAGAGCAAATCCAACAGGTGGTGTCAAGAAAGAAGTTTGCAGGCTCACGGCTATGAGCATGACAAACCATACCAGTTCCGGGTTGTCAACAACTCCGTGACCATCAATTTCAAATCCCAGGGTGGAGACAACCGGTGCAATAAGGGGGAGCACAATCAGGGTGATTTCGATCCAATCCAGAAAAAATCCCAATAAAAAAACAGCACCGAGGATGACCAGCATGATGCCATAAGGACCAAACGGAAGACCGCTTAAGGATCTTTCAATCAGTTCATCTCCCCCTAAGCTTCTTAATACCAGTGCAAAACAGGTGGCACCAAGAAAAATAGCAAAAATATATGCTGTTGTGTTAAAACAGGACTTCATCACCTCAATTGTTACTTTCACGTTCAGTTTCTTATTCACAAAAGCAAGTATGGTTGCCCCAAGTGCGCCAACACCGCTGGCTTCTGTCGGGGTAGTGATTCCTGCAAAAATAGATCCCAGCACGGCAATAATTAAAAGAGCGGGTGGCAGAATGCTTTTAAAAATCTCCCAGAGAATCCTTAATTCCAAAGGTTTACGGTCCGGATCCAGCGGGGCGGAATCCGGTTTCACAAGACAAAATATTAAAATATATCCAATATAGAGCAGTCCTAAGATAACACCTGGGAGCACAGCACCCATAAACAAATCACCCACCGACAGCCCGAGTTGATCCGCCATGATCACCAGCATGATACTCGGCGGAATTAAAATGCCCAGTGTACCTGATCCTGCAATGGTGCCCAGTGCAAGGGTTCGGGAATATCCCTGCTTCATCATGGCAGGTAAGGACAAGAGTCCTAAGAGCACTACTGATGCACCGATAATACCTGTTGATGCTGCTAAAATAATCCCAATGGTTGTTACTGTTACTGCTAGCCCGCCCCTGACACTGCCAAAGAGATTCTGCATTGACTTCATTAATTTCTCTGCTATGCCTGAACGGTCCAGCATCAATCCCATAAATATGAACATGGGAAGGGCCACCAGCACCCAATTATCCATAAATTTAAAAATCCGGTTCACCGACATCCCAAGTGTGAGATAGTCCAGTCCAGTCCAGGTTCCGAAGTACAGATCTGAAAAATAGCCCACAAATGTAAACCAGACTGAGACACCGCCAAGGACCCAGGCGACTGGGAATCCCGTAAACAGCAGAGAAATAAAGGTTAAAAACATTGCGATGACCAGGTAGTCATTAAATTCCATTTGTTACCCTCTTCTCAAATCATAAATTAGCCGAATAGCCCGTGAAACAACAGATATCCCCAATAACCCGAAACTGACGGGAATAACCCCTTTTATAATCCATCTGAATGGCAGTCCCATGGGGGCATCAGACCGTTCACCCACCCGCCAGGACTCATAGACAAAATCCAGGCTCTGGTGGAAAATGATTATAATAAATGGCAGCAGCAGGAAGAAGATTCCAAACAGGTCCCATCTTTTCTGCCATTTTTCAGACAGCCGTGCATGAATTATATCGACACGGATATGGCTGTCCAATGTCATGGCGTAAGAGGCACCGAACATTATGCCTAAGGCATACAGGTGCCATTGCAGTTCTTCCAATATGACCAGGCCATGGCCGAAGCCATACCTGAGAATAACCTGAAGGATAATGACAAAAATCAGGATGCCGTTGGTCCACATGGCGATGTGGCCCACTCCCATCACTATTTTATCCAGGGAATCACTTATTTTTACCGAATGTTGTATACTGCTTTCAGTTTTCATGAATTTTCATCCTGAAATTCTGCTGATTCTTTATATAGATGCCGGCAGCAGTGCTGCCAGCATCCTGTTCGCTTAAATCTCTTTTATTATTTGGGGGGCTGTGGCCGCGGCAAAAAGCCATAGGTCTGCCACATTTTGTAATCTTCTCTAAATGCACTGACATCATCCCAGACTTTTTTAAAGAATGCATCTTTTTCTGATTGTTCTTTTGCCACATCTTCCCATGCAGACTTAAAGGTTGCCAGCATTTCATCAGACCAGTACATATTTTTAACACCGCGTTTTTCAACATTTTCTTTCATGGCAGCGGCCTGGATTGCTTCTGTATAAGCAAATGCATCAAGGGTACCTGCCTTGCAGAGCATTTCAATAACCATTTGCTGATGATCACTCATGCTGTTCCACACATCTTTATTGATCAAAAGTTCAAAAACGGTTGCCTGCTGGTGCCATCCAGGAAAATAATTGTATTTTGCGATTTTATAAAATCCAAGACGCTCATCAATCGCGGGCATGGAAAATTCGGTTGCATCGATTGCTTTTTTCTCAAGCGCTGGAAAAATTTCACCACCTGGCAGAAGGCTTACAGACGCACCTAATTTTTGCATTGCCTGCCCGCCAAGTCCAAAAAATCTCATTCTCAGACCTTTGAGATCTGCTGCAGCCTGGATCTCTTTTGTGAACCAGCCGGAAGTTTCAGGTGCTATGATACCGCAGACAAGCACTTTTACGTTGTATCCATGACTGTCATACATTTCCTGATACAATTTCATACCATTTCCATAATACAGCCATGCCAGTGTTTCACCTGCTTCAGGACCAAACGGAATGGCAGAAAAAATGGGAGAGGCAGGGATCTTACCGGCCCAGTAACCTGCAGTGGAGTATCCCGCATTAATTTTCCCTTTTGACACTGAATCTAAAATTTCAAATGGTGCCACAAGCTTGTTCGGCTCGTATACTTTCATTTTCAATGTACCATTACTTGCTGTCTCGATTCTGTCAGCAACCCATGGGATGGTACTGCCAAGTCCGGGCAGTGACGTTGAAAAACAGATAGGGACTTTGAGCATTATCTTTTTTTCTGCTGCTAAGGCAGAATTTATTGACAGAACAAAACAAACTGTCATTATGGAAACTAAAATTTTTGCAAACGTGTTTTTAACCATTGATTTACCTCCTGTTAGTTA
The DNA here is from genome assembly GCA_964343845.1 of uncultured Desulfobacula sp. GTDB lineage: Bacteria > Desulfobacterota > Desulfobacteria > Desulfobacterales > Desulfobacteraceae > Desulfobacula. The sequence continues at coordinate 208,469 of CAYFKW010000004.1, read as the reverse complement.
ATCTTTTCTTGCTTACATACCTTGTATTTTCTGATCGCTTTCCCTCCTTTTGCCGAAAGTTAATATGTTAACGTCATTCCTCCATCAAACAACAGATCTCCACCAATCAGGTATTTTGAAAACCGTGAGAACCCGAATACAAATAGATTGGCTACTTCAATAGGAGACATCATTTCTTTCACTCTGGATTTGCCCATCATGACATCGCTCACTACTTCTTCCTGGGTCAGCCTTCGCTGAGCCGCCTGAGACGGAATTTGATTCAGGGCAAGGGGGGTTTTCACAAATCCCGTGCTGACTGAAAAAGATCTGATCTTCCCCTCACCTTCAGCAGAAATCGACTGGCTGAGGGCACGAAGACCAAATTTCGTTATATTGTAAACCGGCTTGTTAACCGTACTGATATGCGCATGAACTGACGCCATGTTCCCAATTGCACCATACCACTGGTTGCTTTTTTTCATATGGGGTATAACAAGCTTACTCAGATAAAAGGGTGCTCTGAGCATAATCCGTTCCATTAAATCATATTTTTCCATAGGAAAATTTTCGACAGAGTCAATGTGCTGTATACCGGCAATGTTCGCAAGGAACCTGATACTGCCTTTTTTTGAAGCTGCTTCAACGGCTGTTTCAATATCGGCATCATTTGTCAGGTCTGTTTTTATAAACATCATTTTACCGCCGAGCTGCTCGGCGATCTGTTTTGTTTTTTCACCTTCTTCAGCATTAATATCAAGACCAATTGTCATCAAACCATTCATGGCGGCTGCGACAGAAACTGCCCTGCCAATACCTGTACCTGCGCCACTGACAATGCAGACATTTTCTGAGGAGAAATGATCATCCTTAAGCGTTAGAACATCTTTTGAATGTATTTCCGGTTCATTGATATTCATAATTTCCTCTCAAATTGGTTCTTTTATTAATTGGTCATACCAAACATAAATTAATCAATTTATACTTGTCAAGAAAAAAATTTTTTTTGTTGCTATTTAAATTACACTCTGTTAATTCCTTGATATAAAAACATTATTTGGCATTTTTGACAATTTTAAACAAATTAGGTAATACCAAATTTAAAAAATACCTTTACAATATTTTATTTCATATTATATATTGGTATTACCAATTTGGAGGCGTTATGATACCAAAAACCTTGTACAATGAATTTCAAACGATCGTTGGAAATGATCATGTGCTGTCCGAACCGGAAGACCTGGCAACTTATTCATATGATGCGGCCCCGCTTGATCCTGTTTTACCTGCTGCAGTTCTCATGCCGGCTGCTTCAGAACAGCTTGGCAGCATTATCAGTTTATGCCAGGAAAACAGGCTGCCCATCACCGTAAGGGGCGCCGGCACAAACCTGAGCGGCGGCACCATACCCCTGGCAGGCGGGGTTGTTATTTTAACCGGATTATTAAACAACATTATCGAAATGAATGAGCAGGACATGTATGCCGTTGTCCAGCCAGGAGTTGTCACGGCACACCTGGCATCCCGGGCAGAAGCCCTGGGGCTTTTCTATCCTCCTGACCCCGGCAGCCAGGCTGTCTCAACCCTGGGCGGGAATGTGATGGAAAATGCCGGTGGGCTGAGGGGCCTGAAATACGGCGTAACCAAAGATTATGTCATGGGATTAACTTTTTTTGATGCTGCAGGTGATCACATCAGAACCGGATCAAGAACAGTGAAATGTGCCACAGGATACAACATCACAGGGCTTATGATCGGTTCAGAAGGGACTTTGGGCATCCTGGATGAAATCATTTTAAAGCTTATCCCCTGCCCTGATCACCGCAAGTCAATGATTGCGGTATTTACATCCATTGAAGATGCATCAGAAACTGTTGCCGACATTATTGCCACTAAAATAGTACCTGCTACCCTTGAAATAATGGATAACTTCACCATAAAGGCGGTTGAAGAATTCAGCCATGCCGGACTGCCGACAGACGCAGAAGCACTTTTACTTATAGAAGTTGACGGGTACCCGGCCCTGGTTGAAGAAGATGCATCAAAAGTGTTTAATATCTGTCAAAAACATGGGGCAGATCAAATCAGGATCGCTGAAAATGAAGATGAAAGGGAAAAAGTCTGGGCAGCCAGGCGAAGTGCCTTATCTGCACTTGCCAAATTGAAGCCAACGCTGGTCCTGGAAGATGCCACCGTTCCCCGGAGTAAAATTCCAGATATGGTCAGAGGCCTGGGGCAAATCGCTGAAAAGCATAATTTAACCATTGGTACCTTCGGGCATGCAGGTGACGGAAATCTTCACCCCACAATTTTAACAGACAGGCGGGATAAAAAAGAATGGCATAAAGTTGAAACAGCCATTGAAGACATATTTAACCAGGCACTCCGCCTGGGCGGAACATTATCAGGTGAACATGGTACCGGAATAGCAAAATCTGCCTTTCTGGCAAACGAAATAGGGATTGCATCTGTAAATTTCTCAAATCGGATCAGACAGGCACTTGACCCAAACAACATATTGAACCCTGGCAAGATTTCAGGACATTAAGGAGAATCAATGCCGGGAATGAAAACACTGTCAAAACAATTGCAGGCCTTGGAAGAACAACTGGTCTCCTGCATGAAATGCGGTATGTGTCAATCGGTCTGTCCCTTGTTCGAGCAGACCCATAAAGAGGCAGATGTGGCACGGGGCAAACTTGTGCTCCTTGAATCACTCATGAAGGATATGTTTGAGAATCCCCACGGTGTCAATAAGCGGCTCAATAAATGCCTTTTATGCGGTTCCTGTGCGGCAAACTGCCCAAGCGGCGTGAATGCCACCCAGATTTTCATCCAGGCCAGAACCATTCTGACCGGGTATTTAAAACTGCCGTTCATAAAAAAGATGATATTCAGGAAAATGCTGGCAAACCCCAAGGTCTTTGACCGCATTACAGCCCTGGGGTCAAAACTCCAAAAACTGGTGTTAACAGAAAAGAACCCTGACACGAAAACATCATCTTTACGATTGTTATCCCCTCTTTTAAATGATCGCCAAATCATCCCGGTTGCAGAACAGTCCTTACAGACACAGTTTAAGAAAATGACACAGAATTTGCACCCATCCGGGCCTGCAATTGCGCTGTTTACAGGATGCTTGATCGACAAAATTTTTCCTGGTATCGGTGTCGATGCCATCAGGGTCCTTCACCATCACAATTGCAGGGTATTCATTCCTGAAAATCCGGGATGCTGCGGGATTCCAGCCCTGGCTGCAGGTGACAGACCCACCTTTTTAAGCCTGGTAAATCATAATCTCAATCTATTTCAACCGCACAAATATGATTACATAGTAACGGCTTGTGCCACCTGCACATCAACCCTTAAAAAACTATGGCCGTCCATGGTAAAGGATGAACCGTCTGCTTTAAAGAATACCGTCGCCCGATTGGCAGAAAAAACCATGGACATCAGCCAGTTCCTATGCCGGGTCACAGGCCTGAAACCCCAGCAGCAGTCAGAAAAGCAAAAAATTGTCACCTATCATGACCCCTGTCATCTTGCAAAATCCCTTGGGATCAGAAAAGAGCCGAGAGATATCCTTAACGCTGCTTCTGGATATACTTTAAAAGAGATGAAAGATCCGGACAGATGCTGCGGTATGGGCGGCAGTTTTAACCTGTATCACTATGATATCTCGTCAAAAATTGGAACTGTTAAAAGAAAAAGCATTGAAGAAACCCATTGTAATACAGTGTCCACAAGCTGTCCTGCCTGCATGCTTCAACTTTCAGACATGTTGTCCAAAGCAGAACGACCGATCGACATCAAACATCCAATACAGATATATGCTGAAAGGCTGGATTGACATGACCCTGCTAAAACCGATTAAACAGCGGAAAATTTCCGACCAGGTATTTGAGCAGCTGAAAGAGCTAATTTTCAGAGGAAAGCTAACCCCTGGTGACAAGCTTTCAACCGAGCGTGAAATGGCCCGATCCATGGATGTTTCAAGGACTACCGTTCGAAATGCCATCACAAGACTGGTCACCATGGGACTTGTTGAACACAAGCAGGGTAAAGGCACCTTTGTTGCTGTGCCTGATGCCCATAAAAAAAATCCGTTTGCCCAGGTGATGAACGACAAGGAAGCCTCCATTTTAGACCTTTTAGAAGTCAGAATGGGGCTGGAATGTGTAGCAGCTGCCCTGGCAGCTAAAAGAGCGGATGAAACAGATATCAGGGCCATGAAACAAAGTGTTGAAGAAATGAGAAATAAAATCTCTGCCGGCAGACTTGGAACAGCCGCAGACACATCCTTTCATATGGCCATTGCTTATGCGACTAAAAACCCGCTTCATATCCAGGTGATGAAGAATTTTTACGATTATCTCATACATGGCATTAAGGAAAGTCTTCGATCTCTTTATGAGAATAAAAACAACATTCAGGTCATTTTAAATCAGCACGAAGCTGTCATGAAAGCCGTTATCAGCCGGAGACCTGAACAAGCCTATCAATCCATGCAAACCCACATTGTTTTTGTCAAAGAATTCTTTAAACGCAGGGGATATTGAGTCGTCTGTACTTCAAGTTGACACTCCCTGCTTATTCATGATAATTGATCCAGTGAATTTTATGTTTACCCTGAAAATTTTTTTTGCCTACACGTATATTAGATATTGAAGATAAGAACATCAATTCCATCAGACATCATTAAAATAAACCATGTTCACACAGCAGCATTTGGTGAAAAGGAAGGCCCTGTAATTGCTGACCTTGTAAATGAACTGTTTAAAGATCAAACAGCACAGCCTGTGCTGTCACTTGTGGCAGTTGAAGGCAAAAAACTAATTGGACATATCCTGTTTACAAAAGCTGGGCTTACAAAAGCTAACCCCCCGCCAAATGCCCGGATACTTGCACCGCTGGCCGTCCTGCCTTTTGCTCAAAAAAAGGGTGCAGGGGAAAAACTTATAAAACAAGGACTGAAACTGCTGAAGAAAACCGGCGTTGATCTGGTTTTTGTTTTAGGGCATCCAGACTATTATCCGCGTTTTGGATTTACGCCAGCAGGTGTTCTGGGCTTTGAAGCCCCCTATCCCATACGGTAAAAAATGCAGGTGCCTGGATGGTACAGGCATTGCGTCCCGGTATTTTTGGAAGAACAACAGGTAATGTACTCTGTTCAGATGCGTTGAACAAACCTGAGCACTGGCAGGAGTAATCCTGTGGGTCAAACAGTACTGTTTTTGATCTGTCTGGGCCTGTATACTTTTATATAAGCAATTAACAATGCTGTCATTAAGATCAACAATGGCAGCATTACCAGGTTCAGTCTGATCCATCCCAGATAATGGATGAGCGCTCCTGCTGATAAGGACCCCATTGCCATGATGGAATAGATGATAAAATCGTTTGCAGCCTGAATTTTAAATCTTTCGGAAAAAGTATAGTGTTCCGTCAAAAAAGTGGTACCACTAATAAATAAAAAATTCCATCCAACGCCTAAAAGAATCAGTCCCACAGCGTAATTTGGGATCTGATGCGCTGCGATATTGAACAAAATGGACAAAAAAAGACATACCACCCCGACAGCCATGATTTTAATCGCACCAAATCGTTGTATCAATGATCCTGTAAATAGCGAAGGTACAAACATTCCGAGCAAGTGGCCTTGAATTATCAATTTAACATAGTGCATCGTATATCCGTCGTTAATATGCATTTGTATGGGAGTCGCCATCATTATGGTGACCATTACCGCATAGCTGACGGCCCCTGCAGCAATGGCAACAATCACACCGGGTTGTTTTAAAATGTCAGCAAGCCGCCTTATTCCGCCCGATTCATCCTGCAGGGGGGACTGAATGTTTCTATAAAACAATAACACAAAAAACCCCGATAGATACAACCCGCCCAGACATAAAAAAGACCCGACAAACGGGGCATCTGATATCAAATCTTTGGCTTGTTTTGCAACTTCAGGCCCTAGAAAAGCGGCGAAAATTCCGCCGAAAAGCACATATGAGATGGCTTTGGAAACCATGCCGGGTGATACGCTTTCTGCCGCAGCAAACCGAAACTGACTGACGAATGCTAAATTGGTTCCAACAAAAAACAGGGCAATACACAACAGGATAAAACTTTGAATCCAGATGGCATACGCCACAATAAACACTGCAATCGTTGCCACTAAAAATGACACTAAAAAACCTGATCTCCTGCCGATTCTTTTCATTATCAATGCTGCTGGGACAGAGTTCAAGCCAAACCCCACCAACATGACAGCAGCCGGAAACGTGGCAAGATAAGGATACGGAGCAAGGTCTGTACTGATGATACCCACAACCATTGTTACCACAGGCGGTCCGGAATTCGCAAACACCAGTGCCAGCGATAATATGAATACATTCAGATGCATACAACCCTTAAGTATTTACAAACCTATTCTGATCTTTCAACCGTGATTACCATATGGACATATAATGGTTTTTGTTTGAGTATGCAATCTATTTCACTTTTCCCATCTGTTTTACCTACCTTTTCCTTTAAAACAGATCTGTCTTCCCCTGAGCGTATCTGTCTGATTTCATGCTCAATTGACTTGACTGAAAAGCCGAAGGCACCCTTTGGACAACACAGCCAAGTCTCTTTGACTGTAAAAAAAATTATTTCACAGTTTGTTAATTAGTGTTTATATTGTAAAAAAATAAAACATTGATCGGAAAAATTTTTCTTTTATGAAAATTTGATATTGAGACCTTATGTTAAACACCACCTCAAATACGCTGATAAAACTGGCAGCCCTGGTCTGGTATACAGGCGTAATCGTATTGATCACCAAAAGCAGTATCCTGTTTCTTGAAGCTATGAACGGCGGAACAGATAAGCTTTTTATCCTGCTCGCTGTTTTATGTGGAATTGTGATTGGAAAAATTAAAGCAGCCTATCTGTTTTACAATATCGGCAGAAAAAACATTGATCGAATCAATTTATTGGCCAATCCTAAAATCTGGCAGTTTTACCGGAAACGGTTTTTTGTCTTTTTATCCTTAATGATAGCATCGGGAAAATATTTATCAGACATGGCACAGGGATTCAATACAGCGCTCATAGGTTTGGCTGTATTGGAACTTTCAATCGCGTCTGCCCTGGCGTTAAGCAGTCATTGTTTCTGGGAAAAATAAAAAGCACCATTATTTTAAAACAATTATTACTGCCCTTGTTTCTGTTGATAAGGGGTGGGACAATATGAATTTCAGGGATATTTTTTGTTTGCCTTTTATTAAAAAAACGGTATGATAACGGTTAATAACCCAACTTAAAAAATCACATACTGCTATTGTTTTTCGTAAGGGACACACTATGAAAATTATCGGAATTGTTCTGATCTTCACAGCACTGACTGCTGGTTCTTTATGGGCAGATCATTTTCAATTTGTATCACTTGAATATCCGCCTTTGGAATTTAAAGGAAACAATGGAAAGGCCGAAGGGATTGCTGTTGATATTGTAACCACTATTATGACAAATTTAGGTCATACCGTGGACATAGAGATTTTACCGTGGACCAGGGCGTTGAATAGGACAAAGGTTGGAAAAGCAGATGCAATTTTTACCGCGTACAAGAATGCTGAAAGAGAAACCTTTCTGGACTATTCAAAGACGATTCTCGTACCCCAGATCGTGGCCCTATATGCGCTTAAAGAAAGCGATATCGTGTATGACGGGGATCTGACAAAACTTAAAAAATTCAGAATTGGAGTGGTCAGTACGATCAGCTATGGGAAAAAGTTTGATAGCATCAGAGATCAGCTTAATGTCAAACGGGCTGAAAGTATGGAATCCAATTTTAAAAAACTGAACGCAAAGAGAATCGAGCTTGTGATCAGCAATATTTACCAGGGCGATTTTATGGTCAACAAAATGGGCCTGCAGAATGACATAAAAAAATTATCGCCTGTGGTACAGTCAGTTGACAGTTTTATCGGTTTCTCAAAATTAAGAAAGCTGACAGCCTTAAGAGATCAATTTGATACTGAGCTTAAAAAATTAATTGCCAATGGCACGTATGATAGTATTATGGCCGAATATGGTATTGTAAAATAGCCTGTTTGTTTCATACCAGATACAGCAGAATTGTTAATGTTAACATACTGAGAACCGTGCTGAACAGCACCGTGGTGGTTACAAATTCCGGAATGATTTTATACTCAATGGCAATGATGGATCCCAATACTGCCACAGGCATGGCTGCCTGAAGAATTCCTGACCGTATTTCCATACCAGACAGTGAAAAGACTAAGGTAAGCCCTACTGCGATGAGCGGAGCTGCGATAAGCCTTATGCAGGATGCAGTGAGAACATCAAAACTGAATTTGAATTTTTTTAGATCAGATAATTGAACGCCTAAGGTTACCAGCATTACCGGGATCATAGCCCTGCCAAGAAGCCCTGTGATTCTGGATAAAAATAATGGCGGCGCAAGGTCTGTGCTGTAAAACAGCATCGCTGGAACCATGGCAATAAGTGCAGGGGTTTTAAATACAGAAAGAACCGCTGACATTCCAGTGCCTCTGGTCCAGCTTGCAACCCCTACGCAAATAACAAATGCCACAAGCACGATGGTAATGAAATAGATGGTGGCTGATGTCTGAGAGGCAGGACCGAGCCGGAAGTCAATAAGGGAAAGTCCCAGGTTTCCAACATTTCCAAACGTGGCAGTTATAACAAACGCGGCTGTCATTTCTCTTGATTTATTTAAAAGCTTTGCAACGACAAAGGCAAATATGGCCGCAAATATGTGGGTCAGTGTGGTAAAAAGGATCATCTGGCCTGCTACTTTGATTTCAATATCGACTGTGGCGAGCATATCAAAAACAAAACAGGGGACCAGAAGATAATAGGCAGTTCTGGATAAGGTTCTGGCATCCAGTTTCAACCGGGGGCCGACCACATACCCGAGAAAGACTAAAAAGAACACGGGTGTAACAATATCAATAAAAATCTTGAGAATCTGAATGTACATTTGGTCCCTTTATTTGTTTCCTTACTTTTTTGTTGAATAAATCATATTCCCCTGCATTACAAATGGTTTTTAAAAAACCATGACGTCTTTAAAGCAGGGTTTTCCCTATGTTAGACCATAAAAACTTTATTCCTTCTGTACCATTTGAAGAAAGTAAATGTTGACTTAAAACTCATAATTCATATATTTGTACACAATCATGAATAATTAAGGTAAAGGTTGATAACAGTCAATATGAGCATCCCCATAAAGCCAATAAAGCCCAAGCGTATCTCTGATCAGGTTTTTGATCAGATCAGGGAACTGATCTTCCGGGGCAAGCTCAAACCCGGTCAGAAAATGATGACTGAACGTGAACTGGCCCAGTTGATGAATGTGAGCCGGACAACTGTACGGGATGCTATCCAGCGCCTGGCCGCCATGGGATTAATTGTCCAAAGGCAGGGGCAGGGTACCTTTGTGGGCACCTATGATGCAGGCCCTAAAAATCCGATTATAAAAGCCATTGAAGACCAGAATACCTCCCTTGAAGACCTTTTAGAAGTCAGGATGGGGTTGGAATGCAATGCTGCTGCCCTTGCATCTATGCGGGCGGATGAATCTGATTTAAAAGCCATGGCCCAGTGTATTACGGAAATGGAGAAAGAAGTCCAGCAGGATCGTCTCGGCAACGAAGCCGATGCTTCATTTCACATGGCCATTGCATATGCCTCAAAAAACCCTTTGCATATACTGATCATGAGAAACTTTCATGATTACCTCCTTCATGGTATTCGGGAAAACCTCAGGTCCTTGTATGAAGAACCCAAAAATATAGAAATTATTTTAAAACAGCACCGAACTATTTTAGATGCCATCACATCACGGGATGCTGAAACCGCATATGCTTCCATGCAGAACCATATCAATTTTGTTTTAGATTTTTTAGCAAGAAAGTCTGGTTAATCTCTTCAAAAATTCTGACGTTTGTACGTCAGAATATCATATTGACCTGCAGCCACCTGAATAAATCAAGGATGACGAATGAATTCCCTGATTTTCTGCTGAATGATTTTTTCACCTACATCAAGTATATCATTATGCCCGCAATGCTCTATTTCAATGAGTTCTTTTCTGCCGCCAAAATTTAATACCTGTTGTCTTGAAAACTCAACAGGAATGATATCGTCCTCTGTTCCGTGAAAAAGAACAGCAGGCGTCTCTGTCAGCTGAGCCCATTGAAATGCTGGGAATTTATTTCTCATCAGCCGTTCTACCGGCAGCCATGCATAATGGTGTTGCGCCACTTTTGCGATGGAGGTATAGGGAGAAATCAGGATCAACCCGCGAACACTTTCCTGAGTCGCTAAGTATGTTGCGACACCGGTTCCGATAGACTCACCTAAAAGATATATCGGCAGACGGCCCTTGTCTGTTTCTTTAATATGCCGGATCAATGCTTTGGCCTGTTTAAGAAAAACATTCTGGCCAGGTTTATTTGAATCCCCTCCATAGCCGGGATACTCAAACAAAACAATATTCGACCTCACTGCTTTTAACAAATCGAAAAAATAAGTCCGTTCACAGGCATTGCCGGCATTTCCATGAAAAACAACTATCCAGGAAACAGGATTTTCCTTTACCTGTAAATAGTAGCGGATATCTTTAATGGAAATTGCTTTTGCATTGTATCGTTCCATATTGGGACAGGCGCCAAAGGCTGCGCCGCTTGGAAAAAACAGCATTTTATCCTGCAACAGGTAAAGCGCAGCCAATATGATAACATATATCCCCGCACCAAAACCAAGGATTTGAATCGCAAGTTTCATGGCAAACCCAAAAAACAGTGTTAATAATTTTTTTAAACCTTATCTTTAAATTGATCCAGGATCAAGATATTGATTATACACCATGGATGATTGACGCCGGAGCGGTTGAGGCGGACAAAGAAATCGGGCTGAAAAATTTGTTTAAGATGCCTTACGCTGAGCGGTAAAACATTCCCCATCCTTAACATATATCGTCCTGCTCGCATACTTTTCCATGTCCTGGTTATGGGTAACAACAATAACCGTATGCCCGTCTTTATTCAGGGACTGCAGCAGCTTCATAATATCGTCAGCCGTATGGGTATCCAAATTTCCGGTTGGTTCATCCGCCAGGATAATGGGCGGCTTATTAACAATAGCCCTTGCAATAGCCACTCTTTCCTGCTCTCCACCAGACAATTGATCCGGCAGACGATGGGCCTTTTCACTCAAGCCGACTCTGTCAATGACTTTCAATGCCATCTGATCTTTAATCTTTTTTTTCTGACCCGTGACA
>CAYFKW010000004.1:87887-197163 GCA_964343845.1 uncultured Desulfobacula sp. | reverse complement strand
GAAGTTTCACATTTTCTATAACAGTGAGATAAGGAATAAGCTGAAACGACTGAAATATAAATCCGATATATTCACTTCTGAAATCAGCCCGCTGCTCTGCTGTTAAATCATACAGGTCAAGGGAGTCCACAAGGACTTTTCCCTTTGTCGGGTGATTAAGCGCCCCCACAATAGACAACAACGTACTTTTACCCGACCCGGATTGCCCCATGATGGTTATAAACTCTTCATCATCGATAAAAAAGTTCATCTGCCTGATAGCATCAACTGCCGTATCGCCGCTTTGATATGTTTTCTTTAAATCATGAATTTCAATTAAATGATCAACCTGTGTCATCTGTTTTTTCTCGCTTTCTATAATGATCTTAACGCCTCACTGGGATCCATATTGCTGGCCTTAAAAGCAGGATAAAGGCTTGCCAGAAGGCTCAGGGCAACAGCCATGAGGACCGAAACAATCCCAAGATTTGTATTGATCCCTGCAAATGCACTGTCTTTCATCACCAGTGGAATGATGCTGTACGCAATCAGGTTCCCCAAAGTAAACCCGATAATACCGCCGATAATACCCAGCAACAAAGCTTCTAGTAAAATCACCTGCATTACATGGCCCCTGCGAAATCCAATGGCCCTGAAAATGCCGATTTCCCTTGTTCTTTCGTTCACAGATCCCATCATGGTGACGAGAACCAGTAAAGATCCGATAAGAATAACGATGATAGACACCCCAAGGCTGAAAGATTTAAACATCTCAATGGACTGCATCTTGGACATGACTGCCTGCTTCATTGCTGTCACTTTCCCGTCTGGGAACTTCTCAGCGATCTGCAATGTTAATTCACCAATAGGGCATCCCTGGCAGAACGCAGATATCTCAATCATTGAAATTTTTCCTTGTTTTCCCAGAATGGCCTGGCTTGTACCCAAGCTTGCAATAATAGCATTATCCTCTGATGCGCCTGTTTGTTTTAGAACAGCGGCGACCTTGAAATTCCGTCCAGACATGGAAATGGTATCCCCCGGCTTAAACCCCAGAAGCGAAGCAGCCTGTGATCCCAGCATCACCTCATTCTCTTTTTCAGGATATGTCCCGCCTTGCTTTTGCCACCAGGTTTTCAGCGCCAGTTCTTCTTTAAATATAACCCCCATTAAAAGCACGGTTTTGTCTTTTACCTGAACAGGACCCAAAACTTTCGGCGCGATAATGGCCAGGTTTTTACTGTTTTTGATTGTTTTAACTTCTGATAAACGCTTCTGATCGAATTCCCGGACTTTATAATTCACGCCGCCAACATCAATGCCGCCATAATTAAGGGATAGATTCTCGCTTTTGGGCACCACAACAATATTTGCACCAAACTGATTCAGCCGTTCTTCAATATTAAGGGTCATGCTTTCTGTGATGGCAAGGAGTGTTACAACAGTTGAAATACCAATCACAAGGCCCAATACCAGGAACAGCATTTTCCCTTTTCTACGTTTAATATTACCAAAAGAGATATTATGAAGCTTCAAGTTCTTCCTCCTCTTTTTTCATTGTGCTCTGATGCTGCCGATGATTGACCTGATTGAGCAGTGTTGCAGAAATTTCATGCTGATCCAGCAGTGCCGTTATTCTGGAAAGAGAGACGATCCTTCGATCGAAAGTGATTACCAGGCGCGTATGATTTTTATCGTTAACAGAGTTTTTAACCCCTTCAATGGCATTGATACCTGCAATGACCTCCCCGGGCCATGTTGTGCCTGATTCCAGTTTAAAAATGGCATCATCCCAATGGCGTGTCGTCATGTATGAAACCGCCTGGGGGACCGTTACAACACTTAACCCCAGAATAATGACCAGCGATACCACTGCGGCTATCGTACCAAATCCCACACCCCTTTTTCTGATTCCTAAAACCTTTTCTCTTTTTTCCCGATATTTTTCCGGGTCATATGCCATGGCAATATCCTTTTATCTATTGATGCATAAAAATGGCGTCGATCTTCCAGGCACTTTACTTAAACTTGCAATACCAGGAATTCGCATTAATATCGTTCATGGAAATCACCAGGTTATCACCTTCAATAACCCGGTTCAGTGGTGCAGGGTTGCATCCCCCTTTGACTTCATTGATCCTGTCTGTTGCAAACCGTCTGCCGCAGTTTGTGCAGACCATGACATTTCCGTCCTGAACATATCCTTTGCCGGATCGATAACAGACATCACAGGAATCAATGGCAGCACGAATAATTCCATCCATGCTTTTTATCACAAAAAAATCAACCATGATTCCATCATCTGCTTTTGCTTTAAAATAATGGGCCTGCCCATCACTTACTTTATTGATGGGAATATATAATTTGCCGTCTTTGGGCTTTAATTTTTTGAATTTGCCGCCAAATACAGCAAACGCATTTGAACTTATAAAAATGAGAATTAAGGCAATGGTAATGCCTGTAAATAGTTTTTGAGCTGTTTTCATTTGTATTTTCCTTTAGATTATAAATCTTCTGTTTGCTGCGCCGCATTTGGGAGTTGACAGCAAGCGCCGCCAGACGGAGGGACAAGGCCTGAAGGGCCTTGATTCTCTTTGTTCTTTCCAGGGTACCCGCCACCGCTGCAGCACCCGCCGCCGCCAGCGTTTATGCCGGTTCTTTTTGATTCAAGATATGCAAAAGACTCTTTCTGTTATGGCGTCAACATATTCCAGTTTTCCAGGATATCCTACTTCAGACAGGGTTTGTGATATCTTCTCTGCTGTTAAAGGTTCAACAAAATCAACCGCAATTAATTTTCTAAACAGGTTTGCCCCCATCCCGGAATAACCTTCAAGCGGGGCCAGTCCGGCACTAATGGTTGAAAAACAGCCGCCGCATGACAGGCTGTCTATTCTTAGAACCGCACGATTCAAGGTCTGGTTGTTTCTTTTTTCAGCAAAGACCTGTGCGGCTGCCAGGATCAGTATCAAGCTTATCAATCCCATGATCATCAGGCTAATTTTTTTCACGATTTCCTCCAATAAAGTTATCATTTCACAACAGTTTCGTCATCTTTATCTTCAAGACCTGTGCCAAACGGTAAAATGAAACCGAATGCTAAGCTAACAATCTAAATTTACTGGGAAAATTTTTTAAACCGCTGAGAAACAAAAACATGAAATCTAAAAATAGTGAAGACTATTCAACAGGAGAGTGTAGAATATTCTACAAACCATACTTCTCCAAACGATATAAAAGAACATGCCTGGGGATTTTCAACAATCTTGCGGCTTCTGATCGGTTCTGCCCTGTTTTTTCAAGGGCTTTTAAAATATAGCTTTTCTCAATATCCTGAAGCGCCACGCCTTCTTCCGGGATGACCGGGTCCAATACCGAGATAGTGGATTCCTGTGCGATGAGCTGGAGGTCTTCAGCTTCTATTACGCTCCTTTTTCTCAAGATAATGCAGCGTTCGATAATATTCTGCATCTCCCGAATGTTTCCCGGCCATTGATATTGTTTTAATGCGTCCAGGGCTTTTTCAGAAAATTGGACATCCCGGGGGGCATCAAACTTTTTTAAAAAATGCGATGTCAGGGCTGGAATATCTTCAGACCGTTCTCTTAACGGGGGAATGAAAAGGGGAATGACACTGAGCCTGTAATACAAATCCTCCCTGAATGCTCCCTTTTCAATTCTTTGTTTTAAATCAAGATTGGTTGCTGCGATAATTCTGATATCAACCTTTTTTGTCGCTTCTGATCCCACAGCCTGGACTTCCTTTTCCTGAATGGCCCTTAACAGCTTTACCTGTATATCTGTGGTTAGTTCCCCTATTTCATCTAAAAAAAGAGTGCCGCCCGAGGCTGTCTGGAAAAATCCTTTTCTGTCTTTAATCGCCCCGGTAAATGCGCCTTTGACATGACCAAACAACTCACTTTCAATCAACCCTGCGGGAATTGCTGCACAATTAACCGCTATCATGGGACCTGCACTCCGGGGGCTGTTTTGATGGATCAACCGGGCCAGCACTTCTTTGCCTGTACCAGACTCGCCCGAAATTAATACAGTTGCTTCACTGTTTGCCGCCCTGGAAGCGGTATCCAGTAATTCTTTCATAATGGAACTGGCAGACACAATGCCGTCTGTTCCTGTCAACCGGTTGACTTCGTCTGCCAGAAGTTTTGTTTTAGACCGCAGCCCTCTGAGTTCTAATGCCTTTTTGCAGGACAGAATAAGTGTATCCCGGTCAAACGGCTTTGTTATAAAATTAAACGCACCTTTGTTCATGGCCTGAACAGCCATTTCTATAGAACCAAACGCTGTCATGATAATCACAGGTATTTCAGGTGAATCTTTTTTAATTTTTTCTAAAATATCAAGCCCGTTCATATCCCCCAGCTTAACATCTGTTACCACAAGGTCCGGCGAATCGGTTTTAAAATATTCAAGTCCCTGTTTACCTGATTCCGCGGCCAGGACATCAAATCCCTTTTCAGTTAAATTATACTCTGTAACCCTTCTGAGGCTGTGATCATCATCTATCAATAATATGAGTTCAGACATATTTTATACTCTCATTGTTTAAAAGTGCTTTATCCGGCAGAAACACTACAAAAGCAGCACCGCCAAGAGAAGATGCTTCTGTGTTTATCTGACCCCCCAGGCTTTCAACAATTCGTTTTGAAATGGAGAGGCCAAGCCCTGTTCCATCTTCTTTAAAGGTTACAAATGACTGGAAGATCTCTTCCATCTGATTATGGTCAATACCTGGCCCATTGTCTGAAATTCTAATAAAGCACCCCTTTTGCTTTTCACCGATTTCAATCAAAATCTTACCGTTTTTCTCTACTGCATCAAGTGCATTTATCATGATATTCAACACCACCTGAATCACGGCATCTTCGTCAACCAGACACTGGATGTCAGATTCGTTCTGCACGTCAACCTCAATCAATTTCTCATCGATTTGTGTTTCCAAAAGGGACAGCACCCTGTTAATGATAACCACAACAGATTCTTTTGCACTGCCTTCCTGATGCTGCAGGCCCCTGCAATATTTCAGCACGTCTTCGACTGAGTGATTCAACCGTGAAATTTCAGACCGCATGATATCGATAAATTCATGTTTTGGGTGATTTTCAGGTACTTCATCTGCTAAAATTTCAGCCGCTCCTTTAATGGAAGCAAGCGGATTTTTAATTTCATGCGCCAGAGAAGCAGATACGTGCCCTAACATGGACAGCTTTTGACTCTGTCCCAATTGTTTTTCAGCCTTTACAAGCTGTGCGGCTTGATCATGAAGCCGTTTATAGGAACGGGACAATTTTTCCGAAAGGGTTTTGTATTTTTCTCTCAACCTGTTTTCCCGACTGGAAATCAGCCCGATAACAACCCCTGCCGCAAGGTAGAAGGCAATCTCCGACAATTCACTGTAATAGGCTTCAGGCCCTCTTGCCCAGAACAGAAACAGATGAGGAACAAATGCCAGACACGCCAGAACAGACAGGCAGATTCCGCCCCAGATACCAAAGAAAATAGCGCCAATGGCAATGGGAAAATAAGACAGCCGCCGATAGGTGTCATGGTATAAAATCATGTATCCCGGCGTTATGGTATGCAATATGGCTATGGCAGCAACAAATGCCACCAGCACAAGAAACAAAACTATTTTTGTTTTCCGCTTCATAGAGTATCCAGAGGGCTTTGAATGCTGTTGTTTTTTTTCTCCATCACTTGCAGATACAATTCAGTTGTCTTTATATCAGCATGCCCCATAAGATTTTTAACATCCTGGATATTTACATTATTTTCCAGCAGATGGGTTGCAAAGCAATGCCGGAAGGTGTTGCAGGAAACCTTTTTCTCTATACCAGCTTTTTTCACTGCTGTTTTCACTGCTTTTTGAAGTCCTGATTCATGGACATACAACCGTCTTTGCACCCTGTCTGCTGGATATGTTGTAATTTTTTTTGAGGGAAAAACATATTGCCAGTCAAATTGTTTTTCCATGTGATCCTCCACCTGCCCGGGCACATCAACCCGGCCATATCCTTTTTCCAGATCAGCATTGTGGATCTGTTTTATCGTCTGGATATGATCAGAAAGGTCTTGCCTGATCTCTCTTGGCATCATTACAACCCTTGGTTTGCCACCCTTTAACGGATTTATATGAATATACTGTTGTTCAAAATCCAGATGCCTGACCCTCAAACGAACGCATTCCATTAACCGCATGCCGGAGCCGTAAAGCAGCTGGGCCATTAAAAGATGTCTGCCTTTTAAAAATGACAAAACTCGTTTGATCTCTTTCTTGGTCAACACCACAGGAAGGTCTATTTTCCGTCTGATTTTCGCAGGCTCAATATCAATATCAATTTCAACATCAAATACACGTTTATACAAAAATACAATAGCATTCAATGCCTGTTTCTGGCTGGCGCTGGATAGATTTCTCTCCTGAGTCAAAAAGGTTAAAAAAGATCCGATCTCTTTTTGAAATCGATCTTTGGGCACATTCCTTCTGCCAAGATAGGAGATGTACTCTTTTATCCACCTGCAATAGGATTGTTCTGTCCTGTAGGAATACTGATAATACGCCAGTGCCTGTTTTACACGATCCATGAGTTTTAACCCGGGATCTGTTTGAAATTTCTTCTTATTTTCCATAATACCGAATTATAGATAAAAAATACGGAATTTTCAATATCAATTTAATATTTTTACTAATAATTATCATGATAAATGGAATTTCTATTTTTTATACTCATGGTAACTTAGGGTTATCCATTTTTTTTAAATTTAAATAAAAAACCAAAATAGCTGGAATATTCAACATAAGACTGATAAAAAAGAGACAATATCTAATTCTCAAGGAGGCAGACAATGAAACTGATAAAACTTAATTTCTTCCTATTCATTATCTTTCTTTTTTTATCCATATCAAACCATGCCATAGCAGATAAGTATTCAGACACCATTGAAGTATTTAACAAGTCAGATGCTGTTAAGCCTTTCTTTAATGATGCATACGGATATGCGGTTTTCCCAACCGTCGGGAAGGGAGGAATTGTTCTCGGCGGAGCCTATGGGGCAGGCCGGGTTTACGAACAGGGCCGTATTTCAGGGACTGCTTCATTGGTCAAGGTCAGCATAGGGTTCCAGCTC
Source organism: uncultured Desulfobacula sp. (assembly GCA_964343845.1). Classification (GTDB taxonomy): domain Bacteria; phylum Desulfobacterota; class Desulfobacteria; order Desulfobacterales; family Desulfobacteraceae; genus Desulfobacula. The sequence goes on along the minus strand of CAYFKW010000004.1, from coordinate 190,035 downwards.
GGGGGACAAGCCTTCAGTGAAATCATATTTTTTCAGGACAAATGGGCGTACAGGAAATTTACCAGTGAAAATTTTGAATTTGACGGATCTTTATCAGCCGTTGTCATTACCGCTGCAGCCCAGGCACAGGCAGGCACCCAGGGGCAGTCGGCAGGCGCAAGTCTCGGCCCTGCCACCGGGACCCAGGCTGAGACCAATTATACAAACGGCATGGCGGTCTTTGTCCATACCTTGGGCGGATTGATGTATGAAATGTCTGTGGGCGGGCAGAAATTTTCATTTGAGCCTATAGATTAAACCAGTTCAACATTACTGAAAGGAAAACAAAATGGACACCAGAATAGAAAAAATAATTGAAATTATAACACTCTGGTTTACGGAATATTCTTTTAAAATCGTTGCCGCCATCCTCATATTTGTTATCGGAAAATGGGTGGCTAAAAAGACAACAAAGTTTTTAACTAAAACCCTGAAAAAAAACAATATTGATAAGACCATTATAAATTTTCTGGACAGCATTGTCTATTATGCGCTGTTAATTGTGGTATTAATCGCAGCAGCAGGCCAGCTTGGCATAAACACCACCTCATTTCTAACCATTGTCGGTGCTGCAGGCCTTGCGATCGGCCTTGCATTAAAAGATTCCCTGTCTAATTTTGCATCCGGTGTAATGCTGATCATGTTCCGCCCTTATAAAGTGGGAGATTTTGTTGAATTAGGCGGTGCATGCGGTACGGTCAAAAGCATTGAAATGTTTAATACTGTCGTACACAGCCCTGACAACCAGAAAATTATCATCCCAAATTCAAAAATTACTACAGATGTTATCACCAATGTAACAGCCAATGATACCCGCCGCATTGACCTGGTTATCGGCATTGGATATGATGATGACATTAAAAAAGCCAAAAAAGTCCTCGAACAGATCATTGGAGATGAGAAAAGAATCCTGCAGGATCCGGCAACCAATATCGCTGTATCTGAACTTGCTGACAGCAGTGTTAATTTTGTAGTCCGGCCCTGGGTAAAAACTGCTGACTACTGGAGTGTTTATTTTTACCTGACAGAAAAGATCAAACTGACATTTGATGAAGAAGGGATCAGCATTCCATATCCGCAACAGGATGTGCATCTGTTTTCTGAACAAAAATATTAGGGAGTTTAAAACTTTAATAAAAGGAGCCCTGAATCATCATTTGAAATATACAATGATTTCTTTTATAGTCCTGTTCAATATGTATGGTAATTAGGCTGGAACGTCATTTTTATGTTCAAAATTTTCAACTCGTTTTCATCTGGTTCTCTGATGTATCCCAGTCTGCTTGCAGTGCTCTTCACACTTATTTTTTCTTCACTCTGCTCTGCTTCTCATCATCTGACCGTACATCCGAATATTACAAAACTCAATATTGGCCCATATTTCGAAATACTTGAAGACCCTTCCGGGGAGATGGATATAAAAGACGTTTCATCCCCTGCAATATCAAAAAAATTTATGCCCAATACCACTTCATCCATCAATATCGGGTCCACTCAGTCTGCATACTGGTTCCGCTGTTCATTTAAACCGTTTGAAAGGAAATCTGTTCAAAACCAGGTTGGCATCAATCTTAACAGCAATGACTGGCTTTTGTTTTTAGGGAAGCACCTGGATTTCTATGATGAAATTGCTTTCTTCTGGAAAGAAACACTGCCTGGGGCAGAACAAACCTCAGCAGAGTGGCACACACAACATCATGGGATGAATCATGCCATTCAAACCGGCAAAAGAGATCCTCTGGGCATCCGTCTGACAATACCACCGGGAGGAAGCCAGGCGTTCACGGTTTACCTGAGGGTCAAAACTTCTTTTGGCCTGTTTATTGACCCTGTGATCTATTCACCGATAGCCTTTTATAAGTTTTCAAAAAAATTATCCGTATTTTACGGGGTATATTACGGTATTGTTATTGCCATGCTGATTTATAACCTGTTCCACTATTATTTTTTAAGGGAAAAGGTCCGGTTGATTTTTATTCTTTACGCATCAACTTTGTGCATCTATTTTTTAGTCTCCAATGAACTGTCTTTCAGTATCTTTCCGACATCTTTTCTTGCTGCAACGTTAAAAGGTGCCCAGCTGCTGGCACTGATCTCCTTTATTCAGATGCTCTGGTTCAGCATGGCCTTTTTAAACGCCAGCCAGACGATTCCCAGGACAAACAGACTGCTGCAGGCGATAATGCTGATTCCTTCCGGATTAATCCTGGCCCTGCCGTTTTTCTCCTATGCCTCTATTGGCAGTGTGATTTCAGATGTTGGAATGATCGTCCTCGCTGCCGTAATTGTTGCTGGGATTGCAGCACTTAAAAAAGGGTACCGACCCGCCAGATTCTTTCTTTTTGCCTGGGGGTTCTTTTTAACCGGCGGTTTAATCTATGCGCTCAATTTCAAGGGACTTTTTCCATATCCGTTCATCGGGAATAATGCAGCCCAGGCTGGATCTGCCATTGAGATGCTGTTGTTATCCATTGCCATTGCAGACCGGGTAAAATTTTTATTCGATAAAATGAACGCCGAGCAGCTCGAACGGCAAAAACAGCTGAATAGGATGTCGCAGCAGCTTGTCAATGCTGAAGAAAGGGAACGAAAACGCATTGCCGGTATCCTCCACGATTCCATCGGCCAGACGATGGCTGCCACAAAATGGGAAATTGAAGGTCTGGTGGCTGCCGGAAAAATTCAGAAACATAATGTATCTAAACTATTAACCTTTTTAAATGAGGGAATACGGGAAACCCGCACACTTACTGCAGACCTTTATCCCAAAGCCCTGCACGAATTCGGGCTGAAAATGGCTTTGGAGTCTCTGGCAGAAATGTATTCCGACCGGTACGGGCTTGCTGTCAGCGTGAAAACCGATACAATACCTGACCATATAGACGAACAGCTCAGTATCATTCTGTATCGGGCTGTTTCTGAACTCTTATTGAATATTGTAAAGCATGCGCACGCCAGACACGCTGAAATTTTCCTGACTGTTGATAGTCAATCAGCAGCGCTGACTGTTCTGGATGATGGTGTTGGATTTAATCAAAAGAATACGTCAGATACAGGCATAGAGGGATTCGGCTTGTTCAGTATCCAGGAAAAGCTCAACCGTATTGATGGTTCATTGAATATTGATACAGGTCCTGTTGGTGGTACACAGGTAACACTAAAGGTTCCGACAATATAACCTGTAACCTGTCTTTTAATTCCCGGCACCAACATTCTGCTTTAATCAATGAAATTTAAATCAATTTTATCTCCTTTTCTAAACCGGACTGCTCTGCAGTCCAGAACCAGGCACCACAGCTGGGGGGACAGCTGTTGATCTTGGGCTGTTGATCATGGACTTGACTTGTAAAACCGAACATTATAACATCTTAAAATACAATAGAGATTGCCCTACGACTAACATCGTTACAATGGAAGAAGCGGTTTGATAAAAAAGAAAATATGCATGCTTGGCGGTTTCGGAGTGGGGAAAACAAGCCTTGTCAAACATTTTGTCCATAGTATTTTTTCAGAAAAATATCATATAACAATTGGTGTAAAAATTGATAAAAAGACAATAACAGTCGATGGACAAAAGATCTTGCTCCTGTTATGGGATATTGCAGGAGAAGAAGAAAAATTCTCTATTCCGCCCTCATATTTAAAAGGATCAGACGGTTATCTGCTTGTTGTTGACGTTACAAGAGAATCCACTCTTGAGCAGGCAGTGGATATCCAGAAACGCGCCCGGGAAACTGTTGGCGATGTTCCTTTTGTGGTGGCATTAAATAAATCGGATCTGGCGGATGAGCGGCAGATTAATAAAGATCATACAGAAAATTTCAATATTAATAACTGGTCAATAATAGAAAGCAGTGCAAAACTTGGCACCGGTGTTGAAGAGATGTTCAAGATGCTGCATAAACCATAAAAAAGCGGATGGGTTCAATTATAGATCAATGATGGTTCCAGCCCGTGCAAGTTCAATTTTCTTTTCCTGATCCCCATATTTCCGTGCAAGCGCTTCATCGATCCAATTCCGTTCTGACCATTCCCGATTGGGATCATGGTGTCCGATAAAAGTCTGCTTAACATTGCATTTTTCAGCCATTTCCTGAACATCTTCAATACAACTGTGCCCCCAATCGATCCGTGGCGCAGGACTGGATGAACCAATCCCTGCCAGCCCGTCATACTCGGACCGAAGGTACTGCCCGTCACGATAAAGTACATCTGCATCCATTGAATGTTCAATAAGTCTTGCTTCTGCTGCTTTGCTGAATTTTTGATTTGAATCATCAGGGTCTGGTCCATGTCTAAGCTCATGATCTGTGCAGTAAATGAACGTTTTTCCATTGTGCTCGATTCTGTATGCCAGGCATGGGGCTGGATGGTTTACTTCAAATGCTTTGATGCTGGTCCTGCCAAATCGTACCGGGTCATTGATATCATGCAGTTCCCAATCTATTTTTTTTTCAGGCATCCTCTTTTTGATGTCTCGAATTTCAGTTCCGGCAAAAGTGGCCGGCATATTGGTAAAATTGATAGGTGTTTGAACCCCCAGCAGATCATCCGGAACATGTTTTGAGAAAATTCCCAGATAGCTGTTAAGGGCATATAGATATTGATAATTACCATATATATGAATCGTGTTACGTGGATCAAAACAAACAGCGGCCTGATCAAATCCCTCAGTGTGATCAAAGTGGGAATGACTTCCCAGAATATAAAGATTTCGATTTTTTCTGTTTCCCCATTTTTCCTGAAGGTCTTTGGCACAATTTCTGAAACCGCTGCCGCAATCAAATACAATATCGTATCCTTCTTCAGTTTCAATATGGATACAGGTTGTCCAGCCGCCATAAATACGTTGAGCCTTGATTTTGAATTTTTTCCTGTATTCCAGGAGTGTTTTTCTATTGATCGGCCCGCCTAAATATGCCTCAAGTGAGCTGTCAAGTGTGTTATCTCTGCTGATGTGTCCGTCTAAATCTTCAAAAACCCTTTTAAGCAGCTCATATTCCATGGCTTCCTGCTGGGCATCCGATTCACGGCGTGACGGAAAGGTGGAACCACTTCCCTGGATGCCATAAAAACGAATTCGCATATTTTTAATAGATTGGCCCATTTTTTATATTCCTTAAAAAATGCTCGGCTCAAATATGTTTACTGTGTTGATCATCATAGCATATTGGGGCCGTAACGATTAACAGAAAATGCAGTATAAAAGTAGAAATTGGAACCCAGCAATACAGTCAGGCTGCTCACTCGATACCTTTTTTCTTTTTCATCTCTTTATACCAATCCTGGTCACCATAAAATTTGTCTGAACATTCAGGACACATACCATGACTAAACTCAGCTTCAGAGTACTTTTGTATATATGACTCAATTTGATTCCAATACCCTTTATCATCCCTTATTTTTTTACAGGATGAACAGATAGGTAAAAGCCCGCTCAACGTCTTGACCTTAACCAGCGCTTTTTTAAGATCATTAATTAACCTTTCCTTTTCAATTTCAGTCTGTTTCTTTTCCGAAATATCTACACTCAGCACAAAAAGGGCTTTTACTTTTTTATTTTCATCAAAGTCAGGTGTATAGCTGACATTAATCCAGCGTGTTCCTTGTTTCAACGGAAAAGTATTAATGTAGCTGACAGAGTTCCCTTTTATCGCCTCTTCAATATAAGGCAGTGCATATTCATAATTTGATTTCCCGATGATATCTTTGACATGATGCCCGACAATTTCATCACGCTTTTTCCCATATGCAGTTAGAAACATTTGGTTTACAAACCGATACGTCATGGTTTCAGTATCCACATATGCCATATAAGCCGGCATGTTATCCGTAATCAACCGGATTTGATGCTCGCTTTCCCGAAGTGCCTGTTCCGCTTTTTTACGCTCCTCTATTTCTGATTTTAAATCCTTTTCATACTGCCGCCGCTGCTGCATTTCATCTTTCAGTGCCATTTCGACCTGCTTTAAGTTTGTCAGGTCCACCACGGTTCCCTGAACTTTTACAACGCTGCCATCCCTTAAAGTCGGCTTGGCCCTTGTTAGCGTATAGTTATAGTCTCCGTCAGGCCTCTGGTGGCGCAGCTCAACCTCATAAGGCTCTCCATTTATTGCTTTTTGAAGCTTTTCCTTAAGCAGTTCAACATCATCCGGGTGGAGAAGGGAAATATATTCATCAAAAGACGGCGGGTCCGTACGCCCTTCCAGTCCTGCCATACGGAAAACCTCTTTGGACCAGTTAATTTGTTCGGTTTCCACATCAAACACCCAGGTACCGAGCCGGGCTATATCCTGTGTCATAACCAGTTCTTCATTCGTCTTTTTTATCTGCTGGTTCATTATTTCCAATTTCTTTTTTTCAGCTAACAGCATTTCCTCGGCTTTGTTATTACTTGAACAAAAGTACCAGGTAATCAATAACAGCAGGATAATCGTCAGTGCAATTGTTGAGATATTGACAACGTCCATGCTCAGATCGACCTTCACCGCTAATGGATGAATGTAATGCAGTACGATCAGAGCGATGAAACAGGAAATCACAAATCCCAGGCTTAAAAATATAGAACGCATCTGTTTCAGGTCAAAAAGCATGAAAGGTAATGGTACCAGGGTAAAAAGAACAACATGAGCCCCCCCTTTCAACCCGCCAAGGAAAAAATAGGAAAAAAACGTAATTGCTGAACAATAAAATGAAAACAGACAGATTTTTGCTGTTTTGTAATAATGATACTTATTCAGGTAGAGGAAGGCTGTAGGTAAACCGGCAAAGAAGAGCTTTATGCAGTAGGAAAAATTTCCCAGGCTGAGCAGTATTCTTACCACCAAATACAACATTGCCAGCAGGGCAACACCATTTACATAAGAAACTCTCCTGGCTTCATTTGAATCGAGCTTTTCAGTAATCCCAATTTTTATCAATGCGTCCAGGTAATTCTTCATTTAATGTCTTTCCAGATGTATCGTTCAGAATAAGTTCACCGAAATAGTACCCTAAAAAGATGGATATTACAAAAATATAATATATTATTATTTTTTTACTGCCGGGTATTCATCAGTCTGCCAAATTTTCTGCTAATTCTCAAGAAAATAAGGAAGGGCAATGATCAGTGGCCAGATTTTTTATTTAATATTAAACTGAACAGTAAACAGGCAGATTGATCACCTTTTTCATCATCAATTTTGATTTATACATTGACCGCGGTCAGCTTTTTTTTCTGATAATTTATAATGCTGAAGAGACTCTTTCAATCAGCTTTTCTGGTTCTACAGGTTTGACCAGATATCCAATAACATTAAGCGTTTTTGCATTGATTATTTCATCTTTCCGTGAACTTGAGGAAAGAATAATGAATTTTGAATTTGGATTGAACTTTTTTATTTGCTCGATCGCCTCAAATCCATTTAATTTAGGCATGTTGATGTCCATCAATGTGAGGTCTGGATTATGTGTCTTGTGAAGGATTACTGCCTCTTCCCCATCTTTTGCTTCTTTTACGATTGCGCCGTATTCTTTTAACGTTTTTCCAATAATCGTCCGCATCACCTTTGAATCTTCAACTAGCAAAATTGTTTTATTTTCAACTTTATTTTCAATCTTTTCAATAAAATTAACCCTGAAAAACAATTGATCCATTTCATTTTCATCTTCAAGATTTACAATATTTGAAGCCAGTACAAAATTTAAAATATAGCCTTGAAGATGGTTTGAATATTTACTCTTATAATCTTTTTTAAACTTAGGCGTATCAAATTCAACTTTCAATCCAATGCTGTCCCATTCTGATATTGTACGCCCGACAACAATATTTAAAAACTCATTCAACAAGTCTGTTGAATCTTCATTAATTTTTTCAAACCTGCCGATACCCAGTTTTTCTGCAATGGCTGATGCTAATTTCAGGGCATCATTCACACTCTCAAATCCCAATATAAACTCACCATCAAATTCTTTCTCAAAATCTTTATAAGATATAATATGTGCAAACGGCAGGTTGCTCTGCCCCTTTAGGACGAGTCTCTTTTCCGTGCTGTTCACCTGCATATTCGTCATCTGCTCTATACTTGATTTGCAGGAATTGATTACGATATCGATATATTCGCTAAAAGCAGCCACCCTGTACCCTCCGGTTTAATTCTTATAAATTACTTCATATTATATTAAAAATTAAAAATTTGTAATAATTTTATTATTGAAGGCAAAAAAAATTACATCAAAGATCCCTTTGTGATATGGTTCCATGTTATGAATTTAAACAATAAAGATATCAAGGGGTTTAGGGCAAAACTTGTTGGATGGTATCAAAAACATCACAGGAAACTGCCATGGCGGGAGAGTCATGACCCTTACCATATTTGGATTTCCGAGGTGATGCTCCAGCAGACACAGGTTAAAACGGTGATTCCCTATTTCCTTAATTTCATGAATCAGTTTCCACGCATTGATGATCTGGCCAGATCTGATCTTCAACTGGTTCTTAAAATGTGGGAAGGACTCGGGTATTATGCCAGGGCCAGAAATTTTTACAAAGCTGCCAATATTGTTATGGATGAGCTGGATGGTAAAATCCCCGATAACATGGAAGCATTTAAAAAACTGCCGGGGGTGGGAGATTACATTGGCGCTGCAGTACAAAGCATCGCTTTCGGACACCCGCATGCTGTTGTGGATGGTAATGTCAAACGGGTTGCTGCCAGACTTTTCTGCCTGTCCCATCCGGTGAACAAACCCTCTTCTCACAATTTTTTTAAACCGTATGCTGACAAACTTCTTGATAAAAAGGACCCTGCTGTATTTAACCAGGCCATGATGGAACTGGGGGCACTGGTCTGTACGCCCAACAATCCAGACTGCCGTACCTGCAGCGTTTCAGAATTTTGCAGCGCCTTTGTATCTAACAAAATGCATGACTTCCCCAAGCGGATCAAACCCAAAAAAGTGCCGACTTACCATATTGCTGCGGGTATTGTTCGAAAACAGGATAAGCTTTTAATCACACGCAGAAAACTTGATGGGCTATTAGGGGGGTTATGGGAATTTCCCGGCGGAAAAGTTAAGAAAGGAGAAGCTGCACAAAACGCCTGTATCAGAGAAGTTAATGAAGAAACTGGTCTTGGTGTTGTCATTGAATCCCATTTAACCACTGTTCATCATGCATATACACATTTTAAAATTAAAATGGATGTTTTTTATTGTATGTATCTGTCTGGCAGAGTTCAGCTAAAGGGCCCTATTGACCATAAATGGATCACCTTAAAACAGATCCATAAATTTGCATTTCCCAGAGCCAATTTAAAATTTATTCCCTTGATTGAGGATACCTCTCTTAAAAATTAATCAAAGGCGTTAATCATGCATGATTTTTGACGATAATAAAAAAATTCTTTCAGCCCTGTTAAAAATAGTGTTTAATAATTTCAATTATGAATAAAAAAGCTCAGATTCAACACATAACACTCATCGGTCTTACTGGGAATATTGTCCTTTCCATTTTAAAATTTTTAATTGGATTTCTGGGCAACAGCCAGGCTGTCGTGGCAGATGCCCTTCACAGTTTTTCAGATACTTCCTCAGACCTTGTCATCTTATTTGGCGTAAAATACTGGACAGCACCGCCTGACGAACACCATCCCTATGGGCACCAGAAAATAGAATCTTTTATTACCATTATTATTGGTTTGATCCTGATTATCGTGGCCTGTTCAATTGGATATAACGGCATTGTATCTCTGATTGAAAGGCAATCAGCACAGTTAAGCTGGATCGTTATTATTGGACCTGCTATTTCGATTGTCTTAAAAGAATTTCTTTTTAAAATTACATACAGGGTCGGTATTAAAATTAATTCATCTGCTTTAAAGGCCAATGCATGGCACCACAGGACAGATGCCTTTTCTTCTATTCCTGTTTTGATTGCAGTTGGTGCATCGCTCATTGATCCACGGTTAAGCTTTCTGGACCAGATCGGAGCGATTATTGTATCTGCTTTTATTATAAAAATCGGCTTGGAAATTCTTGTAACCAACATCAATGATCTTCTGGATACCGGCATTTCAAAAAAGCGGATCGGTGACCTGGAGAAAACAATTACAGCCATACCAGATGTAAAAGGGGTTCATAAGCTGAGGACCCGGAAACTTGCCAATTATATCTATATTGATCTTCACCTGGAGGTTGACGGTCAGTTATCTGTTTTAAAAGGCCATGATATATCAGAGCAGGTCAAACATACCCTTATTCAAAACAATCCAAAAATTATCGATGTAATGGTTCATCTGGAACCAGCGCAATAAAAACCAGTTCAAGATTATAAACCCACTTCAAAGTTCTGTCTGGGCCGGTCCTATTGAATAAAATCAAAAACAGGTTATAATTTGTTTACTGTTATATAAAAAACTATCTGTTTTAAAGGATTTATCCATGCCTATTTATGAATATACATGTACAGCATGTGAGCAAGACTTTGAAAAGCTTGTCTTTTCAGGTGAAGAAGACGGGATTTCGTGTCCAAAGTGCCGCAGCAAAGAAGTTAAAAAGAAAATGAGTGCAGCAAGTTTCATGGGCAGCGGCCTTGGCAAATGTACAACAAACCCTTCTAAAGGATTTTCATGAGCGGGTTAATCAATTCTTCAGGCAGAAGAACAGGCGCGATAAACACCACCCCTTATTTTTGAATACACGGTATAAATAATGACCGATGCAGACAGAGAAAAATGGGATTTAAAATACTCAAGAGGATTGAACAAGACATCACCATCCCCGCTGGTAAAGGACTTTTACGCCCTTGCGTCCTGTGGGAATGCGCTGGACATTGCCTGCGGAACAGGCAGGAACAGTTTATTTTTATCTAAAAAAGGGTTTAACGTCGATGCTGTAGACATATCAACCATTGCTACAGAAAACCTGAAAAAAAAGGCCCCGCAAATCAATGTCGTCTGTCAGGATCTTGATACATTTAAAATTCCAAAGAATCATTATGATGTGATTTTGAATGTCCGGTTTTTTGACAGACGGCTGTTTCCGTCTATTCAGAATGGCCTTAAGTCAGGCGGTTTGCTGATTTTTGAGTCATTTCTCGGAGATAAAAGACCTGAATATTGCGTAAAGCCAAACGAGCTGATCCATGTCTTTCATCAGCAGTTTCATATTGTTTACTACCACGAGAAAGAAAATGAACCGGATGACAAATTTGAACAGACAGTTTTCTTTGCAGGAATCAAAAAAGAGATATAAATTATTTTTCATATGCACATGTTGCAATGATAACATTTAACATGTGAGGCATCCTGCAAATGATATATCTGTCAGTTAAATTTTGTCTCAACTTCATTTTACCTTGGAATAAATAAAAACCCTTTTTTCTCATTAATTTATAGTATTTTTTAAATAATTGGCCCTGTGCAATTGAATTGATCAATAACCTGATTATTATTAGGAAAGGAGGCAGAGTCAGGATATGGTTACATGATATTTAAAAAAGCAGTTTCCAGAAAAGAGTTTAAAGCGCTGACTTATCCGCATATGAAACTTTTATACAATGTTGCGCTTAAATACTGCGGTAATGTATTTGATGCTGAAGATATTGTCCAGGAAACTTATTTGATGGCCTTTAACAAGTTCCATCAACTAAGAGAAAAATCCAAATGCAAACCCTGGTTACTGAGAATATTAAGAAACAATTTCCTGAAAAGCTACCAGAAAAAGAAGAGTCGGCAGCGATTGTCTGAAACAGATTATATCGACTTTTTAAAGAACAATGTTGTTTCAGATGATGCAGAACAGGTTCTGGCAAAAGTGTCTAACCGGCTTGCCGTTCAAAAAGCGATTGATCAATTGCCGGAAAAATACAAAGAAGTTTTGCTTTTATATTATATGGATGAAATGCTGTATAAAGAAATTGCAGCAGCGTTAGACATCCCGATTGGAACGGTTATGTCAAGACTAACCCGTGCCAGAGAAGGGTTAAAAGGCATTTTAGTAAAGCAGATGAAATCAAAACGCAATAATATACTCGATTTTACCTTTAAAATAGCAGATACTGTTAAAACAAGATGAAATGTGAAGATATCCAATACTGGATCATATCAAGAGACGTCTTTACAGACAAAGAACCCCCTGAAATTTTAGATCATTTAAAGTTCTGCGAAAGTTGTAGAATGATTTATGACCTTGATTCAGGACTTGAAAAAAGCATCCGGACAGCATTTGTTCAAACAGATCTGCCCGTTGGGCTGAGTGAACAGATTGCGTCCACTATTGACCACACAAAACGCCCGGTAATGGTGAATAAAAAAGGGGTTGCAGGGCTTGTGATGAGTGTTGCTCTCATGCTTGTTGCCGCTTACATGGTTTTGTCGAACAAACCACCCCGGTATGAAAACCTTCAACAATTGAGCGAAGAAGCGGTTGTCCGGCACCTTAAAAAGGATATGACCATGTCCTTTGATGCCGGTGACGTTGAACAGGCATCTGCCATGTTAAGCAAAGAGCTTAACTTTAAAGTGATCATTCCTGACCTGGCAGACAAAGGATATGTACTTCTTGGGGGCCGTTTATGTGTTTTAAGCAGGTGCAGAATCGCCTATCTTTTTTATGAAAAACAGGACAAAACCTGCTCCCTTTTTATCATGGACTATGATCATCTTGATTTTCAACTGGCTGACGGCAGCCGATTCAGCAACGATGTTAAAGGATGCCACACTGATATCTGGAAAGATAAAGGTCAAGTCTATGCTATGGTCTATTAGACGGCCTGCACATGGTATTGTTTTATCCTATTATTAATTTTCCCGTCGCTATGCTTTTCTGACACACTTCCTGGTGCTTTGCCATTTGGTAAGGATCTTTTTGAAAGGATAAATAAAATGAACCAGACTGCACCTGTTAGAACAAAACATATTGATTCACATGGCAACCCGAAATTCACCAATCGCCTGGCCTTAGAGTCAAGCCCCTATCTTCACCAGCACGCCCATAACCCTGTAAGCTGGTATCCCTGTACTGGCTGTAAAAATTACAATTTGCATATCATGCCACGTTGTGGTATGGTCTTTTGCCTATACTTGCAGGTGGTTGAAAGAATAAAATTTGGTATTACTTTAACCACTTAATAAACATGTACTGGAAGGTAAGTTAGGAGTATTGAAAAATGAAAATCGTTTCCATTGCTATCAGCAAGAAAAAAGGAACTACAAAAAAATGTATCCAGGAAGCAGAACTGATAGAAAATCACGGTATTAAAGATGACGCCCACGCTGGAGACTGGCACCGGCAATTAAGCTTTCTGGCTTCAGAAAGCATTGAAAAGTCAAGTACGGATGATTTTAAACTGAACTTTGGTGATTTTGCTGAAAACATTGCAACCACTGGAATTGACTGGAAAAATCAGCCTGTTGGCCGTATATTTAAACTTGGAGACGATGCCATTGTAGAGATTACCCAAATCGGGAAAGAATGCCACAAAAAATGTGCTATCTATTATCGGACCGGGGATTGCATTATGCCCAAAGAAGGCGTGTTTGCCAGAATACTGAAAGGCGGCACCATAAAAGTTGGGGACGCAATAGAACACATGGATAAATAAAAGACTAAATTCAGGAAAAATTTATGAGTTACAAAATTGAATTAAACGATGCCATTAAAGGCTATACATATGATCAGGACAAAATCAAATCACCAGAAGAAACCGTTAAAAGCTTCAAAGAAAAAGCGGCAAAATTAGATCTTGATATTTTAAGTCAAACCCGAAGAATTGATAATGGCCGACTGGATATTCCGATTTTTTTCAGTGAATGCGGTGCTGATGCTAAAAGCATTATCGGCACCAACAAACAAATGGGTAAAGGCGGAACGCCTGACCAGTCAGAAGCCAGTGCTGTAATGGAACTGGCAGAACGATTCAGCTTTTTTTCATTTGTTAAAGATGAACAAAACTTTTTTGATTCCACGCCCAGAGAGGTCGGAGAAAAGGCCCTTCCTTATGACCAGATTATCAAGTCTGTTCATGACAACGAAGAAGAGGCGTTAAAAGTAAAGCACATTTTTGATGATCTTCCACTTAAATGGACCACAGGATACAATTTAACAACAAAAAAAGAGGTTCTCATTCCCTTTAACTGGTTCTACATGATCAATGAGTTTAACGGTCCCAGTGCAGGTAATTGTGTTGAAGAAGCCTTGAGTCAAGGCATCTGTGAACTGGTTGAGCGCCACACCTCTTCACGTGTCAGCCATGAAGAATTAAAAATTCCAGGAATTAATCTTGATTCCTTTACTGACCCATTGGTCCTGGAAATGCTTGAAAAATATAAAAAACAAGGCATTAAAGTGTATGCCTCTGATTTTTCACTGGATACAGGTGTTCCCACTGTTGGTGTCCTGGCCTGGGATCCATCCACGTTTCCTGATCTAAGCGAAATTGTGTGGACAGCCGGGACCTCTCCCGATCCTCAAAAGGCCATGAGCCGCTCTTTAACTGAAGTGGCGCAGCTTGCCGGTGACTTTAATTCCGGATCCAATTACGTGGCCAGCGGCCTGCCCAAATTTACCAATATTGAAGATGCCAGGTTTATCACCCATCCTGAGAAAAAGGTGGATATCAGTGACCTGCCTGATCTGTCCAATGAAAATATCAAAACAGAAGTTGAAAACCTGATCCAAACCCTGGAACAACGGGATTACCAGATCCTGGTGATTAATACCAAACACGACGGGCTTGAGGTGCCTGCCTTTTATGCCATTATTCCGGGTGCGCATTTCAGAGAAAGGGCTGTGGCTGCCAGTGTGGGTATGTTCTCAGCCAGGTTTATCACTGAAAGCTTTGATCCTGTCCTGGCTTTGGCAAAACTGGACGAACTTGAAAATGCCTTGCCGGGCAAATACTATACCAGTTTTTATAAAGGGCTGATGCTTAATGCTGTTTACGATCATGACGCAGCTTTAAAAGAATTTGAAACAGCGCTTGACAGAAACCCTGTAAAGTTGAATATGCCGGACATCTATTCCCACATGGGAGCGTGTTTAAAAGACCTTGAGCTGTATGAACGATCCATTTATATGTGTAAAAAAGGACTTGAAATAGATGCACAGCGGCCAGATATGTTCAATACCATGGGGTTCTGTCATTTTATGATGAAAAACCATAAGACTGCCATTGCCTGTTTTGAAGACGCGCTTGAAGTGGACCCGTCTCTTGCCATTAATTATGCCAATATTGGGTCAAATTACAGAGAACTCGGGGATTATAAGCTTGCCGTTAAATATTATGAAATGGCCCTGGAAATTGATCCGACCATTGAATTTGCCAGGGACAATATTGAAAAACTAAAAGACAAATAAGCAGCACTATTAAAAAATATCCCTGTTTTGATAAGATGGCGTTCTGTTATTCCTGTCTTCATTTGTCTTGCGCCAAATGTGGTCAGTCAATAACCTGCTGTTACCCAAACAGGCTGATAATTGCCGCGCCCGAAATCATGATCACGCCGCCGGCAAAACTCAGCCGGTAGGTTTTTTCATTTAAAACAAGCACCCCGATCACCATTGAGAATAATACCCCCAGCCGTCTTACCGAGGACACATACGCCACAGGTCCCAGGCTGATGGCTGCATAATAAGACAAGACTGTCATGGTGCTGAAAACCCCGGGCCAGATAGTTTTTTTTAAATTCGGGACAGATATTGTCTTTTTTTCTTTCCAGAAAGCAAACGGGAACAAGAACAGGGTAATCAACCCGATTTCAGTCACACCCCAAAACACAGCATCGGTCTGTTTTATACCGATTTTATGAAATCCCGAACTAACCCCCCAGATACAGGCAACCGCAAACATCATCATCACACTTTTGTCCTTAAACATGGATTTAATCGGCGAAGATATTCCTTCCCAGGATTCCATATTCAGGATATACGACCCGAACACGACCACCAGTACTCCTGCTGTCCCAATTGCTGACAGGTTCTCATTAACCAGCACAGGCATGGCAAACAACTGCACCACCGGGATGAAACACAGCATGGGGATAATTTTAGATAAATTCCCCTTTTTTATGGCGCTCAAATACAATACAGATGCAAGCGAATCTAACATCGCAGCCAGGATGAGTACCTTTGCATAGGGCAGGGTTATCTTGTGGTAATTTGAGCAGATCACATTGACTGCCAGGAAAAAAAGGAACATGAAAAAGCTTAAGCCCCAGCTCATTAAAGCTGAAGATACGTCTTTCCCATATTTTTTTACAACCAGTTCCCTCATGCTTAAGGTAAGGCTGGATATCAGTGCAAGTACAAACCAGTTCATGTTAACTTCTTTATCACTCATCTATGGGAAATGAAACCTTTTGGGGACGGGATGTCTCTTTTACCCTGTTTTCTGATGATACTTTTGCCTGCAATCTCATGGGCGAATTCAGAAAATCTGAATACGAACATGTACATGGCCGCAGACCATATACAGATTCAACGAATTTTTTTCAACGTGTTGCCATAGAATTTTAGCATTGTTTATATTGATACCTACTCACTGAAGCAAATGCTGGCTGTACCCATGCACGGTATGACACAGCCAGCACTAAACCTAAGGATCTTATATTTCAGTCACGTATCTGGTAATCTGGAAAATCCTGTCTGCCTTCTGGATGATTTTCAGTCCGGTAAAGCTTCATGTCTTTTCCAAACTCATAGTCCGGCAATTCACCAAACCCGTTATGATGATATTCTGTTCTATAAATTTTACCGTCATTTCCCAAATCATAATCTGGATGCTGTGACCAGCCTTCAGGGTGAAACGCCGTCCTGAAGAATTTGCCATCCTGCATCACATACACGGGTTCAGCAAATTCAGTGTTTCTGTTGTCTGTCACCTTAAAAATTTTCAACAGGTGCTGTCTCATTTTCAATCTCCTTTTCTCTGCGAATCATATAGCAGTTCTATACAATTCAAGTTCTTATGCTGGTAAATTCTTTCACCATTGACAGCCCGCTGCTGAACAGAACAACATGTTAATTCTTACACAAAGAAATCAGCTCTTCCAAAAACTAAAAACTCCGGATCGATTTTAAATCGATCCGGAGTATCCCTTTTCTTTGTCCAAGATCCTTAAATACTTTTTTCCTCGAAAAGCATTTAGATGTTCCAGGCAGGTCTTCTGACTTTTGGATCTCCCGATTGGCTTCTGCCTTCCCGACAGTTTTATTCTCTGACAGTGGCCTGATGAAGCGTTCGTCCCCAATTACAGCGGCGGGCCCGTTCCTGATTTTCACAGGTATTCCCTATTAAGCTTTAATCGCGCCTGAACAATACTGTTTTTATTCACAGATCCGGCAAAAGTCAATATCAAAATAGAACAGGCCCTTTAAAGATGATCAATTATGACTTATAGTGTCTGTTAAACAACCGATTATTTTTTTCTATTACGGCAAAAATTTCAGGGAAAGGAGGCTATACCAACATGACCGGTCAAACTGTTCCTGGTGCCTTAAAAAAATGGTTTATTGTTCATTTTTTTGCAGACATTCTGTTTGCTGTCCCCCTGTTTTTCTTTCCGATTGCATTTTTAACACTATTTGGATGGCAGCCGATAGATCCGTTTGCAGCCCGCATTGTTGCAGCTGCCCTTTTTGGTATCGGCATTGAATCCTTTTTAGGCCGGAATGCTAGTGCGCAAACTTTCAAAAACATGCTGAATTTAAAAATCATCTGGTCTGGTGCCACCATTATCGGCATTGCACTTTCTATCTATCAAAACCCCCATCCAACAACTTTTGGCCACTGGATGATCCTTGGTATTTTTTTGGCATTCCATTTTTTATGGGTGTTCTGGCGAATCAGAATTAAAGACATGTAAAAATAAGAGGAATTATGCTGCTTAAAAAAAAGCCTTCCTGGAAAAAAAAGCTGGTTTCAACCGATGATGTGTTAAATAAAATTGAACCTGGAATGAATATTTTTATCGGTACGGGTTCTGCTGAACCCAGAACTCTTGTGAACTGCCTTATGCATGCGGAAGGATTCAGTCTCCAGGACCTGACATTGATCCAGCTGGTAAGCTTTGGGGATGCCATTTCCTATAAAGCTTTGCAATCCAAACGGTACCGGCTTAAAACATTTTTTTCCGGATGGGTATCAGCAGAAGCCATCTCTGCCGGCCAGGTAGATCTTGTCCCCTCAAGGTTCTCTGCCATTCCCTTGCTGATTAAAGAAGGCCAGACACCTGTTGATGTTGCCATTGTTCAAATCACTCCTCCAAACAGAGCAGGGTACTGCAGTCTGGGTGTGGGGGTCGATGTATCCAGGCGGGCGATGGAGCAGGCCGGTCTTGTTGTGGGTGAAATCAATCATGACATCCCGTTTACTTCTGGGGATACCTATGTTCCTCTTGACAAGTTTGATATGATCATTGAATCGAGTGACCCGCCATTTTATTTTCCCAGGTTTCCCATTAATCCTGTGTTTGATAAACTGGCGGCCAATGTTGCCTCAGTGATTGATAACGGCAGCTGCCTTGCATTTACATTTGGCCCTATTTTCGAAGCCCTTCCCAAGTATCTTGCCAACAAAAAGGATTTGGGCATTCACTCTCCTTTTATTACCGACGCTGTCATGGATCTGATTAAAACAGGGGCGGTCTCCAATCGCAAAAAGGCTGTTTACCGGGGAAAATCCTTAGTTGCTTACGCACTTGGAAGTAAAGACTTAATGCAGTTTCTTGATAAAAATCCACTGGTTGAATTTCAAAGTATTGAAAATGTATTTAACCCGATGGAGATCGGACGGAACCCCCGGTTTGTTTTTATTATCCCTGTCA
The DNA here is from genome assembly GCA_964343845.1 of uncultured Desulfobacula sp. GTDB lineage: Bacteria > Desulfobacterota > Desulfobacteria > Desulfobacterales > Desulfobacteraceae > Desulfobacula. Next base: position 171,193 of record CAYFKW010000004.1, on the reverse strand, counting down.
GACGGTTAGATCTCTCAAGCCGCGTAGCCCTGCACAGCAGTAAAGGCCATGTTACGGCAGGTCCGGGCCAAATGGCAGACTTCTTTAACGGGGCTGAAATTTCAAAAGGCGGATATACCATTGCTGCGCTGCCAAGCAGGAATCGTCAGGGAAAACCCAATATTCAAATTTCAATAGAAAACATTCCTGACCTTTTAAGCCTGCCTGAATCCATAGATCTTGTGGCAACCGAACAAGGGATTGCGCACTTAAGGGGAAAGACATTGAGAGAACGCGCCCAGGCACTGATTGAAATTGCTCATCCTGAAGATCGTCCTGCGCTGGTTGAAGGGGCAAAAAAAGCAAATATCCTGTACAAAGATCAAATCTTTCTGGCGGACAGCGCCCATTTTTACCCGTCAGAAATTGAAACAACATATGAATTCAAAGATGACATCAATGTTCGATTCAGGGCAATTAAACCGTCAGATGAAGATCAGATGAGGCAATTGTTCTACCGGTTTTCTGACAAGGCGATATACTACCGTTATTTCAGCCCGATTAAAACCATGCCCCATGAAAAAATGCAGGAATATGTCAATGTGGACTATATCAACGTCCTGTCTATCGTAGGATTGGTCGGTGAACCTGGCAAACAGACCATTATTGCTGAAGCCCGGTTTGCAAAACATGAACATAAGCCGTTTGTGGATATTGCTTTTGTTGTTGATGAAAAATATCAGGGATACGGCATTGCAACATTTTTGTGTCAAATGCTGGCCCGCCTTGCAAAAGAAAGGGGTGCCCAGGCGATGACTGCTGATGTTCTGCCATCCAATATGGCCATGCTTAAGGTATTGGAAAATGTAAATTTTCCTGTGAAAGCAAACATGGAACAGGGTGTTTATGCCTTAACAATCGATTTAAACAATCCAAAAAGCTGACACTAAAAAATCCTTTTTCCCTTGACTTGCTCTTTGGATAACACTAAATAAATTTTAATTACTTTCGTTTTTACTGCCTAAAAATTTATTGGTCAAAAAAAATGCCTCACAGCACTAAAATTTTACTTGTTGACGATGAATCCCGATTGCGGGACAGTCTTGCCTCACTGCTTGCCAACCAGGGTTACGAAATTCAAACCGCTGAAGCTGGTAAAGAGGCATTGTTTCTGATTAAAAAAAACAAATTTGATATTGCACTTTTCGATCTGATGCTGCCCGATATGTCAGGTATACAGCTTATTGAACAGGTGAAGAAAAAAAATCCTGATACATTTGTCATCATGATGACGGGGAATGCTTCGGTTGAGTCTGCGGTAGAGGCATTGCGAAAAGGTGCATATGACTATCTTCGGAAACCATTTGATTTTGCTGAATTATTAAATACAATTCAAAACGCACTTTCCCAGAAGCAATTGGAAATAGAGAACAGAAAAATCCATCGTCAACTGGCTGTTTCGCAACGGCACTATCGTTATTTGGTTGATAATTCGCCTGATATTATTTACACCTTGGATCATAACGGACATTTTACTTATATCAACAACTCTGTTGAACATATGACAGGGTTAAAGTCACAAGATGTTATCGGGTCTCATTATTCCAGGATTATCGGTAAAAGAAATGCAGAAAAATGGAAATGGCTGTTTAACGAGAGGCGGACTGGACGCCGCGTTAAAAAATGGGATGAATTGCAATTGTTAAAATTTGATTCTACTGGAAAGCCTGAAAAAGAACCGCTGTTTGCAGAAGTCCGGACAACGGGAATGTACAGAAAATCAGGCCGGCATTCGCCAAGATCCTATATGGGAACGCATGGCGTTATTAGAAATATCACAGATAAAAAACTGTCTGAAATCAAAAACACAAAGATTAAAACCCAGCTCCAGCGGGCCGAAAAAATGGAGGCCGTCGGCACCCTTGCCAGTGGTGTTGCCCATGACCTTAATAATGTATTATCCAGTGTTCTGGGTTATCCTGAATTAATCTTGATGGACATGCCCAAAAAAGATCCTAACCGGGATTATATCCTTCAAATTAAGAAATCAGGAGAAAAAGCAGCCGTTATTGTAAAAGACCTTTTAACCCTTGCCAGACGGGGGGTACCGATTTCAGATGTTGTTGACCTGGATACGGTTATCTGTGATTATTTGACAAGCCCGGAATATTTAGAACTCAATGCGCGTTATCCGGAAATCGTATTTAATATTAATTTGAACAGCAGACAAAAACACATTTTGGGATCACCTGTTCATCTGTCAAAATGCCTGATGAATTTATTGTCAAATGCTGCTGAAGCCATGCCGGATGGTGGAGAAATAAGTGTATCCACCCATCCCTGCTATATGGACAAATCCAATCAAATCAATTTGGATATGAAAGAGGGTGAGTATATTAAGCTCATTGTCTCTGATTCTGGTACTGGCATCCATCCAGAAGATATCAAAAAGATATTTGACCCTTTTTATACACGGAAGAAGATGGGCAGAAGCGGTACTGGATTGGGGATGACAATTGTCTGGGCCGCCATTAAGGATCACAATGGTCATATTGATGTTCACAGTGAGCAGGGAAGGGGCACAACCTTCACCTTGTATTTTCCTGTCACCAGAACAAAAAAGCAGGCAAAAGAAATATTTGATATGGAGAGTATTAAAGGCAAGGGACAATCCCTTTTAATTGTTGATGATATTGAAGAACAAAGAAAAATTGCCTCAAAAATGCTTTCTGCCCTTGGGTATAAGGTGTTCAGTGTTGCCTCTGGTGAAGAAGCAATCACCTATATTAAAAAACATCAAACAGACCTGATCATCCTGGATATGGTATTAGAGTCCGGATTTGACGGACTCGACACCTACAGGGAAATTAAAAAAGCAAACCCATCCTTAAAAGTCATTGTTGTCAGCGGCTTGTCAGAAACAGACCGCATTAAAAAGGCGTTGTACTCAGGGGTACGCCAGTATGTTAAAAAACCATACTCCATGAAAACGATTGGTCTTGCACTGAATCAGGAACTGGGCATGCCGGAAGGTGATCTTCCAGAATAACAGTGTCAAAAATTAAAATTATTTAAAATTTGGAATCTTATATTGAGGAGCATTCAAATACATCATTTGGTCATAGCATGTATCCTGAATGCTCTGAACAATTTTATGGTGATGAAGACTGGTACTTTAAGATGAAAAAGAAAAAAGGCTACAGCTCTTCTTGCGTCATAATAAGATTTCTGCCGTTATTCTTTGCAAGATAAAGCGCATCATCCGCCCGTTTGATCAGTTCTTTTTCAGGCTCATTCAGTTTATATAAGGCAATACCCATGGAAACACTGACTTTTCCCATGCTCTCACCGGTTTCCTTGAGCTTCCATTCTTTTGTAGATAAGGTTTTCTGAATTTTTTCACCAACAGATTTTGCGCCTTCTATACCTGTTTCAGGTAATAGGATCAAGAACTCTTCACCCCCGTACCTTGCGGCTATATCATTTCTTCTCAAGTGATCTTTAAGCATTCTGGCAATACTTTTTAAAAGACTGTCTCCTACCAGATGCCCATAGGTATCATTTACATTTTTAAAATGATCAATATCAACCATGATAATAGAAAAGGGGGCATCATTCTGTTTGGATCTAATTCTTTCTAATTCAAGCCTTTTTTCAAGACCCCTTCTATTGATTAATCTTGTTAATGCATCGGTTTGTGCTTCCTGCTGAGACTTTTCCAATTCATGGTGCAGCTGTTTTAAATCTTCTGAAGACACCTTCATCCTTGTTTGAAGCCTTTTTCCAGACTGGACAAGTGCCCTGGTTTCGGAAATCATCTGGTCAATAATATTTTTGATATCATTGTAGTCGTGGACCTCAGTGATCTGATCTGCCAATTCTTCCAAATTCTTTCCATGGCCTGCAAGATCGCCTTCAGTTTCTGATACATGGCCTGTGATATCTTTGAGCATTAAGGATATCTTGGTTAATAGTTTGCTGATGACAATTCTGTCGCCGTCAGCTACATATTTTTGATAGAAACCTTCAATATTACTTTTGCTGAGAGTTTTTACTTTTTCAAACGAATGGTCTATGGCATTTTTAAGTTTTACATTTTTCCCGGAAACATACTCATACCAAACTGTATAGTTCACCGGGTTAGCAGGCAGATTGTATTTTGCGATATAGTTTAAAGCCAATCTTAAATATTCGCCAGCTTTGCTTCTTTCTTCCGTATAATTCATACCCCTCCGAAACCATTACCCAATTGTCCGCAGCCTGCTGCAACTGAACACCCTTTGCTCCATCGTTTAATTACGAAAACGCCATTCTGGGTGAGTCTATCTGCAAAATCATGCATATCATCGTCATTTGGCGAGTCATACCTAAACCCTTTTATTGGATTATAAGGAATTAAATTCAGTCTAACTGGCAAAGGTCCTATATATTCTGCTAACTTTATAGCATCTTTTTGGGAGTCATTTAAACCCTTAATCAAAATATATTCAAATAAAAAACATCCCCTTTTGCTTAAGGGGTAATGTTCCAGTGTGAGCCTAAGCTCTTTTAAAGATGCTGTTTTATTGACCGGCATCAGCCAGGAACGCCTGTCCTCATCCACTGTATTGATAGAGACGGCAAGTCTTAGGGCCGGCATGTTCAATTGACTCAGCTTTTTTATCCCATTTATTAAACCAGCAGTTGAAATAGTGATATGGCGAAGGGCAATATCAAATCCTTTTTGCTCATTCATGATCCGAATGGCTTGAACCACATTCTCAAAATTATCAAACGGCTCTCCCATTCCCATAAATACGATATTTTTAATTCTTTTTTTTAAAATAAATCTTGCGTTATACAACTGTCCTGTGATTTCAGATGCCAGAAGATTTCTTTTAAACCCCATCCTGCCGGTTTCACAGAATCGGCATCCCATCCTGCACCCCACCTGACTTGAAACACAGAGGGTTTGATGGTTTGTCATTGGAATGATGACAGATTCCACTTTTTGATTATCAGGAAACTGGGTGATAAACTTGATTAATTTGTCTTCGGTAACTGTTTTAATAATTATTCCAGGAGAAATATAGACATTCTTTTGTAATTGTTTTGAAAAGGCTGGAGAGGTTTTAAACTCTTTTGCTCCTGAAAAATCAATATTGCCTGATTTATATACTTCCCGGTATAACGCTGAAGCGTGATACGCCCCTTTATCAAAATCCCTGTTCAGTTGCCGGGTCAGTTGAGCCAGTGTTAATTGTAACAATTCCATTCTGTTATTGATATCATCTTCTCTTAATACTAAAGAACAATAAATAACAAAATCGACGTATTATTTCCATTGATAAATCCTTTTAAGTTATAAAAGATTTAATCGTTTACCTGTGCTTATTTTTTATTATAGGGGGAGTGTTATCGTAAATTTCGTATAGGCATTTTCAATTGAATCCACATTAATCCGGCCCTGGTGCTTATCAACCGTCTTTTTAGCGATAAAAAGCCCCAATCCTGTGCCTTTATTCCCTTTGTCAGAATAAAATAAAGAAAAAATATTATCCAATTGATGTCTGGGCAGACCTTTGCCGTTATCCTTAATCGTGAAGACCGCCATGCTGCCTTCTTTCTGGGCGCTAAGATCAATGAACAGGTTTTCTTTTTTGTGTTTGACTGCTAAACATGCATCCACACTGTTCTCAAGGATACCAAGAATTGCTGTAAAAAAAACTGCTTTATCCATACTTACTTTAAAATCCGTTTCAGGGCATCGGATATTTATCTGAATACCTGTTTTATCCAATCCCGGTGTTATGGTTGATGCAAGCTCACGAATAAAGGCAGTTGAAGATACTTTCTTTTTCTGTAATTTTCTATCTTTGGATTGAAATAAAATATTCAATACCATATGACGTACTTTTGAGATTTTATCTCTGACAATGTCCCATCCCTCTTTAATCTGGGGGATATCCTGCTTTTTAAGGCCTGAATTAATTAAATAAGTACCACCATCTAAACCGGTCAATGCCCCCTTAATACCATGGGACACAGATGCAATATGGAGACCCAAAGATGCCAGATGATCCTGCAGCTTCCTGATAATTGTAATATCAGTCGACATCTCCATTACATGTTGAATACGTCCATCTGGTTCGGTCATGGGAGACGTTTGGATAAAAATATTTCTTACACTGCCATTTTCAAGTGTCACATCCATTTCTGCTGTATGGGATTTCCCATCTTCAAATGTTTTTTTCACTGGACAGTTCGGGCACGGATCAGACAGGTTTTTATAGACTTCGTAGCATTTCTTCTTAGCCGTTATATTAAAATGCTTTTGAAAAATATGATTGGATTCTAAAATGTTATACTGGTTATCCTGTATACTGATAAAGCTTGGCGATTCATTGAACAATCGAATATATTTTTGTTCTGAAGCTGCAAGCTTGTGCGTTTTTTCTTTAACAAGAGCCTCAAGGTCTTCTGTATATTTTTTAATGGTTCTTCGAGATTGAATCTTATCTTTAGCACGCTTCAGCGCGATATCCAGCGTGTCATTATCAATGGGTTTGGTGATAAAATCTATGGCATCCATTTTCAGGCTTTTCATCGCAAGCTTCAAATCTCCATGACCCGTTATCATAATCACTTCAGCATCTATTTGATTATCTTTCACAAATTTCAGGAGATCAAACCCATTCATCCCCGGCATTTTTATATCGGTCAGAACAATATCCGGTAAAATTGTTTTCAGCTTTTTGGATGCTGCAGATCCATTGTCTGCAGTGAACACCTCATATCCCGCATCCTCAAGATAGATGCTTAAGACATTTCGAATGCCCTCTTCATCATCCACAAGCAGTATTTTTATGGACATGTTAAGATCACCTTCAGATTATTAATTTAAGCCATCAACCGTCTCATTCTTTCCATTAAATAATGGGGATCAACTGTTTTTTCCACATAAACCTCTGGTTCTGGTATTTTTTCTTTTATCGTTGCATTCAGCATTTTGATGTAATGGTTAAAAGAAGCCCTGTCCACGCCTGAAAAAACGATCGTTGGAATATGTTTATACGCTTTATCTGATTTCAGTTCCTGGTAAACAAGTGCTCCGCCTTTTTCCGGCATCATTACATCTAAAATAATTAAATCCGGGTTTACCTGAGAAAGGATTTCCATGCCTTTGTTTCCATTTGCAGCAACAACAGGTTCAAATCCCAAAGTTTTAACCATTGACATGATGTAAAAACGCATGTCCATCTCATCCTCGATGATCAAAACCTTTTTTTTCCGACCTGATGCTGCCATGCACCATCCCCTTTTACAGCCTGTCAGATCTGTTTACACTTGCGACAGGGCATGCTGACCGCAGGACTACCTGCTCGACAGTACTTCCCAGCAGCGCCTCATCCTGAGGTATGTCCCGAGTATGATGTGCCATGACAACCAGATCTCCACTGACTTCCCGTGTGAACTTCAACAGTTCAATATATGGAACACCTTCCCAGACAGTTATTTCATAGTTGTCAAAATTTTCCATTTTTGACACATATTGAAATTTAATTTTCTCTTTTGCCTCTTTAATCCTCTGCTCAATGGAATCCTGACCTTTTGAGAGCCCTGCAGGTGTGGTATCAATGTCAATCGCATGGAACAAATACAGTTTACATCCGATATGTTCCGCCATTTTATAGGCGAACTGGAACGCAGACATGGATGCTTTTGTAAAATCTGTTCCAAAAACAATTTTGTTGAAATACCAGAAGCAGGTCTCGCAGGGACGGCTGATGATCAGTACCGGGCATCGCGCTCTCTGAGCGACGGTTTGCATGGTTGTGCCGACAATACCTCTAAACCTTGCCACCCCGGGATCATCTTTGCTGGCATGGGCACCCATTATGATGCAGTCAACTTCTTCTTTCCTGGCAAACCTTAATATTTCTGTAGATGGAACGCCTGAAAGGTTTTCAAACCTCGGCAGTCCATGTTTGCTGATCTGTACTTCATATGTATTTTTCATTTCCTCTTCTACAAATTCCGTATAATCCGGCCCCGCACTTTCCGTCTCTCCGGTGACATAGTCTTTTATAAACGGACTCCCCCCATGGGTTGGCTGTCCAAAGACATGGAACAATATCAATTCAGATTTATATTTCTCCGCAAGCTCAAACGCTATTTTAGCAGCGGCATCACAGGCTGGTGACGCATTTGTTGCAAAAAGTATTTTTTTAAACATAACTACCTCCTTAAAACGCATTCTTTAGGATTAAAATTAAAGGACATTTCCCACGTAATGCCTTCGATCAGTTCAAATAGTGTATAAAAGGTTTCATAGGAAAATACGTCCTGGCCATCACCAAAAATGATATGTTTTAATTTTCCAAGATGAAGAGAATGATCCAGCAGACTTTCCATCTGGAAAAATTTCAACTCGATATTTTTCTCTTGTTTCACCCCTTTGAGCGAATGATAGATGTCTAATCCCGGCTCTCCTGGAAACCCTTTTATAGATATGGTCTTAAAAAATATCAAACAATCAATTTCATCGGTCTTCACAATCTTGGCTGAGTGCTTTATCATTGTCATTAACGGGGTGATGAAATCAGATAATTGAATCAGCTCCGGATATGTTTCGAGCATTTTGAAAAATGAAATCAATTTAAAATCCAGACCCATTTCCACTATATGTGACAAATATCTAAAAACTGGGGATGTGATTGGTGTCCCCTTTTTAAATATTGTACCTTTTTCATTTATCTGGACAGTTTCCATACTGCTTCACCTTGTTGTTTCACATGTTCTTTTCTCAGGCAACCTGACAACAAACGTAGATCCTTTACCTATTGTCGATTTAAAATCGATGGACCCATGATGTTCATCAACAATTTTTTTTGTTGTCATAAGTCCAAACCCGGTCCCATTCGCACCTTTTGTTGTAATAAATTTATTAAAAATAAATTCTTTTACTTTCTGATTAATACCACTGCCATTGTCTTTAATTTTATAAACAACACAGGTGCCATTTCTTTCAACCGTTAAAGACACTTTTCTAGGATGTCTTTTTGCAGGAGATGGTGTAAACGATTCCATGGCATTGGTCACCAGATTCATGAGTGCTGTATTGACTGCCACTGAATCCATTGTAATTGGATCAGGTGTGTTTAAGAGCGCCACATTGAACTCGATCTCATTTTCTTTTGCTCTATGGGTTAACAGCTCTTTGACTTCTAAAGCGGGTGTGTTCGGGTTGACAGGTTCAATATTTAAACGGCTTGTTTTCGCATAATTGAGAAGATCCAGTGAAAGATTGGTAATTTTATCGATATTTCCTTTCATCATCTCCCATCCCTTTACCAGATATTCTCTATTTTCATGCGCAATCCCCTGCTCAAGAATAAAAGAAGAGCCTTTCAGTCCGCCTGCAATGTTCTTGATGACATGAGACATCCCGGATATGGTCTGTCCAATAGCAACAAGCCGCTTGGATGCATCGATCTCCCTGTCTTTTTGTTTTATTGAACCTTCCAGGTCATCCATGTAGTCTTTTATTTTTCTACTAATTGAAATACGGTCAACAGCCTTTTGGACAGACAGTTCCAGCTGGTTGCTGTCAATCGGCTTTGTAATAAAATCTGCCGCTTCATACTGGAGACTTTTTACAGCAAAATCCATGTCACCATGCCCTGTGATGATAATGACCTCTGTTTCAGGCATGATGTCTTTAATTCTTTTCAGCACCTCAATACCATCTATGCCAGGCATTTTTATATCTGTAATAACAATATCAGGTGTATGGCTCTCGAATTTTCGGAGCCCGGAATCACCGTCTGGAGCAAGGATGACTTTGAACCCTGCATGCGATAATGTAATGGAAAGAACATTGCGGATCCCAGGTTCGTCATCGATTAAAAGAATGGTATATTCTGGTGATGTTTTAGTCATTATCTTTATCCTCAAGATTAAATGTTATGACAAATGTTGCACCGCCTTTTCGGTTGTTAAACACCAGAATATCCCCGCCGGATTCCTTTATAATACCGTATGAAATCGAAAGGCCGAGACCCGTACCTTCACCGACTTTTTTTGTTGTAAAAAAGGGTTCAAAAATCTTATTTTTTATGTTTTGTGATATGCCGGTACCGGTATCTGAAATCGAAACCTTGACGATCCTGTCGAGCTGATCTGTTTTTAATGTTATCTCTTTTGTCAAGGATGAATCCTTTTCAGAAGTTTCACTTTTGGCAACGATTGCATCCCGTGCATTTATCAGGAAATTGATAAACACCTGCTCGAGGCGGACCGGATCCGCATGTATCTGGGAATTTTTCTCATCCAGCTGCCAGATAACCCCTATTTCTCTTAGTTTGAGCTGTTGGCTGAAAATATCAAATGACCGTTTTAAGACATCATTAATACTGATCTTTTCTTTTTTAAAAACAGACTTTCTGCCAAAAATTCTCATATGGTTTGTAATTTTAGATGCACGATCAACATGGGTTTCAATTTCCGTGGATAATGTATTTAAAACAGAGCGTTCGATGTCTTCTTCATTCTTCATTTTTTTTGAAATAAAACTTGATGCTGTTTTAATAACAGATAATGGCTGGTTCAGCTCATGGGCAACACCAGTGGCCATTTCACCCAATGTCGCCATTTTACCGGCCTGAATTAACTGCTGTTCGGTTTCAACTGAAATTGTAATGTCTACAACTGTTAGAATCAGTACATTTTTTTCTATAAACTGGGCAGGGGTCACCCAGATATTAACATATAACCTGCTGCCGCCTTTTTTATTGTTCACCACCCGTTCATGATACGCTTTATCGATATTATTTCTGAAGTTAGAATAGGCTTTCGGGTCATTGAACAATAGGCCGAAAGACTGATCCATTAACTCTTTTTTTGAATAATCATATACGGATAAGGCACTGTCATTGCAATCAAGAATGGTTAACTGTGTTTTATCCAATATGAAAACCGGGTTTGGGATATTTTTAAAAATTGCCTGGTATTTTTTCTCGGAGATCCTGGCCTTTTCTTCAAGCTTTTTTCTCTGGCTGATATCAATACTCATTTCCATTGCAGATACAATGTTTCCTGTTTCATCTTTTAATGGTGCAGTTTTTACCAGCCAGTGGGACATCGTCCCATCTTTGTTGATACCAGACTCTTCACTGAAGTGAGAGTTACCGTCTCTAAAAGTTTTTTCAACAGGACAATTTCCGCATTTTCGGTCAAGACCTTTGTAAGCTGCATAGCAAAAATCCCCGTATTCAGGATGAAATTTTCGTTCAAATTCCTGATTGAACTCCAGCAGCTCATAATTTTTATTTTGAACAGTGATGGTGCAGGGGACCTGTTCAAACAGATTCTGATACATATCCTTCTGCCTGTTCAGTTCTGTTTGCTTTTCAGATATTTTAATTCCCATATCATTGATGGCATGGGCCAGTTTCCCAATCTCATCTTTTTGTTGAATGTGATTGGTGGATCGGAAAAAATCTCCTTTGGCAATTTTCTGGGTATCTTTGATCAACCGGTTTATCGGCGTTGTAACAAGGATACAGATAATGATAAAAATAGTTGTTGACAGTGTAATAAACAAATAAATGGCGGTCCACATTGACTGCTTTTTGTTTGAGAATATTTCCTCTCCGATATTCTCAAGGGACACGACCACATCCAGCACCCCTAATTTGGTGGATTCTTTTGGATGATAATGGCATTCTGAGCTTGAACAATCAGGGGAATTCATGATGGGATTAATAACACCCAATTGCAAATTTCCATCAGGCGATTCAAACATCCGGATCCGGTCTTTAATCCCGGCCTTAATATCCGGTGTTTGTTTTTGATGACAAAAGACACACGCCACATCCTTTTTTTGAGCAATATCGCCAATTTCTCTTCGATTGTTTGAAAATTTGATTTCCCCTTCGATACTGTATATTCTCATCTGTTCGATTTCATTGTATTCTGACATGCTTTTCAGGACATCCTGCATATCTTCATTTGGATTATGGAGCATGGCAAACCATGTAAAATTCAACACAGAGTTACAGAATTTGTCCACATCTGAAACCGCTTTTTCCAATAAGGCTTTTTCCTGATAATGCGTACTGAAATGAGACCAGATAAAAATACTGGCAAACAGGACGATTCCGACTGGAATTAAAAGCTTGAATGCCAGATTCTGCGTATGGATGAACTTTGATCTCATTTCATCTCCTCTATTGTTTTTCTGAATTCCGGCCTTTTAACAATTGCGCTATATGATTTAAAACTTCGTCCGGGTCAAAGGGCTTTGAAAAAGATCCGGCCGCCTTGGGTATGGAATACTGCTGTCCGGGAAGGCCTGAAATAACAACGACAGGTATGTTAAAATTTTTTGTTTTGCTTATTCTTCTAAAAAAACGGGGTCCCCACTCTTCCGGCATTTCCAAATCAAGTGTAATCAGATCCGGCTGCTCTTTGGCAACCATATCAAACGCTTGTTTTCCATCTGTTGCAACACACGTTGTATAGTTATTATCTTTAAAGAGTGTTTCCAGGTACCGTGTGATAGCTGGATCATCGTCGACAATCATTATCTTATGTTTCATCATGCCCCCCTATGATTTGATATGGCATTCACCACAAAGAACCGGACCTTTTTTCACCTCAAAATGGCAGCCTTTGCACTGTTTATGAAATGCAACCTGCAATGACACTGTATTTTCTGAATCAGGTATCAATAAATGGCAGTCTGAGCAGGAAGCGTCTTCTGAACTTTCATCCTCGATTTTTAATCCGTCCTCGTAAATATGATGGCACTGTGAGCACGTATCAATGCCTGCCGTTTCATTATGGTCATCATGATCAAAAGCAGCGCCTGGTCTTCTGGGATTTTCAAATGCAGACGGGTCTAATCGCACAATTTCATTCCCTGATAAGGCACACAGTGATGAAACAATAACCAGCCCTGTTATTAGGTTTGCCAATATAATTTTCATCTTCATTCTCCGAATTTATACATTGGGGTTGAAAATTTTTTTCTCCATGGTCTCAAAAATGATATCTCCTAAAAACTTAACCTCCATGTTTAAATCGTAGCTTTCAACAATATCTTCAAGACCGCTGTGACAGTTATGACACGGTGCGATTAAAACCTGTGCACCTGTTGCTTTTAACTGTTCAGCTTTAACCCTGTTATTTATAACCCGCTCCTGTTTATACGGAGGACCGCAATTAATCACACCGCCGCCCGATCCGCAGCAATAGTTGTGTTCTCTATTGGGAACCATTTCAATAAAAGATGCGCAGGTCATTTTAACAACCGCCCTTGCCATATCATGAAGCCCCCTGCCCCGTGATACATTACAGGGGTCGTGAAGGGTCACGGTTTTACCAAATTTTTCTTTAATCGTAATCCTGCCGGACATTAAAAGTTCATGATAAAACTCAAGGGCATGAACCAGTTCAATTGGCGGCATTGACCATCCCACCCAGCGACTCCCCATATCATATACACTGCGGAATGCATGACCGCATTCGCCCATCACAATCCGCTTCACATTGAGCCGTTGTGCTGTATCGTAAAATGTTTTTGCAATCCTGCCGGATATTTCATTGTCCCCTGTATACATGGCCATATTACTGTTATCCCAACCAGGCGACGATGGCATGGTCCAGCTGACACCCGCGGCATGCATCATAACCGCAGTCTGATAGATGAGTCCTGCCTGAAATTTTGGTTCAGGGGCAATAACAGAATACATGATATCTGATCCTTCTTTATCCAGTGGAATTCTTAAATCCACGAACTCATCGCGCGCATCTTCTTCCTGCCATTGAAGCGTATCAATCCATTCATCTTCCTTGACCCACATCTGGTTCAGTGTACCGGAATGACTGTTTACAGTGTCCTGGATATACAAAGGCGTTATTTCAAGTTTGTGACAAATTCTCCGAACCAACAGCATCATATACGCAATATCAATTCCAAAAGGGCAGTACATTGAACATCGTTTACAAACATTGCACTCCAGATGAGCAGTATGGACAGCCCGGCCCAGGAATTCAGCCGATACATTACCCTTTTTTTTCAGCATCTCCCATATCGTTCGCTTCACCTTGCCGGCCGGTGAAAACTCAGGTGCTCTGTCATTGGAAAGAAAATAGGAACACGCTTCTGCGCAAAGCCCGCAATGCATGCAGGTTTCAACATACGCCTTAAACCTTGGACCTGTTTCAGACATCAGCACACCCATTATTGTTTCTGATATCCTTTTGGGATGTAATTTTGACAGCCCATCCGTTATGGCCTGGTCTGTGCTTTTTTCAGTTCTGGAAACTGCATTTTCCATTGTCATGATCTCCTTTTCCTTTTGTTTACCAGTCCTTTGCATGTCTTACATTACCGAACTCAGACCCTGTATAAGCCCTTGAAAAAGGCCCTGTTACCATATGTGTAAATCGGGTAAACGGAATCATGATCAACAGTATTTCACCTGATACAACATGCAGAACAACCATCCATTGATACGCAAAAAACTGATGATACGCCAGAAACCCTGTAATAAAAGGGAGAGCAACAAAAAAAATAAGTAAAAAATCTTTAAATGAGGTTAAATCTCTCACATGAGGAAGATGAGCCCTCCGCACAACAAAACCGAGCAATGCAATGATAATCACAAGTGTTAACAGATCTGCAACCGTATTATCCAACGCTGCCCATGAAATTTGAAACGATTCATTTATCAGTACAATATGAGACATTAAAAAAAGAGGAACAACAAACAGACAGATGTGAAAAATATAAGACAGCCCATAGAAAAGAGGGTTTGTCCGAGTACTTTGCGGCAAAAAGGGAACTAACCAGGCAAGAATGGATCTCAGGCTGTGCCGAAAGGTTAAATAGTTGAATATAAAAGATTCCTTTTGTTTCACCTGCCATATAAGGGCGATGGTTTTAAAAATGAGTCCAAAAATAAAAATTCCAAAAGATACCCATACCATGGGCCCCATAATAAATTGTATGATTGAGTGATTCATGCCAACCCCTTCTTTGTTTATTAAATAATCATGTCCAAAGAGATAAGTTTGCGGGAATAAATACCGTCAACAATGGCCTTTTGTATAATCTTTGTCCCGTCAGGACTTATCCCCGGGCTTTCCATATGGTTATACCCTTTAGACAGGATTCTATTGTTAACCACGAGATACCATAACCCGTTCTTTTCAACAGCCGTCGCGACAACTTCGCCATTTGAACTCAACACCGGGTTACGAATTCTATCTGCTCTAACGTCCCATAATCTGTTATTCACCATCAGTGTCCACCGTTTCCTATCCTTTACAGGTGCTGCGATCACTGAACTGTCCTTGGAGTAAAAAATATCAGAAATCATCGTATCTACCTTGACGTGCCACGGCATATCATCTTCTGCAATTGTCCACTTCCCGTATGCATCTGAAACAATGGCAGCAATGTTTCCATTCGGTAAGACGCGAACCTTCCACAATTGATTGAAAGCAGTTTGCCAGAATGGTTGATCATCTTTGAATAACGTCCATTTTCCGTTAAGCCGGACAGGCGCAATCACACTATTGGTTTCAAGATAAAACTGTGGACGCCATGCACACTGAAATATCGTCTCCCATGGGGTGTCATTCTGGATAATTGTATATGCTTCACGATTCAATCTTGCAGAATAAACAACGGTTTCTCCTGAGGCATCAAAACCGATATCCCAGATATTTACAAACGTTTTCTCTTTTGCATTCCCATTAACCGCGCAGGCATATATGCCTTGCCCAAATGTGACAATATCTGCTGCAGCCATAGATGTGACCTGAACAATCGCGGCTGACGCCCCTTGATCATTCAGGACCATACCGGTTATATTGTCATATAGTTTTTCCCATGGTTCATCATTTACGGCCATGCCGTATGCCATATCTTTTTGGACAGCAATACCGATGTGAGCCCCATCCTGACTCACCTGCAGCCCCCAGATAAAATCAAACCAATTTTCCCATTCTTTCCCACTGATCAGGATGGTCCATTCCTCATCATTGCTTACGATGCAGGCGAACTTTCCATTCGGCAGCGCTTTCAAACCCCACATTTTTTCATATGCCGCTTCCCAGGCAGTTGAATTTTCACATACACAGAACTGGGCCTCATCAATGTTGACAATAGCGGATATAGATTCACCATCAAGGCTTATGCAGGGTTCCTCTACCCAGTTAAATCGATCATGCCACTCTTTAATCGGAATTTCTTTTAGTTCAGTGCTCCAGTCCCAGGATTGCTCTTGTGTCATGTTTCTCTCCATTATGTTAAATTCTGTCAATCATGTCTTTGTGAGACCGGCTGATATCATGAATAACTGTTTCCAAAGACACGATATTTAAAGGTTTTTCAATAAATCCATCAATATTTGATGTTTCAATTTCCTTTTTTAACTCATCATTCATCAGGGTGGCCATCAGGACCCGCTTGATATATGGAAATGTCTGTCCAACCTGTGATAAAAATGCCATTCCATCCATGTCTGGCAGAAAATAATCTGAAACCACTACATCCATGTCCTGATATTTCAATGCATTCAAAGCCTCTGCTGCTGATTTAAAAATCAAGCACCCCATTTCACTTTTATAAAAGAAGATCTTCAAAGATTCCCGGACATGGCGGTCATTATCGATAAACATAATTTGAAGTGGTCTTTTCTTTTTTGTTTCCATTTATCCCTGTCAATTTTTATTCGGTTGCTGTCAACTCACTGAATAGCAGGTTTGGTGCCATCAATATCACAAAGAAACTTAATTGTTTAATTTCAGCTGGTTACGCCAAATATTCGTTTTGATTTTTTATTTGAAATTTTCCAAAATTTTAGAAGATCTTCTAATTTTTTTTTGAAGTTTTTCAAATACGAAGAATTAAAAAAGACACTTATAGTGATTGCCAGTAATCTTTTCGTTTTGTAAAGATGATTTGTCCTAAATGATTGACAGGGGTATGATTGAAATGGTGTTCATTCAGTTTTTTGGCAGGGGTGCCTTGACCAATGCGACGTTTATTCTGATTTTGATAATTTTTTCCACCGGTAACGGAAGGTATGGTGATTCATGTTTAAAAGCCTGGCGGCCTTGCTCTCATTTCCTTTTGCAATGGCCAGAGCTTGAGACATGTATTTTTTTTCTATTGTAGACAGGACATTGTTCAGATCAATTCCACAATCTGGGATTTCAGCAGATTCAAAGTTCAAACCTCCCTTTTCTTCCTTTGATATCCTGAGGCTGTCCTGGTTTAATCCCAGATCATTTCCACCCAACTTGTTTTGTTTTGAAATTAACACAGCCCGTTCGATAATGTTCTTTAATTCCCGGACATTGCCTGTAAACTGGTGCGATAATAAAAGTGTTTCCGCTTCTTTGGACAGTTTTTTGATATGTTTTGAAAATTTTTTGTTAAATTCATAGAGAAAATGTTTGGATAATGGAAGAATATCTTCTTTTCTATCATTTAACGAAGGGATATTGGCTTTCACCACGCACAGCCTGAAATAGAGATCCCGTCTAAATAACGCCTGTGATACCAATTGTTCTATATCTTTGTTCGTAGCCGAAACCACCCGTGTCATCACCTTGTATGGTTTTGTCCCACCTATTTTATAAAACTCTCCGCTTTCAAGAAAACGCAACAGCTTGGCTTGGGCACTTAAACTCAAATCTCCGATTTCATCTAAAAATAATGTGCCATTGTGCGCTTCTTCAATAATCCCATTCTTTCCTTGTTTTTTTGCGCCGGAAAAAGCCCCGGGTTCATACCCGAATAATTCTGATTCTATGAGATCTTCTGGAAATGCTGAACAGTTAATGGCCATAAATGGGCCTTGAAATAAGGGGCTTCTGGCATGGATCGCCTTGGCAATTAACTCTTTCCCGGTGCCTGTTTCACCTAAAATCATCACAGGCGTATCTGAACTTTTCGACACCATTTCTATAAAATCCATGATGTTCTGGATATTTTTACTTTCTCCAATAAAACAGGGTTCATTTTCCTTGAGGTATTTTTCCTGTAAAACCTTCACCTCTTTCATTAATGCAATAGATGAAATGGCCTTTTTAATCGTTAATTCAAGAATATCCGGATTAATCGGTTTCAGGATAAAGTCAAATGCCCCTGCTTTCATGGTCTGGATGACCATCTGAATATCCTCATACGCGGTTACCATTATGACAGGCAGATCTTTTACGCGGTCTTTGACAATATTCAAGGCTTCTATACCACTCATCTCAGGCAGTCCAATATCCATGAGCACAACATCAGGCGGGGTATCTTCAATTTCGGCAATAAATGATTCTGCATCTTCATACAGGCAAATATTGTAAACATCACTTAAAATGAGAGACAGAGAGTCTCTAATGATTTCTTCATCATCAACAATGGCAATGGAATATTTAAGCATTTTCTTTATGTCTCTTCCTGGCGCTTCAGCGGGAGTTCAATTATAAATTCAGCACCCCCGTTTCTGGAAGAGCTGAACTTTAAGGCACCACCATGATCAATGATGATCCGATGGCAGATACTCAGGCCGATGCCAGCGCTGTTTGTTTTGGTTGTGTAAAATGGATCAAATATCTTTGATTGCTGAGCCATAGGGATTCCAGGTCCTGTATCCCTGACGCTGATAACGACTTTTTTACTTTGTAAATAGGTTTTTAATAAAATGGTCTTTTCTCCTGAATAGTCTTTCATTGCCTCTGCTGCATTGGTAATCAGGTTTAAAATCACCTGCTCAATGAGATGGGGTTCTGCAAAACAGTCAGGTAAATTTTTATCCAGCTTTTTGATAAATGAAATGCCGCTTTTCCTCAGCGTCACAGCAGTCAGTTTTGTGACTTCATCTATGTATTGATTTAAATTCGTCATCACAAACGTTGGCTTTCCAGGTTTTGAAAAGTCCATGACGCGTTTTATAATGGATTCTATTTTATTTGCTGCCAATTCTAATTTATCAATGATGGATAATACCGTTTTTAAGTCCTCCATCTGATTGTAGATCTTTTTGAGCGCTTTTAAATAGATATACACCCCTGACAGAGGGTTTCTTATTTCATGGGCAATACCGGCTGTTACCCTCCCCAGTGATGTCATTTTATCCTGTATTCTTAAAAAATTTTCTACCTCTTTGGAATCAGTAATATCCATT
This sequence comes from uncultured Desulfobacula sp., assembly GCA_964343845.1. GTDB lineage: Bacteria > Desulfobacterota > Desulfobacteria > Desulfobacterales > Desulfobacteraceae > Desulfobacula. Next base: position 152,036 of record CAYFKW010000004.1, on the reverse strand, counting down.
ATGTTTGTCAGTACAGATTCTATGCCGAGATAATCTATCATTCTGGCACTCAGCATAGCCCAGCGAACTTCTGATTCAGTCTTGTCCTTTCCTGCCGGATAGTACCTAAAATCAGCTTCAATCCTATTTATCTTACCTGATACCAGCTTCTGATAACCATTTTTTATTCTGGGCCTGTCTTCTTCGTAGACATCCATAAATTCTGGCGGTTCAAATACACCTGTCATTAATCTATGAACTTTTCTCAGCCCTGAATTCTCGTATACGATTTTATTATTCTGAATAATGGAAATACAGTTTAAAGAATTTTCTATGAGCGCTTTAAAGCGTTTCTGACTCTGTTTAATATCCTGATCTGCCTGTTCTCTTTTTTCCTCTAATTCCAGCCGATAGAGGCCGAATCCAATATCATCTGCTATTTCGTTTACAATACTTTTTTCTGTTGGGTCATTTGCTAAATCCTTGGGTGTTGACAGGACCATAAATCCATATGACTGGTCTTCATACGACAACCGGACAGCCATTGCTCCTCTGCCCGTATAATTCTGTGCCAGTATGCAATCTGAGCATTCTTTTACTGGATTATGAGCTGAAAAAACAGTTGTCGTTTTTAATGTATGTAAAATACACCTGGTAAATTCCTTCTTATAAAGGGCTTTGCGCATTACTTCAAACTGAGAATTAAAACCTGAATCAGCAAGAAGCAGGATATCATTGTCGCTGTTCAAAAGCCCAATCCATGCATTATAATATCCTCTTCTTTCAACCAGTATGTTGCAGATTCCTGAAATCAGCTTTTCTTTATTATTTTCTTTAACCAGCAGCCTGCCAACTTCTCTAATGGATTTTAAAAGAAGATTTAACCGTTCTGTTTTTTTAATTATCGATTCCTTTTTCAATCATCAAATCCTCTTAAATATTGACGAAACCCTAACCAATTACTATGCATTTTTTGATTCAATGACAAGAAAAAAGAAAAATTGAAAAGCGTGACGCCCAGAATTTTATAAAACAGAAAAAAGCGTTTTTATGGAAACGTCCGGAAAAATGTGAAAGTAAAATTTATTTTGACCACTCAAAGCATCGTTCAGATGATTTGCTGACTCAGACTGTAACATCTTACATTCAAAGTACCTGGAAATAGGGAACCCGTATGGTCAAACTGTACTTAACCATACGGGTTACAATTAAATATTACACTTTAAATTTGGCCAATGCTTCTTTTAACTGGCTTGCAAAATCCTTGAGTTTTGACACATTGTCTGTCACTCTCTGACTGCTGTCAGCGACACGGGTAGAATTTTCATTCACACTGGAAATATCATTTGCGATATTGCCTGATGCAACCGACGAATCTGCGATATGGCTATTTGTTTCATGTATGCCGTCAGCGGCCTGGGCAATATTCTGAGCAATCTCCTTTGACGTCACAGACTGCTCTTCAACAGCGCTGGCAATAGACGTTACGATTGAGTTAACATCGTGGATGACTTTGGATATTTCTTCTATCTCCACGACAGTGCCATCCGTAGAATTTTGTATCCGGTCGATCTTTACTTTTATATTTTTCGCTGCTTCTGCTGTTTGATTTGCCAGGTCTTTGATTTCATTTGCAACAACAGCAAATCCTTTTCCTGCTTCCCCTGCACGCGCTGCCTCAATAGTGGCATTTAAAGCAAGAAGGTTGGTTTGCTCAGAAATTTCGCCTATCACATCTGTGACCTGACCAATTTCTTTTGCATCGACACCCAGCTCATTAACTTTTTCAGATGTACTTTTTGCCTTTTCCACTGCTGTTTCTGTTATCGTCCGGGCTTCGCCTGTATTTTTTGCAATTTCATTAACTGTAGCGTTCATTTCTTCCATGGCAGCAGATACGGTGTCCAGGTTGGAGGAAGATTCTTCTGAAAGGGCTGAAACTGAAGACAACCGCTGATTCATTTCTTCGGATGCCTGAGAAACAGCATTCGATTTCTCACTCATTTCCTGTGCATGCGTTTTAAGTTCCAACGAGACATCTGATAATTCAGAAGAGGTTTGATTCAGTGTAATCACCCCTTGTGTGATATCTTTAAATATATTGGCCAGGCTTGAAACCATTTTGTTAATTGCCTTTGTCATGGTGCCAATCTCATCTTCCTGAGTAACATCAAGGGTGTTTGTAAAATCTCCTTCTGCAATTGTTTTTGTAAACTCGGCAGCCTTAATAACAGGCTTTGTAACTATACCTGAAAAAACAATCCCCAGAATAACAGCGACAATAATACCGATAATCGTTGCGATCATTGTTATTTTCGCTGCTGTTGCCCGTGTTTTCTGGGCTTCCATTTCTGCCTGGTTAATGACCATCTGTGCGATGTTCACAACCTTGCTCAATTCTTTTTCCAATTGTGTACCAATGGCAATAGTCTTTTCATCTATGGTATCCAGTAAATCATAGTCATACGATTCTGCAGAAAGTTTTTTATTTGTCTGGTCATAAATGACTTTAAAGCTGGGGACGAACTGTTTTGAATGATATTCTGCTGACTGCTTGACAATCTTTCGCAGGTTTTCATCTTTTGCAGCAAATACCATTCCCGATTTAAGTTTTGCCCCCTTTAATATGGCCGTTTTCAGCTGATCGAATTGTTTCACATAGACTTCGTGTTCTTTCCATGTAGCAGCAAGTTCATCTGTATCTAACGCAGCCATAAGTTTCATTACGATCATAAGATCCTGACTTACTGTCAGCTTCATGTTGATAGCAGATTGGATAAGAGGGGCGGATTCTATGACGACTTTAAACTTGCTTTCCAATTTCTTCATGCCGACAAACCCTGTAATACCAACAACAGCTGTAATTAATGCAATACAGAGAAAAGCCGCCATGTTTTTTGAGCGAAGTGTAAATAATTGATTCATTTTTACTCCATTTTTGAACTGGTTAATATATCTATAACCCATCCATTATAGATTTATACTTTACACAGATTGCCCATTGGCAATCATTTGTATCATATTTTTTTTTCAATATCCATGGATCGCGATTAAATTACTTTAGCTCTCTAAATTAAAACATGATACATTTGGGCAAGATTTATATAAATTACCAAATCAGGACAAACGTTTCAATGAAAATTTTGCTTGCAACATGCGGCTCACGAGGAGATGTTCAGCCAATGATGGCACTGTGTCTTGCTTTGCAGTCTGCCGGACATGAATCGGTTTTATTAGGTCCGCCTGAAAAAGCCCTGTGGGCAGAGCGAATGGGGTGCCCATACCTGAAATTTGGGAGAGATGTTACCCGGTTTATCAATACGATGAAAAATGCGACCAGTTTTAAATCGAACCTGGCCTTTGTGTCTTTTGTAAGACAGGAGGTAAAATCTCAGTTTACTGAACTGCCGGCAATGATTGAAAATGCTGACCTCATCATCGGGTCCTCTCTTGTGTTTGCGTTATCATCCATTGCTGAAGCACTGGATATACCCTATCGATACGTTGCCTTCACACCCCAGTTATTCATGTCAAAAGAGCATCCATTTTTAACGATTAAAACTCAAACACTTCCAAAATGGTGCAATTTACTCACCTGGAAAATAACAGCCTTTTTAGATAGATTTAACCTGACATTTTTAATCAACAGATATAGAAAAAAAATGGGGTTGAAGCCTGTTAAAAATGCATGGGAGCATATTATCGGGGAGCAGCCGATTGTTGCCTGCGATAGCGAAATTGCTGCTGTCCCAGAAGATGTTGGCCCTGCATATACGCAAACTGGATATCTCCATCTGGATATCCCCCATGTCCCTCATAAAGAGCTTGAAAGGTTTCTGCTCAAAGGGGAAAAGCCTGTTTATGCAGGTTTCGGCAGTATGCCGCCCATTGACCAGAATGCAGTCATTCCCATATTGATTTCTTCAGCCAGAAATGTCAAAAAGCGGATTATTATTAATAAGTTCTGGGAATCACCTTCACAGTATGAAAGTGAAGAGGATGTATTTTTTCTCAACAATTATCCCCACCTTCATCTGTTTTCTCATACCAGTGCAGTGATTCACCATGGCGGAGCTGGAACAACGGCTGCGGCAGCGATTGCCGGGGTTCCCCAGATCATTGTACCGCATATTCTGGATCAGTATTTTCATGGAAACCAGATATACCAGTCCAAATTAGGTCCAAAACCAATTTGGCGGTCAATGCTTTCAGAAGATAAATTAACTGAAGCGGTAAATGAATGCATGGAGAACACTCAACTGGTTAAAACCGCTGAAGAAACAGCAAAGTCCATTGATAGAAACAGATCTTTACACCTGACTGTTCAGGCAATTGAACAATCATAAAATAGATGCAAATACTTCATTAAAACTATTTTGTTATAAAAATAGGGCATTCTGCACGGTGAAGGACTTGATGTGCCACACTTCCCAGGATCAGCCCTGCCAGGTCTGTCACACCCCTGGACCCCATAACAATCAGATCGATTTCCTCAATCCTTGCGACATCTGGTATTTTTTCTCCTGGCGCTCCTTCAAGAATTCGAACATCAAAGTTGACTTCTGACTGCTCCAGGAGTTTTACAAACGGTTCAACAAGCTTATCACTTTCTTTATTGATAACATTGACTGCCTGCTGGAAATAAGGTTCCGACAGGATCACCGGGAATTTATCATGGCAATGCATTAGAACAATCTCAGCATTTGTAAGCCTTGCCAGCTCAATCGCATATTTGGTGGAGTGAATGGAATGATCTGAACCATCTACCGGGTTAAGTATTTTTTCAATCTTCATTGCATTCTCCTTTCCAGCCTTTGAAAGGCTGATGGTGGTTACCTATAGAAACTGATGTGAAGATTCAAAAGATAGTAGCGTTGTGAAGCCGATAAAACAGACTATAGGTAATATGAGATTATCTATATTATACGCATTATCTCTAAATATTCAAAGAAATTATTGACAAAAGTACCACATTGTAATACTTCTTGGTTTTTACGATAGATTGAACAGGAAGGAGAGAAAAATTATGCGTCAAAACAGCCATCTCCATTTTGAGACAAGAGCTATCCACGAAGGGTTAAAGGACACCCCCTGGGAAGGGGCCACACTTCCACCGATTTTCCAGACAGCTGCCCATTACCATGACAGTGCAGACAGCCTGAGCAGAACATTTGCAGGTCAAAGCCAGGATCATATTTACATGCGCCTGAGCAATCCGACGAACAGGTTTCTTGAACAAAAAATAGCGTCTCTTGAATCAGGCGCTGCCGCTGTTGTCACAGGCTCTGGAATGGCTGCGATTAACAATGCATGCATGACACTCCTCAGGGCAGGCGATGAATTTGTTGCAAGCAGGTCATTGTTTATGTCCACCTATTCCCTGTTCACAAATATCTTTAAAAAATATGATATTCATGCAAAACTCGTTGATCCGACCAATGTTGATGAAATTGCGGACGCCATTTCCGGAAAAACACGTTTTGTCTATTTGGAAACCATTACCAACCCCGGGATGGAAATTCCTGATATTAAAAAGATATCTGACATTGCGCACAGCAATGGTATCCCGCTGCTCATGGACAACACACTGGCATCTCCATGGCTCTGCAGGCCCATAGAACTTGGCGCTGATATTGTTATGCATTCCACCACCAAATATTTGTCTGGCCATGGGAATGCAATTGGCGGTGTTATCGTTGATTCAGGAACGTTTGATTGGACCGGTGAAAAATTTTCTGATTTTGCACCATTTGTCGAACAGAAAGGGAATCTTGCTTTTATTCACAGGTTGTTTAAAGAACATCATATTAATTTTGGGACGACCCCTGCCCCCCTGCATTCTTATTTAACTGCTGTTGGATTAAATACCCTTGGCCTTCGCATGGAACGGCACATGGAAAATGCAGGAAAAATTGCCGATTTTCTTAAAGCACAGCCTCAAGTTGAATGGGTTAACTTCCCTGGATTTGAGGACCATCCATGTCATGAACTGGCCAAAATTCAGTTTAACAACAAGGGATTCGGGGCCATGCTGACCTTTGGACTGGAAGATCAAGCTGCTTGTTTCAGGCTTATTGATGAGCTGAAAACCATTTTAAACTTGGCAAATTTAGGGGATTGCAAAACCCTGATTATTCATCCTTTTTCATCCCAGTATATCTCTTTTCCGGAAGCGCTTAGAAACGAACTGGCTGACCCTCAACTGCTTAGATTTTCTGTGGGTATTGAACATGCCCAGGATATTTGCAATGATCTTGCTCAAGCGTTGAAAAACGTGTAATTAAGTAGTTATGAGTGAATATATTGATCATGATCCATCCGGTGCAACCATTGGCATTGTTGAAAAACATTTTTTTAACTTTGCAGCGCCGCCAGATACGCTGTCTTTGGAAAGCGGGTCCAGCATTGGTCCGATTACCATTGCCTATGAAACCTGCGGGACTTTAAGCCAGGAAAAAGACAATGTGATTTTGATCCTCCATGCACTTTCAGGGGACTCACATGTGGCAGGATATTATGATCCCAAAGACAGCAAGCCCGGCTGGTGGGACATCATGGTCGGACCCGGCAAGGGAATCGATACTGACAAATACTATGTCATCTGTTCCAATATCATCGGTTCATGTGCCGGTTCCACAGGACCTTCATCCATCAATCCAGGCACGGGTAAACCCTATGGTACTGATTTTCCAATGATAACCATCGGTGACATGGTTGAAGCCCAAAAAGCTTTACTGGATCATTTAAACATCAAATCACTGTTATCTGTTATTGGCGGATCTGTGGGCGGCATGCAGGTGCTTGAATGGTGTGTCCGATATCCAGACATGGTGAAATCTGCCATCCCCCTTGCCACAACAACCAAGCATTCGGCCCTGGCTATTGCATTTAATGAAGTTGCCAGGCAGGCAATTATGGCAGATCCCAATTGGAATAACGGGCATTACTATTCTGGCAAAAAACCGGATATGGGACTTGCAATCGCGAGAATGATCGGGCATATTACCTATCTTTCAGATGAATCCATGCGGTTAAAATTTGGCCGGAAACTTCAGAACAGGTCAGCACTGAGTTTTGAATTCGGGGCTGAATTCCAGGTTGAAAGCTATCTTCAGTACCAGGGCAATAAATTTATCGAACGCTTTGATGCCAATTCTTTTTTGTATATTACAAAAGCTGCAGATTACTTTGATCTGGGCAGTCAATACGGTTCTGGTTCTCTTGTGAAGGCTTTTTCAAAATGCCGGTCAAAATTTCTAATTGTCTCTTATACATCTGATTGGCTCTATCCAACCTATCAGTCAAAAGAGATGGTTAAAGCCATGAAAAAAAACAATCTGGATGTCAGCTTCTGTGAAATCGATGCCCAGTGGGGGCATGATGCTTTTCTGCTTCCCAGTGACCGGCTTGACAGTTTAATCCGTGGATTTTTAAGGAGCGCATCTGATGAAACCTGATCCATTAAGATATGACCTTAAAATCATTGCATCCTGGATTAAACAGGGATCAAGGGTCCTGGGCCTGGGCTGTGGCGAAGGCGATCTCCTTTACTATCTGAAAAAAGAAAAAAGTGTTCAGGAAAGGGGGATTGAAATAGAAGAGTCAAAGGTTGCCGCCTGTATTGAAAAAGGCATCTCTGTTCTCCAGGGAGATATTAATGAGGAAATTGAAGATTATCCTGATAATGCTTTTGACTATGCGATCTGTTCCCAGACGCTTCAGCAGGTGTATGAACCCTCTAATCTTATCCATGCCATGATGAGGGTTGCGAAAATGGGGGTGGTCAGCTTTCCCAATTTTGGACATATAAAGGTAAGACTGCAATTGGCATTCAGCGGCAGTGCACCTGTCACAAAAGAACTGCCCTATTCATGGCACGATACGCCCAACATCAGAGTGTTAAGCCTGAATGACTTTGAGCAATTCTCAAATCAGGTAGGATTTAAAATCTTAAATAGGGCAGCAATCAATACAAAAAACAACCAGAGAGAGGGTAAACTGGTCACTTTTTTACCCAATTTATTCGCCACATACGGCATCTATTTAATTGGTAAGGAATAACAATGGAAAATAGAGAAACACAAGAAGAAATCATCAAAAAAATTGTAAGAATCAAACAGAAACTTGGCAACAAGCTGGTGATATTAACCCATCACTATCAGCGCAAGGAGATTGTTGATCTCGGAGACCACAGAGGGGACTCTTTCGGGCTTTCCCAAAGGGCAGCAAGGGATGAAAACGCCCAGTATATAGTATTCTGCGGTGTTCATTTTATGGCAGAAAGCGCAGCCATCCTTGCAAAAGACCATCAGGTTGTTCAAATCCCTGACATGGATGCAGGGTGCTGGATGGCAGATATGGCAGATGCATATCTTGTTGAAAAAGCATGGAACGATGTCACTGCCATTGTGGGTAAACAAAGTGTCACCCCTCTGGTTTACATGAATTCTGACGCTTACATAAAGGCACATTGTGGTCAAAACCAAGGTGCTGTCTGTACCTCATCAAATGCACCAAAGGCATTTGAATGGGCGTTTAAACAAAGGGAAAAAATCTTCTTTTTCCCGGATGAACATCTGGGGAGAAATACAGGCAACGCACTCGGCATTCCCCAGGAACAAATGCTTGTCTGGGATCCTGAAAAGCCTTTGGGCGGGAACCTGGAGCAGGACATTAAAAAGGCCAAAGTCTTTTTATGGAAAGGATACTGCCTGGTTCACACCCGGTTTACAACAGATAAAATGGATGCCATGAGAAAAAGCCATCCAGATGCTAAAATTGTTGTTCATCCTGAATGTACGCAGGAAGTTGTCAAGGCCTCTGATGCCGTAGGGTCAACAAGTTTTATTGTTAAATATGTGGCAGATGCGCCCATTGGTTCAACCGTTATTATTGGCACAGAAATAAACCTGATCAAACGCCTGGCACTGGAATATCCGGATAAAAACATTCTCCCATTAAAGGATTCATTTTGTCCCAATATGTATAAAATCAATTTGAAAAACCTTCTGGAATGTCTTGAGAACATCGGCAAAACAAATATCGTTACTGTAGATGAAGACATCAAAAAAGATGCAGTTATTGCACTTGAAAATATGCTGAATCTCTAAAAAAATTTTAAAATTCTGCTGATTAGGCTATCTGATGGACTTCGCCATTCCGATGATTTCGACGGCACTGTTGTTTTAGGGTCAAATTCGGGTTTCATCACAACATGGCCTGATTTTCCGATAGAATCCAGCGCAGCCAGGATGTCAGATTCTTTCAGGACATCGGTATGGTCGATTGCCAGAAGTTTTTTATCAATATTTGCCAGCATACTGCGATATCCCCTTAGTGGTTTAAGCGTTTTGTCAATCTGTCTTATGCACGCCCCGCACGAAAGATTATCGACTTTAAAAAAAGACCGTTTAACCTCATCTGCCGCTGCAGATGAACCGAACACCTGTAAACTCAGGAACAGGATAAGACAGATGAACCATTTATCTCTCATCATTTTAAATCCTTTGGTTTGAATGGTGAAAACAATTTTATTTAAATAAACCTTGCGAACTGATCAGACCGTCACATGATAACGGCCAGGATTCAACTGATATGTCGCAAAAGGACTAGAAATGTCGTAACCGGATAAAAAAGACTGTGTTTTCAAACCATATATTTTTTTGACACCCCCTTAAACCTATTATCACACACAGGAGTTGAAATGTGTCTACCGTATATCTTCCTTTTCTTGTGCCGGGCTGCAGCAGCTTTTAGTATAACTTTTTTTTCATAGACATAAGAAATTTTTTTCATAATTCAACTCAATTTTCATTGATTATCAAATAAAAATCAGATGGGAATACCAATATTTTTAAGCTTTTAATGAAGGTATATTTTTTGCATTGAATGTATGGAAAATTGTATTTTATTAAAAAGGAGAGCCTGATGAAAAACAATAGAAACCTTTTTACATTCTTAATTTTTTTATTTCTCATTTTTTTTACAGTCAATGCAAATGCGGCACTCGAAGTTCGTGGAACAGATACGTTAGGAAATCAACTCATTTATGATACCGTGCTTGATATTACCTGGTATGATTACAGCACAGAGACGATGTTATGGCAGGATGCTGTTGATTGGGCAGATAATTTAGTTGTCACATTCGGAACCAATGTTTACAGTGACTGGCGTCTTCCTGAAGCGCTTCCAGTGAACGGTTCTTTCTATGTTTATGATGGTCCAGATGATGGATCCATTGATATTGGTCCGAATATTACAAGCGAAAATGCAGAGCTATCACATTTATTTAACGTAACGCTTGGTAATTCTTATGTTATTGATGATGATTATTATCCCGGGATTCATAACCAATTCCCTTTCAATAATCTTTTAGACTGGTATTATTGGTATGAAACAGAGTCTGGTAGATTTGCGCCTGATGAGTATGGCTTTTTTTTCCTTTTCTATAATGGATTCCAAAGCTCATGGGATGATCCAGATATGAGCAACCATGCAATGGCTGTTCTTGATGGAGATGTGGTATTTGGCGATCCCGTGCCCATACCCAGTGCCTTGCTGCTTCTGGTTTCAGGAATCCTGGGACTTGCCGGATTCAGCAGGAAAACACAAAAATAAATTCACAATAATTAAAAGCAGGGCCTAGTTGATCGGTTCTGCTTTTTTTATCACACAGACTATTTTTGTTAAATGTACCCTGTTGACCCTACCTGGTCTTACCTGCTCCCTGCATATCTGCCTGAATATAATCTTTGCAGCTATTGGCTGATAACAGCCATTTTTGGCTGTATAAAAACAGCCACAGCCCTGTTTCTTAATATTTGAGCCCTGCCATTTTGTTGAAACCCACAACTAAATTCTGCAGGTCACAAAATTTAAATCAAAACCAGTAATCCCGATATCAGTCATTTTAAAATCATCCCCACAAAAACACCGTTGCTCAAATTCTGGTTTTTTGATATCCATCCAACTGGTATTTATAGTGATTGCCGGTAAGTTTTTCGTTTTGTAAAGACGAGTTATCTTAGATGATTGACACGTATACCCCTGACAATCATCAGCGCTATCGGAAAATCTTTGCGGCAAATGTTATATTCAACTTTTGGAATTTAAAAATTTAGGTGAAAAACACGATGCCGCATATAATCGTAAAGCTTTACCCAGGCAGATCGGAACAACAAAAAAAACAACTTGCAGATGAAATCGTGAAAGATGTTGTGACCATAGCAGGCTGCAATAAATCAGCTGTTTCAGTGGCTTTTGAGGAGATCAATTCAGATAAATGGGCGGAAAAAGTCTACAGGCCTGATATCATGAATTGTCCAGGCACACTTTATAAAAAGCCGGGATATAATCCATTTTCCACGGGACAAGCGGAACAGGATCGAACACCAAGCCTGATGGATCATGTCAGGGAAGCCGCAAGAATTGCAGAGAGCGAAGATGTTTCCGGTTATTTTAATCCCATGTCATGGTTAGACCTGGAGCTTGAAGACCGCCCTGAGTCTTTTGACGCCTTTTTTGACAGGCCCTGGCATGACTTATCTGAAGATGAAAAGCAAAAAAGAACCATTGCCATCAGGCGGGTTCTGTAAGGTGATCTATGCCTTTGTATGCCTTTAAAAACAATGCCCCTGCAATTCATCCAAGCGTTTTTATTGCACCAGATGCTCACATCATTGGTAATGTCACTGTTGCAGAAAAATCTTCTGTCTGGTTTCAAAGTGTTCTCAGGGGCGATTTTGATGCCATTCGCATCGGCGCCAGGACAAATATTCAGGATCTGTGTGTCTGCCATGCAGATGAAAATATTCCGTTAACGATTGGAAATGGCGTTACCATTGGTCACCGGTGCATTGTACATGGATGTTCTATTGAAGATGGGTGTTTAATCGGCATGGGGGCCGTTATCATGAACCATTCTGTCATTGGAGAGGGATCCATTGTTGCCGCGGGCAGTGTTGTGCAGGAACATACCATTATTCCCCCTTTTTCACTAGTGGCTGGTTTTCCCGGCAAGGTAAAAAAAACCTATAAAAACACGGATAAAATCAAACAGAAGATAAAAACAATGTCTGGTGACTATATGAAAATGGCAGATTGCTATAAATCAGAAAGATTATTTTATAAATTATCCGCTGCCCCGTACAGGAAATAAACCTGCCAGCCCGAGCATATTGTTCTGCAAATTTTCAAATGAATCACACGTATTCACCTGAAGATTCGATTAGCTGGATATAGGTATTAATTACCCCCCTGGCCTCATCAGAGGTGTTCTGGTACAAAAACTCTACACCCACTGCAATTTCATCTGATTTCATCCTTGCATTTTTTATCTCCCCGATAAAACTGGTTTCTCCTTTTGAGCCGGGGAAATGGCACCTCAAGGGCAGAGTATTGTTCAGCAGACAAGTGGTAAGGTTTTGATCTGTTTCAAATGTTTCCATGACACAAAGACATCCACCCAGGCTGATATTTTCAATCACTCCGCCTCTTTCTTTTTCATCCACCTCAGTCTGGGCAACAATACTGCATTTAAAACGTTTATGAGAACGAAGCTCGTGGTGTTCAATTCTTTTAGGGTACTCAATGAACATCAGTTTTGATGGTTTGGAAATTATTCCCAGTAATTTCGTACGAAACGCATAGATCGTTCCTTTATAAAGAGATTTCACAATAAGATCTTCAACCTTAAAAAGATCAGCTTCAGATTTACCAAATGGGCTGGGTGCTTTTAAAAGAAGGTATTTTCCATGCTCCACACCAACAAGTTTGCTTCTAAAGGAAACCGGGTAATCATCAAAATCAATTAAAAGCTTAATACCGATTTCTAAACAGAAATCCTGATTTTCCACAATTTTGGGTTGTATTTTTTTTGTGGATGTTGATTTTATTTTTTCTGAAATATTTTGATTTTTTGATTTATCCAGTTCATCAGAATGCTTGGCGCTTTCCATGAGGATGTGCATTAACGGCAAGTTTATAACATCCCGTTTTCTTGTTGTATTCTTCTCGACTTCTATAACAATATTATCCCAAGAAAGAATATCGTAAAGTGCGTCCAGATGTCGTGAATTCACTGTTTTTGACTCAATGAGTGTGCCATTTAAAAAGAAGATATGACCTACATTGTTTTTGGTAAACACTTTTATGGTACACGTCTTTTGCTCCATTTCGATCATCTGCAGAAAAGAAGAAAGCGTTACGCCTGAAATCTGGCCACGAATATCTTTAATTTTTTCTGACACCATTATCGTTCACCCCTTGATGTATAAAAATAACCCCTTTATTTTATATATTGGGTACTTTAAATTTAAAATTTACATGAGAAAATGTAAATGGTTTTTCTTATAAAATAATGGATTGCAATCCAAATGGTGCTAATAGTTTGTATTAAATTTACGGATGTGTCTTTGCGAGAGTGTTTTCGCTTTTGCTGACTCACGATTTGAAAAAGCAGCGAAAATTTGAGTTAAGTCCTCTAAATTTTCGTCCATAATATCTGTATTGGGCTTATAAAACCGCTTATAATAGCTGTTCAGGCTGTACATTGCACTCAGCATATGTGTATAAAGTTTATTCCCTGTAATCAACGATATCCTGAGATGGAATTTTGTATCCATTTCAATGAACTTTTTAATGGAATTTTTCTTGTGTGTTGAATATGCTTTTGCTTTTTCAATCGTGTCATTCAGATGATGCAGATCTTTATCACTGGACTTATCAACTGCAATCTGTGCGATTTCGCCTTCAAGCTGTTCCCGAAATTCTGCAATATGATTCAATGAAAACTGCTGAGACCGGGTTAAAAGTTCAAATTGGTTTATAAGCGGGTTCACTTTTTTTGACGTCACGACAGCCCCGCCCTGTTTGCCCAGGTTTATGGTAATGAATCCCCTGTTTTCTATTACCCTCAGTGCTTCCCGAACTGCAGGCCGGCCAGCCTTAAATATGGTCTGAAGCTGCCGCTCCGATGGTAATTTCTCTCCTGGCTTCAGGTGACTGGAAAAGATAGCATCTTGTATCTGTTCAACAATAGTCTGAAAAATTTTAACCTGCTTTACTGGTTTAAAAAGGCTGCCCATCTTTTTTCCTTTTTTAAATCCATCAAAAAAGAATTAAATTTTAAGTAACCGGCCCCATATGCGCCGCCTTAAAATACAGATTTAATTTTTTTTACAAACTTTGCAACCTTTTCCTGTGAAATGCTTTCACTTTTATAAAGCGACAGCATTTTAAATGAGCATTGTTTTACACAAGCCCCCAGGATGGCAGTCTTCAGCACTCTTTTAACCGGCTGCCGCAAAATTAAAAAATCCACCCACCACGGCGATCCCAGAATGGTAATTACTCTAACCTCTTTAAGGCGTTCAAGGCAGGGGGTAATGGCCCCTAAATCTGATGCATGATTGTATGCATGGCCAGGGGCCCACACCCGATCAAACCATCCTTTTAAAATGGCGGGGAACCCAAACCACCATGTAGGAAAAATCAACACCAAAGATTCAGCCTGCTTTAACTGCTCAATGTCATTTTTCACCAGACTGTCGTCAAACTGCTTTTCATAATAACTGGCTCTTTCAGATGGTGTTAATAAAGGGTTGAAATCCTCTTTATACAGGTCTTTGATGGCAATGTCATATCCCTTTTTTTTCAGGTGCGCTATTGTTTTATCGGCTAAATAACGGCACAGGCAATTTTCAAGTGGATGGGCCAGGACAATTAGACAATTCAATACGTTCCTCCCTTTTTTGTGTAAATGGTGATAATTATATACCAGAGGTTAGCAAAATGGGTAATAGCCAATTTTGTATTTTTTAATTATACCAATTAACCCCTGGGCACGCTGTATATACCAAAATTCTCTGAAATAAAATTTAAGTATTTTTTCTCCCTATAAACAATTATTTTACTAAGGTCATGTGTTGTGCTACTATGCTCAAATTTTTTAAGATAAACGGCAACATAGTAATTTATGATCTACTGAACGGTTTACTTTATTAACTGGTGGATCCTAAATTGAAAGAGAATTATGCTAAAGATTGATAAAACAAGTGATTATCACATGCATACCCAATACTCAGACGGGTGTGCATCCATAGACGAGATGGCAATTTCAGCTATTGAAAAAGGGCTTTCACAAATTACCATCACCGATCATATGCCCCTTCCCTTTGATACGCGCTATACAATGAATAAACATATGGTTGACCAATACAAGCTTGCCCTTCGACAGGCACAATCAAAATTTTCAGGAAAACTTAAGATTAACATGGGGATTGAACTTGAATTTGTGCCTGAGTATCGATTCTGGGTACATTCTATCTCAAAAATGGGATGGGACTATACAATTGCTTCTGTGCACCGACTTTCCATCAATGGATACTCCCAGCTTGTCAATGGAACAATTGATGAATTTAAATCTCTTTTTAAACACTTTGATTATGATATAAGGGCCCTTTACAGGGTGTATTATAAAACACTTCAAGAAGCGTTAAGTACAGGCTGGTTCGATATTGCAGCACACCTGGATGTTATTAAAAAGCATAATGTTGACAGCACCTATTTTAATGAAGCAGACCCCTATTACAGGGCGCTGGTAGTAAAAACGCTGGATATCATAAAAGAACAGGGAATGAAAATGGAAATCAACACATCTGGTTTCAATCATCCCATAAAAGAACAATATCCAAGCCATTGGATCATCCAGGAAGCTCAAAATAAAGGGATTCCAATCGTCTTAAGTTCTGATTCACACTCACCAGATACACTTGGTCAATATTTCCATAAAACAGATGCATTATTCAAAAACAAAATAGCTGTATAAGCCGATGCATTGAGATTTTAGAGGACCGGCACCATCCGATATCTTAAGCAGGGCAGTTTCTTAGTTAATTTTAAAAAACTTTTTTTACCGCAAGAATCGGGTGGAAAATTCCCTCTCTTTTTCTTATAATGCTTTCAACTTGAACAGAGGGTAGTGAGGATGCAGAGGATAAATCAAAACAACCATTGGTCTGATGATTACAGCATCGTTGAAAAAGCGATTCAATTCATAGAAAAAAAACAGGGTGAACAGCCCTCTCTTGCAACGATTGCGTCTTCGGTCAATTTAAGCGAATTTCATTTTCAACGGCTTTTTTCAAGATGGGTAGGTATCAGTCCCAAACGATTCCTGCAGTATCTAACCAAAGAGTATGCCAAAAAACTGTTAAACGAATCTAAAAACCTTTTAGATGTCACCTATGATGCCGGACTTTCAAGCCCTGGCAGGCTGCATGATCTGTTTATTCATTGCGAGGCAGTTACACCTGGAGAATACAGGTCAAAAGGCTCAGGGATTGGCATCACCTATGGGTTCTGTGATTCTCCGTTTGGATCGTGTATGATCGCCAATACACAAAGGGGTATCTGTTCATTGAAATTTGTCAGAAGAAAAACAGAAAAAGACCTCCATAACTGGCTTTTCCAGCAATGGCCCAAAGCAAATTTAGTCCAGGATAATGAAGCGATTCAAAAACTTTCTGAATCTGTTTTTTCTTTTAAAGATCAAGCGGTTCAAGCCCCGCTTCATCTGTATATTAAGGGCACAAATTTCCAGATAAAAGTCTGGGAGGCACTGGCTAAAATTCCTTTTGGCAGTACAGTGGCATACCAGGATATCGCCCGGCACATTGGTCTTCCTGGTGCGAATCGTGCTGTTGGCACTGCAATTGGTAAGAACCCCATACCTTTTTTAATTCCCTGTCACAGGGTAATCCGCAAAATGGGAGAATTTGGAAACTATGGCGAAGGAAACGCCAGGAAAAAAGCGCTCATCGGATGGGAAGCAGCAAAAAAATACCTAAATGTACAAGCTGGAGTAAATAAGCCATGAGCTTTACTGAGGACGGAAAACAACTCATTGATGAACTGGACAATTACTATAATGAAAGTGTCCAAAAAGAAAAAAAGGTAATCAAGCAACTGACCATAAAAGAGCTGCATGAGAAACTTGATCTGCTTTCTCATATTAAAAATGGTGATTTGTCTGCTGAAAATTTAAACAGTTTTGTAAAGCACTATCTGGATAATACAACCCGCCTGCATCACCCTGGCTATTTTGCCCACCAGGTTGGTGTGCCGCATTCCACCGGTGCTTTGGGATCCTTGATTGACGGCTTTACAAACAATGCCATGGCCATTTATGAAATGGGCCCGGCAGCGGCTGCCATTGAATTTTTTATGATCAATTATCTGCTCAGTAAAATTGGCTGGGCTTCCATGCCCAGCGATATTGAAAAACGACTCAGCCGCCCGCACGGTGCAGGTGTATTGACCCATGGCGGATCTCTTGCAAATATGACGGCTCTTTTAACGGCAAGAAACCATCTGGATCCGTCTATCAGGGAAAAAGGAGACCCGTCTGACCTTGTTGTCCTTGTCCCGGAATCTTCACATTATTCTGTTGCAAAAGCTGCAGGCATCATCGGCATTGGCGAAAGCAATGTCATTGATCTTGCAACAGATACATACGGACGTGTTATTGTGTCCAGATTAAACAATACCGTTAAAACCGTTCTCGGAAAAGGGAAAAGAATCGTTGCCCTTGTGGCAAATGCCTGCTCTACAGGCACGGGTCTTTATGATCCTGTTGACGAAATAGCTGATTTCTGCGGCGAAAAAGGAATCTGGTTCCATGTGGATGGGGCACATGGCGGCGGTGCACTTTTTTCAGAAAAGTATCACCGTTATTTTTCAGGTCTCCAAAAAGCAGACTCCATGATTATTGACGCGCATAAAATGTTAAGAACCCCTACCATTTGTGCGGCATTGCTTGTAAAAGATGCAGAAACCCTTGATCATACATTTGAACATACAGCAAGTTACCTGTTTCACGATAAAAAACAGCCTGGGTTTGATTTTATCGGACAAGCTGTTGAATGTACGAAAGCCGGGCTTGGTCTTAAATTTTACATGACATTGGCAGCTATCGGCGAAAAAGGGATCGAAGATTATATTGACTATACCTATGACCTGACGTATCAGGCCTATGAATATATTTCTTCCCAGCCTGACTTTGCCGTACCGGTTGCCCCTGAAAGTAATATCCTGTGTTTTCGGTTTAACGCATCTGACGATGAGCAGATTTTTATCAGAGATCGCCTTATTGCAAAAGGCGAATTTTACCTGTCTTCAACAGAACTGAACAATAAACGATATCTTAGAATTGTCGTCATAAATCCCAAGACCAAAATGGAGGATATTAAAGCCCTTATTGATTCTATCCGCAATACAGCAGAAACCTGACGTTTATCCTATTTTTTTAAGCGGTTAAGTAAATTATTTTTTTGACTAGTCGTATATTCTGATGTATACTTGTTTCATATATTGGATTTCATATTATTATTTTTCATTTGGTCGCAGATCCAGTAATAACTTTCTAAAATTTAAATATAGATTTTTTTACAACATTTTTACCACTGTCTGGCGGTATCAAAAAGAAAGGATCAGCTATGAAGGATCAGTCTCCACAGGTATTTTTACAGCGGGCAAGAATGATAAATCTGATAAGAAACACAACATTTATTTTTCTTATTGTTGCGGTTATTTATTCTTTGGCAGCGGTGATTTACTCAACCAAAGTCATATACAAGGTCAAACTCAATTATGCAGTAATTCTTGAGCAATTCGGAGGGAAACGGCAGGCCGTAACAGATGTTGGATGGCACTACAGGCTGCCTTTTTTTACCAAACTTGAGAAAGAAGTTCCTTTGATGAACCAGATATTATATCTTGGCGGAAGCTCTGCACCCATAAAAATCATCTCCCAAGAGAATGTTGCGCTCTGGACCTCGGCATTGATGACCTTCAAAATAAAAAATCTGCATGTCTGGGGGATAGAAAACCTGGCCCCTGAGACTCTGCTTCAAGGCGATTTTGACGGAATTGCAAAAGATACCCTGCAGGCCCAGGAAGTCAATAAACTGATCAGCGAAAGGGAAAAAATCAAGGAAGTTATTTTTCAGGCTTTAAAAAATCGCCCCATAAACAAAGACGGGCCGACCATTGAAGGCAAATTTGGGATTGAAGTGGTCAGTTTTGTACTGAATGAAACACGATTTGGGGATAAACTGGTTGAAGCAACAGAGGAGAAAAAGCGGCGGCAGCTTATCGCAGAGGCAGATAATTATGCAGCAGATCAGGAAGCCGACAGGATAAAAAAATTATATAAAGCCTATCTTGAAGGGATACGCTCTCTGCATTTAGCACTTGGCGGAGATGAAAAACAGAATGTAAACCCTGCTTTATTTGAATTTTTAACCCAGCAGAAATGGGCAACTGCCTATGAAAAGAGTCCATCAAAACAAAAAACATTTGTCCTTCACGGGGCAGGACAGCCTCCCGCGCTGACATTGCCATATGAAACAGAAGAAAAGGTCATAGCACCTCAAGAGAAAGGTCCCAAAGGTTCCTCTTCTAAGGTCATTTGGAAAAAACCTTAAACAAGATCTTATTTCATTTATCTTAGGAGAAGGCCATGGCAAAAAGGACTACAAAGCAAAAAACATTAATCAGACTCCCGGAGGAGTCTATAAAAAAATTGGAAGACCTTATCTCCACATGGAGTTATGATACCAAAGCCTTTGTCAGGTCCCGCCTGAATCAATACCGGCCGCCCCATCCCTTAATTTCTTTTATAAAAGAAACCTTTTTCCTCATCTTTTTTATGAGAAGAAAAAGAAGAAAGATGAATGTGTTAAACAATCCTGAAATACTAAGAGATTGGAAAAAGCGATTCTTATATTCAGGTGAAACAAACCCCGGGGCATCGTGGAATGCCATTATTGAAAAAGAACTGACAAAGCCTGAATACCAATATTTAATCGCTATATTGGATAAGGATTTGAAAGATATTCATGTCCCGTTTGAGCTGGCTGAAACCTTTGACAAAATTTACAGGGCCCATATCAGGAAAGAGCATATTGAAGGCCCGGATGTTCCCAAAGCCCCCATCGTCCTTATTGAAGGAACATCAGGGAGCGGTAAAAGTGCCACTGTCAGGGAAACGCTTGAAAAAGTGGTGTTTAGAAATGAAGTCATTCCCATGGTGGACTGGAAGAAGAAAAAAGAAGAAATTCTTGCCAAACACAGCCTTTTTACAAGTTTGGAAGAGGTTGACCCGGAATTCGCAATGAAGATTGCCAAAAAAAAGAAACAATCCTTTTACAGCCGGCTTGCCAGAATCCCCATTATCCGGCGAATCTTCAGAAAACGGATCATGGCCAATCTAACGTATTTTGAAGAAAGAGGAATCAGTGTTGATTCTTCTGTAATTACACCGAATGACTATCAGACGTCCTTGGCAGGAGAACCTGGCAACTACTTTAAAAGAGCCATGGGCCATCCAAAAGTTTCATCGATTCGGCATATTGAAGAGGCGCATTCCGCGTTTGGCAAATCAGATGGCAGCTACAGCGGCGGATCTGAAAAACAGCAGCGAACCTTAATTGATTCTTCAAATATTGTTTTGGATGAAATCATTGACGGCAGAAGAGATTGTTTTGTCATTGCCACAAGTGATCAGACCCATCGATTTGATTCTGCAATTTACAGGCGGTTTGTGGAAAAAGGGTGTATCATCGATATATCCAAATACTGGATGAATGCCGAGAACCTGAAAGAAATCATATTTCTTGAAATTAACCGGCACCAGATTCCAACAAAATACAAAGAAGACTCTGGAAAGCTTGATGAGGCTGCAAAAATAATTTATGCCATTTTCAAAGAAAGAAGCCTTAAAATCAGTCCTGCCTATGTAAGGAAACTCATAGAATCCATCATCAATATTCGCGGCGATTTTATCCTTGATTTTCTCAATAACTCTATTTTAATCAGAAGCGCCTTTCAACTGGTGGCCAAGAATGTGTATGGCGAGCTTTACAGCAAAGTGGTTGATAGAATGGATCGCAATGTGACATGGGATCAATATGTTGGTGATATTAAAGATAAATTTTCAGAAATGTCCAACAATTGTTTTAACTATGGCATCAGTGAAGATAAAGGTGTTGTTTTAACAGGCCCGCCTGGCAGCGGAAAGACCTATCTTGTGAGAACCTGGCTTTCTTCCAACCTTAAAGTCCATGATATCGCCACAAGCCCGTCTGCGCTCCAGGACCCGACAAGTCCTGTTCATGGTGCTGTTTCCAACCTTGAAAAAGTATATGATATTGCAAAAATGATTGCACCTGCCATCATTTTTTTTGATGAGGGGGATGCCCTGGCCCCCAGGAGAAGCGCTACAGGCGGACAACCGTCAGATGCATTGACCAATAAATTTCTAAATATTATTGATGGTGAAATCCCCTTGAATAAAGTATTTACGGTTTTAACCACCAACCGCCTGGATATTCTTGATCCTGCCTTGATTCGCTCAAAACGGTTAAAAACATTAGAAATATCAGGCCATCTTCGTCAGAAGGATATTTTTGATATCATTAAAAAACAATTTGAAGAAATCCCCCATAAACGTGAGTTTGAAATTGAAAAAATTATTGAAACTGCCCAGGGGATCTGCAATACACCTGCTGATTATACCTCTTTTACTGAAAAAGCAATTGCCCTTTGCAGCACAGAATATAAAGTGCTGTTAGAGCTTCGGAAGCTGAAACAGTCAACCAAGCAGGAAAAATGTGATTTTATCAAGCTCAATTTTAAAACCATTATCGGGATCCTGGATGCTGTGAAAGCACCCCCTTTGATCAAAACCAAAATTAAAAATGATCTGATTAATTTTGTTGACCAATATGATAAAATCCTGGCAAATGTGGACCACATTGTGACTGAAGAGGACTATCCTCTTGTGGAAGCACATCTTGAATCTGCCAGACGGGAAATTTCTCAAAGCCCGGTTCGAAAAGGCGTGGTTCAATTAAATGAGTTTTTGGAAACCGAATTAAGCAAAGAACCCCAGGTCGGCTTTATTATTGGTGTCGGCGCAAATGACATGTCCGGCATGCTGCTGCCCATTGCCACCAGTCTCACTGGAAAGGTTGAGGGGTCGCCGATTATTGTAACAGGAGCTGTTTCGTCTGCTTCTGCCAACGCTGCCGAACTGGATATGGCTGTCCAAATGACACGGCAGTCAGCCCAGGAAGCGTTAACCATGGTAAAGAACTATATCCAGGAGCTAAGTCCGGATTATAGTATTCCATGGGTTTTCGGTGATTTTCTGCAGCGCTATTCTCTCCACCATCAATTGCTTTCTGCCTCCTATAATGTCGGGGGGCCGTCAGCTGGATACGCCCTTGCCCTGAATACCTTGTCTGCCCTTTTAAGGATACCCCTGTGCATTGATTTTGGTATCACTGGTGCGCCCTGGACAAAAGGGGTGAGAAAAGATGAAGTCGGCGGCTCTGTCATCATTGGCGGACATCGAAAAAAGACAGAAAAAGTTCTTTTATATTTGAGGCGGATGTATATGCCGCTGCAGAACTACAAAGACCTGGAACCTGAATTTTTAATGGGATACTGGCAGAGAAAAAAAGATATTATTGCTGTGACCCATTTTGCAGACCTCATGCCTGAAGTATTGTTCCTTGATGATGAGCACAATCAGCAAAGAGAGAAACTCATCGAGATGCGGATAAAGCTGAAAAGTGAAAAATATTATGCTGCCGCCAGGACACCAGACCTTAAAGAAAATATTATCCAGACAAAAAAAGAAATGCGGCAGCGGGCTGAACAGGAAATTTTAAAACGGGTGCATGCGATCAGAAAATACCTGGTTGATCCTGACAGAGAAAAATACATTTCTCATGAGCAGATTTTTGAAATGTACATGAAAAAGGAATAATTCGGTCTGTTTTGCTTTCAGCATTTTATAACGGTTCACATATGAATGTTCCTGAATACAGACAGAGAAGAGGAGAATAAAGATGGGAAGAGAAATTGTTCTGTTTAAAAGTGAAGAAAAAAAAAGTGCAAAAGAAATTTCAGATACATTACGTCTTATTGCCGATAAAATAGATGCTGGCGCCATGACCCTGAAGCAGGGAGAGCAAGAGATTCCTGTAGAATTCCCCGGCCAGATGGTTTTTGAACTTAAAGTTGAAGAGGAACATGGCAGACGGCTGAAAAAATCATTTGAGATTGAGCTGGAATGGGTACCTGGTGATGATACCGGCGCAGGCAGTACCACTATTCTTTAAATCGCATTGAACTGCAGCATGCTGCAAAAAGGAGATTTTTCCTGGCAAAAATAAAAACGATCCAAGGCAGTTCAGTTACACAGGCTTAGTCATGTTCCTGAAATTTAAGAAAAAATGGGATGCCTGCACCCAGCAGAATAACGCCTCCTGAAATGATAAAGCCCACGGGAAAAAATCCTTTTTCCCCTAGAAATCCCATTACCTTGGGAGCCACACCGCCGCCAAGCCAGAATGCTGCAGGGATTGTAAAAGAGATGACAACATTGCGGGTTTCTTTAGAGCCGATACTGGACAAGGCTGCAAACGCAGGCGGGAAAAAACACACCGAAAACACAGCCTGACAAAATATAATGATCTGTAAAAGCCTGCCGGATTCAACCCCAATCAGCAGCGTTGACATGCCTGAAAACAATAAAACAAAGGAAAGGGTTGGTTTTGCCCCAAACCGATCTGACACCCACCCGATGACTATCGCCATGGGCAGCGCCAGTATTCTTGACAGGGTAATTAATGTATTGGCTTGGGACTGCAGCATTCCATGCTCGTTGAAAAGAAACAACGGCAAAAGGGAATATACCCCCAGGCCTCCTGTAACACCTAAACTGAACAGGATGATCATCATCCAGAAAGAAGGCAGTGTGATAATCGGTAAAAATGATTTCAGCACAGGTGCTTCACCAGGGAAATCTTTTCCTGAAAAAAATTTAAAAAACGAGATTCCCAGTAAAATGGATGTACTCCCAACCACGATGAGAACACTTCTCCAGGAGAGCCATAACAGTAGCCCTTCACAGAATATGGGAACCAGTAAAAAGCTCAAATTGGGCGCCATTTCATGAACCCCAATGGCTTTCCCCCAATTACGGCTGCTTATGGCAGCAGTCAGCATGGCTATACCAGATGGAAGATACAGACCGGTTACCATGCCAACGACAAATAATCCGATCTGCATACTCATCAGATTCTGGCTTAAGCCTACGGATAAAAAAGCGATACCAGATGTTATCGCTGAAAATACAATTGTTTTTTTATGCCTGATCTGCGATGAAACAAACCCTGAACACAACAGTGAAATAGAGTAACCTGTCGCTGATATTAAAAAAAAAGAACCTGCCTGACTGGCCGTCAGGTTCATATCAGACAATATGGTCGGCAGCAATGGTGAAATAATAATTCGGATGGTAAAATTTAGAAAAAAAATAGCGGTTAACAATACCAGGGGAATAAATTGTGACATGGCAGTTTTATCCATACGGTTACCTGAGTGAGATTGAGTTGAATTTTTCACATCAGATCCATGGTTGATTTGACTATTTATCCTGTGCTTTTGGGACACTTAATTTGCCATCACCTTTCTTATCCTCAAGATCAAACCACCACTTGTTTTTATAATCAGGCTTACCATATCCCATTAAATCATCACCCCAGATACCGAACCTTCTTGCGAATTTTATATGTCTCATGGTCCAGTTTACAGCACGGTGAAAAGGTGTATAAGGTTTACTCCACGGGCAGACTTTTACACAGGTACCGCAGCCTGAACCATGCTGATTCCCAACTCGCATGGTGGTACATTTCTTAACATCTACAGGCCATTTTTCATACCCGTTAAACATGATTTTTTCGCCGTCGCTTATGGCACCACTAGGGCATTCCCTGGCACATTTCTTACATTGTCTGCAAAAATCCTGAAGTCCGAAATCAATCGGCTTATCCGGGACCATTGGCAGGTCGGTTGTGACCACAGCAGCCTTGAACCTTGGCCCCATAAACGGATGCAGAACCGTATCGCCGATTCTGCACATCTCGCCTAAACCAGCCATCAGCAGGATCGGCGGTACCATGAGATCATAATATGGTGCATAATGGGCTTTGGCAGAATAGCCCAGCCGCCGAATATATTCAGCCAGCGTTATGGCGATAAAACCTGATGTGGCATAAGACATCATGCTCATGGAATTACTGATCCAGTCACTACCGCTGAACGCCTGGTTTGTTCGCTCATCCTGATCAATTAAAACCGCTATAGCATGGGTATGGTCCAACGAAACAGGCACTTCACCCTGATCCATATTCTTAAAGCTGAACTGGTGGCTGTAAACGGCATAAGCTGGCAGTTCGCATACGCCCACAGCATCTGACCGCAAAAAATAAGCGGTTTCCTTGATATGCCGTGTAATGGCTTTTTTATTGTCTGGCAGCGGGGCTTTACCTCCTGCCATATTCCCGTCCCTGAAGGGTCTCATATTGTCTCTCATCCAGGCAATGGAACCTGAAAGAGGATGTTTGGGAACAAACCTGAAAAATTCTTTTTGCAGCCTTTTCCCATAATCACCTGCTGCAGCTTTACAGAAACCGGCTTGACGTTCACTCACCCTATTAATCTGATCTTCAATAATTTTTGTGGTTGGCTTGTCTACCCGTTTGAGCTGATGTGTCGGGAATGTCTCCCAATCCCTTTTAAGGTATCCCCCCATAGTATCTCCTTATCTCACTTCTTTCACACCTGGTCCTTTACAAAACAGGTTAAAGGTAGTAAAAATTAGATTATTTATCAAATGATATATATTCATATAGGTTATGCATGGTATGGATATTCAAAATCTAGATTTAAATCTCTTAAAAACCCTTCAAGTTCTGCTGGAGGAACTCAATGTCAGCCGGTCAGCCGAGCGGCTTGGCTTAAGCCAGTCAGCAGTCAGTCATGCGCTTGGCAGGCTGAGAGAATATTTCAATGACCCCCTGCTGATAAAAATAAAAAACGGGATGACGCCAACAGCCACGGCTGAAGAACTTAAAGGCCCTTTAAGCAGCATCATCGGCCAGATAAAACTGTTGACAGGCAACGATCGTTTCGACCCTGCTGTTGAAAAAGCCACGTTCAGGATCGCGGCAAGTGATTACGGCGCAGGCATCATTTTACCGCGATTGATTGAAAAAATGTCAGTTAAAGCCCCCAATTGTTCCATTGAATGCAACCCCATCTCGGCCCATCTGGAACATGACCTCAAGCTCGGACTGATAGACCTGGCATTTGGCGGGTACAAACCATTTAAAAATTTCAGTTATGAAACCATATTCAATGACAGGTATATAGGTGTTGCCCGTTCTGATCATCCTATTTTAAACCATGAAATAAAAAAACGCCAGATCAGCCGTTGGCCCCATGCGTATATTGCTGTCTCTGCAAATACGCAAAGAAAAGATGAACTTTACAAGTCGTTGGGCATTACATCCTCACACAATATCGTTGTCAGGGAGCCTTATTTTCTGGTTGCGCCGCTTATTGTTGAAAAAAGCGACCTTATTCTCATCATGCCTGAAATGGGGGCAAAAGTAATGGCACAAATCATTGGTGTCACCCTTTTCGAACTGCCCACCAAGATTAAAACATTTCCTTTTATTCAGGTGTGGCACCGGCGCCGGGATAACGATCTCATGCATGAATGGTTTCGCCGGCAAGTCAAAGAAGTGTGTCAGAAAATTGAAAACTTTTTCAACCCGGAATAAATCGGTATTATGCCTGGATTGACTTTTAATCCTGACCGCCTGTGATATCAATCCGATATGTGTTTCAACGCTGTTTTTGACACCTTCACATCCCTGGCAAGTTTGAAAACAGCAGAAAATTTCATTACTGCCTGATCATTTTCATCAAAAACGGTTGAAACCCCTTGTATCTTCCTGTCCTTTAAAAGCGTTACCCAGGCATTGGCTTTTAATATCCCTTTTTTCACTGGTGCAAGGAATTCCGAATTAAGCGAGATTGTACCAAACCGGCTGTCCTCAGGGACGATGCTCTTTATGGCCATGGCAACGGCAGTGTCCGCCAGTGTTACTATGGCCCCGCCATGTGCCATTCCCTTGCCCTGGGCCAGGTTAAACGTGAACGGCATGATCAGGTGTGAACAACCGTCTCTGGCCTCGATAATTTTTATGCCCAACAGTTTTTCAAACGGTGCACAGCTGACCCACTTTTCAAGCTTGACATCATGGGGACCGGTGAATGAAAAATCTGTTTTCTCTTTTTTCTTTTCCATGTTGAAATGATTGAATTCCTGACTATTTTTAAAAACAGATAAATCGCTTGTGATTCGTCATGTAATAACAACGGAATGTTTTCCTGACCCTGGATACGGCGTTCGCCAGGGTCAGGGAAAAGTGTGGATGATGTCTTTATAAGAACAACGCGTTGCTGACGCAGCGTTGATTTAAAAAAGTCCGCCCGCCATATCACTTTGTTTTAATAATCTTTTAAATCATAATGTTACGACAACATTATCCTTCTGCATCTTTTTCAAGTTCATCCAATTTGTCTGGATCAGACACGGCAATGTCAACAAGACACACGGGAATAGCACTTTGTTCACACATCGTCCTGATTTCTTTTTCTACATCGCTGAATTCCATTATTTCACGAATAGCATCGATGTGGTCAATCATATCCTCCGGTGTAATATCTTCTAAAGCAGGGCCTGCAGCCTCTGCTTTTTTCTTTGCGGCTGCTTCCTCAGCTAATCTCTGCTGCTCTTTGATTTCCTCTTCCATGGCTTTTTTGGTATTGTCTATAGCAGTCTGGTCAACTTCTGCCATCTCTATGATCAATGCCTCCGTTACATCATTTTTAATTAAGTGCTTGACCTTTTCTTCCTCTGATTTGCCGTCTACCTGCTCCAGCAGGTTTGCAACTCTTTTTCTTTCTGCCTTTTCTTTTGCAATTTCAGCCTCTACCTCAGCCAGTTTTTCTTCTGTAATCTCTAACTTAGTCACGATCACTTCACGTTCTATCTGTTCTCCGATAAGGTATCGAATACTTTCATTTTCAGGCAATTCTTTTGCTTTTTTAACCAGCAGATCAAGTCTTGTCTCTTTAACGATTTTTATGATATCCAGCCTGCATTCGACTTTTTTAAGTTCCTCCCAGGTACTGCCAAGTTTTACGATAATACTGCTGGTTGCTGAATAAGGATCTGGTATGTCTTCCAGCGTAAGTGATCCAATGGCATCATTTAAATCCTTCAACAGCGGCCTGCCGACTTTGAGCATGTCATCCATTGCCCATCTCACCTGCATCATCCTGCCGCCGTTTGTGGAAACGTTAAAATCTTCATCATCAAGCTCACCAACTATCTTTTGAATCGCATCTTCCTTTGCCTGCCCTGAGAGTTCTCCTGCATTAAGGTCAAGCAATTTTTCCTCAATACCGATCCATAGTGGCTTTTTTTCAGTTTCTTCAACTGCTGCCTCTTCAGTTTCTTCAACTGCTTTCTCTTCAGTTTCTTCGGCTGTGGTCATTTTTAATCTCCTTTAATTGATATATTTTGCTTAATTTTTATTCGCCGCCCAACTTTTTACATTATGAGGGCATTATTTATAAAATTTATTTAGTTATCATCCCACCCGATAATAAACTATTTAACATATCTTCAACACTGTTGAACATATAATTGATTTCTCTCAATTTTTCCAGATTAAAATTTATGGAACTGCTTCGTCTGAATCCATCTTTATGAAAAAAATTACTCATCTCTTAAAGCAATGGGCTTGCCCAGAATCTCAGACCAGATTATTGCATTTTGCAATGGATTGGATCTAAATGAATATTGGCTTAAAGCAGGTGTCACTGCTTTTTTATCCTCTGGAAATAATTTTTGACCTTTTGGTGTGACTTTTTCAACAGGCTTTTCAACTACTGGCAATGGTGTCGATTTTTTATAGACAACAGGTTCTGGTTCATAAAAGTCTGCATCATTATCAACCGAATCAACCCTGGGCGGCAACGTTTCCTTTTCTTCAAATGTATCCCAAACTGTATCAGCTTCTTTTTGTGCCTGTCTTTGCTCCTGAACCTGCTGTTCCAGTTCCTGAACAAAGTCTTGAATCTGGCTGCTGATCCTGCTGAAAAAAGATGGTTTCCTTTCCGCCTTTTTCGGTGTTTCTGCTTTTCGTTTCTTTGCTCGAATCTGCTTAAAAATAGAAGGTAAAATAAAGAATACAATAATAAATACTATCGTTACAAGGGAATCAAAATCCATGAATCAATCCTTTATGTTTACGGCTCCTTCCCCCTTTTAAAGACAAAGGAGCCGTGATACCTTTTTTACTCTTCAGGCTTTGAAGCTTCCGGGGTTGCGATCTGATCTCTCATTTTTGTATCCGCGGAAATATTTTTCATCCTGTAGTAGTCCATAATGCCTAAATTACCGCTCTTAAAGGCTTCAGCCATTGCCAGGGGCACTTGTGCTTCCGCTTCCACAACTTTAGCCCGCATCTGCTGAACCCTGGCTTTCATCGCCTGCTCATGCGCATAGGCCATGGCCCTCTTTTCCTCTGCTTTTGCCTGGGCAATCTTCTTATCTGCTTCAGCACGATCAGTTTCCAGCTCCGCACCAATGTTTTTACCCACATCAACATCTGCAATATCAATGGATAAGATTTCATAAGCAGTTCCGGCATCCAGTCCTTTGGTCAGGACCGTCTTTGAAATCATATCCGGGTTTTCCAGCACTTCCTTATGGGTTTTTGCCGACCCGATTGTGGTGACAATTCCCTCACCAACCCTTGCCAGTATGGTTTCCGCGCCTGCACCCCCTACAAGGCGGTCAATATTTGCCCTTACCGTGACCCTTGAAATCGCTTTTAACTGGATACCGTCTTTTGCCATGGCTGCTACCAGAGGGGTTTCAATCACCTTAGGATTAACAGACATCTGGACTGCCTCCAGAACATCTCTTCCTGCAAGATCAATGGCAACGGTTCTGTTAAATGAGAGTTCAATATTGGCTTTATCTGCTGCAATAAGTGCCTGGACAACACGGCTCACATTACCCCCGGCAAGATAGTGAGATTCAAGGCTGTCTGTAGGAATCTCTATTCCAGCCTTTACCGCCATAATTTTGGATTCCACAATCAATTTAGGCGGAACCTTTCTAAACCGCATAAAAATGATATTGATTAAACCAACTTTTGCCCCGGATACCAATGCCTGAATCCAAAGTGCCAGATATGAAAAAATGAAATAGAACAGTACTAAGCCAATGATACCTGCGATAATGAATAAAATGTACATAAGGTTCATTTAAAAGATCTCCTATTTTTGAATTCTTTCAACAATAATCTGGTTACCGGTTACACCTGTAACAACAATCGGTGTACCAGAATCAATATATTCTCCATCTGTCACCACATCCAACCGTTGTGAAGCAATCTCGGCCATTCCAGCCGGCCGAAGATCAGTTACTGATACGCCTTTCTCATCAACATATGTTTCAAGGTCCCTGCTTTGTGACATCACACCATTTTGTTTTGATAACTCTCTTTTTAACGCCAGGGGCGACTTTGCCAGCAGTTTCATCCCTAAAATAATCAACAGGGGGATAAGAACAATATCCAGACCTGTCATAACCAGTCCGGCAGTAGAGGAAATTGTTGTAAACACAAGATATAAGGAGTAAAAAAATATCCCCAGGGCAATCAAGGTCAGCAGTCCCAGAGACGGGATAAAAATTTCAGCAATAATTACTAAAATTCCTATAACTTGAAGTGCAATGGGAAAAAGATAAGCCTTCATTTCAACCCCTTTATTTTACCGGTTTAATAATGACACGATTTTGATCTATTTTGTGAACAACTACAGATGTTCCTTTTTCTATAAATTCACCTTGAGTGATGGCATCGACTTTCTGTTTGTTTATCATAACCTTGCCAGAGGGTCGAAGAAAGGTATGGGCAACGCCTTTATCACCAACAGCTATATCCAATTGCTTTGTTGCATTCACATGAGAGGTTTCAAGCGTTGCCTCTAAATATGGACCTTTTACCACTTTAGAAAATCGTGGTAAAATATAGCGAAGCATAAATAATGAAATAAGAAACGCAAATAAAAAAGACCCCATGACATGTGCTATATTCTTCATCAATAACCGGCCTTCCCAAGGGAAAGAGGGGTCTGGAACCACAAAGCCCTGAAACGATAATACAAGGCCAGCAGCAATGACCATTAACCCCAAGACGCCTGCAATGCCAAATCCCGGCAGCACAAAGACTTCAACCCCCAGCAGCAGCACACCTATCAGCAGCAGGATCAATTCCGTGTAATCTGCCAGACCTACCAGATACTGATTAAAGAACACAATACCCAGACAGATGATACCAATAATTCCAGGTGCACCAAAACCAGGTGCTTTTATTTCTGTATAGATCGCCCCAATGCCAATGAGCATTAAAACGGGCAAAAAGGTTTGCAGAAATCGGACAAGGCTTTCTGACCACGTCTCTTCAACCGTAACAATTTGGTTGGTACTATAACCTAGAAATGATAACGCCGCGTTTAAATCCTTAACACTTTTTTGAGAAAACCCCAGGTCAAATGCCTCTGTATCATCCATGGTTAAAAGTTCGCCTTTGGGAACGATTGTTTTTTTGGACGTAATCTGCTTTTTCTCTTTTTCTGTCAGATCATCATACGCCTGCTTGTCCAGATAGGTTTTTTGACCGTTTATCATAACGCCATAAACTTCCATATCAACCGTTACCATAGATTCTGCCAGAACCACAGGATATTTGTTTTTTTTGGCCAGCGCCCGAAATCTGGCTCTCAGAACGGTTTGAACTTTTTCTCCGGCCATTTTCTGGCCTTCCTGCGTTTGAATAATGGGTGCACAATCGCCGATGATGGTATTTTCTTTCATCACTAGTAAGTTTGAAGACAATGCAATCAAAGCACCTGCAGATATGGCCCTTTTTTCAACAAAAGCAATGGTTTTCCCTTTAGGTATATTGGAAATTGCATCCACAATATCAAGGGCTGCATCAACCCTGCCGCCAAATGTGTCCAGCTTGAATACAAAAACGGCATTGGGTTGATCCTTGATCTCTTCCAATGCCCTTTTTACATAAGCGGCCATACCAGGTTCAACTGTTCCTGTGACCGGAATAACGTATACGGTTTGTTTTTTTTCAGCCGCTAGGACTGAAAGGCTTGAAAAAAGAAGGAAAATGCCGGTTAAAGCAGAAATGAAATGTCTTTTTTGATACATTTAACTCAGTCACTTTTTTAACTTTTTATTTTGACACCAGTGCTTTTATTTTTTTTATTAATTCTTCTCTATTCACAGGCTTTTCAAAAAATGCATCCGGGCTGAAATATTCCTCATCATCATATTTATCAAACTTCAGACCCAGCTCATCTTCCATTCCTGTGATACCTATAATAGGGGTATCTTTAATCTCAGGGTCATTTCGAACCTGCCGGCACACCTCA
Organism: uncultured Desulfobacula sp.; assembly: GCA_964343845.1. Lineage (GTDB taxonomy): Bacteria > Desulfobacterota > Desulfobacteria > Desulfobacterales > Desulfobacteraceae > Desulfobacula. The sequence continues at coordinate 119,606 of CAYFKW010000004.1, read as the reverse complement.
AATCCGGAAAACGTGGTTTCCATCATGACATCTAAAATAACAAGATCAGGGCGCTCTTTTTTGATCAGCTCAATTCCTGTTTGTCCATTATAGGCTGTTTCAACGTCAAATCCGTTTCTGGATAGAAATGTTTTCATGGTGAACAGATAATCTGTATTATCATCAACAATGATTATTTTTAAGGGCTGTTTACCCATAATCTTTCCCCCCTCATGATTCAAATTTTTCCATAGTGTTAAATTATGGAATAAAATGGTTATTCATTCAATACTTTTTATTTATACATTTATTTTTAATCGTTTTCTATCCTAAAAATAGTTCTGAACAAACTTCCTTTTCCAGGCTTGGTCAGCACTTCAATTTTACCCTGATGGTTCCTTACAATTCTTTCCACAACCATCAACCCAAGTCCGGTTCCTGTTCCGCCCTCTGATGTGAACAATTCTTGAAATAAACTGTTTTGAATGTCTTTATCCATGCCGCCTGCATTGTCTTCAACTTCGTACATAAAATGATCGTTATCATAATAATCGACGTTTACAAAAATGTCATGTTTGCTTTTCTGCGTATCTTTCTGGCATGCCTGCAGCGCATTCCATATCAGATTACTCAGCATCCTTGAAATACCTTTCGGATCAAATTTTGCTTTCGGCACTTTTGGATTAAGGTCCATGTGCAGCCTTATTCCTGCGGAAGAAGCATTTTCTCTGAACAGTCTAACTGTTTTACGGGTCACATCAACGGGAGATGATTTTCTTTTTTTCGGTTTTCTCTCTTTTGCAGAATATAGAATATTTTGCGTAATACCTGTAATTTCTGCAATATTTTTTTTCACAAACTCCCATCCAAGGCCGGCAAGTTTCCTATTTCTTTCCTCAACTCCCTCATCCACGATACGAATACCATCCTCAAGTCCTTCTAAAATGCTTTTAATATCATGAGAAAATAATGAAATCGATTGGCCAAGCATTACAAGTTCTTTATTCTCTGCCTTTAGAGCCCTTTCATTGATCATCAGTTTAATGCAGGCCTTTATATCTCCGTTTTGATCCAGCAATGGGGATGAATATGTAATCACTTCAATAACAGATTGGTCCTGCAAATGCATGGTGTCCTCAACAACATGTACATTTTTATCACCAAACGTTCTTCTGACCGGACATATATTGCACTGGTGGTGAGATCCTTTTAATACTGAATAGCAGGACTGGCCGACGACATCTTCTCCAAAATCATTGATAAACGTTTGATTGACAAACAGGATATTAAAACTCTGATCCTGGATCATCACATAACAAGGCAGTGCATCAATAATCCCTTTGAACACTAAATCCATTAATTCAGAGTCGCTTGAGTAGTCCATCTAACATCCTTTTCATTGAAGCCAGGCGAACACAACATCTTATCGTTCAGGCAGTTTAGCAAAGGCAGTTTGGCAGGTCAAGAACTAGAAAATCCTGATTTTATGATTCCAAATAAAATTATTGATTAATCATAATCTTGAAGATACTATATTGAAGGCTTTAATTTTTGATTATCAGGTCTAATAACATGAATTAAATTAAGGGAAGGGATTATGGAAGCACGGGAAATCAGAAAAGATGAACTTGACCAATTATTAGAATTTTATCTATTGCACCTTTATGATGTTAAAGATGAGCCCATGGCAGATCAAAAAATTGTTGACCAGATTTGGGACACCATTCAAACCAATGAGAATTTTGCTGCTCTAGGTGTTTTTGATAAAGGCACACTAATGGCCTCCTGCTCTATTACGATTGTTCCGAATTTAACAAGGGGCTGCCGCCCTTACGCCCTTATTGAAAACATTGCTACCCATCGCCAGCATCGCAGGGAAGGGTATGGAAAAGTGAATCTTTTGTATGCGGCAAAATATGCCGAAGAAAGAGGATGTTATAAAGCCATGTTTATGACCGGCCATTTAAATGAAAAGGTAGAAAAATTCTGCCAGGCAACCGGATTTAATAGTAAAGAGAAAAAAGCATATATAAAAAGATGGGAATTTTAACCCTCTTTACAATACTGATGTAATCATATTCATAATTTCAGATGTCTCAAATCCATTCAGGTTTATGGCACCTGATCGACAGGAAGCGACACAAAGCCCGCACCCTTTGCACAACGTGTTCTGGATTCGGGCTTTTTTGGTTCTAAAATCAAACATTGGTGCATAATAAGGGCAGATAGAGACACAGACACCACATTTGCTGCAGCAGGCAGGATCAACATATGCAACCGTTCCCTGTAACGATATCCTTTCTTGAGATAAGACAGTGACCGCCCTTGCAGCAGCAGCCTGGGCCTGCGCAATGGATTCACCTACTGTTTTGGGGCCGTGGGCCATGCCGCATAAGAACATCCCATCTGTGGCAAAATCATTGGGCCGCAGTTTAACATGGGCTTCATTAAAAAAATTATCTGCATTCTGAGACACTTTAAACAATTTAGCCAGAGGGTTCTTTTCCATGCTGGTGACGGCAGCCGCCAGAACTAAAAGATCTGCTTGAAGCGTCATCTGCCGCCTGAGAACGGTATCTGTAAATTCCAGTGTCAGTTTCCCTTTATTCTGCGACACATTAAACCCTATCTCATAGTTGTACCGAATAAAATGAATGCCTAGATCTCTTGCTTTACGATACAAATTCTCCCTCATCCCATATGCACGGATGTCCCTGTAAATGATATATATTTCTTTTTGAGGATCCATCTCTTTAAAAATGATGGCATTCTTAATGGACTGGGTACAGCAAACCTTAGAACAATAAGGATGCTCTTCATTACGAGATCCGACACACTGGAGAAATGCAATGGTATTGTGAGAAGAAAAATCTGTACTTTTGTTAAATGCCTGTTCCAGTTCAAGGCTGGTCATTACCTGCGGACTCTGGCCATACAGATGTTCCCTGGGAATGTATTGGGATGCGCCCGATGCAATAATCACGACCCCATGATCAAGAATTCGTTTCTGCCCGTTTGATACAATGGTTGTCCTGAAGTTTCCAATGGATCCTTCTACTTCCAGTATATCGGCATTCAGCCAGTATAACAGATGAGATTCATCATCTACTTCATCCATGAGCTGTTCAAAATAATCCTTGATGAACTCGCCCTTCCAGGTTTTATACAGTTTTTTGGTCTGCCCGCCCAGCCGGCCTTTTTTCTCTATGACATAAGTAACATACCCCTGTTGGGACAGAATCTTTCCCGCTTCCAGCCCTGCAACGCCTCCCCCCACAATCAGCACCTGCTGATTGACGGTCATTTCAGGCTCTGGCAATGGTTTGAATAACGTGGCTTTTGATGCTGACATCTTCACCAGGTCTTTGGCCTTTTTCGTGGCCAGCTCCATGCTGGACTGATGAACCCAGGAACACTGGTTTCGGATATTGGCCATTTCAAATAAATATTTATTTAATCCAGCCTTTGCTACCGTATTCTGGAAAAGCGGTTCATGTGTTTTGGGGGTACAGGCAGCCACAACCACTCTATTGAGTTTCTGATCTTTAATGATTTGAGCCATTTCATCCTGTGTATCCTGAGAACACGAAAATAAATTTTGCTGTGCGAACACAACATAGGGCAATGTTTTTGCATACGCTACAACAGCAGGAACATCCACATACGCTGCGATATTGGTTCCACAGCAGCAGACAAAGATCCCAATCCGCGGCGGCTCACCCCGGATATCTCTTTCTTTAACAACTTCAATGGTTTTGGTTTCAATCCATCGTGATTCTGTCAGCAGGCTTCCCACCATTCCCGACGCAGCACTTGCATCAATAACAGCGCTTGGAATGGTTTTGGGTGCCTGAAAAGCACCACAGACATAAACACCGGGCCGTGTGGTTTCTACGGGTAAAAAACTGGTTGTATTGGCAAATCCATATTGATTAATATCAATATCAAGTTCTTTTGCGATTGCCTTTGACTTTTCAGGAATCATTAAACCAACAGAAAGGACCACCATATCGAATTCTTCTTCTTTTTTCCGTCCAAATGCGTCAATATAACGAAGCACATGGTTCCCCTCGGCATTCATCGGTGTAATGGAAGTAATCTTAGATTTAATAAACCTGACACCCAGATCATTTTTTGCGTAATTGTAGTACCGCTCTAAATCTTTTCCATAGGTTCGGATGTCAATAAAAAAGATAGCTGCATCCAGGGTTTTTATATGGTCCTTTGCCATGATGGCGCCTTTTATCGAGTTGGTGCAGCAAACCCCTGAACAATACCCATGCGCGCCGATATGCTCATCCCTTGATCCAATACAATTGAGCCATGCCACCTTTTTGGGCGGCTTTTTGTCAGATGGCCGGACCAAATGCCCTTCATAAGGTCCGGATGCTGACAAAACCCGTTCCATTTCCAATGTGGTCACTATATTTTTTGATTTCTTGTATCCATACGTATCCCATCTGCCAGGGTCATATGCCTGGCTGCCCAAAGTCAGGATCACTGCACCGACATGAAGCGTTTTCTCAATGGGCTTGTCATCAAAATCAATGGCACCGGTTGGACAAATTTTTTCACAGAGTTTACATCGTTTTTTCTTTATATAAATGCAGTGTTCCGGATCGATACTATATTTTAAAGGAACGGCCTGGGCATAATCAATATAGATGGCTTTGCGCTTGCTTAATCCTTCATCATAGGCATTGGCCACTTTTTTAGGGCATTTTTCTGCACATAGACCGCAGGAAATACACTTGTCCAGGGAGACCCTTCTCGGGTGCTGTGTCAGGCTAGCCGTAAAATTGCCTGCTGTCCCCTGAAGTTGATTCACTTCAGTTAATGTAAGGAGTTCAATGTTGATGTTCCGGCCGACCTCGACCAGTTTAGGAGAGATAATTCACATGGCGCAGTCATTGGTTGGAAATGTCTTGTTCAACTTTGACATCATACCGCCAATGGAAGGGGAGCTGTCAGTAAGATACACATAAAATCCTGAGCTGGCCAGGTCTATTGCTGCCTGCATTCCACTGATGCCACCGCCTATAACAAGTACTGAACCTAAATTATTCTCCGACATGAGGTGTCTCCTGTTATTCTTTCTTTTTTTCTTCCTCTGGTGATAAATATGATGCCAGTGTTTCACTATTGATTGTATTCTTATGAATACCTAAGGTTTCGAATCAATGCCCATTGTCAGTCCGAGGAGCTGCGGATATAAAATCGCTCCTATGGTTTGAACATCTGATCTGTCATGGGCAATATTGGATTGAAACGTGTCAAATTGCAAAAATGAATATGGGCAGGCAACCGTAACAAAATCTGCACCTGATGCTTTTGCATTTTCAAGTTTAGATTCCATTATGCTTTGTGACAACGCATCATTAATGCCCAATAAGGGTGCACCACAGCAATCTGACTTTTTTGACCATTCAATACTTTTGGCACCTGTCAGTTTTACCAGATCATCGAAAAGTGTTGGAGCCGCCGGTGTGTCAAACTGGGTTATTTTTGCAGGTCGAAGCGCATGGCACCCCACGCTCGTTGCAATTTTGAGTTTTTTATATTTTGTTTTAATCTGTGCTTTTAATGCGTTAAGACCAACATCTTCATGAAGGACAGTTAAAAAATGTTTTACGGTTAAACCGCCTTTATACCCCAACCCTTCTTTTTCTAGAACACGATTAATATTTTCAAGGATATCCGGATTCTCTTGTAAATGAAACTGTGCCATTTTCAAACTGCCGTAACAGCATTTACATAACACCAGAAGGTCTGTTTTCTGCTTCTCGGCCAGAGCCAGGTTTCTTGCCGCAGATAAGAGAAAGACGAATTCATCGATATTTCTCATGGGATAGCCGCAGCACATAAATTCATCCAGCGATTTCAGATCAATATCAAGCTTTTTACAGACAGCTTGTGCAGCATCTTGATATTGCGGAACTCGGGCAGGGATATTACATCCTAAAAAAAGCGTATATTTCATTGGCTTTTATCCTGAAAATTTTGAAATGCTTTATTTTTTAGCTGAAACAAGATATCCGTAACCGTCACATTTTGCGGACAATTTTCCTGACATTGATAACAGCTCAGGCAGTCCCATATCATGGCAGATTCTTTTGCCATATCTGCAAGGCCCAGTCCTAAACTGTACATAATCTGATGCGGCATCATTACCAGTTCTTCTTCCGGTGCATCATAGGTCGCTACGACCGGGCAAATCGTTGAACAGCTCTGACACCCAAAACAATGGGAAAATGTTTCAACGCCTGGAAGGTCCATATGACAATCCGATTCATTTATGGCAGGATCAATTGTTAAAGGCCTGGTGTTATCTGAAACAGAGACTGTTTTCCTGAATGCTTCTTTTACCGGCTTTTCATTCTCCTCTGTTCCTATTTTCATCCGGTTCAACCCGCGGACAAAAGAAAATGCAGAAAGAACAAGAGGTGTCTCTGGATTTTGCTGAAGCAATTTTTCTCTGACACTGAGCCACAGTGATTTCAGATCAATGCCGGAGGGACACACCACGGTACATCTGTCACAATTGGTACAGATATACAGGCCTTGGAAAAGTGTTTTTACTTCTTCACTGTTTAACTGATCTTTAGAGATGCTTTTCTTAAGAACTTTTAGTTTTTCAGACGGCAGAATATAATCATTTTTTATGGATTCATACATCATCCCGGCTGAACAATTCAGGTTACAGGTGCTGCAATGTGTGCAGGCATCCAGTTCCATCAGCTGCTTTGTCATAAAATTTTTACTGTCAAACTCATCTTTATCCTGAACAGAATTGGCCAGAAGACTTACAGGGGTGGACACGATGTGAAACATTTTTGTAAACGGGATCAACGCCAGCCCTAAAAAGCAGACAATGATATGAACATAATAGAAAAATGAGACACCATCTGCCTTATCTAAAAATACAGCAACCGGTGACAGAAGCCTGGCTGTGGCATACCCCAGAAAAGCAGATGTGTTTGGGCTGTGGCAGTCTGCACAATTTGTTTCATGCACTTCCTGACCCAATGCCAGCATATCGGCACCAAACGGTTTTTTTATCCGATCAGAAACAAGAGCATAATCTTTAACCCAGAAAGCTTCAAGAGCAATAACATCTTCATCTTCATAATCAAGGCCGGCATAGTCCTCCACCATTGCTGTAAATTCGGAAACAGAGGACATTTTCATCCCTTCAAGGACAATCCCGGATAAAATAATCATCAAGACAATACCTATGGCATAAAGATCAGACCCAGCATTTTTCAGCCTGGCTGGTTTGAGGAAATATCTCCTGTATACTGCAATTCCAATACCACCAAGCACCATCAATGCAAACACATTCCTTAAGAAGAAAAAAGGATTAATTGTTGCATAGTAGTAAGACCAGATTTTCTCAGTGATGACCGTATCAAGGGCATGCATAAGAACAAGACCCATAAACCCGATAAAGATGAGAAGATGCATCCCCCATCGAAGCACACTTGTATTTAAACTGCGCTTTTGAAAAAGGACATCAGTTAACAATGACTGAAACAGACGCACTATTTTTGAACTGAAAATCACTGAAAAAAAAGAGGATATCAAACTGGGGAATCGATTGGATAAGGCTGAATGCTTCTGATATCCAATTGTTTTGTTTGTCCAAATGATAAGTTTATAACAGATTCCAATAACACAAATGCAAAGCGAAGAATAAAAAAGAATATCAAACATCATAGATCATGCCCCAATGCGCAAACAAAAAGTAGCAATTAAAAGTATCCACATCATCACGAAGACCGGGTTATTTAAATTGGCAGGTTTCAATTGTGCTATGATCATACGTCCAGTCATACTATTTGCATAACGCTGATTTCAATTCAATTTTTGAATTCCTATAAGCGCTTGAATTATAAGCCGATCCCTACAGGGAAAACCTTTAGCATAAATCAATAAAAGTTTAAAGGTGATTTTTATTTTTCCAGGTTAGAATTTTTTGAAACTAAAGATAACTTCTTGCCTAAGTATCTAAAATTTTATATAAACGCTACTGATTTGACAGACGTCACATTTTCCTTGTCGTGATGAAATTCTTCAGAAAGGAAGGGATGAATGAAAACATTCTTAAATCTTATCGAAGAAATCCAGAAAAATGGAAAATGTAATCTATGCGGCAGATGTGTCACTTTCTGTTCAGTGATCAATAATGAAGCACTTCGTATGGACAATGACGGCTGGCCATATGTCAAAGACATTAATAGATGCATTGAATGCGGTCTCTGTTACCGTATCTGTTCACAAAGTCAAGGTATGGCGAAGAATACCCGGAAAGAGGATACGCCCGGTACCTCTTTCAACCATTCCATGAAGGTCCTGATTGCCAGGGCAAAAAATAAAATCTTCAGACAGCACGGCACAGATGGCGGCGTTGTTTCATCTATCCTGGCCCGTTTGTTTGATACAGGGAAAATAGATGGTGCCATTGTTTCTAAAAACACCCGATCCGGCAGGATTTCCTTTTTCGCTCAATCAAAAGAAGATATTCTACAGTCAGCTGGAGATCAGTTGAACAGGACAGCGCAATTAATGAACGCTGGCCGGGAATATTCAACTTTTTCACAGTCAACCCATGAACTTAAAAATCTAACAAGCACTGCTTTCAACCGCGTTGCATTCGTGGGCGTCCCCTGCCAGATAAACACCGTAAGAAAAATGCAATCCATGGCGCTCTCACCTTCTGACCGTATCACATATTGTTTTGGTGTTTTCTGTTCAGGAAACTACTATTTCAGTCCCCGTTTTTTAAAAGAACTTGAAAAAAAATATACATTTAAATGTGAAGATATAAAAAAAATAAATATAAAAGAAGCGTTTATTCTGACCCTTTCAAATGACAAACAGCTGCTGATCCCACTAAATGAACTTGATGCTGCCAAGCGTCTGGCATGTGATTTTTGTGATGATTTTTCTGCAGGGCATGCAGATATATCCTTTGGAGGAACAGGGGCGGACCATGGCTGGACAAGCGTGATTGCAAGAACTGATATTGGAGAATCTGTTTTAAGCGATGCGTTAAACCACTGCCTTGAAACCTTCCATGAACAGAAGGCTCAAACCTGTGCTGCTTCTGCTGAAAAAAAAATTAAAGCCCTGTCCACTTTAAAAAAGGAAAAAGTAGATCAAAGTAAAAAAAGCCTTGAAAATTCAGGCATTAAAGTCATTTTTTAGTTGCTGCCTGTTACAACCATGCTGGCTTTCTTTGGTTTTGAACTAACAGCCACAATGACTGCTGAGGATAAAATGAGTGCAGCCCCTGCCAACTGCATCCACCCAATATACTGCCCTAAAATGATGACTGCCAAAACCATGGTTGTCACCGGTTCAAAACAGGACAGCATCGACGCATTAACCGCACCAGATAATTTCATGCCCTGGAAATAGGTATAAATGGCTACCACGGTTGAGACAACAGCAATGGCAACTATATTCATCCATACAATACCTTGCCTGGGTATAAACAAACCTGCCTGAACATTATACAAGCAGTAAAAAAATGCTGCTGACCCAATCACAACAATGCTGGCTGTAAAGGTATCGTTTCGTTTCATTATCCTGGCGCCTGTAATCGTATAAACCGAATAAATCAATGCGGCGCCGACTGCAAACAATATCCCCTGCAGGTTTCCATTGGTTTCAATACCGACGACCAGTATGGTGCCCCCTATGGCCAGGCATAACGCTGTAATTTTGCTTTTTGTCAGCTGTTCATCCAAAAAAAAGATAGACAGAACCGCCACAAACACAGGGTACAAATACAGTAAAATAGCTGCCAGGGCTGTGGGAATGAGGTTGATGGCAGAAAAAAAGCAGTAGGATTGCCCGGCATACCCTATTGATCCCATACCCACCAGAATGAAGAAATCCACTCCTCTCGGAAATTGTCTTTTTTGTAAAACAGCAATTGGCAGCATGATGATCAATGCGATAGAAAACCGATAAAACAACAGAGAATGGATAGGAATACCAGTGCTGTACGCAAATTTTGCGAAAATAGCCATTGCACCGAATGATGCAGCAGAAATTAATATTAAACATATCCCTAGCAGGTGACTCATCTTTATTCCTCTTTGCTTAAAAAAAGCACTTTGCGCTTTTAAAAAAGAAAAAGCAAGCTTTGATTAACATCTTGCTATTTTTCCAGAAACAAGCTAATTTTCATCTTTAAACAATAAACAGAGAAATTAAATGATCTAAACTGCTAACGGATTTAATTTATTAATGATTTTTCATAAGATCTTCAAAAACTCAGCCAGGGAAAGCCTCTCATCAGTTTTTATCTTTGTTTTTTGTATGTTCAGCCTGATCCTGGCATCTGGATGTTCCCTTATGATGTCATCAGCCACCTCAAGTATGATGGAGCACCTTTCCACCACTATTTTAAATAATGATGATCTGGTGTTGGTCGAGTCTGGTGCGCCAGCCTATTTGTTAATGATTGACAGTTTAATTTCAAAAGACCCTGATAACGAAAAAACGCTTGCCACGGCGGCCATGCTTTATACAGCATACGCAGATGTGTTTATCAAGGATACCGAACGGTCCAGAAAAATGGCAAATAAAGCTTTCAATTACGCAAATCAGGCCATGTGTCTTGCAAAAAAAGATGCCTGTAATTTCAAATCAAAACCTTACGAAGAATGCGAACGGATCATTTCAACCATGAACAAATCGCACGTGCCTGTACTTTTTGCCCTGGGAAACTCCTGGGCGAGCTGGATTATGGCCAACACGGATGATTTTAATGCCATTGCAGATCTGGCACACATTGAACTCATAATGAAACGGGTTATTGCGCTTGATAAAACCTATAAAGACGGTGCTGCCTATTTATACCTTGGCACCCTGGCAACACTGTTACCGCCGGCACTGGGCGGCAGACCAGAACAGGGTAAAATTTATTTTGAAAAGGCCATTCAGCAATCAAAAGGCAGAAATTTAGTGGTCAAAGTTCTTTTTGCAAAATTATACGCAAGAATGATATTTGATAGAGAACTTCACGATAAATTACTCGATGAAGTGATAAGTGCAGACCCCTATGTAGAAGGGTACACCCTTGTAAATACATGGGCTCAAAAACAAGCAGTTCAATTAAAAATAAGCGCTGAAGATTACTTTTAGATAATAACGACCGGAGATGGTATGACACATAATTTTCTTAAACACTTATTGATTCTTATGCTGTTTTTTGTATTCACAACCCAAAATGTTTATGCTCTCAAGCTTAAAATTGCCACATTATCCCCCGAAGGATCCATGTGGATGCAAAAAATGAAGCAAGGAGCAAAACAGGTTGCAAAAGAAACGGATAACCGTGTGACATTTAAATTTTACCCTGGCGGTGTCATGGGAAATGATAAAGCGGTTTTAAGAAAAATCCGTATTGGCCAGTTGCATGGCGGTGCTGTTGTCGGCGGCAGCCTTTCACAGTTTTTTCCGGCAAACCAGCTCTATGCCCAGCCGTTAAAATTCAAGCACCTTGATGAAGTTGATTATGTTAGAAACCATATGGATCAATTTATTATTGACGGCCTTGATCAGGCAGGATTCATTGTTTTCGGACTTATTGGCGGCAGTTTTGCCTACATTATGTCAAAAGAACCCATTGAAACTGTGGAAGATTTAAGGAAACAGAAAGTATGGATTCCAGACAATGATAAAATCAGTCAAGAATCTATAAAAGCGTTCGGCCTTTCACCGATTCCGCTCCCCATAGCAGATGTTCGAACCAGCCTTCAGTCCGGACTGATTAATACGGTTGCGACTTCGCCTGTCGGTGCTGTTGTATTACAATGGCACACCCAGATCAAATATATTACCAACCTGCCGCTGATCTATCTTCATGCTGTCCTTGCCATTGATAAAAAGAAATTTTTAAAAATTTCTGAAAAAGACCAGAAAATCGTTATTAACGTAATGACAGATGCATCAAAACAAATCGATATTAAAAACCGCGAAGATGACATTAAAGCGGTAGATGCTCTGAAAAACAAAGGAATTACCTTTATTTCTCCTTCAAAAGAAGCCCTGGAAGGATGGAATAAAACCGGTGAAATTGCATCAAAAAAGATGGTTGAGTCAGGTGTCCTTCCCCAGGAGATCGTCGATCAAATGGACAAGCACCTCGCTAATTTCCATTCAAGTACAAAAGCTGCTGATGACCAATAATACGAAATCGTTTCTCCGTCCATTGATATCCATTCTTCATAAAATTGAAGACGGCATCCTGATTGGGCTTTTGCTGATGATGATCTTCATTGCCGTACTACAGATCGTTTTAAGAAATTTATTTGATGCCGGCATTCTCTGGGGGGACCCGCTGGTAAGGGTCCTGGTGCTGTGGATCGGACTTATTGGTGCCATGGTCGCCAGCAGGAACAACCACCATATCAGTATTGATGTTATCTCCAGGTACCTGCCGGACAAACTGAAAAAACTGACCCATATGGTTACATCTGTTTTTACTTTTCTGATCTGCGCCGCCATGACGTATTATAGTCTCTCATTCGTGGCAATGGAAAAAAATGACGGGCTGATAGCTTTTGGAACGATTCCGGCATGGGTGTGCGAAAGTATCATTCCCATTTCATTTGCTGTCATCTGTTTCAGGTATCTTTTATTTTTTTTCTCCTCTTTGATTGAACTGGTAAGGCATTCCTCAAAATGATGACCTTTCTTGTTGTCATACTCATTCTTCTTGCGCTGGTTGGCGCGCCACTTTTCAGTGTTATTATTGGTGCCGCCATGATGGGGTTTTATTTTAGCGAAATTGATTTATCTGTCATGGCCATTGAGTTGTATCGAATTGCAGACACGCCTATTCTTTTAGCCCTGCCGTTATTTACATTTGCAGGATATATGCTGGGAGAGAGCAACACATCAGGGAGGCTTGTTAGGCTTACCCAGGCCTTTTTTGGGTGGATGCCGGGCGGACTGGCCATTGTTGCATTCATTGTATGTGCCCTTTTTACGGCATTTACGGGTGCATCAGGTGTTACCATCGTGGCCATGGGTGCCCTGTTGTATCCTGCATTAAAACAAGCCGGATACAAAGACAAGTTCAGCCTCGGTCTTGTGACTACCTCCGGAAGCTTAGGGCTTTTACTGCCTCCTTCTCTGCCCTTGATATTATATGGTGTCATTGCCCAGCAAATGAGCCAGGGCCAGGAAATAACCATTGAAAATTTGTTTATTGCCGGCATCCTGCCAGCCATTTTAATGATTATCCTTTTGTCATTATGGAGTATCTGGGAAAATAAAAAAACACCGGTTCCGCTTACTGCATTTTCCTTTAAAACAGCCATATCTGCTGTCAGAGAATCCATTTGGGAAATCCCACTCCCCATATTTGTGTTTACAGGCATTTACTCGGGTTTTTTTGCCGTGTCTGAAGCTGCCGCCGCTACCGCCATGTATGTATTAATTGTTGAAGTCTTTATTTATAAAGAAATCCCCTTAAAAAAACTTGCATCTATTATCCGAGACTCAATGGTTATGGTTGGGGGAATTCTTTTAATTCTCGGTGTATCCCTGGCATTTACCAATTATTTGATAGATGCCGAAGCACCAATGAAATTGTTCGAGATCTGCCAGGCATTTGTCACGAGCAGGCTTGTCTTTTTAATTTTGCTGAATATTTTTTTACTTATCCTTGGCGCCATGCTGGATATCTTTTCTGCCATTATTATCATGGTCCCCCTCATGCTGCCGGTTGCCATTAAATACGGTATTGATCCTGTTCACCTGGGAATTATTTTTCTTGCCAACATGCAGATTGGATATTTCACGCCGCCTGTGGGGATGAACCTTTTTATTGCCGGATACCGCTTTAATAAACCCATTATTGACATCTACAGGGCAACGATTCCCTTTATGCTGGTGCTGCTTATAGCAGTTCTGATCATTACTTATTGGCCATGGCTCAGCCTTGTTTTTATATCCTGAATTATTTTATTTGGCTGTCTAGTGTTTTACAGATAGCTGTCATATATCTCAATAACATGCTTTCGAATATCTGAAAAATGCCGTTTGGGAAGAATCAGGCTTTTTTCCTGCAGATTAAGCCGGTGTATTGCCTTTCTCATAATTATGTATGCATTCTGGAGCCGTTCACTTTCGCATCCTGATATAATTCCTTCTGCATCAAGACTTTCCAACAGCCGGATATTATCTGTCCAAATAGTGATATCCGGAAATTCATGGGCATTTTTTAAAATTAAATATTGAACCAGAAACTCAATATCAACAATGCCGCCTTTTGACTGTTTTAAATCAAAAGAATCTTTTGCTGCCTTTAAACGATCTTCCCTCATTCGTTCCCGCATATCGCTCACTTCTTTTTTAAGGAGTTTTGTTTTTCTTTTCTTTGTTAGAATGGATTTTCTGATGGTATTGAATTGCGTACAAAGAGAGGTGTCTCCTGTTATAAATCTGGCCCTGATTAATGCCTGATGCTCCCATGTCCACGCCTGAGTTTCCATATAGTCTTTAAATTCATCAATATGAGATGCTATCAGGCCGGAATTACCGCCCGGTCTCAACCGCATATCCGCACCATACAATGTCCCGACAGGGGAATGCATGGTTAAAAAACGAACAATTCTCTGGCCCATGTTTGAATAAAATCCATTAATATCAATCTGCTTTGATTCGCCATTGGTATATCCTGGATTTCCTGTATATAAAAAAACAATATCAATATCAGATTTATACCCCATTTCAAGTCCGCCAACCTTTCCGTAAGCGATAACGGCAAATCCACAATGGTTTATATCTTTTTCCGGCAGATGATGTGGGAAACCGTATTTTTCAGTTACAATATCCCACGTAATTTTAAGAACCTGCGAAAGAACAGTTTCCGCAATATAGGTGAGATGATCACTGACTTTCATTAAAGGGTAATTGCCGCTGACATCTGCTGCAGAAACCCTTAACATATTGATCTGTCTGAAAATACATAACTCTTCTAAAATATATTCTATATCATCTGACGGACTTCCTGCCATTCGGGTTTGCATCTCTTTTTCCAGAGCACCCCTGCCTGGCGGTGAATACAGGGACTCAGGATGCATGAGTTCATCCAGCAGCGCAGGGTGCTTTGAGAGAAAACGGATGATCCAGGGACTTTTTCTGGCCAGAGTGATCAATGTTTCAAGCGCCCCTTTATTTTCAATAAGAAGAGACAGATATGTGGTGCGTCTTTCGATTGTGATAATCAAATCGATCAGTTTTACCAATACATCATCTGGATTATTTTGCTCACTTATTTTTTTTACCAGGACCGGGATAAGAATTGCCAGTTTTTTCCTTCCATTGGGTGTCAGGCGCTTTGTGTTTGGGTGTTCTTCAAGAGACCTTAAAATACTTAACACTCTTTCCGGCTCTTTAAACCCACCGACCGCTATTGAATTTGCCGCAAACTGGGGATCATTAATGTTTACCCATAACTCTTTTAACTCCTGTGTTTCCTTGTCTGGATTCTCCTGTTCTTCTGATACAAGCAACTGATTAAAATGATGATGAACCTTTTTCATATGATCATTTAAATGGTCAGAAAACGCTTTCCAGGTGTCATAGCCCATGGAAAGCGCCAGTATGTCCTGTTGGTCTTTATTTTCAGGAATGTCATGGGTTTGAAGATCTGCATATGCCTGAAGCCTGTTTTCAACCATCCGCAAAAAAACATACGACCGGTTAAGGTCTGTTTTTGTCGACGCATCAATGCACTGATGGCTCTGCAGAAGTTCCAGTACATTCAGAATATTGCGTTCCTGGAGTTTGGGGACAACCCCTCCCCGGATCAATTGAAATAATTGACCAAAAAATTCAATTTCCCTGATACCGCCTGCACCCAGCTTTATATTGTGTTTCAGCCTTTTATTTTTTACCTGCAGGGTAATTCGATGCTTCATATCCCGGAAAGAATCAAATGAGCCATAATCAAAATACCGCCTGTAAATAAATGAATTCATAGATTTTAAAAGAGCATAGCCTGCAGTGATATCTCCTGCAACAGGTCTTGCCTTTATCATGGCATAGCGTTCCCATTCTCTTCCCTGGGCCTGATAATACTCTTCAAATGCAAAATTGCTCATCACAAGCGGGCCGCTGTCCCCATATGGCCTTAACCTGGTGTCCACTCTGTAAAAATTTATGCCATGAGATCCTGCTGAAAAAAACTTTATAAAACTTCGACAGACTTTTGTGAAAAAAACCTCATTTGAAATACTGTTTTCACCTGTTGTCGCACCGTCATTTGGATACACAAAAATCAGATCAATATCAGATGAAAAATTTAATTCTCGAGCCCCTAATTTTCCCATGCCCAGGACGATAATTTCTTGAATATTTCCTTCTTTATCCACTGGTGTTCCATAATCCTGGCAAGCGGTTTCATATATCGCTCTCATGGCAGTATCCACGATGGCATCCGCTAGATTTGACAGATCAGACAATGTTTCATTTAACTTGGCTTTCCCGGACAAATCCCGCCAAGCGATCCGTATTGTTTCGTAAAGTTTCATTTTTAAGAGAATTTCTTTTACACTTGTCACATCCATGCTTTGGAGAACCTGCTTTTCTATTCTCTTTTTGTACGTTGTTTTTGAATACGGTTGATTCAGGTCTTTCGAGATGATCAATTTCTTAAATAAAACAGGATTTTTTATCAAATTAGACGCAATAAATTCGCTGAAAAGAAAGACTTTCGTCATGTCAGCTGTTAATCGGGAATCAATGTCAAGCTCAAGGCGGCTTTTGTTAAGGCTTTCAAAAAAAGAATCAACCCTGTTTTTTAATAGTTTTAAAAGATTTGCTTCTAGACGGGGAAATATTTTATCAATTACATTATGGCCCATTTACCCTCTGTTATTGCAGGTTAAATAAATAGCACCATAATATTGCAAACAAATTTAATCAAGAAATGAAACTGTAATCAGGCGATAAATTTTTATTGTGACCCATCAGGCTACGATTAGGTTTTCATCCTTTTCTAAGCCGATATCCAGGCCGATAACATAATGATCTTTGAACCCAATGGTACTGTCTTTAGTAATATATTTAATTTTGGTATCTTTTGATTCTGCCGGAATCGTATGATCCTGATAGTGATACCGCATATTAACAATATCACCTTCTTTAATATTGTCCAGTGCTTTGGATCCCTCTTTTACCACCGCAAACATCGGTTCGGAACTGCTCTTTCGAAGTCTGAACTGATAAACTATTTTTGGATGATCAAGCTTAAACTCAGCACTGTAATATTCTTTAAGGTTTTCGTTTGTATGGTTTTCAATCATGACACCCATTTAGCCCCCATTATAATTTAAGTTGCAACGCCTTCCATCAAAAAACATTACATTTTTCATGCCAACAACACTTAATACACTCAAATACTTGATTTTATTTGTAATTTTTAGTTACTGGTTTATAACTGAACCACAAAAACGGTGCTATTTCACCAGGACGATGATATTTAACTGCTTGACTTAAGCGGCTTGTTTAATAAAATAGCCCTGCGCCATGCACCTGTTGATTGGCGCTTGACAGAATGGTTTTAGACCGTAAGGAGGCCGCCATGAATGCAACGCTCACCTTTTTTGATTCCATTGTTCTGCACCAGGAGACTGGTCCGGGAATAAACGATATTTCCGCTGACGTGAATCAAATCATTCAAACGTCTGGCATTCAGAATGGTTCTGCTCACATTACTGCGGTCGGTTCAACAGGATCTGTTACCACCATTGAATTTGAACCTGGCGTTGTCCTGGATTTAAAAGATGCCATCAATAGAATTGCCCCGGAAGATGCCGGCTATCAGCACGAACTTGCATGGCATGATGGAAACGGCCATTCTCACGTTCAGGCAGCCATTATAGGGCCTTCCATTGTTGTACCTGTCAGAAACGGCAGAAGCAGACTGGGCACCTGGCAGCAGATTGTAGTGATCAATCACGACAACCATGCCCGAAAAAGAATCGTAGAGGTTACCGTAACAGGTGTTTCCGACTAAAATAAATTTTCATATTCCTTACAAATTTATTTTTGCCAATTTAACTTGCTGTTCGCTGAAGAACTAACTTGCCAAAATCATTCAAATTGTGTTATCTAAACAGGTCCAATTTACATTGGCATTATGCAACTGAATCTTGGATAATGAATATTAATACAATGGTGAACAGGTGTAAATTTTTATGAAAGCATTATTAGCCCTTGAAGATGGCAGGATCTTTCCATGCAGAAGCTTTACCGGGTCGGGTGAAGCTGAAGGAGAAGTTGTGTTTAATACCAGCATGACGGGGTATCAGGAGATCCTGACCGATCCTTCCTATTATGGTCAAATGGTTACGATGACCTACCCTTTGATTGGAAATTACGGTGTCTGTCCTGAAGATATTGAATCTGACAGAGTTCAAGTTGCTGCGTTTATTGTAAAAGAATATCAGGATTATCCCAGTAATTTCAGATCAAAAGGAACCCTTGCTGACTATTTAATAAAAAACCATGTTATTGGTGTTGAAGATTTAGATACCCGTGCATTGACCCGTCACATCAGAAAATCTGGCGCCATGCGTGCTGTTATCTCTACATCTGACCCTGATCCGGATTCTCTGGTCAAAAAAGCGAAACAGATACCCTCCATGCAGGGAAGTGATCTTGTTGGTATGGTTACGACCAAAAAACCATATTTCTGGAAATATAATCAGCCGGATTATATTGACCTGAAATCACTGAAAGATCCGCTAATCTGGCGGCACAGAGGCAAAAGACATTCCGTTATCGCACTTGATTTCGGCATTAAATATAATATCGTCCGCTGTCTTGAAAACGCAGGGTGCGAAGTTCTGGTTGTTCCGGCAAAAACAGATGTTAATACCATTAAACATCTCAGCCCTGAAGGGATTTTTCTATCCAATGGGCCTGGTGATCCAGAACCTGTAACCTATGCGGTTGACACCATAAAAGCACTTCTTGGTTTTGCTCCCATATTTGGAATATGCCTTGGCATGCAACTATTAGGCATTGCCATGGGAGGGAAAACATTGAAGATAAAATTCGGACACAGAGGGGGAAACCAGCCTGTAAAAAATTTATCCACCAACAAGGTTGAAATCACCTCACAGAACCATGGGTTTGCTGTAGATTTAAATACCATTGGAAAAGATAATTCCACGATGACCCACATTAACTTAAATGAAGATTCCCTTGAGGGCCTTAAAAACGATAATATTCAGGCGTTTGCGGTTCAGTATCATCCTGAAGCGTCTCCTGGTCCTCATGATGCAGCCTATCTTTTTAACCAGTTTGCAAAAGTGATTGAAGATGCCAAAGCGTGAAGACATTAAAAAAATTCTGATTATTGGTGCTGGACCGATTATCATCAGTCAAGCCTGTGAATTTGATTATTCAGGCACTCAGGCCTGTAAAGCCCTGAAAGAGGAAGGATATGAAGTGATCCTGATCAATTCAAATCCTGCCACGATTATGACAGATCCTGAAACGGCTGATAGGGTTTACATTGAACCGGTTACACCTGAAACAGTTGTCAAAGTTATTGAAAAAGAGAAACCTGATGCACTGCTGCCGACCCTTGGCGGCCAGACAGGGTTAAATACTGCGATAGAAGCCGCTAAAACAGGTATTCTTGAAAAATACAATGTTGAAATGATCGGGGCTTCTGAAGAAGCGATAAAAAAAGCTGAAGACCGTGAACTGTTCAGAGATGCCATGAATAAAATCGGGTTGAGAATTCCCAAAAGCGGGTTTGCGACCAATATGCGCGAAGTGGAAGACGTTTCTAAACGGATTGGTTTTCCCATCATTGTCAGACCCAGCTTTACCCTTGGGGGTACCGGCGGTGGTGTGGCTTATAATATGGAGGAATTGGTCCGTCTTTCCAAAGCAGGCCTTGATGCCAGCCTCATTACCCAGGTTATGCTGGAAGAATCTGTCTTAGGCTGGAAAGAATATGAGCTTGAGGTGATGCGGGATCACGCAGATAATGTAGTGATTATCTGCTCCATTGAAAATGTGGATGCCATGGGTGTTCACACAGGCGATTCTATTACGGTTGCGCCGGCCCAGACCCTTTCAGATAAAGAATATCAAAAACTTCGAGATGCATCTTTGGCGATTATCCGGGAAATCGGGGTTGATACAGGTGGATCCAATGTCCAATTTGCTGTAAATCCTGAAAATGGCGATATTATTGTCGTGGAGATGAACCCACGGGTATCCAGAAGCTCTGCACTCGCTTCTAAAGCCACAGGTTTTCCCATTGCCAAAATTGCTGCCAAGCTGGCGGTCGGATATACTTTGGATGAAATTCCAAATGATATTACAGGAGAAACTCTTGCCTGTTTTGAGCCCTCCATTGATTATTGTGTGGTAAAAATTCCCAGATGGACATTTGAAAAATTTCCTGAAGCTGAAGACATTTTAACCACAGCCATGAAATCTGTGGGTGAAACCATGTCCATTGGGAGAACCTTTAAGGAAGCTTTTCAAAAAGGACTTCGTTCCCTGGAAATTGGCCGTGCTGGATTTGGGGGTGATGGAAAAGATCCGGTTCCAGGGAGTGTTACCGGCAATGAATTGGAATATAAACTTTCTACACCAAATTCACACCGGTTATTTTATCTCAAGTATGCCATTGAAAATGATATGCCCATAACCATGATCTATGAATTGACCGGAATTGACCCCTGGTTCCTCAATCAGATGAAACAGATTGTGGATCTTGAAAAGCAGATCAAACTGGCAGGAAAACACATCCCCAGGGACTTACTTGAACGTGCCAAAAAATTCGGATTTTCTGATTGCCAACTTGCCCACCTGTCAACCTTGAAAGAAAAACAGATTGAACAAACCAGAAAGGATCTGGGTATTGTTCCTGTTTACAAGTTAGTAGACACTTGTGCCGCAGAATTCAGGGCCTCTACACCGTATTATTACTCGACCTATGAAACAGAATGTGAAGCAAGGGTTTCAGACAGGAAAAAAGTGATCATCCTTGGCGGCGGACCCAATCGGATCGGCCAGGGAATAGAATTTGACTACTGCTGTGTTCACGCATCCTTTGCCTTAAGAGAGGAAGGCGTTGAATCCATTATGGTCAACTCCAACCCTGAAACCGTTTCAACAGATTATGACACATCTGACAAACTCTATTTTGAACCATTAACAAAAGAAGATGTTCTCCACATTGTTGAAAAAGAAAAACCGTATGGTGTCATCGTCCAGTTTGGTGGTCAAACACCATTGAATCTTGCCTCAGATCTCCAAAAAGCAGGCGTTCCCATCATTGGTACCAGCCCTGAAAGTATTGACAGGGCAGAAGACAGAGATCTTTTCCAAGAGATGCTCAACAAACTGGGACTCCGTCAGCCTGAAAACGGTATTGCATTCAGCTATGAAGAAGCTCAAAAAGTGGCCCACGACATAGGCTATCCCGTCATGGTACGCCCTTCATTTGTATTGGGCGGCCGTGCCATGAAAATTGTTTACGATGAAAGTGACCTGGAAGAATATTTTGACCTTGCAGTCCAGGCGTCTCCGGACAAACCTGTGCTCATTGACAAATTTCTTGAAGAAGCATTTGAACTGGATGTAGACGCTATTTCTGATGGAGAAAAAACAATTATCGGCGGAATGATGGAGCACATTGAAGAAGCAGGAATCCACTCCGGCGATTCTGCCTGTGTACTGCCGCCCTATTCAATTTCTCAAAACCACATTAACGAAATGGCTGATGCAGCAAGGGCCATTGCCAAAGAATTAAGTGTCAAAGGATTGATGAACATCCAGTTTGGCATTATGAATGACAAGGTTTATATCATTGAAGTAAACCCCAGGGCATCCCGGACAATTCCATTTGTATCAAAAGCCATTGGCCTGCCTTTGGCAAAACTTGCAACTAAAATTATGCTGGGCAGCACCCTGGATGAACTGGGATTGACCAAAGAAGTTATCCCCCCATATTATTGTGTTAAAGAAGCGGTTATGCCATTTGATCGATTTGACAATGTCGATCCTGTTTTGGGACCGGAGATGAAATCCACTGGAGAAGTCATGGGAATTGATAAAGATCTGGGGGCTGCGGTGGCTAAAGCACAATTTGCAGCAGGCCAGAAGCTTCCAACAGAAGGGACTGTTTTTATCAGTGTCCAGGACAAGGATAAAATGGCAGCCCTGCCAGTGGCTAAAAATTTCCATGAAATGGGATTCACCATCTTGGCGACTAGAGGAACATCTTCATTTTTAAATGAGAATGGTGTGCCTGCAAAACTGGTTAAAAAAGTTTCTGCAGGACGGCCCCATGTTGTTGATGCCGTAACAAACAACGAAATTCAGCTCATTTTAAATACCGGTGCCTCCAGTGAAACAAAACGGGACGGGTATGAGATCAGGCGGGCCGCAATAAAATATAAAATTCCTTATGCAACGACCACCGATGGCACAAAAGCCATATGCAGTGCAATACAAGCCTTGAAGAAAGAAAGCCTTAGCGTTAAACCTGTTCAAGAATATCATCAGGAAAATAAAAATGGATAGTCTAATTCCGGCAATTGCAAGTGAACGCCCCAAAGATGAGTGTGGTGTATTCGGGCTGTATAAACATCCTGAAGCCGCCAAAATAACCTATTTTGGCTTATATGCACTTCAGCACCGTGGACAGGAGAGTGCTGGTATTTCTGTAAACAGAGGAGAAAATGATAAAATATTTTCTCATAAAGGGATGGGTCTTGTACCTGAAATTTTTAATATGGATGACCTTGAAAGAATTGAGGGTGGTTCTGCCATCGGTCATGTGAGGTATTCCACAACAGGTGATTCTGTCCTGGCCAATGCACAGCCTTTCCTGGTGAATCACCGGCATCGGTCCTATGCCCTGGCCCATAACGGGAACCTGGTCAATGCACACATCCTGAGAGAAGAATTAGAAGAACAGGGGTCTATTTTTCAGACAACAATGGATTCAGAGGTTTTCCTTCATCTTTTCATAAAGAACCTTATCAAGGGAGATTATGAAAATGCCATATTAAAGGCGGTTTCAAAAATTGAAGGTGCTTATTCAATGATCCTTTTAACCTGTAAAGGCGAGATTATTGGGATGAAGGATCCAAATGGGTTCAGGCCCCTGGCGCTCGGTAAACTGAACGGCCACTACGTCCTTGCATCTGAAACCTGTGCCTTTGATCTTGTTCAGGCAGAGTTTATAAGAGAGCTTGATCCCGGAGAAATCGTCATCATCAATGAAGACGGTATTAAAAGCATTAAGCACCCAAAGGCTGCCAGACATAAATCATTATGTATTTTTGAGTATATATATTTTGCTAGGCCTGATTCTACCATTGATGGGAAAAATGTTTATGAGATGAGAAAAGCGCATGGACAGAGACTTGCCCAAGAATCCCATGTAGCGGCTGATCTTGTGATGCCGTTTCCAGACTCAGGAAACTATGCAGCCATTGGCTATGCAAAAGAATCAGGCATTCCTTTTGAGATGGGAATGATACGAAACCATTATGTGGGGCGAAGTTTCATTCAGCCAACCCAGTCCATGAGAGATTTTGCTGTCCGGGTCAAGCTTAACCCGGTTAGAGAACTAATCAGAGGCAAAGACATTATTATTATTGAAGATTCAATTATTCGCGGCACTACTGCAAAAACCCGTGTAAAAGCACTGCGGGAGCTGGGTGTAAAAAAAGTTCACATGCGTATTTCATGCCCGCCGCATAAATTTCCATGTTATTACGGGATTGATTTTTCATCAAAAGGAGAACTGATTGCCGCTCAAATGCCTAAACATGAATTACAAAAGTATCTTGGACTTGACTCGCTGCACTATCTTTCCATTGACGGCATGTTAGAGGCTTCCGGGGTAAAAAACCCCAGACAGAATTTTTGCCGGGCCTGTTTTGACGGCCAGTATCCCGTCCCGTTTGACCCCAATTTTACAAAACAATGTATGGGATAGCATGAGAAGAAAAGCGCTTGTTTTTTCCAAAAATTCTACCAATCTTTTTTTTCATATCCTGACAAAATGCAACCTTTCCTGTACCCATTGCTATATCAATAAAGAACAACATGGATCAAACACGCTTGATCTGGAAACCATTAAAAACTGGCTCAATATTTTTAAAAAAAAAGCCTCCCAGACCAACTTGATTTTTTTAGGTGGGGAGCCCACCCTTCACCCTGAACTGTCAGCGGCAGTTAAGGAAGCAAACCGCATAGGGTTTAAATTTATTACAATTGATACAAATGGTTACCTTTTTAATGACATTTTAGAAAAAACGTCCTGTTCAGATATTGATCTGCTTACCTTTTCATTAGATGGGGCCACTAAAAAGACCAATGATGCCATCAGAGGAAAAGGCAGCTATGACAAAATTATAGACAGCATCCAAAAAGCGCGTGATAAAAATTTTACATGTTCAATAATCTATACTGTTTCAGCCAATAACATTCATGAGCTTGAATTAATGCCGGAACTTGTCCGCCAGTTGGATATTCAACGGTTCTTTATCCAGGTGATCGGTTTAAGAGGCGCCTCTTCACATACCCGTGAAAAACTTCAGGTTTCAAAAAACAGATGGCTTGAAACAATTCCGGCCGTTGCTGAAACGATAGCCGGACAGGGTATTATTGTCTCTTATCCAAAAGTTTTTCTCAACAATGATGAATTGTTTCAATGTGCTGGAAATGTTGCAGACAACTATTTTGTGTTTCCCAATGGCAGAGTGTATAAATGCCCGATTTGCGAAGATTTTCCTTTACATTCTTACGAAATCAAAGAGAATCAACTGGTTGCGATGCCTCAAATAAATGAAAAAGACCTGTTCAACCTCACCATACCTGAAGGGTGTGTAATGAACAGAATTATCCAGCCTCAAAATCTCTCCTATCGTAAGGATGGGTCGCCAAAGTATCAAATTGCCTGCTGTTTGTTAAAAGAAGAAATCTCAATATAATGTAGCTTTACAAGCATTATGGATAATGCTAAATTATTCTAGCTAAGTTCTATTATTACGTTTTTCATGCAAAGTCACATAGGGAAATCATACTGTCTTTTACAATTCTTTTTTGTACTGACGAAACATTCCCATGTACTTTGAACTGCTGGATTTTAATGCTGAAAAAAACTTATAGCTATTTATTTGATATGGCATCTATAAAATTTAACAGCATACGACAAAGATACACTGCCTGGCTTATTATCGTTATTGCTATTATTCTGTTTATCTTCTCGTTTTTTCTGATCCGTTATAACAATTTACATGCAAAAAAAGAATTATCACAACAACTTACCAACATTTCTAACATTGCTAAAATCAGCCTTTCAACAGCATTATGGCAATATAACCATGCGTATGTTTATGATTATATGGACTCATTATTTTTATATGACGATATTGTCCTGGTCAGTATTTATACGGAAGATAAACTTGTAAAAACACAAAGCCGGCCAGGGTTCAAAAATAAAGCGATTGATTATTTTAAAAATTCTTCAAATTTTCTTATCAATGAAACCCCTATCGTTTTTAACAATATCACTGTAGGCAAAATTATTATTATCATGTCCTACGACAGAATTAATCGACTTATATTCAGCAATAGTTCACTTGCCATACTCCTCTTATGTTTTGTGATACTAGCGATCGTTGTCACCAATTATTTCCTGCTGACAAGGTATATATTTAAACCTGTAAACAAGCTTGAAACCTCTGCCCAGCTGATTGCTGCGGGGGACCTTGATGCTGAAATCGATACCACAAGCATCGATGAAATTGGTAATCTTGCAAAAACTTTTCAGCAGATGATGCATAATATAAAAGCAGTGACAGCCTCAAGAAACGATCTGAATCATGAAGTTAAAGAAAGGCAGAAGGCTCAAACAGCACTTGAAGAAACCAATGAAAGGTTTCTTCAACTGGCCAATAACACCAGTGATTTGTTCTGGTTATTTGATGTATCTGATTTAAACCGTTTAAAAGTACTCTATCTGAACCCGTCATATGAAATAATCTGGAATCAACGGATTGAAGACGTTTATAAAAGTCCTGACTTGTTATTGAAACGCATACATCCGGAAGACAAAAAAACTGTCATTAAAAGCTTTTTCAGCTTCATAAAAACCAAAAGCTATTATCATATCGAGTTTAGAATAATTGACCCTGACGATTCCGTAAAATACCTTCGGGCCAGAGGGAATCTTATTTTTGATAAAGATGGTAAATACACCAGGGTAGCAGGGATTGCACAAGATATTACCGAGCGGTTTCAAGCCCAAAAAGAAAAAGAAAAATTAAAAAATCAACTTCAGCATGCCCACAAAATGGAAGCCATTGGAACACTTGCCGGTGGCATTGCACATGATTTTAACAACATCCTGGGCATTATCATAGGAAATGCAGAACTGGCGATTGATGATGTTCCAAAAGAGAATCCTGCCCGCATCAGCCTTGAAGAAATTATTGTTGCCAGCAAACGGGCAAAAGATGTTGTGTGGCAGTTATTAAGCTTTTCAAGAAAAAGCGAGAGAGAAAAAGAACCTGTTGTAGTTGCATCGATTTTAAAAGAATCTCTCGCGCTCCTGCGGTCCTCTATTCCAAAAACAATAGATATCCAACTTAAATTGCCGGATTCCGATCCCCAGATGATGGCTGACGCCACCCAAATCCATCAAGTTATTATCAACCTGTGTACCAATGCGGCTCATGCAATGGCAGACAGCGGCGGCAAACTGATTGTAAAGCTAGAAGAGTTTGAAATTGATGAGACCTCACCGCCAGTTTATTCAACTTTTATTTCAGGCAAATATATAAAAATATTCGTTATAGATACCGGTCATGGTATTGATGCTGAAATTAAAGATCGAATCTTTGATCCTTACTTCACGACAAAATCCATTGGCAAGGGAACAGGCATGGGACTGGCTGTTGTCCACGGTATTGTAAAAAACCACGGGGGCGACATCTCTGTTCAGAGTGATGCAGCACAAGGGACCACGTTTGAGATTGTTTTTCCTGCACTGTCTAAGGAAATCATGATAAAATCCACAGCAGTAAATGCGATTCCAGGAGGAAGCGAGTCTATCCTTCTTGTTGATGATGAAGACTCTCTAATTGATATTGGACAGCGCATGCTGACAAGGCTTGGTTATACAGTAGAGACACGGACAAATCCAATTGACGCCATATCTTTTTTTAAACAAAATTCTAATAAAGTAGACCTGATTATTACGGATATGACCATGCCGGAGATGACTGGAGATAAGATGATAAAAGAAATATTAGAAATAAAACAGGATACGCCTATTATCCTTTGCACAGGGTATAGTGAAAAAATTACTGAACAGGAAGCGATTCAGATTGGAGCAAAAAAATATATTGAAAAACCATTGAACCTTCAAGAGCTTGCCGCTTCTGTCAGAGAAACTTTAGATAGTGTTGATTGATGTTGTGATCCTTTATCTGCTGACCGCTTAAATAAGGTAAATTGGTACTATTGTCCGTTAAAAGGATGTAGAAGAATTGAAATGGTCTGTTCCAGGCTGGGATACTTCTGCTACAGAGGTCTTTCAATCCTTAGGTGCAACATCTTAAGATGAATGGGTACGATACCGGTTATCAGGTGAAAAATAAAAAAACAGCTGAACCTTAATCCATTTTGAACATCATGGAAATAAATTGATAAGCTCTAATATTCCATCGATAAAATCAAAAATTGTTTGAAGTATATTCAAAATTTCATACGCCATTATAAGGCTCCTAAACAATAATCTATGTTATTCTAAAACAACAGGATATCAGAATATATCAAACCAGTTGAAAATATTATTGAATATTACCATATAGTTAGATTCTTGTGAAATGTTTTCTTGGTCAACACCTTTTTATATTGAGTGTTGCAGAAAAAGTGAATCATGTGTTCTATGTTCAGCCGGATGAAAACACGTAATACTGATACTGGCTATTGACATGCTATATATTGTTATCGCATTTAAAATACATAAATATGAAAGGCCTTATATTAATTTACGGTATTTTTATATTCTGAAAATTTCCATCAGCTAATTCATTATAAGCAAAAACTTCCCAACATATTGAAACAATAACAAAAAATAGTATTGTAGTACTATTCATTAGTGCTTTTTTTGATTGAATATTGTGAACTTTAAAGCACCATGTTAATATTTTGAAATATGTAAAGGGTAAAATCTATGCGGATAGCAATTATTTCAGATATTCATGGAAACCTCGAAGCCTTTGAAACAGTATTAGCAGATATTGAAAAACAGCAAATACACCAGACTATCTCTTTAGGTGACAATATAGGCTATGGTGCAGATGCTGAAGCCGTTATGCAACTGTTGATCGCCCAGAATATTTCATCAGTTTTGGGTAATCATGAATGGGCCTGTATCAATAAGAAGGTTTATCGCTGGTATAAGAGAGAAGTCAAAGAATCTTTGAATATCACTATGGCATCTCTTTCAGATTCAACCATTGATCATCTGAAAAAAATGCCCATGAATTTGAACACCCGAAAGGCATACTATGTCCACGGGTTCCCACCAGATTCGACTCGGCATTACCTTCATCAAATTAGCAATGACCAGATAACTAAAACGATGTTAGCGTTACCCTGCAGAGTCTGTTTTATCGGTCATACTCATAAGCTGAAACTGGTTTGTTTAAAAGAAAAATCATTGCAAATATCACCCATCGATTATGAAAGGATCCAGCTGAATCAAGAGGATCGCTTCATTGTAAACGTAGGCAGTGTAGGACAATCCAGAGATGGAGATTATAGAGCAAAGTATATAATTTTTGACACAACAGAAAATCGCCTTATGGTTCGCAAACTGAACTATGATTGCAAAACAGCTGCCCAAAAAATAGTGGACGTTGGCATGCCTGTTCGTTTCGCTCAGGCAGTTTATTCTGATATAGGCAAATAATGTCAGTTTATAGATAGCGATTAAAACAGCCAACTTGCGGCATGAGGGAATAGGTATTTCTAATTTTCAACCAATCCCAGCTTTTAAACCCTTTTGAATATCGCTCTGTTTTATTCTCCTATACCAAATTCCTAAATTGATTACGGCTAAAGAACGCTATCAGTTGACTGAACAGACTCGCATGTCGTACCATTTTTTTGAATGCCGTTTTTGGACAATGGTGAAATTCACTAAGGTTTAATTCTTCTGGTGATATAAAATGGTTTCGTTTCTATGCAGTCAGACAATGGGTAAGTTCTCTTTCAATATCACTGTGTTTTTTCCAGCCAGGATTACCAATAAACACTAAACGTGTTCTCATTGGCAGATTTTTCTTATGGAAATAAACATCAAGATCAATCCAGTTTCCGACCAGATTAAAAAGTACCAGGGGATTTTCAATGTCATCCCAATATACAAACCCCTTGCCCCGGATAATATCCGGAGAAATATTTTCCAGCAGTTTTTTAAACGCTTTTTTTCTCAATGGCTTATCTGAAGAGAAACTCCAGGATTCAAAAACCAGATCATGGGGTTTATGTTTGACCGGCGTTTGTTTTTTGGGAACAGCTGATAATATTTCTATTCCCTGATTTTCATGGTGATGGGTCTCATGCACATGAACATCCATGGGGTGCTGTTGAGGAGCAGAACTAAGCTTGGGCAGATCTTTAAATCCCAGGATGAGATCGACCGGAATTTGACATCTTACAGACTCCAGCATCACTGCATCCAAGGATATTTTTCTGACAAACTGCTTTACGGTCTTTAGTTTTTGCTCATCAATACAGTCTGTTTTGTTCAGTATCAGCAGATTGGCCGCCTTAATTTGACGCTCAGCCAAGGCCAAATGCTCGACGTCTTGAATCTCCATTAACCTGCTTGCATCTATTACTGTATACAACCCATCCACATGAATATGAAATTTTAAAAGAGGAGTATTCAATGTGTTCAGGACCTGGGAAGGGTCTGCCGCACCACTGCACTCTACAATGAGATAATCCGGTTTGTCTTCCTGCTTCATTAAATTCACAACGCTTGAAAGCAGATCTTTTTGAATGGTACAGCAGATGCATCCGCCGGTAAGATTAAGTTTAAACTCTTCCCTGCTCTCGATCAGGTCATTGTCGATATTGATTTTACCGAAATCATTTACCAGAATGGCTGTTTTCCTGTCCTGATTCTGCCTGATGATGTGATTAAGAAACGTTGTTTTCCCAGCGCCTAAAAACCCACTCAAAATAGTGACCTTGACCCTGTCCGCCTTTATTTTAGCTATGTCAATCACTGTTGATTTCCACAGTTTTTACAAATACCGTCTACTCTAACTTCCACCTTTTCAATCTGACCTGGAAAAGTCCTGATAAAGTCTTCTATATCTATATTAAGGCTTTCAGGGCTTAAACAATCCATCTGCCCGCAATTTTTACAGTAAAAATGGGGGTGAGGGGCATGATGATTGTTCGGGGCAAGGCCGTAATAAAAAGCGCGTCCGCCGGTACTGATTCGTTCAACAACCCCATGATCCACCAGAAGATCCAGTATGCGGTATACTGTTACACGGTTAATGCTGCTGCTGCGTTCAAGGGTATTAAAAATATCCTTGGCAGACAGTGGAAAACTGTTGTTACCAATAACCTCAAGTACCCTTATCCGGTTATTTGTTGCACTGAGATCCGCGTTGGATAATAATTGTTCATAATTGCATTGATGACACATATACAGACCTACCTTACTTTGTTTCCGTTGAATTTGACGCGCTCAATGAATAAGGAAATAATGAATGCTGTCCCGGATACCATGATGATGGTCGCACCGGAAGTTAAATCATATTGGTAAGATAACCATAATCCCAACAGAGTGAATACAGATCCGAGGACACTTGAGGCCACCATCATCTGGGCCAATGACCTGGCGTATTTTTCAACAATGAATGGTGGAATGGTTAAAAGGGCGATGACCAGTATGAGGCCCACCACCTGAATAACCAGAACAATGGTCACTGCCAGCATACCAATCAAACCGAAATAGAGTGCTTTTACAGGAACACCCCTAATTTTTGCGAACTCTTCATCATATGACATGGCCAGAAGATCAGGATAATAGTAAAAAACAAGTATCGTAATGACAACTCCGACAACAATCATTACCAACAGGTCAGATGATGGAACGGTAAGGATACTGCCGAACAGATAGCTCATGAGGTCTACATTATAACCAGGCGTAAGGTCGAGCAGGATAATACCGAATGCCATGCCGACCGCCCAGATCACGCCAACAATGGTATCTACCCTGTGTTTAACCTTATGACTGACAAACGCCATGAGCATGGCAGCGGCAAGTGAAAAGCCGATAGTACCCGGTAAGTAAGGCCATTTAAAATAAAAGGCCAGCCCAATCCCTCCGTAAGCCGCATGAGCAATACCACCAGAGAGGAATACCAGCCTGTTGACCACCACAAGCGTCCCTATGATACCGCAGATGATGCTGGCAAGAAGCCCTGCAGCCAAGGCGTTTTGCATAAAATCAAATTGCAGTGCTTCAATCATGGGCATGCTCCTTGTGTGATTTTAACACCCGGTGGGGTAACCCATGTGCAACCAGTTCAACCGGGCACTCTTCCTCCACTGTGCAGGAGTACATGGTCTCCAACATATCTCCTGTGATTTCAGCCTGGTCGTGGTAGTGCAGCCGTTTGT
>CAYFKW010000004.1:50078-87877 GCA_964343845.1 uncultured Desulfobacula sp. | reverse complement strand
ACACGGGCGACAGCCTTCACATACCGGGAAATAACCAGCAGATCATGACTGACTACCAGAATGGTCATTTCCTTATTCAATTTGGCCAGAAGTTCATAAAATTCTGCCTGACCTTTGGTATCGATACTGGCAGTTGGTTCATCCAATAATAAGAGTTCTGGCCTGCTGACAAGTGCTCTTGCGATGAGCACCCGCTGGCGCTGCCCGCCGGACAACGTTCCGATTTTCTTATTTGCATAATTGCCCATTTCAAGCCGATCCAGAGCCTCCAATGCTGCCTTTCGATGTTTTGTCTGGTTTCGCCTGAATCTCTTTTTAGGCTCAAAAGCACCCATCAGCACCACATCAAGTGATGAAATAGGAAAATTCTGATTCATATGCACATTCTGTGGCACATATCCGATGCTGGAAGCTGAATTCCCCGGTGGTTCTCCCTTGATCAACACGGTCCCATGGTTTGGTGACAGAAGACCCAGCATCAATTTCAGTATTGTGGTCTTTCCGCCCCCATTGGGTCCAATTATCGCTAAAAAATCTTTGTTTTTAACGGTTAAATTGATTGATGATAATATGGGTTCACCTGCATAAGCGAAATCAAGATTTTTAATCTCAATTATGGACATGGTATATCCTTATTATTTTAACACTGCTTTAAATTTATCTGCAATCATCCGCAGGTTGTTCATCCAGTCCTCTGCAAGAGGATCGGCATATGCCACCTGGCCTCCAATTTCGAGTGCAACGGTCTTGGCACTTTTAGTTGAGAACTGGGGCTGGGCAAAAATGACCTTGATCCCGTCTTCTTTAGCATGCTTGATTAATTTCTTCAACTGAGCCGGTTTAGGGTCCTTTCCTTCGATTTCAATCGGGACCTGCTTGAGTCCATAATCATGGGCAAGATAGCCCCACGACGGATGAAACACCATGAACTGCAATCCTTTTTTCCCGGCAAAAATCTGTTTCAGGTCCTGGTCCAACACATCAATTTCTGTTACAAACGAGTTGAAATTTGCCTCATACGCATCTTTTTGAGATGGGTCTGCTGCCTGGAGTGCTTTCAGAATGGTTTTTGCCTGGATTTTTACCAATTTCGGGGAGATCCAGATATGGGGATCAGGACCTGAATGGTCGTGATGGCCTTCATCTTTGTGAACCTCTTCTCCATGATGTTCCTCCCCATAATGCTCTACTCCATGGTGGTCATCCTCTTCATGTACTTTTTCATCATGGTGATCCCCATCCTTGTGCGCTTTCTCATCATGATGATCGCCTTTATGATGATCATCTTCATGGGCCTCATCGTGGTGCCCTTCCTCTTCATGATGTTCTTCATCATGATGATGGTGCGCTGCCATTTCAATTTTATCAATCCCATGATCTGTATGGATCACCTTCATATCCGGATTGGCGGCAGCAATTTTTTTCAGCCATGCATTTTCAAAAGGAACACCAATGGAAAAATAGAGCTTTGCTTTTGAAAGCTCAGCCATCTGCCGGGGTTTGGGTTCATAGGTGGCAGGGCTTGCGCCTGGTTTGACCATGATGTTTACATCAACCATGTCTTTGCCAATTTGTTGCACAAAATATTTCTGTGGAACAATACTCACAAACACAGGTAATTTTTCAGCAGCATTGGCTGGACCAAATGGAAGAATCATTAACAATATTGCTAACAGCAGTCGTTTTTTCATTTTTTTGTCTCCTTTTCAGGTATGAAATAACTCCATTACAACGTGATATCATAAAATGTAACATAATTGCATTTGATCTTTATGACAAGGTTTAAATCATAAATAATTTCAATTTTTATTCTGTAAAGCCGGGCCTGCTGATTCTGAACTGTTTTTCCTGTAAGTAAAAAAGAACTGATATGATTTATCCGTCTTCTCAGATAAGAACGGATAAAAGAAAAGGCGTATTACAAGTATTTTAACAACACGCCTTTAAAATAATTGCGTTGGCTTATTTTTTCTTTAGGGCCATCTCCTTGCCGCAGCAGGACAAGGGAACTGTGCAGCAGTCATCTGCGCCGGGCTGACAGGTGCAGGTTTTTTTCACCTCTAATTCAAGACCGCAGGTATCACAATAAAAAAGATCTCCTTCTTTCATGTCACAACAATTTGCCATATTAAAACTCCTTATATTTATCTGGTTAAAAAATTGTTGAATAATACACGTAATTGTGTTTTTATAGAATGCAATTTATTTACATTTACTGGACAATGCAAGGATTTTTTAAAATTTGTAATTAGTTTCATATTTTTTCTGTTCTATAAAGTTTAATACTGACATATGTCCAAAAACCAAATTTATCATTTAATGGTAATTTTTATCTAACCGACGCTATGCTTTAGTAGAAGCAAATATAATGAAAGCCAACGACTTTAATTCTCTTGAACAACCCTTTACAATAGTATCGGGCGACAGTTCCCAAACACATGACACAGCCCCTGATAAAGCGGCAAAAGGCCTATATGCACAGATCGCCTTTTTAATTTTCGGCCCCTACATTATCTTTTTTCATACCGAGCCGGAGGCAATTACTACTTTTTCCATCATATTCAGTTCAATCGTTTTAGAAGCATTCCCTTTTATGTTGATCGGCGCCCTAATCGGTGGATTAATAGAGGTGTTTGTATCCAGGGACACCTTGATTAAACTTCTCCCTAAAAACAGGATGTTGTCCATTGTTCTGGCCGGATCACTTGGCATCATATTTCCGGTCTGTGAGTGCGCCATTGTTCCGGTAGTCCGTCGTCTATTGGGGAAGGGTATGCCTTTGGGTGCTGCCATTGCCTTTCTTTTAGGAGGCCCCATTGTCAATCCCCTGGTGTTTGCCTCCACACTGGTGGCCTATTCCTTTTCATGGGATGTGGCATTTTTAAGAATATTCGCAGGATTTGGCATTGCTATCGTTGTTGGACTTCTGATTGATGGGTTGTTCACACGGCAGCAGGCATTGGTAGAAAAAACAGCCCAAGAGATTTGCGGCTGCGGTCATCACCACCATCACCATTCTGAAGGAGAACAAGGCAGTCTCAAGAACCGTTTTATGGGAGCGTTGTCCCATAGTGCCCAAGACTTTTTTGATATCTGTAAATTTTTAATTATAGGGGCATTTATCGCTGCTGCCCTTCAGACTTTTGTGCCCCGCCAGGCACTTGTGGCAGTGATGACAAACCCAGTCAGTGCAATCTTTTTAATGATGGCGCTTGCTGTCATGCTTAATTTGTGCAGCGAGGCAGATGCATTTATAAGTGCTTCTTTTCAACCCATTGGCATACCGCTTTCAGCTCAGTTGTCCTTTATGGTGTTAGGCCCCATGCTGGATATCAAGCTGATTCTCATGTATTTAGCTGTTTTTTCAAAGAAAATGATCATTACACTAACACTCATAATACTCTTTGTGGTTGGCGCAACCATGCTTTTTATGGCGCTTTCACAATCGCTTTTCGGGGTTTAAAAAAAATGGTTCGTATTTTTAATTTTCTCAACATCGTATTGCTCACCTGGATCGGGACGTTTATCTACCTGATATCAGATGACAATTATACTTTATTTATCAAGCCCGAATTTGGTTTTTTAATTTATACAGGTCTTTTCATCTGTTCTGCATTTTTTATCAGCGGGATGCTTAACAGACCGAAAAGAATAGCAAAATCAGAATTAATCAACGGGTTGATCATCTTGATACCGGTTGTTTTTATCCTTTTGTCTGGAAATCAGACATTGAATAGTTATGCTCTTTCAAAGCGGACACTGATGTCTCCGAATCTCAACTCGTCTGAATCCAATCCTGTTTCAGAAGAGCCTGGAATTCTAAATGCTGAGATTCCAGTAGAGGTATCATTGTCCCAGCTCCTTCAGAACTGGGCGTCCTACAACGGAAAACGAATCTCCATTCAGGGCCTCCTGCACCAGTCACTGAAAGACAATGACGATTATGCGCTGGTTTTTAAATATTTAATTTCATGTTGTGCTGCAGACGCCATTCCTGTGGGAATCTTTATCGATAAAAAAAGAACCAACGGTTTTAGCGATGATGACTGGGTCAAAGTAACCGGTGTTGTGAACCTTGATAAAATGGATGGTCATGACATCATTGTAATGTCCCTTGATACCATTGACAAGATTAAAAAGCCTTCAAAAAATGCTGCCTATCTGTTTTTATGAATCAATGAAATTTGAATTTTAAATCCTTTTTTTGATCCCTGAAAAAAGCCGAACCTATCAATATGCGCCTATGTCTATTGGTGCTGGGTTGAATTCCTGTTTTGATAAGGACTCTTGTTATTTGAAGTGATAGCGAACTGAAAAAAACGATAACAGGCGAAAATCATCGAGTGGTGTTGGCAGATGGGAATCTTTGTGAAACATACAGATAATAGGTGATGGCCAGTTTAGATTTTGAATCAAGAGCAGGCTCGTTTTCAATAATTTTGGTCAACAATTCAACCTGTGCACGAACCTGCCAGGTCATAAGGTCTTTAGCCACCTGGCCGGCCATCAGCGGATGATTTTCAAGCAGAATGCTGTAACCATGAACAAACCGTTGCCTGCGTTTGAAAAATTCTGGAGTAGCAGAAAAGCCTGGTTTTGACCCCAGCACGGCGAAGCTTTTACAAACTTCTTTGAGCTCGTTCAGTGTTCTATTTTTATTGTTGAAATACATGTTTTCGATACGTTCCACACCATTTTCTGGATTGGTTTCAATAAATGCGGTCACCCATGCTGAAAGGTTTTCAATTTGGCCATTTGCTGCTGTGAATTTTAATTGTTCACGAATAAAATTAAGATCATCTGGATGTCGGCTATGCCCGAGCATAAGGATATAAAGACTATGCCATCTGTTAAGTTTTCTATTGGTAAGCGCCTCTCGAATTTGCTCTCGAGATATGGTACCAGAGATGCGCTTGATCGTTGTATAGGGTGCACGAGCTACCTCAAGATGGGCCTGTTCCCTGATCTGCTGATGGGTATGGTTCAGATATTCAGAGAAAAAGTCTATCCGATTCAGGTTACCTCTGTATTCTTCCCATCTCAGAGACTGCCTGAGTATCACCCGAATGAATTCCTGATAATCCAAATCAGCGTATGCAATATACTGCCAGTTGGATTCTGTATCCTCTTGTCTGAAAACAACAGCATCTTCTGGGAACAACCGAAGCAATCGCCGATCCTTATAGTCTATAAACGCATTAAATTCAACACCATTAATGCCTCCTTTCAAGGCTTGAACAGCATAAAAAATTTTCCCATCTCCTGTGCCCCATAGTCGATTTTTGAGTAAGGAGAAAAAAGTCTGCTTTTTATTATTTTTTTCTCTGGCCAGGACAACTGTTTTGCTTTCAAACAAACTATCAGCAAGCGTTTTTTTTGGATAGGGGATACAGATCATGCACGCTTCTGCTGATGTCATAAGAAAAACGCACAAAAATACCACCATTATTGTTTTCTGCAATCTATATTGTTTAGTAAAAAAGCTCATCATTGTCATTAGATCAGTGGATCAATTTGGCTCCTGTTTGACAGCAGTTAGCGAAAGTGTGTATGGTTATAGTGCTATATGAAATGTTGTTTATTATGAAAACAATCCTGAACTTATTTTTTTCTTTGTTTTTTCTTTTTTGATTTTTTCAATTTTTCATGTTCTCTGATTAAATCCTGAATATTCTGTGCTTCATTGGAAAAGGATATCGTACACGCATACTCCTTTTTACTGACTGGAATGGTGTCGATTTTTTTGGTTAGAAATGTTTGAATATCGTCTAACCGGTCCTTTTCTTCTGTACTGCAAAAAGAGATGGCACTGCCTTTACTGGTTCCCCTGCCTGTTCTTCCGACCCTGTGCACATAATTTTCTCTTTTTTCAGGCAAATCATAATTAACCACATAATCGATGTCAGGAATATCAATTCCCCTTGCGCTGACATCGGTTGCAATTAAAATATTCATTCTGCCCTGTTTAAAAGCTTTCATCACATCCGTTCTATCTTTCTGATCTTTTTCTCCATGAAGGGTTACAGATGGTATCCCGCCTCGTTCAAGTGCTTTTGCAACCCTTTCTGCCCTGACTCTTGTCCTTACAAAAACAATAATTTTTGCCTGTGGACGGTCATGGATCAGTCTGCGTAGAAAAAAACGTTTGTCATCCATTTCAACAAAAATGACAAAATGAGATACATTTTTAGATACAGGGTCATCCGGCGATATTTGAATTCTGATAGCAGATGACTTTACCTGCGAAAAGGCAAGTTTTTTAATTTCTTTATTAATGGTAGCTGAAAAGAAAAGCGTCTGGTGTTTTTTTAACAATTTTCTCTTGACGGCTTTAATATCACTGATAAATCCAAGATCCAGCATCTGGTCTGCTTCATCAATTATGAGTGTATCAATCTTTTTAAGGCCGATGACCCCCTGGCTGATAAGGTCAAACATTCTTCCTGGCGTGGCCACAAGAATATCAATACCGCTAGACAGTTTTTTGATCTGGGGGTCTTGTTCTACCCCCCCGTAAACTGAAAATGTTTTGACTTTGGTATGCCTGGATAACATTTCAAACACTTCCCCAATCTGGCTGGCAAGTTCTCTTGTGGGCACCATCACAATACATTTAATGCCAAAAGATTTTCTGGATGATTTTATTTTCTCAATTTTATCAATAACGGGAATAGCAAAAGCGGCTGTCTTTCCCGTACCTGTCTGAGCAATCGCCAAAACATCTTCACCCTTCATTATCGATGGGATTGATTTATACTGTATATCTGTCGGTCGTTTGAACTTGAGGGCAGACAAATTTTTTTTAATCACAGGTGATATGTGATATTTTTCAAATTTCATTTATTTTTCACTGTCTTTAAAGTTAACACTCTAAAATACAAAGAAATATTTCAAAATGCAATGCTTGATTCATTACAGCAGCCTGCATTTTTCATTCAGTTGTTAAATAAAATTGCATACAAATATGGCGGTTATGGTGATATAGGACTAAAAGACAAATGAATTGAATTGGGGCAGTCATTAGAAATGAAAACATTATTTGACACCATTTCCCTGGGAAATTTAACACTTAAAAATCGATTTGTCCTTGCGCCAATGGCACGATCAAGAGTAGGGTTGAACCAGGCCCCAAACGACTTGATGGCACTGTATTATCATCAAAGGACTTCTGCCGGTCTGCTCATAACAGAGGCGACCGCCATATCAAAACAGGGAACAGGCTGGAAAGGGTTTCCAGGAATATTTACAGATGAAATGATTGCGGGCTGGCAGAAGGTGACCCAGAAGGCTGCATCAACCAACACCCCTATTTTCCTGCAGCTATGGCACTGCGGCAGACTGACACACAGCCTTTTTCACAATGGCAGGCTTCCGGTTTCTGCATCTGGTATAAAAATTCAAAAAGGAAACATTCTTACCCCGCTTGGGAAAAAGCCTTATGAAACGCCCCATGCTTTAACAACAGATGAGATCAAATCTATTATTTCAACTTATAAAACTGCTGCATTAAATGCGAAAATGGCTGGCTTTTCCGGTGTGGAGATACATGCTGCCAATGGATACCTCATCAATCAATTCCTTGATTCCAGGACAAACCTTAGAAATGACAGTTACGGCGGCAGCATTGAAAATAAATATCTCTTTTTAAAACAAGTAACAGAAGCAGTTTTAGAAATCTGGGCACCAGATCAAGTTGGCGTCCGCATATCCCCCAATGGGGTGTTCAATGAAATGGGGAGTCATGATTATAAAGAGACCTATTTATATACAGCCGAAAAATTGAACGCATTGAATCTGGGATACCTCCATGTCATGGATGGGCTTGACTTTGGGTTTCACCAAAAAGGCGATCCCATGACCCTGTCTGAGTTTAAACCGGTTTTTAATGGATTGATTATCGGAAACTGCGGTTATACAAAAGAAAGTGCACAAAAAAAAGTAGCAGACAATGCTGCCGATTTAGTGGCTTTTGGAAGGCTGTTTATCTCAAACCCTGATCTGCCTGAACGATTTAAAAACAATTACCCTTTGAATCCCTGTAAAGACACTCGGTATTGGTACACGCCGGGATCAAAAGGATATACGGATTATAAGCCTTACAGATCCTGAGTTTGTGGCAAACAATTGACTATTGATTTAAGATCTCTTCTTGAATGATGATTTCTTCAACACCTTCTTCTGAAATCTTCCTAACCTCCTGTTTCAGGGCGGCCACTTTATTTTTCAATCCTGAATTTTCCTTTTCAAGCGATTGTTTATTTCTTTGCCATTGCGCCTTTTCATCCTTAAATGCCTTAACCTCTTTTTTTAGTGTGATCATGTTGTTTTCCAGTATTTTATTAATCTTTTGCTGGACCGACAGTGATGTTAATATTGCCTTCACAAATTGCGCATGTGATTGTATCAATATATTTTCATTCTCTTTTCCAGCAATCCTGAAATAAAAAGCAGCCCGCTTAATATCCCTGTCTTTATTTTCAGGATGCGCAAAAATTACACCTTTCTGGAATATGGCGTTTTGACGGAGTTCATAGGGCAACTGTTTTAACGCTTTATTTGATTCAATAAGGGCTGAATTAAAATCACCTTCTATGATATGTCCTGCAGATGACTGTAAGAACTCATTACCTTGTTTTATGTCAGCAGATTCCAGAGAGACCTTTGGATACATTGCCTGCTGGCAACTTGAAAAAGCCAGCCAGCACGACATGATAAAAAGATGAATCAGAATTGAATATCGTTTCATTTGCTTCTGTTCAGAATTCATACATTTCCTTTCTGGTCATTATGATGGTATGAGAATTTATTTTTTTGTCTCATTATTTCATTATTAAAACTATATTTATCTGTTGTTTTTTGAGGGAGAATCTTTTTATCTGGGTATCAAAAAACAA
Organism: uncultured Desulfobacula sp.; assembly: GCA_964343845.1. Classification (GTDB taxonomy): domain Bacteria; phylum Desulfobacterota; class Desulfobacteria; order Desulfobacterales; family Desulfobacteraceae; genus Desulfobacula. The sequence goes on along the minus strand of CAYFKW010000004.1, from coordinate 78,983 downwards.
CAGGTCTTGCAACTCGATTTTATTTAAAGTATTTGAAAAAACGATACCCAAATACTATAAATAAACTGTCCTTTTACAGATAAAGACTTTTAATCGTCCTGTATAAGATGACGAATAACCATTGGCCCATATCTGAAAAATGAAAACCAGTAACAGGATTGAACCATTGATTTCCAGAGAAGCGTTTGACAGTGAACTGTGGTCATTTTTTGAATATCTCCTTGGGTTTGCCACTGAGGGTATCCACATAAAATGCTTCAGCCTGATTGATGAGGAAAAAGGCATTCCCGGCAAAGGAGAGGCATATCTGTATGAAAGAATCACACGGAAAATTGTAACCGAAAGTGCGAATGAGCTGAAAGAATTTGCAAAAGAGTATGTTGAAACCGGAAAACTGGATCAGGTGGAAGGCAATGCAAAGCCGTTTCAGGAATCTCTCAAGGAGACTTTATTTCTAAAAGTACTGACGGTTTTGAATCAAAAGCTGATCGATCACATCATTGATCAGTTGAATCAGGACAAAAAAAGCGACAGCGTATTCATTATGGTATCCCTCTACTATGCCATATATAAAAACAGTCATATTCCAGGATATAGCCTGCATCCGTTCTATTTCAAAGTATTTATCCCTTTTTTAACCCTGTCTCAAAAAAAGTTTCCTGAAGATATCGCAGTTTATCAAAAATTGCTGCACAAAAGGCTATTGTCTACCTTAACAGCCCAAAGTGAGGAACGATGTGATTTAACTGTCTTTTTTGAAGATGAATCCGTTAAAAAAACTTTTTCTGTTTTATTTGCCGGTATCTTATCCGTGATGAACGAGGAAAAAGACCTGACAAAAAAATTTTTTCATAGAACCCACCATTTAAAAACGTTTCATTTAAGAACATTTAAAATGTTCATGGCCAATGGGTTTTATACGTTAACAAACAAATCAAAACGATTCTCACCCAAAATCAGTGACAATGAAACAAAAGATAAATTTAGAAGGGTAAGAGCTGTTCCAGCTTCATATATATCCGGTATCATCAACAGTTTTGTGGATCGAAATTTTAATATTTCTCTTGAATTGATCATTAGCTACTATCAGTCTGGAAAAGCGGGCAAATTCAAAAAGCACCTGCTTAAAAATTACAACCGGACATTGCAGGATATGAATCGAAAAATCTGGAAGGAAATCCGTAAAGTTGTAAAAACACAAATGCAGGTCTGTTATAGAAGCAAGTACCTGTTAAGACTTGTTATTCATTATGTGTTTGATAAATCAGATGCAGACAGGAAATTTTGGGCTAAGTACATTCCAATTGTCGAACGGATCATTCATCATATATACAAAGATGAAAATGAACAATTCATTAAAATTAATAACAATTTGAATCAGATAATTGAAAAATACAAAGAAGCCAAACTCTTTAAAGGAACCGACTGGGAAAGTTTTTATGCAGATCCTGTATCAAAAAAAATAGCCAGCCATATGATAAGGACGATAGTGGACCAAGGAAGGTCTGAAAAGGATAAAACCTTGCCTGCGACTTGGTTTGCAAACCTGGTAATGAAAGGAATTGATGAGACAGCGCTCCTTCGATATTTCATAAAGGGGCTGAAGAATATTTAACCGATTCGAATGTATAAAAAGATTTCATTTGCCTGCTCTGGTGTAATATATCCAAGGTCAATCAAAATATCACCAATAATCTTATGCGGTTTCCCTTGAACATTATCTTCTACCTGTATAATAAGGGCCTTATGCAACTGGTCTTTTGTGATAAATCCTTTTTCGATTGCAATCAATCCAAATCGTTTTTCAAATGCAGGCATTACACGTCTCTTTTCATCGGTTGGCTTTTTCAGTATTTTTAATTATAACAATAAATTTGACGCCAAAACAATAGGTACTAACCCCTATTTCGAATATTTTATGAGGTGTGTCTTTTGCCAAGATTATCCGGCAAAATCGATAATTGTTGGTGGATTTTCTCCTGGTTGTGTAAGGGGTGGGATGGGTACTGCCAGCAGTGCTTCTGTATCATTATCCTGCTGTTCTTCTTCAGATGACACTGTCGGTGCTTCTATTTCCTGATCCTCCTCTGGGTTATCCTGAAGTGCCGTGATAAGTAAAGACTCGGTCAGGTCTTCCAAGAGAGATTCCAATAGGCTTGACCCTGTGTTATTAAAGGTAAAAACATCTATAATACTGCCTGTCAAATCCAGTGCGTTAAGCGCACCAGTCTCTGATCTGACATCTATATTGAGAAAACCATCTAACGCGCTGCGCGAACTATTATCAAGAAGGAGGTCTGATACAGAATTGTCATCTGTGCCGCCTGTGTCAAGCAGTCCTCCTGGAACCTGGTTCTGGAAAATGGCAGCAAAAAGCTGCAAGTCATCCTGCCTTAATTGGTCCAGGAATGATGTCAGTGCTGATATATCTTCTTCGACTTGATTCTGAATATTCTGCCTGTTTTCAAAATCCTGTCCCGGCTCAAGCGCCTGATTCGCAAGAATATTGAGGGACCGAAAAATATCAGCTGCTTCCTGTACCTGGTCCTGCTGCAGTTGATTAACCAAATCAATTTCAGGTGGACCGGCTGTGGGCTGCTGAAGGGTAGTTATCGTGGGGGGCTGTATGCCTTCAGGGGTCTGTGTCTGCCTCAAAGGAGCAGTTTGCAGGCTGAAACCTGATCTGAAAGAGTGATCGATTGAACTGATCGGTTCCATGTCCTATCCTCCGTTAAAGGCTGTAATCAAGAACAAGCCCCATTTGATTGTGGATTCTTTTAATGAGCGTTTTTAAGCTTTCGTTGGTTATGGGGCGGGTAAAACTTTTATTAATTTGTTTGGTTTTGTCCATTGTTATGACATCCATGAAAAGCTCTTTGTCATCACTGTATACACAAAGTCTTAAAGGAGACCCTTTTTCTACCAGGCGTTGATGTGTGTCACTGGCCAGCCTTGTGAGCGCTCTGAATCTGCTCCCAAGCCGCCTGACCCCTCTCCTTTTTCTTAATTTTCTTCGTCTTGGGTTTGCAGAGGGCTGATTCCAGGAGAGCATTCTTTCATATGGATTTATCTGAGCAACATTTTCCATTCCGCCTCCTTTTGTTAAGAGCTTTGCCTGTCTTGTTTTAACAGGTTCGTTGCATCTTCGCCGAAGCCCTTATAACTATTTTATAACCCCTTATCTTTATTACCTAAAATATGGGCTTGAATTTAAAGTTGTCAAGCCCATAAAAAGTTAGGAATTCAAAACTTATTTGAAAAAATTCTACTGTCTCCTGCTGATACGTTTCTGAAATTAACTGCCACAGCATTAAACGAATATGATATTGATTTTAAACACTGGTCTGAGTAATGTTGATATGTTAAATTTTAAGTAACTTCATATCAAAGATTAAGGAAAAAATGCGTTCTATTTATATAGACATGGATGATGTATTATCTGAGAGCAATCAGGCTTTTCTTGACATACTGGAAAGGGACTTTAACAAAAAAGTGGCATACTCTCAAATTAAATCTTTTGATTTGAAAGAATCTTTTGGATTAACAGAAGATGAATATTCTCATTTTTTCAATTGCATTCATCATCCTGATGAAATGATCCATCATGCCCCTGTCCGGGGATCACAGGAGGTGCTCAGGCACTGGCATCAAAATGGATACAAGATACGGATATTGACAGGCCGTCCACTTGCAGCAAAAGAAGTCTCTCTTCAATGGCTGGATATGCATGGGTTTTATCATGATTCTTTTTTTATTGTAAATAAATATGGAAGAGAAACTTCGAACGGGGAACAGACATTATCGTTAGAGGCGCTTTCCACCTGTCATTTTGATCTTGCTGTGGAAGATTCCGGCCAAATGGCAAGATTTTTAAGCGAAAAGATGGGCGTCAAAGTTGCTTTGCTTGACAGGCCTTGGAACCGATCCATGTCATTTAATCATAATGTAGTCAGATGTAAACACTGGACGGACATCAAAAAAAAATTTGGAAGGTTATAGAAAAAAATGGCAAAATTATATTTTAGGTACGGGGCAATGAATTCAGGAAAAACAACTTCCCTTATCCAGGTGGCTCACAACTATCAAGAAAGGGGGATGAAAACGCTCATTATCAAGCCAGACATTGATTCAAAAGGAGATGATACCATTGTGTCCCGATTAAACATCAGGAGAGAAGTGGATATTCTGGCCAAGGCAGATGACGATTTGTTTGATATCATTGGCGCTTTTAAAAAAGGTAACGGTCCGGTTCATTGTGTTTTAATTGATGAGGCACAGTTTCTAAATAAAAAACAGGTAAATCAATTGTTTCGCGTCGCTGTAATACAGAACATTCCTGTTATATGTTATGGACTTCGAACTGATTTTTTACTAAAAGGGTTTGAAGGCAGTTCTGAATTATTGCTGCTTTCCCATAGTATAGAAGAGCTGAAAACGATATGTAAATGCGGTCGGAAAGCCATTGCCAATGGCAGAAAAATCAATGGTATTTTTGTATTTAAGGGCGATCAGGTGGCAATTGAAGGCAAAAATAATGTTCAGTATGAATCCTTGTGTGCTCAATGTTATTATCAGTATCTCACCCAGGAAGCCGGCCAAGCAATATGCTAATGTTACAATATTAGAGGACGGATATGATACAGACAATTTATCAAAAATTTCTCTTTTTTTTAATCCTTGCAGCCATTCAATCTACTGTCAGCTTTGCCCGTGCTGATGACTTTACAACAAAAGATTTGAATGAAGAAGCAATTCTTGCCTTATCCTGGGTCCAGAATTCGGCTGAATTTAAAGCCCTTTGTTATCAAGCATTCAATATTGCCAAACTTCGCTGGGATATGGATAAGGCAGATGATAAAAAATGTATTATAGTGGATATTGATGAAACCATCATTGATAACAGCCCGTTTAATGCTGGGCTTATTGGTAAAAACTATGGATATAACAAGGAATCCTGGACGCAATGGTGCTCGGCTGAATCAGCCGCTGCAATACCCGGAGCTGTATGGTTTTTAAATTATGTTGTAAAAACAGGCGGACATGTTTTTTATATTACAAACCGTAAAGCACAGCCAAAAAAAAATATAGATTTAACCGGCGTGACAATGAACAATTTAAAAGCACTTGGCTTTCCTCAAATTGATAAAACGCATGTCATGTTAAGAACTGATACCTCAAGTAAAACGCCCAGGAGAGATTTAATCACACAGATGGGATTTCGAATTGTTCTGTTATTGGGAGATAATCTGGCTGATTTTGCCCGGACTTTTGAGGGCCGGACGCTTAGGGAAAGAGAAACTGCTGTCGACAATTACAAAGAAAAATTTGGTGTCTCGTTCATCGTACTTCCCAATCCGATTTACGGGAATTGGTTAAGTGCATTATATGGCAGTGACCAATGGTATAAAAAATCTGCAAAAGAGCGGTCGACTGTTCGAATTAACACCCTGAAAAAATTCAACTTTTCAGACTAAACGTGGAGACCTTTTCTATGAATACGGAACAAAATGAACTGTTGTTATCTGCTCAAAAGGCTTCGCTGACAGCCTATGCGCCGTATTCTAAATTTAGAGTTGGTGCGGCTGTTCTCACTGAAAAAGGTGTTTTTTTAGGTGCAAACATTGAAAATGCTTCTTCCAACCTTGGAATCTGCGCTGAACGTGTTGCCATTGCAAATGCAAAAATGGCCGGCTGCAAAAGAATTATAGGAATTGCTATTAATTGTGTGGATGTAATTCAAACTGAACAGGACCCGCTTACGGATACGATGACCATGCCGTGTGGCGGCTGCCGCCAATGGATGGCGGAACTGGCGCCAAATGCCTGGGTTGTCACGAATGCGTCCGGGAATGTTTACTCACTTGATCAACTTTTACCTAACCCTTTTACGTTAGGCTCTTGAAAGGATAAAGATGTTGGGAACTCCTTCAGACATTAAAATCGGTGTGATCGGCGGCAGTGGTCTTTATGATATGGATGAATTGACGAACATAGATGAAATTTTTATTAAAACACCTTTTGGTTCACCATCTGATGCGTATATTCTGGGTGACCTGCAGGGGATTAAAATCGCATTTCTCCCCAGGCACGGCAGAGGGCATCTTCTACTCCCTTCAGAAATAAATTATCAGGCCAACATATTTGGATTTAAGTTGATGGGGATTACACATGTGATATCCATTACAGCCGTTGGGAGCCTTCAGGAACCGATTTCACCGCTTGATATTGTTATACCGAATCAACTGGTCGACAGAACGATCCAGAGAAAAAGCACTTTTTTTGGAGAGGGTATGGCGGCGCATATCTCTTTTGCAGATCCTTTTTGCCCTGATTTGTCAGAGGTCTTATTTAAAACTGCCTCCGGCTGCCGCGCAGCCGTTCATAGAGGCGGAACACTTGTCACCATAGAGGGGCCGGCATTTTCAACTAAAGCTGAATCTTTGTTATACAAAAAATGGGGAATAGATATCATTGGTATGACAACCTTGCAGGAAGCCAAATTAGCAAGGGAAGCACAAATCTGTTATGCAGCGATGGCCATGGTGACGGATTATGATTGCTGGAAAGAAACAGCAGCACCCGTGTCTGTTGAAGAAGTCATCGCCAATCTTAAAAAAAATTCATCCTGTGCCAGACAGATCATACAAAAATTAGTTCTTCAAATAAACAACAACAGAACATGCCAATGCAAGGACAGCCTCCAAAATGCCATTATTTCTCAATTGGATCGTATTGATGACAGGACCCGGGAGAAATTAAATCCTCTGATTGGAAAATATTTATAAAAAAGCAAATCTCTCTTATTCTATCTATTTTCAAATCCTTCTGTCATTTGCCATCCTGAACATTGTTGCGAAGGCCGTCTTTTAATATCAATTATCAGTGACCCAAGGAAAAGAAACCTTTATATCAAACCAGAGCCGAGCAGAACAGCGATGCACAACAACAGCATACCCGTAAGATTCTGAATCGTTTTCATCGTGATTTTATGAAGGAACCTTTTCCCAATCCTGACACCGATAAACGCAGCAGCAATACCAGTTGCAATAAGCGGCCACATATCAGGACCTATTGTTTGAGACTTCTTCATCCCAACTAGAATCAGTCCATAAGCAGTGATACGGGTCATATCAACCATAAATCCGATTAACGCATTTGTGCCGATAAACGCCTCTGGTGAAATCCCGGTTTTAGAAAGAAAAGCCGACCGCAGCGCACCCTGATGACCGGATAACCCGCCAAAAAAACCAGACAGCAGTCCCCCGACAAACAAATATTTTTTGTGAAAAGATATGGCCTTGAAAGAGGGCAGCAATTCAACCATTGCAAAAAGGATCATTAACAGGCTCATAACGATTTTGATGGTTGTTATCTCTGCTGTTATTGATCCAATTTCATACCGCAGCAGTTCCGGAAAACCAGAAAGAAAAGCAAGGACAGAAGCGCCGATAAAAGCAGATAAAATGGCTGGCAGGCCAAACATCATGACCAGTGAACGGTCTGCATGACTGCCAACCGCAGCAATTTTAAAACAGCTGTTTGCGCCGTGCACCAGTGCGGTTGCCGCAACGGCTGCTTCAACTGGAAAAAAAAGTGCAAAAACCGGCATTAACAGGGTTCCAAGCCCAAATCCTGAAAACATGGTCAGGCCTGAAACAAAAACGGCAGAAACACCAATGACAACAAAACTGATCATTCTTTAATCACCTCTATACCGACAACAAAGATAACTTCTTTACAGGCATGGTAAAGGATATGGATTTGAATAAATGTTAATTTTTTACGGCGTAACATGGCACCTCTCCATTTACCCGTTATAATTCTGCCCAGTGAGTGATAATGGAATTAAGCAGGGTTATAAATTTCTCCTCCCCGCTTTTGCTGGCCTCTATGACATCTTCATGTTTAACCACCTGGTCTCGCAGTCCGGTTGCCATATTGGCAATACAGGACAACCCTAAAAGATTCATACCCCCATGGGCTGCGACAATGACTTCCGGTATGGTTGACATGCCCACTGCATTGGCGCCCAACATATGGATGGCTTTAATTTCACTGGCAGTCTCGTAGCTTGGTCCGGCCATGTAGTAATACACCCCTTCTTTTAAAGGAATATTACATTTTTCAGCACATGCCCTTGCAAGAGATCGGATCTCTTTTGTATATGGATCTGACATATCATTAAACCGGGGACCAAATTGATCAATGTTCGGCCCTCTTAACGGACTGTCTGCATGAAATTTGATATGATCTTTAATGATCATCAAATCACCTGGCCTATAATTTTTATCTGCACTGCCAGCAGCATTTGTGACAATCAAATTGGGTATTTTTAAATAGAGAAAACACCGGATGGGAAAAACCACCTCATCCATTGAATAACCTTCATAGTAATGGAATCTGCCCTGAAGAACCAATACAGGTATATGGTGATACCTGCCAACAACCATTTTTCCTTCATGGCCTTCAACAGTTGATACAGGGAAATGAGGAATTTCTTCAAACGAAAGCGCAACAGGCGACGCAAGCTGCTCAGCAAAAGAACCTAATCCAGACCCCAATACAACGGCGAATTTCGGTCTTTCTGTGATCTTTGATAAAATATATTCCGATGCCTGTTTTATTTGATCCAGCATCAGGTCTGTTCTCCTTTAACAAATATTTTTCCAATGGCACCAGGTGGGGTTGTCTGACCCACGACGCCAACAAGAATGATAATGGTTAAAATATATGGCAGCATGGCAAGGATGTCTCCTGGCACCGGTATTCCTTTTGATCCTAAATAAATCTCCAGCCCTTTTGCACCGCCGAACAATAAACATGCAACAAGGGCTCCCTGGGGTTTCCATTTCCCAAAGATCATGGCTGCAAGAGCGATAAACCCCTGACCTGAAATCAATGTATTGGAAAATCTGGAAACAACTGCAATACTCATGGCCGCCCCACCGAGTCCTGCAAAAAAACCTGACATTATGACGGCACCATATCGTATTTTTATCACACTGATGCCAAGCGAATTGGCAGCCTCCGGGTTTTCACCCACCGCTCTTAACCGCATACCGATTTTAGTTTTGTATAAGACAAACCACACGATAAAAACCATTAACAAGGCAATATATACCGTGGCAAACCGGTTAAATACCAGGTCCATGAACCCGGATGAAGAAAACAATCTGTCTTTGCCAAATAAAAAATCCAATGGTAATGGCATTTTTTTTGGAATGATAAGGGTTTGGGTTGCCCCGTCAAACAGCAGCCGGCTGATAAACAATGCTGCGCCCGGCCCTAAAAAATTAATGGCAATACCGGAGACAATCTGTTCTGCTGAAAAAGTAACGCACGCCATGGCATGAATCAGTCCCAGAAAGGCACCACTGAACCCTGCACAGGCAAACCCGAACCAGGGGTCCTGGTAAAAATAGGCAACAGCAGCACCCACAAAAGCGCCAAAATACATCATGCCTTCGAGACCGATATTGATGACACCGGATCTTTCAGTGATAACGCCTCCCAGGGAAGTAAATATCAATGGTGTAGAATACATTAAGGTGGTGCCGATGATAAACCCGATATCTTTGATTATGGTTTCCATCATTTCACCTTCCTGAAGCCGATCAGCAGCCGTATCAAAGCAGGCATGGAAACGCATAAAATAATGGTTCCCACCATGATGCTGATTACTTCTGTCGGTGCTTCAACAGCATCTTGTATCTTTGATCCGCCATATTTTAAGGCCCCGAACAGAAGCCCGGCCAATACAGATCCGATTCCGGTATTATTTCCAATCAGGGATACGGCAATTCCATCAAACCCATAGCCTTCCATTACTGCTAATTTTGCGATCCTGTGACTGACGCCCATGACCTGAAGAGCACCGGCTATACCGGCTAAACCACCGGCAATACACATGGAGGTCACCATACTTTTCTTCACATTAATACCACCATATTCTGCTGCATGAGGGTTAAATCCTACCGCTCTGAGTTCATATCCCAATGTGGTTTTATTTAAGGTGAACCACATTAAAAAGGCCAGAAGGATGGCGATGATTATCCCTATGTTTACCGGTGTTTTTAAAATATCGCCCAGGATGTTATGCGCGCGTATAAATTCAATTCCTGCGTCAGTGATTTTCCATTGACCATATAAATCGATTCTGGCAGTTTCCTGAATCACATATGACTTTCCTGTCCCTTGTTTGCCAAAGGCATTCAACGTTACTGCCCAATTGGAAAGGTATAGAGCAATCCAGTTCAGCATAATGGTTGAAATCACCTCATGCACACCAAACTTTGCCTTGATAATCCCGGCAAGTCCCCCCCAGAATGCCGCGGCTGCTGCAGCCAGGGTGATGCAGATTATGATATGCAGCACCATTGGCAGATTAAAAAAATATCCTGCTATTGCTGCCGCCATCGCACCGACAATATATTGTCCTTCTGCACCAATGTTAAATAGTCCGGTCCGCAGGGCAAAGGCAACCGACAGTCCCGTTATAATCAGCGGTGTGGAATAGATAACCACATAGGATATATATTTGGGCTTGGAAAAAATACCTTTTAAGATTGCAGCATATGCTTCAATGGGGTTGAACCCGGCAGTCAAAAGTACTAAGGCACCCATCATAAATCCCATCATAATGGAGATAATGGTAAGGCCCAAAGAACTTTTAAAAAACGTCTCTTTCATACGCTTTGTCCTATCGTACCCCCGGCCATCATCAGACCGATTTTCTGCTCATCTGCATCCTGTGCATCCATAATTCCGACAATCTGTCCTTCATAAATCACAGCGATCCTATCAGAAAGATGGATGACTTCATCCAGATCAAAAGACACCAGCAAAACAGCTTTTCCTTTGTTACGCTGGTCCGCCAGTACCTGATGCACATATTCAATTGCACCCACATCCAGTCCTCTTGTGGGCTGAGCAGCAATGAGAATGTCCGGGTTATTTGAAACTTCTCTGGCAATAATCATTTTTTGCTGGTTGCCGCCAGACAGTGCCTTGGCCGGGAGTCTGGGGTCCTGTGGCCGAATATCAAATTCCTTTATAAGGGATTCAGCGTGGCGATAAATTTGATTCTTTTTTAATGTAACGCCTTTTGAAAACTTTTTATCCGCGTAGGTGTCCAATATCAAATTTTCTGCAATATCAAAATCAAAAATAAGTCCTCGTTTCCGGCGGTCTTCCGGAATATGGCTGAGATGATATTGATGAATTATTTTATCTGGTGAAAAGTTTATAATATTTTTCCCTTTGACCCTTACCCTTCCTTGTTCAGCTTTTCTCAAACCGGTCAGAGTTTCTACCAGTTCTGTCTGACCATTGCCGTCTACACCCGCGATGCCAAGAATTTCCCCCTTATTCACTTTCAGGGTCAAATGATCAACAACATGGATCCCCCGACTGTTTTGAACAACAAGGTTTTCTATTTCAAGGGCAGCATCACCTGATATCTGTTTTTGTTTTTCAACTTTAAGGCTGAGCTCACGACCCATCATTTTTGCCGCCAGTTCTTCCTGGGAGATGTCCTTCACATCAACCGTGTCTACTTTCTTTCCCTGCCTGATAATCGTGCAAAAATCTGCCATCATCTTAATCTCCCTCAACTTATGGGTGATAATGATGATGGATTTCCCTTCATTGGACAGGTTCTGGATAATAAGTGAAAGATCTTGTATCTCCTGAGGCGTTAACACAGCAGTGGGTTCATCTAAAATAAGGATCTGGGCTCCTCTGTACAGCGCTTTTAAAATCTCAACCCGTTGTTGACTGCCAACAGACAGATCCTGTATCAAGGCTTTTGGATCAACCTTCAATCCATACTGTTCTGAAAGATGTGCGATCTCTTTTTCAGCACGTTTTAAATCAACCAGGCCAAAAAAATTTGTTATTTCATTTCCCAGTATTATATTTTGAGTAACTGTAAAAGGCGCTACCAGCATAAAATGCTGATGCACCATTCCGATGCCTTTTTGAATGGCCGCATAGGGGCTTGCTATCTTTGTTTTCTTACCATTTACTTTGATTGTGCCGGATGTTGCTTCATAAAGCCCGTATAATATGTTCATAAGGGTTGATTTTCCTGCGCCATTTTCACCCAATAATGCGTGGACTTCCCCTTTATGGACAGTAAGACTGATATTGTTATTGGCAGTAATATTGCCAAACTTTTTAACAATATTGATCATTTCAACTGTTTTTTGGGCTAAATCTATCATCTCTCCTTATTTGAAGAAAGCCTCAAATGCCGATTTGGTTTTTGGTACAACCAGTTCATTCCCCTTTATTTTTTGAATCAAAAGATCAACTTCATCTAAAATTGGTTTCGGAACATGCTTGCTGGAGGTTGGGGCAATGCCAACCCCATTGTTGGACAAATTGTATACCACTGTCTGTCCCCCTTCAAATTCTCCATTGACCAACTTTTTAACCATGTCAAAAATGGCATTGTCCACTCGTTTCATGGCTGACGTTAATATATGGTCAGGCGCCATAAAATTCTGGTCTTTATCTACCCCAATGGCCCATTTGCCTTTTTCCTTGGCCGATTCAATAACTCCATCACCCACTGTTCCTGATGCATGAAATATAATATCAGCATTCTGCTGATACATGTTGTTGGCCATTGCTTTGCCCTTTGCCGCGTCTGTAAACGATTCTGCATATTGTCGAAGAACGCTGCATTTCGGATTTGCAAGCTTTGCGCCTGTCATGTAACCATACTCAAATTTTTCAATCAAAGGAAATTTGATACCGCCAACAAATCCAATAATGTTGGTCTTTGTCATTTTGCCTGCAATATATCCAACCAAAAAGGATGACTGTTCTTCATCAAACACGACACATCCCACATTTTCAGGCGTTTGATCACCATATGAAAAATCAATAATGGCAAACTTTTGATCAGGGTTGATCCGGGCTGTCGATCTAATTGCATCCCCCATTAAAAAACCGATCCCCCATATCAAATCAAACTCTGCATCGATAAATGTTTCCATATTCGGGGCATAATCTGCATCCTGTTTTGACTCCTTATATGCAATTTTAGTCCCAAACTCCTGTTCAGCCCTTTTCAGCCCTTCCCAGGCAGACTGGTTAAAGGACTGATCATTTACACCACCTAAGTCTGTTACCATGGCAACCTTTAGTTTCCTGGCACCTGCTGTTCCAGCACAACAAAACCCCATGGAAAAGACGATAGTTAACAAAAAAACAAATCCCCTTTTCATCCTTTTCTCCTTTTTTGTATGATGGTTTAAATAAATGATTGCCCGTTTTCTATTCTGGGAAGACCAAAAAACGCTGTGATGCTTTGTGCCACATCACAAAAACTGGCTCTAATTCCCAATTCAACCGGTTTATGAATTTTCTGATACACCAATAATGGCACATACTCTCTTGTATGGTCTGTCCCTCTAAATCCTGGATCGCAACCGTGATCTGCTGTAATAATCATCAGATCTTCAAAATTCATTGATTCCACTATTTCCGGCAGCATCTCATCTATTTCACAAACAGCCTTATAATACCCTTTTATATCTCTCCTATGACCATATAACATATCTGTATCTACAAGATTAACAAATATAAACTGATCCTTTGTCGTTCTTTTTTGTAGACAATCAATGGTTCGATTAAGGCAGGCGCTGTTTTCTGAATCATGAAAACTTGTTTCTAACCCCTGCTCTGAAAAAATATTACCTATTTTACCAATTCCAATGGTTTGAATATGATGGTTTTGCAGGTGATTCAAAAGTGACCGTTGCGGTGGTACCATAGAATAATCTTTTCTTGATCCTGTCCGTTTAAACTGGCCTGGCTTACCAATAAACGGCCTTGCAATGACCCTGCCGACATGATAGGGATCACATAATTTTCTGGCAATTTCACAAATCTGATACAGTTCCTTCACAGGAACGATGTCTTCATGTGCAGCGATTTGGAACACTGAATCTGCTGAGGTATAAACAATGACACCCTCGCCTTTCAGATGTGCTTTCCCCAATGCTTCTATTATTTCAGTTCCAGAAGCGCTTTTGTTCCCAAGCAGCTTATAACCGGTCTGTTTTTGGAAGTCCTTAACCAGTTTTTCTGGAAACGATGGAAAAGACGGATTGAATATGTGAAACGGTTTGTCTAATTTAATCCCTGCCATCTCCCAATGCCCTGATATTGTATCTTTGCCCGCGGACGCCTGATTCATAACACCAACGCTGGCCGCTGGCGTCCGGGATGCCGGGCATCCGGGAAGTGTATCCCCTAAAAGATTGGCACAATTACCAAGCCCCAGATGTTTCAGGTGAGGCCATTTTTCTCCTGGAATTGCCTCACAAATGTGCAATGCAGTATTCGCACCAGCATCCCCATACCGATCAGCATCTGGAAGAGCGCCTATTCCAAAGCTGTCAATAATGAGCAATAGCGCTTTCATATCATACCCTTTACCCTATTCCTGCAGCAATGCGTCAATAATAGCAACACCAGCACTTGCCCCGATACGGCTGGCACCTGCATCTATCATTCCCATTGCATCTGCCAGTGTTTTAATTCCACCGGACGCCTTTATCTGAAGGGTATCACCGACGATATCTTTCATCAACGCCACATCTTCTCTGGTGGCACCTTTTTCCCCAAAACCGGTTGAAGTCTTAACAAAATGTGCCCCTGTGTTTTTCACAATGCTGCACGCATTGACTTTCTGATTCTTACTTAAAAGACAGGTTTCAATAATAACTTTTACAATCTTTCCTTTTGCTGCAGTTACAACAGCTTGGATATCTTTTTCAACAGTATAAAAATCTTTGCTTTTCAGCGCGCCTATATTCATTACCATATCGATTTCATCTGCGCCTTCTTCTATGGCCTGCTCTGCTTCCATTGCTTTAATCCGGGATCTGTTTGCACCCAGAGGAAATCCTGCAACAGAACACACCTTAATTTTGGTTTGAGCCAATTCCTCCTTTGAAAGTCTTATATGAAAAGGGTTTACACACACGCTAAAAAAGCGGTATTTTTTTGCCTCATGACATGTTTGAATTACCTGTTTTTTTGTTGCAGCAGGATCTAAAATCGTATGATCAAAATAAGCAGCAAGTTGCTCAGAATTCATTTGCTATCCTTTCATATCAGTGTATGATGTCATAAATTAAAGGGTGCCTGTTACAAGACGCAGCATCAATTGAAACAGCATCCTGAAATCTTTGAAGGGCCTGGTCTACATTCTTTGTATCATTAACATGAAACTGTGCGAGGAGATCACCTTTTTCAACGTTATCTCCCAAGCGGGTCTTTATCCAGATACCGACACCAGGATCAATTGTATCAGATTTTTTAAACCTTCCAGCGCCTAGTAATGCAGCGCAGATGCCAATCTGATGTGTTTTAATGCTTGAAATACAACCCTTTTTTTCTGCCTTTACTGCTATCGTTTTTCTTGCTTTTGGTAACCGTGCTGTATCCTGGCAAACCCTTGGATCTCCTTTCTGTGCCGCTATCATTTGTTCGAATTTTTGAAGGGCTTTCCCGGAGGACAGCACCTGTGCGGCTTTATTTACTGCTGCGGTATATGTTTTTTCAACACCTCCCACCATCAGCATATTCGCTGCCAGAGCCATAGAGACCTCTTTTAGATCCCCCTCATGCTCTCCCTGCAGAATTTCTATGGCTTCCTTTACTTCTAATGCATTTCCAATGGCACACCCCAGCGGCTGATTCATGTCTGTTACCAGAGCCTTCATCTTTTTAGAGGCTTTTTTGCCAATGTCTACCATTGTTTGTGCCAGTATCCGGGCATCATGGATATCCTTCATAAATGCTCCATTGCCTGTTTTCACATCCAGCACAATCGCGTCACTGCCTGATGCCAATTTCTTGCTCATGATGCTGGCGGCAATTAACGACGTATTATCCACCGTTCCTGTTACATCTCTCAAGGCGTACAGCAGTTTATCTGCCGGCACAAGCGTATTGGTCTGACTGATAATTGAAAGGCCACATGTTGATACAATCCGTTTAAATTCTTCCATATCAATTTGTGTTAAAAGCCCTGGAATAGATTCTAATTTATCCAGGGTTCCCCCTGTATGTCCAAGACCGCGGCCTGACATTTTGGCTACTTTCAGTCCACAGGCAGAGACAATAGGTGCTGCAATCAGCGTTGTTGTGTCTCCTACGCCTCCTGATGAATGCTTGTCCGTTTTAGGTCCGTTAATGTCGGTCAGATCAATGATCTCTCCTGAATCACGCATGGAAAAAGTTAAGTTCGCTGTTTCACGATCATCCAGTTTGGCAAACCATATGGCCATTAACAGCGCTGCTGCCTGGTAGTCAGGAATAACACCTTTGACAAGACCTGAAATAAAAAAGTCTATCTCTTTTTTAGACAGCTGTTGTCCATCTCTTTTTTTGAAAATTAAATCCAGACATTGCATGCGGTTATTTTTTTATCCCAAATTTTTTGATATAATGCTTTATAGATCCCAGGATGGTTTTAACATTATTCAACAAATCAAAACAACTGTTTCATAAAAGTTTCTTTTAATATCCAAGAAGGCTGAAACCAGCTTATACCATTTGCTAAATAATTTCCCGTCTTGGAAAGATGATCTGTCACAGGTGAATACCCCCTTCAATCATCTGCTGTATTGGAAAATCATCTTTCCAAAAAATTATAAGTCCCTTTAACGATTAACAAAACTTTTTATTGACACGGGACTGTAATGAGACTATTTTAACGGATGTTTAGGTGCTGCAGTTGCAGTCAAAAGGGAATCCTGTGAAACTCAGGAACGGACCCGCCGCTGTAACCGGGAATGAACGTCACATAAACCACTGTTGATGTAGAAAATGGGAAGGAGTGACAAGTAAACAGATCCGGGAGTCAGAAAACCTGCCTGAACATTTGATCGTTTGCTCGCGAGGACATAGGGCTGATCAATGAAATGTGGATAAAAACGGTTCCCATATCAGAAACGTCTGATATGGGATTTTTTATTGATGCCCGGTTCCGCGTTATTTAGCCCTCAAGGGGGCACACTTAGTAATAACCGAGGAATGTTATGAAAAAAGTTTATTTACTGGTTCTAAGTCTGATGCTGGGCCTTTTTTACACTTCACCGCTGCATGCTAAAACAGCCATCATTCTTGCAAGTTTTGGCACAACTGTTCCTGAAGCGGTTCAATCTATTGACAACATCACCGCCCGGGTGAAGAATGCGTTTCCAGGCATTGAAGTAAAAGTGGTGTTTACATCCAATATTATCCGATCTATCTGGGAAAAAAGAAGCCGCCATCCAGATGAATGGATTCAAAAGGGGATTTCAAAGGAAATTATCTTTACAAAAAATCTTTTATCAACCTTTGGCGAGTTGAAAAGCCAAGAATTTAAGGATGTTATCGTTCAGCCTACCCATTTGTTCCACATGGAACAATATCATGATTTACAACAATATGTAGACGCGGTTCGGTCTATTAAAACCATTCGAAACAAATGGAAACCTTTCAATAAAATAGCCCTGGGCAGGCCTGCGCTTGGTACGGTGGGCGATATCCACCCCTACCGTGAAGACCTTGAAGAGGCTGCAGAAACCTTTGCCGGAGATATACAAATGGCCAAAGATAAAAATGCCGCCCTGGTCTATATGGGCCATGGAAACGAGCTTTGGTCAACAGGCATTTACACTGAACTCCAGGAAATGATGAGAAAATTATACCCGGAGGTAAAAACTTATGTCGGGTGTGTTGAAGGGTTCCCAGGGATTGAGCATATCCGGAAAACCCTTTTGCATTCGAACGTAACGCATAAAAAAATCCTGTTAAAACCCTTGATGATTGTCGCTGGTGATCATGCAGTAAACGATATGGCCGGTGCTGAAGATGACTCCTGGAAAAGCGTGTTAAGCCGTGACGGCTTTGATGTTGAAATAATTCTCCAAGGTCTTGGATCTAATAATCAGTTCGCTGATCTTTTCGTTGATCATATAAAAGATGCAGCAAAAGCTTCAGGCATTGACCTGTAGATCATGGCAAAATTTTGAGTATACCGGTTGCCATATCTAAAGGGAGAACAGGATATCTGGTGGTCCTATTCTCCCTTTTCCTTGTTTTTATGGTATTGTTTTCTCTTTCCAGCGGTTACATTAAAATCCCTTTTTTAGACATCCTTCAGCTTGTTTTTGGAAAGATCTCCGGCAATCTTAAAATAATCGAAGCCGCTGATGAAACATTTATGGCCGTCCTGTTTGATGTCCGACTGCCAAGAATTCTTACCTGTGCCTTTGTCGGCGCTGCTCTGGCACTTTCAGGCGTTTTATTCCAGGGCATTTTATTAAATCCCCTTGCAGACCCATATACACTCGGTGTTTCTGCCGGTGCTGCATTTGGCGCAAGCATCGCCATTTTATTAAATTTAGGCGCCGCCTTTGTTTCTGTACCTGTTTTTGCCTTTGCAGGTGCCTGCATCACCTTGTTTGTTGTTGTTTTTTTATCCTACTCTTCTAAAAACCCGATGGCAGGGCTGTCATCCAACAATTTAATTTTATCAGGCATTATTGTTGCTGCCATCCTCTCTGCAGGAATCAGTTTTTTAAAATTTATTGCAAACGAACAGGTATCTGTCATCATCTTCTGGCTTATGGGAAGTTTTGCTTCCAAAACCTGGGCCAATGTCGCCATTGTAATGATCTTTACATTTTCCGGACTTTTCATATCTGTCTTTTTTGCCAGAGATCTAAACCTCATTTCCCTTGGCGCTAAATCGGCAAACAGCCTGGGGGTTGATTTAAAGAAAGTGACGCTCATTTTACTCATAACAGGATCATTGGTAGCTGCTGTCTGTGTATCTGTCTCTGGTATTATTGGATTCGTCGGCCTTTTGATTCCGCACATGATCCGATTTGTTACAGGACCTGACAACCGAAAACTTATTCCCCTTTCCATGCTGGCAGGCGCTTCCCTGCTGCTATTTGCAGATACTATAACGCGGGCTGTACTTCCTCATGAAATACCCATTGGTGTCCTGACTGCTCTAACAGGCGGCCCTGTTTTCTGCTGGATTTTTAAAAAGAACAAGTTTAAATAGGCGGCCCATGAAAATTATTTTAAACAATATCAGTTTCACCTATGCGGTTGACCATATCCTGCAGAACATTTCCTGCGAATTTGAATCAGGAAATTTTTATTCGATTATTGGACCAAACGGCAGTGGTAAAACCACTCTTATTGATATTATTTCAGGATTCTTAACACCAGATAAAGGTAAAATCGATATTGATAACACATCGATTTCATTTTTTTCAAAAAGGCAGTTGTCAAAAACTATTGCCATTGTTTCTCAAGATTATACCATCAATTTCCCTTTTCGTGTAAAAGATATTGTAATGATGGGGCGGCATCCCTATATTCCAAGGTTCTCACATCCATCAAACAGTGACATGGAACTCGTTGAAACCATAATGGACAGCTGTGACATTTCTGGACTTAGGGATCGAAAGATCAATGAATTGTCCGGAGGGGAAAGACAGCGGTGTGTCTTTGCAAGGGCTTTATGCCAGGATACGCCTTTACTGCTCCTTGATGAGGCCTTTTCCAGTATGGATATAAATCACACCCTGCATATGCTGCAATTGGTCAAACAACTGGTTAAAGAAAAAAACAAACTGGTTATCAGTGTATTTCATGACCTGAACCTGGCCTCAAGCTGGTCTGACAGCATATTGATGCTAAAAAATGGAACGATCAATGCCTTTGGTATTTCAGGAGATGTTTTAACGCCTGACAGCATCAAAACTGTATTTAATGTAAGGGCGTATGTTGAATTTAATAAAAAAGTGAAAGCAAAGCAGGTTTACTATCCGACAACTTAACACCATAACCGGAATGATTCTTTTTGTTCTTTTTTTCTTATCTGTGATCACCCATGCAGTAGAGCTGAATGACAAAAAAGGAAGAAGTATAAAATTTGACGTACCTTTTACCCGGATTATATCTCTTTATGGCGCCCATACTGAGAACCTCTATTTTTTAGGGTTGGAAAAATCGATTATCGGTGTTTCAGTGAATGATACATTTCCTGATCATGTCACATCAAAGCAAGCCTTTTCTTACCATGACGGACCGGAAAAATTCTTAGCAGCCAGACCTGATCTCATTCTTATCCGGCCCATGATTGACAACGGATATCCAAAGCTAATTCACCGCCTTGAAAAATCAGGAATTACCATTGTGTCTCTTCAACCTTCCAGCATCACTGAAATGTATACCTATTGGCTGGCGTTGGGACGATTGACAGGTAAAGAGAAAAAAGCAAGAGAAATGGTCCGGAATTTCAAGATGAAAATCGATCATATTCGATTCATAACAAAGGACATCTACCCTAAAAAAAAGGTGTATTTTCAGGCAATTCACACGAGAATGAAAACATTTACAAAAGCAGCCATGCCAATTTTTGCACTAGAAACTGCAGGTGGGATTAATATTGCCTCAGATGCTACAGCTTCACGGAATACCAATATTGCCAACTATGGAAAGGAAAAAATTCTTGCAAAATCATCGCAAATAGATGTATTCCTCGCTCAAAAAGGTGTGATGAATGCTGTAAATATTGAACAAATAAAAAAAGAACCAGGATTTAAAATTATTAAAGCCATTAAAAACGATCAAATTTTTTTAATTGACGAAAGTATCATTTCCCGCCCGGTTCCCAGGTTATACAATGGAATTATTACTATCGGAAAACTCTTATACCCTGATATTTTCGCTCAAGTAATGTTACGTAAGGATTTATAATGGAAAAAAAAGGAAAATTATATGGGGTTGGTGTCGGCCCCGGAGACCCTGAGCTTATTACGGTAAAGGCTGTTCGAGTCATTAAAGAAGCAGACATTATTTTTACAGCAGCCTCAACAAAGAACACCTATAGTTTAGCTGTGGAGATTGCTTCTTCTTATATATCTTCTTCCGTTCCGATTGAAAAATTGTCGTTTCCTATGACAAAAGATACCAAAGAAGTGGAAGCTGCATGGACACACAATGCAAAACAAATTGCCAAGGTTTTAAACCAGGGGAAAACAGCTGTGTTTTTAACCCTTGGAGATCCAACAACCTATTCAACTTTTGGGTATATTTTAAAGAAAATGGACTGCATTATGCCGGATGCCGATATTGAAACAATTCCCGGTATTACGTCCTTTCATGCCGTATCGGCAAGGTTGAACAGGATATTGGTTGAAGGGGAAGAATCGCTTCTTTTGACTTCCGGTGCCTATGGCGGTGACAGGATTCGAAAAATTAACGGCGTAGAAAATGTCGCCATTGTAAAAGCATATAAAAATATTACAGACATAAATAATGCATTAAAAGAAACCGGCTTAAACAAAAACAGTGCAGCTGTTTCCAAGTGCGGCCGCAAAGAAGAAAAAATTTATAATAATATCGATGAGCTTGAAAACAGAGATCCTGATTACTGGACTTTAATACTGGCTTCTAAATAAACGGCTGATTGAATTAGATGAAACCCGGTAACGTGAAATATAAAAGTCTTGGTATGTCATTATTTCTGACTTTGATTGGACTGCTTTTTAGCTTAGCTTATTTTGAAAACATTCAACTTTCCATTTGTATAAATAAACTTGGCATCCCCTTAATAAGGCTTCTTTTCTTCATTTTTATCGGTCTTTTGGCCGGGCAGCTGGTTGAAGGTCTGGGCTGGACCAACCACCTTTCCGTTCTTGCAAGGCCTTTTTTCCGTTTTTCCAAATTAGGGAACAGGTGCAGTGCCGCCTTTACAACTGCATTTGTTTCCGGTGCAGCAGCCAACGCTATGCTTTTAGATTTTTATGAGGACCGTAAAATCAGCAAAATGCAGCTTTTTTTATCCAATTATATAAATCAGTTCCCGGCATTTTTTCTACATCTTCCCACGACTGTTTTTATTGTTTTACCTTTAACCGGGTATGCCGGTATTTTGTATTTTGCTGTTACGTTTTCAGCCACCCTGTTCAGAACGATTTGCTTTCTTCTGTTCGGCCGGTTTTTTTTAACCCAAGATCCCATTGAAGCGGTTGAACGAAGTCAAAACACCTCCCCGGGAGAGAAAAAAGATGCAAAAACTATTTTACAAAAGATCAAATCAAAACTTCCTGCCAGGATTACCAACATCGTTATATGGGTTTTGCCCATCTATACGCTTGTCTTTATATTAAATATAAACGGATTTTTTGATTATTTAAACAAAACAGTCGCTGGAACAATTACATTGAACATTATGCCTGTAGAATCTCTTTCGGTTGTTATTTTAAGCTTTGCTGCTGAATTTACATCCGGTTTTGCTGCAGCAGGAGCCCTTATGAATGCCGGCGTCATAACCATAAAACAAACGGTGGTTGCGTTATTACTCGGCAATGTTCTTGCATTTCCTATTCGAGCGCTTCGACACCAGCTTCCCAGGTATATGGGAATTTTTTCTCCCAAAATGGGGCTACAACTGCTATTATCTGGTCAGTTTTTCAGAGTGTTAAGTATCATATTAGCAGGAACCCTTTATTATATGGTGGCATAATATGTTTCCAATTAACGTTATCGGTATTGGACAGGGAAAAAAGGACCTGACACAAGTCCATTTAGATTTGATTGAAAATTGTGATATTCTGGTTGGCGGCAGCCGGCAGTTATCTTTATTTGACTATCCTGACAAACAAAAAATTATCATTAAAGGCCATATTAAACGTATTGTCGAAAGCATCAAGGACAAAATGGCAGAGAAAAAAATAGTGGTTCTTGCTTCTGGTGATCCTTTATTTTACGGTATTGGGTCCACTTTGGTCCAGCATATCAAAAAAGAACATGTCATCATCCATTCCAATATTTCTTCTATATCCGCTGCCTTTGCCGCAATAAGAGAACCATGGCATGATGCTAAAATTGTAAGTCTGCATGGAAAAAAGCAAAAACCGTTTGAATTTTCAAAACTGACGCATGAAAATAAGATTGCCTTTTTAACAGATCCTCAGATGGACCCCAAATATATAGCTTTGGGTTTAATAGAAGAAAGCCTGTTTGAATTTCGATTCTGCGTACTCGAAAATTTGGGCGATGAGAAAAATGAAAAAATATCCTGGTTTGATAATCTTAACCATGTCAGTCGTCATGATTTTTCACACCCCAATATTGTTATTTTAAAAAAGAGAGGAAAAGATAAAACTACTTTTTCACAAGAAACACATATTGGCATGGAAGACACTTTGTTCAAACATTCAAAAGGGCTGATTACAAAATCTGAAATAAGAAGCATCACGCTGTCCAAGCTGAAATTCATAAAAAAAGATCATGTCCTCTGGGACATTGGGTCTGGTTCTGGATCTCTTGGAATTGAGGCAGCCTTACAACTTCCCTGGGGACATGTATATGCCATTGAGAAACGCCCTGACAGGATTTCTGATATTATACACAACATCAAGAACTTTAATTGTTCGAATGTTAAAGTTTTAAATGCAGTCTTTCCCAAAGGAATCGAAGACTTAAAAACCCCTGATCGTATTTTTATCGGCGGTGGAGGAAAACAATTAGATCAAATTATAAAAAAAGCCTGCGACAAACTGGCTTGTTTTGGAATTATTGTCATCAATACGGTTTTGATTCAGAACCTCGAGGCTTCTGTCAGAGTATTAAAGGAATTGAAATTTAATCCTGATGTGGTTCAGGTTCAGGTGGCACGCTCCAAAGGAATGCCGTTTGGCGACCGGTTTGAAGCATTAAACCCGGTTTGGATCATTTCCGGTTCTAAACCGTGAAAGAAAGTGAGTGCATATGAAGGAAAACAACGTAATTTTTGCAGGAGCAGGGCCTGGCGATCCTGACCTTATCACTGTTAAAGCCATGACTGCCCTGAAAAATGCAGATCTTATTATCTATGCAGGGTCCCTGGTACCTGAAGCTGTTTTATGCTGGAAGGGGAGAAACACCAAAACCATATCCAGCGCCGGCATGAACCTGGACCAAATTATCGATACAATTCAAACAGAATACCATAAGGGGGGAAAAGTTGTCCGGCTTCATACAGGTGATCCGTCTTTATATGGTGCCATTTTTGAGCAGATACGGGAACTTGAAAAATTAAATATCCCCTATAAAGTTATCCCCGGGGTTACCGCAGCATTTGCAGCAGCAGCCGGAATGAATATGGAATACACACTGCCTGAAGTCACCCAGACATTGATTTTAACAAGGATATCTGGCAGGACACCTGTACCTGAATCAGAAAGCCTTGAAACACTGGCTTCCCACAAGGCCTCCATGGCAATTTATCTAAGTATGGGACATATAAAAAAAGTGCAGACAATTCTGGAAAACAATTACGGACAAAACGGATTGTGTGCCGTTGCCTATAAAGTCAGTCACCCGGAAGAAAAAATAATATACACAAAAATTAAAAACCTGGTTGAAATTTGTGAGAATCATTCTATAAAAAGACATGCTCTCATTATTGTTGGAAAACCTGTTGAGGCAAGCGCTTCAAATCAGGTTATAATAAAATCAAAATTATATGATGCAGCTTTTTCTCATGGATACCGAACGTCAGAAAAATAATCCTTTTATACCAAAGATTGCTATTTGGTGCATTACACCCAATGGGAAAAAACTGGGTGAAAAGATTAAAACCGATTTTAAGGGCGCCATCCTTTTCCTGCCAGAAAAAATTGCAAAAGTAAAACCATCAGACATACACCGGTTTAATTTTGATACGCTTTCAACAGAAATTCACCGTCGGTTCAACAAATTTCAAGGTCATGTCTTTATATTTTCTACAGGTATTGCAGTTCGAATTCTTTCACCCCTGTTGAAATCAAAAACAATCGACCCTGCTGTCGTTGTGGTAGATGACAATGGAACGTTTGCCATCAGCCTCTTATCCGGACATCTTGGCGGCGCAAATCAGCTGGCCGAACATATTGCAGCCAGCATTCATGCGACCCCTGTGATTACGACTGCTACAGACACCAACGACCTTCCTTCTATTGATCTGATTGCAAAGGATAACGCCATTTTTATCCAAACCCCTGAAAACATCAAACATATTAATATGGCCATTCTCACAGGAGAGCCTATAGACCTTCATGATCCTTATAAATTCATAAAGCCCAGGCTGCCCAAATCTTTCTGGCATGAAAGCAGACCAAGCAACCTTTCTTTGCCAGGCATTTTTTGTTCGCCTGAAATACAAAGCGTTCCACGTGGAACGTTAATTTTAAGACCACCTGTTTTAACGGTTGGCATCGGATGTAACAGGGGCACAAGCCTGAAACAGATAAGAGCGTTTTTGTTTGATGTTTTAAAAGATGAGCGGCTGTCTGCCCGCAGCATTCATCAACTGGCAACAACCAAGGTAAAAGAAGATGAAAAAGGACTGCTGTCTCTTGCAGAACAGATGGATATTCCTTTAGTATTTTATAGCAATGAGGATTTAAACTCTGTCAAGAATATTCAAACCCCGTCAAAAATAGTTGAAAAACATTTGGGCGTTAAAAGCGTTTGCGAGGCGGCAGCTATCCTGTCTTCAAACAATGGCAATTTAATCGTGACAAAAAGAAAGAATAAGGATGTCACCATTGCGGTGGCAATAAAAAGATGACTCTTTACGTTGTAGGTACGGGACCCGGCAGCATATCGTACATGTCGCCACGGGCAATTGAAGTGATAAAGAAGGTGGGTTGTGTAGCAGGCTACACTACTTATATTAATTTAATCAAAGACCTTGTCAAAGATAAAGAAATTATCTCCACCGGGATGATGAAGGAAGTCCAACGGGTTGAAAAAGCAATCGAGCAGGCATTATCTGGAAAATCCTGTGCTTTAATTTCCAGCGGAGATCCTGGCATTTACGCCATGGCAGGACTTGTGTTTGAAATATGTGAACAAAGAAATATAAATCTTATCCGTCCGGCAGGCAAAGGGGGAACGCCGGGAGTAGGCGATGGCCTGCAGTTGGAAATTGTTCCCGGCATCCCTGCGTTAGCTGCTGGAGCTGCGTTGGCAGGAGCGCCCCTCACTCACGATTTTGCTGCGATCTCTTTGAGCGACCTCTTGACGCCCTGGGAAAAAATTGAAAAAAGATTGACCTGTGCGGCAATGGCAGACTTTGTCATTGTGCTGTACAACCCGAAAAGCAAAAAAAGAAACTGGCAGCTGAAAAAAGCTCAGGAGCTCATATTAGCACAAAGAGACAGCAAAACACCTGTCGGTATCGTCACAGGCGCAATGAGGGAAAATCAGCACATTTCATTTACGACTTTAGGTAAAATGGATGATGCAAAAGTGGGTATGCAGACCGTGTTGTTTATAGGCTCCAGTGCCTCAAAGCAATATTTAGACTTTTTATTTACACCTAGAGGCTATTCAAAGAAATACGATATTTAAAACCAGAGACGATTTTAGGGGATAAAAAATGAAAGGGTATGTCCAGGTTTATACCGGCAATGGCAAAGGAAAAACAACTGCAAGTTTGGGACTTGCATTGAGAGCTGCCGGCGCAGGGCTCAATGTGTTTATTGTTCAGTTTTTAAAAAAAGGAGATTATTCTGAAATCAAAGCACTCTCAAAATTTAAAAACATTACAATTGAACAATACGGCCTTGGAAAATTTGTAAAAGGCAGGCCATCAGAAGAGGATATTGCAGCCGGCACACAAGGGTATTTGAAGTTATGTGAAATTTTACAGCAGAAAAAACATGATGTTGTTATTGCTGAAGAAGCAAATGTCGCTGTCATGTGCAACCTGATCACAGAGGCACAATTGCTGGCTTTGGTGGATATGAAACCTGAAAATATCGAGCTTGTGATCACAGGAAGAGGGGCCTCTCAAAAATTGATTGAAAAAGCGGATCTTGTAACAGAGATGAAAGAAATTAAACATTATTATCAGCAGGGTGTAGCAGCCCGGGTGGGTATCGAAAAATAATGAAGAAAAACATTGCCATTTTAGGAACCGGTTCTGATGTTGGGAAAAGCATTATTGCAGCAGCCCTTTGCAGGTCACTTGTGGACAGGGGAACCAAAGTTGCACCGTTTAAATCACAAAATATGTCTAATAATTCAGGCATCACGCCAGAAGGCCTGGAAATGGGACGTGCTCAGATTGTTCAGGCAGAAGCATCCAGAATAGCCCCCCATGTCCATATGAACCCCATTTTACTGAAACCAACAGGAGAAAAACAATCTCAGGTGATTTTAAATGGACAGGTTCATGGAAATCACACTGCTATGGATTATCATCAGAATAAAGGCTTTTATTTTAAAAAGGCATGTAATGCATTTGATGCATTGGAGCAGTCATATGACAGGATCATCCTGGAAGGTGCGGGGTCATGTGCTGAAGTCAATTTGATGTCCAATGACATTGTGAATTTTGCCATGGCTGAATATGCCGATGCTGATGTTATTTTAACAGCAGATATTCACAGGGGCGGTGTGTTCGCTCAAATTATCGGCACGCTTGAATGCCTTCCGCAAAAATACAGGGACATGGTAAAAGGATTTATTATCAATCGATTTCGAGGCGATATTGCTTTATTTTCAGACGGAGTGGATTGGATTGAAACACAAACCAAAAAAAAAGTGCTTGGTGTCCTGCCGTGGTATACCCACTTTAAGATTGATGCTGAAGATTCTGTAGAGATAGAAGACTGTAATAACTTTCAAGCATATAAAACCGGAACACCGGCAATCGGCATTATCCGGCTTCCGCACATTGCCAATTTTACAGATTTCCATGCCTTGTCAAATATCAAAGAGGTTCAAACAATTTTCTTTGATAAGCCAGAGTACCTTTCCAAATTTCAAGCTGTCATTATTCCGGGATCAAAAAATACCCGGGCGGATCTGGAATGGGTATTAAAAAACTTCAAAACACCCCTTGAAAAATATCTACAATCAAACGGTCGTGTGTTTGGAATCTGCGGCGGCTATCAAATGCTGGGTGAGTTTGTAGATGATCCGGAAGGTCTGGAAGGCACACCCGGAAAAACAGATGCACTGAACCTTTTACCGGTTCAAACAATATTAAAAGCACCAAAAACAACAACGCTAAGCAATTTTTTCTGGGGAGACGCAAAAGGGAAGGGGTATGAAATTCACATGGGAGAAACCATTTTAAAGACTGGAGTGCCGTTTATTAAAGTAACCTCAAGAAATTCAGCGCCCTGCAAAGATGTGGACGGATGTATTACTCAAAATAAAGATGTTGCAGGTACGTATATTCATGGTTTTTTTGATTCCCCGCAAATTTTAGAGAAATGGTTTGCTATGATCGGGTTCAATCTCAACCTGAATATAGACAAAATGACCTCTATTAAAGAAAAGAATTACACCCTGCTGAAAGATCATTTTGAGACGTATATCGACATTCAGGATTTCGTTTAAAAAATTCTCTTGCTCTTGACAGGTACCTCTCTTTCAATTATCAGTTGCATAACAAAATCTTTCTGGCAAATGTTATGGTTTCACAAACCACAATCAATCATTTACTTTATACGGTAAATTATTTATCTTTAGCTATAAAAGTAATTTCAAAACAGGAAAAAAATTTGGAACAAACAACTCAAATTCAGTCTTTGCCTGAACTTGCCCTTCAATATGGAACGATCAGCAAGGATCAGTTTGCTCAGATTAACACCCTGCATTCTCTAAATTTAAAAGACGGCCGCACCATTGATTTCGACCATTTACTCTTAACGCATAAATTTGCCACAAGATACCAAGTCGGTCTTCTTAAGCTGATTCAAGAATACCTTATTATAAAGAAAAGCGGTGAAGCGTTTGGTAGAATAGCCATTGAGAAAGGATTTGCCACAAAAGAGGATGTTAAAAAAGCGCTTGAATACCAGAAGAGAGAATTTAAGCGGGCCAAAA